>NZ_VRUR01000002.1 GCF_008040165.1 Flagellimonas hymeniacidonis
TTTCCATTCCGAACAGGGAAGTTAAGCCCGTTTGCGCCGATGGTACTGCTATACCAAGTGGGAGAGTAGGTCGCCGCCTTCCTTGAACGCCCTTTACATCACGTAAAGGGCGTTTTTTTTGTTCAGTAAATCAATTAAGTAAGAATTTACTTACAAAACACTTATATTTGAAATGCCTCAAGTGTAATTTTATTTCTTCAACTTATGCACATTATGATTATCTGGCAGATTCGCTATGGTATTTGGATTTGTAACCATTAAAACTAAATACTATGAGGAAACTATTACTATTGTTTATTTTATTCCTATCAATTTCATTGGCAAGAGCACAGTCATGTAATTGTGATGTTACGCTTACCGGACTATCAACATCAACCTTGAATCTAGTTTGGGCATCAAATGTCAGCTATTCTCCTGGGGACACAATCTGTATACCAGCTGGCAATTATGCTGGCATACGTTTTTATGATTTTGAAGGAACAGCGACCAACCCAGTAACATTTAAGAATTGTGGCGGGCAGGTTGTTCTAAATGAAACTGCTTATTCAGCCCTCGAATTTAAAAATAGCAAATACATTCATCTAACGGGTACAGGTGATGTGAACCATAATTATGGCATCAAGATAGAAGGAACCGGACCTTGGGCTATGGGCATGGTTTTAAGTGCGCTAAGTACAGATGTTGAAATAGATCATATAGAGGTTGCTCATGCTGGTTTTGCAGGGTTAATGGCAAAGACTGATCCCGATTGTAACAATACTGATACATGGAGGGTCAACGGTTTTGTAATGAAAAATTTAAATATTCATCATAACTATATTCACAATACTCACGGTGAGGGTATTTACATCGGTTTTACTTTAGGTTATAAACTGGATTCCGGGCGGAACTGTAGTGGTACCAAAGTCTATGGGCATTGGTTGGAAAATGTGGATATACATCATAATATAGTTGAAGATACTGGTTGGGACGCTATTCAATTAAATCTTGCCCACATTAATAGTAAGGTGAGAGATAATACAATTTATGATTATGGGACCAGAGGAAATTGGGGGCAAGCTTTTGCCTTGAGTCTAGGGGGTGGTGCTTATGAAGTTTTCAATAATCATATCGTCAATGGCCCTTTGGAAAAAGGATGGGGAATGCAAATAATTAATGGCGAAAGCGGGACAAAGGTTTATAATAATGTATTTGTAAAACCCAAAATGCACGGGATCTTTCTCCATAACAGACACGAATTTGAAGATTTAAATGTGGGTTATTATGTGGCAAACAATACTATAGTAGAACCGGAAAGAGCCGGAGTGCATTATAACACGACAGTTTTGCACCCTGTTGATCCAGCTGATTTATATAGGAATCAGAGTGAAGTTCCATCGTATTTTGTAAATAATTTGGTGGTTGATCCAGGATATGATTTTGAGGGAGGAAACACTTGGAAACAAAATCAGGAAAGTTATTTTGACTTCAATGAAAGGGATACAAGGGATAGTTTGTTAACCAATATCTATTCAAACATTATGACTCGTCAAATAGATACTTTAGGATTAACGGATGTCTTGAACAACGATTTTAGCCCCTCTTCTTCAGGTTCGGCTGTTGTTGATATGGGGTCGAGCATTACTTCATGGGGAATCACTTTTGATATGGATAATGCATCGCGACCTTCTGGCAGTGCTTTTGATGTGGGGGCCTATGAATTTCAATCTAGTGGAACTCCTTTGAAAGCGCAATTGCCTGAAGATGTTGAATTGTTTGATGTACTTGATGAAAAGCAAGCAGGGACATTATTCTACCCAAATCCAACAAGTTCATCGTTTAGATTGGAAAATAGTAAGTATCAAGATGCAATTATTCAATTAATAAATATGGAAGGAAGAATTGTTCATACAGCTAGTTATAAGATGGGTACCTCTTTTAATGTTGAAGAATACACTGCTGGGCTGTATTTTTTGAAATTAATTACCTTAGATGAAACCGAGGTACATCGCTTAATAATTAGATGATTAAAAACAAAAACTCCCCAAAATAATTCTTTGGGGAGTTTTCTATAAAGGGTTTGGTTGGGTATTTAATTTTAAATTCTTGGTAAATCACCATCACCTTTTAAAGGTAAATTTGATTTTCCCATCAGGAAGTTGTCTACATGGTGAGCGGCCTCTCTTCCTTCAGATATTGCCCAAACGATTAAGGACTGTCCTCTCCTTTGGTCACCAGCAACAAAAATACCTGGAACATTGGTTTTGTAATCTTTTACTGAGGCGCTAATATTGGTTCTGGCATCCATTTGTAAACCTAACTGTTCGGCTATAGTGGTTTCAGAACCTGTAAATCCTAGAGCTAGTAAAGCCAAATCGCAATCCCATTCTTTTTCCGTTCCTGCTACTTCTTTTAAGATAGGTCTTTGTCCTGGTACTTTTTCCCAGAAAACCTCAGATGTAACAAGGCCTTTTAAGTTGCCATTTTTATCTCCAACAAACTTTTTGGTTGAAATACTAAAGACACGTTCAGCACCTTCTTTGTGGGATGTGCTTGTTCTCAAGCGCATAGGCCAAAATGGCCATGGCTGCCCCTCAGGTCTTGCTGTGGTTGACTTGGGCATAATCTCAAAATTGGTTACTGAATCTGCTCCATGGCGAATTGAGGTCCCAATACAGTCGGAACCGGTATCTCCACCACCAATGACAATAACTTTTTTCCCTTTCGCTGAAAGCTCTTCACCTTTATATGGAATACCATCAACTTTTCTATTGTTTTGCGGAAGAAAATCCATGGCTTGTACAACGCCTTTTAAATCAGCTCCTGGTATGGGAAGTTTTCTTCTGACTGTGGCACCACCGCAAAGCACAATGCTGTCATATTCTTTCTGAAGCTCATCGGCTTTAATATCGACCCCTACATGCACACCGGTTTTGAAGGTAATCCCTTCTTTTTTCATGACTTTCAGCCGCCTGTCGATAACATTTTTTTCCATTTTGAAATCAGGAATACCATAACGCAACAACCCTCCAATTTTTTCATCACGTTCCAAAACAGTGACGGAGTGCCCTGCTCTATTTAATTGTTGGGCCGCAGCGAGACCTGCAGGGCCAGATCCTATCACAGCGACTTTTTTGCCAGTTCGGCTAATAGGTGGCTCAGGTTTTATCCAGCCGTTTTTAAACGCTGTTTCCACAATATTTTTCTCAATATTTTCTATGGATACTGGGTCTTCATTGATGCCCAGTACACAGGCTTCCTCACATGGAGCTGGGCATAACCTGCCCGTAAACTCTGGGAAGTTATTGGTTGAATGTAGAATCTTGGTTGCTTTCTCCCACTTTCCTTGATATACGGCATCATTAAAATCTGGAATGAGATTGCCTAATGGACAACCACTATGGCAGAATGGGATACCACAATCCATACACCGTGCACCTTGGTCTTTTAGTTCCTTTTCTTTTAAGGGAACTGTAAATTCCTTATAGTTTTTGATTCTCTCTTTAACAGGTGCATAGGCTTCATCCTTCCTGTCAAACTCCATAAATCCTGTCGTCTTTCCCATGGCTCAAATTATAAGGTTTGTAATTTTTCTTTTTCTAATCGTATCAATGCCTGGCGGTATTCCTCTGGAAAGACTTTTACAAATTTTGGCAAACAGTCTTCCCAATTTTCAAGAATATCTTGTGCCAGAGGGCTTAATGTGGCATTATAGTGATTTTCGATAAGCTCTTTTAACTGCTTAATATCATTGTCTTCTTCAACAGCCAATAAATTGAGCGTTTCCCCATTACATCTTCTCTCAAACAAATTATCCTTATCAAAAACATAGGCTATTCCGCCGCTCATTCCTGCACCAAAGTTTCTTCCAACAGCTCCTAAAATAACAGCAACTCCACCAGTCATATATTCACATCCATGATCACCAATACCTTCTACTACAGCTTTTGCTCCTGAATTTCTAACACAAAAACGCTCTCCAGCTTTACCATTTATATATGCTTCTCCAGATGTTGCACCATACAAGGTCACATTGCCGGTGATAATATTGTCTTCGGGCTTTAGTGTAGATTTATAAGGCACTTTAATAATCAATTTTGCTCCTGAAAGGCCTTTTCCAAGATAGTCATTGGTGTTTCCGTTAACAATCATGGTAAGTCCTTTTGTGGCAAAAGCCCCAAAACTTTGCCCGGCAGAACCGGTAAAATTCAGTTTTAATGTGTTGTCTGGTAATCCATCGGCACCATAAATTTTTGATATTTCATTACTCACAATGGCTCCTACGGCTCTATCCGTATTGTAAATTGGGAAATCCAAAGAAATTTTTTCTTTCCTGAACAACGCTGGATGGGCCTGAGCTATAATGTCAAACTCTATGGATTTTTCAATATTGTGAACTTGTTTCTGGGTGTTGTAGAATTTGGTTCCTTCGGGAACATCTACTTGATAAAGAATTGGACTTAAGTCGATACCGGCAGCTTTGTAGTGTTCAATAGCTTTTTTTCTATCCAATTTTTGTACTTGACCTACCATTTCATCAATGGTTCTAAAACCAAGTTTGGCCATAATTTCTCTAAGTTCCTGAGCTACAAAATACATGTAGTTGACTACATGTTCTGGTTTTCCTTTGAATTTTTTGCGTAGCTCTGGATTTTGAGTGGCGATGCCTACAGGACAGGTATTTAAATGACATACACGCATCATTATGCATCCTGATGCTACTAAAGGAGCTGTGGCAAATCCGAATTCTTCTGCTCCTAAAAGACAGGCTATGGCAACATCTCTTCCTGTTTTTAATTGCCCATCACATTCCAAAACTATCCGGTTTCTTAAATCGTTCAAAACCAGTGTTTGTTGTGCTTCGGCAATTCCCAATTCCCATGGAAGTCCTGCATGTTTTAATGAGGTTAGCGGTGATGCTCCTGTACCTCCATCAAATCCAGATATAAGAATAACATCTGCTTTTGCTTTTGAAACTCCAGCAGCAACGGTTCCAACACCTACTTCCGAAACTAATTTCACATTAATTCTTGCTTCTCTATTGGCTGATTTTAAATCATAAATCAATTGGGACAAATCCTCAATGGAATAAATATCATGATGTGGCGGTGGTGATATTAAACCGACATATGGAGTGGAATTCCTTGTCTTGGCTATGGCAGGATTCACCTTTGGACCTGGCAGTTGACCGCCTTCGCCCGGTTTGGCTCCTTGGGCCATTTTAATCTGAATTTCTTTTGCATTGGTCAGGTAGTCAGAGGTTACTCCAAATCTGCCTGAGGCAACCTGTTTAATAGCGCTGTTTTTCCAGTCACCTGTTTGATTTTTATAAAAACGAGCCGAATCTTCACCACCTTCACCAGAGTTACTCTTTCCACCAATTCGGTTCATGGCAATCGCTAAATTTTCATGGGCTTCCTTACTTATGCTTCCGTAGGACATGGCGCCGGTCTTGAATCTTTTTACAATTTCGGTCCATGGTTCTACTTCCTCAATAGGAATTGGGTCATAGTTTGAAAATTCAAACAACCCGCGGATGGTCATCAAGTTTTTTGATTGCTCATTAACCAATTTGGAATACTCTTTATAAGTATCCGGCTCGTTATTGCGTACCGATTTTTGAAGTTTGGCAATACTTAATGGATTGAACATATGTTTTTCACCATCCCTTCTCCAACGATACTCTCCGCCAATCTCAATATCAAGATTAGCTGCTAACTCCTGAGTTTTGAATGCTTTTTTGTGGCGTTTTGCTATCTCCTTTTCAATTTCATACAAACCTATTCCTTGAATACGAGTTGGCGTATTGGGGAAGTATTTGTCCACCACTTTGGTATTTATACCTATACATTCGAATAATTGGGAACCTCGATAAGAATTTAGGGTTGAGATTCCGATTTTGTTCATCACTTTTAAGATGCCTTTTCCGATAGCTTTGTTGTAATTCTTTATAGCTTCATCAAAAGTGTATTCTGTTATGTCGTTTTCTTCAATTTGTTCTCCAATGATTTCATTCACCAAGTAAGGGTTTATGGCACTGGCACCAAAACCGAAGAGCAATGCAAAATGATGTACTTCCCTTGGCTCTGCGGATTCAATAATAATACTGAGCTTAGAACGCTTGCCTAACCTGCTTAGCCCACTATTTACATACGAACATGCCAATAAAGCGGGAATTGCGGCCATTTCAGTACTCACCATTCTATCTGACAGGATTATGATATTGGCACCTTCATCGATAGCCGATGAAGCTTGGGTTAAAATAGCATCCAGTGCTTCTTCCAAGCCATTATGGCCTTTTCCAATTTCATACAGCATTGAAATAGAGACTACTTTGTAGTCTGGACTGGCATCGTAGTTTTTTATCTTATCCAAATCCTCTTTAGAGATAACAGGATTTTGAATCTTCAGTTTTCTGCAATGGTACTCTGATGTATCGAAAAGGTTTTGGTCACTTCCAAGTGTTAAACTAATATCTGTAATTAGTTCTTCCCTAATTCCATCCAAAGGAGGGTTCGTTACTTGTGCGAATAATTGCTTAAAGTAATTATAGATAAGCTGAGGCCTCTCCGACAATACTGCAATAGGGGTATCAGAACCCATAGAACCTATTGGTTCTTTAGCATACTTAGCCATGGGTAAGATGATGGTATTGATATCTTCCAAGGTATAACCAAAAGCAGCTCTTCTAGTTTCTATTGGGAATTCTCCATAAAAAACTGGGCAATCGTTATAAGGAATGTCCTTTAAATGAACGAGGTTGTTCTTTAGCCATTTTTTATATGGATGTTTTTTGGCTATAGTTTCTTTTATCTCCTCATCATTAATGATACGACCCTCTTCCATATTGACCAAGAACATTCTTCCCGGCTCAAGTCTGCCATGGAATTCAATATCTTCTGGTTCCAATTCGACCACACCTGTTTCTGAGGACATGATTACATATCCTTTTTTAGTGACAGAATACCTTGATGGGCGCAGTCCATTTCTATCTAAAACAGCACCTATGTAGTTCCCGTCGGTAAATGGAATTGAAGCAGGACCGTCCCAAGGCTCCATTAAACAGGAGTTATATTCATAAAATGCCCTTTTGGATTCTGACATTTCTGTATTCTTTTCCCAAGCTTCTGGAACAAGCATCATCATTACTTCTGGAAGGGAGCGGCCTGTCATTAAAAGTAGCTCCACGACCATATCCATACTTGCAGAATCCGATTTTCTAGGCAATACTACTGGAAGTATTTTTTTGATGTCTTCACCAAACCAATCACTTTTTAAAAGTTCTTCTCGGGATCGCATTCTGGATACGTTTCCTCTCAAGGTGTTTATTTCACCATTGTGGCACATGTAGCGGAAGGGTTGTGCCAAATCCCATGTTGGAAATGTATTGGTGGAAAAGCGTTGATGAACAAGCGCCAAACGTGTAACCACTCTTGAATCTAAGAGGTCTTCATAATACCTGCTGATATCGTGTGGAACCAAAAGCCCTTTAAAAATGATGATTTTGGTTGAAAGGCTTGGTAGGTAAAAGAACTGACTTTGTGAAAGTTTACTTTTAATAATGGCATGCTCGGTGATCTTTCTTGCAATGAAGAGCTTCAGATTAAATTGAAAATCATCAATAGCCTCACCTTTACCAACAAATACTTGTTTTACAAAAGGCTCCGTTTCGGCAGCAATTCTTCCAGGTACTGAACGGTTTACTGGGGCATCACGCCATCCTAATAGTTGTAATCCTTGGCTCTCAATATTTTCTTCGAAGGTTGAAATACAGAAATTTCGTTGATTTTCCTTTTGTGGAAGAAAAACATTGCTAACAGCATAATTCCCTGCTTCAGGTAAACTGAAGTCACATACTTCCGTAAAAAAATCATGTGGAATATCGATAAGGATTCCGGCGCCATCTCCTGTTTTACCATCAGAACTAACAGCACCTCTATGTTCTAGTTTGTCTAGTATTTCGAGGGCCTTATGAATAATGTCATTGGATTTTTTTCCTTTTAGGCTACAGATAAAGCCCGCACCACAGTTATCATGCTCAAATTCTGGGAGGTATAAACCTTGTTTTTCTAACGTCATCATTATGGTATTTCCTCAAAAATATCATTTTATATGAGTTATGTATAAGGTTTTTAAACTATTGTAATTAAATCATCAACGTATGGAATGAAACGTTAAAAAATATTCAAATCGAAAATTTAGGGAACATCAAATTGTGATAATCTCAAAAATATATGTTGAAAAAATAGTTTTAGCTCACTAACAGGGGTGGAAGTCTTGAAAGGTCAAATATTGCTATACAAAGCACCAAAAGTATAGGGAGGTAGTCAGCTAAAAACAAAAAATTTTAAATCAAGCCCTAATTTTTATAGGGTAAGATTTCACTAATCTTTTAGGATACTTCTGGAAATAACAATTTTTTGAATTTCAGAAGTGCCTTCATAAATCTGAGTAATTTTTGCATCACGCATCATTCTTTCGACATGATAGTCTTTAACGAAACCATTTCCACCATGTATTTGAACCGCTTCAACTGCAGTTTCCATAGCAACTTCGGAGGCATATAATTTAGCCATGGCCCCTGAAAGTGTGTAATCGTTTCCGTTGTCTTTATCACAGGCTGCTTGATACACCAAATGGCGTGCTGCTTGAATTTTGGTATGCATATCTGCCAATTTAAAGGCAATGGCCTGATGATTTGCAATTTCTGTTCCGAACGCTTTGCGCTCTTTTGAATATTTCTTGGCAAGTTCGTAGGCCCCGGTTGCAATACCAAGTGCCTGTGCTGCAATTCCTATTCTTCCTCCAGCAAGGGTTTTCATGGCAAATTTAAACCCGAAACCATCTTCACCGATGCGATTTTCCTTTGGTACTTTAACATCATTGAACAATAAAGAATGCGTATCACTTCCTCTAATTCCCAATTTGTTTTCTTTAGGCCCAATTTCAAAGCCTTCCATCCCTTTTTCAACAATAAGGGCATTGATTCCTTTATGTCCTTTTTCAACATCCGTCTGAGCTATGACTAAATAAACTTCCGCAGTTCCACCGTTGGTGATCCAGTTTTTTGTTCCATTAATAACATAGTGGTCCCCTTTGTCAATCGCAGTTGTTTTTTGAGAAGTAGCGTCACTTCCTGCTTCAGGTTCAGAAAGGCAAAAAGCACCTATTATTTCTCCAGATGCCAAACGAGTTAAATATTTTTGCTTTTGATTTTCAGACCCAAAAGTTTCCAAGCCCCAACAAACTAAAGAGTTGTTTACGGATACCACAACGGATGCTGATGCATCAACTTTTGATAGTTCTTCCATAACTAGGACATAGGAAAGTGTGTCAAGACCGCTGCCCCCATATTTTTCATCAACCATCATTCCTAAGAAGCCAAGTTCACCCATGCTCTTTACTTGCTCCGCTGGAAACTTTTGCGCATCATCCCGTTCTATTACTTCAGGTAATAATTCATTTTGAGCAAAATCTTTTGCAGCTTGTTGTATCATTAACTGCTCTTCGGAAAGTGTAAAGTCCATAAAATTGAGAAATAAATAAAAATACGATGCAAATATAGCTCTATGCTGGGATTTTTTTAGGAAATGGCACTAAAAATT
This sequence comes from Flagellimonas hymeniacidonis, assembly GCF_008040165.1. GTDB lineage: Bacteria > Bacteroidota > Bacteroidia > Flavobacteriales > Flavobacteriaceae > Flagellimonas > Flagellimonas hymeniacidonis. The sequence goes on from NZ_VRUR01000002.1 coordinate 9,585, forward strand.
GAGAATGATATAATGTTACTTGTCGATTTCTTGGGGAATAAAATTTTCTTAATATATTTCTAGGATTAAGATTATGTGGGAAAACTCATTTTGAATATCTTTAGCAAAGTAGATTGTTTTTTACAGACAATAAGTTTCACCTAAATTAACCAACTCACATGGAAACCATCCTCATTGCCATATTTGTAATTGGATACCTAGCGATTACCCTTGAACATAACCTTAAAATTGATAAGCTTATCCCTGCCTTGGCTATGATGGCTATTCTGTGGGCTATGATGGCTTTCGGCATCGATGGCTTTACAACTTGGTTTGATTCTGGTAAACATGCTTTAATGGATGGATTTTCCGCTCTGGGGCATGAAGATAAAATGCATGTTTTGGAGGAGACCTTACTGCATCATTTAGGAAAGACCTCAGAAATACTGGTATTCCTATTGGGAGCCATGACCATTGTTGAGATTATTGATTATTTTGATGGTTTTGCCACCATAAAATCTTTTGTTAAGACAAGAAGTAAAAGAAAGATACTTTGGATTTTTGCTTTCTTGGCCTTTATTCTTTCCGCTATTATAGATAATCTTACGGCGACTATTGTATTAATCTCCATCCTTCAGAAAATCGTTAAAGTAAGAAATGATAGATTATGGTATGCTGGTTTAATCATTATTGCTGCTAATGCAGGTGGGGCGTGGTCGCCAATTGGAGACGTTACCACCACCATGCTATGGATAGGAAATAAAGTAACCACAGGTAAATTAATTGGCTATCTATTAGTACCTTCATTAATATGTATGTTGGTTCCGACTTTTATTGCCTCCTTTTTACCGGCCTTTAAAGGAAGCATTGATGTAGAGGAAGCAGAGCCTGCCAAATCTAGATTTGGTGCAACAATGTTATATTTAGGCCTTGCTGCTATAGTTTTTGTGCCTATTTTCAAGACAATCACCCATTTGCCTCCATACGTGGGTATGATGTTATCCTTGGCCGTTGTTGCAACTTTTGCTGAAATCTACAGTAGTACTAAAATTACTATTTCGTCTGTTGATCAGGAAAGCGATGCGGAATCGCATCATAGTCCTGTGCATAGTGCTTTGACCAAGATTGAACTACCGAGTATTTTATTCTTCCTTGGAATTTTAATGGCTGTAGCTGCGCTTGAATCTTTAGGATTGCTATTTAATTTTGCAGAAGGATTAAAACAAGGTATTGGATTGTTGGGTACAGAGCTTCCTGGCACCGAGATTTCAGATTTGGTGGTCATCATTCTTGGTATTGGTTCTGCTGTAATAGATAATGTACCTTTGGTTGCTGCCAGTTTAGGGATGTTTTCCGAGCCAATAGATAATCCATTATGGCATTTTATTGCCTACTCTGCAGGAACTGGAGGAAGCATGCTTATTATCGGTTCTGCTGCTGGAGTTGTGGCCATGGGAATGGAGAAAATAGACTTCTTTTGGTATCTTAAAAAAATAGCATGGCTGGCATTCCTTGGATTTATAGCAGGGGCTATTTGCTTTGTTGTGATGCGATATTTTTTCTAAAAAATACTTTAGCTTAAAAATCTCCGTTATTATTGCAACTTAAATTGGGGATTTTATATGATTACTTTTCAAGATTTAGAAGAAGGGGCTGAGATGGGTGTATCTATTTCAGAAGAAAAAACCCTTTCCGTTATTGATTTAATTGTTAGTGGAGGAACGGGTAGTATCGTTATTATCATGGTACTTTTTGTACTTCTCTTTGTAGCCATGTACATTTATTTTGAACGCATTTTTGCTATTAAGGCGGCTTCAAAAATTGACAAAAACTTCATGAATCAAATTCGTGACCATGTCATGAATGGTAAACTGGACGCAGCTAAAATTTTGTGTGCACAAACAGACTCACCCGTAGCAAGATTAACGGAAAAAGGAGTATCTAGAATCGGGAAACCTTTGGATGACATAAACACTGCAATTGAGAATGCGGGTACTTTAGAGGTTTACAAACTAGAAAAAAATGTTAGTGTTTTAGCTACTGTCGCTGGAGCTGCTCCAATGATTGGTTTCTTGGGAACCGTAATTGGTATGATTTTGGCGTTCCATGAAATGGCAAGTAGTGGCGGACAAGCGGAAATGGGATCATTAGCATCTGGAATTTATACCGCAATGACCACTACCGTTGCAGGATTGGTAGTAGGTATTATAGCCTATATTGGATACAATCATTTGGTAAACAGAACAGATAAGGTGGTACATAAAATGGAAGCCAATGCGGTTGAGTTTTTGGATTTATTGAATGAACCTATTTAGAATTTCAGTATGAAACTAAAAGGAAGAAATAAGGTAAGCCCAGAATTTAGTATGTCATCGATGACGGATATTGTATTTCTGTTATTGGTATTTTTTATGCTGACTTCCAACGCGCCCAATGCTTTGGATTTACTGTTGCCAAAAGCTAAAGGGAAATCCACCAACACACAAAATGTTTCAGTAACCATAAACAAGAATCTGGAGTATTTTGTGAACAACGAACAGATAAACGAGGAATACATTGAAATTGAACTAAAAAAGGCACTTGAAGGTCAAGAAAAGCCAACAATCATTTTAAGGGCAGAGGAAAGCGTGGCTATTAAAGAGGCCGTAAACGTGATGGACATTGCCAACAGAAATAGTTACAAGGTTATCTTGGCTGTGCGGCCAAAATGATGTCATTTTTAGATACGAGACACAAGAAAAAATCATTTACGCTTACAACACTTCTGTTAAGCGTGCTATTGCTATTGCTATTTTATATTGGACTTACTTACTTAGATCCGCCCATTGAAAATGGAATTGCGGTCAATTTCGGCACCATGGATTTTGGCAGTGGTAAAGTACAACCCAAAGAAAAAGTTCGCTCCGAACCAAAAAAAGAAATAACCAAACCGGTAGAGCAGGTGCAGGAACAAGTTCAGCCCAAAGAAACAACTCCAGAAGCACCAGTTGAAAAGGTGCTAACCAGCGAAAACGAGGAGACAATCAAAATAAATCAGCAAAAAGAAGCCAAGCGCAAAGCAGATGAAGCTGCCAAAAAAGCCAAGGCTGAAACTGAGCGGATTGCTAGAGAGAAAAAACAAGCTGAGGACCGAAAAAGACAAGAACAAGAAGCAAAGAAAAAGAGTCTTGATGCCTTAATCGGTGGTATAGGAAAGTCTGATGGAAAAACTACTGGAAGTGAAGGAGATGATAACAAGGCTGGTGACAAAGGTAAACCCGACGGAGATCCTTATGCTACAAGTTCTTATGGAAGCCCAGGAAGTGGTAGTGGTACAGGAGGATATGGACTTAACGGCCGTTCTTTGGTAAACAAAGGCAAAGTGCAGCAAGAATGTAATGAAGACGGTACCGTTGTGGTTAGAATTGTAGTGGACCGGAATGGTAAAGTAATTAAGGCTACCCCTGGAGTTAAAGGGACTACCAATAATGCTCCCTGTTTATTGGCACCTGCGCGAAAAACTGCGTTTCTTCACAAATGGAATTTAGACTCAAATGCCCCATCACAACAAATAGGCTTTGTAGTAGTCAACTTTAAGCTCGGTCAGTAATTCTATGACTTATAAGGAAACTTTAAATTGGATGTTTCAACAACTTCCAATGTACCAGCAAAAAGGAGCTTCAGCACTTAAGGATAAATTAGATAATATCATTTATTTTTCTGAAGTCCTTGGGAGGCCTGAAAAGAAATTTAAAAGCATTCATGTTGCTGGGACCAACGGAAAAGGCTCAAGTAGTCATATGTTGGCTTCAATTCTTCAAGAGGCAGGATATAAGGTTGGACTCTATACCTCTCCCCATTTAAAAGATTTTAGAGAGCGTATTAAAATCAATGGGGAACCTATTGGCAAAAGGTGTGTAAAAGACTTTATAAGCAAGCACAAGGCATTTTTAGAGTATAATGAACTTTCCTTTTTTGAAATGACCGTAGGGATGGCGTTTCATTATTTTGCGGAGGAAAAAGTAGATATTGCTGTGATTGAAGTGGGCTTAGGAGGTAGGTTGGACTCCACAAACATTATAATTCCTGAAATTTCATTAATTACCAACATTGGATTAGATCATACTCAAATTCTGGGAGATACTTTAGAAAAAATTGCTTTAGAAAAGGCTGGAATTATTAAAAGAGACGTCCCAGTGGTCATAAGTGAATCGAAACCTGAGACGGAAGGAATATTTAAATTGATAGCGGCCCAGAAAAGTGCTAAAATAGTTTTTGCTGAAGAACTTCCAAATGAAAACTATGAAACAGATTTGAAAGGGAGTTATCAGAAAAAAAATATGAACGGTGTGGTTACTGTCTTAAAAGAACTGAAAGGCTTTGGGATAGAATCAATGCATATAAAAAATGGGCTTTTAAACTGTATTAAGAACACTGGCCTTTTAGGTAGATGGCAGGTTTTAGGAGAAAAACCTATGACGGTTTGTGATACGGCACATAATACTGAAGGGTTACGAATGATTTTGAGCCAGATAGACAAATATGGCGCGAAACAGATACATTTTGTCCTTGGTTTTGTTAATGATAAGGATTTAAAGGATGTGCTTGCATTGTTTCCAAAGAATGCTAAGTACTATTTTACACGACCAAATATCCCAAGAGGCTTGGAGGCGGAAAAATTAAAGCAGGCAGCAAGTGAATTTGGACTAAAAGGGAAAACCTATAAATCTGTCAAAGTTGGCCTTAAAAAGGCGTTGAACAATGCAAGGCTAGATGACTTTGTTTATATCGGAGGCAGTACTTTTGTGGTTTCTGAAGTGGTTTAAAGATTTTGTGTTTTTTTCTTTTTGCTAAACAAAAAATGATGCTATATTTGCACTCCCATTCAGAAAATGGAATGGGCGCGTAGCTCAGTTGGTTCAGAGCACCTGGTTTACACCCAGGGGGTCAGGGGTTCGAATCCCTTCGCGCCCACTAAAAAAAGGAGGCTTCAAAAAATTGAAGCCTCCTTTTTTTATATAAACGCTCACTTGATTTGGAAGTGATGTCTTTGTTGGCCATTTTGATTGATAATGTAGGCCTAAGTAAATATTTCAAGAGAGATGTATTGCAAAAAGTGCTGAAGAGATAATCATAACAAGGAGAAATTAAAATCAGAAAAACACCATTTATCTATCCTAATAAAATTAATAGATAAAGCAAATATTATACAAAAAAGGGTAAAGCTTCCCGAAGACATTTTACGTAAATCCTTATCGGATAGAACCGGAATCATTGGTTTTTATGGTAACTAGATGTAGTAAATAAATTTTAGAATGTCATGAAAAAGCTTTTTAGACATTTTTTTTCTACATACAATACTCAACCAGAGGAGTTTGGGAATACATCGGCAAACAAATATGTAAAGTCAGGTTTGTCACTGCAGGAAGCTTCCGAAATTAAGGAAAAAATTAAGCAGGCTTTTGAAAGAGATAAACTATATAAAAGCAATGCCATCGGCCTTAATGATCTTTCCTTACACATAGCAAAAGACCGATATAAAGTCTCCCAGGTACTCAATGAATACTTGGCGAAGAATTTTTATTCCCTGTTAAATCATTACAGAATACAAGAGGCCAAAGATTTATTGGTGTCTCAACCGTTCCTTAGCGTAAAAGCAGTAATGTATGAAGTAGGCTTCAACAGTAAAACTAGTTTTTATAGTGCTTTTAAAAAGGAAACAGGATTATGTCCCAACGACTTTCGTGTTTTGACCTCCTACGCTTCCTAACTTAAATAGGATTTTCTCTTCCTTTTCCTCTTAATTATGCTACTTAGAGGATTGTAAATTACAAATCAGTTTTTGGGAATTTAGCGTATAGTTTTTTGTGCTATTTAAAGCTACCAAACTTCACTCTCTTTATGCATTGCTATAGAGATTTGTTAAAATTTAAGAAACCTTTTTACTTAGAATTTGGGAATAAACAATTGTTAAAAACGGTACTCCCCGTTGGGCTAGTATTTTTTTGTTGTTCGGCCCGTTTTAGAAGTACCCTTTATGTTCAATCTTATAATTGTTTTGTTGTTGCAATTGTAAAGGTAAGGCGGTGAGAGGCCTTACTACCTTAAAATAGAGACTTTCCAATAAGTTTTGTTTTCGTAATAGGGAGTATTATTTGAATTAGCTATCAAACACCTTCTTCCGCCTGCCTTTCTCAGTTGCGCTAACTCATTAATTACTAACAAAACTTTTAACTCTATGAAAGTAAAGAAGCTATTTGGGACCCTCGTCTTAATGTTATTTTGTATAGCATTTGCCCGGTCTCAAGAAAAAACGATTACCGGTACAATCATTGACCAGACAGGAATACCACTACCTGGAGTCAATATTGTAGTCGATGGTACTACCAATGGGACACAATCTGACTTTGATGGTAATTATTCCATTGTAGCAAGTGTTGGTCAAACACTGGTGTACACTTATCTCGGTCAAAGGCCAGCAAGAAGACTTGTTGGTGCACAAAGTGTTATAGATATCCAAATGGAGGAAGATGCACAAGCCTTGGAAGAGGTTGTAGTGACGGCATTGGGTATTAAAAGAGAAAAACAAGCTTTGGGATACGCAGTTGCCGAAGTTTCTTCTGAACAACTGGAAGAAAAGGCCGAAGGAGATTTGGGAAGAGTCCTGATCGGTAAAGCATCTGGGGTTAATATCACTCAGCAAAGTGGTCTTTCGGGCTCTGGTACAAATATCGTTATTAGAGGATATAATTCTTTTAGTCAAAGTAACCAACCTTTATTCATTGTTGATGGAGTTCCTTTTAATGGAGATACTAACTCCTCGGGCAGACAAGGATCTAGACAGGATTTCATTAATGGGAACAACGGATCCAGCAGGTTTTTGGATTTAGACCCTAACAGTATAGAAAGTGTAAACGTGCTAAAAGGTTTGGCCGCATCTACACTTTATGGTTCTTTAGGTAGAAATGGTGTTATTCTAATAACAACTAAAGCAGGTTCTGGAGGGCAGGGTGCAAAGAAGACAGAGATCACTGTAAACAGTTCTTTGTTTTTTAATGAAATTGCCTCAACTCCAGAATATCAAAACCAATTTGGTAACGGTTTCGACCAGTCCTTTGGATGGTTCTTCAGCAACTGGGGACCTAGTTTTGATAGAGACGGAATCTCTGGTTGGGGAAACAGTACAGCTTTTGATGCCAATGGAACACTTCCACACCCATATTCAATTTCTGCTGCGGGACAACAGGCATTCCCAGAATTCGCTAACGCAAGATATGAATGGAGACCTTATGATAGCTTTGGAGATTTCTTTAAAACAGGAACGGTTACCAATCTATCTATAAATGCAAGTGGTAGCTCAGACGATGGTAAAGTATCCTACAATGCCAATTATGGCCATTTAAAAGATATTGGTTTTACACCTGGAAACAGCTTAAACAGGAACAATTTTGGTATCGGTGGTCGTGCTGTTCTTAGTAACAAATTCACCATATCTGGAGCATTAAATTTTGCAAGAACAAAGTTTATATCGCCTCCAGTGGCCTTGAGTCAAGGTAATGGAGCAACAGGCTCTGGTTCTTCCGTATTTGGAGATTTGTTCTTTACGCCTAGAAGTATTGATGTCGTTGGGCTTCCTTTTCAAAGCCCCATTGATGGAAGTAGTATTTATTATAGAAATGGTAATGATATTCAACACCCCTTATGGACCGCAAATAATGCGGGAACAAGGCAAGAAACCAATAGAGTTTTTGGTAATATGGGAATCCAATACCAGTTTAATGACAATCTAAACCTTATCTATAGGGTTGGTATTGACGTTTATAGTGAAAACAACGTGAATTTTCAAAATAAAGGAGGAATCAACGGAAATGTTCCACAACCTAGATTGGCCAGCGGTATTTATGAAACATGGAACAATACCAATACCATTTGGGATCATAATATTGCGTTCAATGGCGATTATGACATTACTGAGAAAGTTGGAACAACATTTAATGTTGGTGTTAATGGTAGACGGGAAATCTTTGACCAGAATGGTATCGCAAGTGACGCACAGCAAGTATTTGGAGTTTTAAGACACTTTAACTTCTTAAATCAGAATGAGATACAACAAACCTCTGAAAGAAATCTTGTTGGATTCTATGGTCAGGTAGAATTGGATTACGATAACTACGTATACCTAACCTTGGCCGGAAGAAACGATTGGGTTTCCAACCTTTCAACTGCTAACAGGTCACTTTTTTATCCTAGTGCAAGTGTTTCTTTTGTGCCAACAAAAGCTTTTGATGGCCTAAAGAGTGAAAATGTACTCAACTATTTAAAAATAAGAGCAGGATATGGTACTTCGGCTGGATTCCCAGATGCGAATTCTGATAATTTCCCAGTTTCTAACCGATTAGTGTTAGATACCCAAGATTTTCAAGATGCAACAGGAACCAATGTGGTGACCAATACGAGTCCATTAACACTTGGAAATCCAGATTTGAAACCTGAGCAAGTTTCCGAAATAGAACTTGGAGTTGAAACAAGATGGTGGGATGGTAGAATCACTTTAGATGCTTCGGTTTACGAACGAACTACCACAGATTTGATTGTTCAGCAGCCGTTAGATCCATCCTCTGGTTTCTTTAGAACCAATACTAACGTAGGTGAGATTAAGGGAGAGGGGATAGAAATAGATCTTGGACTTAACTTTTTTAGAAGTGCGGAAGAAGGTGGTTTTGACTGGAGCACAAACATCAACTTTACTGCTAATGAGTCTGAGGTTACCGACTTGGGACAAGAAACAGATTTGATAGTATACTCTGGTTTTGGCAACTTAGGAAATGCCGCAATAGAAGGGCAGCCTTTAGGAGTAATATACGGAACTCGTATTCTAAGAGATGCCAATGGTCAATTTGTGGTCAATAGTATTGGGGACTTTGTTCAAGATCCACAAGATGGGGTGATTGGTGATCCAAATCCAGATTTTGTGGCAAACATCAACAACACTTTTTCCTATAAAAATTTCAGTTTTGGATTCCAGTTTAACTGGACACAAGGAGGTGATATTTGGTCCAGTACAATTTCCACCCTACTGGGTAGAGGTCTTATTGTTGAAACACTTGATCGTGAAAATACATTTGTATTACCAGGTGTTCAAAGTGATGGTAGAGTCAATGACGTACAGATAAACAACTCAGATTATTTTTTCAATAACATTTTAGGGACTATTTCAGAACTGCAGGTGTTTGATGCTACAGTGCTTCGTTTACAGGAAGTTACATTAGGCTACTCTTTGCCCAAGAAGTATTTGAAAGACACGCCTTTTGGAGCACTTTCTTTTACTGTTTCTGGATTCAATCTTTGGTATGATGCGATTAACACTCCCAATGGTGCCAATTTTGATCCTAACACTTCTGGTACAGGGGTGGGTAACGGATTTGGTTTCGATTTCCTTAATGGACCAAGTTCAAGAAGATATGGATTCAGTGTAAAAGCAACATTCTAAGATGACAAAAAAAGATAGAAAAATGAAAATAAGAAGCAAACATATAGCAATGAGTCTATTTACTGGACTCTTGATGATGACCTCTTGCGAAGTCACTGAGCTAGATATAACAAACGATCCAAACTTTCTAACGCCTGATTTAGCAGCTCCAGATTTCTTTATTACTTCTATACAAGAAGATTTTGCTAGACAATTGGACGGTGATGTTTCAGGTGATCCAAATGATAATTTTGTGACCGGTGGTTTTCAATTCGGAGATGGCCTTTCACCTTTGGGTATGGAACTTACCAGAATAATGCAAATGTCCAGTAGAGATTATGAAAGTACCTACCAGGATAGTGATGTTGATGATGAATGGGATAATGCTTACCGAGGGATTCTTTTCGATATTAGATTGATGACCCCCTTGGCAGAAGAAGCGGGTCAAACACGTCATTTAGGGATTGCTCAATTTATTGAAGCATATACAATATCTTCTTTAGTAGACTTTTTTGGTGACATACCTTATACCGAGGCAGTTCAAGCTCCAGAGATTGTTAATGCAACTTTAGATAGTGGTGCATCCGTATATGAGGCAGCACTTGCACTTTTGGATCAAGCAATAATCAATTTTACCAATACGGCATCTGCCACACCTCCAACAGAGCTTTTTTACGGCAATGACTACACCAAGTGGGTTAAGGCAGCCAATACATTAAAAATGAAGCTTTACCTACAGACAAGGCTAGTGGACCCAGGCGCTATAGATGCCTTTAATGCAATAGTCAATTCTGGAGATTATATTACAGATACTGCAGATGATTTTGATTTTGTTTGGCCAGGTACAAGTGCTGCACAGCCAGATAATAGACACCCAAGATATGGACTGAACTACGTTTCCAATGGCCCTGGGGATTATGCTTCAAACTGGTTGATAAATAAAATGCAAACAACCAATGACCCAAGGATTAGGTACTATTTTTATAGACAGACCAATGAAGTTCCTGGGCAGGAGATTCCCGCAGATGAGCAAACGTTGAGATGTTCGTTGCAAACCCCACCATTGCATTACACTACGGGAGGCTTTACATTTTGTAATCTGCCAAATGGATACTGGGGTAGAGATCACGGAGATGATGAAGGTGCTCCACCAGATGGCCCCTTAAGAACAACTTGGGGGGTATATCCAGCAGGTGGTCGTTTTGACGATGATAGCTTTAGTCCTGTAGCACAGCCTACAGATCCATTATCTAATGGTGGCGGTGGTGCCGGTGTAACGCCAATCTTAAATGCTTTTATGGTTGATTTTTGGAGAGCGGAAATAGAATTGGCTCAAGGTAATGCCGCATTGGCACAAGGTTTCTTGGAAGCGGGAATGACAAAACAGATAGCAAAAGCAAGAAGTTTCGTATCAGTCGATCCTAATGCTGACCTTTCTTTTGAACCGTTGGCAACCGATGTAACAGACTTTATTAATGGAGTGGTTTCAGACTTTGGAGCAGCTTCTGGAGATGACCAATGGAATATTTTGGCAGAAAGTTACTTTGTAGCTCACTACGGAAATGGGATTGAGACATATAACTTCTACAGAAGAACAGGGTTTCCAAATAGTTTGCAGCCTAATAGGGAACTAGATCCAGGAAGTTTTCCGAGGTCTATGTTTTACCCTAACCAAGCAGTGACTTCTAATTCCAACATTACGCAAAAAGCAAATCTTGCGGTACAGGTATTTTGGGATAATAATCCAGCAGGACCTTCATTCCCTAATTCGAACTAATTAAAGCAATGACTGATAAAAATAATATTATGAAAAAAATAAGAACATACATATTATTCGCTATAGGGTTGATGACAGCTGTTTCCTGTTCGGAGGAAAAAATAGTGGATGACGTACAGGCAACCGTTGGACGTGGATTGGTACTTAGAACAGTTGCTAATTTAAGTACCACATATAACCTTCTCGAGCCTACCTCAACCTTTGGGGTAACTCTGGAAGCCCAGGATAGTGAAAATGGAGATTTACTGCAAGAGGTAAGAGTATTTGTTCAATTTGTGGATAACACCGTTGTTGGAGATAATGACCTCTCATCTGAGGAGGCATTGGCAAGTACAATTCCAGCTTCAGCCTTTAGTGATGGACCATTTGGTTTTCCTAGGGCAGATTTAGTGGTCACGTTGAGCGATGCATTAACCGCTGCCGGAACGGATTTTTCCATAGTTGATGGAGGAGACGCCATCAGTTTTAGGTTGGAAGCACAACTTACCGACGGTCGGGTTTTTACGAACAGAGCAGCAGGAACGGTAGCTAATGGATCTTTTTTTTCATCACCATTTGCCTACAGTGCTGGTATAAATTGTATTCCAACTTCCCCTGTTATTGGTGATTATGAACTTAATTTGGCAGATGAATTTGCAGATACATGGGATGGTGCATTTATTACGGTAACCATAGATGGAGTAGACACTGATTATACCATGGCCAACGGTTTGGCCACAGTTTCGTTCACTATCTCAGTACCAGCGGGGACAACTGAGCTCATATTTACCTATGTTGCCGGTGCTTTTGAAGAGGAACACACTTTTGAATTAATAGCACCTTCTGGTGAAACTGCTGCTTCTGGGGGTCCAGGCCCAACTCCAGGAGAGATTGTTTTAAATATTTGTTCATAGGGGTAGTACCTATTATATCATTAAAAAAAGGGTTGCTATAAGGCAACTCTTTTTTTTGTATATAAAACTGTGCTGAGTCCTATCTTTTTATTTGCTTTGTGGTATGATTTCCACAATTTGTAGAAAAGCCCATTTTAATGCAGCCCATAGACTGCACAATCCTAATTGGAGTGATGAGAAGAATGTAGAGATTTTTGGAAAATGCAATAGTCGCAACTATCATGGGCATAATTTTGATCTTGAAGTTAGAATTAGAGGAGAGATTGATCCAAATACTGGCTTTGTAATGGATTTGGCAGTGTTAGGAGCGCTTATAGCAGATGAAATAGAGGAGCGGTTTGATCATAAGAATTTAAATGAGGACTGTCCAGAATTTAAGGAATTGTTGCCAACAACCGAATACTTTGTAAAAGTGATTTATGATATCCTAAAACCTAAGTTGGACAAAGAACAATTACTTCATATTACATTGCATGAAACGCAAAAGAATTCTGCCGAATATGGAGATTGGTAACAATTTTACGATATTGCAGCCCTTTTGTTAATGGGATATTAGCTCAGTTGGTTTAGAGCGCTGCCTTGACAGGGCAGAGGTCACTGGTTCGAATCCAGTATGTCCCACAATTTCTTAGAAACTTACCGTACAGGTTTGGGATTTTCCAAACCATTTTACCCTATTTCTAGATGCTATTTTATAAATCGTATCCCTCACAATTCTTGGTACAAAGGCCAATAGGGCAGCGGGTAATCTCCATTTTGGGATTTTGGAGATAATCTTTAAAAAGCCATCTGAATGAGTGTGCTTTCCGTTTTCGTCAAACAAAATAACTGTTTCCAAATGACTTGTAGGGAAATCATATTGCTTAAGCAAATCTTGTCCTTGAGGCGATTGAAAGGGAACGAATTGAAAAATGTCCACGGGAGCAAACTTTAAGAGCCAACCTACCACACCATTGCATAAGTTGCATTCTCCATCAAAAACAATTACACTTTTTTCCATGACCTGTTTAGTTTTGTTTGTTATTGTGTCGAACAAAACCCGAAGACATTTCAAGTAATCTTGCTATAAACAATTGATATGTTGAATATTGTGATTTTTTTATGATTTTATCATAAAATATCCAAAACTCGTTCTAATGCCATCCCTCTAGAACCTTTAATAAGCAAAGCGCCCTTTTTAAGCCTGTTTTGATTCAGATGTTCTTTTAAATCATGAAAGGATTTGAACTTTTCATAGGAGGTTTTAGCTGCGAAGAAATTTTCACCCACAAAGAAAACATCATTAAAACTTAAATTTTTGGTCATATCAGCTATGGATTGATGCTCTTTTAAAGCATCTCTACCAAGTTCAAACATATCTCCAAGAATTAGTGTCTTGTTTTTGGCTTCCATGATTGCAAAATTCTCCAAAGCTGCCTTCATACTGGTAGGATTGGCATTGTAGGCGTCTAAAATTATCTCGAACCCTTTTTTATTTATTATCTGAGATCGATTATTCTTGGGTTGATAGGATTCAATGGCCACTTTGATTGCTTCCATGGGTACATTAAAGTATTTCCCCATAAGAATGGCAGCACTGCAATTGGTAAAATTATATTTGCCAATAAGTTGTGTTTCAATCGGAATACTTTCAACCTCAAGAGCGACAAATGGGTTGGCATCGATAAATTTGATGTTGTAAAATTGGTGGTCACTCTGACTAAAACCAATTCTTTTAGTGTAAGAACCCAGTTTTTGAAATTGAATAGGGTCATCGGCATTTAAAAAAACATGTTTTTTATTGGCAATGAGGTAATCGTAGAGTTCGCTTTTTCCTTTGATTACACCTTCAACACCCCCAAAACCCTCTAGGTGGGCTTTACCAAAGTTGGTGATGTATCCAAAATCTGGTTGTGCAATACTACTTAAAAATGCGATTTCCTTTTGATGGTTAGCTCCCATTTCCACGATTGCTATTTCAGTTGTATTTGTAATGGATAAAAGCGTCAAAGGCACTCCAATATGGTTGTTTAGATTCCCTTTTGTAGCGATGGTCCTATATTTTTTAGAAAGAACCATGTTTATTAGTTCCTTTGTTGTGGTCTTGCCATTGCTCCCTGTAATGGAAATGACCTTTGCGTTGCTATAGTTTCTATGAAATGTGGATAGTTTTTGAAGTGTTTGCAACACATCGTTTACAAGAATGCATTGTTCAGAAACCCTATGGTCTTCCTCGTCTATAATTACATAGGCAGCCCCTTTGGTTAATGCTTCCTTTGCAAATTTATTGCCATTAAAGTTGGGACCTTTTAAAGCAAAGAATAGACAGCTTTCAGTAATTTTTCGCGTATCGGTACAAATCGTAGGGTATGCTAAGAATAGTGCGTGCAGTTGTTCCAATGTCATAAATCGAAGATAAAAAAAAGCCTGATGCTAAATTAAGGTATCCATAAAATTGTTGGAAACCCTCATGATGAATTGTAATAGAAAATCAATTGATTTCCACAAACTGGAGTATGTCAGCATTTTTGGCCAAAACAACATAGTTCTTTTTTGAGATTTGCATAATGGACATATCTTTTACGTCGCCTGGAGCAAAGAAACCACTGTGTTTGGCTAAAATGGGATTAAAATTTCCTTTTCCATCTCCTTTTAGAAATAGGCCATGGCTTGCATCATTTCTTGGAGTTTCCACCTCCGAATTAAACAGATTGCCAGCAATTAATGCATCCAAATTTTCATCATGATCAAAGTCCTTAACTATAATTTGGTTGATTGATGACAATTGTGCAAGGTTTGGCAGTTTGTGCGGAATCATTTTTCCATTTTCGTTTTCGAGATAGATACTAGAGAATGATTTTACCTGATAATGCAAAGAATTGTCCAGCGTTTCTTTTGCATAAACGTCTTCCAAGGTTGCGTTTGAGAAAGATTCATAATCCTTGAATTTCTCTTTTATCGCCGGCATTTGTTGCGAAGTACATTCTCTTCCCCTTACTGGAAATTTTTCACCATAATTGTAATAACTTAGGACAATGTCGTTGGTGCTGTTTTTGTCAAAATCGTTAAAATAAACATCAAAAGTCTCTTCTTCGCTCGCTTTATACTTAAAGTTTTCTCCAAGATTTCCCACCAAATAATCCATATCACCATCTTGGTCAAAGTCACCTTGACTAATACTGAACCACCATCCTGAAGTATCACCAGTATTCCAACTGTCTGACACTTCGGAGAAGTAACCACCATCATTTTTTAATAGGGTGATAGGCATCCATTCACCGACTAAAATTAAATCTGACCAAGAATCGCCATCAAAATCTGTCCAAACAGCATCTGTAACCATTCCAACCTTATTCAGCATTGGAGCTATTTTTTGGGTCGCGTTCACAAATTGCACTTTTCCATGGTCGCTTTTGTTTTCAAGGATATAACTGTTGGCGGGGGATGGGTAATTGCCGGGCACCAAACGCCCACCTACAAAAAGGTCCAAATCACCATCTTTATCATAGTCGTGGCTATGCACTCTTGAACTACTGGTAATCATTGGAGGCAAAGCCTGAGTAGCTTTTTCGAAATCCCCTTTACCATTGTTAAGATATAATCTGTCTTGCAACTGGTCGGAATTGGGTGAAAATTCGTTTCCGCCACTGGCTATATAAATATCGTTGTCCCCATCGTTATCCGCATCGAAAATATGGATGCCCATATCCTCCGAACCACTGTCGATTGCGAAGGGTGAGGAATCCATTTTAAGAAAATGACCTTTTTTTTGTTGCAAATACAATGCGGTAGTGTTTTGTGAGGAACTACCCACTACAATATCATCCAATCCATCATTGTTTAGGTCGCCCGTTGCAATATTGGGTCCTAGCATAGATGTTTGATGAGGAAGTAATATTTCTTTTTCAAAATCATCGTAATAATTTTCGATATGAGCATGTTCCAAGATTGGTTTACTTTGAAAAAGTAGCGTTTTTTTTGTTTTTGAGTCAAAACTTTCAGAATCTAAAGCATTGGAGTATTCTACGATTAGATTTGAGTTGATATTTGCATTGCTCAATAATTCTTTCTTGGAATCTGGCCATACCACTATTATGGAATCAATACTTTTCGCCTTGCCCAATCCAAAATGAAGTTCAGGTGCCACGGAGGACTGAAATCCCCGGGTCAATGTCAATTCTTGATATTGTTGGGAGCCATTGGAAAATAGGGTCACTTTGGTACCCAATCCATATAGATTCTTTTCTGGGCCTTTTAATTTAATGGTGATATAGTTATTTTGGTCTGAGCTTTTGTTTTCGAATACTGAAGCAAAATCATCAATATTGTTGGTTACAATTTCCAAGTCTCCATCATTATCTAGGTCTACGTAAACGCAGCCGTTTGAAAAACCTTCAAATTCAATACCCCATTCCTTGTTTTTTCGCGATAAGGTTAGATCGCCATTGTTTTGGAATACATAGTTGTCGATTCTTTCGGAAGGTATGGCAAGACTTTTGGCGAGCATACTGTCTTTAGGGATTCCCTTTTTTTCAATTTCCAGAAAATAATCCCTATTGTTTATTTCCCGACGTGTACCGTTAGAAATGAAGAGGTCTTTCCAGCCGTCATTGTCCAAGTCTGCAAATAGGGGCCCCCAACTCCAATCCGTAGAAGATATTCCTGCAAATCTTGATATGTTGCTGAAATCAGGAAGTGAGTCATTTAGGTTTCCATTGTTCAACTGCAGAGTGTTTTGCATATACTGATAATGGAACCCGGCATTTACGGTGCTCCAAAACAGTTGCGGGTTCATACTTGCCATATTGGCTTTCGCTCTCCTATTGATGCTGGCTGTCATATCGACCTGCATGATATCTAATAATAAATCGTTGTTGAAATCGGCAATATCTGTTCCCATACCATAGAAGGAGTTGTTTTTGGTAGTTCTTCTCACTTGCTCCGAAAATGTTCCATTTTTGTTATTGATGAACATGTAATCGGGTGAACTAAAATCATTGGATACATATAGATCTGGCCACCCATCTTGATTTAGGTCTCCCACGGTGGCACTCAGAGATAGGCCGAATGTTTTTAGACCTGCCTCCTCCGTTACGTCGATAAATGTTCCGTTTTCATTTTTGAACAGCCTATCGGTTTCCAAAGGTTTGGGAAATTTTTGTTTGAATGCATAATGAAAATTAGGGGCGTTGAAAGGAGTGGGGGGGTAATTGGCTACATATAAATCCAAATCCCCATCTAAATCATAATCAAAAAAAGTACTTTGTACGCTATTGCTTGGGTCGTCAATTCCAAATTCTTCGGCTTTTTCAGTAAATGTATTATCCCCGTTGTTGATAAACAATTGATTCCTTTTGGGGCCAAATTTCCCGCCTACTGAGCAATAAATATCCAAAAGGCCATCATGGTTAACGTCTACCATGGTTGTGCCAGTATACCAACGGTTATCGCCCGATACTCCAGCTGTTTCAGATATGTCTTCAAATTGCAGGTTTCCTTTGTTCAAATACAATTTGTTAGGGACCATGTTTCCGGTAAAATATAAATCTACCAAACCATCATTGTTGATGTCTCCAGCTGATACACCGCCGCCCATATAAATGTAGGCATAGGTGAAGTAATTGAGAGAATCGTTTTCGATGAGATTGTTTGCAAAATCAATTCCTGATTTTTTACTTGTGACTTTTGAAAATAGCTTTGGCCCTACATCTTCCTGCTTTTTAGAGCACGAAAAAAATAAAAGAATTACCAAACTAAAATGTAAAAATTTCTTACCGTCAACTTTCTTCATCGAATTAACTATATTAAATTGGAAAACAGGGTTTTCACACCCTGTTTTCCCAATCAACTTAAACTTAATTAACTATTTAAAACTAACTCAAACTATTCTCTTACAATTAAAACCCTGGGTTTTGCTCAAGCACGCCACCACTTAAATCTATAGCATTGATAGGGATTGGAATTAAATCCATATTTGGTGCATAGGTACCTGCTTTAGTTCCAAAATTAGCAATGACACGAGCTTCATTGGTCACATAATTGTTGATTACATCTGGTGCAACTCCCCATCGTCTCAAATCGAACAAACGATGTCCTTCCATTGCCAATTCCAGACGTCTTTCAAAGCGAACCGCATTTCTGGCAAAGTCCTGATCTGGAAAAGAAGCATATGGCTCTATTTCATAATTTGCCGCATCTTGGAAAACTCCAGCTGAAACTTCTTCTTTAATGTATGTCATTGCCTTGGCTCTATTCCTCACTTCGTTTACATATCCGAGTGCCTTTGGCAAATCATTGTTTTCAACTGCAACTTCAGCAGCCATCAACAGTAAATCTGCATAGCGCATAATATGATAATTGATTCCGGAATGCTGTTGTCCCCAAGCTCCAGTGCCCACATTGCCATTCTCACCGGATTGGTACACATTTTTCTTAGGTAGATAAGGTCCAGAAATATCAGCAAAACTAGCTCTAATCCAATCTTTCCCAATATGAGGTCCATAACCGTTATAATCAATCCCTCTTCTACCTACTGTGTAATCCAATCTTGGATCTAGTGGTCCTGTATGTGGTGTAAATGCATCTTCACTTTCCACACCATAGTCATTATCCACATCGGTTTGATTGAAGGTATCTAACAATGGAAGTCCAGTACCATCTGTTTGGTATGCATTTACCAAATCTTGGGTAGGCTGATAGAATCCGCAGCAAGATCCAAAGGGTCCTGGGTTTGGAAAATTC
Organism: Flagellimonas hymeniacidonis; assembly: GCF_008040165.1. GTDB lineage: Bacteria > Bacteroidota > Bacteroidia > Flavobacteriales > Flavobacteriaceae > Flagellimonas > Flagellimonas hymeniacidonis. The sequence goes on from NZ_VRUR01000002.1 coordinate 28,402, forward strand.
AGTGTTCCTCCTCTGTTTCCGTTCAATGATTGCCCTGAATCCGTAGTAAACTGAATGGCAAAAATGGATTCTGTGCCATTATCACCGGTCAAACTAAAATTGTCTAAAAATTCAGTGTTCAAATCATATGGTCCATTTGCGATTACATCTTCAAACAAAGGTCCAGCTTGAGCAAAATCTGATTGAAACAGATGTGCTTTACCTAAAAATGCTTTAGCAGTCCATGAAGTTGGTCTACCGGCATCGCCTTGCGTAGCGGGTAAATTATCTACTGCATATTGAAGGTCTGCTTCAATTTGGTCCCAAATTGCGCCAGGATTAGGCTGGTTAAATTCCTTTGCATCAAAATTCTCATCGGAGATGTAAGGAACATTTCCATAAATTTTTTGAAGCTCAAAATTGAAATGTCCTCTTAAGAAACGGGCTTCAGCTAATTGCGCTGCAAAATCACCACCTTCAATAGAGTTGATCAAGGAGATTACCGCATTTGATCTATTAACTCCTGCAAACAAGCCATTCCATTTACCAAATATGTATGGATTTGCACTAGTCCAATCAAAGGTTTCAAGTAAAAACAAATCAGCTTGGTCACCATCTGTACTTCCTTTGTGAGCATCATCTGCAATAACATCGAACCACCAGTTGTCTCCACTTGCGGTCCACTCTGATGCACCTTGATTGTTACGAATTCCATCCAAAGTTGAATAGGCGCTGGCTAGCAACAAGCTAACACCTTGGGCATTTTTAAGGTCATCATCACTTAATGCCCCTACCGCCGGCACGTCGGTAAAACTATCACTACAACCCAATGCCAGTGCTATTAGGGTTGCAAAATAAAACAATCTCTTTTTCATTTTTTTAGAATTTTGTATTAACACCTATAGTAAAAATCTGTGATACTGGGAATGTTTGAAAATCAATTCCCAAGGATAGGTTATCATTTGAAATTACTTCGGGATCAAATCCTTCATAATCAGTTATGGTAAACAGGTTAGTTCCTTGTAAATAAAGTCTGAACATGTCCATACCCAATGCACCTGCAACCTTTTCTGGGAAGGTGTATCCTACTTGTAGATTCTTCAAACGTAAAAAGGATGCGTCCTCAACAAAATATGAATTGGGCTGTGTTTCCGCATTGGTAATGGTTTGACTCAATGCCGGTAATGTGGCATTAGTATTTGAAGGGGTCCATGAATCCAGTACCCTTGTACTTCTATTTCCATTGAAGAAGGTCGGGAAATCAGTAAATATCTTTTCATAGTTATACACATCGTTCCCTTGCGAACCTGAGAAGAAAAGTGAGATATCGAAATTCTTATAATCCGCATTTAAATTAATACCATAGGTAAAATCTGGATGCGGCGAACCTATAAAGGTACGATCGTTTTCATCATCTATAGACCCATCACCATTTACATCTCTATAGGTAAAGCGACCATTACCATCGAAACCGGTAACCTCTCTACCGTAAAAAGACGATATGGCCCTACCTACTTCTGTTCTGGTAACTGCACCTCCTCTAAGGTTGGTTCGTCCCACTTGAAAATCACTAATCAAGCTTTGTACTTCATTTTTGTATCTTGAAATGTTAGCTTGAATTCCATAGTTTAAACCATAACCTGTGGAATGCCTATACGTAATACCAAGATCAAATCCTGTGTTTTGAACATCTCCTAAGTTTACCAATGGAGCCGCAGCATCAATAGCTGTTGTGCTTATAAGACTGTTGTCTCTGGTAATTAAATCTTTCGTGTCTATATCATAAACTTCAAAAGAAATAGACAAGTCGTTGTCGAACAACCCTAATTCCACACCAAAGTTTGTGGCCTGGCTAGTTTCCCATTTTAAATCTGGGTTTCCAACCTGACTAAATAATACCCCAGTTGATATGGTGCTTCCATTAAAGGAATAATTGGCCAAACCTTCATTCAAGAAAGAACTATTGATGGTTGGATTGGCTATGGGTAAGGATTGGTTACCTAATTGCCCCCAAGAACCAATTACCTTTAAGCGGCTAACAATACCATCCTTAGGAAAGAAATCTTCATTGCTAATCAACCAACCTGCACTAAAAGATGGAAAAGTCTGGCTTTGGTTTTCCCCTAGGAAACGTGATGATTTATCGCGTCTAACCGTAACCGTACCAAAATACTTTCCTGCATAGGAATAGGTAGTTGTTCCAAAAACGGAGAACAAAGTCGTGCCCGCATCAAATGCAGTATCAACATTTGGAGTTCCTGTACCGTTGCTGATCAAATAGAAATCTGGAGACTCAAAAATGTATCCGTTACGACTAATTTGTTGTCCCTTACTTCCATCTTCAACAGCTTCTACACCTACAAGGACATTAAGGTTATGATCACCGAATGCCTTGGAGTAGTTTAGGGTATTGTTCCATGTCCAGTTGAAATTTTCAACTTTTTGAACTGCAAGGGTATTCGTACTCAACGGCTCAACGTGTTCTGGATCCAAAGCTTGGAAACGTCTACTATCGAATGTTTCAATATTTCCACTTATCGTTGTCTTAAAAGTAAGTCCATCATAGATTTCAGCGGATAGATAAACATCTCCAAAAACTCTAAGAATCTTGTTGAAGTCATCTCTTGCCCTTTCCAAGGTGGCCAATGGACTTCTGGAGTTACCTAATCCACCTGCTCCTGTACCAGCGATATTTCCGTTGTCATCTCTGGCAGGGATTAGTGGACTACTACGTAAGGCTTGGTTCACGGGAGTAAAAGCACCTGGGAACTCATCAATATTTCCTGCTGTATTAGTTCTTGCTCCGAATACACCGCGTTGAGTGTTAGAGAAGGAGGCACTTAAATGCTCACCAATAACTACTTTGTCGCTAATCTTAAATTCAGAGTTCAAACGGGTTGTTCCTTGTTTAAAACCTGTATTGATAAATACACCCTCCCTGTTCAGGTAGTTTGCAGATAAAAAGTACTTTCCGGTTTCATTTCCATTTTGAATAGAGATTGACGCGTTTTGTGTTTTCCCGTTTTGAGTAATCACATCAAACCAGTCTGTTCCGCCTGGAGCTACAGTTGCACTCACAGGTTCTCTAACTATGGGGTCGTATGAAGCTACTCTAGTATATCCCTGCAGTGCAGAAGGTACTACAGCGGATGCTCCACTTCCATACTGAGGGTGTGTAACGTCTGCGCCATCATTTGCCAAACTCTGGAAAATCATGTCTCCATGTTGTTGGGCATTTAACAGTTCAGGCACATTGGCCGCTCTTGAAATACCCGAATAAAAATCGAAGCTAACAATTGGCTTATCTTGATTATACCCGCCACTTTTGGTGGTTACAATAACAACTCCATTGGAGGCCCTTGCCCCATAAATAGCTGCAGCACCATCTTTCAGAACATTAATTTGATCAATGTCTGCTGGGTTGATACTATTCAAAACCGTAGGATTCTCAGTTTGAACCCCATCTATAATATATAATGGACTAGTATTATTGCTTGTACCAAAACCACGAATGGTAATCTTTGGAGCTGCTCCTGGACTACCGGAATTGGTGACCGAGACTCCTGTTACCCTACCTTCCAATGCTTCTGCGGCATTTACGATAGGTGCTTTGGTCGCTTCAGAAACATCTACGGAAGCAACTGACCCAGTAAGGTCGCCTCTAGTTTGAGAGGCATACCCAAGAACAACAACTTCCTCTAACAAACTGGCGTCTTCGGCCAAGGAAACATTGATAGAAGTTTGTCCGTTTACAGAGATTTCTTGTGCTGCAAAACCTATATAACTGAATACCAAAACGGCATTAGAGGCAGCATTTATGGTGTAATTTCCATCAAAGTCTGTTTGGGTACCATTGGAGGTGCCTTTTTCTATAACATTGGCACCAGGTAAAGGAGAACCTTGGTTGTCTCTAACCATACCTGTTATGGTAACCTGTAGTTCTTTGTTCTCAGTGTTTGTTTCGACAGACTTTAAAGGTTTCTTTACGATTACAACTTGTCTATCATCAATTTTAAAGCTCAAATCGGTTTTATTAAAAACCTTATTTAATATCTGTGATAGTTCAACATTTTTTAAGTTAAGTGTAACCTTCTTTTGCGAATCGATAATATCATCCTTATAGAAAAAGATGAACTCACTTTTGGATTGTATCTCTTTGAACAAATCCTCAAGTGTGGCGTCGTTAACGTCAATATTTATTTTGGTCTGTGCATAGCTTGTGTTCGCGTAAGCCGAACTAAGGCCTATGGCAATAAATAGAAGAAAAACTCTCATAATAGTCCAGAGATAAAACCTCAATGATATTATTCTCCCTAAAGGCTTAGGGTCATCAATTTTATTCATAATTTAGTTATTTGTTATTAATAATGTTGCTGAGAGGTCTTTTCAGCAATGTTTTTACTTTACCAGAAGGTGTTGGCGCATCTTCTGGTTTTTTTGTGTTAGTTTTTCATTTCATATACTTTTCGGTTTTTTTTAGTTTATTAATATTTGGTTGTCATTTAAGCTATATTCAAAATCCGATGTTTCTTTAATAATACGGATTACATTTTCTACATTTTCTTTTAAGTCGAGATAGCCAGAAAAAGTATGGCCTAACAATTCATTGTTATTGACCACTATTTCGATATTGTAGTAGCGAGAGAGTCTTTTCATAATGTATTCTAAGTCATCATTCTTAAAGATGAAAACTCCTTCTCGCCATGAAAAATATTTATCAACATCTACATTTTTGCTAAAAATGGAATTGGCACTTTTCCTGTAAACACTTTGGGTCCCAGGTAAGATCTTTAATGTTTCATTGCCTTTAAAAAAGGAATCTGTCTTATACTTTATCTGTACACTACCATTTTTAAGCGTAGTACTGATATTGTCATCATCATTATAGTTGCTCACATTAAAAAGAGTACCTAATACCTCAATTTCATGATTTTTGGAAAGAACTATAAATGGTTGTCGTTTGTTATGGGTGACATCAAAAATTCCCTCACCTTCCAAGTATACTTCCCTTCTTTTTTCATTAAAAACCACCGGATATACTAGTTTAGAACCAGAGTTTAGCCATACTTTGGTGCCATCAGCTAATTGGATTTGTGATCTTTTGCCATACGGCACTATAAGCGTATTGTATACAACTTCGTTATTCTTTGTATTTGCTTGGTTTAGTTTGCCTTCCTTTCCAATGATCACTTTTTCCCCAGTAGCGGAATATTTAATATTCGAATTATCTCCATCGATATTGACACTTTCACCTTCTTCGAGCACTAAAATAACATTGTCTGTTTGCTCGTCAATAGATATGTTTGAGTTCTCCACATAGCTTTCAATGGAGGCTGTCTGATAATTATAAGTGTAGGTGTAAATGCCAAATGCGAATAGGATTGCAATAGCAATTCCGGCGGACCTAAATCCGTATCGGGTATTTTTTTTATACCGTTGATATTTGAAAATAGAAGCTGTGATTCTTTTTTTCAAATGTTCTCGTTCTTCGATATTTAATTCGTGAGTCTTATTTTTTTGCTCCATGGTTGGTTTTGTCCTTTTAGATAGTCTAAACAGGCATATATGGTCCGAGTATAAATCGGGTACATATTAATATAAGCACCGTTTTATTGGTTTATAGACAATTTTTATTCATTTTTTTTGATAGAACCGTAATTACTGGATATTTTTTATTTAAAAAACATAATGTATAGTAATAAGGTTTTAGATGAAATTTTAATGAACCGAACAAATCAGGAGGTAATTTACCAGACGAAAGCAATTCGGAAATTCTAGGTAAAGAAAAGCACATGAACTATTTTTCCAAAGAAAAGAAGGATGGGCATTACCATGTTTTTACGTAGAGATTTTATAGCCCTGTAGATAATAGTTCTTGAGGTTTCGACGGAGACATCCATGATTTCCGCAATTTCTTCGTAAGGTCTTTCTTCCTTGTACCTGAGTTGGAGGCCTTTTAATTGTGTTTTGGTTAAAAAATCTGTGGCTTTTTGCCATACGGTGTTCTTTTTGGAATCATTCTCCATTGCAATCAACTTTTCTTCTGGTGATAAAACATACCGGACTGTGTTCAAATGATTTTCCAACGTTGCATTCTCAGCAAAATGAACTAAATTTTGCTTGTACTTTTTATTTACTTTCCTTCTAAGTGATTTTAATAAGTAGTATTTAATGTTGTCTGTTTCAGAAAGCTTTTCCCGGTATTTGTATAGGTCTAGGAAAAGATCGTGAATGCAGTCCATGACATAATCCTTGTTATGGGATATTTGGAAGCCGTAAGAAAAGAGCGTCTTTATGTATAGGTCATATAATTGACCCAAGGCAATTACATTGCCCTTTTTCATTTCACTCCAAAGTAGTTGTTCTTCCTTTTTTTGAGTCTCCAAAATCGGTTTAATTACGGATTAAGCCCTGAATATTTGTTCACGGATGTCTAAAAATATTTTAGATATCTAAACACTTAACTCCTATAAAAATTTTTATAAGAGTGATGCAGAATTGTGAAATTTGTATTGTTGTGGGATTAATCCATTTTAAGGATAGTGGACCGATCTGAATAGAATGTGTTTCTGATTTTTAATCATTTTGAGTTTGAGTTTAGTTTTGTAACCGTTTTAATATTCAAACAATCGAATTTTAGTTCAGAATAATTCGAAAATTTGATAGTAATAATACTAAAATTATGCAAAAAATGATATAATTGGCGCTTGATTTTGTTAAATTTTCAATACCTGTCAGCTGTTGAGCAACTCATGGATGTATGGTAAATCAGCCTTTGGAGTTTGTAATTTTGCTATTGTATTAACGGATATTCTATGTTTTTTAGGACAAAAAAAGCCCTGATTAAAATCAGGGCTTTTACTAAAAACTCTTTCAAGTCTTATTTTGCTTTTTTGTGTCTAATCGTTTTGTTTTTGGTTTTCGATTTAGATCCAACTCTAGACATTGCGCATCTAAACCCAACATCATCAGTAGCCATATATTGAGGCAGATATCTTCGTTGCGCTGGATCTAACCAGAACGCTCTATCTCTCCAAGAACCACCTTTGTATACACGTACTTCATCATTAATCAAAGAAGTTCTGTAGTTTGAGGTGTCATACTGACGGAGAATTTTACCTGTAGAATCCCGCTCAACTTTGTGTTTTGGTGAATCGTACATTTTTCTATTATCCGATTCATCACTGAACCTTTCAAAAAACCTTGAAGATCCTGGATCACCATCACGGTAACCACGGTTATCACTAGAATCGAAATTAGTTCTTAAGTAGGTTTCTTCTTCTGTTACAGCAACCATTTCTATTTCTCCTGGCAGATTCAAGGCAACGATTTTACCATTTGGAAGGGTGTCATACACAATTTCATCACTTTGTAAAACATTTACCTTTCCGTCTTCGCCTATCGCTTTTTTCAAGAAAATATTTCCACGATAATAGTTGAAGTCACTTACTTCATCATCAACAATTGGACGATAGACGTCAGCTACCCATTCGGATACATTACCGGCCATATCATACAAACCAAAATCATTAGGCTTATAAGATTTTACTTCAGCGGTTATATCAGCGCCATCATCCGACCATCCTGCGATTCCGCCATAGTCACCTTTGGCTTGTTTAAAGTTAGCCAACTGGTCACCACGACCTACACGCTGTCCATTTCTGGTATAATCACCTTCCCATGGATATTTTTTTCTACCTCTATAGTTATTGTATTCTCTTGAACCAATAAGAGCTTGTGCGGCATATTCCCACTCCGTTTCCGTTGGAAGTCTATATTCCGGCATAATGATGCCGCTACTTCTTTTGGCAAAGGAATTTATGGAATCTTTTTTCTGCTTCCCTTGTAAGGAATCTATTTGTCCACCATAAACAGACTCTGGATTGTTCAAATACGCTTCGGTGCTAAATGTTCCACCAATTTCGCCATTCAATACTTTATATTTTGCATCTTGAGCTAAGTAGCCTTCCTTTTCCAACATAGCCTCATTAACCCTATCGGTCCTCCATTCGGCATATTGAGAAGCTTGAACCCAATTTACACCTACTACTGGATATTCAGCATACGCTGGATGCCTCAAATAGCTATTGGTCATCGTTTCATTAAAGCCCAATCTGTTTCTCCAAACCAATGTATCTGGCAAAGCACCATGATAAATATTTTTATAGTTGGGGTTTTCTGGCGGATATACGGATTTTAAGTAATCCAAATATTCTAGATACATAACATTGGTAACTTCCGTCTCATCCATATAGAACGATTGCACATGCTGTTGCGTTGGAGTGTTGTTCCAATCATGCATAATATCATCTTGGACCTTACCTTTGGTAAATGTTCCACCTTCAATGAACACAGTTCCAGGAGGGGTTACCTGTTCCTTAAAATCAGAATTGTATTGGAATCCACCTTCTTTGGCATTTATCTTCCATCCTGTGGCTCTTGAAACATTCTTGGAAGAAGAGGACGAGGAATTTTTACAACTAGAAAAACTTCCTACTATAATAGCGAAAGAAAGTACAACTTTGATAAAGTGTTTTTTCATAATTTGGGCTTGAGTACTTTAAAAATTAGGGATTTTACCTCCTAAATACTTTAACTTGATTTGATTTTTAAATCCTTGTAATGGCATTAAAACGATGTTTTTACCATTATATTTTGTGCTAATAAAATAATTGTGATTACCACCATACAGTAACCAGCTACACTTTTAAACGCGAATGGATATAAAATAGTATGATAAAAGGGAGTTTTAACGATTTTATACTTCTGGTTAAGCCAATATTTACAGCATCATAGGAGTGCTCTCTTAAGAATTGGTTAAAAAAAAAGAGTTCCGTTACAAGAATTCATGGAAAAGTTCGTTTACATGTAATACGTCTAAGGATATTTTATGCTTTAGAATATTTTGGACCTCAACTTTTACTAAACGCTAAACGCTTAAAATGAAAAAGTTACTAATATTGGTAGTGTTTCTTATTGTGGCCCCACAAGTAAGTGCACAACAAGAAAGAGTAATTACAACAGCAGTCCCATTTTTAACCATAGCTGCGGATGCAAGAGCATCTGGTATGGGAGATATGGGAGTGGCAACATCTTTTGATGTATTCTCGCAGCAGTGGAATCCAGCAAAATTTGCTTTCGCAAACCAAAAAACAGGAGTAGGGGTCAGTTACACACCATATTTGGAGAGCATCGTTAACGATGTGTCCCTTTTAAATGCTAATTTTTATAACAAAGTCAACGATCGTAGCGCATTTGCTTTTAGTTTGCGCTATTTTGGTTTAGGCGAAATAGAACTTCGTCAGACAATTGATGAAGATGCTACTTTGGTAAAACCAAACGAGTTTTCAATTGATGGGTCGTATTCTTTAAAATTGAGCCAAACCTTTTCGATGGCTGTAGGTGGACGATTTATCAGTTCAAACCTTAGATTCCAGGATGGAACACAAGATTCGCAAGCGGCTAATGCCTTTGCTGTGGATATAGCAGGTTTTTTCAGATCAAGGGAAATCGCCTACAATAGTTTTGATGGTCGCTGGAGAGCTGGCTTCAATATTTCTAATCTTGGAGGTAAAATTCAATATGATGCTGGAGGACAAGAAAACTTTTTGCCCACTAATTTAAAGTTTGGTGCTGGTTTTGATTTTATTCTAGATCAAGATAATATTCTAGGACTTCATACAGAGTTTAATAAACTTTTGGTGCCTACCCCAAGAGATTTTACGGGAGACGGAGCCATTACGGCTGAAGATAACAATGAATACCAGCAAATAGGTTTCTTAAGCGGAGCCTTTGAATCATTTGGAGATGCTCCAGATGGTTTTGCAGAAGAATTAAAAGAAGTTACATGGGCACTAGGTGCGGAATATAAATATCAAGAGGCTTTTATGCTTCGTGCTGGGTATTTTAATGAAAATGAAGAAAAAGGAGCAAGACAGTTTTTCACTCTAGGAGCTGGATTTCAGTTTAAAGCAGCACAGATAGACCTTTCGTATTTATTTTCTACCTCACAAGTTAGAAATCCGTTGGAAAACACATTACGCTTTTCACTTACCTTTAATTTTGGTGAAGAATTTGTCAACGATTAGGTATATAAAACATAAAAGAAATAAGAAAACCTGTCAATTGACAGGTTTTCTTATTTTTGGTTAATACCATCAAACTGAATGAAAAAACAAAAAATTGGCTTTGAACTTTCTGTTTACGATAGAAAGGAAGATCTGTCACAAATAGAGCAAAAATTGTTAAGTGAAGCTGAAGAAGCCAGAGAGAATGCATATGCTCCCTATTCAAATTTTAAGGTAGGAGCTGCTGTTTTACTTGAAAATGGAGAAATTGTTATTGGTAACAATCAAGAAAATGCCTCGTATCCTTCCGGACTTTGTGCAGAGCGTGTTGCCATATTTCAGACAGGAGCAAAATATCCAGGTGTTACCATAAAGTCCATTGCTATAAGTGCTACTTCGAACGATTACGTGGTAGATAAGCCTGCCGGACCATGTGGTAATTGCAGACAATCTATCATAGAATATGAGCAAAAACAAAAATCCCCTATTTCCCTATTGCTTAGTGGGGAAAAAGGTCAAATTTTCAAATGTGATTCGGTCGCCGATATTTTGCCATTGGCGTTTAGTAATTCATTTTTGACCGATTCTTAAACCAAATCTTTTTACAAAACAGATATATATGTATTTTTGCTTTTCTCCGACGCTGGGGAATTTCATATAATACAACTGTTGATGAGAAAAATTACCAAAGAAGTTTACTTAAAATGGTATGAGGACATGTTGTTCTGGAGAAAGTTCGAGGACAAACTAGCCGCAGTATATATACAACAAAAAGTTAGGGGCTTCCTTCACTTATATAATGGTCAAGAAGCTGTTTTGGCGGGTTCATTGCATGCAATGGATTTAACCAAAGATAGAATGATTACGGCCTACAGAAACCATGTGCAACCTATTGGTATGGGGGTAGACCCAAAAAAGGTAATGGCAGAGCTTTTTGGAAAAGTGACCGGTACATCCAAAGGGAATGGTGGTTCCATGCATATCTTTTCCAAAGAACATCGTTTTTATGGAGGCCATGGAATAGTTGGAGGACAGATACCTTTAGGAGCAGGATTGGCCTTTGCTGATAAATATTTTAAGAGAGACGCTGTAACCCTCTGTTATATGGGAGATGGCGCCGTTCGTCAAGGTTCGTTGCACGAAGCTTTTAATTTGGCTATGCTGTGGCAATTGCCAGTAGTTTTTATTTGTGAGAACAATGGCTATGCTATGGGGACCTCAGTAGCACGTACATCTTACTCTACCGAAATTTGGAAGCTTGGATTGGGGTATGAAATGCCATGTACCGATGTTGATGGAATGGATCCTTCAATAGTTGCCAAAGAGGTAGATAAAGCTATTGAACGTGCCCGTACAGGAGGTGGCCCAACATTCTTGGAGATGAAAACGTACCGCTATCGAGGACACTCCATGTCCGATGCACAGCATTATCGTACCAAAGAAGAGGTTGAAGAATACAAAAAAATTGATCCTATAACTCAGGTAAAAGATGTGATTCTTGAAAAAGGCTATGCCTCAGAAGATCAGATTAAGGAAATTGATAAAAGAGTAAAGGATTTGGTGTTAGAGTGTGAGAAATTTGCAGAAGAGTCAGATTACCCTCCATTGGAGCAGATGTACGACACCGTTTACGAACAAGAAGATTATCCATTTTTACAACATAAACTATAAAGTAGATGGCAGAAGTAATCAACATGCCTAGATTGAGTGATACCATGGAAGAAGGAACCGTGGCAAAATGGCTCAAAAAAGTGGGAGACAAAGTAGAAGAAGGCGATATCTTGGCTGAAATTGAAACCGATAAGGCTACAATGGAATTTGAATCCTTCCATGAAGGAACATTGCTTCATATTGGCATTGAGGAGGGAGATGGAGCCCCTGTTGATTCACTTTTAGCTATTATTGGTGATGCAGGAGAGGATATTTCTGCATTATTGAGTGGTGGTGGGGCCCAACCTGCTGCTGAAGAAGTGGTAAAATCTGCTGAAACAGCAACTGCTCAAGAAAGCGCTCCCGTAGCCGTAGCGGCAAGCGTTGCAGATATTCCTGAAGGTGTAGAGATTATTACCATGCCGAGGTTGAGCGATACTATGGAAGAAGGAACTGTGGCTTCTTGGTTGAAAAAAGTAGGAGATGCTGTAGAAGAAGGAGATATTCTTGCGGAAATAGAGACCGATAAGGCTACAATGGAGTTTGAGTCTTTTTATTCAGGAACATTATTATATATAGGAATACAAGAAGGGGAGTCCGCTCCAGTTGATGAAGTATTGGCGGTGATAGGCCCTGAAGGCACAGATGTAAATGCGGTGCTAAGTGCTTCTTCGAGTGCTGGATCAGCCGAAAGTACATCTTCGACAAGTGTGGAGACTGCAGAGGCACCAAAGGAGCAAGAAAGTGCTCCTGCGGTAACTGCTTCACAAAATGGACAACGTATTTTAGCATCACCTTTAGCTAAGAAAATAGCAAGCGATAAAGGAATCAATTTAGCTAACGTTGCTGGTTCTGGTGATCAAGGTAGAATTGTAAAACGTGATGTTGAAAACTATCAACCTTCGCAAGCTCCTTCGACACCTGCAGTAGAAGCACCTGTTGAAACAGCAACGGCAACACCAATGGCACCTATCAGCCTTCCTGTTGGTGAAGAAAGTATGGAAGAAGTGAAAAACTCTTCAATGCGTAAGGCCATAACCAAACATTTAGGAGCTTCTAAGTTCAGCGCACCTCATTTCTACCTTACTATTGAGGTGGATATGGATAACGCAAAAGCATCTCGAGCTCAAATCAATAACTTACCAGATACTAAAGTATCTTTCAATGATATGGTGTTGAAGGCTTGCGCCATGGCACTAAAAAAACATCCGCAAGTAAATACTACTTGGACAGATGATGCAACGATTTATAAGCATCATATTCATATGGGTGTTGCCGTGGCTGTTGATGAAGGTTTGGTGGTACCGGTGATAAAATTTGCCGATCAACTTACGCTTACCCAACTTGGGGCTTCAGTAAAAGATTTAGCAGGAAGAGCAAGATCAAAGAAAATAAAACCAGATGAGATGGATGGTAGTACATTTACCGTATCCAATTTGGGAATGTTCGGTATCCTGGAATTCACCTCGATTATTAATAAGCCAAATTCAGCAATTCTATCCGTAGGAGCAATAGTAGAAAAACCAGTGGTTAAAAACGGTGAAATTGTTGTTGGAAATACTATGAAGGTAACTTTAGCCTGTGATCACAGAACTGTAGATGGTGCTGTTGGAGCCCAATTCTTACAAACGCTTAGGGCGTATCTAGAGAATCCAGTGACCATGTTGGCATAGCTGTATTTTCAATATGGTTTAGTACATAAATTATAAGCATCCTTTTAAGGATGCTTTTTTTATCTTTAGAAACATAAATCAAGAAAAATGAATAAAGCTTTAAGCTTCTTAGTGATAATATTACTGCTAGGATGTGGTTCGGCGCGAAGAGCTAACACTGTTGCTGTCTCACAACCAAAATTGCCACAAGCTCCAGAAGGTGTCAAAGGAAGTATCGCAGAAGAATCTTCAAAAAAAGTTGGAAGCTCATTTTCAGATACTGAACGGATTGGAGCACTAATGAATTATTTAGCTTCGGACGATTTAAAAGGCCGAGATTCTGGTAGTGAAGGCATAGAAATGGCTGCCAAATACATTGAAGAGTATTTCAAATCCTATGGCATTGCACCGTATTTTGAATCGTACAGGGATACTCTTTCCAATTATAAAAAAGCATCCTATAATATTGTTGGGTTTGTTGAAGGAAGTGACCCAACGTTGAAAAATGAATATATTCTAATTGGGGCTCATTATGATCATATAGGAATCATCACTCTGGACAAAGGAGATGCCATTGCCAATGGAGCCAACGATAATGCATCTGGAACGTCAACTGTGATGGAATTGGCTCGTTATTTTGGGACAAAAAAGTCAAACAAGCGAAGCTTGATTTTTGCCTTGTTCAGTGCTGAAGAAAAAGGGTTGTTGGGTTCTGAGCATCTGGCTAAAAAACTGAAGGCGAAGGATTTGAATTTGTATACAATGCTCAATTTTGAAATGACTGGAGTTCCTTTAAAAGGAAAAGATTATTTTGTCTACATCACCGGTTATAAGAAATCCAATCTGGCTGAAATTAGCAACGGTTATGCTAAAGAAAACCTTGTAGGATTTTTGCCAACAGCAAGAGAGTATAGTTTGTTTCAACGATCGGATAATTACCCTTTCCATAAAGAATTTGGAGTGCCATCCCACACCTATTGCACTTTTGATTTTACCAATTTTGACCATTACCATAAGGTTGGAGATGAAAATAGTCTGATGGATTTTGACCATATGGCGACCTTGGTCAATAAGATGGTACCTGTTTTGGAAGGCATTGCGAATGCGCCTACACAAGAAATAAAGGTAAATTAATTTATCATCCTAAGCTTGTCGAAGGAGTAAAACAGAGACTTTTTGCATGGCAAATATTATCATAACAGGAACAAGCAGAGGAATAGGGTTGGAAATGGTCCGCCTGTTTGCCCAAGAGGGACATCAGGTTTTGGCACTTTCCCGAAATGAAAGGCCTGTAACAGATCTAAAGCTACCCAGTGTACATGCTTTTTCTTTTGATTTAGGGGCGCCTAATGACTTTCAGAAAGTAACACATTTTCTAGAAGATTGGGATACTGTAGATGTACTTATCAATAATGCTGGAAGTTTGCTAAACAAACCTTTTTTGGAGACGTCCCAAGAGGAATTTGAGGCAGTTTACAAAGTAAATGTATTTGGGGTTGCTGAAATGACCAAAACCGTATTGCCAAAGATGGGAAAAATGGGACATGTGGTTACCATTAGTTCCATGGGAGGCGTGCAGGGCAGTATGAAATTTCCAGGGTTATCCGCATATAGTTCAAGCAAAGCTGCTGTTATTACTCTTACGGAGCTCTGGGCAGAAGAATTTAAAGAGTCCGGCCCTAGTTTTAATGTATTGGCCTTGGGAGCAGTACAAACAGAAATGCTGGAAGAAGCCTTTCCTGGGTATCAGGCTCCGGTAACCGCTTTGGAAATGGCCACCTATATCAAAGATTTTGCCTTAACTGGGCATAAATTATACAATGGGAAGCTATTGCAAGTGTCCTCTTCAACACCTTAGTTTTTATTTCACTTCTTTTTTCTTATAGATATAAAAATCAGCAAACGAAGTTATTTTTTTATTTTTTTCGTCGAAAGGAAATTTATTTGGAATATGCTCGGTCAACTCAAAATCAGGCTTGTTTTGGGTTACCCAATCCGTAAACTTTCTATGTTTTACATGTACCGCTGCTTTTTCATTTTCTGAGGTATTGGAAGAGTAGACAATAACATATTTTGAAGATGCATTGAATAGATTGTTCATGTATTGAAAAAAGGTTTCATCTTCAATTAAGTGATAGATTACATCTAGACTAAGCGAAAGGTCAAAGGTTTGTTGCTTGTATTCACTAACATGAAAGAACGAGCTGGAAGTATCATCTTTGAACATTTCCTTGCACTTTTCAATAATAGTGTTGCTTACATCATAAGCGGTATAAGATTTAAATTTGAAAAGCTTCAATTGGTTTCCATCGCCACAGCCAAATTCCACAATGGTTTCTATATTGTTCTCAGCAACAAACGAATTAATAATTTCCGCTTTAAATTCTGCTAGTCTGTTGTAAGATCCTGCTCCTGAATTGCCGCCAATCTTGTAACGGTCTTCCCAGTATTGTTTGGAAGTTTCAAATTCAATGTTGGTTGGATCTTTTTTTTTTCAGAAGAGAAGAAAGCACTCGTGATATTTTGCTCATGTTTTTTGGAACTTTCCGATTTGGGGTTACTTGAGGCAAAGTAGCTATACTTATTATCCCTTGCAAATAGATTTCTTGTTATTTTCAATGCAACTTAGGTTGTAAGATGATTCGTAAATGAACTATTTTTGACTTGATGGATAACGTCCTGCAAAAATACCTTCCCGAGAGAGCGATAGCTCCTTGTTTTCATTTAATTCAACAAAATGAGGTACACCTTAAGATTGTCAACCATAGGGTAACAAGGCATGGGGATTATAGAAGATTGCCCAATGGATTGCACCAAATAACGGTTAATGCTTCGCTGAACAAATACCGATTTTTAATTACGTTGGTGCACGAAATTGCCCATCTGGTGGCTTTTGAAAAATACGGGCGTAGAATTAAACCCCATGGATTGGAATGGAAACGTACTTTTCAGCATTTAATGGTTCCTTTTATTCGCCCAGAGATTTTCCCATCCCAATTATTACCGATAATAGCCAGCCATTTTAAAAACCCCAAGGCGAGCAGTAGTACGGACGCACGTTTATCCATAGCATTAAAAGCTTTTGATCCAGAAGAAAGAAAAGGTAAATATGTTTACGAATTGCCTATTGGAAGCACTTTTAGATTGTATAATGGACGCTTGTTTAAAAAAGGAAAAAAAAGAGTAAAGCGATATGAGTGCATCGAATTATCCACGGGTAGATTATATTTGTTCCAACCCAATGCGGAGGTCGAATTGATTCAAGATGCGCATATAGAGCCACCATTTTAAAATAAAAGACACAAGACTAGCATGAACAAGAATTATTATGCCGTTTTAATGGCCGGGGGTGTAGGTTCCCGATTTTGGCCGGTGAGCACATCAGCATATCCCAAACAATTTCATGATATGTTGGGAACAGGAAAGACATTGATTCAGAAAACTTTTGATCGCCTAAATCGATTCATTCCAACAGAGAATATCCTTATCCTTACCAATGAAAGGTATAATGGTTTGGTATTGGAACAATTGCCAATGGTAAAACAGGAGCAGGTTGTTTTGGAACCTGAAATGCGGAATACGGCACCCTGTATTTTATATGCCTCACTAAAAATCCAGAAAATGAATCCGAATGGTGTTATGATCGTGGCCCCTAGCGATCATTGGATTGAGGACGAACTGGCTTTTGAAGAGGACGTGAAAGCTTGTTTTAATAAATGTGAAAAAGAGGAAGTGCTTTGCACGCTGGGAATTCAGCCAACATTTCCAAATACTGGATTTGGATACATAGAATTTGAAAAAGGAAGTGACGAGAAACTAAAAAAAGTGTCTCAATTTCGTGAGAAACCTGACTATGAAACCGCTAAAGAGTTCCTTGCTCAAGGTAATTTTCTTTGGAATGCAGGGATATTTATGTGGAGCGTAGCTACTATTGTAAATGCTTTTAAAAACTATCAACCTGATCAATATAAACTGTTTCAAGATGGAATTTCATGCTATAACACTGCTGAAGAGCAGTCTTTTATACAGGAAAACTATGCCAAGGCAGAAAACATTTCAATAGATTATGCTATATTGGAACAGTCCAAATCTATTTATACGCTGCCTGCTACTTTTGATTGGAATGATTTGGGAACATGGGGTGCTTTATATGATAAATTGGATAAAGATGATGCCGACAATGCTGTTGTAAACAGCAAAGCCCTTTTACAAGATGCCAAAGGAAATATGATTAGATCTCCCAAAGACAAAATTGTTGTGGTGGACGGATTGGAAGATTATATTATTGTAGATAAGGAAGAGGTTTTACTCATCTACCCAAAATCCAAACAACAAGATATTAAAAAAGTGCTAGTCCAAGTTAAAGATGAATTTGGAGAGCAGTATACATAACATATGAGTGAATATTTGTTTGATGGGGACAAGACACCCAATCAAGATAGTGGCGAAGAAGTAAAAAAGGATTTTAAGGGCCTTTTGGGAAGCGTTAGAAGGTTTCTTTCGGACCTTTTGGAAATACGTACCAATACGGATGCTGCCGCTACAAAAGAATCCATAATTGCAGATATTCCCTTTAAAGGGCATACCTCTTGGATTCTTATCTGTTCCATTTTTATAGCCTCTATTGGGCTTAATGCCAATTCTACTGCAGTTGTTATTGGAGCGATGTTAATTTCACCCCTGATGGGCCCTATTTTGGGCATGGGGCTTTCTTTGGCCATAAATGATATTGATACGCTGCGGAGGTCTCTTAAGAATTTTACTGTGATGGTGGTCTTAAGTGTGGTTACGGCATTCTTGTTTTTCTATTTGTTTCCACTTCGCGATGAATCCTCAGAGCTTTTAGCAAGAACTAAACCAGATATCCGTGATGTTTTAATTGCCTTTTGTGGGGGTCTGGCCCTTGTAATTGCTCGTGCCAAAAAGGGAACTATTGCCAGTGTTATCTTCGGGGTTGCTATTGCAACAGCACTTATGCCTCCCCTTTGTACGGTAGGTTTTGGTCTCGCCATTGGTAAGCCTTGGTATGCGGCAGGGGCTATGTACCTGTTTACTATAAACACCATCTTTATTGGTTTAGCGACCTTTTTGGTCATTAAATTCTTACGATTCCCTATGGTGCGCTATGCCAATTCACAACGAAGGCGATTCATAGCCAGAGTAGCTTCCATAACAGGGATTTTGGTTATGATTCCGGCAGGATTTACATTTTATCAGGTTTTTCAGGAGTCATTGTTTAAAAAGCAGGCACAGGAATTTTTAAGGGAGACCATTGAAGTGTATCAGTTTAATTCTTCAGGGCGATATGTAGATAATTTGACCAAATTGGAGTACGTACAAGATGGAACACCATTAATAGAACTGGTCTGTATGGGAGATGAATTGATTCCTGAGAATATCATCAATACTTGGCGGGTTCAAAAAAATGAATACTCTAGGTTGAAAGATGCTGAGTTTCGAATTTTGCAAGGAGGGAAGGATGATTCGGAGGAGAAATTTAATTATGTAAGTGAGCTTTATGAGAAAAATAAGGCCGAATTATTAAACAAAGACGAGCAAATACGTTTATTGGAAGAAGAACTGGCCAGTTTAACCAAGAATGCCGGAAAACAGATTCCGTTTAACAATATTAGTGCCGAGACTAAAGCAAATTATACAAATATTGAAGGCTTGGGCTTTTCGTATCAAATACAGACCGACTTTAAAAAGCAAGATACCGTTCCTGTTTTTGAAGTGAAATGGAAAGATGGAATCAGACAAAATCAGAAAGAGGCGGATGTCAAAAAAATGACGGCTTGGCTAAAACTGAGACTTCAGGACTCTACCCTTGTGGTTAAGGAAGTAGAGTAAATATCAATTTCGTTCCTCAATATACATCTGGCGCACTTTTTTAAAGAGTTCCGAAGAGTATACAAAATTGGTCACAGCCTCATTGTCGGTTTTAAAAATTTCTTTATTTGTGCCCTCCCATTCCTTGAAACCATCTTTTAAAAAAATAATCTTTTCACCAATTTCCATTACAGAATTCATATCATGGGTATTGATAATGGTAGTGATGTTGTATTCCTTGGTAATCTCTTGAATTAGATTATCTATTAAAATAGCTGTCTTAGGGTCTAAACCTGAGTTGGGTTCATCGCAAAACAGATATTTGGGATTCATAACAATGGCTCTTGCAATGGCAACCCTTTTTTTCATCCCCCCAGAGATTTCCGAAGGAAACTTTTTATGGGCATCAATAAGATTCACCCGTTCCAGTACAAAATCTACACGATCTTGCATTTCTGCCTTAGATTGTTTGGTAAACATGTCTAATGGGAACATCACATTTCCTTCAACCGTCATCGAATCAAACAATGCGCTTCCTTGAAAAACCATGCCCATTTCTTGTCTTAAATCGCGCCGTTCACTGTTAGAAAGCTCAGAATAAAATTGGCCATTATAACAAATCTGGCCTTCTTCAGGTTCAAATAATCCCAAAAGACATTTTAAAAAGACTGTTTTTCCCGAACCGCTCTGCCCAATGACCAAATTGGTCTTTCCGTCTTCAAAAGTGGTGCTAATGCCCTTAAGTACATGGGTATCTCCAAACGATTTATGAACATTTTCGACTTCAATCATCAGCCTAACATTAATTGTGTAAGTATATAATTAAGAATAATGATGATAACACTGGTCCAAACAAATGAGGTGGTACTGGCTTTCCCAACTTCCAAAGCTCCCCCACGCATGTAAAAACCATGATACGATGGAACCGTGGCAATCACAAATGCAAATACAAGCGTTTTGATAAATGCGTAGGTTACATGGAACGACTCAAAGTCTAGCTGTAATCCCTTAATAAATTCTCCGCTGGGAGCATAGCCACCAAAAACTGCAGCAACCCATCCACCTAAAATACCAACATACATAGCAATTGCAACGGCAAAAGGATACATGAACATGGCGATTATCTTAGGAAAAACCAGATAGTTTAATGAATTTACACCCATGACCTCCAAGGCATCTATCTGCTCCGTAACCCGCATAGTGCCAATACTTGAAGTGATATACGAGCCTACTTTTCCCGCCATAATGATGGAAGTGAAGGTGGGCGCGAATTCTAATATTACAGATTGTCTTGTAGCAAAACCGATAAGACTTTTGGGCAAGAACGGGCTATTTAGATTTAAAGCAGTCTGTATGGTAACAACTCCTCCAATAAAAAAGGCGATAAAAATGATAATACCCAGAGAGCCGAATATCAACTCATCGATTTCTTTTAAAATCCGGGATCTCATGATTGGCCATTTGGTTGGTTTTTTAAATACTTCCCATACCATGATGAAGTATTTTCCAATCGCTTCAAGATAATTCATGCACTAAAAATAGACTTGCGACCATAAAAGTAAGAATATTGCAGTGCATTTAACCTTCATTTAAAAGATTAAAAGGTATAAATGAATAGTTTTGCTTTTGTTTATTCAAATATTATTCATGAAAAGAATCGACCTATTATCTCTTTTGTTAACCCTTCTAGTGGCAGGGACATCTGTAGCACAGCGTAAAGGGAAGAATTTACCAACACAGAAACCAGTAGAAATTGCGCAATCCCCTAAATTGGTAGTGGGAATTGTTGTAGACCAAATGCGATATGATTATTTGACCCGATTTTGGAACCACTATGGGCAGGGCGGATTTAAACGTTTAGTGGGTGATGGATTTAATTGTAAAGACCATCATTTTAATTATGCCCCAACAAGTACGGGACCGGGCCATGCTTCTGTTTATACTGGGACAACGCCAGCAACCCATGGAATTATTGGAAATGATTGGTATGATAAAATCCAGGATAAAGAGGTCTATTGTGCTGGTGATGATAACTACAAATCTATAGGCACCTTCTCCGATGCTGGAAAAATGTCTCCACATCGTTTAATCACTACTACCATAACAGATCAATTGCGATTGCATACTCAGAAAAGAGGGAAAGTCATTGCAATTGCTTTAAAGGATCGAGGTGCTGTATTACCAGGGGGACATACTGCCAATGCGGCTTATTGGTTTGAAGGAGGAGACTCCGGCCAATGGATCAGTAGTTCCTTTTATATGCAACAACTTCCAAAATGGGTGGTTGATTTTAATGCTTCTACCAAGGTAGAGGATTATAAAAAACCATGGACAACCCTGAAAGATATTAATCTGTATTTGGAAAGCGGACCAGATAACAATAGGTATGAAGGGGTGTTTGAAGATGAAACCACACCTACATTTCCGCATAGTACTCCAAATCTGTTGAGCAAAACCAAGGATTTTGAAATTTTAAAATATACGCCCTATGGAAATAGTATTACCGCAGATTTTGCTTTAGAAGCGCTTGAAAAAGAAGATTTAGGTACAGACGCAATAACCGATTTTTTGGCTATCAGTTTTTCTAGCACTGATTATATTGGACACAAATTTGGGGTGAATTCCAAGGAAGTTCAAGATGCGTATTTACGATTGGATCTTGATTTGGAAAGAATACTAAAAACATTGGATGCAAAAGTTGGGGTTGGACAATATACCGTCTTCTTAACGGCAGATCATGGTGCTGTTCATGTGCCAGCTTACCTAAAGGATCAAAAAATACCAGCTGGGTACCTTGATCAGGAGGCGGTAAGAACGAAATTCAATGAATTTTTAAAGTATAAATATGGTACTACGGATGTAGTAAAAAGAATAAGTGATTTTCAAATTTTTCTAGATAGAAAAGTGATTCATAATCTAGACATGGATTTGGATGATGCCCAGGAAGAAATTGCTTTTGAATTGTTGGGTTACGAAGGCGTAAATGAAGTCTATACGGCATATCAACTGTGGAAGAACGAGTATACCTCAGGCATTCCATATTTATTGCAGAACGGTTATAATCAAAAGAGGTCTGGGGATGTGTTAATGGTACAAGCTCCTGGGTTTGCACATTATGCATCAACCGGATCTACCCACGGCTCCCCTATGATCTATGATACACATGTGCCTTTATTGTTTTATGGAAAAGGAATAAAAAAGGGTAGTACAGCCAACCGTACGGAAATTCCTGATATTGCTCCTACTGTTGCCACTTTATTGGGGATAGCATTTCCAAATGGAACTACCGGAAAGCCTATTGCTGAGGTGTTGGAGTAAAAGACCACTACTTTGACTTACACATGTCCAATTAGTTTTGCTTCAATCCATTTTTTATAGATGAAAAACTCAACTAATGGTAAACCCATAATTCCTAATAATAGGATGAGAAGTGATTTTATCATTGATTGATATTGATAATCTAACAAAGAGACAAACCATATTGTTAGTCTGTCTTTTATGGCCAATTCAATATCGTTATGTCCGATGTCAAGCAAAAAATCTATTGCTGTACTAAACTCTTCATAAGATATTGATTCCATAATCGCATAATCGCCTGTTTTATGATGACTAAGCAGTCCATAAACACATATTTTGTAAATGTCTTTCTGGTATTTTTCGACCAGATAGGTAGTGGTTTTGTTGTTGCTTTTGTCTATTGGAGAAATCCCACTATCTGGATCCAATAGTTTATTTTTCATAGATTCGGCAAACCAGTTGGAGCCTTTCGTGGCATCTTTTGCCGCTATTTGCATCCATTTTAGAAATTCACTTTTACTTTGTTCTGATTCAAAAGCTAAACCAAGAGTTTGTTCATATATACTCGTTACAATCCGGGATTTTTCTTTATTTAAAACCACATATACTCCTCTTAAAAAACCAATTTGGCCAAAAACGTAAAGACATACACCAATGAGTATTGGGATGTATAGTTTAACTGCCCAATTGTAATATTTGGGTATTCTTTTGAAAACTCTTTTCTTGGATAAAAGAATAACGAAAATAATGGATAGAAGAAATCCGACGATTACAAATAGAATCGTATTTAACACTAATGTGCCCATGTGGGGGAGTATGGTATCTTTGGTAATTTCCCAAATTAAGCCCCATTCAATTTTTCCTATGTCATCCACATTTTACTTTTAGGCTATCGAGATGCAATCTTAAGATGCGGTTCTATTCTCAAGCATCCTTGCAGTTGTAAGTTAATCCTCTGTTCAATCTTTAAATCAAAACTAAGATGATCTTTGAGCCTAGTGTTTTTGGCATAAAGAAATATTTAATCTTGCTTGACCTAAAACCTTTGGATAAAACTAGTACCATCTCAGAAAATATTTCCCCAAAGTTTATGGATTATTGTTTTGGATTTACCAATGGTCAATTTTGAAAATGGTGTTCCTAATGGAACTACAGGGAAGCCTATTGTGAAGGTGTTGGAATAAAAAAGATTTTTAGCACCCCGAGGGAAGTGTAAATTTTATTATTTTGGATGTAATTTGACCAGTTTTATCTGTCAGATTAATTTTTAAGAATATCCTGCTTATGGATACTCCACTTGGATATTCGTTCACGTCTTTAATATCAGAGATTAGATTGCTCCATCGCTCCCCACATTTTTCACGTACCACGGCTTTTAATTCGGACATATCTATGGGAATGAATTTATCCTCATTTATCCATGGATATTTTAACGTCGTAAAACTTTGGCCAGTTTTATTGTAAGGAATTTTTATCCATTCGGAATAATAATGCTTCCATTCCGTTAAGTCGCAATATGCGCCTTCATTACCTTCACCCATAATAAAGACACTGTTTTCGTATTGCTGAAAAATTTCGATTGATTTATAGTTATGGGTTATAATTTTTATGCGTTTGTTTTGAGGATTGCCTCCAAATTCAAAATCCAAATAAACATGGGCTATATCCTTATGGGTTTCCTCAAATGCTTCAAAATATATGTCTTCCATCACCAAGGTAAAATCTTCAAACATAATCACCCCTTTTTTGGTTAAATAACCACTGAATACATAACCGGACAAAGATTCTGAATTTGCTTCAATACCCACTACTTTAAGCCATTGTCCGTAAATAGCTTCACCATTGTCCCAAATGGTGAGTCGAATTCTAGTATGTTCCAACACTTCAACCTTTTCATCATAATCAAATTTGCCTAGTCTTTCGGATTCTTTATCAGGACTTTTCCTTACAATTAAGCCATTGGGTGCATCAACATGAAATATGTCTTGTCCGTAAAAGGTACAGGAAAAGAGTATTACATATAATTGTACTGCTAATTTTCTCATTGTAAATAAAAGTACTTTCTTTTATGGTCATCAAGTGTGAAAATTGATGGATGCCTATTTTGGGCTGATTGATGCCCATTTAGGGCAATGCCCTATATGAATAGATTCTAAAATTGAAGAGAAGAATTTATAGCACCTCAGGATTAACTATAAAAGGCACCTCTCCTTTTTCATAAAAACTGATAATGTTAGTAGCTGCCATTTTAGCCATTTCTTCCCGTGCAGTAATAGTAGCAGAGCCAATATGGGGCAGTACACATACATTTTCCATAGTCAGAAGCGGATTATTCGGTTTCATGGGTTCTGGATTGGTCACATCCAGACCAGCTCCCCAAATATTGCCATTATTTAGCGCATCGATTAAATCTTTTTCGTTATGAACTCCTCCACGGGCTGTATTTATAAATAATGATGTGGGCTTCATTTTTTCAAAAACCGATTTATTGAAAATGCCTTGAGTTGAAGGTGTTAGGGCACAGTGAACAGAAATCACATCACTTTGGGATATCAATGTATCAAAATCAACCAATTTAGCTTCTATTTGGTCTTCTGCATTTGGATTGGCAGTTCTGTTATGGTACAGGATTTCCATATTATATGCCCCTTTGCATCGTTGAGCCATAGCCATGCCAATTCGTCCCAACCCCAAAATTCCAAGTGTTTTATCTTTTAGTTCCAAACCCAGATGTCCTACAGGATCAAAGTAACCCCATTTGCCATTCTTTATTTTTTGGTTCATAAAAAACATTTTGCGTGCGGTTGCAATCATCAATCCAAAGGCGATATCTGCGGTGGCTTCAGTCATGGCATTGGGGGCATAACCAATGGGAATTCCCAATTTTGTAGCCTGTTCAACGTCTATATTGTCATAACCAACAGCATATTGAGTGATGATATCCAAATGCGAGCAGGCATTTAGAAAAGTACTGTCAATCTTATCTGTTAAAGTGCAGAAAAGCGCATTGCAACTTTGGGCAGCTTCAATCATCTGACCATATGGCATGGGCTGTTCTTTGTCCCAAGCTATGACTTCATAACCAGCATCTTCTAAAAGTTGTGTTGCCAGTTTTGGAAAAATTCGGGTTAGGAGTACTTTTTTCTTGGTCATTCTTTTTTTGGATGGATTTTAGTCTAAAGGTATCAACTAGAATTTTTAAAAGCGCTTTTACATGATATTTTTAAATAGAAGAACTTTTTAATACTATTTTGGTAGTTCAAAAGCATTTTCCAGTAAGTCTGGGGTCAAAGTATATTCATAAACACGAGTGTCAATTTCTGAGAAAATAGTTTTTTCTTTATCTAGTCTTGTGAAAATTTTAGCATCCTCAATAAAGCAAAGTCCCTCTACATGAACAATCGAACCATGGCAACGGTAACCTTGGTTTGTGTTGGGAATTCTAATTTCAAGAAACCCTCCGCAGAGACCTGTAGGGATACTTGGAGAAGTGCTATATGAACATTCAAATGTACCGTTATTTGGCACTAATTCTGTTCGCCCAAAATCTGAAGTGATCTCAATTAAAGTACCAGTTTTATTTTTCAGAATGTACGTATAAATATATGTTTCATCCGAAGTATCTATTATAATACCACATGAGAGGTAAAGGACCATTTTGGTTAATATGATATATTTCTTGATCATTTTATATGGGTTTTATACTATTTCTACCAAGAAGATATTCATACAAACAAAAGAAATGACCAAGAATTGACGAATGAGTGGTTTAGACTGATTGATGTAAGAAACAAGTTGGATTTTCCAACAGAGCTAAAAGGAAATCAAATTATTTTAGTAAAAATTCCTTTCCACCGATATTTTCGGATAAAAGCGCCCTCATTCTTAGTGACAAATCTTGGAATCCGTCGTATCATAGCTCTTAGGTAACCCAAAATTATTTGAAGATATAGTCTTAGACTTTTTGCCTGCCATGCCATTTTTAGGGCAGCTATTTTGGTCAAAACAATGCCATAACGCATTTTGTAGAGTGCTTTACCTTTAGTTTGGTAGTTTTTGGTGCTGTATCCGTGACCAGTAGGGCGTAGGTGCTTTATTTTTAATGTGGGGTCGGTTAAGGTCTCAAAATCATGATACTTGGCAAGTAGAATGTCTACCGTATCCCATCCAACACCAGGGCGTAGTCCCTCAATTTTATTAAAACAGGCTTTGTGGTATAGTTTTATGGGCCCCCTAATATGGTTCTTGTCCGCAATGGCTTCATACACCCAATCATCATCCTTTTTAATATAGAGTAGACCAGAACACATGCCCAGTTTCCAATTGCTTTGAAAATGGTTCAGGATAGATTCAAAATAATTTGGAGGCAGTATAATATCAGCATCAAACTTGCCTATCAAGTCATAATCCGAAACGTGCCGCAGGCCAAAATTGAAAGTATCCACTACTTTTTTACCAGGAATATGTTCATCCACTGAACTTCTTTGTAATACTGTTATCCAACTATACTTTTTTGCATAATCGGATGCAATTTCAAATGTGCGATCACTAGAATTATCATCTACCACAATGACTTCATCTGGAATATGAGTTTGGTCAGCAAAAGAGTCTAAGCATGCCGAAAGATAGGATGCTTCGTTATGGGCAGGGATGATAATACTTATTCGCATATGCTAGCGCTCTGCATAAACAATATAATATCTTGGAGTAAAGAGGCGCAATAAGGGCCTTATGCCTATCTTTTTGGTAGGGTTGGTCCATTTGGCTGAATCTTTAATAGTCCAACCAGCTTTTTCCAGAAGCCAGTCAAACTGCCAATCCTCAAACTCATGGTAGTGTCTGTCCCATGGGTCTGTTTTACTTCTGTATGCTGACGAAAACCATAGTCTCATGGGAATGCTGGCTACGAGCTTCTTTGCTTTTGCGTCCTTCAATACATTAAAAGGAGCTATTAAATGTTCAAAAATTTCGAAAGCAGTTATTACCTCAGCATCGGAAGCGCTAACTTTTTCAAAATCGATATCCAAGTCTTCCCCACCAGTATTCTCCACCTGATATCCATGGGATTTCATAATCTCAGAAAATGGATTTTCTACCCCTAAATCCAAAATAGATTCGGAAGTGGAGATATGTTTTTGCAAAAATGCTAGGGTATGTCGGTATCTTTTATTGGGAAAATTGTTTTCGTACATCTAATATTTGTAAACCATGGCATTGATATTCATACCAGCGCCAACGCTTGCAAATATAATAACATCTCCCTTTTGTAGTTGGTGATTTTCAAGTTCTCCGTTCCTAACCAAATCATATAGGGTGGGTATGGTAGCCACAGAACTGTTACCCAATTTATGAATGCTCATGGGCATAATGTCCTCTGGGATGGCTTTCCCGTATAATCGGTAAAATCGTTTAACAATCGCTTCATCCATTTTTTCATTGGCTTGGTGAATAAAGATTTTTTTCACTTCATCAATGGGAACACCACTTTCATTTAAACAGTCCGCCATGGCCTGAGGCACATGGGTACAAGCAAATTCATAGATTTTACGGCCGTGCATCTTTATATAGCGGGTGTTCGGACAGCCTTCGTTATTATAGGTTTTATCAAAATATAAGTAAAATGCTTCCCCATTGGCATGGGTGACCGAGTCGTGGGATAAAATTTCACCTGAATCAGGATTGGCTTGTAAAATGCATGCACCAGCTCCATCGGAATAGATCATGCTATCACGATCGTGTTGATCTATGACTCTGGAAAGTGTTTCTCCACCAATGATTAAGCATTTTTTAGCCATTCCACTTTTGATGAACGCATACCCTTGAATGACTCCCTCTATCCAGCCTGGACACCCAAAAATCATGTCATAAGCGACACATCTTGGATTTTTGATTTTCAGCAAATGCTTAACCCTCGTAGCCAAACTTGGCAAGGTGTCTCCTTGAATTTCACCATGATTGAGGTCGCCGAAATTATGAGCGAAGATGATATAATCCAATTCTTCCTTGTCTATTCCAGCATCTTCAATGGCTTTTTCAGCAGCAAGGTACCCTAAATCCGAATTTTTAAGCTCTGGCTTTGCGTACCGTCGTTCTGCAATTCCGGTTATGGATTTGAATTTTTCAATGATAACTGTATTGTCATGACCAAAGGCAGTACCATCCGTTCCCAAAAAATCATGCTCTAAAAAAGCTTCATTTTTTGTAACAATAGATGGAATATAGCTTCCTGTGCCCGAGATGCCAATTTTCATGTGGAGGTTTTAAGGGTACAATTTAAGGTATAAAAAGGCTAGCTGTTATGCATGCATAATATACCCTACGATGTCCAAGCTAACTTTTATTTCAGATTGCATATAAAAGCGCCTTGGTCTGTAGTGCAAATCAAGGCGCTTTAGTAGTATGAATAGGGGCTTAGCTATACTTCTGCGTAGGCTTCAATTGGGGCACAGGTACAGATTAAATTACGATCCCCAAAGGCTTCATCCGTTCTCCGTATGGTAGGCCAGAATTTGTTCTCCAGAACATAAGGTAACGGAAATGCAGCTTTTTGTCTGCTATAGGGGTAATTCCATGAATCGCTTGTAATCATTTCCAAAGTATGAGGTGCATTTTTGAGCACATTATTTGGCTCATCCTGGCTAGCTTCATCAATTTCTTCACGGATAGAAAGCATGGCGTTACAAAACCTATCTAATTCTGCAAGACTTTCACTTTCTGTCGGTTCTATCATAATGGTTCCAGCCACGGGAAAAGATACCGTTGGAGCGTGAAATCCATAATCCATTAGTCGTTTGGCTATATCTGTTACCTCAACGCCATGGGCCTTAAAGGGTCTGCAATCAATAATCATCTCATGTGCTGCTCTTCCTTTTTCACCAGCATAGAGCACATCAAATTTTCCTTTGAGTTTGTCTTTGATGTAGTTGGCATTTAAAATGGCAATTTTAGTGGCATCTGTTAACCCTTCTGCCCCAAGCATTTTAATATATCCGTAGGAAATTAAACAAGCCAAAGCGCTTCCCCAAGGAGCTGCTGAGATGGCCGTAATGGCTTTTTCTCCACCAGTTTCTACCACTGGATTGGTGGGGAGAAATGGTTTTAATTGCTCAGCTACACAAATAGGTCCTACTCCGGGGCCACCACCACCATGAGGAATAGCAAAAGTCTTATGAAGGTTTAAGTGACAAACATCAGCTCCAATAGTTGCGGGATTAGTCAGTCCTACTTGGGCGTTCATATTGGCACCGTCCATATACACCTGTCCACCGTGTTCGTGAATCAATTTGGTGACATGAACTATAGAGGATTCAAAAACCCCGTGTGTTGAAGGGTACGTTACCATCAGCGCGGCAAGATTTTCAGAATGGAGCTGCACTTTTTCTTCTAAATCTGCGACGTCAATGTTTCCTTTTTCATCCGTTTTGGTCACCACTACTTTCATGCCGGCCATTACAGCCGAAGCTGGATTGGTACCATGTGCAGATGCTGGAATGATACAGATATTTCGATGATCTTCGCCTCTAGATTCGTGATAAGCTCTAATGGTCATTAAGCCTGCATATTCACCTTGCGCTCCAGAATTTGGCTGTAAGGAAGTAGCTGCAAAACCGGTAATGGTGGTCAATTGTGATTCAAGTTCTTTAAGAACTTCTTGATATCCTTCAGCTTGATTTAAGGGCACGAAAGGGTGAATATTGCCCCAATTTGCCCAGCTTAAGGGAAGCATCTCCGAAGCCGCATTAAGCTTCATGGTGCAACTTCCCAAAGAAATCATGGAGTGGTTCAATGCCAAATCCTTACGTTCTAATTTTTTGATATAACGCATCAATTCTGTCTCGGAATGATAAGAATTGAAAACTTCATGTTCCAAAAAAGGCGTTTGGCGTTGAAGTGTAACCGGAATCGCTTCTTTAAGTTGAGTGGTCTGCGATATATCCTTTGAAATACCCTGAGATTCTGTAAAACAGGAAATCAGAAGTTTTAAATCATTATTCGAGAAAGCTTCATTCAAGGAAATAGATACTGTTTCCGCATCGATATAATTTAAATTTATTCCTTTGTTCTCCGAAACTTGTTTTAGTTGTTCAGCATTGGAAATATTAACTTCTATAGTATCAAAAAAAGCAGAGTTAGTTTGTTTAAAACCAAATGTTTCAAGGGTTTGGGCTAGTGCCTTAGTCTGAGTGTGAACTTTATTTGCAATATATTTTAAGCCATTTGGACCATGATACACAGCATACATGCCTGCCATGACTGCCAATAAAACCTGAGATGTACAAATATTGGAAGTGGCTTTATCTCTTTTTATATGTTGTTCCCTAGTTTGAAGGGCCATACGGAGGGCAGGATTACCATCAGTATCTTTTGTTACCCCAATAATTCTTCCGGGAATACTTCTTTTATAGTCTTCTTTTGTGGCAAAAAAGGCTGCGTGAGGGCCGCCATATCCTAATGGAATTCCAAAGCGTTGTGTGGTACCCACGACTACATCAACGCCCCATTCCCCAGGTGGGGTTAGCAATACCAAACTTAAAATGTCTGCAGCTACCGCTACTTTTATATCATTGGCCTTCGCTTTTTGAACAAACTCAGCATAATCATGAACTTGGCCATGCTTCCCTGGATATTGTAACAGCGCTCCATAAAACTCGCTCGAAAAATCAAAATCTTCGTGATTTCCCACCACCAGTTCTATATTCAAGGGTGTTGAACGTGTCTGTAATAAACTGAGGGTTTGTGGAAGCACTTCTTCGGAAACAAAAAACTTAAGGGCTCCGTCTTTTTTCTGTTGTCTGGATCTAATATCGAACAGCATGGTCATTGCCTCAGCTGCTGCGGTACTCTCATCCAATAAGGAGGCATTTGCCAATTCCATTCCCGTTAAATCGCAAACCATGGTTTGAAAATTTAACAACGCTTCTAGTCGCCCTTGAGCAATTTCAGCTTGGTAAGGAGTATAAGCCGTGTACCAGCCCGGATTTTCAAGGATATTTCTTTTGATTACAGAAGGTGTAAGGCTTTCGTGGTACCCTAAACCTATATAGGTTTTGTACACCTTGTTTTTTTCTGATAACCCTTGAATGTGGTTCAAAAACTGATGCTCGCTAATACCTGGAGGCAGTTGTAACGGAGCTTTTAGTCTGATGTCATCTGGGATGGTTTCAAAAATCAATTGCTCCATGTTTTCCACTCCAACGATTTCGTACATGCGTTGGAAGTCTTTTGCTGTAATGCCAATATGCCGAGAGGCAAACACTTCTGTATTCATATTAAATCTAATAAAGTGCACAAAATTAGGGATAAATTCAATGAAAATTGACAATTTTGATTGTTGTCAAATCAAAGTTGTTAACTACAAATGAACCTTTTTTGGCAATAGGAATATTTTGTTCAATGAATGGTTTAAAAGTTTTATTCAATTTTTATCTGGACGCCAGTATTCATGTGGCTTTATCAGTGATTTCCCTGGCAGCAATTACCTCTGTATTGTTAAACATTCCAGTTAATTTATTTCTAATTGGCTTCATTTTTTTTAGCACGATTGTGTGCTATAATTTTGTGAAATATGGTGTGGAAGCCGAAAAGTATCTCATTGTATCCAATGTTTACCATAAAAACATTCAAGTTTTCAGCTTTATCAGCTTTTTGTTGGCAATATATTTCTTAGCGAATCTTGATAGAAAAACATGGCTTGTTGTAGCTGGATTGGGATTAATATCAACACTATATGCCATTCCATTTTTACCTAAGGCCAAGAATTTAAGGAGTCTTGGAGGGTTTAAAATTTATGTTGTGGCTGTGGTATGGGTAGGATTTACTTCATTCTTGCCAGTATTGGACTTTAAAATGCCTCTTACGTATGATTTGTGGGTGCTGTTTGCTCAAAGATTTATCTTAGTGTTAATCCTCATTCTACCTTTTGAAATTAGGGATTTACAGTGGGATGATAAGAAACTAAAGACTTTGCCGCAAGTATTGGGCATTCAAAAAACAAAGATGATAGGGTTTGTATTGATTGCCCTATTTTGCCTCCTTACGTTTTTAAGAGATGAGGTTGCCCCATTGGAAATTATCATGCGATTATTTCTTGGAAGTCTTTTGATGGCAGTCTTTCTTTTGAACAATACCTTCAAAACCAATTACCTAGTTTCCTTCTGGATAGAAGGAATACCGATACTATGGTTTGGAATATTCTATAGTTTGGAAACGTTTTTTTAAAGATGCTTTTTTAAGTCTTTACGCATACTCTCTTTATCACTTTCTGAAAGCGTATTGAGATTTGCACGGTCGCAAAGAGAGGTCAACATAGTATTTTGTTTCGTGAATTTTGCACAAGTCCTGCACATTAAGATATGCACTCGAAGCTTAAAAAGTTCCCAAGAACCAGCTTCTTTGTATTGTGATCTGTTACATATATTCGAGGCCTCCTCGCATGAAATCTTCATAATTAATACCAATTTTGATTTAGACAGCCCATAAGGGCAGTTCGCGCCCTATGGATCATCACCCATAAGTTGGACGGATTAATTCCTAATTCATTACAAATATCTTCAGTGCTCATTCCTTGAATGGTTTTCATGTTAAAAACCAATGACTGCTTCTTGGGTAATTTCGAAATACATTCTTGAATGGCCAACCCTAATTCTTCATTTTCCAGCGTATTGTCACCATCTCTGCTAAAAGGGTCCGCAACTTGCTCCTCTAACCAATCCCCATCAGAGTCTGTGTTCGCATTATAATTCATGCGGACTTCAGCTTTTCCCTTTTTAGAGTTTATTTTTCTGTAATGATCAATCACTTTTCTTTTTAAGATAGCGATAAGCCATGTGCGTTCTGCTGCATCCCCTTTGTAATTTTTTGCGGAGTTTAGTCCTGCAAAAAAAGTTTCTTGCACTAAGTCCTTTGCAATTTCTGCATCACTCACACGTGCTACCGCATAGTTGAACAGATAATCTGCATATTGGTCTACCCAAGTTTCGGGTTTAAGTTCGTACGCTGCCATATTTTTTTCAAGAAGTACCAAATGTAATAGATTTTAGTTAATGATTTCATGCTTTGTCTATTACAAACGACCTTAAAAAGTATCACGAAAAGTTCATGATCTTATACTTTAAACAAAGATTAACAAAATGAAAATCAATATAATTGGGTTTATCCAGCCTTTTTGATCAAACCAGCACGCTCCAATAATGGCTCAATTCTAGGCTCAGCACCCCTAAAACGTTTGTAAAGCGTCATCGGATTTTCTGTTCCCCCTTTGGAAAGCACATGCTCTTTAAATTTAGCGGCAATTTTCTTATTGAAGATTCCATTTTCCTTAAAATAAGCGAAGGCGTCCGCATCTAAGACCTCAGCCCATTTATAACTGTAGTACCCTGAGGAATATCCACCTTGAAAAATATGTGAAAAAGCGGTGCTCATACAAGTTTCAGGAGTTTCTGGGAATAGATTTGTCCCTTCAAATGCTTTTATTTCATAAGCTTTCACGTTTTTAATTTCAGATGGATTGGTGCCATGCCAAGCCATGTCCAAAAAACTAAAACTTAGTTGCCGAAGTGTTGCCGTACCTTCTTGAAAAGCAGCAGATTCCTTTATTTTTTGAACCAGTTCCATTGGAATTAATTCCCCCGTTTCATAATGAAAGGCAAACAATTCCAAAGCTTCTTTTTCATAACACCAATTTTCCATAATCTGGCTGGGTAATTCTACAAAATCCCAATAAACTGATGTTCCAGAAATACTCGGATAGGTTGTATTGGCCAACATTCCATGTAAACCATGTCCAAATTCATGAAAAAGTGTGGTTACCTCATTAAAAGTGAGCAAGGAAGGCTTTGTGGTCGTAGGCTTTGTAAAATTACAGACGTTGGAAATATGGGGTCGATTATTTTTTCCATTTAAAGTGTACTGGGGTTTGTATGAGGTCATCCATGCCCCACCTCTTTTTCCTGGTCTAGGATGAAAATCAGCATAAAAGAGTGAGACCAAATTTTCAGCATTGTCATACACTTCGAAGGTTTTTACCTCATCATGATATTTTTCAACATCAAAAACCTCTTTAAACGTAAGACCAAAAAGTTTTTCAGCTACTTTAAAAACGCCATCAATTACATTTTCCAGTTTAAAGTAAGGTTTCAATTTTTCGTCATCCAAGTTGAACAACTTTTGTTTCAGCTTTTCCGAATAATAAGCACTGTCCCATTTTTCCAATTGCTGAATACCGTCCAGTTCTTTCGCAAACTCTTCTAACTCTACAAACTCTCTTTCAGCAGCAGGTTTAGCTTTTTCCATAAGTTCCGTTAAAAAGGTCTGAACCTTCTCTGGAGTTTCAGCCATGCGTTCCTCCAAAACAAAATGGGCATGAGTTTCATACCCAAGCAAATTAGCACGCTCGTGTCGAAGAGAGACAATTTTCAATACGTTTTCTTGATTGTCCAGTTCGTCTGCATGAAATCCTTTGCTCCCAAAGGCAAGCGATAATTTTTTGCGGAGGGCCCTTTTCTTTGCATATTTCATAAAAGGAATATAGCTTGGGTAGTCTAGGGTAATCAACCAGCCTTCCTTGTTTTTTGATTTGGCCAATTGGGCAGCTGCTTCTTTCGACCCTTCAGGTAAACCATCCAAGTCTTCTTCCTGGGCCAATAACAACTCATATTTGTTGGTTTCAGCTAATACATTTTTTCCAAACTGAAGTTTTAATTTGGATAGTTCTGCATCAATTTCACGAAGGCGTTTTTTTTCAGAATCGTCCAAATTAGCACCATTTCTACTAAAACTCTTATATCTTTTTTCCAGTAAGGTTTTTTG
The DNA here is from genome assembly GCF_008040165.1 of Flagellimonas hymeniacidonis. GTDB lineage: Bacteria > Bacteroidota > Bacteroidia > Flavobacteriales > Flavobacteriaceae > Flagellimonas > Flagellimonas hymeniacidonis. Next base: position 63,683 of record NZ_VRUR01000002.1, read on the forward strand.
CTCTGGGTTAAGTGACAAGGTATTTCTTTGCTCGTAAACTGTTTTGACACGTTTAAAAAGCGCTTCATTAAGCGTGATGTCATTACTGAACTCTGATAGCAGGGGAGAGACTTCTTGCGCTATTTTTTGAATTTCTTCATTGGTTTCCGCGGAATTCAAATTGAAAAACACACTGGAAATACGATCTAATTGTTGTCCTGAAAAATCCAAAGCCTCCAACGTATTCTCAAAAGTGGGAGCTTCAGGATTTTCTACAATGAGATCTATTTCCTTTCTAGCGTTTTCTATAGCCTCAAGAAAAGCAGGTTTAAAATGTGAATTGTTGATCTGTTCAAATGGGGCTTTGTCAAAAGGGATAAGTAGGGGATTGTTCATTGTATTCTAAGCTATTTTTTATTTCGGATTTCTTCAGCGCCTTTAATGACCTTTTCTTTGAGGCCTTGTTTGTAGACTTCAATTTTGTCCAAAACACATTTATCTGCACTTCCAATAATTTGAGCAGCCAAAATACCAGCGTTTTTGGCGCCATTCAATGCAACTGTGGCCACGGGAACACCTCCGGGCATCTGAAGAATGGACAGAATGGAATCCCATCCATCAATGGAGTTGCTGCTTTTTACAGGAACTCCAATAACAGGCAAAGGAGATAGCGAAGCAACCATTCCGGGAAGGTGTGCCGCGCCTCCAGCACCGGCAATAATGACGGAATAGCCATTTTTATGGGCGTTTTTACTAAAATCAAACAGCTTTTCCGGGGTTCTGTGTGCAGAAACAATATCTACATCAACCTCAATATCAAAACCTTTTAAAATATCCACTGCATCTTGCATAACGGGAAGGTCACTGGTACTGCCCATCACTACGGCTACTTTGCTCATATGGTATTGTTTTTATTTCTGTTAAGAATGCTAATAACTAATCTTTTTACGGTTTCCATTTCTTCTGCATTGCTCGAAGCGATAAATAAAGTCAAACTTGCTAATGCTTCATTGCTTATAATAATTTCTCCTTCTTCGTTGAACAACAACTTGTTAGATTCTAAAAACATTAAAAAACATGCTGCTGCAATCCTTTTGTTTCCATCGGTAAAAGCATGATTTTTGACAATCAAGTATAGTAAAGTTGCGGCTTTTTCCTCAAGACTTGGATAAAAATCTGTTTCTCCAAATCCTTTTGATATTTGTGCTAATGCACTTTTGAAACTTTCATCCTTTTCAAAACCAAAAATATCAGAATTAAATTCAGTTTTCATTTTATTCACTAAATCTTGATATTCGGATTCTTTGGGATAAATAGGTGTTCGTTTGGTGAGACCTTTACTATCAAGATTTTCATGGTCATAATCATCTAATAATAGCAGTCCTTTAGAGAACAGATTCAGATATTCGTAACCTTTTTTACCAGCTTTTTCTTCAATGGCTCTTGTTACTATCCGAATACTAGAGCGTAAAAAATGAATTTCTTCTTCTTTTTCGGCAAGTCTTCTTTGGTTGATGGCATAACCTTTTATTAAATAATCTTTTAATTTCTGATTTGCCCATTGCCTAAATTGTGTGCCACGATTCGATTTTACTCGGTACCCAACAGAAATGATTACATCAAGATTGTAAAGATCAATTTTTCTTTCTACTACTCTTCCCCCTTCATTTTGAGGAACTGTTGCATTTTTTGCAACAGTTGAATTGAAAAGAAGTTCTTTTTCAGAAAATATATTCTTAATGTGTCTTGAAATAACAGATTTATCTCGTTCGAATAATTTGGCAAGTTGATTAATGGAAAGCCACACAGTATCTTTCTCAAGATTCACCTGAATCTCAGATTTACCATCTTCAGTTTTGTAAATCTCAATATTGTAAGACATCAACTATGATGAAATAACTTTAATCGTTTCTTTTACTTGTTGGGCAACTTTTCTGGCCCTATTCATATCCTCATCAACAATGGTAACATGACCCATTTTTCTAAAAGGACGGGTCTGTTTTTTTCCATATATGTGTGGGGTTACACCTTCCATTTGCAGAATGGAATCTATATTTTGATAGGAAACAGCTCCTGTATGGCCTTCGGCACCAACCAAGTTCACCATTACTCCGGCTACTTTACTGTTCGTTTTTCCTAAAGGCAAACCTAGAATGGCTCTTATGTGTTGTTCAAATTGATTGGTATAACTAGCTTCAATACTGCAGTGACCACTATTATGAGGTCTTGGTGCTACTTCGTTGACCAAAATTTGGTTGTCTTTGGTCTGAAATAATTCTACAGCAAGCAGTCCTATATGTTCTAAATGTTCTGAAACTTTTAAGGCTACCGCCACTGCCTTTTGCGCAATAGAGTCCTCAATACGAGCTGGACATATCACATATTCCACCTGATTCGCTTCAGGATGGAATTCCATTTCTACAACAGGGTATGTACGTACCTCTCCATTCGTGCTTCGCACAACAATAACGGCCAATTCGTTTTTAAAATCGACCATTTCCTCGGCAATACATTCCAGATTGGGCAGTCCTTTTAAATCCTCAATTTTGCGGACTACTTTAACCCCTTGCCCATCATAGCCAAACTGTGCACTTTTCCATACAAATGGAAACTGTAAGCCTCCATTGGAGATGCTATCTTCAATTTCTGAAGTATATGCGAATCGGGTAAACGGAGAAGTGGGAATGTCATTATCTGTGTAAAACAGCTTTTGTGTTGCCTTGTTTTGAATGGTACGCAGTGTTTTTGTGGGGGGATACACTTTTACACCTTCTTGCTCCAATTTCTCTAAGGCGTCCACATTTACATTCTCAATTTCAATGGTCAAAACATCTACATCCTTTCCAAAGTTGTAAACGGTATCAAAATCTAACAAACTGCCCAAGACAAATTCATTGCAAGCTATTTTGCAAGGGGCTTCGTTAGAGGCATCCAATACTTTGGTTTGAATGTCCCATTTTCGGGTCTCGTAGAGCAACATTTTGCCCAATTGTCCACCACCTAAAATACCTAGTTTAAAATTGGAAGAGAAAAAATGCATCTATCAGTAAATTGGAATGAAAGCAAAAATACATGAATTCCCCGAAGGGATAAAAGCTTAGCGGGTAAAGCGCCACTAAAATGTTATCTTTGCCAACCTAATAAAATTGATGATAAGTTGATTAAGCTTCATGACAAGGTTTTTAAACCGTATTTAGGGGAGGATGAAATTTTGGGAGCCGTGAAAAAAATGGCTACCGAAATAGCTGAGGATTATAAGAATGAAGTTCCCATTTTTGTAGGAGTGCTCAATGGCGCGTTTATGTTTGTTTCAGATTTTTTGAAAGCATACCAGCACCCTTGTGAGGTTTCCTTTGTTCGTCTAAGTTCCTATCACGGTCTTACCTCCACAGGGATTGTAGAAACCTTATTGGATGTTCCTGAAAATATTGAGGGGAGAAGTGTCATTATTTTAGAGGATGTTATTGATACGGGAAGAACTTTAAAGCAGTTAGTGCATTTGTTCTCCCAAACCAATGTAAAAGAATTTAAGGTAGCTTCCCTTTTTTATAAGTCAGAGGTATACTCAGGGGAATATTCCATTGACTATATAGGGCTGGAAATCCCAGATAATTTTATTGTGGGATATGGCCTGGATTATAATGAATTGGGAAGAAATTTAAGAGAAGTTTATCAACTAAACCAGACAGATATGATCAACCTAGTGCTTTTTGGAAAGCCAGGAGCGGGTAAGGGGACCCAAGCAGGGTTTTTAAAGGAAAAATACAATTTAAAGCATATTTCCACCGGGGATGTTTTTAGGTACAACATAAAAAATGGAACAGAATTGGGTCTATTGGCCAAGTCTTATATGGATCGCGGGGATTTGGTTCCAGATGAGGTTACCATTGATATGTTAAAGGATGAAGTTGAGAAAAATCCAGAAGCCGCGGGCTTTATTTTTGACGGTTTTCCAAGAACCGCTGCCCAGGCAGAAGCTTTGGACAACTTTTTGCAATCTAAGGATATGCAGGTAAATGCTACCATTGCTTTGGAAGCTGAGGATGATATCTTAGTGTCTCGCTTATTGGAACGTGGAAAGGAAAGTGGTCGTACAGATGATCAAGATGAGAGTAAAATTCGCAATAGGTTTGATGAATACAATCAAAAAACGGCGCCTTTAAAAGCGTATTACGAAAAACAAGGAAAGTTTCATTCGGTAAATGGAATAGGGGAAATTGAAGAGATAACGGGACGGTTGAGTGTAGTGATTGATGGACTTTCTTGATTTTGGACTAAAAATCGAAAGTAGGTTTGGATTTACAACCAATTTTAAAAAATGATTTGGTCCGTATAAGGCCACTATCACCCAAAGATTTTAAGAAGCTTTACCAAGCTGCTTCTGATGATTTGATTTGGGAACAGCATCCAGATCGGGATAGAGGAACTTTGTCGGGATTCGTAAGTTTTTTCAGCGAATCATTGAAATCCAAAGGAGCCCTTTTAATTGAAGATCAAAAAACTGGAATCACCATTGGAAGTTCTAGGTATAAAATATTACTCGATTACAATGGGGCAGTCGAGATAGGATGGACATTTTTGTCCCGAAAGTATTGGGGAGGAACATATAATGCTTCCATTAAGGAATTAATGGTGCATCATGCCTTTAAATTTGTGTCTCAGGTTATACTTTTTGTAGATAGCGATAATCTTCGTTCCCAAAAAGCGATAGAAAAATTGGATTTCATCCGTAAAGATCAGCTGATCATCAACAGAGGTTCTGGGCAAGCAAAAAATGATATGGTTTATAGTATAAATAGAGTGCAATAACTAAGGAAAAAGAACGTGACTGAAGGTAATTTTGTTGATTATGTAAAAGTACAAGTGGCCTCAGGTAATGGGGGCAAGGGCTCTGTGCACCTACATCGGGAAAAATATATTACCAAAGGAGGACCAGATGGAGGGGACGGTGGCCGTGGCGGTCATGTTATTGTTAGGGGCAACAGCAATCTTTGGACGCTCGTCACCTTTAAATTTAAAAAGCATTTCAAGGCAGGTCACGGAGAACACGGCAGTAAAAACCGAAGCACAGGAGCCGATGGTAAGGATGTATACATGGATGTCCCGCTAGGAACTGTGGTAAGAGATACTGAAACCAATGAAATTCTATTTGAGATTACGGAACAGGGAGAGGAAAAAATAGTAGCTCAAGGTGGAATGGGAGGCCGTGGCAATTGGCATTTTAAGAGTGCCACAAACCAAACGCCAAGATATGCACAACCTGGAATTCCAGGTGAAGAAGCCCAAGTTACCTTGGAACTTAAAGTGTTGGCAGATGTTGGGCTGGTTGGCTTCCCAAATGCTGGAAAGTCAACACTACTTTCTGTAATAACTTCAGCAAAACCTAAGATTGCAGACTATGAGTTTACCACGCTAAAGCCCAATTTAGGAATCGTAGAACATAGAAATTTTACAAGTTTTGTGATGGCTGATATTCCTGGGATTATCGAAGGAGCTGCTGAAGGAAAAGGCTTAGGCCATTATTTTTTGAGACATATTGAACGCAACGCTTCCTTACTTTTTCTAATTCCTGCGGATAGTAAGGACATTTCCAAAGAATACGAAATATTGTTGGATGAACTAAGACGTTACAATCCAGAGTTGCTGGACAAAGAAAGATTGGTGGCCATTTCTAAAAGCGATATGCTGGATGAGGAACTTATGGCTGAAATGAAGGTGGAATTGGACAAAGATTTAAAAGGCACCTCTTATCTTTTTATTTCATCCGTTGCGCTACAGGGCATCCAAGAACTCAAGGATAAACTGTGGGCACTTTTGAACGAATAATCCTTCAAATCCTGCTTCTGAAACCAATTATTCATTAATTTTAAAGGGATACTTTAATTGAAATGAGATATCTTTTTTTAATACCACTCTTCCTTTTACTCAGCTCTTGTAGTGGGGTTAGGGTGAATTATGACTATGATAAGGCTACTGATTTTTCTAATTATACAAGCTATAACTACTTTTCAGATATTTCATCCGGTCTTAGTGAACTGGATGAGAAACGATTGATGCGGGTTTTGGATTCCACACTACAGGCAAAAGGGTATCTTTTGGCGGAGGAACCAGACTTTTTTATCAATATTCTTAGTAATGAGTATAGAAACGCTCCCAATAATGCTGTAGGAGTTGGGGTTGGTGGAACGGGCAGGAATGTTGGTGGTGGGGTTTCTGTCGGATTACCTTTAGGTAATTCTGGAATTCAACGGCGAATACAATTCGATTTTGTAGATGCCCAAAAAGACGCACTTTTTTGGCAAGCTTCCAGTGAAAGTGGATTCAGGGAAAATGCTTCTCCCAGTGTGCGTGAAGATAGGCTGAAAGCTGTGGTGAAAAAGGTATTCTCCAAGTTTCCTCCGGAAAGGAAATAGTCTCCGCTTACCTAGACCAATTTACCGCTCGTCATATTCTACAATCAAGGAATTTTTCCTTCAACTATTTTTGGTGTGATTAAAATGTAACAAATGCTTTTTAATTGAGTCTTATTTAGAAGATTAACTTCTATTATTCAATCAGAAACTATTAATTCAAACACTTATGAAAACAACATTAAATTTTAGCACCATTTGTGGAGCAGCCCTGTTTTTACTGATGGGGGCAACCACACATGCGCAAGAAAAAACACTTCCTGGGAATCCGAGCTTGGTAAGTTCAGATGATGAACTTATCTCACTTGCTTCCTTGGATGAAGGAGATTATAGATACACTGTTTCGGACTATTTTGCCAATCCAAAGGCATTTACGTTCAGGTTTTCACCAGATGGTAAATATTTATCGTATCGTGAAAGTGATGAAAATGGAAAACAACATATTTACGTTAAAAGCCTTGCAACAAATCAAATTAAAAGAGCCATTGAAGAAAAGGATGAACTGGTAAGATCGTATGGCTGGTTAAACAATGAAAGACTGTTCTATTCCATGGATAAGGGTGGTGATGAAAACTATCATATTTATGCGGTGGATTTAGACGGAAGCGATTTAAAAGACCTAACTCCTTTTGATGGGGTTCGGGCTCAATTTACAGAATTGCTCAAGGAGGACAAAAATCACATTATTGTTTCTCTCAATAAAAATAACCCACAGGTATTTGAGCCTTACAAAGTGAATCTGGATAATGGAGAGCTCACTCAACTTTACACCAATGAGGATGCTGCCAACCCGATAGCGGGATATAATTTTGATAAAGATGGAAACCTTAAGGCATTTGCTAAAATCAGAGATGGTGTGGAGCAAGATATATACTATGAAGATGGGACTGGTGGGTATACGACAATTAAAAATCTGAATTGGAAAGATGCCTTTAACATTCTTGACTTCAACTATGGTACTGAGAACCCTCACGATGCCTATATTCTATCAAACCTAAGCAGTGATAAATCGGAAATAGTGCTTTATGATTTAAAGGAGGATAAAGTAATTGAGAAGATCTTCAGCAATGATCAGTATGATGTTCAAAATATGGGGCTTTCCAGAAAGAGAAACTATGAAATAGATTATTTCTCCTATGAAGGTGAGAAAAGTATTATGGTTCCTGTTAGCGATGCATTTAAAAAGTTGGATGCCAAGGTCAAAAAGGAACTTCCAGGTAAACAATATAGCGTTTTGGATACCACAGATGATGAAAACCTATATATGGTCTACGTGGACAGTGATCGATTGTATGGAGTGTATTATTCATACAATGTATCGAAAGATGAACTTACGGAGTTGTATAATACCATGCCACAGCTTAAGGAAGAAGACATGTCCGAAATGCGACCCATTACCTTTAAAAGTAGGGATGGAATAACATTGCATGGCTACATTACGCTACCAAAAGCGTCGTTGGCAGGAGAAAAAGTGCCTGTTATTGTGAATCCTCACGGAGGACCACAAGGAATACGTGACTCATGGGGTTTTAACCCAGAATCACAATTATTTGCTAGCAGAGGATATGCAACGCTACAAGTCAATTTCAGAATTTCTGGAGGTTATGGACGAGAATTTTTGGAATCTGGTTTCAAACAAATTGGGAGAAAAGCGATGGATGATGTGGAAGATGGCTTAAAATATGTCATAGATCAAGGCTGGGTGGATGCAGATAAAGCAGCCATATATGGAGGTAGCCACGGCGGATATGCAGTGCTAAGAGGTTTGACCAAAACACCAGATTTATATGCTTGCGGAGTGGATTATGTTGGCGTTTCCAATCTTTTCACCTTTATGAAGACCATTCCACCATATTGGAAGCCCTATTTAAAGATTATAAAGGAAATTTGGTATGATGAGGATGTGGCCGAGGAAAAAGTAATTATGGAAGAAGTATCTCCGGTGTACCAGATAGAAAAGATTAAAAAGCCTTTGTTTGTAGTTCAAGGGGCTAATGACCCAAGGGTTAATATAGACGAATCGGATCAAATTGTGAGTGCTTTGAGGGGTAAAGGCTATGATGTACCTTATATGGTTAGATATGATGAAGGCCATGGTTTTGGTAAGGAAGAGAACCGAATAGCGCTATATAAAGCTATGATGGGCTTCTATGCAAAACATTTAGGGAAACAAGAGATACCTACTCCACTTAAAGACTAGCAGAAATTGTATATAAAGAATTAATGAAAGGAGCTTTTAAAAGCTCCTTTTTTTGTTTGGTAAAAGGCTATAGAAGTCAGAATTACCGTTCGAGCTTTCAATTTTACCACTGGTCATAATCTACTTTATTTCTGTAGGAATGCAAGGTATTTTTGGGGTATAACAAACAAAACAAATACCAAATGATAGCTCTAGCAAAATTAATTATCACATTACTCGTAAATATTCTTGTTTAATTAAATCACAAGTTCAAGCTTAAATATATCAACAATGAAAAAATTAAACACATCACAAAAAATAGTATTGATTTCAGGAATTATAGGAGTGCTCATTGGCATTTACGGAAAATATGATGGTTGGTTATATGATGACTATTTTATATTCTTTTACACGGGCATATCGCTTATATGGGTAGCTTTTTTAAGAACAGACAGAAGATGTCACAAAAACTCTAGAAAAGCATCAAGAGAAATAGCTGAATAGGAATCATGGAGCCATTTGCCATGAAAGAAGAACAAAGGCTTACCACCCTATGGCAAAAAACTATATTTGAAAAAAATATTGATACACGTTAATGGAATTAACCCGTAAAAAAAGTAATTACAGTTTTTGGATTCTTCAACTTCTTGGTTGGGGATTCATCAATATGATTTCAATTTTTGCCCTAAAGAAAATAAGTACTGAGTTGCTTATATATTCCATAGTATTTGGCATGTTCATCGGGATTTTTTCAACTTCCATTTTACGTTGGTATTTAAAAAGGAATATTCAATTCGATTCTTTTGGTATTAAAGAGCTCATAAAAATAGTTGTCTCTTTTTTACTTGTGGCTGCACTCTTTGGGGCGATGAACTATGGGTTTGGTTATTTCTATGCCAAATTTGGGCCGGAACTATCAGAAGCCGAAATTCAGATGTTCAATAATTATGATAAAGTCTGGATACAGGTATTCAATGCTCTTTTCCTAATAGGAGCATGGACTGTTACATATTTAGCAATTAAGCTATTATTGAAATTAAATAAAAACCGAATTGAAAGGTTAGAACTAAATACCCATCTTAAACAGGCCCAACTTAATACCCTAAAAGGACAGATCAATCCGCATTTTATGTTCAATAGCCTTAACAATATAAGAGGGCTAATGTTGGAAGATGTAGATAAATCTCGGGAAATGTTGACCAAACTTTCTGAAATACTCCGGTATTCTTTGAGCAAGAATAATATTAATGCCATTGCAGTCGAAGAAGAGCTGGAAATGGTTGACAATTATATAGATCTATCAAAAATTCAGTTTGAAAACCGATTGGAGTTTGTGAAAGAGGTAGATAAAGATGTATTACAGCTTCAAATACCACCCATGATCATACAGTTGTTGATAGAGAATGCCGCTAAGCATGGTATTGCTAACTTAAAACAAGGAGGTCGAATCGTTTTAAGCTTAAAACAAGAGGGTGAACTTTTGGTCATAGAAGTTAGAAATACAGGAAAACTCCAAATTGGAAAAAATACGACCCAGTTAGGGCTAAAAAACATTCGGCAACGATTAAAATTACTATATGCTGATAAGGCATCCTTTAGCTTAAATGAGATTGCCGATGAGGTGGTGGCGAACATAAAAATCCCGCTGGCATGAAAATTAAAGCAGTAATTGTTGAAGATTCCAGGTTGGCCAGAAATGAGTTAAAAGAACTCATTAAAAAGCACGAAGAAATTGAACTGGTTGGAGAGGCAGAAAATGTGGACTCAGGATATGAACTCATACAGAAGGAGCATCCAGATTTGTTGTTTCTGGATATAAACATGCCAGAAAAAGACGGTTTTGAGCTACTTGAAATGCTTGATGAGGTTCCCATTACCGTTTTTACCACAGCCTTTGATGAATACGCCATTAAATCATTTGAATACAATGCGTTGGATTATCTACTTAAACCTGTGAACGAAAAACGGTTTGCAAAAGCATTGGAAAAAGTTACGACCCAGCTAAGTGGAAATAAAGAAGAAGTTGCCACTACCAAAAAATTGTCCGAAAACAGTCAAATCTTCATTAAAGATGGAGAATCTTGTTGGTTGGTAAAAGTTGGGGATATTTCTCATTTTGAGATTGTTGGAAATTATACCAGAGTATTTTTCGATAAGAAAAAACCATTGTTATATAAATCACTTAATCAGGTTGAGGAAAAACTGCCAGAACAGTCTTTTTTTAGAGCCAATCGCCAGCAAATTGTAAATACCAACTTTATTGAAAATGTAATGCCATGGTTCAATGGCAAGCTGAAACTTCAGATGAAAAATGGGGAAGAAGTGGAAGTGTCCAGACGGCAATCTTATATTTTTAAGGATAAGATGAGTTTATAATCAAAAAACGGAGTAGAAAAAAGGCCTTCTTAAGAAGGCCTTTTAAATTTAAGCTCTTAAGAGTTCCTTATATCTGTCTTTATATCCCATAAGAACAGCAATATTCAAGACAAGTAATATTAGAGCTCCCATAATATCTGCTGGGGCCAATGTTGCATGAAACAGTACAGCATTTACAGAAACACTCATAAGAATAACGGCCATTAGTGCGCCATACTTATTCAGAATAAAAGCCAGTCCAGCCAAAATTTCTATAATACCTACGATTTTAAGAAGATGGGTTGGGCCAATGCCAGCAAAGTAGTTGCCAGCTAGTTCAGGCATTTCCCCAAATGGGATAAACCCAAAGAATTTATTTAAACCAAATACTAGGACAAATAGCCCTAAAAGAATACGGGCTACTAGGAAAACTTTTGAATTCATGTGTTTGAATTTAGTGGTTAAGCAATAAAATTAACCAAAAATTAGGAATTTGATAATTTATACAGAGCAAAATTCGATAATTGACAGATATTGAATTACAGTGATTTAAGCAATCCTCCGTCAATGGGGATATTGATTCCTGTAATGTATGCAGCTTGCTCTGAAGCCAAAAAAGCTACCAAAAAGCCATATTCCTTAGGATCTCCAATGCGTTTCATTGGCACTTGGGCTTCCATGTTAGCTTTTACCTCTGAAGCAGATATTCCTAGTTTTTCAGCTTTTTTGCTGTTCAGTTGCGCTATTCTATCCGTATCAAAGTATCCCGTAAGAACGTTGTTGACGGTAATTCCGTCTTTGGCTACATCAAAAGCCAAGCTTTTTGCCCAAGTCACTACTGCTGCTCTAATAGAATTTGATAATGCCAAATAATTCAAAGGTTCTTTAACAGAAATGGATGCCACATTGATTATTCTTCCCCATCCCTTTTTTTGCATGTTTTCTACAGCAAGCGCTGTGGTATAAACAACAGACTTGAATAAAAGATCAAAAGCTTGTTGATAATCCTCTACCTTTTTTTCCAAAGCTCCGCCGGCTGCAGGCCCCTGCGTATTATTTACTAAAATATCAATGGAATGTTGATTAAAAAAAGAGCGCATGGTGCTCTTATATGTTTCAAAATTGGAAAAATCTACAACGAGATATTGATGTTTTTGACCTTGATCAGATGGTAACAGTGAGATTATGGCCTTCATTTTTTCTTCGTTCCTAGCCATAAGGGTTACGTTTGCCCCGCTAGCGGCCAATTGTTTTGTAATGGCTTCACCAATTCCTTTGCTGCTACCCCCAACCAATGCGTTTTTGCCTAAAAGTGTAATATTCATAACTACTTATATTCTTCTCTTGCAGGACTAAAAATATCCATCAATTTACATGGGGTGAGTGCCTTTCCACTGTGTGGCACATTAGACGGAATTATGACGATGTCGCCGGGGTAATAAATGGCCGTTTTTCCTCCAAGGGTAAATTCAAAATTCCCTTCCAGAACATGCATAATTTGTTCGTGCACATGGTTATGCTCAGGTACTTCTGCATCTTTTTCAACATCCCAAAATGCCCAGGTCATAGTTTCACTATGAACCATTTTTCCATGGTATCCCGGCATAATTTCTTTTGATTGAATTTCAGATAAGTTCATTGCATTCAATTTTGTTCTAAGATAGAGATTAATAAGATGAAATCTTAGTTTGTATTGACTTTGCCAATGTCTATTTTTGAGATATAAATTGTAACAATGAAAATCCACTTTATTGCCATTGGCGGAAGCGCTATGCACAATCTAGCCCTTGCTTTGGAACACAAAGGATATACTATTACGGGAAGTGATGACGTAATTTTTGAACCGTCAAGAAGTAGATTGGAAGACAAAGGATTGTTGCCCACTGAATTTGGATGGTATCCGGAAAAAATTCACGGGCAATTGGATGCGGTTATTCTTGGGATGCATGCCAAACCGGATAACCCTGAGTTACTAAAAGCACAAGATTTGGGTCTAAAGATTTACTCTTATCCTGAGTTTTTGTATGAGCAGTCTAAATATAAGACAAGGGTAGTAATTGGTGGCAGTCACGGTAAGACCACTATTACCTCAATGATTCTTCATGTGTTGGATTATAATGACATTAGTGTGGATTATATGGTAGGTGCACAATTGGATGGTTTTGACAGAATGGTGCACCTTACTGAAGAAAACGATTTTATTGTTTTGGAAGGGGATGAATATTTATCCTCTCCTATAGATAGAAGACCTAAATTTCATCTATACCAACCTAACATTGCTTTGTTGAGTGGTATTGCATGGGATCACATTAATGTGTTTCCCACTTTTGAGAATTATGTGGAACAGTTTCAGGTTTTTGTAGACAGTATTGTACGTGGAGGCAGCATTACATATAATGAAGAAGATGCAGAGGTGAAAAAAGTGGTAGAGGCTACAGAAAATCAGATTCGGAAATTTCCATATGGTACTCCCAACTATAATGTTGTGGATGGAACAACATTTTTGGACACTCCTGAAGGGGAAATGCCTATGGCTGTCTTCGGAAAGCACAATCTAAATAATTTAGCCGGAGCCAAATGGATATGTCAGAACATGGGGGTAGATGAGGCAGATTTTTATGAGGCAATAGCTTCTTTTAAAGGAGCTTCAAAAAGAATGGAAAAAATTGCTGAAGGAAAGGGAAAGGTTGCTTTCAAAGATTTTGCACATTCTCCAAGCAAGGTTAGAGCTACTGCAATGGCAGTTAAGGAACAATATCCCAAACGCAAATTAATAGCATGTTTAGAATTACATACCTATAGCAGCCTCAATTCTGAGTTTTTAAAAGAATATGATGGCGCCATGGACGCTGCTGATGAAGCCGTTGTTTTTTACTCTCCAGATGCCGTAAAGATCAAGCAATTAGAAACGGTTACAACTGGACAAATTAGGCAAGCGCTAAACAGGGAGGATGTTACCATTTTTACGGACCCTGCTCTGTTTCAGGGTTATCTGTTTAATCAAAATTTTGACAATGTAGCACTACTTTTAATGAGCTCTGGTAACTACGGAGGGTTGGATTTTGAAAGGGTAAAGTCTGTTTTTCAATAAGTACCTTTTTAAGGATTAATCCGCAAATACCTCGTAGTGCGTTACTTTTTTAGGAAAATCCAATAAATAATCTTTGTCTTCGGGATAGTATTTTGCTTTTTCATAATCTTGTCCGGCAAAGTTTCTAATAACTTCCATGTTTTCCCAAAAAGTTATCAGATTGAAATAGGCGTGATTTTCGTCGGTTCTTTTTAAAAAAGTAAGCTTTATAAAACCATCTGTTTTTGAATAGTCGGGTATGGCCCGCGCCTTCATGAAATCTGTATATTCTTCCAAATGTTCAAGCTTTGTATGTCCTTTCCAAATTCTAGCAATCATTTATTTAGTTTTTATAAGTAATCTACTGAGATAGTTTGACCTTAGTTTAATTGATGCCTTTTTTAAAATCCTCTAAGATTACATCAAGTTCTAGGTCATTCAGAATTTCATTTTTATCAAAACCTAAAGATACTGCTTGGTTTAATAGGTCAATAGCTTTTTTAGACATGTGTTTCTTAACATAGAACAAGGAAAACTGATAATAGCTCCATGAGTAGTAGGGGTCAAAAATGACTAATTCATCAAATATTTTTTGTGCCATATCATACTTTTCCAAATGAATATAACACCTGATAAGGTTGGCATAAGGAACTATCCAATGATGAACCTCAAAACTCTTGTTGAAACATTCAATTGCTTTTTGATAGGACTTCAATCCAGCGTAACAACATCCTTTAAGATTATACAATCCTTGAGGGTTTTCCTTTGCTCTGGCAAAAGAGGCATACTTTTCTAGGCAGTTGAGCGCTATGGCATAGTGCTTTGCGTTGATCAATTCCAAAGCAATGTTTTCATACGGGACAGCTTCTTCCTCTTTTTTGATTTGAACCAGTTTTTCAATCAAGATGTATATCTGTTCCCCATCATCTAATTTCGCATAGGTATAGATAAGCGTAAGATGTATAAAGGGTAGATACTTCTGATTCTCCTTTTCTTTTTTGAATAATTTCCAGCTCAGAATTAACTGACCCAATGCTTCAACCGTTTCATAGTCCTTATAAAGATTGTACAGTTCACCTAATAGCGCTATGGCGTTATGAACATCTGGAATATCATCTTGAGGGGTAATTGTTTGCAAAGCTCTTTTAGGTTGGTTCAGTTTTAATAGGCAATAAGCGAGTAATCTTGTGAATTCATAATCAAGTTTAGGCTCATTTCCGCATTCTATAGCTTTTTCAAAACTTGCAAGTGCCTGCTTAAAATTGCCAAGACCCACTAAAGCTTTTCCTTTTAAGGAGAGCCATTCCTTTAATGGCCTTTCTTTAAAATTTGAAGCTCCTTTTTTAATAAACTTAAGAGCTAATTCATAGTCTGCGTGTTCGGATTGATTTAAAGTGTAGTCGATACATTTAGTTAAGGTTTTGTATGGCAGGGCATCGCCCTTAAGCAAATCCCGAAATACCTTTTTTATAGGCTGTTTGTCTTTTACATCTTTAAATTCATGGATAAGGGATGTCAGTTCCTCCAAATTCTGGGGCAGAAATGAATGTTTGGAGTATTGGGAAAGAATGCGCTCAATGGCAACATTCTTTTCTTCTACCTGCTGTATCTTTTTGCTTAACCACGCCTCATACCATTCAAGGAAGTTGTTGGCCTTAAACAAGAATCCCTCATCGTCTACGGTTAGATTTATCCAGATCTGCCCTTTATTCTTGCCACATACTATCAATCCATAGTATGTACCACATCCCCCATTTCCAACACATAACAACCCATTTTCCGATGCATCATAAAGTAAGCTAGCTTCTGTATCCTCTTCATCAAGAATCTTATCCACTCTATCAGTAAAGGCATCAAAGTCCTCTTCTTGACTGTTATGTTTAAATATGCTATTGAACTCATCTGGGTCTACCCAAGGCATATGCAACTCTGGATACGTACTATTCACCTTAAGTGGTAAAACACCGGTTCCTGGGCCTAAACCTCCATTGCCAATTTGCAATAAAAAACCTCTATATCCCTCTGGTAAAGTAATGCGATGTCGTTCTTCAAATGCGAGAACTTCTTTTTCTTTTAAAGGTAGGTATTGATAGTTTTCAATTTTATACAAGTATTGCGAGTTTGCAAAAATCAGTTTTCTTAAATAGTCAATTTTTTGTTTTATTTCGAGGGTCATTTGTTGGGGTGATGTAATTAATATGAGTGATGATATAAATGTTCTTCTCCATTGCTTTTCAATAGATAGATTTTGTTCTTTCTTTGGGCAACTAGCCCATTTTTAGCGATAAAATCATAAGATTTTCTAGATGTAGCCCCATTTTTAAACAACAGCTTGAATCGCTTTTTTTTTCGGAAAACTCCCATTGCATTTGGTAGAGAAATGTCAAAACGAATACAGGCAAAACGGCTTTCTTGTATTTTTTTCCCGTCTTCAAAGTAATGCCATTGCCTTCCTTTTTTAAGGGCTGTTATGGGGTATATATAATGCGGATATTTTTCTGAATAATATGCTTTCTCGAAAATGGGATCGACTAAAACATTGCCTAGCAAATCAATAATTCCAATTTTTTCTTTTTCAACCACGAGTATAAATTTTGGATTTATGGCAATGATATCGTCATAGGCAGGTGCTATCTGTACCTTCTCTTTATTTTTGATACCATACTTCCCATTTTCACCTTTAAAAATCTGAAGCTTGGGAAGTGAAGGTTCTTCATTCTTTAGATAATTATTGGATGCTGTCCCAGTTTTTAAATCAAAGGCTAGGTCTTCAAAGATTACAATATGACACTCTTCAGGAAAAGGAGCCAATTCAAAAGTCTTATATGTTGGCTGTATTAGAAACTTGCCATATCTATCAATAATGCCATATTTTCCATCCAATTTTACCAAAGCGCCTGATTTAAAAAATGGATAGGCAATGTCAAATCCTTTGGGAAACAATTTTTTATTTTTATTTACATCCAAGAAGTACATTTCCCCTTCTTGTTGAATAGGAAGGATGCCCTTGTCGGCAAGCAAGAATTGGGCATCCAATGCTTCTACGTTTATTTGGCTATTCCATTGCGCTTTCATAAGCGTCACCATTGAAAGAAGAATTATTAAGCTTATCCTTTTTTTCATTTTTTGGCGAATACCATGTTTTATGCTGTTAGTTGATTTGCCAACATCTGAGGCTGTATGGCAAGATGTTTTGAAAATAAGAAAAGCAACAAGGCAAAAAAAGAGTGATCTGACAGGTGATAGTTGCCAGTTGACGAAAGGTCTTTGTTATCAGCTAAAGGTGGTGAAGATAAAATACTATAAAGAAGATACTCTAATCAATAAGTTTTGAAAAAACTGAGCTAAGCTCCAAATTGTCTTAAATGATGATCTAGATGTTTGTACTGCATTTGACCCCATTGCTCATGTGTAAAATGCCCAAAACCTGGGTGTGGTTCCCAACTTTTTCTGTTTTTTTCAAGATGAAAATCACTTACCGCAACTACAAGCTTGGTTTTTTCTGGAGTAAAATCTTTTTTGTCGACAACCTTAAAAGGTTTGGCAGTAGGTAGGTTGGGCTTCCATAATTTGTCGTCATACATTCCTTTTTTAAAACTTTTAAATAGTATCTTCATCAACAGATTTGGCTTTTTCATTGTATACCTGCCCAAGGCAAGATTTAATGGAAATTGACAATGGTGCAACATTTGTCCAACCTCCATTTTACCCCATTGTCCAGTACTAGATTCAGACAATTTATCTATTCGGTTTAATATTTCGGAGTGGGTCTCACTATCAAAAAGAGATTTCATTTTGGAAAGGATTAGAATAGAAAATTACATAAATTAATCAGCTATATTTAAAGCATGCAAGAAAAAATAGCTTCTTTTTCCATTAAAAATTGGGCGGATGATGATAGGCCACGGGAAAAATTGGTTCAAAAGGGACGTTCAGTACTTTCAGATGCAGAATTAATTGCCATTTTGATAGGGTCTGGCAGCAAAACTGAAAGTGCGGTACAATTATCTAAACGCATTCTTGCATCGGTAAACCATAACTTAAATGAACTTGGTAAACTTTCCATAAGTCAATTAATGCAGTTTAAAGGAATTGGAGAGGCCAAGGCAGTATCCATTGCTGCAGCCTTGGAAGTGGGCAGGCGTAGAAGGGGTGGCGATACCCGAAAAATAGCTAAAATCTCTGGAAGTAGGGATGCATTTGAACTATTGTATCCATTAATGGGTGAATTAGAGCATGAAGAATTTTGGATTGTTTATCTTAACAATTCCAACAAGGTGATTCACAAATCCCAATTGAGTAAGGGGGGGATCACAGGAACCTTGGTGGATGTGCGTTTGGTACTAAAACAAGCACTGGAACTTGGGGCAATAGGAATTGTTTTGGCTCATAATCACCCTTCCGGAGCGTTAAAGCCTAGTGCCGCCGACAAACAGATCACTCAAAAACTTAAAATAGCCTCTGAAGCATTGGATATTAAAATTTTAGATCATTTAATTTTAACCCAACATGATTATTTAAGCTTTGCAGACCAAGGAATTCTTTAGTTGACCAACCCATGTTATTAATTTTTACGCATAAAATCACAAACCGCCTCACCTATACCGCAAAGCAGATTTTCGGAAGGATTCTTGGCATTGAAATCACATTTACCACTAAGGTTGAAGATTTTATTAAACATACCGGCCCCAAAATAACGTATTCCAAACAACCTTTACAGAACGAGTTTTTTATACGTAGCAACGACCTGCTTTTTGAACAGGGAATCAATGATTTGGACATTAAAATTGGTGATTGGGATGGAATCCCATGCTTTTTTTCTTCTGGTGAAAAAAGTGCTATTCCCTATGATGTTTTCTCGGCGAGCTTTTTTCTTTTAAGTAGGTATGAGGAATATCTTCCACACGTAAAGGACAGTGTTGGTCGGTTTCCTGCTAAAGAGAGTTTGGCTTATCAGCATAAATTTTTAGAGCTTCCGGTGGTTGATCTATGGGCATACAAACTACTGAAGTTGCTTAAGGAACGTTTTCCTGACTTACAGCACAAAAAACGAGCATATAATTTTACTTCCATTATAAATGTAACTACCTCTCATTGTTATGCGCTTCGAGGCTTTATACGAAGCTTGGGAGGATTCTTTATGGATGTGGGCAACTTCAAGTTTAGACGCATGTTCCGACGGATATCGGTGGTTTTGGGGGCAAGAAAAGATCCTTATGATAATTTTCAGGAATTGATAGAGATTCATAAAAAGTTTCCGATAAAAACGATGTTTTTCTTTCAATTTGCCAAGTATTCCGCTCATGACAAAAACATTTCTCCAAACAATAACAAGTTCGGATATCTCATTAAGTCGGTTGCAGATTATAGTGAAGTATCATTGAGTACTTCGTTTTTATCCTCAACGGATAAAGTGGTTTTAAAAGAGGAGAAGAGATTACTTGGCAATCTGATTAACAGACCGATTAACTACTCAAGATTAAGATATAATCGCGTAAATGTTCCGAGTACATATAGAAATCTTATAGAAACTGAATTTACAGATGATTTTTCTATGGGATATACCCATGAAATAGGATTTAGAGCAGGTACGTGTACTCCGTTTTATTTTTATGATATTAATATGGAGGTAAGGCAGCCACTAAAAGTTCATCCGTTTGCGGTACACGATTATGCTTTGGTAAACAGCAAAAAGAAGGAAGAGATTTTTGCAAAAATGGACAAGGTGTACGAACTGGTACAACAGGTAAATGGAAGTTTGATCACTGTTTTCTCCAACGAATTGTTGGGAGGAAATCATAAACTAAACTGGTTGGAACTTTATCAATCCTTTTTAAGGCGTTATTATGTTTAAAGGAAGGATTACGGATATTTTCTTTGATTTAGATCATACCCTTTGGGACTTTGAAAAGAACTCAGCGCTTACTTTTGAAAAAATTTTAAAAGAAAACAGGATAGATGTTCCTTTAGAGGATTTTCTTAAAACCTATATCCCCATAAATCTCGAATATTGGAAATTATATCGTGAAGATCAAATAACGAAATCAGAATTAAGATTCCAGCGCTTGAAGAAAACTTTTGATGCCATTGATGCTCCGGTTTCAAATTCATCAATAGATAAATTAGCACATGAATATATCGCACATTTATCCTCTTTTTCATATTTGTTTCCTCATACGATTGAAGTTTTGGACTACTTAACCCCAAACTATGCACTTCACATCATCACTAATGGATTCCAAGAAATTCAAGAAAAGAAACTTAAAGGTTCAAATATTCATCATTACTTTGAGCATATAATAAATTCCGAAACAGCAGGGGTGAAAAAACCTCATCCGTATATCTTTGAATTGGCACTTTCAAAGGCCAATGTTGCTGCAAATAATGCACTCATGATTGGAGACAGCATAGAGGCTGATATTATAGGAGCAAAATCGGTAGGATTCCACGTACTTCATTTCAATGCGCATAAAGAATCGAAACACGATTTATGCAAAATCATAGATAATCTTATTGAAATAAAAAGCATTTTATAGAGTTATAATAGGGTGCAGTATTGGCCCCGATGTTTTTATTGCAAAATGTTTTTGAACCTATGAAAAGATTACTTGTGCGCCATATTTTGGCAGCCACCATACTGGCTATGTCGCTATCATGCTCCGAGGAACAGGATTTTGACCAGTTTGATGATTTAAGCATAACACCCACTGTTGCTTCCAGTCTTTTATATTTAGAATCAGATGAGGAATTCATTAACGATGCGTCTGTAGCTACCACATTCTATTCTCAAACCTTCAATTTTGATGCCTTTAGCGAACAATTTGTTGCAGAAAGATTGTTAGAAGGAACAATATTCTATGAATTGGAGAATACCACTAGTAAAAGATTGAATATTGCAATTGAATTTTTAGATGAAGCTGGGAATGTTTTGGATACAGAGATATTTAATATCGACCCTGAACCTACACCAACACAATCCATAGCAATAGTATATGGATCTGGAGGCAAAAGTTTAGATATTTTAACAACTACTTCAGCATTAAGAGTAATAGGCTCCAATTTAGGGGATTCCACTAGTGTTTCTAACCAGCAGGACCCTAAAGTAATAGTAAGGTCAGCGGCCGAATTTTTATTTCGTCTTAAATGAGGTTAGGCAGGATATTTATTTTAACCACGATTTTTGGGGTGACTTCTTTGTGGTCACAAAATAAACAATTGCTGTATGATTTCTATGAGATACCACAATCATTGATGGTTAATCCTGGTGTTAAAACTTCAGAGAAATGGCATACAGGAATACCGTTCATATCTGGGCTTGCATTTCAAGTGGGAACTAGCGGAGTTACTGTAAACGATCTATTTGCCAATGATGGAGTGGATTTTACCACCAAGGTTAGGGAACGTCTCATAGATGGTATGCGACGGAAAGATGATTTCAGTACCACAAGTCAGATAGAAGGCTTCAATATTGGATTCAGAGGCAAAAACAGGCCAGATGATTATTATTCCTTTGGAATATATGGAGAAACGGACATCATCGTCTATTGGCCAAAAGATTTGGCAATTTTAGCGTTTGAAGGGAATGGCGGAGATAATATTGGAAGAAGTTTTGACCTTGGAGATTTAAGCCTAAGAGGGGAGATGGTCAATGTTTTCCATTTTGGAATTAACCGAAAAATGAGCAACACGCTTACAGTAGGGGCACGAGCAAAAGTATATTCCAGCATTTTTCAATTTCAATCCACCAAAAATTCAGGGTCTTTCAGAACCACGCAAGGTCAGGATAATATCTTCAATACAAGTATAGTTGCTGATATGCAGCTTCAAACGTCAGGTGTTGAAGGTATTGTGGATATCTTGGAAGAAGACACATCGACTACCCAGAAAGATTTAACGAGCTTATTTGCTAAAAGAGTGTTGTTGGGAGGCAATCTGGGGCTTGGCTTTGATGCAGGATTTAGTTATAAACTTAATCCACAAACAACGATTACTGGAAGTGTGTTGGATGTTGGATTTATTTATAATTCCAAAGATGTTAAAAATTACACCTTAAGAGGAAATGCAAGCAATGAAGGGATTACGGTCATCTTACCAGAAGACATTACAAGTCTGGGGAACGATTTGTGGCAAGATTTAATAGATGATATTGAAGAATCGGTGCCTTATGAGGAGAACGATTCCGGATACATTTCTTTTAGGCCTGTTAAAGCGTATGGGTCTATACGTTATGATTTTGGTCAAGATGAAGGTTCCAATAAAGACTGTGCATGTCCTGTTAACATTAGTAGTGGCCAAAATGATGATTTTTATAGAAACAGTGTAGGGGGGCAGCTATTTATGATGAAAAGACCTAGGGGAGTGCAAGCGGCTTTAACTGGTTTTTATCAAAAAAGGCTTGGTAGAACAATGTCTCTTAAAGCAACATATACAGCAGATAAATATTCGCTGACAAACATTGGACTGGGCTTAAATCTACAGGCTGGACCAGTTAATTTTTACATTTTAGGAGATAATCTTTTAGGATATAGAAATATCGCCGATAGCCATTATGCTTCTTTACAGTTTGGATTTAATATTATATCTTGGAACGATAATTGATTATCTGTTCTATATGAAATCTAGACTATTATTTTTATTGGTATTATCAGTGTGTTTAAGCGGTTCTGTATACAGTCAAATGAATGATTATAAGTATATCATAATCCCAAAGAAGTTTGATGCATATAAAACACCAAACAAGTACCAAACAAGCACTACTATAAAGTATCTTTTTAAACAAAGAGGCTTCAATGCTGTATATGATGATGCCCTGCCTGATGATTTAAGCAATAACAGATGCCTTGGGCTATTGGTAAACCTAGAAGATACTTCAACCCTTTTCAATACCAAAACTACGTTGGTTCTTAGAGATTGTCAGTCTATTGAGATTTTTAGAACCACTGAAGGTAGGAGCAAGATTAAGGAGTTTAGAGCTGCTTATACAGATGCGCTTAAAAAATCTTTTAGCTCTTTTGATGGTATGGAATACAAATACACTCCAAAAGAGAAAGAGGAGAAAAAAGAAGTTGTTGAAGAGCCGATTACCGTGAGTTTTAAAAATGATGTAAAATCGTTGGAAGAAAAACCAAAGGAAAAAATGGAGGTGCAAGTTGCAACACCAGAAAACCAAAGTTTTAAAAGTATGGAACCCGTTTCGTCCAACATTAAAAGAGCAGATGAAGTAGCAGAACCAATATCTTCTGACATTTTATATGCACAGCCTATTGAAAATGGCTACCAACTGGTGGATAGTACCCCTAAGGTTAGATTGAAACTGATTAACACTTCCGTTGAGAATGTCTTTTTGGTAGACTATGAAGGGAAAAATGGCGTGGTTTTAAAGAAAGGAGAAAAGTGGTATCTGGAATATTCGGAAAACGGCAGTAAAAAATTGGAAGAGCTTAATATCAAGTTTTAAAACTGATATTTACCTTTCCACCGGTTCTTTAAAAAATCTTTCATTGCCTTTTCTCTAGGATTTTCACCTGGTCTATAGAATGTGGTTCCAGAGATTTCTTCTGGTAAAAATTCAAAATCAATGAAATTGTTTTCATGGTCGTGCGCATAATCGTACCCCTTGCCATACCCTAAATCTTTCATCAATTTTGTAGGAGCATTTCTAATAGCCAATGGTACGGATAAATCTCCTGTCTCCCTTACTTTTTGTTGTGCTTCCTTAATGGCAACGTAACTTGCATTGCTTTTTGCGGAACTTGCTAAATACGTAGCACATTGACTAAGAATTATGCGTGCCTCGGGGTATCCAATGGTATTTACAGCTTGAAAAGCCGAAGTAGCCAGCACCAGTGCGGTAGGATTGGCATTTCCAATATCCTCAGAAGCCAAAATGACCATTCTACGTGCAATGAATTTCACATCTTCACCACCCTCAATCATCCGTGCAAGCCAATATACAGCAGCATTGGGGTCACTTCCTCTAATAGATTTAATAAAAGCTGAAATAATATCATAGTGCTGTTCCCCAGTCTTGTCATAGAGCACAGTGTTCTTTTGTACCTTACTTATGACTAGGTCGTTTGTAATCGTTATTTTTTCTGATGTTTCAGAATTGATGATAAGCTCAAAAATATTAAGCAACTTTCTTCCGTCCCCACCAGATAACCGTAATAAAGCCTCGGTTTCCTTCAGAGTTATTTTTTTTGACTTAAGGGTGCTGTCCGTTTGCATTGCCCTTTCCAAAAGTGCTTCTAAATCTTCCTTTTCAAACGGATTTAAAATGTACACTTGACATCTGGATAAAAGCGCGGGGATAACCTCAAAGCTTGGATTTTCTGTAGTAGCGCCAATAAGGGTTACCCACCCTTTTTCAACGGCTCCCAATAAAGAATCTTGTTGGGATTTGCTGAACCGATGGATTTCATCAATAAACAAAATTGGATTTTTCGAAGTGAAAAGCCCACCGCTTTTTTTCGCTTTTTCAATAACCTCTCTTACATCCTTTACACCGCTACTTATAGCACTTAGCGTATAGAAAGGTCTTTCACTTTCGTTGGCAATAATATTGGCTAAAGTGGTCTTTCCTGTACCAGGAGGACCCCATAAAATCAAAGAAGGAATTATTCCCTTTTTAATTTGATGCGTTAAAGAGCCATGCTCACCTACCAAATGGTTTTGGCTTATATAGTCCTCTAGGGTTTTGGGACGGATGCGCTCTGCAAGAGGTTCATTCATACAGATAAAAATAAGACAAAATTATAGGATGAAAAGACTATGTTGATGATCTTTCATTTTGTAAGTAAGTTGCATAGAACCTGACAATTTGTGTAAATTCATCTGTATGGACAGGAAATTGTAGATAAAACACTGTTATGTCAGAAAATAGTCATTTCAAATTTTCCAATTGGATTTTACTAGCCCCTTTGTTGGCTATGTTGCTTATTTGGACAGTATTCTGGATTGAGGTTCAATTTGGACTTAATTTGAATGAATATGGTATTTATCCAAGAAGATTTTCTGGTTTAAAAGGGATTCTGTTTAGTCCATTTATTCACGGATCGGTGGAACATTTATACAACAACACCATTCCGTTGGCTGTTTTAACAGGATTCTTGGTCTATTTTTATAGACAAGCCGCTTTACAGACACTTGTTTTGGGTCTTTTTATTTCTGGACTTTTAACCTGGTTGATTGGTAGGCCATCATATCACATAGGTGCAAGTGGTATTATCTATGTCTTAGCCAGTTTTATATTTTTTAAAGGCGTCTTTGCTAAGCACTTTAGGCTAATTGCCCTGTCCCTTGTGGTAGTTTTTGTATATGGGAGTATGATATGGTACATTTTTCCTGTAAAAGACAATATTTCTTGGGAAGGACATCTTTCAGGTTTTATAACGGGGTTTTTACTGGCATTAACTACAAAAATTCGCGTTCCAGCTGAAAAAAAGTACACCTGGGAAAGGGAAGATTATAATGAAGAAGAAGATCCGTTTTTAAAACATTTTGATGCGGATGGAAATTTTATCGAAGCAGAAATGGATGAAACACCCACTCAAGAAGGAATAAAAATTACGTACCACTACAAAAAAGACGAGAACAGATAAATAGTTATTGCATTCGCTGTCGCACCACTTCGTATAAAAATACCCCGCAGGCCACTGATACATTAAGGGAGCCTATTTCTCCCAAAAGAGGAAGTTTTGCTTTAAAATCCACCAGATTAAGCACAGAAGCTGAAATTCCCCTATCCTCTGCACCCATGATAATAGCACAAGGCGTATTAAAATCCAGTGTATAAATAGTGTCCTCAGTTTTTTCAGTTGCGGCTATCACTTTTATGTCTGAAGATTGCAAATAGAATATGGCATCTTTAAGATGATCTACTTTGGCTATAGGCACTTTAAATGCCGCCCCAGCTGATGTTTTTACCGTGTCATCGGTAATTGGTGCCGCCCCACTTTTAGGGATGATAATGCCATCAACACCGCTGCATTCTGCGGTTCTAATTATGGCGCCAAAGTTTCTAACATCTGAAACCTGGTCTAAAAGCAGGAACAATGGATTTTTCTTCTCTTGAAGTATCTTCTCAACCAAATCCTCAAATTTTTGAAATGCTACTGGCGAAATATTGGCAACTGCGCCCTGGTGGTTGTTTTTGGTTAGTCTATTTAATTTTTCAATAGGGACGTAGGAACAGCTAATGCCATTTTTACGAATGACTGTTTCCAATTCTTTGAACAAATCTCCGCCAAGCCCTTTTTGAAGAAATATCTTGTTTATGGGCTGTTGCGCTTCAATGGCCTCAATTACTGCCCGAATTCCATAAATTTGGTTGTTCATAGTGTAGCTTTAAATAAACTCAAGATTAAGGTTGAGCAGTATGTTATAAAGAGATTTTATGAATGGCCAAAGGACCATTGTTCGCTGTATTAATTAAAAAACGCTCCTTTTTGGCGTTTGAAATGATTTCAATGCTTTTGACATTTCCTTCTAAAAATAGACCAGACTCTTGGTGCGAAAGCACCTCATAGCCGTCTTTGCCATTTGATAAAAGAATTAAGCCAGAAATGGCATCTAGTCTAGGGGTTTCTACCTCTGTTTCATAAATATTCCCAGCAGTGATTACATCCTCAACCCCATCGTTATTTACATCAAGAAATACACAATCTAATAGGGGGAAAGACTGGATTTTGGCAGGCAACACCTTTTTTTCAAAACTAAGGCCTCCTTTATTAATCAAAATCACCGATTGAAATTCAGTAACGCTGCTTTCATAGGATGTATTTAATTTTTCTCCATAGATGTCAACCAAACTAGCATTGGCAAATTCTGTATAGGTTTCAAATTTTTCCTTTATAAATGGCATTTGTTGGGAGGAACATTCCCTACCACGTACCGGCACGTAGGTACCATTGTATTTTTTGCTGAGTACAATATCATTTGTGCCATTCTCATCAAAATCGGCAGCGTAAATTTTAAACGGTTTTTCTGCGGAAGCCTTAAATTTTATATTTAATCCAGCATTTCCAATAATGTAATCTTTTAAGCCATCGTTATTGACATCTGTTTCATTTACCGAAAACCACCAACCTTTTTCTTTTAAAGTAGTATTGTCTTCAGTTATGTTTGAAAAAACACCCTGATTGTTTACAAAAACACCAATTCCTGTCCATTCACCCACCACAATAAAATCTTCCCAGCCATCATTATTGATATCTGTGGTTTGTATGTCATTGATAATCCCGAAATCTTGCAATGCGGGTGCGATTTTTTCGGTGGCATCTATAAGCTCACCATCGATATTTTCAAAAAGAGCGGATGATTGGTGATTTGGATACTTCTTTGGTATAACCCTATTTCCTATCAATATGTCGCTGTCCCCATCCTTATCAAAATCGATGATAGAGACAACTTTTCCGTTTTTGGGAAATGAACTTAAAGCGTCGCTTTCCAACCTTGAAAATTGCCCTGAACCGTCATTGATATAAATTCTATCCGTGTGATATGATGAATGCTCTGCAAATTCATTTCCGCCACTTACTACATAAAGGTCTAAATCTTGATCCCCATCAAAATCAAAGAAGAGGGACTCCATATCCTCATAATTAGCGTCATTGGCTAGGGAAGGGGTATTTAGATTTTTAAAACCAGTTTTTGTCTGTAAATAAATCTGTCCAGGTTGCCCGGATGCACCACCCACATGAATATCCATTAAACCGTCTCCATTAATGTCTCCCTTGGTTATGAAAGGACCTAAATTGGACTGCTTATATGGAAGCAGGATCTCCTCTTCAAAATCGTCATATGCGTTCTCTTTGTGCACAAAGTCCAGACCAATAGTTTTGGTATTGATTTTTTCAAACAATTTTCCAGGTTGTTTTCTTGTATTTTCATAGGAAACAGCATCACTTTCCAAAAAAGAAATAACTGTGTTGCTAGGCACATTAAACTTCTGCTCCATTTTCCCAGATTTCCAATATACGGTAACGGTGTCTATGGTTTTGTGGTCGCCAATTCCGAAAAGTGCATTGTTTTCTTGTGATGACCGATACCCTCGAACTCTTTTTATTTCGATTGTTTGAGAGTTGTTGGCATATGCTATTTGCACTTTGGCAAATTCTTCAGATGAATCACCATTAGCGTTAACTTTTAAATAGTTGCCACGTTTTTCTTCAACGGATTGGTTTTGATAAAGAAAGGCAGTTTCATCCATATTGTTAATCACCAAATCCAGGTCGCCGTCATTGTCTAAATCCCCAGAGGCTGCTCCATTGCTAAAAGAGAAATCACCCAAGCCCCAATCGGAAGAAATGTTACTGTAACTCAAATCAGATGTTCTTTTGTACATGATGTTCGGCAACTTTTCCGAAGGCATAGATTCATATAAACGGCGCTTTACATCTAAAGGAACTCTGGAACCATATTTTTGACGAGCTTCAAATACTTGCCTTTGTAAGTCGTTATCCAACGCATAACGTCTGTACCCATTTGTAATGTGAATTTCCTTATAGCCATCCAAATCAAAATCGTTCATTAAAACAGACCAACTCCAATCGGTGTTGGCAACCCCAGAGAGCTGGGAAATATTATTGAATTTTGCTCCTCCAATGTTCTTTTGCAGGGAGTTATACATATACTGGTATTGAAAATCGGCTTTGTTCACTAAATAATCAAACCTTCCTGTGCTCATGGAAGCCATTAAAGTTTTAGATCTTACGTGATCATTGGCAGCCATATCCAATACAAAGATGTCTTGCAAATTATCATTATCCAGATCGGCAATATCTATACCCATCCCATAAAAGGAAATTTGATTGGTGGACTCCTTTATTTTGTCTGAGAACGTACCATTTTTATTGTTGATGTAAAGCACATCTGGAAGATAATAGTCGCTAGCCATGTAAATATCCATCCACCCATCTTCATTGATATCTGAAATGGATAATCCCAGTCCAAAAATTGGTTTTTCCAAGCCAGCATTTTTTGTGATATCTACAAACTTTCCATGATCATTGCGATAGAGATGGGAAGAATTAAAATAGACGTTATCCTGATTGATTTTGACGTATTTGTTGAGACTAATGGGGTCAAGTCCGTAAAGTTCGTTTTCATTCATGACCAGGCAATCTAAATCACCATCTTTGTCGAAATCGAAAAATGCGGATTGTGTACTGATTCCCATATCTGCAAGTCCATATTCTTCTGCTTTTTCCTCAAAAGCTCCATTCTTTTGATTAATAAAAAGTAAGTTCTTACGGTTCTCTCGAGTATTTGGACCTCCTTGGGACACATAAATATCCATCCATCCATCATTATTGATGTCAACAAAGGTGATGCCGTTGGACCATTTTTTACCATCATTTATATTAGCACCCTGCGTAGCATCTGTAAATTTCAGATTTCCTTCATTGAGGTATAATTTGTTGGGCACTTGATTACCACAGAAGAAAATATCTAGAAGGCCATCATTGTTTAGATCTTCGAGGCCAACACCTGCCCCGTTGTAGAAATAATCATAATCAAAAAGGTTTTCCATGCTACCCACATCATGGGTAATGGTATTTGAGAAGTTAACGCCACTTATATCAGAGGACACCTTTTTAAATAATGGATGTTCTTTTAGGGTTTTGCTAGTAGTGTTTGAAAGTGTGTTGTTCTTTTCAACCTTACCGCAACTAATCACCAGGAGTACTAGAAATACTATGGAAAACGACTTGACCATCGGCAAATATAATTTTTTGAATGAAATATAATACATTAATTCCTATGAGAATAGTAATAGGAAGATTGCATTTTGTTAAATGATGTGCAAACTGAGAGCACTATAATTTAAGTCGGTCGTGAACTGGAAAACTAATCGTATTCATGTTGAAAAATAGCGTTAAAATGTATAACAAAAAAAATGGGCATCTTTAAAGATGCCCATTTTTGGATACTTAAAAAATAGTATTATTCACAAACAGCTATACCAACTGTTCCAACTACTGGTCCTAAAGGACCACCAGCATCAGCTGCAGCTTGGTTTCCATTTGGATCAGCTATGTTGTAAGAATGCTCTTCTTCAAAGTTACCTGGTGTATAGGTAACTTCCAATGAGGTAGCACCTTCAGGCACAGTGAATTTAGCATTTCCTGAGGACCCGTTAAGGATTGTATAAGATGTGGCACTACCACCATCAATAGATACATCAATAGAGGCTCCATCCCATCCATCACCAAAGCTATCAAAGAAGTTGATAGTGTATTCTCCTGGGAATGGTGCAGTAGCGTTCAATAGTGTACATTCCAATACATTGATCTGAGCATAGTACTCTGTACCGGGCTCATCTGTAGTAATCAGTCTACCGTCTGCTGTTTCAATTTCAAAACGAAGGTTAAATTCATCGTTAAGTCCTAAATCAGCAAAAGTCAATGTAGCTCCATAAAGCTGAGCAAGCGTACGTGTGAAATCCACAGTCCTTACACCATCTTCAGAGGTAAGGCTAGAAATATCATAAGTAGCTTCCACAGTTTCCGCTTCAGAAAGGTCTGGATCACCTTCTAAAATAGTCCTGTCCACAAACTCTCTGTAGATAGTCAAAGTATTAAGCAAAGCTCCATCCGCTCCATCATCTATTCTTATTTGAACAGAGTAATCATCATTAGTAGCGGTAGGCGCGATATTGATACCGGTCTTATCCGCAACGTTGATACCATCGTTCAAGAATGGTAATAGAAAGCTTACACCATCACTAACAGTCTCTGTGTAACGGTAAGGAGAACTAAAGAAAGATCCACCACTAACGTTACCGGTAGTATCTTCATTTTTAAATGATCTACCATCGGTAAGGAAAAGTTCCATATCCACAACAAACTGATCACCAGGCAATACTTGGGTAATGTCTAATCCCAGAGCGGTAAGAAACTCTGCCAACGTAAGGCTATATTCAAAACTTGGAAGCCCATCAGTTTCACCAAACTCTGTAATAGTAGTTAGTGCTCCAGAAGTAGAATCATCATCACCATTGTTGTCTACAAAACTTCCTGTAATCTCAACACGATCTAAAAGGTCTCCACCTTCAGCGTCTTGTTCTTGAATACTAAAGGATATAGGGGCAGTGGTATCAAACATATCCAATGAACCAGTTTGAGACAAGGTTCTTAAGATAGCTCCACTCGTTACGTCTTCCTGCACCCCTATGGTGATCTTGTCGTCCTCCTCACATGAGGCAACCAAGATAGCCAAGGCAAACAGGGCGTACATCTTAAAATTTTTCATGAAATTAAATTTTATATTCATTGCTCTTTTTTTTTAGTTTGCTGCAGGGGCAGTTGCGTTCGTATCCCAGAATACTGGTTGCGTCTGATCCGTTTTTTGCGTGATATTGGAGTTGTTGTTCACCGCGTTAGCTGGATAGTACATAGATCGGATAAACACTCCTGGATCTGGCTCCAAGTTAGGCTGTAAGGTAGTAGGGAAACCTGTTCTTCTGTAGAAGTTATAAGGTTCAACACCGTTACCAAAGTGCGCTATAAAAGTTTGCTCTCCAAGAATATCCCACTTACCACTAGTGTCGGCATCATCAAAATCGATACCAAGTTGCGTGCTATAAGCAGTAATATCACCAGCAGAAGGCTCAAAAGATGTATCTGCACCAGCTGTTCTTCCTGAAAGGAAAGCTTGAACTTTAGCAACAGACTTATCCAAACCAGCTAACATAAACGTACGAGCACCTGGCTCATCACCAGCTACCATTGCCATTTCAGCTCTCATAAAGTCAACACCAAAGGCTGTCAATAGGTTTGTGATACCAGTTCCACCACCACCTGAAGATGGACCAATAGCCTGGAAACTGTCATCATCAAATCTACCACCTACTGGGTAAGTACCATAGGTTGTTCTTAAAAGACCATCTGGTGGAATACCATCAGCCTCACCGTGAGCTCTACCCCAGAATCCGTTTGGTAGGTAACAGAAGTCACCACCAAAACCTGCATCTAGATAGTGCTGAGGAGGAGTTTCCAAAGAACAGTTCAATAATTCTTCATTAGGAGCGATACCAGCACCTGGAACCGCATCTGTCTGTCTGTAGAAATAGTAACGAATTCTTGGGTCACTTGAAGTGTCCATCAATTGCATTAACCAGTTTGACATATATTCTCCAGCACCAGCAGCTTGATAGTTGATACCATATCTTGGATGTCTTGTATCTGGCTGCGTAGCACTAGTTGCTGGCCAAGCCCAAAGGAAGTCATCCGCGGTACTTTGAATATAGTTGCCGCTGTTTATGATTGCATTAAAGCTAGCAGCAGCACCTGAATCTACCAATCTACGTTGAACATAGATTTTCAACTTCAGCGTATTTGCAGCTCTTTCCCATTTGTCGTAATCATTTCCATAAAAGAAATCTACGGCAGGATCTGCAGATGGAGTGCTATTAAAATTCGCAATAGCATCATCTAAAAGAAGCAACATGGCATCGTAGATGCTAGCTCCAGAATCCACTGCTGGATTGAAGTTTGCTTCTGCTCCCTGAACTATTTCAGAATAAGGAACATCACCAAAGAAATCAACCATGCTGACCATAAGGTATGCTTCAATAAACTGTGCAATACCAATATGTCTGGTTTGTTCCGCTTCAATTGCTAAAGGAGTCATCGCACGAATATCTGCAAGAACACCTCTATAGGCATTAATCCACTCATCGTTCATGTCACTGTCTTGGTAAACACTGGTATAGTTTCTACCATTCATGTTTACAACACGTGTCATTTCCATCCCTAACTCATTGAAACCATCACCTGTGGTGTTACCACCAGATGCCCAGTTATCGTTAAGGTCAAAATCTGCATCCCCTTCAAACTGTCTTACAAAGTCTTCCTGAATAGAATTTAAGAAGAAATCGACACCCGCTTGGTCTGGGGTCAGCGCATTTGGATCCGCTGTAATGTCGAGCTCTGTGGTCTCGCAGGAAGTGAATGCAAGCAATCCTCCCAAGACCGTCAAAGTCATATATCTGTTTATGTTTTTCATTATTTTCATTATTATTTTTCTTTTTCTTAGAATGATGCTTTTACACTAAGTCCGTATCTTCTTGAACTTGGTCCATTAAGGAAATCAAATCCAAAACCGTTACCTACACCAGTACCTGATGTATTTGGATCAAAGTTTGCTCCTTTAGGAGTATTGATAGCTCTGTACCATAGGTTGTTACCAGATACCGTGAACGAAAGAGATCCAAATGGTGTTTTGTCCAAAAATTTAGATGGAAGGCTGTAGCTTAAAGAAGCTTCTTGTAACCTAACTGTTGTAGCGTCATACACTTGCAATTCGCTAGGACCAAATAAAAGGTTACTAAAGAAATAAGTAGAGTTGTTGATCTGTCTGTTGTTGACATTGCCATTGGCATCAACACCAGGAAGGATAAACGTGTTTTCTCTATCTATAGTTTCAGTGATCAATCCTCTACCTAACAATGTTGAAATTGTAGAAGAATAAATATCACCACCTTGGGTATAGTTCCACTGGAACGCTAGGGTGAAGTTCTTATAAGAAAGACTGTTTCTTACGTTTGCTACCCAGTCTGGGTTTGGATCACCAATGATACCATCGTTTGGTGCTTGAACGTAGTTACCATCTGCACCTACAACAAAATCACCGTTAGCATCAGTTAAAATCTTACTACCGAAGAATACCCCTAATGGCTCTCCTTCAATAGCAGCGTTACCTAAGTTAGAAAAACCAGAGTAAACCACCTGATCTGTATCCAATCCTAAATCCACTACGGTAGTTTCATAGGCAGTGAAATTCAAGTTGGTCGACCAATCAAAACCACCTTCTTCTTTGGCTCTGATCCAGTTAACACCTAAATCAATTTCCACACCTTCTGATTCAATCTCACCAATATTGGTTGCAGTTACTGTAAATCCAGTTGCTGGATCAAGAGGTCTGTCCAATATCAAATCATTGGTTTTTCTTTGGTAAATAGAAGCATCTAATGTGATTCTGCTATCCCACCATCTAGAT
The DNA here is from genome assembly GCF_008040165.1 of Flagellimonas hymeniacidonis. Lineage (GTDB taxonomy): Bacteria > Bacteroidota > Bacteroidia > Flavobacteriales > Flavobacteriaceae > Flagellimonas > Flagellimonas hymeniacidonis. The sequence continues at coordinate 97,677 of NZ_VRUR01000002.1, forward strand.
TCGATACCAATTTCAATCTCTTCCAGTGTTTCTGGTTGTAGATCTGGATTACCAAGGCGAATACCTGTAGTATTGGTTACAATGTTTCTTCCAGATGAATCTTGAGCATCTTGAGTATCCAATGTTAATGTACTTGCAATTGGATAATTGGAAGTACCATCAAAGTTTGCAGAAACTCCTATACCACCACGAATCTTCAAGTAGTTTAATACGTTTTCGGATTTAAGCCCATCAATGGCTGCAGTCGGAATAAAAGACAAACTAGCAGAAGGGTAGAACTGAGAACGGTTCTCTGTTGAGAAGTTGGATACCCAGTCATTTCTACCAGCAAGTGTTACGTATAAGAAGTTGTCGTAATCGAAATCTGCTTGAGCATAAACCCCTGCAATGTTTCTTTCATTAAATGTTTGAATCTCATTTTGGTTCAAGAAGTTGAAGTGTCTCAACACTCCAAATACTTGCTGACCATCACTGGCAACACCATTTTGATCGAATATCTCACGTCTTGTGGTTGCACCAACGTTGAACGTTGAACCAATTTTTTCAGTGATATCAAAATCACCGTTCAATACCAAGTTATGGTCCCAAATAGTATTGGTGTTGTTCCATGTTTCATAAACACCACTAGCAAGTCTTACATCTCCAGAGTTACTGTTGATTCCTCCTTTATTTTGGAAGTTGGTGTTGTTCTCACTATAGACATCGATACCAGCACGGTAAACAAGATTAAGATTATCATTGATCTCATATTGAACAGTAGCCTGACCAAAGACCCTGTTGGTCTCTTGGTTTGTTTCCGCATTGTTCACTGTCCAAAGTGGATGCTGTATAGAGTTGTTCTGTCTGTAGTAAACACTACCTCCAGTAATAGGATCCTGGAAAGGAAGTCCCACAACATCGATACTCCTTGGAGTAAACCAAAGATCACCAAATATAGAAGAACCTGTACCCGTAGCACCATTACCTTGACTTAAGGCAACTGGAGGCGATACAAACTTGGTTCTTGCAAAGTTCAACGTACCATTTACAGTAAACTTGTTAGATAATATTGCTCTACCACCTACGGATAGTGTATTACGAGTAACACCGTTGTTAGGAGTAAAACCATTATCCTTTAAGTAACCGTAGTTCATGTTATATCCAATCTTTCCATCATCAGATGTTCCTCTTACGTTTACAGAGGTATTGGCAACAGTACCTGTTTTAAAGAAATTCTTTACACTGTCATATGGTCTCCACTCGTACAATGCTCCCTGAAATTCTGGGAAAGCTGCTTGAATGGCAGCAGTTGATGTAGAATATGGGTGCTGTAAGAATCCTGGAGTACCAGAAGCCGTACCGTTGATGGCGTTTTGTTGCCCCCAACCTGAAGGACCACCTTCTTCGAAAGCAGGACCCCAGTTACTGAAGAACCATCCGAAGGACTGGTCAAAACCATTACCATAAACATCTTGATATTCTGGCAACGAAGCAATTTCGTTGAAGAACATTGAAGAGTTAACAGTGATTTCTGTCTTTTTTGGACCTTGCTGGGTTGAACCACCTTTGGTAGTAATAAGGATTACCCCGTTACGACCTTGAGATCCATATAGTGTTGCAGCTGCAAGTCCTTTAAGAACGTTTACGCTTTCAATACTGTTAGGATCCAAATCCAAGAATCTACTGGAACCGTTGTTACCGTTAATGAAATCTTGACGAGATCCATTTCTACCCGAAGGGTTGGTATCAGTACTAAAAGGAACACCATCAACAATAAATAACGCCTGGTTACTACCACTAAATGTTGTTTGACCTCTAATAATGATATTGGTACCAGAACCAGAAAGACCACTCTGCTGTGTAATCTGAACCCCAGAAGCTTTTCCTTGAAGAACACGCGCAACATCACCTTCAGGACGTTGTTCTAAATCTTCGGAACCAACTTCGGTTACAGCGTAACCCAATGCTTGTTTCTCCCTTTTGATACCAAGAGCTGTTACCACAAACTTCTTCTAGGGCCTGTGCATCTTCTTCCATTTGAACGTTAATAACGCTCTCCGCACCAATAGTCCTTCTTGCAGGCTTTTGCCCGATGTAAGTAAAAAGTAGTGCTTGACCTTGACTTGCGCTGATAGCGTAATTTCCGTCAAAATCTGTTTGAGTACCGTTAGTGGTACCTTCAACGACAATATTAACCCCAGGCAACGGAAGACCATCGGAATCCGTAACTGTACCTGAAATCGTCTTGTCTTGCGCAAACGAAATTTGCACAACAAACGCCAATAACAGCGTTAACAATCCATTAAGTTTTGTTCTCATTTTAAAATTATTTGAATTAGCTAGGCGCTAAAATCATAATTTCATGTTAATAATCCAAACTAATTTTACTAAAATTTTAAGACAAGGTTTGTAAATGCACTATCCGCAAAATGAATATCCATAATTATTAACCTCTTAATTGATGAGATGTAAAATTGTTAAGAATGCAAATATTGCAGCAACAAATGTTAGAAATAATACACGAATGAGTTTGTTTATGGGGTTTAATGCCTTGGAATCTACGTTGGATAAATTTTGAAGACCAACAGTGTAACCTCGATTTTTGAAAAGATTTATATGTGGGTATAGAATGCCAAATTTTATTTGTAATTTATACCTTAATATATTATAAAGTGATTATGAAGACTTTTTTAGTGGGAATTACTTCCTTTTTTTGGTGCATTGGCCTAATTGCCCAGCAAAGTGCAAATGTGCAACCAGGTGTTGTTAGTTCATATCAAAAAGGGTTACAGGGAATCGGGCCCGACTTTGGAAATAATCCGGCTTCAGAGAATTTTTATAATCAAATGCGGGATAAGCTGGCCAATATGGGGATAGAGCAACGTATTGCATTGGACGATATTGAAGGCTCAATATATTTAAATGAAGACTTTGTTCTTGGTAAAGTTTTTTTCAACACCGATGAGGAGGCCAAGATGTATTTGCGTTATAATGCATTTAACGATGAATTTGAAATTAAAAAAACACAGCTCGAGGAAGAGGTGACCCGAGCGTTATTAAAGAGTGAAGAAATATCTTGTTCTCTAGGGAACAATACCTATAATTACTTTTCATTGGTGAATGAAAAAGGTGAAAAATCTATGGGGTATCTAAAAACGATTTACACCACCACCAACTACAAATTATTAGAGCAAAGAAATAAGTTGTTCAAAGAAGGTAAGCAAGCTAAAACCTCACATGCGGTTTCTTTTCCACATAGATTTGTAGATGAAACCAATTATTACATTTCTGTTGATGGTAGTGCTCCAGTTTATGTCAGTTCCAAGAAAAAGGAATTGATCTTTTTATTTAAGGCAGAACATCAAGAGGAGGTTAAGGGGTTTTTAAAGAAGAAAAATATTGATTTAAAAAGTAAAGATGGCCTTATTAACCTAGTCGCCTTTAGTGGAACATTGTAACAAAGGGCAGTGGCTTTTTAATTTTTCAATAGCTTAAAATGAGGGTGAATTGACCCTTAGTATTCAACTCTATTTTAGTTTTTTAAGATTGATTGGAAATTTAATCTATCAAGATTTGAATTATTCCGAAATATCACTACATTTGCAGCCCTCAAAAAGAGGGTTGTTTACATTTTTAATAGAAATTTTAATGCCAACAATTTCACAATTAGTACGAAAAGGAAGAGTCACAATTACCAAGAAGAGTAAATCGGCTGCTTTGGATTCGTGTCCTCAAAGACGAGGGGTATGTACGCGTGTTTATACGACTACACCAAAAAAACCAAACTCTGCAATGCGTAAAGTTGCAAGGGTGAGGTTAACAAATGGTAAAGAAGTTAACGCATATATCCCTGGTGAAGGTCACAACCTCCAAGAGCACTCGATAGTATTGGTTAGAGGTGGTAGAGTAAAGGATTTGCCAGGAGTTAGATATCATATCGTCCGTGGCGCATTGGATACTGCAGGTGTTGCAGGAAGAACACAACGTAGATCTAAATACGGTGCAAAACGTCCTAAAAAATAAGAAGAGATGAGAAAAAGACAGGCGAAGAAAAGACCATTGTTGCCAGATCCAAGATTTAACGATCAGCTGGTAACGCGTTTCGTGAACATGATGATGTGGGATGGTAAGAAATCAGTTGCTTTCAAAGTTTTTTATGATGCAATTGATATCGTTGAAGAGAAAAATACTGACGAAGAAAAAACTGCTTTGGAGTTATGGAAAGATGCACTTTCCAATGTAATGCCACATGTTGAAGTAAGAAGTAGAAGAGTAGGTGGTGCTACATTTCAAATTCCAATGCAAATCCGTCCAGATAGAAAGATTTCTACTGCAATGAAATGGTTGATTAGTTACTCTAGAAAGCGTAATGAAAAATCTATGGCGCAAAAATTAGCTGCGGAAGTTTTGGCTGCTGCAAAAGAAGAAGGCGCGGCGGTTAAGAAAAGAGTAGATACTCATAAGATGGCGGAAGCCAATAAAGCATTCTCTCACTTTAGATTCTAGTTGGTAAAATGTCAAGAGATTTAAAATTTACAAGGAATATAGGTATTGCAGCGCATATTGATGCTGGAAAAACCACTACTACAGAGCGTATTCTTTTTTATACCGGTGTAAGTCACAAAATAGGTGAAGTACATGATGGCGCTGCCACTATGGACTGGATGGAGCAGGAGCAGGAGCGTGGTATTACCATTACCTCTGCTGCAACTACTTGTACATGGGAATTTCCTATAGAAAATGGAAAGCCTACAGAAGATACAAAAGGATACCACTTTAATATAATTGATACTCCCGGACACGTTGATTTTACCGTAGAGGTGAATCGTTCATTACGTGTTTTGGATGGTTTAGTTTTCTTATTTAGTGCTGTTGATGGTGTTGAACCTCAATCGGAAACAAACTGGAGGCTAGCTGATAACTATAAAGTTCCACGTATTGGCTTCGTAAATAAAATGGACCGTCAAGGATCTAACTTCTTAATGGTTTGTAATCAGGTGAAAACAATGCTTGGTTCTAATGCAGTTCCAATTGTATTACCGATAGGAGACGAGGCCGATTTTAGAGGAATTGTTGACTTGGCAAAGAATAGAGCAATTGTATGGCACGATGAGAACTTTGGTTCCACATTTGATGTTATCGATATCCCTGAGGAGATGCAAGCGGAAGTTAAGGAGTATAGAGCTGCCTTAATTGAAGCTGTTGCAGAATATGATGAGGAGTTGATGGAGAAATTCTTCGAAGATGAAGATTCTATCACCGAAGAAGAAGTGCATGCTGCACTTAGGGCTGCTGTTATGGATAGGGCTATCATTCCTATGGTATGTGGTTCTTCATTCAAAAACAAAGGAGTTCAATTCTTATTAGATGCTGTTTGTCGTTACTTGCCATCTCCCGTAGATAAGGATGATATTGTAGGTACCGATCCAAATACTGGTAATGAGATTACTAGAAAACCAGATCCAAAAGAGCCATTTTCAGCTTTGGCGTTTAAAATTGCTACGGATCCTTTTGTGGGTCGTTTGGCATTCTTTAGAGCATATTCTGGCCGTTTGGATGCAGGTTCATATATATTGAATAACCGTTCAGGTAAAAAAGAACGTATTTCCCGTATTTACCAAATGCATTCCAATAAGCAAAATGCTATTGATTACATTGAAGCTGGTGATATTGGTGCTGCTGTAGGATTTAAGGATATCAAGACTGGTGATACCATGTCTGCGGAAAAACACCCAATTGTGTTAGAGAGTATGGATTTCCCTGATCCTGTAATCGGTATTGCAGTTGAGCCTAAAACTAAGGCTGATGTGGATAAATTAGGGATGTCTTTGGCAAAATTGGCTGAAGAAGATCCTACATTCCAAGTAAAAACAGATGAAGCATCGGGTCAGACTATTATTTCTGGTATGGGTGAGCTTCACTTAGATATTATCGTTGACCGTTTACGTCGCGAATTTAAGGTTGAGGTTAACCAAGGTCAACCTCAAGTGGAATACAAGGAAGCGATTACGCAATCTGCTGATCATAGAGAAGTCTACAAGAAGCAGTCCGGTGGTCGTGGTAAATTCGCGGATATTGTCTTTACTATGGAGCCAGCTGGTGATGAAGTAGTAGGATTGGAGTTTGTAAACACAATTAAAGGAGGTAATATTCCTAAAGAATATATTCCATCAGTAGAAAAAGGATTTAAGGAAGCCATGAAGAATGGTCCTTTAGCTGGATTCGAAATGGATAGTATGAAGGTTACTTTAAAGGACGGTTCTTTCCACCCTGTGGATTCAGATTCATTATCCTTTGAATTGGCTGCAAAAATGGGATACAAGGCTGCTGCTAAGTCTGCAAGATCAGTGTTGATGGAACCTATCATGAAAATTGAGGTGTTAACACCTGAAGAAAACATGGGTGATATTGTTGGTGACTTGAATAGACGTAGAGGAACTATTAGCGATATGAGTGATAGGGCTGGTTCTAAAGTGGTTAAAGGTGAGGTGCCTTTATCAGAAATGTTTGGTTATGTTACATCATTGAGAACATTGTCTTCTGGTAGAGCAACATCAACTATGGAATTTTCGCACTATGCAGAAACTCCAACCAATATTGCAGAAGAAGTTATTAAATCAGTAAAAGGAGTAACCGCTTAATTTTTCAGCAAGATGAGTCAAAAAATTAGAATAAAACTTAAATCTTACGATCACAATTTGGTGGATAAGTCTGCTGAAAAAATTGTAAAGACAGTTAAGACAACAGGTGCTGTGGTTACGGGTCCAATTCCATTGCCAACGCACAAAAAGATATTTACAGTTTTGCGTTCACCTCACGTGAACAAGAAATCTAGAGAACAGTTCCAATTAAGTTCTTACAAAAGACTATTGGATATCTATAGCTCTTCATCAAAAACTATTGATGCTCTTATGAAGCTTGAGCTTCCTAGCGGTGTTGAGGTTGAGATAAAAGTGTAAGTTATTAAACTGCCTTGTTAAAAAGGTGGTGGACATGTCCTGAGCGTTTCGCGAGGGAAAAATGGTGAAAGAAAAAAATCTGGGTCAGAGGATTTTCTTGGCCCAATTTTTTTGCCAAGAAATTGGCGTAACAAAAAGTAAACAATTAATAATTATAAATATGTCTGGGTTAATAGGAAGAAAAATCGGTATGACCAGCATCTTCGACGAGAATGGAAAGAATGTTCCATGTACCGTTATTGAGGCTGGACCATGCGTGGTTACCCAAGTCAGAACCGAAGAGGTCGACGGGTATAGTGCCCTTCAGCTTGGTTTCGATGACAAGGCAGAAAAACGTGCAAACAAGGCTGAGTTAGGCCATGTTAAAAAAGCAGGTGCTTCTCCTAAAAAGAAAGTCGTTGAGTTCCGAGATTTTGAAGGTGAGTTTAAATTGGGAGATACTTTAAATGTAGAGCTTTTCACTGAAGGAGAGTTTGTTGATGTTATTGGTACATCAAAAGGTAAAGGTTTCCAAGGTGTTGTTAAAAGACACGGCTTTGCCGGTGTTGGTCAAGCAACCCACGGTCAGCACAACAGATTAAGAGCCCCTGGTTCTATCGGTGCAGCATCGTATCCTGCTAGAGTTTTCAAAGGAATGAAGATGGCAGGTAGAATGGGTGGTGAAAGAGTAACAGTTCAAAACTTGAGAGTATTGAAAGTGGTTCCTGAGAAAAACCTTATCGTAGTAAAAGGTGCGGTTCCAGGCCATAAGAATGCTTACGTAACAATTGAGAAGTAATGAAGGTTGCAGTTTTAGATATTAAAGGAAAAGAAACAGGGAGAAAGGTTGACCTTTCTGACGATGTTTTCGCTATAGAACCTAATGAGCATGCCATCTATTTAGATGTGAAGCAATATTTAGCGCACCAAAGACAAGGTACTCACAAAGCAAAAGAAAGAGCTGAGATTGTAGGGAGTACCCGAAAGATCAAAAAACAGAAGGGAACTGGTACTGCAAGAGCTGGTAGTATTAAATCTCCAATTTTTAGAGGTGGTGGTAGAATTTTTGGCCCAAGACCAAAAGATTATGTCCAAAAATTGAACAAAAATGTGAAGCGTTTGGCTCGTAAATCAGCCTTGACATTAAAGTCAAAAGAGAAAGCTTTGGTAGTGGTTGAGGACTTCAATTTTGAAGCGCCAAAGACCAAGGATTTTAAAGCATTTTTAGCCTCTCTTGGAATAGAAAATAAAAAGTCTCTTATAGTGTTGGGCGATTCAAATAATAATGTATATTTGTCGTCGCGCAATTTGGAGCGTTCCGAAGTTGTAACTAGCTCAGAATTAAGTACTTACAAGATAGTTAACGCTGGAAATGTAGTATTGACTGAAAGTGCTTTGGAGGGAATAGAATCGAACCTAAAGAAATAAGAAAATCATGAGTGTGTTGATAAAACCAATCATTACGGAAAAAATGACCGCGGACAGCGAGCTTTTCAATCGTTATGGTTTCTACGTTGACCCAACGGCCAACAAGCTTCAAATTAAGGAAGCTGTTGAGACTACTTATGGTGTTTCTGTGGAAAAGGTGAGAACCATGAACTATGGTCCAAATCGTAAGAGTCGTTATACAAAAACAGGAATCCAACACGGAAAAACAAATGCTTTGAAGAAAGCAATTGTTGACGTAGCGGAAGGTGATATTATTGATTTTTACAGTAATCTATAAAGACGAGAAATGTCAGTTAGAAAATTAAAACCGATAACCCCTGGACAGCGTTTTAGAGTAGTGAACGGATTTGACGCGATCACTACTGATAAGCCGGAGAAAAGCTTGCTTGCTCCGATAAAAAAGTCAGGTGGTAGGAACAGTCAAGGAAAAATGACCATTCGCCATAGAGGTGGTGGGCATAAAAGAAGGTATCGTGTTATCGATTTTAAAAGAGATAAGCAAGGTGTTGATGCTAAAATTGTATCAATCCAGTACGATCCCAATAGAACTGCATTTATCGCTTTGGTTGAATACAAAGATGGTGAAAAGAGATATGTAGTGGCTCAAAATGGAATGCAAGTAGGTCAGAAAATATCTTCTGGTACAAAAGCAGCTCCAGAAATTGGAAATGCACTGCCTTTAAGTGAAATTCCATTGGGTACTATTATTTCATGTATCGAATTAAGACCTGGTCAAGGAGCTGTAATGGCAAGAAGTGCAGGTACGTTTGCGCAGTTAATGGCAAAGGACGGAAAGTTTGTTACCATTAAATTGCCATCTGGAGAAACTCGTATGATTTTAGCCAATTGTTTGGCTACTATTGGAGCTGTTTCCAATTCTGACCACCAATTGTTGGTATCTGGTAAAGCGGGTAGAAGCAGATGGTTGGGTAGAAGACCAAGAACTAGACCAGTAGCCATGAACCCTGTTGATCACCCAATGGGTGGTGGTGAAGGAAGGGCTTCTGGAGGTCACCCAAGATCTAAGAACGGTATTCCTGCTAAAGGATTTAGAACACGTTCCAAGACTAAAGACACCAATAGATATATCATAGAACGTAGAAAGAAATAAAAGAAAAGTAAATGGCACGTTCATTAAAAAAAGGACCTTACGTTCATCATAGTCTGGAAAAGAAAGTCCAGAATAATATAGATTCAGGTAAGAAATCAGTTATCAAAACATGGTCTAGAGCCTCAATGATAACTCCAGATTTCGTAGGACAAACCATAGCGGTACACAACGGGAGACAATTTGTTCCTGTTTATGTAACAGAAAACATGGTAGGTCACAAGCTTGGAGAATTTTCACCTACGCGATCTTTTAGAGGTCATGCAGGAGCTAAAAACAAAGGTAAAAAGTAAGTAAGCTATGGGAGTTCGTAAAAGACAAATGGCCGAAAGGTTAAAGGAAGAGAAAAAACAGCTTGCTATTGCAAAGTTGAACAACTGCCCAACGTCACCAAGAAAAATGCGTTTGGTCGCTGACTTGGTAAGAGGAAAGCAGGTAGAAATGGCACTTGCAATTTTGAGGTTCAATCCAAAAGAAGCTTCAAGAAAGTTGGAGAAATTATTACTTTCTGCAATTGCTAACTGGGAAGCTAAAAATGAAGAAGCTAGCATTGAAGATGCTGACCTTATCATTAAAGAAATCCGTGTGGACGGAGGAACCATGTTGAAAAGACTACGTCCTGCACCACAAGGAAGAGCACACAGAATTAGAAAACGTTCCAACCATGTTACCATGATCTTGGAAGCTAATAACAACGTTCAAAGCTAGAGTATAATATGGGACAAAAGACCAATCCGATAGGAAATCGCTTAGGAATAATCAGAGGATGGGAATCTAACTGGTACGGCGGTAAAGATTACGGCGATAAGCTGGCTGAGGATGATAAAATAAGAAAATATATCCACGCACGTTTGGCAAAAGCCAGTGTGTCTAGGGTAATTATTGAGAGAACCTTAAAATTGATTACCATTACCATTACTACGGCTAGACCTGGTATTATTATTGGTAAAGGTGGACAGGAAGTTGATAAACTTAAGGAAGAGCTTAAGAAAATCACCAACAAAGAGGTTCAAATCAATATTCATGAAATAAAGAGACCTGAGCTTGATGCCAATTTGGTTGCTGCAAGTGTTGCAAGGCAAATTGAAAGCAGAATTTCATACAGAAGAGCTATTAAGATGGCCATTGCAGCTGCAATACGTATGAATGCTGAGGGAATCAAAATTCAGATTTCTGGACGTTTGAACGGAGCTGAAATGGCGCGTTCCGAGTCTTACAAAGAAGGAAGGATTCCATTATCAACCTTCCGTGCGGATGTAGATTATGCTTTGCATGAAGCGCATACGACTTACGGGAGATTGGGAATCAAAGTTTGGATCATGAAGGGTGAGGTTTATGGTAAGAGAGAGCTTTCCCCATTAGTAGGATTGTCCAAAGGTCAAGGAAAAGGCGACAAACGAGATGGTAAGAAGCCACAACGTCGTAGAAAGTAATAAGATAAAGTAAAGGTAAAATGTTACAGCCAAAAAGAACAAAATTTCGTAAAGCCCAGAAGGGGCGTATGAAAGGGAATTCCCAAAGAGGACACCAGCTTTCCAATGGAATGTTCGGTATCAAATCCTTGGATTCACATTTCATTACTTCCCGTCAAATAGAGGCTGCGCGTATTGCTGCGACAAGGTATATGAAAAGGCAAGGTCAGTTGTGGATCAAGATATTCCCGGACAAGCCTATCACAAAAAAGCCTCTTGAAGTACGTATGGGTAAAGGTAAAGGTGCTCCAGAATATTGGGTGGCCGTTGTTAAGCCCGGAAGAATCATGTTTGAGGTAGCAGGTGTCCCTATGGACATTGCAAAGGAAGCCTTAAGGCTTGCTGCGCAGAAGTTACCAGTGAAAACTAAGTTTATTGTAGCTAGGGATTATTCCGCTTAATTTTTAATTGAAAAGAAGATGAAACAAGCAGAAATAAAAGAACTTTCAATTGAAGAGCTAAAGGAAAGGTTGACTGAGTTTAAAAAGCAGCATGCAGATTTAAAAATTGCGCATTCAGTTACGCCATTGGAAAATCCTTTGCAGATAAGAAAGACAAGAAAGACGGTGGCAAGACTTGCAACAGAATTAACAAAAAGGGAATTACAATAATTGGTTCTGCCTTATGGAAGAAAAAAGAAATTTAAGAAAAGAAAGAATTGGCGTTGTTACCAGCAACAAAATGGAGAAATCAATAGTGGTTTCTGAGGTAAAGCGTGTAAAACACCCAATGTACGGGAAGTTCGTTCTTAAGACCAAGAAATATGTTGCCCATGATGAAAAGAATGATTGCAACGAAGGTGATACCGTTAAAATAATGGAAACCAGACCATTGAGTAAGACAAAATGTTGGAGACTGGTTGAAATCCTTGAAAGAGCTAAATAATTATGTTACAGCAAGAATCTAGATTAAAGGTAGCGGACAATACAGGGGCAAAAGAAGTTTTGACCATCCGTGTACTTGGAGGAACAAAAAGAAGATATGCTTCATTGGGTGATAAGATTGTGGTTACCGTTAAGGAAGCTGCTCCCAATGGAACAGTAAAAAAAGGTTCTGTTTCTACAGCTGTTGTGGTGAGAACAAAGAAAGAAGTAAGAAGACCAGATGGTTCTTACATCCGTTTTGACGACAACGCTTGTGTTTTGCTGAATCCGACAGGAGAAATGAGAGGAACTAGGGTTTTTGGACCAGTGGCCAGAGAGCTTAGGGACAAACAGTTCATGAAAATTGTTTCACTAGCTCCAGAGGTGCTTTAAAAGAAATTTCAGAAAGATGAAGTTGAAAATAAAAACAGGGGATACGGTTAAAGTCATTGCGGGAGACCACAAAGGCACTGAAGGCAAAGTACTTCAGGTTGACCGTGAAAAGAACAAAGCTATCGTGGAAGGGGTAAATACCGTTTCAAAACACGAGAAGCCAAGTGCAAAAAACCCTCAAGGTGGAATTGTAAAGAAGGAAGCTCCCATACATATCTCCAACCTATCGTTGCTTGATCCAAAATCTGGTGAGACTACGCGTATAGGATATGAGGTAAGAGATGGAAAGAAAGTTAGGCTTGCCAAAAAATCCAATGAAGTAATTTAGTTATGAGTTACATTCCAAGATTAAAAACAGAGTATAAGGAGCGTGTGGTAAAAGCACTATCCGAGGAATTTGGTTATAAAAATGTAATGCAAGTTCCTAAATTGGAAAAGATAGTAGTTAGCCGTGGAGTTGGTGCTGCTGTATCTGACAAGAAACTTATTGATCACGCTGTGGACGAATTGACCAATATTACTGGTCAAAAAGCAATAGCTACTCTTTCTAAAAAGGATGTCGCAACATTCAAACTAAGAAAAGGTATGCCAATTGGTGCCAAAGTAACCTTAAGAGGAGAGCGTATGTATGAGTTCTTGGATAGATTGATTACATCTGCGTTGCCTAGGGTACGTGATTTTCAAGGGATAAGGGCTACAGGTTTCGACGGAAGAGGAAATTATAACCTTGGTGTTACTGAGCAAATCATTTTCCCTGAAATCAATATTGATAAAATCAACAGAATTAACGGAATGGATATCACATTTGTTACTTCTGCCGATACAGATAAAGAAGCAAAATCATTGTTAACCGAATTGGGATTACCCTTTAAAAAGAACTAGTATGGCTAAGGAATCAATGAAAGCCCGTGAGGTAAAAAGGGCTAAAACGGTAGCAAAATATGCTGAAAAGAGAAAAGCTTTAAAAGAGGCTGGTGATTATGAGGCTTTACAAAAGCTTCCTAAAAACGCATCTCCAGTGCGTATGCGAAACCGTTGCAAACTAACTGGAAGACCAAGAGGATATATGAGAACATTTGGTATATCTAGGGTTACTTTTAGGGAAATGGCCAATCAGGGCTTGATTCCAGGTGTTAAAAAGGCAAGTTGGTAAACAGATAAAGAAAAGAAATGCTTACAGATCCAATTTCAGATTATTTGACCAGAATTAGAAATGCCAGTAGTGCAGGTCATAGGGTAGTGGATATTCCCGCTTCCAATCTAAAAAGACAGATTACCAAAATATTGTTCGATCAAGGATATATTTTGAGCTACAAGTTCGAGGATAACAAAGTTCAGGGGAACATAAAAATTGCCTTGAAGTATGATAAGTTTACCAAAGAGCCAGTGATTAAAAAATTGCAAAGGGTAAGTAAACCTGGATTGCGTAAATATGCAGGTTCAGATGAATTGCCAAGAGTTCTTAACGGATTGGGCGTTGCTATAGTTTCAACATCCCATGGTGTTATGACAAGCAAACAAGCAAAGCAAGATAACGTAGGTGGCGAAGTATTGTGCTACGTTTATTAATTGAGTAAAGAGAAAAAAAATGTCTAGAATAGGTAACAATCCAATTACAATTCCAGAAGGTGTCACTGTAGAAGTGAACGAGAATGTAGTTACCGTAAAAGGTAAATTGGGAGAACTTTCCCAAGAATTTTCAGGGATTGCGATAAAGGTTGAAGATGGAAGTGTTCAATTGAGCAGATCTTCTGATTCTAAAGAGCATAAAGCAAAGCATGGACTTTACCGTTCATTGGTCAACAATATGGTTGATGGTGTGTCTAAAGGATGGACCAAAGAGTTGGAACTAGTTGGTGTAGGATATAGAGCAAGTAACCAAGGACAAAAATTGGATTTGGCTTTAGGTTTCTCACACAATATTGTGTTGAATATTGCTCCAGAAGTAAAAATTGAGACGGTTTCTGAAAAAGGTAAGAACCCAATCGTAAAGTTAACGTCTCATGACAAACAATTGGTAGGTCAAGTTGCTGCCAAGATCAGAGCTTTCCGCAAGCCAGAACCGTACAAAGGAAAAGGTATCAAGTTTGTTGGTGAGCAATTAAGAAGAAAAGCAGGTAAATCAGCATAATAAGTAGCACTATGGGATTATCTAAAACGGATAGAAGATTACGAATCAGAAGAAGAATACGAAAGATTTCTACTGGTACTGAAGCAAGACCAAGATTGTCTGTTTTCAGAAGTAACAAAGAGATATATGCTCAATTGATAGATGACAACAAAGGAGTTACTTTGGCTGCTGCATCATCAAGAGACAAAGATGTAGAAGCAAAAGGGACCAAAAGCGAAGTAGCTACCCAAGTTGGAAAAGCGATTGCAGAAAAAGCAATAAAACTTGGTTTTGAAGCTGTAGCTTTTGACAGAGGTGGAAACCTTTATCACGGTAGAGTAAAATCATTGGCTGAAGGAGCTAGGGAAGCAGGACTTAAATTCTAATATAACTATGTACCAGAAATACAAAAACGTAGAAATAGTTAAGCCAGGTGGACTGGAGTTGAAAGATCGTTTGGTTGGAGTCCAAAGGGTTACTAAAGTTACCAAAGGTGGTAGAGCATTCGGATTTTCAGCAATTGTTGTTGTTGGGGATGAGAATGGTGTAGTAGGGCATGGTTTAGGAAAGTCTAAAGAAGTTGCTACAGCGATTGCTAAAGCAATTGAAGATGCAAAAAAGAATTTGGTTCGTATTCCTTTAAATAAGGGTACGCTACCGCATGAGCAAAAAGGAAAATATGGTGGAGCAAGAGTTTTCATTAAGCCTGCTTCACATGGTACCGGGGTTATCGCCGGTGGAGCTGTAAGAGCGGTATTGGAAGCGGTTGGAGTACATGATGTATTGTCAAAATCCCAAGGATCTTCCAATCCACATAATGTTGTTAAAGCTACTTTTGATGCCCTTTTACAATTAAGAGGAGCACAAACTGTGGCCAATCAAAGAGGTATTTCTTTAGAAAAAGTCTTTAAGGGATAAAAAATAGGTTGACAGTCTATAGTCGATAGTAAATAGTGGCTTTTCCAACCGAAAGTGAAACCAGAGATAACTAAAGACTAAAGACTAAGGACTAAACACTGATAAAATGTCAAAGATTAAGGTTAAACAAGTAAAGAGCGCTATCAAGAGGACTCAAAACCAAAAAAGGACTTTAGAAGCTCTTGGTTTGCGCAAGATTGGGCATGTTGTTGAGCATGATGCAACGCCTAATATCCTTGGAATGATAAATAAGGTAAAACATTTAGTTTCCACAGAGGAAGCTTAAAATATAACGGTACATGGATTTACACAATCTTAAACCAGCAGAAGGCGCTGTTAACAGAGATGGAAAACGTTTAGGACGAGGAGAAGGTTCTGGAAAAGGTGGAACTTCTGCAAGAGGTCATAAAGGTGCAAAGTCTAGATCTGGATATTCCAAAAAACTTGGTTTTGAAGGCGGACAAATGCCTTTACAACGTCGTGTTCCTAAATTTGGTTTTAAGAACATCAATAGAAAAGAATATCAAGGTATCAATTTGGGCAAATTGCAAGAATTGGTAGACAATGGTACTATTAAGAAAGAAGTAACCTTGGATATTCTTGTGGAGAACCGATTGGCACATAAGAATGATTTGGTGAAAATTTTGGGAGATGGTGAATTAAAAGCACCCCTAAAAATTTCAGTACATAAATTTACTGCTTCTGCTAAAGCAGCAATTGAAGCCGCAGGCGGTGAAGCAATAAGTTTATAAGAAGAATAGCATGAAGAAATTTGTTGAGACCATATCAAATATTTGGAAAATTGAAGAACTAAGACAGCGTATAATTATTACGTTAGGGCTGTTATTGGTTTATCGTTTTGGTGCCCAAGTGGTGCTTCCAGGTATTGATACTTCCCAATTGGCGCAATTAACCTCTAATACCGAGCAAGGTATTTTAGGGATTCTTAATGCTTTTACAGGAGGGGCCTTTGCAAATGCTTCAGTATTTGCACTTGGTATTATGCCGTATATCTCTGCATCTATTGTGGTGCAGTTGATGGGAATTGCAATTCCATACCTGCAAAAATTGCAGAAAGAAGGAGAAAGTGGAAGAAAAACAATAAATCAGATTACACGATGGTTGACCATTGCAATCTGTATCGTTCAAGCTCCTGCGTATTTGTTTGGTCTTGGTGCACTTGGTGTTCCAGATAGTGCCTTCATATTAGGAAAAGGTTTGGATTTCATCATTCCTGCAGTAATTATATTGGTGACCGGTTGTGTGTTTGCCATGTGGTTGGGAGAGAAGATTACAGATAAGGGTATCGGTAACGGTATTTCCCTCTTGATCATGATAGGTATTATAGCAACAATGCCACAGTCTTTTGTTCAAGAATTTATTTCAAGAACTGCCAATAACACTGGGGGTATCATGTTCATACTAATCGAAGTGATCATATGGTTCTTGGTTATTTTGGCAAGTGTACTTTTGGTAATGGCTATTCGCCAGATTCCAGTACAATATGCGAGAAGAACTGCTTCAGGCGGATATGAGAAAAACGTTATGGGTTCTAGGCAGTACATTCCACTTAAGCTTAATGCTTCTGGGGTAATGCCAATCATTTTTGCACAAGCAATTATGTTTGCACCTAGTTTACTGGGTAGAACTTTTAATGATACAGCAGTAGGGCAATGGATGGAAGTGCAGTTTGCGGATATCTTCGGATTGGCGTACAACATCTTATTTGCAGTTTTAATTATCATATTTACCTACTTCTATACCGCTATTACGGTTCCTACGAACAAAATGGCAGATGATTTAAAAAGAAGTGGTGGTTTCATACCGGGTATTAGACCAGGAAAAGAAACTGGAGATTATTTAGATAAAATCATGTCATTGATAACCTTGCCCGGTTCCGTTTTCTTGGCACTCTTGGCAGTATTACCTGCTGTTGTGGTAAAGTTGATGGATGTACAAGCAGGTTGGGCATTGTTTTATGGAGGTACATCACTATTAATTATGGTGGGTGTTGCAATTGACACGGTACAGCAAGTAAATTCTTATTTGTTGAACAGGCATTACGATGGTTTGATGAAAACCGGAAAAAATAGAAAAGTAGCATAATTTATGGCAAAGCAGCCAGCAATAGAACAAGACGGAACTATAATTGAAGCATTGTCAAACGCGATGTTTAGAGTTGAATTAGAGAACGGTCATGTTGTTACGGCACATATCTCTGGGAAGATGCGTATGCACTATATTAAATTACTTCCTGGCGACAAGGTAAAACTTGAAATGAGCCCATATGATTTAACAAAAGCAAGAATTACTTACAGATACTAATACGATGAAAGTTAGAGCATCAGTTAAGAAAAGAAGTGCCGAATGCAAGATAGTACGCAGAAAAGGCAGATTATACGTAATCAACAAAAAGAATCCTAGATTTAAACAAAGACAAGGGTAATTATGGCAAGAATCGCAGGTGTAGATATACCTAAACAAAAGCGTGGAGTTATTTCACTTACCTACATTTACGGAATTGGTAGAAGTAGGGCCCAAGAGATTTTGGAGAAAGCCCAAGTAAGTGAGGATACTAAAGTTTCAGATTGGAATGATGATGAAATAGGAAGAATCAGGGAAGCTGTTTCCTCTTTCACTATTGAAGGTGAACTTCGTTCAGAAACACAATTGAACATCAAACGTTTGATGGACATTGGATGTTACCGAGGAATTCGTCATAGATCTGGCTTGCCACTTAGAGGTCAACGTACCAAAAACAACTCTAGGACTAGAAAAGGAAAAAGAAAAACAGTTGCTAACAAGAAAAAGGCAACTAAATAATAATTAAGTAGTCATTAGTATTTAGACGTTAGAAGAATCTGTTTGAAATGTAAAAGTCTAGGATTCCAATAACTAAGAACTAACACTAGAAACTAAAAAAATATGGCAAAGGCAAGTACTAAAACAACAAAGAAGCGCAAAGTAGTTGTAGAATCTACAGGTGAAGCACACGTTACCGCGTCATTTAACAATATTATTATTTCTTTGACCAATAAAAAAGGAGATGTGATCTCTTGGTCTTCTGCTGGTAAACTGGGCTTTAGAGGTTCTAAAAAGAATACTCCTTACGCTGCTCAAGTTGCCGCTGAAGATTGTGCTAAAGTTGCACATGAAGCAGGTCTTAGAAAAGTAAAGGTTTTTGTAAAAGGACCTGGAAATGGTAGAGAATCTGCTATCCGTTCTATCCACAATGCAGGAATAGAAGTTACAGAAATAGTTGATGTTACTCCGTTACCACACAACGGTTGTAGACCTCCAAAAAGAAGAAGAGTTTAATTATTAATTATAATGGCCCAAAAGGGTCTTCACACGAAAGTGTACTAGAGATTATCGAAGGATAAGCCTTAATTCATAATCACACTTTCAAAACTAAAGAAGATGGCAAGATATACAGGACCAAAATCAAAAATCGCTAGAAAGTTTGGAGAAGCGATTTTCGGAGACGATAAAGCCTTCGAAAAGAAAAGTTACCCTCCAGGACAACACGGAAACAACAGACGCCGTGGTAAAAAGTCTGAATACGCAATCCAGTTAATGGAAAAGCAAAAAGCCAAGTATACCTACGGTATTTTGGAAAAACAATTTAGAAACCTTTTTGACAAAGCCAACCGTAGCAAAGGAGTTACTGGTGAGGTTTTACTTCAGTTATGTGAATCCCGTTTGGACAATGTGGTTTATAGAATGGGACTTTCTTCAACAAGAAGCGGTGCTAGACAATTGGTTTCGCACAGACATATCATTGTAAATGGTGAAATAGTAAACATTCCTTCATACTCCCTAAAAGCTGGTGATGTAGTTGGAGTTAGAGAAAAATCTAAGTCCGTACAAGCTATACTAGATTCATTGGCCAATAACAGCAGTGTTTACGAATGGATTACCTGGAATACTGAAAAGCAAGAAGGTTCTTTTGTAGCCGTTCCAGAAAGAATGCAGATTCCTGAAAATATCAAGGAACAATTAATCGTCGAGTTATACTCTAAATAAAATCAACATTAATCCAATATGGCATTACTAAATTTTCAGAAGCCCGATAAAGTTATAATGATAGATTCAACCGATTTCGAAGGGAAATTTGAATTTCGCCCTTTGGAACCCGGTTACGGATTAACAGTTGGAAATGCGCTAAGAAGAGTTTTACTTTCCTCTTTGGAAGGTTTTGCAATTACTTCTGTTCGTATAGATGGAGTTGAACATGAGTTTTCTGTTATTCCTGGCGTTGTTGAAGACGTTACAGAAATGATATTGAATCTTAAGCAGGTTCGTTTCAAAAGACAGATTGATGATGTTGAGAGCGAAACAGTTTCTGTTTCCGTTAGCGGAAAAGAACAATTGACTGCCGGAGATTTCCAGAAGTTCATTTCAGGATACCAAGTATTGAATCCAGATTTAGTGATCTGCAACATGGATCCTAAAGTAAATATTAACCTAGAGGTTATTATCGAAAAAGGACGTGGATATGTTCCAGCAGAAGAAAACAAAAAATCCAATGCCCCATTGGGAAGCATTGCGGTTGATTCTGTTTACACTCCAGTAAAGAATGTAAAATACAGCATCGAAAACTTTAGGGTAGAGCAAAAGACCGATTATGAAAAATTGGTTTTTGAAATCTTAACAGATGGTTCTATCAATCCTAAAGATGCATTGACCGAAGCTGCTAAAGTTTTAATTCACCACTTCATGTTGTTCTCCGATGAGCGTATTACATTAGAAGCTGATGAAATCGCACAGACGGAAACATACGATGAGGAATCATTGCATATGCGTCAATTGTTGAAAACCAAATTGGTAGACATGGACTTGTCCGTAAGAGCTTTGAACTGCCTTAAAGCTGCTGAAGTAGATACTTTGGGAGATTTGGTTTCTTTCAACAAAAATGATTTAATGAAGTTCAGAAACTTTGGTAAAAAATCATTGACCGAACTAGAAGAGTTGGTTATCAACAAAGGTCTTCAGTTTGGAATGGATTTATCCAAATATAAATTGGACAAAGATTAAGTAATCATATTTTGCTCCTCGTTTTTACGAGTCAGGTAGCAAGATGATAAAACAAAAACATGAGACACGGAAAGAAATTTAATCACCTAGGAAGAACAGCTGCCCACAGAAAGGCAATGTTGGCCAATATGGCATGCTCCCTAATAGAACATAAAAGAATCAACACCACGGTTGCCAAAGCAAAAGCATTGAAGCAATTTATAGAACCGTTGATTACCAAGGCCAAAACAGAGAATAATCAGACTACAGAAAAAGGCACGCACAACAGAAGGATTGTTTTTAGCAACCTTAGAAGTAAGTATGCCATCACCGAATTGTTCGGAACTGTAGCTGAAAAGGTTGGAGAAAGGCCTGGAGGATATACTAGAATCATCAAGTTGGGTAACCGTCTTGGAGATAACGCCGATATGGCGATGATAGAGTTGGTCGATTTTAACGAACTCTACAATGCTGGCAAACCTGCCAAGAAAACGACTCGAAGAAGTAGAAGAGGCGGAGGTAAAAAAGTTGAAGCAGCTGCTCCAGTTGCTGAAACAAAAACAGCAGATGATTCAGAAGAATAACAAGATGTTATTAACTATTAGATAATTAGAAAAAGGATAAGTGAAAACTTATCCTTTTTTTATGTTTTTTTGTCAAACTCGAAATTAAAAATCGCAATGAAGTATCACACAAAGAAAAAAGCACTGTTATTATTGGCTGATGGTACAATTTTCTATGGCAAGGCCATTGGGAACAAAGAAGGTACCGCAGTGGGCGAAGTATGTTTCAATACTGGAATGACAGGCTATCAAGAAATTTTCACAGATCCATCCTACTTTGGACAGTTAATGGTGGCCACCAATGCCCATATTGGTAATTACGGAACCAATGTAGACGAAGTGGAATCAGATTCCATTAAAATTGCCGGACTCATCGTAAAAAACTTCAGTTATGAGTATTCTAGACCGAGTGCAGATATGAGCCTGTTAGAGTTTTTGGATAAAAATAACCTATTCGCCATTTCTGATGTGGATACCAGAGCTTTGGTAAGCTACATACGTGATAATGGAGCTATGAACGCTTTAATTTCTACACGGGTGGATGATATAGATGCGTTAAAAGAAGAGTTGAAAAAAGTACCTAGTATGGAGGGATTGGAACTTGCATCAAAAGTTTCAGCCAAAGAACCATATTATTATGGTGAAGAAAATGCTCAATACAAGATTTCTGCCTTGGATATTGGCATCAAAAAGAACATACTTAGAAACTTGGCCAAAAGAGGCGCATACATCAAAGTGTTCCCATACAATACCCCATTTGAAGAAATGAAAGAATGGAATCCTGATGGGTATTTTGTTTCAAATGGACCTGGGGATCCAGAACCGTTAACCGATGCTATTGAAACAACTAAAGGAATGATAGATTCCAACAAGCCTTTATTTGGAATATGTCTTGGCCATCAAGTATTGGCCCTTGCCAATGGCGTTTCTACGTATAAAATGCATAACGGACACAGGGGAATCAACCATCCAATTTTAAATTTAGTAACTGGTAAGGGAGAAATAACATCCCAAAATCATGGTTTCGCAGTCAATAGGAAAGAAACTGAAGCCAATAAAGATTTAGAAATTACACATGTACACCTTAATGATAAAACGGTGGCAGGGATAAAAATGAAAGATAAAGATGTGTTTTCGGTACAGTACCATCCAGAAGCGAGTCCTGGACCACATGATGCAGACTACTTGTTCGACCAATTTTTTGAAGCAATCAAGACTAGTCGTAACTAAAACGTTGTAGTGGATTTTTAGGTAATTATCAGTGTTTTATGCGTAATATCATAGAGCAAAGAGGGTCTCCTTTTGTATCTTTGCCGAATTAATTTCAACCATAAACATTAAGTTCAGATGAGCATTATTATCAATATTCATGCAAGACAAATTTTAGACTCAAGAGGTAATCCAACAGTAGAGGTAGATGTAATCACCGAAAATGGAATTTTGGGAAGAGCTGCAGTGCCATCTGGCGCTTCTACAGGAGAGCATGAGGCTGTTGAGCTCAGAGATGGAGGTGACACTTTTATGGGAAAAGGAGTTGGCCACGCAGTGAACAATGTCAATACAACGATAGCGGAAGAATTGGTGGGCACGTCTGTGTTTGAGCAAAATCATATAGATGAGACTATGATTGCTTTGGACGGAACTCCAAATAAATCCAAATTGGGAGCTAACGCCATCTTAGGAGTTTCACTTGCAGTTGCAAAAGCTGCTGCAAATGAATTGGGAATGCCGTTATACAGATATGTAGGAGGTGTGAGCGCCAATACGCTACCAGTTCCTATGATGAATATCATCAATGGAGGGTCACACTCAGATGCTCCAATTGCATTCCAAGAATTTATGGTCATGCCGGTTAAAGCAAATGACTTTAGCCATTCCATGCAAATGGGGACTGAAATTTTCCATAACCTAAAAAAAGTACTTCATGACAGAGGATTAAGTACAGCAGTAGGAGATGAAGGTGGATTTGCGCCAAATTTGGAAGGTGGAACAGAAGATGCTTTAGATACCATTGCAAAAGCTGTTGCCAAAGCAGGTTACAAATTAGGGGATGATGTAATGATTGCATTGGATTGTGCATCAGCAGAGTTTTTTGTAGATGGTAAATACGATTACACCAAATTTGAAGGGGATAAAGGAAAAGTAAGAACATCCGAAGAGCAAGCTCAATACTTAGCTGACCTTTGCGAAAAATATCCAATCATATCCATCGAAGATGGAATGGATGAAAATGATTGGGACGGTTGGAAAATGTTGACAGATAAAGTTGGTGACAAAGTACAATTGGTTGGTGACGACTTATTTGTGACCAATGTAGAAAGACTATCCAGAGGAATTGAAAATGGCATAGCCAACTCAATCCTTATCAAAGTAAACCAAATTGGAACTTTAACAGAGACCATAGCTGCCGTAAACATGGCGAAAAATGCAGGTTATACTTCCGTGATGTCTCACCGTTCTGGAGAAACAGAAGATAATACTATTGCAGATTTGGCCGTAGCGTTAAATACAGGACAGATTAAAACAGGTTCTGCGTCACGAAGTGATAGAATGGCAAAATACAATCAATTACTCAGAATAGAAGAAGAGCTGGGGAGCACTGCATATTACCCTCAAGAAAAAGCATTCAAAATCAACTAATTTTTAATGATTTTTTAGCATTATAAAAGCCTTTCCAAAATGAGAAAGGCTTTTTTTTGTTCACTAATAAACTTTGGTTAACTTGATTGGATAAACCAAATTGCCTAATAAGACTTGCCTAATGAATAATTTCCTTTTTGTTGCCGCTGAAAATGATGCCTTGGCCAATTGTAAAGCGGGGGGTATGGGTGATGTGGTCCGGGATGTGCCCAGGCAAATTTCGGAGCGAGGAGATAGGGTTCATGTAGTAGTGCCTTCTTATAGCAGGCTTCACCAAGATGGTGTCTTTAAAACCACCTTAAACTTTAGTTTAAGGGGATTGGCATATACAGCAGAACTCTATGAGGTAAAACCAAAGAAGGAATACCCCAATATTATTCATTATGTCATACATCATCCAGAAATTGAAGCAGGTGATATTGCCCATATTTATCATAACGACCCAGAAGAGCCCTTTTTCACAGATGCCGTAAAATACTTCATTTTTTGCACTGCGGTGGCTGAAGCCATAAAAGAAAAAGCTTTTGGAAAGTTGGATATTGTTCATTTGCATGATTGGCATTCCAGTTTATTTCTTTTTTTAAGAGCGTACCACAAGGACTATAAAAAAATCAAGGACATTCGTGTTGTGTATAGTATTCACAACCTCGCAATTCAGGGGATACGCCCGTTTAAAGACAATTACTCATCCCTACAGAACTGGTTTCCTGATATAACCATTGATTATATGGCCTTAATGGATTATCGCTACCAAGATTGTATCAATCTTATGGCGGTAGGAATTCGCTTGGCAGATGCAGTTCACACGGTTTCCCCTTCCTATAAAGATGATGTGCTACTGCCTAGTTCCCCTCCAGAATTTATTGGCGGAGAAAGTCTTGAAAAGGATTTGCAAAAGGCGGAAGAAGAAGGAAGGCTCTTCGGAATTTTAAACGGCTGCAATTACAAAAATATCAATAAAGAAGAAAAAGGGTTTATCTACAGAAATACGGTAAAGGCACTTTTTAGATGGTTGCAGGAAGAATCGAAAAAGTACAAGGCGGATTTTCTTGCTCATACTGGCGAGAAAACCATGGAATATGTGGATAACAGACCCAAATTTATTGTTTCAAGTGTTGCTAGGTTAACAGAGCAAAAGTTTTACTTTTTCAAAAGATCACCAGAAGCGTTTGTGGCTATCTTGGAAAAATTGAAGAAAGTAGACGGCATTTTCATGCTTTTAGGCACGGGAGCTCCAGAATATGAAGAACTCTTTAGAGAATTGAGTTATAAACATAAAAACTTCATTTTCACGAATGGCCAATCGGAAAACCTGATAGATTCCATTTATTTGGAATCTGATCTTTACTTCATGCCAAGTCTTTTTGAACCATGTGGAATAAGTCAAATGTTGGCAATGCGTAATGGAAATCCATGTTTAGTACATCATACAGGAGGATTAAAGGATACTGTAACACATATGAAAACAGGATTCAGTTTTGATGGGGATACCTACGACGAAAAAATTAAAAACATGTTAGAGTGTTTTGATGTAGCACTCGATGTGTATGCGAATGACAAGCCGACTTGGAAAAAAATGCAAACAGCTGCAAAAAAAATGCGGTTTACATGGGAAAAATCTGTAGACAACTACTATAAATATTTATATAATTTTAGTTAGCTACAAGCATCATTTGCGACCTATATAACTTATGGTAAAGTACACCATAATTGAGGTTTGGAAAATTGTTAATGGCAGTGCTTTTTCGTAATTTTCCGTTTCTATTTTATTAATCTATTAAATCATACAATGTCTGACAAAGCGATACTTGAATATGGAGGTGAAAAATACGAACTGCCTGTTATCAAAGGTACTGAGAATGAACTGGCTATAGATATAAAAACCCTTAGGGCAGCTAGTGGAATTGTAACTATTGATCCAGGATATAAGAATACAGGTTCGTGTGAGAGTGCAATTACTTTTTTAGACGGAGAAAAGGGAATTTTACGTTATCGTGGTTATTCCATTGAGGATTTGGCAGAGAAGGCCGATTTTTTAGAGGTAGCCTACCTTTTGATTTTTGGAGAATTACCTAACAAGGAACAGCTTACTACCTTTCATAATGATATTAAAGAAGAATCTCATGTAGATGAGGAGATGAAAAAGATTTTGGATGGTTTTCCGAAGTCAGCGCATCCTATGGGAGTGCTTTCCTCCTTAACAAGTGCTTTGGTTGCTTTTAACCCAACTTCTGTTGACGTTTCTTCGGAAAGTGCGATGTACAAATCCATTGTGCGTATTCTGGCTAAATTTCCAGTCCTAGTAGCTTGGGCACAACGAAAAAAGAAAGGATTGCCACTGGACTATGGTGATGATACTTTGGGTTATGTGGAAAACATCCATAAAATGATGTTTAAAAAGCCGAATCAAGAGTATAAGAAGGATACCATAGCCATCGACGCATTGGATAAGCTATTAATTTTACATGCAGATCATGAGCAAAACTGTTCTACGTCCACAGTGCGGATAGTGGGGTCTTCCCATGCAGGTCTTTTTGCATCGCTTTCTGCGGGCATTTCTGCACTTTGGGGACCATTGCATGGTGGTGCAAACCAAGCTGTATTGGAAATGTTGGAAGCCATTCAAGAAGATGGTGGCGATACCAAAAAGTATATGGCAAAAGCCAAGGACAAGAACGATCCATTTAGATTAATGGGCTTTGGTCACCGTGTATATAAGAATTTTGACCCAAGAGCTAAGATCATTAAAAAATCAGCTGATGAAGTACTAGGAAGCCTAGGAATTGAAGACCCCATTTTGGACATAGCCAAGGGACTGGAAAAGGAGGCTTTGGAAGATGAATATTTCGTAAAAAGAAAGCTGTATCCCAATGTGGATTTTTACTCTGGGATCATTTATCGTGCATTAGGAATTCCTACAGAAATGTTTACGGTAATGTTTGCTTTGGGAAGATTACCTGGTTGGATTGCCCAATGGCGTGAGATGCGTCTTCGTGGGGAACCCATAGGAAGACCAAGACAGATATACATTGGTGAAAACCTTAGACCTTTTGTAAAAGTCGATAAGAGGTAAACAGAGGTACTGAATACACATTATAAAAAAGAGTGGCTATTTAATAAATAGCCACTCTTTTTAGGTATTACAACTTTGCAACATTGTCAGAATCCAAATTCAGGGATTTATCTTGGTCATAACATATTTGCATAATTCCTAAATGGTAATATATTTCAATTTCAGATAAGGATTTATCACTGATTTTGGTTTTACAGCGCTCATATTCCTTATGCAAGAATTCATGGGCATCAATAGTACTTAGATTTTTGACCGTAGAATCTAAAGACAGTCGGTACTTTTTTAAGCACCCATTTACTTCATCTATAAAAGCATTTTGATCTATTAAGGCTAGTTCGGCTTTACTTTTTGAGAACCTGGGGGAATTCTCCATATTAATACAATCGGAGTATTTTGTAGCATAGTCAGCGTCTTCATTTTCATTAATATCAGACTTCTGCAAAAAATAGTTTTTACCAGAAAAAGAGTTCATAGATACCAGTCCAACACCAATCATCGCAACAAGAAGAAAAGGGAGAATAGCTTTTTTCATTCTAGAGGTTTTTGCTTGAACTAAAAGTAATAATATCTTATTAAATTGCATTACTTTTCCATACAAATTGATAAAATATTTTTAATATAAAATACTAATAACCAGATACTTATTAAAATTATGGGAATTCATAATTTCATTTGTAAAAAGCCCTATTTTGATTGACTTTTTTTATGCTTTTCTAAATGGAAAATATCTAGTAAAGCACTAGTTTTGCCATAGAATTTTTAAGGTTTTCCTCCAATTACAAATTGGATGACACTTTTGGTTTGAAAACAGAAGATATGATGCAATTGCATATTGTAGATGAAACAAGTCCGCTTAAGGCGGTAGTTTTAGGAACTGCAGAAAGCTGTGGTCCAACCCCCACTGTTGAGGAAGCGTATGATCCAAAATCATTGGAACATATCCTTGCGGGAACATATCCCAAAGAAGCTGATATGGTGAAAGAGATGCATGCTTTTGCCAAGGTTTTTGAAAAACATGGAGTTGAGGTCTTTAGGCCCTCAATTTTAAAGGATTGCAATCAAATTTTTTCTAGGGACATTGCCTTTGTAATAGAGGATAAACTATTTCACTCCAATATTTTGCCCGATCGTGAAAAGGAATTTGAAGCCATTCAATATATCTTGGATAAAATCGACCCAAACAAGATCATTCGCCCACCGGAGGAGGTGCATATTGAAGGAGGCGATGTTATGCCTTGGAACGATTATATTTTTATCGGTACTTATACGGGGGAAGATTATCCAGACTATATTACGGCCAGGACCAATAAAGAAGCAGTGGACTATATAAGAGAGCAGTTTCCCAATAAAAAAGTAAAGTCTTTCGAACTGCGAAAATCCAATACCATTGCCAAAGAAAACGCTTTGCACTTAGATTGTTGCTTCCAACCTATTGGAAAAAACAAAGCTATTTTACACAAGAATGGTTTTTTGGTAGAAGAAGAATACCAATGGTTGGTTGATTATTTTGGAAAAGAAAACATATTTGAAATCACCAAAGATGAGATGTACCATATGTTCAGCAATGTGTTTTCAATTTCTCCAGAAGTGGTTGTTTCAGAAAAGAATTTTACCCGTTTGAACCATTGGCTAAGAGCACAAGGCTTTACTGTTGAGGAAATTCCATACGCCGAAATCGCCAAACAAGAAGGACTTCTTCGCTGCAGTACTTTACCATTAATAAGAGCATAAATTAATCGTTTCGATGCAAGTAACCAATACCATTTTAATGATTAGGCCCGTCAATTTTAGAATGAACGAGCAGACGGCCGTAAACAATTATTTTCAAGAAGAATTAAGTATAAATAATGACGAAATCAACATGAAAGCTCAAAAAGAGTTTGATGATTTTGTGACCAAGCTTAGAGATTATGGGGTAAATGTTATCGTGGTTGATGATAAAAAAGAGCCAGACACCCCAGATTCTATATTTCCAAACAACTGGATTTCGTTTCATAACAGTGGAACCGTTTGTGTGTACCCCATGTTTGCAGAGAATCGCAGAAAAGAGCGTAGAGAGGATATTTTCGATATTTTGGAAGAACACGGTTTTAACATAAATAATGTTGTGGACTACACCGCTGCTGAGGAAGAAGATGTGTTTTTGGAGGGCACGGGCAGTATTTTAAAGGATAGGATAAACCAAAAAGCATATTGTGCACTGTCGGAAAGAGCCCATGAGGAGCTTTTTATCGAATTTTGTGAAGATTTTGATTGTTTTCCGGTCATATTTACTGCAAATCAAACTGTAGATGGGGAGCGACTACCTATCTATCATACCAATGTAATGATGGCTATGGCTGAGACTTTCGCCGTAATCTGCTTGGATACCATTGACGATAAAAAGGAGCGAAAAAATGTGGTGGAGCATTTAAAAAAAGACGGTAAGGAAATCATTGACATTACCGAAGAACAGATGTACCATTTTGCAGGAAATATGCTTCAAGTTATTGGGGCAAATGATGAGCGTTTTATGGTAATGAGTTCCGCGGCGTACCATAGTTTGGACAAGTCCCGAAGGGAAGCCATCGAAAGGCATTGTAACATTATCCATAGTCCTTTGGATACCATTGAAACCTGTGGAGGAGGTTCTGCCCGTTGCATGATGGCGGAGGTGTTCTTGCCAAAGACTTAAGCCGTTACCTTGAACTGGTTCAAGTCTCATTTTTATCGAATGCCGAAACAAGTTCGGTATGATAGCAAGGGAAAATTTTGAAACCGTTCCTTTGTTGATTGATGGGCGGCTGTCATTTTGAGTGGAATTGAAAATGGTAATTACTTGCCTTAATCAAATCAAGCTGTCATCCTGAACCTGTCAAATAAAATTACTCCCCCTCAACCACAAATTCCCGTATGGCCTGGTTGGGTTCCATAATGGTATAGCCTTTCCAGAACTCAGGATTATAGGCTGATAAATAGGTAGCCTTTATGGTTTCATCCTCTTTTAAGGCTTCAAAATTGGCTTTGGACAATACATCAGAATCAAAAACTACCAGTTCGTATTTTTCAGTATTATAGTTGACGATATCCAAGGCAAGGGAGAGTTCGTTCTGTTTTCTGCGACCCTTTACATGTTTGTTCTTCTCAATCACCTTTAAGGGGCGGTCAACTCCCATTTTTCGTCCAAAGGTGAAGTTCATAAACTTTAGTTTATACTTATCTCCATCAAACTTGGAGAAAACCGTACTGCCAAAATATTTCAGCTCTTGGTAGCTAAAGCCCAATAGCTTAATGCTTTTGATGGTTTTTATATTTTCATAGTCCATGCGCATAATGGCAAAATTCTCGATGTTCACAAAGAGCTTGCCCTTGAAATCAGCACGTCCCTTTGGGGCAAAGCCCACCACGTACACCCCTTGGTTTTCCAGTTCAGAATAGCCCAAAAGTTCATACTCATAGCGGTGCAGCTTTTTGGCCACATCTAATTTGGACTTTCCAAAAAACTGGTCGGTAATCTCACTTAAAATATATTTGCGGTTCCCCAAAAAATCACTTTTTTCAGGCTTCTTCAGCTCGCCCTCCAGTTCATCGGTCTCTTCTTTCTCCTCAAAAATGGAATCCAATGGTACTTTTTCGCCAAAAATCCCCGATTTTATCTTTAGATACGAATCTGGTTTTACATTGGCCCTAAAAATGGCTTCCATTTTGTCGGACAGCGCTTCCATAGATCCCTCGTTACTTTTGTCGTACAATTCGGCCGCTTTTATAATCTCCAATTTATTCTCTTCCCCGTTTTGATAATAATCGCCTAAAGTTTCTGTGTAATAGGAAGAATTTCTTGGGAGAATGGAAACGATGCTGTCAATCAAATGCTTGTCTAGCTCGGCAATGGTGGATTTTTTGAATTCAATCCCCATTTTCTGCACCGTATTAAAACTAGATTGCCTTAAAAAGAAGCGTTGTTTTAGGGGTGCTTTGTTATAATTTGTGGGGAGTCGGTCTTCAACCCGTTCCATAATCTCGTCTACATCCAATTCCTTATCAAACAAATAAACTCCGCTCAGTTCAATGGCTTTGGGAGTAATGGTGATGATGCTGTCTTGCAGTTGCGCTAGGGTGAATCCTGTTTTTTGATAGCCCATGGAGGAGACATAAATGGAATCTTGCTCAGCAATTTCTTGGTCCAATACAAAACTGAAGCGGCCTTCTTCATTGGTGATAACTCCTTGATGAGCCCCATATTGTATAGTGGCATAAGGGATACCTTTTTGGGTTTTGGCATCTACCAATTTGGAACTAATGGTCTGTGCAACAACGGCACCGCCCATACAAAGTGAGATACAGAAAGAAAGTATTGATTTACGCATAGACGTTGATTCGTTATTTTGATTGTGAGCTTTTTTATATAGACAACACAAAAGGCAAAATGGTTGCATTTAGTGTAGACGAATTTTATGGGAATTTGTAACAAGGATTGTTCCAAAAACTAGCTTTTGGCCAGATTCCTAATCATACCACTAAAAATAAAATAGTGAAAAGGGAGTACGCTATACCAATACAATCGACCTCTAAGTCCTTTTGGTCTAAAGGTGGCAATTTGATGCAACGTATTTTGTTCATCAATTTTAAATTCTAGCCATGCTTCCCCAGGCATTTGCATTTCGGCAAAGAGCAATAGTCGTTTTCCCTTTTTATCTGCCAAAAGGACTCGCCAGAAATCTAATGCATCCCCTGGAAATATTTTATCTGGATGGGTACGGCCACGTCGCAGTCCTGGACCTCCGTTGAGTTTATCCAGAAACCCTCGAATTTTCCAAAGCCAATTACCGTAATACCAACCTGTTTCCCCGCCAATTTTCCAAATGTTGCTTAAAGCATGATGATTGTCCTTTACTGTAATGGACTTTATATCTTGCAAGACTCCATATTTAGGGACTTGAATGTATTTTTCTAAATCTTCATGAATTTGCCCACTTGCAATACTGTCTTTCCAACTACTAACAACCAAGTTTTGCTCAATTTTTTTGAAGGCCATTTTTATTGCTGCTTCGTAGCTGTGGGTTTCAATGCCTAGGAGTTGTTGCAATCGGTTGTCCTTGGCAACAACTTCCATTTTCATGCTATCTACAAGGTTTATTGCCAACTTATAAGAGGTCGAGGTAACAAAATAAAGCCAATAGGAAGATAGTTTTGGTGTCATGATTGGCACAGTTAAAATCCAGTTTTTAAAGCCACGAATTTTAGCATATTTATGCAACATCTGTTTGTATGTAAGTACATCGGGCCCACCAATATCAAAGGATTGGTTGTAGGTTTTAGTATTTCCCAAAACCCCGGTCAAAAAGTTAATAATGTCACGGATGGCAATGGGTTGCGATTTGGTCAATACCCATTTAGGGGTAATCATTAAGGGAAGTTTTTCACAAAGATCACGTATGATTTCAAAAGAAGAGCTTCCCGAACCTACAATAATCCCAGCACGTAATACAGTAAGGTTAAAATTGCCTTGGTATAAAATGGTTTCCACGTTCTTTCGCGAGCTTAGATGTTTAGATAGCTTTTCCTCGTTAACAATCCCACTCAAATAAATCACTTGAGTTACATTGGTTTTTGAGATTAGGGAATTAAAATTCTTGGCGGCCAATGCTTCCTTTTCATCAAAATCATCTATGGAAGAAGTCATAGAATGGATAAGGTAGTAGGCAACATCTATATTCTTTGGTATGCGTGTCTTTTGTGATTCCTCTAAAAAATCAATTTCTATAATTTGAATCTGTTCTCTTGTCTTTTTATCTACAGACAAGCGTTTTTGATCGCGTACCCCACAGATAACCTCATGCCCTAGTTCTAGCAAACGGGGCAATAATCGCATACCAATATAACCGTTGGCTCCAGTGAGAAAAATTTTCATTGTTTGGAAATGGTGTACATCTTATAGATATATAAAAATGGAAGTAATGCAACCACTATCCATGATCCCAATAAGAGTTGCACATCCAGAGTGCCTACAACCCCTTTTATTTTTAGGAGCATAATGAGTGTGGTAAGCAAAAAGGCAACAACGGAAGCTAGATTCATTGCTGCAATCATCCGCAGCCCCAATGCGTATAGTTTCGGTGCATTTTTCTCGGTAACTTTTACAGGGAAATTCATATAATAGGGTTTCATTTTAGTAACAAAAAACCCTAATCCAAAATATAGCGTAGCACTGATGATCGGGATAATCCAAAGGACAGATTTATGGCCGTACCCATCTACTTCACCCTTTAGATTAAAATGCGTTGGGATGGTATCTGGGAGGTCATAATAAAAAACAAGGACCAAAAGTACATTTAGAATGACAATGATCCATCCTAGCTTTATCAGTTTTTTGTCAGCGGGACTTGGCTTTACTTCAATTTTCGGTTTTTTGCTAAACATGATCCTTGATTACTTTGTTGCGCAGTTTTTATGCTACTTGTTCCACACTACGGATTTTACTGTAATTAAAGTTAGGCTTTTTTATGTTTTAAAGATCTTCTAAGGAAGTGGGAGCGTTATCCGCTTTGTAATCCAATAGTTTCTTAAAATATTTTTGGATGGCCTTGTTGTCCGATTTTACCTTTATAAAATAGCTATCCTTGTAAATGGAATAGACGGCAAAATCGCCTTTGTACAAGTTTAGTTTATAATAGGGAATGACCAGACCATACGTTTCCAGCAAAGACCTAAACCGAACAATGATTCCTTTTGGACGCATTTCTATATTGCATGTGTTCAGGTTATTGTCCAGAATCAGTAGATTTTGGATTTCAACACTTGTTTCAGTAATAAAAAGTTTGGGTGAGCCGATTCCGCCTAAAGCAAAACGTTGTTTTAAGGTAAAAGGCATGCCAACAGCTTCGTCAATTTTTCTGCTGATTTTTTTATCATTGTACGATACATTTAGAAGCATGCCTAAAATTAACCAAAACCATGTGGATTACTACTTCACTTTTTAGTTAAAGTGTAAGAATTGATTAGTTTTGCACCCTTAAATGCCGTGTATTAATGAATATTCAACAGGTACTTACCACCACAGTTAAAGCAGCTGTTTCTTCCATTTATAATGCAGAACTACCTTCAGTAGAGTTTCAGCCCACCCGTAAAGATTTTGAAGGGGATATTACTGTGGTCGTGTTTCCTATGTTGCGTGTGGTAAAAGGAAATCCCATGGAAATTGGAACCAAGATTGGGGAGTATTTGCAGGAGCATGTAGGTGAAGTTGCAAAATTTAATGTGGTCAAGGGCTTTCTAAATATTGTCATGGAAGATGGATTTTACCAGGATTTTTTCAAATCTATTTTTAATGAGGAGGATTACGGTTATGTAAAAACGGATACTACCAATGCGGTAATGGTCGAATATTCTTCTCCAAATACCAACAAACCGCTGCATTTAGGTCATATCCGAAACAATTTATTAGGGTATTCGGTATCTGAAATTTTAAAAGCTGCCGGAAATAAAGTGTACAAAACCCAGATTATCAATGATCGCGGTATTCATATCTGCAAGAGCATGTTGGCCTGGCTGAAATTTGGGAATAGCGAGACTCCGGAGTCATCTGGATTGAAGGGTGACCATTTGGTAGGGAAATACTATGTAGCGTTTGATAAAGCCTATAAAGAACAAATAGCCGAATTGGTTTCTCGAGGAATGGAAAAGGAGCAAGCAGAAAAGGGGGCTCCAATTTTGCTTGAAGCTCAAGAAATGCTTCGTAACTGGGAATCGGGTGATGATGAGGTAGTGGCGCTTTGGAAAAAAATGAACGGCTGGGTGTATACCGGTTTTGATATCACCTATAAAAATCTAGGAGTTGATTTTGACACCCTATACTATGAAAGCAATACCTATCTTTTAGGTAGGGATGTGGTAAAAGAAGGTCTGGAAAAAGGCATTTTCTTTAGAAAAGATGACGGTAGCGTCTGGATAGATTTGACAGATGAAGGGTTGGATGAGAAAATTGTACTTCGCTCTGATGGTACTGCGGTATATATGACCCAAGATATTGGAACCGCCATTCAACGGGTAACCGATTTTCCAGATATTAATGGAATGGTATATACTGTAGGCAATGAGCAAGACTATCACTTTAAGGTGCTATTTCTTATTCTTAAGAAGCTGGGATATAGTTGGTCTCAGCAACTACATCATTTGAGTTATGGCATGGTGGACCTTCCCAGTGGTAAAATGAAGAGTAGGGAAGGTACTGTTGTGGATGCAGATGATTTAATTGATAACATGGCACAAACCGCCGCGGAGATTTCTGAAGAATTGGGCAAACTGGAAGGCTACACCACTGAAGAGAAACAAAGACTTTATAAAACCATAGGTCTTGGAGCTTTAAAATATTATATCCTTAAGGTGGACCCCAAGAAAAGGATTTTGTTCAATCCTGAAGAATCTGTGGATTTTCAAGGGAACACAGGACCCTTTATTCAGTATACCTATGCTAGAATACAGTCTATCCTTAGAAAAGCCGATTTCGATACTTCTACAGTGTCGGACATTACATTTGAACTGCATGAAAAGGAAAAGGAATTGCTAAAGCAACTTCAACTTTTTCCAGAAACGGTTCAATTGGCGGCAGAAAATTATAGCCCGGCCCTAATTGCCAATTATACTTATGATTTGGTAAAGGAATTCAACTCTTTTTATCAGCAAGTATCGATTTTAGGAGAGGTAGATGCGGATAAAAAGTGCTTTCGTGTACAATTATCCAAAAAAGTAGGAGAAGTGATTCAATCCGCTTTTAAACTTTTGGGGATTGATGTTCCTGAACGGATGTAATGGAAGTGGGGCTGTCCGAAACTCAAAAAGAAATCGCTGCACTTGTTTTGGCAGTAGGTTTACTCTATGTGTTTGCCCGTGTCGGTTACCAGTATTTTTTTGGTGAAAGATTTACTTTTTATAACATTTTTCACCCAGTTAGAAGAATTACGGCCAAGGAAAGGCAGTTTATAACTGAGTTTCTCATCCCTTTTCAGCAATTTAGTGTTGAACAGAAACGAACTTTTTTGAAAAGGTTTGCCTGGTTCAAATCTAAAAAGGCTTTTGTTTTTTATGGTGAGATAGCCAATAGTGAAGAAATAAAGGCCTACGTTTCGGCCTCAGCAACCTTGTTGACCATGGGAATGCGGGATTTTAGGTTTGAAAGATCGATTACAAGAGTCATTGTTTACCCTAACACATATTATTCGCGAATTGGAAAAAACCATCATATTGGGGAGTTTAATCCGAACCTAAAAATATTGGTGTTCTCGGCTGAGGATTTAGAAAAGGGCTTTAAAATCCCCAATGACAACTTAAATTTGGGCATTCATGAGGTAGCCCATGCGTTGATGTTCGAAACGAGAAGTAAATCCAGTTGGGAGGCCAGACGATTCAAAGTAGGCTTGGCACAAATCAAAAGAATATATGATCAAGCTGATTTTCAGAAAGATTTGAAAAAGTCGACCTATTTTAGAGCATATGGCAAGAAAAATTTCTATGAGTTTTTTGCTGTTATTATGGAAAATTTTATCGAGAGTCCGGCGGAGTTTTCGAACAAATACCCCGATTTGTACGATACAATACGAAGAATGCTGAATTTTGACTTTAATGAGCCTCACTGGAGGCTTAAAAAGTCACCCTAAAGCTAAAATTGGGTGTAATACCCAAAGAAATGCTTTCTACCGTTTCAATTTCATTGTCCTCTGTAACCCTGTAGTATTTGTTCAAGCTGTTTTTTCGGTTGGTCATGTTTAGCAAAGAGATTCCTGCATTTGCTTTGATTCGTGGGCTGATGTCAAACTTGTATATCGTAGAAGCATCAACTCTAAGGTATTCGGGTAACCTACTACTATTGGGAGATTCATAGTTGATACGTGCCGGAAATACCGACGTATCCAGTGCCATATCTCCTTCTTGAGGTTCTGTAAATGGCTTTCCTGAACGATAATTGAGCCCCAAACTTAGTTTAAGATCTTTGTAGGTATAGGTGCCTGCCAGAGTAAGGGTGTGTCTAATATCAAGATTGTTAGGAAAATTGTTAGGGTCTATTGCGTCAAAATTGTAATCGTTTTTATTGTATGTATAACTCAACCATGCACTATAATTATTTCCCTTTTGATTGATCAAGAATTCCATGCCTTTAACATCATAGCTACCTATCTCACCATTAAATTGATTTTGGTTTTGAAATCCTTGTGTACTGGTACTGATTCCGTCCACTTTTTTGAAGAAACCTTCCACGCCCACATAAAAACTATTCTTATCATAGTTGATGCCTATGGAGCCTTGCTTACTTTTAGTAATGGGTAGGGTGCTGTCATCAGATAAAATCCATCTCCGTTTTTCTATACCTAAGAAGTTTTGTTCTAAATCTATGATTTGGTTGGTAGTTTGACTTTTAAACTCTCCCAAAACCTCTCCTCTAAGATGATTTGCAAGTCTAAAACTGAGGTTAAGGCGAGGTTCAATCAAGAATTCTGAAAACGTACCCAGGTTTTCTATGTAATTGAGACGAACGCCTGCCTTGCCCCTAAATTTGTTTCCATCTGTACTATATCCAATCTCTGTGTGTGGGGCGTGAATTCTAATAACGCCTTTTATTTCACTGTCAAAAGGTGGCCGGGTAAGAATTGTAGTGTTGGTAATGCCTGTTTCTATGTATTGATAGCCGTTGTTCCAATTCAGATTTTCATTTAGGTTGTAATCTGTGTTTAATTTGACAGCGTTTTCGATAACCTGATTATTTTGGAGCAACAATTGAATTTGATTGCCAAAAAGGTTTTGGGCATCTAGATTGTACCGCGAATAATAGACATTTACGTTGGAAGAAAGCCTATCGGTCCATTGACTTTGTAATTGCCCCCCAAAGGACAGATTGGTTTGATTTAGAATGCTATTTGTGGTTTCTAAATCGGTCAAATTGGTTTCTGTATAATCAAGACTATTGGTAATACTGATAAAATTCAACCTGAATTTGTGCTGGTCATTTACATCATACAGTAGTTTTCCCGTGAAGTCGTAAAAGAAGAAGTTTTCATCCCTTACAATATCATCATCTACGGCAATATTATTTTGATTGGTCACTTCGCTATCTTGAAATGCCCGGTCAAAAAATTTGTTGTAGGTAGGGGTGTTCAAAAAATCGGTGGTGGAACGTCTGGCAGAAAATTGTAATCCAAGCTTTTCTGTAATGGGAATTTGGCCGTAAACGTCACCGCTAATGAAGTTAAAACCTGCTCCACCAGTAAGATCTGTAGATAGCTCATTATTGGTTTCCATTTGAATAACACTGCTTACACCATCACCAAAGACCGCTGGAGTACCATTTTTTATCACCGTAATTTTATCGGTCAAATAAGGGTTGAAGGCAGAAATCAACCCAAAAAAGTGCCCAGATTGATACATTTTAATCCCATTCCATAAAATTAGGTTCTGGTCATTGGTACCGCCACGCACATTAATGTCCGATACGGTTTCATCAATACTCTTAATGCCAGGAAGTGCTTGAACGGTCTGTAAAATATCAGGCTCTATTAAACCAGGTAAAATTCCAAAATCGGCAGTATTCAATGTAATACTTGCATCAGATTCTTTAATGATACCTGTGGTAAGAAATTGGTATACAATGACTTCTTTTAACTGCTCATAGTGTTGAGCTAAAAGAATTTTTGGGCAACCGCCATCTTTTAATAAGCTTTCAACTGCAATATATTTGGTATTATACCCTAAGTATCTAATTTTTAAGGTGGCATTTCTTGGAATATCCCTCAACGAAAAACTACCATCCCCAGCGGTGGTTATGGCTATTTCTGTTTCAAATACCTCTATGGTAGCACCGGAAATGGTATTTTCTGCGAAATTGTCCAATACTTTTGCGCATACCGTAACCAAGGTACTTTTGGTCAGTGTATAATAACGGTCGTTAAGCTTTTCCGTCTTTATCTGTAATTGGGTTTGAATGTGTTGTAGAATATCATCCAATGCCACTAAATTTTGGGGTATGGTAATGCTAAAACCTTCCAAATCTTCATTGATGTATGAAAATTTGATATCGAATTTATCCTCTAAGGTTTTTATGTATGGTATAAGCGCAACTGGAGCGTCCTGTTTTTCCTGTGCATAACTATGGAAATTCAGGAGCAATAAAAACCCAATGAAGAGGCCAAAATGGCTGCTACGGAGTTTTTTTAGCATAGAAAAGTACATTATCACCCTCAAGTTTAAAATTAATTCGAGATGGGGTACTTATACTTTTTAACGCCATATTTAAGTCAGTGTTGCTAAAAGTTCCGGTAAATAACAGATTTCTATCAACATTTTGTGAATTTACCTCAATATTGAACTGTCTTTCCAACTCTGCAAAGACATATCCCAGAGGAATACGTTCAAAGGAACTTTCATTATTAACCCATGTGGGTTGTGAGGTGTTTGGTGCGGTTGTATCTACTATTTTTCCGTTGATGACCATAAAAGAGCTACCAGCGGGTAATTTGGTTTCAATATTGTTATACGCTACGCTAACAAGACCTTCAAAACAAGTTACTTCAAAAAAGCCTTCCCTGTTTTCCACATTAAATTGGGTTCCTAGCACAGCAACAGTTCCATGTGTTGTTGAAACAGTGAACTTTTTACCTTTGGCAACTTTAAAGAAAGCTTCGCCCTTTAGAGTGACATTTCGTTTTTCATCCCAGTTTTTTTCACTGAAAGATACTCTGGAACCTGCATTTAGAATGATTTCAGAATTATCTGGTAGAATTACTTCTGAGCGTTCGGCAAATTGGGTGGTAACGGATTCATCTAGAGTACTGATGTAGAAATAAGAGCCAGCAATCAATACTGCAATAGCCGCGGCAACACGCAGGAATTTCTTGAACGGATTAAGGGCAATAACTTTTGGAGCATTGCCAATACGTTCTTCTTTTAATTGTGTTAAAGCTTGGTCAACATCAAATTCAGGAGCTTTCAAAGTGCTTGAAACTTCCTTTAATTTCTGATAAGAAGCATATTCGGCGGACTTTTTAAATTCCGCTAGCTCCTTTTCAGAAAGCTCTCCGCTAAGCCATTTTGCCAAGTAATTTTCTTGCATGATTTCTATGCTTTACAGTTAAATAACAACTATGTTTTAAAAAACCCTACTTATTCAATTTACAATGAGCAATATACAGTGTTCAATATAGGTTAATACAATTGTTTACTGTCCATTGTTAATTGAATATTGTTAGATTCCATCAATCTGCTCTCGTAATGCTTTTAATGCCAAATGCATTCGTTTTTCTATAGCCTTTACACTTACACCTTCCATTTCTGCAATTTCTGCATATTTCTTTCCATCTATCCTATTTAATAAAAAAGTAGTCCTTTGATTTTCTGGAAGATTGTTCAACGCATTGTCCAATTTTTGTTGGTATTCTTTTTCTACCAATAAAAATTCTGGCGACTCATTTGAAATTTCTAAGCTTGGCTTCGCATACTTTAACCTAACCTTTTCAGCTTTGATGACATTTAAGTAGGTATTACTGGCCACCGTATATAAATACGACTTGGCTTTTTCTGGTAAAACCTTTGCACAGTTCTCCCAAAGTTTCACAAAGGCTTCTTGTACGGCATCATGTGCCTTCTCTTCATTGCCAAACTTATAATATATATAATTGAAAACCGTTTTGGAATTAGCCTTAAATATTGAGCTAAAGACCTGCTCTTCGCAAACGTTGTTCATTTAGAAGGGTTTGTCATTTACCCAAAGATATTTTAAAAATTTTAAGATAAAGTAGGGTTTTTTCTTTGAGAGTTGTTTTAGGATTGAATTGTAACCCAAAAAATCCAAATCGTTATGAAAAAGTTGATAAGTAACTTAATGTACGCTGGCCTAGCAATGCTGGCACTTAACTTTACTTCATGTCAAGAAGAATTTGAAGAAGTGAATGGTGGAACTAACGCTGAGACCATTCAAGCAAACTCCACTACTGCAGACTTAATCGAAAAAACATCATCTAATGATGGTTCTTTCGATAATATTGTGGATGGTGCTAGCTGTTTTGCTTTGAAATTCCCTTATACTGTTGAAGTCAATGGAATTCAAGTCACAATTGATTCAAGAGAAGATCTTCATACTATAGAAGATATTTTTGATGAGGTTGATATAGATGAAGATGTTTTAGAGATTTTTTTCCCTATTACGATTACTCTTGCTGATTTCTCTGAAATTGTAATTGAGAATAAGGAGCAGTTAAGAGAATTGGCCGAAGCTTGTTTAGAAGGTGGAGCAGATGATGACATTGAGTGTATTGACTTTGTTTATCCAATCACCTTATTCACGTTCGATATCAACAACCAACAAACAGGAGAAGTTGTTGTAGAAAGTGATGAGGATTTAAGAAAATTCTTTGATGGATTAGAAGATAACGATCTAGTAAGTATTCAATTTCCTTTGACTTTAAAGAAATTTGATGGAACTGAGATTATTGTAGATAGCAACGGTGAGTTGGCCAATGCCTTGGAAATGGCCAAAGATGAATGCGATGAAGATGACGATGATGATTTTAACGATGACGATTTTGATGAAGAGCGTTTTGATTTTTGTTTAACGCAGTGTCCATGGGAAGTTCGTGAACTTGTTAGAGATGAGGTTAACCAAACCGATCAGTATTTAGAATATATCATGACCTTTATGGATGGTGGAACAGTAACCGTAAAAGATAGAGAAGGAAATGTGTTGAATGGTACTTGGAGCTCAAGCTTTACCGATCGTGGTCCACTTTTAACACTTGAATTCGATGTCTTGGTAGACTTTAACTTAGAATGGTTGGTTTATGAAATAGGTGATCATACTATTAAGCTTTATGCTGAAGGTGGAAACAAGATTATCATGAAGCAACTTTGTGAAGATGATATCCCAGGACCAGATACTTTAAGAGAAATCTTAAAAGAATGTGAGTGGATCATCAAGAAGGTTAAGAACCAAGGAGAAGAAATTGATAGACTTCTAGGATTCGAATTTAAATTCATGGCAGAAGGTGTGGTTACCCTAAGTAATGGTATCACAACTTCAGAAGGAACATGGGAAGTAGGATTAAATGATGATGAAGTGCCTTCGCTGTTAATTACTATAGGAGATGAGCCTGGAGTAA
The DNA here is from genome assembly GCF_008040165.1 of Flagellimonas hymeniacidonis. Taxonomy (GTDB): domain Bacteria; phylum Bacteroidota; class Bacteroidia; order Flavobacteriales; family Flavobacteriaceae; genus Flagellimonas; species Flagellimonas hymeniacidonis. The sequence goes on from NZ_VRUR01000002.1 coordinate 139,315, forward strand.
GTTTTGACTGGCCTCTAAGAGATCTTGATGATCATAGATTGAAATTTGAAGTTGAAGAAGTTGACTATGAATTGGTTCTGTTGCGAGTGTGTGATGATAATAATGCCGATGGAGATGTTGTTGAGATTAGAACTGCTCTAATGGATGGTGCTTGGAATGTAGCCCAGTATAAAGAGGATGATGTGGATAAAACAAGTGAGTTTGCTGGATTGGATTTCTATTTCAATGAAATGCACCGTGTACAAGTAGATGAAAACGATAACCCAATCATTGAGGGTCTATGGAGAGTAATCAGAAATCATGATAATGAGTTGAAGTTCTTCTTGAATTTTGCTAATGATGCCAAGTTTGGAGAAATTACAGATGACTGGTATATAGCATCTGTAAGTGCCAACCGCATAGAATTGGTCCAGGAAGATGAAAATTCTACGGAAACCCTGGTTTTTGAGAAACCATAAAAAATTTTCCCAATCTTTTTTTGAAAAGGACGGCTATCCCCAAAGCCGTCCTTTTCTTTTTATTCTTAAATTTGTCCTTCTTCAAAAATGACGTGAGCATATGTTCGATAATTTAAGTGAAAAGCTGGATAAAGCGTTCCATGTCCTTAAAGGCCATGGACAGATAACCGAAATCAATGTAGCCGAAACCCTAAAAGAAGTGCGTAGGGCTTTATTGGATGCGGATGTCAACTTCAAAATCGCCAAAGAATTTACCAATAACGTAAAGGAAAAAGCTTTAGGTCAAAATGTATTGACCAATTTACAACCTGGCCAACTCATGGTCAAGATTGTAAAAGATGAATTAACCCAATTGATGGGAGGCGATGCCGAAGAAATAGACCTTTCAGGAAATCCATCGGTAGTATTAATGTCTGGTCTTCAGGGGTCAGGTAAAACAACCTTTTCGGGAAAACTTGCCAATTACCTAAAAGCCAAAAAAAGTAAAAAACCACTTTTGGTTGCTTGTGATGTGTATCGTCCAGCGGCAATAGATCAATTGCACGTTGTAGGAGAGCAAATAGGTGTGGAGGTTTACTCAGATAGGGATAATAATGACCCAGTTGCCATTGCAGAAGCAGGTGTAAAGCATGCAAAAAGCTTGGGCTGCAATATAGTCATCATAGATACTGCGGGTCGTTTGGCAGTGGATGAACAAATGATGACGGAAATTGCCAATATCCATAAAGCAGTTACACCACAAGAAACCTTATTTGTGGTAGATTCCATGACAGGTCAAGATGCCGTAAACACAGCAAAAGCCTTTAACGATGTCTTAAATTTTGATGGGGTCATATTAACCAAATTGGATGGTGACACCAGAGGTGGTGCGGCCATTTCTATAAAATCCGTTGTTGATAAGCCAATCAAATTCATTGGTACTGGAGAGAAAATGGAAGCTATTGATGTCTTTTATCCCTCTAGGATGGCAGACAGAATTTTGGGAATGGGAGATGTGGTTTCCTTGGTTGAACGTGCCCAAGAGCAGTTTGATGAAGAACAAGCCCGAAAAATTCAGAAGAAAATTGCCAAAAACCGCTTTGGTTTTGATGATTTCCTAAGCCAGATTCAACAGATCAAGAAAATGGGGAACATGAAAGACCTTATGGGCATGATTCCTGGAGCTGGTAAAGCCTTAAAAGGATTGGATATAGATGATGATGCCTTTAAACATATTGAAGCCATTATCCATTCTATGACACCAGAGGAACGCTCAACACCCTCAAAATTGAATGCAAGTCGCAAAAAGCGTATTGCAGCGGGAAGCGGCCGTACCATTCAAGAAGTCAATCAGTTGTTGAAGCAATTTGAGCAAATGAGCAAGATGATGAAAATGATGCAAGGCGGTGGCGGTAAGAAAATGATGCAGATGATGCAGAACATGCGATAATCAAACTACATAAACCATTATAAATCAACCACCCTAATGGAAATCCTTGACGGAAAGAAAATATCAAACCAAATAAAAGACGAAATAGCTATTGATGTAGCCCAGATGAAAGAGAGAGGAGAAAAAGTACCTCATTTGGCAGCTGTTTTGGTTGGTAACGATGGAGCTAGTTTAACTTATGTGGGTAGTAAAGTACGTTCTTGTAAAAAAATAGGCTTTGAATCTACTTTAATACACTTGCCAGAAGAAACTACTGAAGAGGCACTATTAAAGCAAGTTGAGGCCCTAAATGCCAATTCAGATATTGACGGATACATTGTGCAATTGCCCTTACCAAAGCACATAGATGAAGAGAAAGTGCTTATGGCAGTTGACCCAGATAAGGATGTTGATGGTTTTCATCCCACCAATTTTGGTAAAATGGCCTTGGACATGGAATCTTTTATATCCGCTACACCATTTGGGATAATGGAGCTATTAAAACGTTACAATGTGGATACTGAAGGCAAACATACTGTTGTAATTGGACGTAGCCATATTGTAGGAAGGCCCATTAGCATTTTGATGAGTCAGAAAGGGAAAGCTGCTAACGCAACAGTTACATTGACCCACAGTAGGACCAAGAATATTGAAGCCTTTACCCAAAAAGCTGATATCATCGTCTCTGCTTTGGGAGTGCCCAACTTCTTAAAAGCGGAAATGGTCAAGGATGGAGCCGTGATTATAGACGTGGGCATAACCCGCGTACCCGATGAAACCAGGGAAAGAGGCTATTACATTACAGGCGATGTGGATTTTGAAAACGTAAGTAAAAAAGCTTCCTATATTACTCCAGTGCCAGGAGGCGTTGGCCCAATGACCATAGCAATGCTTTTAAAAAACACGCTATTGGCAAGGGAAAGGCATCAAGTAAAAAATACCTAGCCGTTAATTTTCTTTTTCAGGATAGTCCAATACTTTTTCTTGCTCATCATTTGGAGTGATGATATCCAGGTCGTTATCGCCCTCGTCATTGGTACAGCCAGATAAGGCCATCGAAGCGAATAATACAGTGATTAACAATAAGACTACTTTCATCATTTGGTAATTTAGTAGGTATGGTACCCTATGATTTATAGCTATATAACGATCTTTTGATGCTAATTAGTATCTATTTTTGGTTGTGATGTGAAATGGTTTGAACGCCCATTTAAAATCAGTATCTTTTAGTCAAATTCCAAACCTATCATGAAAAACTACCTTCCCATATTCTTTTGTCTTGTACTTTTCTTGAATTCATGTGGTAAAAATCAAAGCGCCAATAGTATTCTGGTTTCCTTTTCTGGAAATGCAAATGAAAGTGCTGTGGATGGACGTCTTCTTTTAATGCTTTCCACAAATGATGAAAAAGAACCTCGTTTTCAAATCGGTACCGGATTGGATGCCCAATTGATTTTTGGGATGGATGTAAGTGGCATGCAGCCAGGAGAGGAAATCATTTTTGATGATTCCGTGTTCGGATTTCCATATCCCAGTTTAAACGAAGTGCCCCCAGGAGAGTATAATGTGCAAGCACTTTTACACACCTACGAAACCTTTAACCTATCCACTGGACATACCGTTAAATTACCCATGGATAATGGGGAAGGACAACAATGGAACAGGTCGCCAGGAAATCTGTATAGTGAACCTTTTAAGATTACAATTAAGGAAAATGGTGTCCAGAATCTACACATTAGCATGGATAAGGTCATTCCACCCATTGAAGAACCAGTGGACACCGAATGGATAAAACATATAAAAATAAAATCCGAAAAACTATCTGAATTTTGGGGAAGGGATATGTATTTAGGCGCTCATGTTTTGCTTCCAAAAGGTTTTGAAGAACATAGAGAGGCCAAATATCCATTGATGATTTTTCATGGACATTTCCCAAATGATTTTGGCGGTTTTAGAACTATCCCACCTGACCCAGATACTAAACCAGAGTATTCAGCACGTTTTAATGTGGAAGGCTATAACATTATACAACAACAAGAAGCATACGATTTTTATAAAAGATGGAACGAACCTGATTTCCCTCGATTTTTAATCATTGAAATACAGCACCCAACCCCATATTATGATGATTCCTATGCGGTGAATTCGGCCAGCCAAGGTCCATATGGCGATGCCATTACCCACGAATTAATTCCACACATAGAAAAAGAGTTTAGGGGAATAGGAGAAGGTTGGTCCCGGTTTTTGTATGGAGGTTCTACAGGAGGCTGGGAAGCCCTTGCCGTGCAGGTAAAATATCCAGAAGAATACAATGGTTGTTTTGCTGCATGTCCAGACCCAATTGATTTTAGAGCCTATTGTCTTACTGATATTTACGAGGATGAGAATGCATATTATTATAAAAGCGACCATAAAGAGGTGGAAGTACCTGCTCATCGTGATTATTTGGGCCATATTCAGAGTACCGTTCGCGAAAACAATCATTTAGAGTTGGTTTTGGGAACAAAATCACGGTCAGGTCAGCAGTGGGATATTTGGGAAGCTACGTACTCTCCCCAAGGAGAAGATGGTTATCCAGAAAGGCTTTGGGATAAAATGACAGGAGAAATCAATCCAGAAGTAGCAAAATATTGGCAAGACAACTTTGACCTTAGACATATTTTAGAACGCGATTGGGACAAACTGGGAGAAAATCTCAAAGGAAAAATCCATATTTATTGCGGAGATATGGATAACTACTATTTAAATAATGCTGTTTATTTAATGGAAGATTTTTTAGAGAATACTACTGATCCCTATTATGAAGGTGAAGTGCTATATGGTGATAGAGCGGAGCATTGCTGGAATGGTGATCCTGAGTTACCCAATCATATTACTAGAATGCGTTATAATACGATGTACGTTCCTAAAATAATGCAACGAATTGAGAAAAGTGCGCCAGAAGGAGCCGATCTTACAAGTTGGCGCTATAAGTAAATAATTCAACTATGGCAGGTGTTATAAGAAATAAAATAGCATGGGTAGTATTTGCCTTTTTGGCGATGGGGGTAGGACTCTATCCATTTGCATATTGGTTTACTTCGGAGAAATTTGGTCTGCTGTATAGCAAAACAGCGGAATTGTTGGCAAATGAAATCTGGAATGTTGGCTTTTATGGGCATATCACTTTTGGAGCCTTTGCACTTATGAGTGGGTGGTCACAGTTCAGCAAGAAAATAAGATCTAAAAACTTAAAACTACATCGTAACCTAGGGAAAGTATATGTTTTTTCGGCATTACTGAGCGGAATATGTGGTGTTTATATTGCCTTTTTTGCCACAGGAGGCTTAATTACCTCACTAGGATTTCTTTGCTTAGGTATTATTTGGCTTTATACCACTTTAAAAGCATATTTGGCCATTAGGGCAAAGGATTTAGCACTGCATCAGGGTATGATGATCTATAGTTATGCTGCCTGTTTTGCGGCTGTTACATTGCGCATTTGGTTACCACTTTTAACAATGGCCTTTGGAGAATTTCTAATAGCCTATAAGATAGTAGCTTGGCTTTGCTGGGTTCCTAACATGATATTTGCCTTTTTCTGGGTAAAAAGAAAGGGGATGAATCTAGTTTAGTTACTTGGCAAACAATTGGGTCATATCCTTAAAGGCTTTAAATTCCAATGCATTGCCAGCTGGATCCAGAAAAAACATGGTAGCCTGTTCTCCAACCTCACCTTCAAATCGAATATAAGGGTCAATAACAAATTCAATTCCCTTGTTTTTAAGGCTTTCAGAGAAAGATTTAAAAGTATCCCAAGGCAATACCACCCCATAATGTGGTACAGGAACATTTTTACCATCCACAGGGTTGGTATGCAATGCTACATCAGATTTGGGTTTGTAATGAATCACCAGTTGATGTCCAAATAGACTAAAATCTACCCAATGATCGCTGCTCCTACCTTCTTCACACTTTAAAACATCTCGGTAAAAAACCCTACATTCATCCAAGTTGTGAACAGGAATGGCAATATGAAACGGTGTTATATTTTGCATCATACATTAAAAGTATATGCTGGCTACCAATCTTGCAAATTCCTATGGTTTAATTTTATGTATGATTGTAGACCACAACGGATAAAATGACATTCATAGTTTGGGTAATGTTGGTAGTCTATATAATTTTTCATAAAAAAAGAAATGTAATTACCTTAGTAATCAATACAATATCAAATTGAGAAGCAGTAGTATGAAAAAAATAGCATTCCTAGTAGCCTTGGTAATTTTTAGTTCTTGTAAAACGGACACTAAAACAAAAACTGAAGAAACAAGTGCAGAAGAAGAAAAAGCCAAACCTAATGATTGGGTATACTTGTTTGATGGGACAAGCACCAAAGGATGGAGGGCATACAATGGTGATGCACTGCCACCAGGCTGGATTATCAAGGATAGCACGTTGACGTTTGACACGGAATTAGGATTGGAGCAAGATTACGAAGGAGGTAAGGATATTATTTATGGCGCTGAAGAGTTTGATAATTTTGAACTATACTTAGAATGGAAATTACCAGAAGGAGGTAACAGCGGTATCTTTTACCACCTTAAGGAGGGATATGATGGTCCACCGGAGGTTTCACCGGAATATCAATTGATTGATGATGAAAACTATGCCAGAATCCATGATTTAACCGCATACAACACTAGTCTTGGATACACTGAAAAACCAGAAGAATTAAAGCCCTTACAAAAAACAGCCTCAGATTACGCAATGCATCCTGCGGACCCAGCAAAAAAGACCTTAAATCCGGTAGGGGAATGGAATTCTTCGAAGATTGTTTTTACCGAGCAGAGAGTTGAGCATTGGCTTAATGGAAAAATGGTTTTGTCCTTTGTTCCTTGGGATGAGGCTTGGTACGAAAAGAAAAATTCAGATAAATGGAAAAATAGCGTCGATTATGGAAAATATAAGACCGGTTATATTGGATTACAGGATCACGCTAGCCCCATATGGTTTAAAAATATAAAAATTAGAAAGTTATAATTTAGATATGAAAAAAAGAGACTTTTTAAAGACTACCGCAATAGCTTCATTGTTGGCATTATTACCATCAGGAATGTTGGCTTTTAAAGGAAACAAAAGATTAAGAACAGCCCATATAGGTGTTGGCAATATGGGTTTTGAAGACTTAAAAGCGATATCATCCCATAGTTTGGTCGATGTAGTAGCGCTATGCGATGTGGACTCAAATAATCTGGACGCAGCAAAAAAAATACATTCCAAGGCCAAAACTTTTTCAGATTATAGAGAAATGCTGAAGGTCATGGGAAGCGACATTGATGCCGTTATCGTATCAACTCCAGATCATACACATGCACCAGCTTCATTAATGGCCATGAATATGGGCAAACCGGTGTACTGTCAAAAACCGTTAACACACCATGTTTCAGAAGCAAGGGCAATGCGAAAACTTGCATCTGAAAAGAACCTTGTTACCCAAATGGGAATTCAGGTGCATTCTTTTTACGATTACAAATTGGCCACATTGCTCATACAATCAGGAATTATAGGGAAAGTGCATACAGTACGAGCTTGGTCACCAAAAGATTGGGGTTATAATGGCCCTGCTCCCGAAGGAAGTGACCCAATACCTGAAACCTTAGATTGGAATCTTTGGTTGGGAACAGCAGCTGAGCGGCCCTATAAAGAGGGATATTATCATCCAGGAAATTGGAGAAAACTAATGGATTATGGATGTGGGACTCTTGGAGACATGGGCGTGCATATTTTTGATACTCCTTACAATGCACTTCAGCTAGATGTACCTTTTACAATTAAAAACGAATGTAGAAAGCCGACTGGGTTTGGGTTTCCTGAAAAAAATATAGTGACTTATGAGTTTCCTGGCACCGATTATACCGCAGATAAACTAAAATGGGTGTGGTACGATGGCCCCGGAGCTCCAGAAATGCACGAAGACCTAAAATTACCAGGTGCAGAGGAGAGTTCAGCAAAAGAGAAAACATCCGAACAATCCATGGAGGATAAAATGTCGCTCGATAGTAAGGAAGCTGGCGATGGGAAATTACCAGACCAAGGAGCCATGTTCATAGGTGAAAAGGGACGTTTATTATTGCCGCACTTTATGCAATTGCCCAAAAAGATTGTCGATGGGGAGTATGTCGATATTTCCAAGGAAATTGCCGAAGTAATGGAAGCGAATAAAATGGGAGAACCAATTCGAAATTATGAATCGGAGGGGCCAAAGCACTACCATCAGTTTGTGGATGCTTGTTTGGGTAAAGACAGTTGCACCGCCCCTTTCTCTTACGCAGCCAGGTTAACGGAAACAATCCTTTTGGGAGTTATCGCCGGACGTTTTCCCAATAAAACCTTGCATTGGGATAGTGAGAATGCCAAATTTTCCGAGGAGGAAGCAAATCAATATTTAGAATCACCCTATCGAGATTTCTAGCATTTGACTACGCTTTCAAAAAAGAGATAATTTGATTGTTTACGTCCTCTTGGTGCATAGAATGCCCTAAACCTTCGGTAGTGATCAATTTGCTTCCCTTCCAATTGGAGTGAACTTGTTCTGATGCATGATAGGGCGCAATGGCATCCAGTCTATCATGAAACAACAACCCTTTTTTTGTATTGGTTTGTGCAAATTTTGAAGTGGAAAAATCACGAATGTGAAACCCAAATCGATTCAGGATATACTGGTCTAGGTATTTCATAAATCGATCACTGAATTTTAGAAGACTTTGATAATGCCCCATGATTTCATGAAATTCTGAAGGAGCACCTATCGTAACCATTTTTTCGACTTTCGGATTAGGATTTTTGTATTCATTGTACATTAATGTCATGCCACCCACAGAATGTCCAACAAGATATTGTGGGTTGTATTTGTTGATCATATGGTGCAGGACTTCCTCATATAGGGGCACATATAAAATTTTACCGGAAGAATGTCCATGCGAAGGAGCATCAAAAGCTATGATGTTAAAATCTGCTTCTCTTAGTTTTTGGATGAGATTTCGCCATCTGAAAGTATTACTCTCCCAACCATGCACTAATAGCACAGTTTCTTTTTTTCCGGGCCAGTGATAAGACTGTAGTTTATGCCCGGCAGCCAATTCGGTTTCATGTTTGGCCTCCTCCAAATATGCAGCTTGTTGTGGAAGGACCCTGCCTTTTCTTACCGTGCAAAACAAAACAAAAGCTTTATGAGCGGCTTTTTTTGAGTTGAAAAGGGAGTATACATTAAAATATTGCCCGAAAGCCAGTGGAAGTAATTTGGTAATTAGTTTTTTCATATAGTTACTTTTTGTAACTTACTCTTTAATTGAAACTAAAAGTACACATTCATTTTAAAACAAAAAAGAGGTCACTCTTTAAAAACCAAGTATAAAAATGGAAACTGTAGCTGATAATCAGAATGTTAAGACAGTAAAAAAATTAGAAAAAATGTTCGGTCATATCGATTATAGACACCCTCCTGAGCTTTGCCCAGTTAGAGATGTGATGTCTGTCGCCTCTGATCAGTGGAGTACTTTGATTATTCTTTGGTTGGGTTACTTTCCAGTGTTGCGTTTCAACAAACTCAAGAAATTTGTATATGGTATCTCCAATAAGGTTTTAAGTCAACGATTAAAGGTTTTGGAAGCTGATGGATATATTGAAAGAAATGCGTATCCCGAAGTGCCAATTAGGGTAGAATATAGCCTTACTGAGTTTGGTCAATCATATGTGGAAAAGCTATTGGAGCTAACAGAGTGGATGCAAGCCAATAGTCCGAAGGTACTTGCCAATAGAGAAAAATATGGATTGCTTTAATCTTTTAACCTGTTCCAGATATCGATATACATTTTCCAATCGTTTCCAACCTTTTTCCAAACGACAACATATTTCCCTTTCCAGCTAGAAATAGGTTCCTTCCCTTTTTGACTGGTGCCATGGTAGTATCCATAATCATAGGCATAGTCACCTGTAATTTTTATTCCTGAAGTATCCATGCCATGAGACAAAATTTTGGTGTCCTTTCCCGATATCCAACGCGCTTTAATATCCTCTCTTCCTTCAATTATGGGAACTCCTAAAGGAATGAATTTGGCATCTTGGGTATAGCTATTAGCCATTGCATCGAAATCTTGGGCAATGAAGGCCGTTGAGAACCCCCTTGATGCAGCAATTATTTTGTTTTTTTCGTTCTCATCGTCATTTGAAATTTTGCCATTTGAACAATCAATCCTCCACGTGGGAAAAACAACAGATTCGGTCTTATCTACCCATTCGCCGACCCATTTAAAACCGTTAGCATCAATATCGTAGAAGGACAATCGGTAAAAACCATCCGTTCCATTTGGTGCTTTCTGTTCCCGATACAATACAATTTTACCTTCTTCATTTTTATTTCCTTCCCAAGTACGCAAGGTGGTTGAAACGGCTCGCGTGCTGTAATAATGAACGTACCATCGGAGACTATCGGGGCTAAATTGGCGAATACTACCAGAATAGGTTTTGTCTTCCTTTAAGGTTTCATCTTGAATGGCCATACCATTCATAATGTATTTAAAACGCCAAATCATATCAACCGGTTCCGCCCAGGTTTGATCAGCTTTTCTGGTTTCGGATTTACAGTTGCATTCCCCGATCAATGGAGCAAAATCCAATACCTCTTTTGGTGCATCAGGATTTGGAAGTCCAAATGGGTGCTCTACGGATGGTTCAAAATCATACTGCGCAGCCATTAGGAAGGGGAATAGAAAGAGCGTTAAAAGGGTATTGGTTTTCATTTGGATGGATTTTACCATCAAATTACCCAAATGGACTAAAGCGACAACTTCCTTTAGGAATTAATTAACAAAGGCTATTCCCACCCCAGCATCAGATACTTTATTTTGGCGTTGTCTGGTATTTGCACCGCTTCAATATTGGTGTTGTTGTATCTTAGGTTAGATGGAAGTTCGGTTTTATCAATGGTGAAGTACAGATTACTTTCCTTGGGGAATATGACAATGCTATTAATGGTGGTTACAACCTTTTTGATGGGATATTTTTTTTGGATCTCACCAAAGGTGCTGGCTAGGCTAATTCCTTTGTCGGTTTTGTATCGCGAATCGAATACCCTAACATTCTCAACGGTAGCTGTACTATCGGTTTTAGGGGTAAGTGTTAAAAGATGCTTCCCACCTTTTTCATGAATTTTAATTTTTTTTCCTTTGGTAGTGTCCATCACCACTGAATCTTGAGCAAAAACAATCTCTAAGTCATCAACTTCAGTTGATTTTGACAGATGTCCAACGGCATTTTCGGTAATTAAAAACGAAATGTCTTTTTCAGCACATTGCGTCAATACTAGAAATAGGCCTAGTGCTATGACTTTGTATATTTTCTTCATATTGATTATCGGATGACTTTTTTAAGTACTCCAAGCACTCCACGAATAAAGGTAGCGCTTGTTAATACCTTAACAACGGGATTCATTCGCGTGCTTCTTCGGGTAGATGTGGTTCTTTTGGATGTTGTTTTTCGTTCCTTTTCTTTTTCAGCTTCTTTTTCTGCTTTTTCAATTTTTTCGTTCAAGATTTCATAGGCGCTTTCCCTGTCTATATCTTGATTGTATTTTTTTATAAGTTTTGATTTTCCTAGTGCTTCTTTCAGTTCGGTATCCGTCAGTACATCCATACGACTCATAGGAGCTCTTAGCATGGTGGCTGCAAGCGGTGTAGGTCTTCCCTTTTCATCTAAAGCAGAAATAAGCGCTTCCCCAATTCCCAAGGATGTCAATACCTCTTTGGTATCATAGAATGGTGAATCTGGATAGTTTTCCGCAGTAAGTTTAATGGCTTTTCTGTCTTTGGCAGTAAAGGCACGCAGTGCATGCTGTACTTTAAGTCCTAATTGTGCTAGTACATCATCTGGAACATCAGTAGGGTTTTGCGTTACAAAATATAGCCCAATACCTTTAGAGCGAATAAGTTTTACAATACTCTCTATTTGATCTAGTAGGGCCTTGGAAGCTTCTTTGAAAATGAGGTGCGCCTCATCAATAAAAAGAATCAATTCTGGACTGTCACTATCACCTTGTTCAGGAAATGTGGCATAGATTTCGGCCAAAAGACTGAGCATAAAGGTGGAAAAGAGCTTGGGCCTATCCTGGATATCGGTTAGTCTAATAATATTGATATACCCTCTTCCGTTTTCATCAATACGGACCAAGTCTTCTACTTCAAAAGATTTTTCACCAAAGAACAAATCAGCTCCTTGTTGTTCCAATTCTATGATCTTCCTTAAAATAGTACCGGTAGAGCTCGTGGAAATACGCCCATATGCAGACTGAAATTCTTTTTTTCCTTCGCCTGTTGCATATTGCAATACCTTTTTAAAATCCTTTAAATCGAGCAGAGGTAATTTGTTGTCATCGCAATACTTGAAAACCACCGCTACAATACCTTCTTGGGTAACCGTTAAATCCAGAATTCTAGAGAGCAATACCGGGCCAAACTCCGATACGGTGGCCCTAAGGCGAACTCCATTCTGTTCGGAGAGTGACATGATTTCAACAGGGAATCCATTGGCTTCAAAAGGAAGTCCAATTTTTTCATGACGTTCATCTATTTTAGGGTGTCCAGGGCTGGGTTGTGCTATACCACTGAGGTCACCTTTAAGGTCCATGAGTAAAACCGGAATCCCTTTATTGGATAAGTTCTCAGCTATAACTTGTAAGGTTTTTGTTTTTCCCGTTCCCGTAGCACCTGCGATTAATCCATGTCTGTTTAGGGTTTTCAATGGAATTTTAACATAGGCGTTGGTCACCGTTTCTCCATTGAACATTCCTGTTCCCATGATAATATAATCACCTTTGGTGGTATATCCTTTTTCAATATGTTGAAAGAATTCTTCTTTGGTACTCATGGAGTTCAATTTCCGATAAAAATAGGGTAATTTTAAGCAAATTTAAAAATCAGAGTATGAAACGAGTTCAAGGTCTTTTTCTTTCCATTTTGATGGTTGGAGTAATATCCAGCACGTATTCTCAAGAAAATACAGAAATCATTTTCCACAAGCCAGCAAATCCTGAGCGGGCAAAAGCCCCCTTTAGTGAAGCTGTTCAGGCTGGAAACCTTTTCTTTTTAGCAGGACAGATAGGCATGGACCGTTCTATTGGGGAATTGGCTACTGGAGGGATTCAAGGCGAAACAGAACAAACTATCAAGAACATTCAAGGAGTGTTACAACATCATGGATTGTCATTGGACAATGTAGTAAAGTGCACTGTGATTCTTAGCGATATTAAAGACTTTAAAGCTTTTAATGAAGTATATATCCAGTATTTCACCAATAAACCGGCCAGAACAACTTTTGCGGCCAAAGATCTTGCTGCGGGAGCCAAAATTGAGATTGAAGTAATGGCAATTAGATAGGTTTTAAGTCTAGGTCTAAGATGAACTAAGTCCTATCTTTGCAAAATGGTAACAACGCAGGTAATGGATTTGGTGAACAAGGGCACGATGCTTCCATTAATGGAAGAGTTTTACACCATCCAGGGAGAAGGCTATCATAAAGGCACGGCAGCATATTTTATTCGTGTGGGTGGTTGCGATGTTGGTTGTCATTGGTGCGATGTAAAGGAAAGCTGGGATGCTGAAATCCATCCGCCAACTGCTATTGAAAGTATTATTGACAATGCTTCTTCTTATTCTGATACCATAGTAGTTACTGGTGGAGAACCTTTAACATGGGATATGGGCCCCTTGACTTCTGGATTGAAGACCAAAAACCTCCAAATTCATATTGAAACCTCTGGAGCGTATCCGTTAACTGGAGTTTGGGATTGGATTTGCCTATCTCCCAAGAAAAATAAACTTCCTGTTCCAGAAATATACGATAGCGCAAACGAACTTAAAATCATTGTTTATAACAAACATGATTTGGTTTTTGCTGAAGAACAGGCAGCCAAAGTGGGTAAAGATTGTATTCTGTATTTGCAACCAGAATGGAGCGTTCGAGAAAAGATGGTTCCAATAATTGTAGACTATGTTATGCAAAACCCACAATGGAAAGTCTCCTTACAGACCCATAAATATTTGAATATTCCTTAGGTTTTATTGACTTATCGGCCTCCGTTGCTTTGTAAGTCTAAAATGCATTCTGCGTCGAGTACCGGAACTGCAGCAGACCCTTTGGAAGCATTACTTTCCATCATTTTCATCATTGGCACACCAAATTGAAGTTCAGCACGCATCAGGCAACCTGTTACATTACAATGGTTTTCAGCATCGGGATCTTCATGGTCATTTACCGGGTCCGTGCCCAAATTAACCAAACCGAACAGATGCCCAAACTCATGGTTTAATGTTGCGGTTTCAACATCGGTAACAGTAATTGTATTGCTTCTGCTAGCTAAATCCCGTATAGTAGATTCATAAATAATCATGGAAGTATTTCTGTAGACAGCGCCCAAAGTTACTAGGCCTTCATCCAGGTCATCCCCATCAGATGGCGAGTCGGCAAAATAAATATAGATTGCCAAGGTTCTTCCATCATTGTAGGAATCACGATTATCACTTTCCAAATCCGCAATTTCTTCTAGTGTCAGTGACTCTTCATTTGGAGAAGAAAGATTGTTGAAGATAAACTCAATATCTGTTTTAAAAGTTCTTTCCCTAAGATAATCTTCAAAATTTGCCACTGTTTGTCCAGTAGGTTGAAATCCGTCGACATAATCAATTTCAATCAACAACTTATCAAAGTTGGCATTGGATAAAATGTCATTTGCTGAAGAACCAGTTGCCTGGAGGTTTGCAGTTTTGTCAACATTTTGAGGATTAGGAGGGTTTTCTGAGTCTTTAGAGCAACCCAAAATGATTCCTAGACAGAATAAGGAGTAAATCGCGATTTTCTTTTTCATGATAAATCTATATCTATTTAAAACGTGCTTTGGCACATTCTATTATTGTCTATTTGAAAGTTTTGCTAAATAGTCGTAATGTTCGCCAGATATTACAAGCTCACAATTCATGCCATTCGCTAAACAAGCGTTTTGCAAGGTATTAAAATCAACATAAAGCCAGTAAAATGGTTCACTTTTTTGCTTTTTATATTCCATAGTAAAGGTCACTTCCCCATAATAGTTTTCACTATTGGGAATCCAAAAACCGCCGTCTTCGTCTTGATCGAACATATAGATAATATCGCTTGAATCCAACAGAATTTGTCCGTTGGGATTAAGAAGAGATTTTAAGTGATTAAGGAAAGTGCCCAGGTCAAATAGTTTGCCAGCTAAACCAATACCGTTCATGAGCAAAAGAATGGTGTCAAATTTAGATTCACTGTACGCTAGAATTTTTTTGTTTACCGTATGCTCAACACCTCTAAGATTGCAAACCTTTATGGCTCCTTTTGAAGCATCCAAGCCCGTTGTTTCAAATCCTTTTTTTTGTAGATATAGAACATGGTTTCCAGCACCACAGCCAACATCCAAGACCTTACCGGTAGCAAGTTTTAATGCTTTTTGCTCTAGAGGGGGCATTTCTTTAAAATCCCTGAACAAATAGGGAAGCGGAATACTATCCTCTTCATCGAGGGATGAATAGGTTTTAATATCCTCTGTATAATTATTGGAATGATAATCTAATAAAGCTTGTCCAAAAATATCCACTTCACATTTTTATGGGCATGGCAAAAATGAGACTTTAATTGCAGATAAGGGTTTAAATGAATTGTGTTTTTTATGTTTGCCATGTATGAAAGAGGAACTGGAACAATTGCCAAGGAGGGCCAAGGAAAAAAAAGCTGAAAACAAGAAGTTTTTTGCAAAGCTGAGGAAACGACCTCCCAAAAATTTGGATTACACCATGCAAGAGCTTCATACGGCGGAGTTTGAAAGAACCGATTGCCTTAGCTGTGCCAATTGCTGCAAAACAACAGGACCTCTCTTTACAAATGCAGATGTTGAGCGAATTTCGAAGCACTTTAGACTAAAACCTTCACAGTTTATTGATCAGTATTTGAGGTTGGATGAAGAAAATGATTATGTGCTGAAAAGTATCCCTTGCTCTTTTTTGGGTACGGATAATTATTGTTCTATTTACGAGGTGAGACCAAAAGCATGTAGAGAGTTTCCGCATACAGACCGCAAAAAATTTCATCAGATTAGTAATTTGACGCTGAAAAATGTAGCAATTTGCCCTGCAGCGTTCAATATCGTGGAGGAAATGAAAAGAAAAATAAAGCTTTAATGATTTCTTATATTTGAGAATATGGAGCAACTCATCGCATACTTTGAAAATATTCCTGCACTGCATAGGAGCCTTATTCTTGTTGGTGGAATCACTTTTTTTTGGATTTTGGAAGGCATCGTTCCCCTTTTTACCGTTTCGTACAAAAAATGGCGCCATTCTGTGCCTAACTTTTTCTTTACCGTGACTACAATTATTGTGAATTTCCCTCTAGCTTTTCTATTGTTGAAAACATCGGATTGGTCTGTGGAAAATCAATTTGGAATACTGAATTGGTTACCGGAAATGCCTTTTTGGCTCTATGTTGTTCTTGGAGTGATGCTCTTGGATTTAATTGGAGCGTATACGGCGCATCTGGTTGAGCATAAGGTAAAACCACTGTGGATGGTACATTTGGTGCATCATTCAGACCATAACGTAGATACCACAACGGCAAATCGTCATCATCCATTGGAGAGTTTAATTCGCTACACGTTTACGCTAATTGGTGTTTTTATTGTTGGTGCCCCAATTGGGATTATTATGCTATATCAGAGTTTGTCAGTTGTTCTTTCACAATTTAACCATGCCAATATTCGGTTGCCCAAGAAAGTGGATAATGCCATAAGCTGGCTTATCGTAAGTCCGGATATGCACAAAGTACATCATCATCATAAATTGCCCTATACAGATTCTAACTATGGCAATATTTTCTCTATTTGGGATAGACTATTCGGAACCTTCATGAAAATGGATGTTGATGCAATTGTTTACGGTGTGGATACTTTTCCAGATGAAAAAGAAAATAGTAGTATTATAGGCTTGCTGAAACAACCTTTTCATAAATACAGAAGACCTACCACTTCAGAGCCTAAGTAAAAACGCTTTCGCAAACCTTTAATATGATGCACAAAGAGATAGATATTCCCTGTAATGATGGATTTGTGCTTAAAGGGACTATTTATTCTGCTAAACCTGATTTAAACAAAAGGAAAGTACTTATCATTAACTCGGCTACTGCGGTTAGTAAGGATTTGTATAAAAATTATGCCTTGTACATGTCAGATTATGGTTTTGATGTTCTTACCTATGACTATCGGGGTATTGCAGCTTCAAGGCCAAAAAAATTAATAGGTTTCCAAGCTTCTTTTTCAGTTTGGGGGCGAAAAGATTTTACTAGTGTATTACAATACGTAAAAGAAAACTATCCAAATCATTCAGTCTTGATTTTAGGTCATAGCATTGGAGGAACCATTATTGGAATGTCCAAAGACTGCTCATTAATTGACAAGATAATTAACATTGGTGCCCAAACTGCCTACTATAAGGATTGGGATACTCAAAAGCAGAAACTTTACTTTTTATGGCATGTGCTTTTTCCGCTGCTAACAAAGGTTTTTGGGTATTTTCCTGGCAAGCGACTTGGTCTTTTAGAAGATGTTCCAAAGGGAGTTATAAAACAGTGGCATGCTAGAAGAAAAATTCATAACATGACCGAACAGTTGAACAAAAGTGGTCAAAAAGTGTACTATCATGAGTTTTCTGGTAAACTCTTGACCTTGGCAATTGAGGATGACCCCATTGGAACAGAAAAAGCCTTAAAGAGAATACATGATGTATTTAGTTCGGCTGATAAAAGAATTGAACTTGTAAAACCAAAAGATATTGGTGCTGAAAAAATCGGTCACTTTGGGTTTTTCAGCAGAAGGTTCAAAACCACGCTTTGGTATAAAACAGCATTGTACTATGATTCTGTTCAAAGTTCTGTAAAACGTTAGCGATGCTATTCGTAGATTAAATATTTAGCTCTTATTTTTTTAAAAGCTTCCAGGTCTTCTTGCCAAGAAGCTTTTATTTCTAATTCGGTTGACCCAGCCTCAATTTGCTTTTGTAATTCTGGAGTGCCAGCATGTTTGGTGAAAGATTTGGTAATAAAGAATTTTGATTTGTCAGGAGTGTTTTTGTAAGCATCTAGCAACCATTGTAGCGAAACAGATTCCATTCGTTCAGATTGGGATAAATCCTTTCCAAAAGACCTTTTACCTTCCTCTTTTGGGTGTTTGGAACCAAAATTGGGTTTAGGCGTGTAGATGAAATCATATTGAACACTATCCAAAAAGGAAGCGCCGTACCGTTGAAACTGAAATTCGGTGCCACGTCCTGCATTTACGTTAGTGCCTTCAAAAAGGCCAAGACTGGGGTAAAGCGTAATGGAAACATCGTTAGGGAGGTTGGGTGAGGGTCTTATAGGTAAATGATATTCAGACTCATGAGAATAATTTTGCAATGTAATTACTGTCAAATCCACTTTCTTTCCACTTTCCAACCATTGCTCTCCATTGATCATTTGTGCATATTCTCCCATAGTCATACCGTATACCAAAGGGATAGTTGTCATACCCAAAAAACTGGTATGTTCCTTTTTCATCGTTGGGCCATCAACGTAATGCCCATTAGGATTTGGTCTATCCAAAACTAGAATAGGAATATCGTTTTCCGCACAGGCATCCATGACCAGTTGTAAAGTAGCAATGTAGGTGTAGAACCTCACCCCAACATCTTGAATGTCAAAAACAACAAGATCCAGACCATCCAATTGTTCTTGAGACGGTTTTCGGTTTTTCCCATATAATGAAACAATAGGGAGTCCAGTTTTGGTATCCAAGCCGTCCTTAACCAATTCCCCAGCATCTGCTTTTCCCCGAAATCCGTGTTCTGGAGCAAAAACTTTGCTAACATCAACCTGCAATGAAATTAAAGAATCCACCAGATGTGCATACCCATTTTCTTTAAAGATTACACTGGTTTGATTTGCTACAATTCCTACGGACTTGTCTTTTAATAAAGGTAAATATGTCGTTGTCCTATTAGCGGCAACGCTAATTTTAAGAAGGGAATCGCTTTTGACGCTTATTGCGGCGGTATCAGTTTTTTTTTCTTGTCCACGACATGAAGAAACCAACAAAACCAACAATAAAACTGTACTTTTGAATATAGATAAAATGGGCATTCGTTGAATTTAGAATTGTTTATTGCCAAGCGCCTGATTACAGGGAAGGAGCATAAAATTAGTATTTCCGCCCCTATAATAAAAATTGCCATTGCAGCTATTGCAATTGGTATTGTGATGATGCTGATCGCCATTGCTACTGGTGTAGGGCTAAAACATAAGATTAGAGAAAAAGTTGCAGCCTTTAATGGCCATATTCAAATCTCTAATTACGATAATAATACTTCAGACGTTTCGGTTGCTCCAGTTTCCTTGATCCAGGATTTTTATCCAGAATTTAAAGATATCAATGGTATTTCCCATGTACAGGCCGTGGCCACCAAAGGTGGAATTATTAGAACAGAGGATACATTTGAAGGGATGTTGGCCAAAGGAGTGGGCCAAGATTACAATTGGACAGTCTTTAAAGAATATATTGTTGATGGGGTACTACCAGATTTTTCAGGAAAACTTAACGATGAGGTTTTGATTTCGAGAATGATGGCAAATCGGTTACAACTTAAGGTTGGAGATTCTTTTTTCTCCTTTTTTCTGAAAGAAGGGGATGCATCCAAAGTACCTAACAATAGAAAGTTCAAAATTACAGGGATTTATGACAGCGGTTTTGAAGAGTTTGATGCTACCTATGTATTTGTCGACATTAGGCACATTCAAAGAATGAACAAATGGGAAGCAACTGAAATTGGAAATTTTGAAGTTTTTATAGAAGATTTTGACCAACTTGAAGAGAAGAGCAATGAAATCTATGGGAAAACCCTTGCTGATTTAGACACACAAAATATTAAGACCAAATACTTCAGGATATTTGAATGGATAAATCTGTTCGATTTCAATATTGCGCTCATCATTGGAATAATGATTATTGTTGGAGGAATAAATATGATTACTGCACTTCTTGTTCTTATTTTGGAACGAACTCAAATGATAGGTGTATTAAAGGCATTGGGTTCTGAAAACTGGAGCATCAGAAAAGTGTTTCTATACAATGCTACGTATTTAATTGCAATCGGGTTGCTTTGGGGTAATGGTATTGGTCTGGGTTTACTTTATCTTCAAGATAAATTCCGACTGTTTAAATTTCCAAATCCAGAAGAGTATTACATTGAGTACATTCCGGTACATATTGATGTGCCAACGATACTCCTTTTAAACCTCGGTGTGATGCTATTGTGTTTAGTGATGTTATTATTGCCATCTTATATTATTACCAAAATAACTCCTGTTAAGGCGATAAAGTTTGAATAGGCAACAGAAACTTTAAGGGTCTTTTTAGGCTCTGTTGGGCCAACCACCCAAATCAAAAAACTATCTTTGCCGCGATTATGGAATATGCAAATAACATTCTTGAGACCATTGGGAATACTCCTTTGGTGAAACTCAATAAACTAACAGCAAAGCTTCCCTGTTTAGTGCTGGCAAAATACGAGACGTTCAACCCTGGAAATTCGGTTAAAGACCGCATGGCACTGCAAATGATTGAAGATGCAGAGGCCTCTGGAACCTTAAAACCTGGAGGTACTATTATTGAAGGAACTTCGGGCAATACCGGTATGGGATTGGCTTTGGCTGCAGTAGTCAAAGGCTATAAAATGATTTGTGTCATCAGCGACAAACAGTCAAAGGAAAAGATAGATATTCTTAAAGCGGTAGGGAGCGAGGTTCATGTTTGCCCCACAGATGTAGCTCCAGAAGATCCTAGAAGCTATTATTCCACTGCAAGGCGTTTAGCTACAGAAATTCCAAACTCATGGTATGTTAACCAGTACGATAACCCTAGCAATGCCAAGGCTCATTATCTAAGCACTGGACCAGAGATTTGGGAACAAACGGATGGTAAAGTGACCCACTTTGTTGTAGGTGTCGGCACTGGCGGAACTGTTTCGGGAGTTGGTAAATATCTTAAAGAACAAAATCCCAATGTCAAGGTTTGGGGAATTGATACCTACGGTTCTGTATTCAAAAAATATCATGAGACTGGTATTTTTGATGAAAACGAAATCTACCCTTATGTTACCGAAGGGATTGGGGAAGATATTTTGCCAAAAAATGTTGATTTTGATATTATTGATGGCTTTACCAAGGTAACCGATAAAGATGCAGCGGTCTATACACAGCGTTTGGCCAAGGAAGAAGGCATGTTTTTAGGGAACTCTGCAGGAGCTGCCATAAAAGGGTTGTTGCAATTGGAAGAACACTTTACAAAAGATGATGTTGTTGTAGTGTTGTTCCATGATCATGGCAGTCGTTATGTAGGTAAAATGTTTAATGATGATTGGATGCGTGAGAAGGGATATATCGAGTAAAATTTGGTAAATTCATCTCAAATTAAACATTATGCCTATCAAGCGTTTTTTTACCCTTTGTTTCTTATTCTTTACAGTTTCTTTTTCTGCCCAAAATCTTTCTAAAACAGAAAAGAAGATTATTGCTTCAATAGAAAAAAACAATGCAGATGCCATTACTTTTTTGGAAAAGGTTGTCAACATAAACAGTGGAACGCTAAATGCCAAAGGAGTTAAAGAGGTAGGTATGGTTTTTAAAGATGCTTTTGAAAGTATCAATTTTGAAACCAAATGGATTGAAATGCCTTCCGAAATGAACCGCGCGGGGCATTTGTTTGCCGAAACCTCTGGTAAAAAAGGCAAAAAACTATTACTCATTGGTCATTTGGATACGGTTTTTGAAGAAGATAGCCCTTTTCAGAAATTTAAAATGGTCAACGATAGTATTGCTCATGCTCCTGGGGGAAATGATATGAAGGGTGGAGATGTAATAGTACTCTATGCCCTAAAGGCATTGCATGATAACGGATTGTTAAAAAATGCTCAGATTACTGTCGCATTTACCGGTGATGAAGAAAGTACAGGAAAACCGCTGACAGTTAGTAGAAAAGACTTGGTAGAGGCGGCCAAAAAAAGTGATATTGCTCTAGGATTTGAAACCTCTACGGGATTTAACTACGCTACCGTAGCTAGAAGAGGATCTTCTGGATGGGCTGTTGAGGTAGAGGGAAAAAGAGCACATTCCTCAGGGATATTTAGTGAACGTACTGGTGCAGGAGCTATTTTTGAAATCTCACGTATTCTACATGAATTTTATACAGAAGTAAAGGGAGAAGATTTATTGACCTTTAATCCGGGTACGCTGTTAGGAGGTACGTTTGTGAATTTTGATAGTGCTACGAGCAAAGGAGATGTTTTCGGAAAAAGCAATGTGGTGGCCCAAAAAGCAATGGTAAGAGGTGGTTTGCGTTTTATTTCAGAAGAGCAAAAAGAAAGGGCGAGAGCGAAGATGAGGGAAATAGTATCCAACAGTCTCCCTCACACATCAGCAAAGGTGACATTTACAGATAGTTATCCAGCAATGAAACCTACAGAAGGAAACAATGGTCTTTTGAGTATTTTGAATGATGTGAGTTTGGATTTGAATCAGGGCGAAGTACTTGCTTATGACCCTGGCAAAAGAGGTGCTGCAGATGTATCTTTTGTTGCTGAATATGTTGATTGTTTAGATGGCCTTGGTACTATGGGTTCTGGGGCACATACCCCTGAGGAAACAGTAAATCTCAATACCATTGAAGCATTGACCAAACGAACGGCAATCCTGATTTATAGACTCATTAATACCAAATAATGGTACAGCTCAAAAGGGGAAATTGTACTGCTGGAATTGATAAAGGTGAACTTATAAGCTTCATATTCGAAGAGCATGAGTTTATTCATCAAAAAGGAAGCCCTGGGTGGCGAAGTGCGGATACAGAAATGTTTCCGATTATTGGTCCATTAAATGAAACAGGCTTTAGGGTTCAGGTACCAAGAGGAAGCGGGGCCATACAAGATCAGCATGGATTGTTGCGGGAATTGGAGTATGAATTGATTTCCCAAACGGGCACTTCAGTCATCTTCAGAAAAGAATATGAGATGGGAACACGGGTGAGAAATTCCAAATTCCCAGAAAAATCAGATAAAGAATGGTTGTTTTGGCCATACAGTTTCACTTTTGAAAAATCCTTTGAGTTAAAGGAAGATAATTTGGAAATCACTTTCACTATTTCTGGCGAACGGGATATGCCCTTTATGCTGGGATACCATCCTGCGTTTAAACTTCATACGGATAGCCCCACAATTTTTACGAATGACAGGAAAATAACCTTGGATGAGGTGTTGGTTGTGGGAAGTAGAGCCCTACAAGTTGAAAATTGTAAATCCATTACCTTAAAAGATAAAAAGGATATTAAAATTGAGATTGAAGGTTTTGAACATTTTATGTGTTGGACAGAGGTTAAAAATATGGTCTGTATTGAACCCATTACGTTTTATCCCTATGCGATTGCGCAAAGAGAGTTGCATACCGGCTTTCAATATCTCGCTGATGCTGACGCTGTTTTTAAGGTCACCTTAAAAGTCTGATAGGCTAAAAAGTTAAAAAAATCACAATTTCTTAATAAAAAGTAGCATATTTCTTACTAACTTAGAGTTATCTCTTAAGGTGGATACCTTTATTTAATCCATCTTATAGATTGCACTTTTCCAAGGGAAACAATACGAATTCGAGTACTACGAATTCCGGTATAGGGGCCATATCAATATAAACCGATTACCTACGTTATGGATATTATATTTCCTTATATTTTGCTAGCTGCCCTGATTTTTGTCGCGTGGATTGTTTTTATGATTAAGATGTATCGCAGGATTAAAAAGTGAGTTGACCAGCTACATGCTAAACATTACAACACAAAAGATTCCAGTTTTGGCAATAAAGATTCTACAATTCTTTGTGCTTCCAACGTATTTCTTTGTGGAACTATAAAGGCCTCTATATCTGCTAGCGAAGAAACTTCTAATTGCTGATTGATAAACCCGTACCCCCTGTACATACCTTCGGTGATAAGAACAACCGCATTTTCATCTTCATTTCTACCTTTTTCCTTAATAATTCTTACTTCTGATTGTATGGCTTTCATACTAGTAATGGCAGCTTCAACTTTTTTGTTGTACTCGTCCACGAGTTCTTCACCACGACATACCCCTTCACATGAGGTTATCTCGTGGTGGGAACAAGCCGCATTCGTCTGTTGCAAATGACAATATTTTGGGCAGAGTGCAAATGCTTTGCATATTTCCTGTAAATAAGCCCTGCAATCTATTTGGTTGTAGAATATTTTAAGTGGATTAGGAACACCTTTTATTGTATTAAAGGCTAGGTGTACAATTCCTTTTCTGTCCTCATAAGCAAATATGGCATACTGCCTTACAATTCGTTTTTGAGCGCTATTATATGGTGGAAAATGTTTTTTTATTTCAGCTGATTCCATGAGTAGTGCCACAAGTTCGCTGCCTGAAAGCTTGAAATCGATATCTGCAGTTTCACTACACATTCGGATTTCCTTGGTGCTCTTATCATAAAAGTGCCCCAAGACCCTTTTTTTAAGGTTTATGGCCTTGCCTACATAAATAATTTCACCTTTCTGGTTTTTAAAATAATATATGCCTGGCTTTTGAGGGATTTTATCGAAAACCGATTTGGATAGATGGGGAGGTAAGGTTGCTTCTTGATTTCTGGCATTCAAAAATTTTTGAAAAACTATTTCTGAATTGGGTGTTTTATGCAGTTTTTGAAACAATAAGACTGTAGCGTGTGCATCGCCTCTAGCCCTGTGTCTGTCTTTTAGTGGAATGTCAATGGCAGAACACAATTTCCCCAAACTATACGATTGTAACCCTGGGATAAGTTTACGGGACAAACGAACGGTACATAGTTTTTTTCTGGTAAAATCAATACCTAGTTGCCTAAATTCTTCTTTGATAACACCGTAATCAAAATTCACCGCATGTGCTACAAAAATACTGTCCTTGGTGATCTCAAGTACCTTAGCTGCAATTTCGGAAAAAATTGGTGCGTTTTGCACAAGCTGGTCATCAATACCGGTGAGGCCAGTTATAAAATATGGAATAGGGCATTGTGGATTTACAAGAGAGGTAAATTCGTCAACAATTTGCTCACCATCATATTTAAAAATGGCAATCTCTGTAATCTTATTGCCTTTAATGCCGTTACCTGTGGTCTCTATGTCTATAATGGTGTACAAATCCTAAAAACAAAACTTGATTGAATTTATGGATAATGTAAAAGGCGACCAAATAGAGGAGTAGTTTTAGGCTGAAGATATTAGAACTTTAGTGCCAAATTTATTGGTCGGAAATTATAATAGTGTTTCCCTACCAATAACCGCCATAATAAAGAAAACGGTAATAGAAATAATCAAACAGCTTATAGCAGCGGTTGTATTTTCTGGAATAGAAAACTCTTTTTTAATGTTATTAAGTATTGCTTTCATTGGGAACTTCTTTGAGACAAAGTTGGGAAGACCTAAGATTTTGTCATAAAGGAATCGACAAAGGAAAAGAAGATAGGATAAATAGTAAATGAAACTGGTTTTATCGAGAAACATGGTAGTTTGACCAATTTTTTGAACAGAAAATATATTCAAAAGGAATCAGAGAACCTATCTATATGCGAATTAAAAGAAATAAGCCACCAGAAGATGGCTTAAAAAGTGGAGCCGGGGAGAGTCGAACTCCCGTCCAAACAAGCAAAGTCAATGCTTTCTACATGCGTAGTCCTTGTTTAGTTTTCGATGCACAACCGACCAAAGACCGCCTATTGTACACTTAGCTTCTTAAAGTTTTAGTGGTATTGCCAAAGCGAACAATACCCTTATGTTGACTTTTATGGTGCTCCAAAACAGATCGCCGTCAACAAGGGCTATCCAGGAACATCTCGCTTCCCTACCTAGTAGGGACGAGGCTAAATCCTACTATAATTCAGATTAAGCGGCAAGAGCGTAATTATTATCGCCAATTAAAAGTGTGGAAAATGAGATTAACGAGCTGTATCCCAGCGCTCGACATGCTTACATTGCCATTGGTCTCGCTGTCAAAACCGGTCGGCCCCATAATTCAAAGAACAAATATGGCGTTCCCTTTTTACAAAAGGTCGGGCTATCGGCTGTACATGGTACCTGCCTCTATCCCTAACGCAGCGTGCAAAGGTACCCCAAAAAGTATTCCAAAAAAAGTTTTGAGCTACAACCACTAAATGTTATTATTGTAACAATAACGAATTAACAAGTTATATAATTAATGAAATTCGGAATCATTAGAGAACGTAAAAATCCACCAGATCGTAGGGTGGTATTGTCCCCATTAGAATGTAAAAATGTCCTTTCTACCTTTGCTGATGCAGAAATCATGGTAGAATCATCGCCCATAAGAGTCTTCACAGATAAAGAATATGAGGAAAAAGGAATTCCTGTGGTAGAAAACATGGATGGGTGCGATGTACTCCTCGGAGTAAAAGAAGTGCCAATAGAAGCGTTGATTCCCAATAAAAAATATTTCTTTTTCTCCCATACCATTAAAAAGCAGCCTTACAACCGTCCACTGCTAAATGCTATTTTAGAAAAGAACATAGAACTCTATGATCACGAGGTCATTACTAATACCTCAGGACAACGTTTGGTTGCATTTGGCCGTTATGCAGGAATTGTTGGAGCGTATAATGGAATCCGGGCCTATGGCCTAAAGTTTGATTTATTTAACCTGCCAAAGGCAGAAACCCTTAAAGATCAACAAGCATTGATTGCAGAACTTAAAAAGGTGAAATTACCTAATATTAAAATTCTACTTACTGGTAGAGGTAGGGTAGGTAATGGATCTAGAGAAATGCTGGATGCCATGGGTCTAAAAAAAGTGAATGTTGCCGAATACCTAAAAGATACATTTAACGAGTCTGTTTACTGCCAGATAGATGCATCAGAATATAACAAACGAAAAGATGGGGTACGTGGAAACAAAGCCGATTTCTTTGCTAATCCAGAAGAGTACAGATCCAATTTTTTCCGTTTTGCAGAAGTAACAGATTTTTATATTGCAGGTCATTTTTATGGAGATGGAGCCCCCTATTTGTATACTCGAGAAGATGCAAAGCATCCCGATTTTAACATAAAGGTCGTGGCAGATGTAAGCTGCGATATCGATGGTCCGGTGGCAACAACCATTCGGCCTTCCACTATAGCAGAACCCATTTACGGATATGATCCTATTGCCGAAAAAGAAATCAATTTTAAAGATACTAATGCTATAGCTGTTATGGCGGTAGATAATTTACCAGCCGAATTGCCAAGAGATGCAAGTAATGGTTTTGGAGAAGCTTTTTCTAAGCAAGTTATCCCTGCTTTTTTTAATAAGGATGAAGATGGTATTCTGGAACGTGCAAGAATGACGCAAAATGGAAAGCTGACCAAAAGGTACGCTTATCTCCAAAAATACGTTGATGGGCTAGAATAAAGTAGGGTTGGTCGAACAGTAAAGCAACACCGTTTGCCAGAAGACATTTTTTCTTATCTTGTCTGTCCCTTATAACCAAACTAGTGAAATTCAATTGGGTAATTTCTGGAGATACCAATCCAACTATTAAAAAGGTCTGTATCGATTTGGAATATCGTTTACGGCCTAGAATAACTAAATTTTTGTTGTCGAGATTGGATAACGAATGTGATGGAGATTTTTCAAGTTTTCATTTTGATGTGGACATTACAAACCAATGGGTTTGGATATCAGAAAAAACACCTCATGACTTTATAGAAAAAATAAAGACAGATTTTGACAACGAAATCAATGGTTCTGCGCTTTTCTCCGTTGCTTAGTCATTATCAACTATAATCGGCCATTGAATGATAGGGTGTTTCTTGGGAGCAACATACGCTTCCAATGCCTTTAATTTCAATTCGATAGCATCTAGCTTTTCCAAAGTTTTTATCTGAATGATCTTTGTTCCTCCTGCGGGAACGGTAAAAACTGGTGAACTGGAGTAAAAGGTATAGGGCATTTGATTTTCAAACAGAAGATCAGTACTTGAAACATTCTTTAAAGTGACCTTTAAAATAGAAGTGTTATCGATATAAGTAGCTTCCTCTACAGTGATGCAGGCTTTTAATAAGGGAGTCAAATGCTCTTCTTTTCCAACCATAAGCGAATTAAAAACTGCAACGGTCCTCCCTGCAAACAGCGCTTCCTTTAAAGCAGCTTCCGACCTTTCTTTTGCAAAAACCAATGTAATGGGCCTACTATGGCCTTTTTCAGTATAGTCCCAATCAATTAAATCATGAACATCACTGGTTCCCATGATGGTTAAGTTGTTTTCCAAAGCGAGCGCGAAGGATTCAGCTGCATAATCGCCAGTATTTATGACCTCAATACCATGTAATTCTCCATTCTTAATTCGGTCTTTCTGAAAATTACTCAAATTGGGATTTCCGTTAGGATTTTGTGGATACCAAGCGGGATGATTCCAAAATACAAAAGCACCTTGTTTTTTAGCAGTAGCAAACGAGTCTTCTGCATCTTCTTCTAACAATTCATTGGCATCAGAGATAAAAATGGCATTGCTATGCCCAATAGGGGCACTTCTTGTAATTTCTGACCCATGAACAATAATTAAATCATGATTCTTGGCTTCTTGTAATGCCAATTCAAAAGAACGGTTTCTATCTGGATGAGGAATATCTTTTAAATGAGGTTGATACTCCAAATGCTCGGTTAGCGAGATTACGTCTAAATTGTCTCGTAGCGCTTCCATCACCCTAATGGTGGGCCAGACATTTCCATCTGAGAAAACGGTATGTTGGTGTAAATCAGTCTTCAAAGTGGTATAACCGGGAATATCTGGAAAAATAATGGCACCAGTGCTTTTATGGGAATGTTCTTGGGCAGTTAACACAACAGAAAAAAGCAACGTAAAGAAGAATGGATGGAATTTCATAAGTGTGGTTTTCTCAAAGTTATAAAAACTACCATGTAGCAAAGGAGATAAAAAGTTTTTTCTTGATTAAGAAACGGTTATTAATAAGAAGTTATACTTTAAATACTCATTCCTTAACCCAACGAAGTACGGAGAAAACCATCCAAAAAAACGTTCCGAATGCAAACGTCATCAGCCATACTTTGGAGTGTCCCAAGCTTAAAATTATTTCATTGGATAGCAAATGGGGTTGCGCTACTATATCCCATGAGTTAAACCGAAGGAAGCGACCCACATAAACACCATATCCGCTCAACAAACAAATACCAAAAACACTGAATAGTGCCCATCGTTCTTGCAAGTGATCACATAAGAACTTGAATACGTCAATTAGAGATAGAATTCCTAAAATTAATCCGTTATAAGCAAAAACAAATACAATGAAAAGATCAAACCACTTCCAGAAAGAATATTCATTATGTAGATGTATGAGATCCGTAATAATGTAAGGAGCATTTGGAATGAGGCTCAACCAAATTAAAAATAATATGGAACGGGTGCGGTTTTTAATTTTTTTATAGGGATACCAAAACATTGTTTGGGTAAGTATGTATGGCAAAGCAGCTAAGAACAGGTTCCAAATTAAGAAACCGTAAAAAGAGGAGCCTGTAAATAAGGCCCTGATCAATACTAGTATTGTTGCAAATAGCAAAGAAAAAAGTAGTGTTCTGTAATGCACTAGTATAAATAACAAGTGTCTAATCATGATGTGTATTTAAAAGCTGTTGAAAAAGCACTGTTCCAGCTAATCTGGAACAGTGCAATGATCTGCTAGGCCGGCGGTTGGCTTCCTGACCAATCAATTTTTCTAGAAGTGAACATGATAATGCTCAAAATGATGAACAGGCCAATGCTTCCAACGAGCAAGGCATAATCTTCCAATTGAATGATGACAAAAATGAACGTGTATAGACTAAACATGGACCCTAAAACCAGTAAGGTGAACTTTGCATTTTTAAGAATGGACCTTGAGTAGATGGTAATCAAGCTAACGACAGATACGCCAGAAACCAGATAGGCAAACAAGTAATTTTGATGCTCAGAAATGGAAATCAATAAGGTATAGAACATAACCAATGCTAGGCCAATCATTAAATATTGAAAGGGATGTATGGCTATTTTACTGCTGATTTGAATCAACAGGAAAACCAAGAGTGTTAGCCCAATAATCATGAGTCCGTATTTACTTGTTCTTTCAGTCTTTTGATAGTCATCAATTGGGACCAAAAACTCAGTTCCAAAAGAGAAATCGGATAAATCAGGTAAAGAATCAAAAAAGTATTGTCCAAACCTGCGATTGGTTTCCAGAACCTTCCATTTGGCTTCAAAACCATTGTCTGAAATCTTTTTGTCTTCAATATCTGGTAAAAAATTACCATTAAAACTGGGGGAATGCCAATTAGACTTCATGAATACTTGGGTTTCTTTTCCAATAGGAATAAATTGAAGTGTTTGACTCCCGTTGATTTTAAAATTAGATGCGAATGCAAGTGGGTTTTTCTGTACTGCTTCTAAGTTTTCCAAAAAACTGGATTCCAAGGTGTTCATATAAGAATTATCAAATTTGGGCTTAAGTGCGTATTCTTTCTCTCCCAATTGGATTTTTACAGTATTTCTAATCCCTTTTAAATTGCTCGTTTTAAATAGTACAGTGGCTTTGTTCCATAGGATATTTTCTTTGGCTATTTCTTTTTCAGAAAAATCTAGACTATCGAAGGTTCCATTCAAATGGGTATCGGCTGTATATACTGCAGACTCATAAATACCACGTTTCAAGGGTTGGGTTTGTACCGAAGCATCAATGTCCAGTTCCTGCGGAAAGAAATAAGCCACATGCCTTACGGCTTTTTGACTTTTTAAGAATGTCTTGGTTTTTTCGTCAAATAACTTTTCTTCTACAAATACGTTGTATGGGATTTTTAAAATAGGTCCGTTGAGGACTACTTGGTTTCCCCATTTGGTGTTTATTTCATCTATTACCTGAGTTTGCCTGTATCCTCTTTCTCTAATAAGGTCCTTTACAAAACTAAGTGGGATCAATAAAATTAGAATTAAGAACCCTACGGTTAGCATTTTAGCTGAGATTGAGTTTTTGAACCAGTTACCGATTTTTCGTTTCTGTGTTGTCATAAAATATATTTAAAGTACTTTGAATTTCAAAGTGAATGAATAAAAAAAATGATTATTGATTTTTGATTAAATTTTCTAATGCTTCTATATGTTTTTTAAAGGATAATTTGCCAAGAGGTGTGGCAGTATATCGCGTATTAGGTTTTTTGCCGATAAAAGACTTTTCTATTTTTATGTATTCCGCTTTTTCCAATGTTTTGGTGTGGCTTGCCAAATTTCCATCCGTTACATTGAGCAGTTCTTTGAGCCTGTTGAAATCGACTTCTTGGTTAACCATCAATATGGACATTATACCCAAGCGGATACGATGATCAAATAATTTATTGATGTTGTCAATAAGACCCATGTTACGCTTTTTCTTCCTTGAAATAGATAAGACTGCCGTATATAATATGTAAAACACCAAACCCTAGTATCCAGAACCAAAATCCATAGCCAGGGAGTGCTGCACAGATTAGCCCTAAAATGATTTCGGCATATCCTAAATACTTTACGTTACCAATGGTGTACTTAGAGGCATTTACCAATGCCAATCCATAAAAAATTAGCATTAAGGAGCCAGTAAGTCCATAATGTTGACTGTTTAATTTTATTAAAATATAAACACCTCCCGTAACCAATGGAATCAAAAAGTTGATGAGCAACCGTTTACTAGTTTCGTCCCATACCTTTTCATTGTTTTTTCTTGCCTTTTTGGAGGTCAATAAATAGGCTGTTACCAGGCTTAACACTGCAACAGCAATTAAAACACCAATAATCATTCTAAAGTTCCAGCTATGTAGGACCACATAATCTCCTTTAGGTAAAAGGAACATATAAGTCAGTATTGCACCTGTTATGGCGTAGATGCCAGCAAGGATTCCAGAAAGGCCGCTAAGTGAGATAAATCGGGAGGACCGATTCATCATGTCCTTGATTTGGGAAATGTCTTCCAAGTATTTTTTTGATTCCATTTTAAAGTACTTTGAAATTCAAAGTTAAAATATTTTTCGTTTTACAACAGTTTTATTTTAAAAATTAGATGAATTACATCTTATTTTTGATTTATGAACCCAGCGGAAGACTATATTCTAAATCAAGAAGAACCCTTTAAAAGTATTTTATTGCAGCTACAGGTGCTCATTGAAACCACTATTCCAGAGTTGGAGTTGAAATTTAAATACAGAATTCCATTTTATTATTTAGAGGGCAAGCCATTTTGCTATTTAAATGTGTCGGCTAAAAAAAAGTATGTGGATGTTGGGTTCTGGAGTGCTGCCCATATAACTGCACATCTTGATAAATTGACAACGGATGGAAGAAAGGTGATGAAATCCTTGCGTTATACCACTTTGGAACAAATAGATGGTCAAGTTTTTGTTGAAGTCTTACAAGATGCCTTTAGTGTCAACCACAAAGGGTTTTGGAAATAGAAAATTCTTCTAGTACAACAAAGAAGGATTTTACATCCGAAGGTATTAAATTCTTATATTTATTGGTGTTGTAGAAAGTTAACGTTAGAACAGGACTCAAAGCGATAGATTAATGAAACGAAGGTCTTTTTTGGAGAAAGTTGCGCTTTCGGGTGCACTTGTCGGAATTGCCCCGACCATTTCATGTACCAATTCCAAAGGAAAGCTGAAAATCTTGGTATTGGGTGGAACAAATTTTTTGGGCCCAGCCATAGTTAATAGTTGTGTTGCTAATGGACATGCTGTTACACTTTTTAATAGAGGAATAACCAACCCAGACCTTTTCTCTGGTATTCTCCCTCAGATTAAAGGGGATAGGGAAGATGGCAAAAACTGCTATGAGCCCTTGCAAGAAACCCACTGGGACGTTGTGTTTGATGTTTGGCCCCAACGCGCCAAATTGGTGGAAGAAGCTACGGAAGCATTGAAATCATTTGCCAAACACTATGTATTTGTTTCCAGTGTTGCAGTTTACAAGGATTTTAATGAAGCGGGAAGAAATGAAGATGATTCAGTTTTAACTTTACCAAAAGATAAATCTACTTGGAGTTATCCTGAGGAAAAAATAGCCTCTGAAAATTTTGTCGTCAAACGTTTTCCCAAAAATCACACTATACTTCGTCCTGGGCCTATAAAGGGATGGAGAGACCCTGCCCATGATCTCTTATACTGGATTTTAAAATTGCAACGAGATCAGAATGTTTTAGCTCCTGGTTCAGGAACTGACCCCCTTCAGTTTATCGATGTAAAAGATGTAGGAAGATTTGCAACAACTGCATTAGAAAACAAGCTCTTTGGAGTTTATAATTGTGTTGGACCGACCAAAGAGACGCTTAACTGGAAAAATTTCCTTGAAACGGCAAAATCACATTTAAACTCGAAATCAAACTTATTTTGGTCGAGTAGAAAGTTTTTGGAAACTCATCAAGTCTATCCCTGGGATAGCCTTCCACTGTGGGCTCCCACCTCTGACGACTATTTTATGGAAGTGAGTAATGCCAAAGCTGTTGCAGCGGGATTTAGTTACACCCCAATTGAGAAAACATTAGATGATTGTCTGGCTTGGTGCAATAGACAAGGGGAAATTGATATGGTTTTTGGAACAGGGAATGACCCCATTGGAATTACACATGAAAAGGAACTTGAGGTAATTTCAGGAATTGTGAAAGAAGCGCAAACAAATGAATAGATTAGTTGCTCAAAAGTTAGATTTTAAAGACCTACAACAACTTTTCTGAGTGCAACCAAGTCACCAAGCAATTTTTCTAGTAAACTCAAATCTAACATATTGGCACCATCACTCTTGGCATTAGCAGGGTCAAAATGGGTTTCCATAAAAAGTCCGTCTACACCTGCGGCAATACCTGCACGGGCCATAGTGCCAATAAGAGCGGGTCTACCTCCGGTAACACCAGAAGATTGATTGGGCTGTTGCAAGGAATGTGTAACGTCTAACACAACCGGAGCATATTGCTTCATAGTGGGGATACCCCTAAAGTCAACAACCATATCTTGATAACCGAACATAGTACCTCGGTCGGTAATCCATGCTTGGTCATTACCAGAATCGGTAACTTTTTTAACGGCATGTTTCATGCTTTCAGGAGACATAAACTGTCCCTTTTTTAAATTGACGGTTTTGCCTGTTTTGGCTGCAGCAACCACCAAGTCCGTTTGTCTAACCAAAAAAGCAGGAATTTGAAGTACATCAACATATTCGGCGGCCATTGCCGCATCTTGTTCAGTATGTATATCCGTTACCGTAGGAACTTTAAAAGTTTCCGATACTTTTCTAAGGATTTTCAAAGCTTTTTCATCGCCAATACCAGTAAAAGAATCGATACGGCTACGATTCGCTTTTTTAAAACTTCCTTTAAAAATATATGGGATTTCCAGTTTGTCCGTAATTTCCACTGCTTGTTCCGCAATGCGAAGTGCCATATCTTCTCCCTCAATGGCACATGGGCCTGCAAGCAAGAAAAAATTATCACTTTTTGTATGTTTTAACTGGGGAATTACGTCTAATTGCATCAATACATGTTTTGGCAAAAATACTATTTTGAGAAAGTATTTGTTATAACAATACCAAATTAACCTACAAATGCATAGAACTATCCTTTTGGCAATGCTACTTTGCAGCTCCTTAATGCACGCCCAGTTTGGCAAAAACTGTGAGGTAAGGCAGTTAAAACTTAATGTTTTCAATCCCGGTTTGGAATATGAAATGGCACTTGGCGTAAATAGCACTTTGGATTTTAGGGTAGCATGGCAGGTTGCTTTGGAGCCTGCAAGCTCACAACCTCTTGAGAACTATGATTTTTTTCCGGCAATCACCGTTCAAAATAGGTATTACCATAATTTTAATGGTAGGCAACGAAGTGGACGACAGATTTATGGTAATTCTGGAAATTACGTAGCTCCCACTGTGGCTTTATTTTCACCAGGAGATAGAGTAGTGGAAAATAGGTTGGTTGATGGAATACACGCCTATGGTGGATTAGTTTATGGAGTTCAGCGAAGCTATAATTCTGGATTGAGTTTTTCTATTGATGCTGGAGCAGCATATTATGCAGGACCTTTTGAAGGTGGTATTCATCCAGTTGTTAATTTAAGCTTGGGGTGGATTATTAGCGAGAAAAGATGGTGTGTTGGAAGATAATTGGAATGCCCTCAAAATCAATAAGATAAAAATAACATTTGATAGTGCTAACAAGAGGAAAATAGCAGTATCTTTGCGGGCTTAAAATTTTAGATTATGTCCAAAATTAAGAATATTGCCATCATTGCACACGTTGACCACGGTAAAACAACCTTGGTTGATAAAATCATGTTTCACTGTCAGTTGTTCCGGGACAATGAAAATAAAGGTGATTTAATTTTGGATAATAATGATCTAGAACGCGAACGCGGAATAACCATTGTTTCTAAAAATGTTTCCGTTGTTTACAAGGAAACAAAAATAAATATTATTGATACCCCTGGTCACGCCGATTTTGGAGGTGAGGTAGAACGCGTGCTTAACATGGCAGATGGAGTGCTACTATTGGTAGATGCTTTTGAAGGGCCAATGCCACAAACCCGATTTGTATTGCAAAAAGCAATCGATTTAGGGTTAAAGCCGTGTGTGGTGATCAACAAAGTGGACAAGGAAAACTGTACCCCAGAAGAAGTACATGAAAAAGTCTTTGACTTAATGTTCGAATTGGGAGCCGAAGAATGGCAGCTTGATTTTCCAACAGTATACGGTTCGGCCAAGCAAAATTGGATGAGCGAAGATTGGGAAAAACCTACTGAAAATATTGAACCATTGTTAGATATGGTAATAGAGCATGTCCCTGAGTTTAAACCAGAACAAGGTTCAACACAAATGCTGATTACTTCTTTGGATTTTTCTTCTTTCACAGGACGTATCGCTATCGGTAGATTGCAACGTGGCACTCTAAAAGAAGGCCAGCAAATTTCTTTGGTCAAAAGAGATGGAAGTATCGTAAAAACCAAAGTAAAGGAACTTTTTACTTTTGAAGGTTTAGGTCGTAAAAAAGTACAAGAAGTAGTTGCAGGAGATATCTGTGCCATTGTTGGGATGGAAGGTTTTGAAATTGGAGATACTGTTGCCGATGTTGAAAATCCAGAGAAACTAAAGACCATAGCTATTGACGAGCCTACCATGAGTATGCTATTTACCATAAATGATAGCCCATTTTTTGGTAAGGATGGAAAATTTGTGACCTCAAGACACATCAAGGAACGTCTCGAAAAGGAATTGGAGAAAAATTTAGCACTACGTGTTAATGAAACAGATAGTGCAGATAAGTTTATGGTTTTTGGACGTGGGGTACTTCACCTTTCGGTTTTAATTGAAACCATGCGAAGAGAAGGATATGAACTTCAGATTGGACAGCCACAAGTAATTATTAAGACAATTGATGGAGTAAAATGTGAACCAGTTGAACATTTGACCATTGATTTACCGGAAGATGTATCTGGAAAAGCTGTGGAAATGGTATCCATTAGAAAAGGAGAAATGACCAGTATGGAAGCCAAAGGTTCTCGAATGCTGTGTGAATTTATAATACCATCAAGAGGAATTATTGGTCTTAGAAATCAGTTATTGACAGCCACTGCAGGTGAGGCTATTATGGCACATCGGTTTTTGGAATATCAACCATTAAAGGGAGATATTGCACAACGGATAAATGGTTCGTTGGTTTCCATGGAAAATGGTACTGCTATTCCTTATTCTATTGACAAATTACAGGAAAGAGGAAAGTTCTTTATTGATCCAGGTGAAGACATTTATGAGGGCCAGGTTATCGGGGAGAATTCTCGTGGAGATGACATGACCGTGAATGTAACCAAGACCAAAAAGTTGTCAAATGTACGTTCTTCAGGAGCAGATGATAAGGCTAAAATTGTACCCGCAATAAAGTTTTCATTGGAAGAAGCCTTGGAGTACATCCAGAAAGATGAATATGTAGAGGTGACTCCAAACCATATTCGACTTCGAAAAATCTTTCTAAAAGAAGTAGACAGAAAAAGGAATAAAATCGATTAGCTATTCTGCTTTAAATGACCGTGGTGGTGCTCTCGTAAACAAGCGATAGCTGCGCCAATAATACCCGCATGGTTCATTAGCTCTGCTTTTACTACTTCTGTTTCTATGGTAAGTAAATGATTGAATTCAGCCCATTTTTTTGATGTACCTCCACCTACTATAATAAGGTCGGGAGCTACAATCAACTCCACATATTTTAGGAATTTATTGAAGCGTTTACCCCACCTTTCATAGGTAAGCCCTTCCTTTTCCTTAGCTGATGCAGCAGCCCACTGCTCAATTTTTTTATACTTTTTATAAGGAATTTGACCAAGTTCAAAGTTTGGAAGCAGTACTCCATTAAAAAATGCACCACTGCCCAGTCCAGTACCTACGGTAATCATAATAACCAGACCTTCTTGACCTTTTCCAACACCGTAATTCATCGAGGCATAACCTGCGGCATCAGCATCATTTAATACTGTAAACTCCTGCCCGGTGGCTTCAGTGAACAACTCGTCAATATTTACCCCAACCCAGCTGGGATGAAGATTTCCTGCCGAAATACAAACACCATTCTTTACAATGGTTGGAAAACCACAGCCAACAGGGCCACTATAGTTAAAATGGTCAACAAGCTGTTTTACAACTTCAGCCATTTCTTCAGGTTTTCTTGAATTTGGGGTGGGAATCCGGTGTCTTGCCGTTAACATTTCTCCGGTTTCAGCGTTTACTAGTGCTCCTTTAATACCAGTTCCGCCGATATCAATACCAAGAATTTCCATAAATGGGACGAAAATTTAATTTTAACAAATAAACAAAAAACTTTGAGAGTCAAAAAGTTAACCCGTTAACAATATTAAATAGTTTTCAACGAGTTTTGTCAGAAGGTTGAATGAAGTA
Source organism: Flagellimonas hymeniacidonis (assembly GCF_008040165.1). Taxonomy (GTDB): domain Bacteria; phylum Bacteroidota; class Bacteroidia; order Flavobacteriales; family Flavobacteriaceae; genus Flagellimonas; species Flagellimonas hymeniacidonis. The sequence goes on from NZ_VRUR01000002.1 coordinate 177,277, forward strand.
GTCAATGGAGTTAAGGGTATGGTTTGGATCAATGCGATCTAGAATCTTATCTATGAGTTTTCCAAATCCCGTTAATGTGCCTAACTGCTTGTTCTTGCCTAGCGCACTTGAAATGGTTTCATCACTATTGCCAAAAGCATATCCATCATTGGTAATCCAGAGGGCATTAAAGAGATGCTGCATCAAAACATTTCCCAATTGATCTATGGAAATCGCAATTTTTAAGGAAAACTCACCAATTCCTTTTAAGCCGTTGGTAAAAAGTTGCTGAAACAACCCATAAATAAATCCTAAAGGGCCTGTTAATACTAGCAAAACTATAGAAATGAGGAAAAGAAGAATACCAATTAATGGTTTGGATTTTTTACTTCTGCTACATTCCTGTTTTTTTAGAATCATGGTTACATAGCTTTTTGAATGACCTCAAAAACTTTGCTGCCATCACATTTTAGCGTTTTGTGTGGATATTTTAGTATAAGGGCATAATCGTGGGTAGCCATAATTATGGTGCGACCATTTTGGTTGATGTCTTGCAAAACCTTCATCACTTCCACGCTGGTTTGGGGATCAAGATTTCCTGTAGGCTCATCGGCAAGAATTAGCTCAGGATCATTTAATAATGCTCTGGCAATGGCAATACGTTGCTGTTCTCCCCCAGAAAGCTCATGTGGAAACTTAAAACCTTTTGTTTTCATGCCTACTTTGTCCAATACCTCTTCAATTTTCGAATCCATTTTCGAAGCATCTACCCATCCGGTTGCTTTAAGCACAAAGCGCAGATTGTTATTGATGTTCCGATCAGGGAGCAATTTAAAATCCTGAAAAACAATGCCTAATTTCCTGCGTAAAAAAGGGATGTCTTTTTCTTGAAGTTTCTTTAAATCGAAATCAACCACACTGCCAGTACCTTGTTTTAGTGGGATATCTGCATATAGTGTTTTCATAAAACTACTTTTACCACTGCCCGTTTTTCCTATTACATAAACAAACTCACCTTTTTTGACTTCTAAAGTGATATCGTTTAAAATGAGGTTTTCATTTTGAAAAACGGCAACGTCTTGTAATTTTAAGATAGTCTCGAGCATGATTTTAATTCAAATACCAAACAAAAGTATCTGAAAATATGCTAAATCGCATCAAAATTATTCGTTAAAGAATGTTTTGAATGCATGGTGTTGGCATTATCGTTTCCAAATTTTAGTGTTTAAATTTAAATCTTCCACTATGCCAATAGCGTTCGTAATATCCTCATAAAAAAGTTCAAGAGCATCGGAAGTAATTAGATTTTTGCTTTCGTTGAGGCTGAAAAACCCATAAGGATGTTCTATGGCCATATACATTTTGTCATTCTTAAAAGAAAGCATCATAGAACTACCTACTTTCCGCTGTAAGGCACAAATTCTATTCATTAGGGATGGAGATAAAATATATCGTGCTTCAACCTGATCGGTGCCGTACACCACAAATTCCTTTTCAAAGGTGGGATCCTCCAAATTGACCAATCTCTCTTTCCTAAGGTTCAAGGATTGTAAAGTCTTGGCCAAATAACTAATTCTTTTCTCAAATTTATCGGGTAAGATCAAAGTGGTCCCATTCAGTCTTTTGTTAAAGTCCACCATGGCAAACATCCCAGTAAAATCAGGTATAACAAGAGTCATGGTTCTTTTTGAAAACCATGATTTTATGTATTTGTACATTAAATGGAAATGAATCAAAAAGGGAAAGTATGTTAAATATGAAGTATATAAACTTTGATTAAAAACCCTAACGTCTCCTATAGAAATGATAGTGTCACCTATTTTTCATGATAGCAAACCAAAATTTAAGTTATAGACCTTCTCGTACTTACCGTATCGATTGTTTCTTGGTACTTGGCGGTATGTTCGAATCAATTTACTATCAATTATTTCTTCGGATGTAACCTGTTTTCGTTCATAAAACTTGAAACCAGGAGCTATTTTGTTTAAAATAGTCTTTAAAATTTTTCTCTCCGATGTTTTGAATTTTTTTTTGTGAATGTTTGGGACAATAAGGATTACATAGAATAAAACGAAGGATGCAAAAATAATCGCATACACGGAAAATGGTGAAATTTCCGAGACAGCTTTGGTGGCCCATTTTCCAAATTGATAATTAAAAAAATATGAAAAAAAAGGCGAGATAAACAAGCTCAAAAAGGTTGTTAGTATGAACAGAGAGCTTGCTTTTTTATAAAAGTGATATTTTTTTCTAGCTTTCTCTGCTTCCTGTAATATAGGCAAAAGCTCTTTTTTGATGTTTTGAAAATCAGTCATATCGGAATTTGATTAAAAGGAAATGACAGGAGGTTTTGTTTCGGATGGGTCGATTTTGAACAAGAGTTTTTGTTTGTACCCCATGAGTTTGGCAATAATGTTGGATGGAAACATTTCAATGGCATTATTGAAATCATTTACGGCTGCATTGTAGGCTCTTCTGGCTGCAGAAAGTTGTTCTTCCACCTCATTTAAACTTGCCTGAAGTTGAAGGAAATTTTCACCGGCTTTTAAATCAGGGTAGGCTTCCACAGCAATGTTTAATTTGCCTAGCATGCCATCCATTTTGTTTTCTAGAACTACCCTTTGGTCACTGTCAAGATTATCATTAATGATTTGTTCCCTGATTTTGGTGATTTCGGTCAGTGTTTCCCGTTCATGTTTCATATAGCCTTTTACTGTGCTGACCAGACGTGGGATTAAATCTGTTCGTTTTTTAAAGATGACGTCGATACTGCTAAAAGCTTCGAGCACCTTGTTTTTCTTGCTTATGAGATTGTTGTAAACAAAAATCAACAGCAATAGTGGAATAGCTATCAAAAAGAACAAATAGGACATATGTTAAGATTAAAGATTACAGCTTTTTACCGTAGCCAAGAAAACCAATGGGCAATGTATACTGGCCCGATATTGCGAGGTTTTTGATGCAATGGTCATAACAATAACAATGAGATGATTTTCCACCTACTGTTTTGTTTTGGACCTTTCGAAGTGTTGAGGTAGATTAACTTCGTGATTAAAACTAATAATTTCTATAATTTCATTGGAGAAATATTGATGAATTAGCCTTCTCAGTTTACGTAAACATACTTTGGCCTAAATTTTGACGTTATATAAAAGTCAATCGAGAACAGCGTAGAACACTATGAATCGAAAAAACCTCCTTTTTTCCCTGGTTTTCTTGGGAATTATTTTTCTTTCTTCAGCACAGAAAACCAAAATCTATTCACACGAGAAAAAAGCTTATCAAGATGCCCTTGCTTTGTACAACAATCAACAATACCAAGCATCACAAGCTATTTTTGATAAGGTCAAAGTTGAATCCAATGATGGAGAAACACAAGCCAATAGCGCATACTATTCTGCCAACGCCGCCATTCGTTTAAATCAGCGTGGTGCTGATAAAATGATGGAGGATTTTGTGGACAGATATCCTACTTCTACCAAGCGTAACTCTGCTTTTTTAGATGTAGCCGATTATTATTTTGAAACGGGAAAATACCCTTACGCTCTTAAATGGTATAAAAAGGTGGACCAATCCGCCATGTCTAATAGTGATAAGGAACGTTTTAACTTCAATAATGGGTATGCACTCTATGCCTCTAAAAGACCAAAACAAGCAGAACGCTACTTGAGTAAGGTGAGCAATTCGCCAAAATATGGATCACAGGCCAAATATTATTTGGGATACATCGCGTATGAGCAAGACGATTATGATGAGGCCAGCGCTCGGTTTGACCAAATAACAGATCCAGAATTACTCAATGAAAAGCTATCCTATTATCAAGCAGACTTAAACTTTAAACTGGGCAATTTTGAGGAAGCCATTGCCATGGCAAAAAGGCAATTGCCAAAATCTGATCGTAAGGAGATATCAGAACTAAATAAGATTATTGGAGAAAGCTATTTCAATTTAGAGCAATATGATGAAGCGATTCCGTATTTAAAAAAGTATCGGGGAAGACGTGGAAAATTAAGCAATACGGATTACTATTTTACTGGATACAGCCATTATAAACAAGGTGATTATGAAGGCGCCATTCAGCAGTTCAATAAAATTATTGGGGGCACTAATCGCGTTTCGCAAAATGCCTATTATCATTTGGCAGAATGTTATTTAAAGCTGGATAAAAAGCCGGAAGCACTTAATGCTTTTCGGAATGCTTCGCAAATGGATTTCAGTGCTGAAATACAAAAAGATGCACTGCTGAATTATGCCCGTCTGAGTTATGAAATAGGAAACGCTTACGAGCCGGTTCCGCAGGTAATGACAGCTTATCTGGATAAATACCCTAAAGACGAGCACCAGCAGGAAATTCAAGAGTTGTTGGTAGATTCCTATATTACTTCCAAGAATTTTGAGGGAGCCATGGTGCTTTTAGAGGAAAACAAGGAGTATGCTAGTAAAGAAACGTATCAAAAAGTTGCTTTCTATAGAGGGGTAGAATTGTTTATAGATGGAGATTATGAACCAGCCTTGAAACGATTTTCCAAATCTTTAAAGAATGCGGAAAACAAAAATTTTGAAGCACGTGCCTTATATTGGAAAGCTGAGTCTGAATATCGATTAAATAGATTTGATGAAGCGCTTGTTGATTTTGTTCAATTTCAAAAATTGCCTGCTGCCAAAGAGCTGCAAGAATATCAGGATTTGGATTACAATCTGGGGTACTGCTATTTTAAGCTAAAGGATTATGGCAATGCTATTTCCTATTATAAAAATATTACCTCTGGAACAGGGGACAGCGAAAAACGGAACGATAGTTATCTGCGTTTGGGTGACAGCTATTTTGTGACCAGTAAATACAAATTGGCGCAATCTGCTTATACAGAGTCGGCTAAATTGAATGGCCCCGAACGAGATTATGCAGCATTTCAAAAAGCGTTATGTAGCGGGTTTTTGGGAAATAATTCTGCTAAAATTGATGGATTGAATCAATTTTTGGTGCGCTATTCCAAATCCTCCCTTAGAGATGATGCGTTGTTTGAACTTGGTAATTCCTACATAAAAACCAATAAAGAATCCATGGGTTTACAAACCTATGACCGCCTTATCAACGAATTTTCAAGAAGTAAGTTTGCGCCTCGCGCGATGTTGCGTCAGGGATTAGTGCACTATAATGCAAGTAGAAATGACCAAGCATTAACGAAGTTAAAAGCGGTTGTGCAGAAGTATCCAAACACCCAAGAAGCCAAACAAGCCGTTGCCACGGCCAAATTGGTGTATGTGGATGAGGGTAGGGTGAGCGAATATGCATCATGGGCCAGAAATCTAGATTTTGTTGAAGTTACGGATGCGGAATTGGATAACGCCAGTTTTGAAGCTGCAGATAGAAAGCATGTGGAAGGAAAAACAGAAACCGCTATTCGAGCTTATGAAGATTACCTGAAAGAATTTCCTAATGGGCTTCATGCACTGCAGGTGAATTTTAATTTGGCCCAACTTTATTTTTCAAAAGGAGATAAGGATAATGCCCTACCTAAATATGAAACGGTTGCAAATAGCGGGAATGGAGAGTTTACAGAGCAGGCCCTTGCCCGTGTCTGTGAAATCTATGTGGGCAAGCAAGATTATTCAAAAGCGTTGCCTTATTTAAAGCAACTTGAAAACACTGCGGAAATCACTCAAAATAGAACCTTTGCCCAATCAAACTTAATGAAGGGTTATTATGGCCAAAAAGACTATGGACAGACCATTGCATATGCGGAAAAGGTGCTAAAAGCCCCAAAGATTGACAATCGTATTAAAAGTGATGCGCAAATTATGATTGCCCGCTCTGCCATTGCAACCAAAGATGAAGCATTGGCCGCTACAGCCTACAAAGAAGTAAAGAAAATAGCTGTTGGTGAGATGGCTGCGGAAGCTTGGTTTTACGATGCGTATTTTAAAAATAAGAATCAAGATTTTGAGGCATCAAATACAGCAGTTCAAAAATTGGCAAAAGACTATTCTGGATATAAACAGTGGGGAGGAAAAGGACTGATTATAATGGCCAAAAACTTTTATGCCCTACAAGATGCCTTTCAGGCCACTTATATTTTGGAGAGTGTAATTTCCAATTTTTCAGAGTACGATGAAATTGTGGCCGAAGCGAAAGGAGAACTTTCCATAATAAAGTCACGAGAGGCGCAAAGCAATTCTTCAGTAGATCCTAATGGGAACTAAATCAAGAGAACACATGTACAAGAACAGCTATATAATTTCAATTCTATTTTTGAGCCTTTGGGGAACTGTTTCAGCTCAGGAAACCGATGATATAGGCACTGAAACGGTTACTGTTGTTAAACCGTATTCCCCCACTGTTTCAGATGTCTTTAAGATAAAATCGAACCCCAATCTGAATGATTCCATTGTGCTTCAAAAGAAAAAAATAAACTACAGTATTTTTTCGGTGCCCGTAGCCTCGACCTTTACTCCAGCTAAAGGAAAGGCCTCTAGGGTTAAAAAAACACCTGCACCAACCCTATATAATTCGTATGCATCTGTGGGCTTGGGAAATTTCAACAATGCTCTAGTAGATTTATATACCAGCAGAGAGTTTAACAGAGGAGAGGATTTATTGGATTTTGGATTAAGCCATCATTCTTCTAGAGGAGCTATTGAAACCACACCTTTGGATGCTGATTTTTACAACACAAAGTTTGATGTATCCTATGCGAGAAAAGATAGGGATATGGAGTGGGGTGGTAGTATTGGGCTTCAACATCAATTATATAATTGGTATGGTATTGAAAATGGGGCTTTTGATGACGCTACCGTTGCTTCCATTGATGAGAGACAAAACTATTTTAGTGCCCAGGCCAAAGCACATTTAAATTTGGAAGATTCTTTTTTTAAAAAAGGGAATATTTTGCTAAGGCGATTTTGGGATGCTACCGAATCTGGGGAAAATAGGGTGGTCATTAACCCGACCATAGAATTACCCATCACGGAAGAGTTGATTACCATAAATACCAAGCTGGATTACGTAAGCGGGAATTTTAAAAATGCATCCTTGAACAACACCGTTAATGATACCGAGATAGATTACAGTCATTTTCAGGCCAGTATAAATCCAAGCCTTTTGATATTGAGAGATGACCTCACGCTCAACTTGGGTGCCAATCTTGTGTATGGAATGGATACAGAAAACAGTGACAGCAACTTTTATATTTATCCGGCGGTTACAGCTTCTTACCGATTGTTGGATGAGGCCGTTATAGCGTATGGTGGGTTAGAAGGTGAGCTCAAACAAAATTCATATTATGATTTTGTACAGGAGAATCCCTATGTTTCTCCAACGCTTACCATTCAGCCTACAGACCAACAATACGAAGGTTATTTAGGTTTAAAAGGACAATTATTATCTAATGTAGGATACAACATCAAAGGGTCTTATGCTGCTGAAAATAGAAAACCCTTATTCTTTTTAAATCCTCAAAATTTGATACGGACAGATGAGAAGGGATATTTCTACGGTAATTCATTCCAAGTATTTTATGATGATGTAAAAACCTTGGGGATTTTTGGCGAATTGAATATTGATGTAAACCGAAACTTCACTTTGGGAATCAATGCGGAATTTTATGATTATGATACCGAAACGGATAATCCTGCTTGGAATCTGCCAAGTATTAAAGGGTCTTTGTTTATGGACTATCAAATAGACAAGCAATGGTACTTTGGAGCTAATTTATTTTATGTTGGGGAGCGAGACGATCTTATATCCAATGCTTTGGCCAATACGCCTCCAAATTTATTTCCATCTACTGTAGTGACTTTGGATAGTTTTTTTGATGCCAATGCCCATGTAGGATATCGCTTTAACGAGCAGCTTTCAATTTTTGTAAAAGCTTCCAATATTGCTAACAATGATTATCAGCGTTGGGCCAATTTTAGGGTTCAGGGCTTTCAGGCTCTTGCTGGAGTTTCGTATAAGTTTGACTTCTAATTTGTAAGTAAATACACAATAAACTATAGCGAAAATCGTTATGATTTGAATGTCAACTTGTTTTTTTGAACATCTTGGCAGACCCCAATTGAATTGGAAGTCATGCGATTACGATTCATCTACATAGTGTCCTACTTCACTTTTACCCTGATTTCTTCATCAATGGTAGCACAAAACCTTGTACACAATGGTGGCTTCGAGGATTTTGTGGAATGCCCTATTAAAATGAGTAATTTAAACAGGGATGCAGAGTTTTGGAGTGCACCAACCCTTGGAACTACCGATTATTTTAATGAATGCAGTAAAACCAAGTTGGGAATCCCCGTGAATTTTAAGGGAAAACAAGAAGCTTATGAAGGCAATGGCTATGCTGGATTATACCTCTATGCCCCAAAAGATTACAGAGAATATATTCAAGTGCCGTTATCCGAAACCCTAAAGAAAGGGCATCGGTATAAATTGAGTCTTTCCTTAAGTCTTTCCGAGAAATCGGATGGAGCCGTTATGGATATTGGTGCTATTTTTTCAGAACATCCTTTATCCATACATACCAAAAGGCAACTTTCAAATGCGGTGCTATCATCAGAAAGTACTAAAACTACTCATGCAAAACAGTTTTCAGCTACCGGCTTTTATGATGATAAAAAGGAGTGGATGCGGGTAAGTCTGGATATTGTAGCCAAGGGATTTGAAAGTATACTAGTTCTCGGTAATTTTAAGAGCAATGGGGGAACCCATTATTTGGATTTTGAAAAAGCATCGACTACTACCGAAGGTTACTCTTATTATTATCTGGATGATATTTCTCTTGAATATTTAGGCCCGGATTATAAGGCAAATCAAAGTTATGTGCTCAATCATGTGAATTTCGACTTTGACAGATTTGAGCTTGAACCAAAGGCAAAGCAAAGCTTGAAAGATGTATATAAATACCTTAAAAAGAATCCCAATTTAAAGGTATCTATCAGTGGACATACTGACGACTTGGGTTCAGAACAATACAATGATGTATTATCCAGCCAAAGAGCTAAGACCGTTGCCAAATATCTAATGCAACTAGGACTTCAAAAAGGCCGTATCACCTACGCTGGATATGGCAACAAGGTTCCTTTAGATAGCACACTTTCCGATAAAGCACGTAGAAAAAACCGCCGCGTGGAATTTGTGATGACCGAATTTGTTGACGACGAATAATATTCTATCCGTAGAAAAGTTGATAAATCAATTGAGAAAAACAGAGGTACTGGCCAGAAGATCTTCCGATTTGGGAAACAAAATTGCTTTGTTCCAAGAATCCCAGTAAAATTTTTGGTGCAAGCTAGAACTACCATCCAATAGTTTCTTTATATCGGCATCATATTCCAATACAATATTGCCCGTATTACCACCACTTAAAACAAAAAAGGACTCTGGTTTATACCCTTTAGAGCTAATATTAATTTTCCAATGAAAATCTTTTTCACTGCTTAGCGTAAAAGAACCATCATAATCGGTATAGGTAATGCTGTCCGTTGCATTTATCTCAACAGCGGCTCGGTAAACAGGAAATCCAAGCTGATCAACAATTTTACCCGTTATCTTATTTTGACCAAAACCAAAATAAGGAACTAGGGATAATACCAGCATATAGGTCACTATGCGCATCATAGTAAGATTTGGACTATAGTAACGAATTTTATCGCAAGTTAGTATCACAGGAATGATGAAAATGGTAACATCAAAAAATATAATGTAGAACAATAAGGGCTAAAAACCCACGTTTATATAGGCGGTACGAGAACCTATAAATCAAACTAAACTATGGTATATAAGGCTACTCGTATTTTTTTATCTCTCAGTTTTTGCTTTCTGCTAGGGAACTCAGTTTTTGCACAAAATTTGATTCTAAACCCCAGCTTTGAAAATTATAAAAACTGCCCTCAAAACATTACCAATTTTGGCAGCTTACTTGAAGACGTTTCCTTACCATCGTCCAGTTCAGGTGACTATTTTAATGCATGTGGTTCAAGTGATTTTGGGATTCCGTCCAATTTTAAGGGCTCACAGGAAGCGACAGATGGTTCCGGTTATGTAGGACTCTACTTTTATGCATTAAACGACTATCGTGAATATATTCAGTTGAACACGAGTAGAACGCTTAGAGAAAAGCACCCCTATAAAATCTCTTTGCAATTGAGTTTGGCCGAGGCATCTAGTCTGGCATTAAAAAATATGTCAATTGTACTGATCAATAAAAAAATTAAGCTTCCCAACAGTTCAGCCTTGACCGGTTCACGTATAGATTTACAAGAAGATGTTGCTTTTTATGAAGTAAAGCTAAAACCAAATAAATCATTGGCAAACAAGGATGAATGGGTTACACTGACTGCAGAATTTGAAGCCAAAGGGTTTGAAAACCATATCATCGTTGGTAATTTTGATAACAATGTAGATACAACACTTTTGGAACATGAAGGTCCAGTATTATCTGGCGATTTCTCCTATTACTATGTTGATAATGTAGTGCTGGAGGAATTGCCAAGGGTAAACTATGAAAAGGATAAAATTTATGTTCTAGAGCGCAATCCGTTTGAACCAAAAGGGTACGAACTGGATGCTGAAGCGGTTGCAAGCGTTAAGAAAATATTCAAGTACCTCAAAGAAAATGCAGAGGTGCAAATGAAGATTACAGGTCATTCGGACAATGTAGGGCAGCCTGGATACAACAAATTCATATCTTCTTTAAGAGCAAGGGCCGTTGCATTGTACCTTAAAAACTTAGGTATTGAGGACAATCGTATTGTTTGGGAAGGTGTTGGCGATACCAGGCCACTTGGAAATGGAAAAATCAAAGAAGATCACCTTTCTAATCGTAGGGTAGAGTTCGTTATGACCGAGTTTCAAGATTAATAGGGCTTGCCAAACAATTAAAACTTCGTATTACGTATGCATTTTTATATTTTTGAAGGAAACCTTCAAAAATGAACAAGCTTTTTCTTTCTACTATTATCCTGCTTTTATGTGTGTCTTGCACCTCAAAAGAAGAGGTTGATTTAATTGTCTCCAACGCCAATATTTATACGGTTGATTCAGGTTTTTCCAAAGTAACCTGCGTAGCCATAAAAGATGGGGTATTTGTCGCTGTAGGCGATGGCAAAGACATTCTTCAAAAGTTTCAAACAAAGAAAGAGGTAGATGCCCAAGGAAAGACCATTGTCCCAGGATTAATAGATGCCCATTGTCATTTTTATGGTTTGGGGCTTAACCAACAAGTTGTAGATTTAGTCGGAACCTCCAGTTTTGAAGAGATTGTGGATAAAGTTTTAGTGTTTCAAAAAGAAACCCCTGCCAATTTTGTCCGAGGTCGAGGATGGGACCAAAATGATTGGGAGGTAAAGGAATTTCCAACAAAAGATAAGCTTGATGAGTTATTTCCTGATACTCCGGTTGTTTTGGAGCGTGTAGATGGCCATGCCTATTTGGTCAATCAAAAAGCATTGGATTTAGCTGGAATTACCAAAGAGACATTGGTAGAAGGAGGGGAAATTGTCAAAGATGAGCATGGAAGCATAACAGGGGTATTGGTGGATAATCCTCAAGGAATGATAGATGCCATTGTTCCAAAACCCAATAGAGAAACCCAAATCCGAGCGCTAAAAGATGCAGAACGCCTATGTTTTAATTACGGTTTAACTACGGTAAATGATGCTGGATTAAATAAATCCACTATTGAACTTATAGATAGTTTGCAACAATCCGGTGAATTGGCCATACGACTATATGCTATGGTAAGCAATACTTCCGAGAATCTTGACTATTATCTAAATAAAGGAATTGTAAAGACTGAAAAGCTTAACGTACGATCTGTTAAAGTCTATGGAGATGGTGCTTTGGGGTCTAGGGGAGCTACCCTTAAAGCTCCATATTCCGATAAAGAAGGTCATTTTGGAGCTATGGTGACCCCTGTGGATAAAATTGAGGCACTGGCGGAGCGAATTGCTACTACTGAATATCAAATGAATACCCATGCCATTGGCGATTCGGCCAATATTGTGGTATTAAGAGCTTATAAGAAGGCATTGAAAAATAAGCAAGATAGACGGTGGAAGGTGGAACATGCGCAGGTTATTTCAGAAACAGATTTTGATTATTTCAAAGACGGAATTATCCCCTCCATTCAGCCAACACATGCAACGAGCGATATGTATTGGGCAGGAGACCGTTTGGGCGAAGAACGTGTTCAGGGAGCTTACGCTTTTAAAACATTGTTGGAAAAAGCCGGTATGGTAGCTTTAGGAACCGATTTTCCCGTGGAACAAGTGAATCCATTTTTAACCTTTTATGCTGCCGTGGCACGTCAAGATGTAGAAAAATACCCAGAAGGAGGTTTTCAAATGCAAGATGCACTCTCTAGAGAAGAAACTTTAAAAGGAATGACTATTTGGGCAGCCTATTCCAATTTTGAGGAAAACGAAAAAGGAAGTATTGAGGTTGGCAAATTTGCAGATTTTGTCATTTTAAGTGATGATATTATGACCATGCCAGTGGATGACATTCCCAATCTAACAGCTCAACAGGTTTTTGTTGGAGGGAAACAAGTAAAATAAAAAAGGCGGGCCAATTGGCCCGCCTTTTTTGCATTAAAATTATAGTGTTTAAAGGGCAATTGGAAGAGAAACACGTGTAGTTCCCCATCCCATAACCATATTGCCACCAGCTTCGTCAAAAGCAATAGAAAATGCTTCCAAAGATTCGCTATCTGTGCTTGCTTTTGCTTTAACCCTGGCTACATCCCCTGCACTGTCGTAAGAGTATGCTCCCCATTGATTCAGGTTACTGTTTAAAATTACGGTCCATTCACTATCCCCTGGAATAGTAAATAATGCATATGTACCAGCCTTTACAGCTTTTCCACCTACAGTGGCATCCTTGTAAAAAGTAATTTCCGCAGCTTCATTGGCACCTGTTCTCCAAACTTTGCCAGCTGGAGCTAATTCAGAAAGACTTCGTCCTTTTAATTGGGGACGGCTATAAATTACGCGCACTGCTTTATCAGAAACTCTGTAACTAGCTGGGAATGCTGCAATATCGGCAGGACTTTTATCCAAGCCGCTAAACTTTTGAGCGGTTGCTTCCGTAGAAAAAACCAAGGTTAAGGTTAAAAAAGTAAGTAAGAATACATTTCTCATGATTATGATTTTAGTTGTCCTCAAAACTAATGTGTTATTGATTGAGGTTTTTATAAAGAGACGTTAAAATTTAAGAACCTTTCAATGTGTATGGTATTTATCAATTTTTAAATCAAATACTTACTTTTTATGTTATAATGTTAATTTTTAGTTGTTAAATGTAACTAATAATTACAATAATATTTTATTATTGATACCTTAATGCAATATTTGTATTGAAATTATTATAAAAAAATAAAGATATGTGCGGAATTGTATGCGCGTTTGATGTGAAGGAGAGTACAAAAGCGTTAAGGCCCCAACTTTTGGAAATGTCCAAGAAGGTAAGGCATAGAGGTCCAGATTGGAGTGGAATTTATTCAAATGATAAAGCAATATTGGCTCATGAAAGATTGGCAATTGTTGACCCTACATCAGGGAAACAACCGTTATTCAGTGCTGATGGAAAAGTTGTTTTGGCGGCTAATGGCGAAATATATAACCATAGGGAATTAAGAAAACAATTTGAAGGGAAATATGAATTCAAAACCCAATCGGATTGTGAAGTCATTTTGGCACTGTACCAAGAAAAAGGTGCTGACTTTGTTGATGACTTAAATGGAATTTTTGGTTTTGCTATTTATGATAGTGAAAAGGATGAATATTTTATTGCTAGAGATCATATGGGAATCATCCCATTATATATAGGATGGGATAAAAATGGAACTTTTTATGTGGCATCGGAGCTTAAAGCATTGGAAGGAACCTGTTCCAAAATAGAACTATTTCCTCCGGGCCATTATTTACTAAGCTCAGAGGGAGAGTTTAAGAGATGGTATCAGAGAGATTGGATGGACTATGAGGCAGTAAAAGAAAACGAAACAAGTATTGCAGAGATTAGGGATGCCTTAGAGGCAGCAGTGCATCGTCAATTAATGTCAGACGTGCCATATGGAGTATTATTATCAGGTGGATTGGATTCCTCGGTAACCTCAGCTGTTGCTAAAAAATATTCGCAAATGCGTATCGAATCTGATGATACTAAAGAAGCTTGGTGGCCGCAGTTACACTCTTTTTCGGTAGGACTGGAAGGATCTCCTGATCTGGCAGCAGCGCAAAAAGTAGCGGAACATATCGGAACCATTCACCATGAAATAAAATTTACCATTCAAGAAGGCTTGGATGCCATCAAAGATGTTATTTATAACCTGGAGACTTATGATATTACCACCATTAGGGCCTCCACACCTATGTATTTAATGGCAAGAGTGATAAAGTCCATGGGTATAAAAATGGTATTATCAGGGGAGGGTGCAGATGAATTGTTTGGTGGATACCTTTATTTCCATAAAGCGCCAAGTCCAAAAGATTTTCATGAGGAAACCGTTAGAAAGTTGGATAAGCTTCACATGTATGATTGCCTTAGAGCTAACAAATCATTGGCGGCTTGGGGCATAGAGGGCAGAGTACCGTTTTTGGATAAAGAATTCATGGATGTTGCTATGAGAATCAACCCAAAAGATAAGATGATCAATGGGGAGCGTATGGAAAAATGGGTTGTGCGTAAAGCGTTTGAATCCTATTTGCCACAAAGCGTAGCATGGAGACAAAAAGAACAATTTTCAGATGGAGTTGGGTACAGTTGGATTGATACCTTAAAGGGATTGGTGGAAGTAGAAGTTAGTGATGAGCAATTGGCAAATGCGCACTTTAAATTCCCAATTCAAACCCCAACATCAAAAGAAGAATATTACTACCGTTCCATTTTTGAAGGACATTTTCCTTCAGATGCAGCCGCATTAAGCGTTCCACAGGAACCTTCAGTAGCGTGTAGCACAAAGATTGCCTTAGAATGGGATGAGGCGTTTAAAAACATGAATGATCCTTCAGGGCGGGCTGTGGCCAACGTTCATGAAGATGCGTATATAAAATAACCAATCAACCAAAAATAGATGTAGAAGGAAGATGCAGTTTTGTTTCATTTTCAATTAGTCAGAAAAGCCCCTTAATTAAGGGGCTTTTTGAATAAAAAAACTTTACTTTTTCCCACAAACACAGCGTATATTTTTCCACATAGTTTTGTTGATAACTTAGGGTGTGCAAATAGCTTCAAGTGCCTTATTCCACTGGGTATTCCTTATATTTGTAAGATTTGAAAATTTCAAGGCTAATTAAGAAAATATATGAGCGAAGAAGCTAAAAAAAATCAATATTCAGCGGATAGTATCCAGGCCCTTGAAGGGATGGAACATGTGCGCATGCGGCCTTCCATGTACATAGGAGATGTTGGGGTAAGAGGACTGCACCATTTGGTGTATGAAGTAGTCGATAATTCCATAGATGAAGCTATGGGAGGCTATTGCGACTCCATTGAAGTTATCATTAATGAAGACAATTCCATAACCACCAAAGATAACGGTAGGGGGATTCCCGTTGGATTGCATAAAAAAGAAGGAGTTTCTGCCTTGGAAGTGGTAATGACCAAGATTGGTGCCGGTGGTAAGTTTGATAAAGACTCTTATAAGGTTTCTGGGGGTTTACATGGTGTAGGTGTTTCTGTTGTCAACGCTTTATCCGTTCATTTAAAAGCTACGGTATTTAGAGAAGGAAAAATATGGGAGCAGGAGTACGAAAGAGGTAAAACCCTATATCCGGTTAAAAGTGTAGGGGATAGTAAAGAGAATGGAACTGTGGTAACTTTTATGCCAGATGAGACCATTTTTACCCAAACCATAGAATATAATTACGAGACTTTGGCCAATAGGATGCGCGAGCTCTCCTATCTGAACAAGGGAATTACGATTTCTTTAACGGACAAAAGAAATAAAGATGAAAAGGGAGAATTTATCTCCGATACATTTTTTTCCGAAGAAGGATTAAAGGAGTTTATCAAATTCTTGGACGAAACCAGAGAACCACTCATTCAGAGTGTAATCTCCATGGAAGGTGAAAAGAATGGTATTCCTGTTGAAGTGGCCATGATATACAATACTGGCTTTTCAGAAAACCTACATTCCTATGTAAATAACATTAACACCCACGAAGGAGGAACCCATTTATCTGGTTTCAGAAGAGGATTGACCAGTACTCTTAAAAAGTATGCTGATAATTCAGGATTGCTGGACAAATTAAAGTTTGAAATCTCGGGGGATGATTTCCGTGAGGGATTAACGGCTATAGTCTCGGTTAAGGTAGCTGAACCACAATTTGAAGGTCAGACCAAGACTAAATTGGGAAATCGTGAGGTGACCAGTGCCGTAAGTCAGGCAGTTTCTGAAATGTTGACCAACTATTTGGAAGAACATCCCGATGATGCCAAACAAATTGTCGAAAAAGTAAAATTGGCAGCACAGGCCCGCCATGCAGCGGCCAAGGCTCGCGAAATGGTACAGCGTAAAAACCCAATGAGTGTTGGAGGATTACCTGGAAAGCTTTCAGATTGTTCCGAACAAGATCCTACAAAATGTGAAGTGTTCTTGGTAGAGGGAGATTCCGCAGGTGGAACTGCAAAACAAGGAAGAGATCGAAATTTTCAGGCAATTTTACCGCTTCGAGGTAAAATCTTGAACGTTGAAAAAGCCATGCAGCATAAGGTTTTTGAGAATGAGGAAATTAAGAATATTTACACGGCACTTGGTGTGACTATTGGTACCGAGGAGGATAGCAAAGCTTTGAATCTTGAAAAATTGCGCTATCACAAGGTGGTAATCATGTGTGATGCGGATGTGGATGGTAGCCATATTGAAACCTTGATTCTTACCTTCTTCTTCCGTTATATGAGAGAATTAATAGAAGGAGGCCATGTGTACATTGCTACCCCTCCATTATATCTTGTAAAAAAGGGAAGTAAGCGAAGATATGCTTGGACCGATGCTGAACGTGATGAAATCGTAGCATCCATGAATGGCGGTGCCGGAATTCAAAGGTATAAAGGTCTTGGTGAAATGAATGCGGAACAATTATGGGATACTACCATGAACCCTGAGTTCAGAACACTTCGTCAAGTAGCCATTGATAATGGAACCGAATCGGATCGTATCTTCTCCATGTTAATGGGTGATGAGGTACCTCCAAGACGTGAATTTATAGAGAAAAATGCTGTCTATGCGAACATAGATGTATAGATAATAGCTGTTTCACAACAAAAACTCGCCCTGTAAGAGCGAGTTTTTTAGTTTTAGGAAAAATTTTACAAGATGAAAAGAATAATTCTATTGTTCGCATTATGTAGTTTTTCCTTAGGGATGGCGCAATCTAATTTAAATGATCTTTTTGCTGCTGGTCTTAATGATGCAGAGCGGTATACAACTGACTGGTTGGCTCCAGTTACCGAGGCAGGGGTTTATAGCATCTCCAATGGATGGTATAATTCCGCAGATGCTAAACCATTGGGTGGATTTGAAATTTCCATCATTGGTAATATCACTGGCTTTAAAAACAAAGGGGATAAAAAGGCTTTTACGCTCAACACAGCGGATTACGAAAACCTCCAATTTGTGGACGGCAGTACTTCCAAAGAAGTGGCAACGGCTTTAGGTGATATTGAAGGTGTCCGTGTGTTTGTAGAGGCAGAAATTGCACCCGGAATTACTTCTAGAGAAGAATTTGAATTACCCTCTGGACTTTCATCAGAAGACATCAATTTCGTGCCTTCAGGATACATTCAGGCTAGTGTTGGTTTAATAAAAGGAACAGAGGTAAAAGCACGCTTCTTGCCTAAGATAAATACAGATGATGTTAAGATTGGTCTCTTTGGTTTTGGTGTACAACATGATTTTACCAAACACCTGCCTGCAGACAAGTTGCTACCTGTTGCTATATCAGCCGTTATAGGATATACCAACCTCAGTGGTGAATATGATTTTAGTGATACTGATATCATTGATGGGGAAAATCAGCGGATTGATACAAAGTTTAGTTCATGGAATTTTGCTGCTGTCGTTTCTACCCGTCTGCCAGTAATCAACTTTTATGGAGGATTAGGATACATCACAGGAAAGTCAGATACAGATGTTTTGGGTACATATACCGTTACTTCAGGACCTTTCCAAACAACATACGAAGACCCGTTTGCCATTAGCAATCAGGTAAGTGGGGTGTCAGCAAACATCGGAACAAAATTGAAATTAGGCTTCTTTAGAATTAATGCCGATTACAACATTGCTGAGTTCAGTACTTTTACCTTTGGCGTCAATTTTGGATTTAGATAGGATATACAATAAATATATATGTAAAAGGCCCCAATGTAAGTCGGGGCCTTTTAATTTTCATATGGTGCGTCTTCCAATTATTCCCTGGTGGCGAAGACAGAACCATTCTCCAAGGCTAATATTTCAGGATTGTTGGTTTCTCTCAGATTTACAATAACATCCGTGATTTCTTCATTGGAATAAATAATAGTGTATACACCATTATCTTCAGACCATTTAAAATCGGTGTAAAATGTAATGCCGGAATTAGTATAGCTTTGGTATCTACCTAGGTATACATCGTTAAAAATCCATTCTTCTCTTATGGTTTCTCCGTTTTTGCTGTCAAGTGTGGAGTCACTTCGTACCCAGATGCCCAAAATAGGGTCATTGTTTTCTGGAATGCTCGTACAGTTGCTAATTGCTATGATACAGACAATCGACAACAATGAAAAGAACTTTTTCATAGGTTAAGTAGGTTAAAACGTGATTCGGGACTATTATAACGCTGATTCATGAAGAACTATTGTTGGTAATTCGATGTATGGCACCATTGACTATATTTCTTCGTTGAACTACTCTTTTTATTAACATTAGATATATTTTACCTACAATACGACAGTAAAATAGATATCACCTAAAATGCCAAAAATCAGTTTTTTTCTTACCTAAATGCCTTATTTTTGAGCGATTATAATTTAAACTTAGAAAAATGAAAGTTACCGTAGTTGGAGCAGGTGCAGTAGGAGCTAGCTGTGCTGAATATATTGCAATGAAGAATTTTGCATCTGAAGTGGTTTTATTGGATATTAAGGAAGGCTATGCCGAAGGAAAAGCCATGGATTTAATGCAAACAGCTTCCTTAAATGGATTCGATACCAAAATAACAGGAAGCACCAGTGATTACGCCAAAACTGCCGGTAGCGATATAGCCGTGATTACCTCCGGAATCCCAAGAAAGCCTGGAATGACAAGGGAAGAATTGATTGGAATCAATGCTGGAATCGTAAAAACAGTATCCTCTAGTCTGTTGGAGCATTCACCAAATGTAATTTTAATTGTTGTGAGTAACCCAATGGACACCATGACCTATTTGGTGCATAAAACTACGGGTTTACCAAAACACAGAATTATTGGAATGGGGGGAGCTTTAGACAGTGCTCGTTTTAAGTATAGATTGGCAGAAGCGTTGGAAGCCCCGATTTCAGATGTAGACGGGATGGTCATTGGAGGTCATAGTGATAAAGGAATGGTGCCGTTGATTGGTCATGCCACCAGAAACAGTCTAAAAGTTTCTGAATTTTTAAGTGATGACCGTATGCAACAAGTAGTAGAAGATACTAAAGTAGGAGGTGCAACATTAACCAAATTATTAGGGACAAGCGCTTGGTATGCTCCCGGAGCAGCGGTATCTGGTTTGGTGCAAGCGATTGCCTGTGACCAAAAGAAAATGTTCCCTTGTTCCACCTTTTTAGAAGGGGAGTATGGCCTTAACGATATTTGCATCGGAGTACCTGTTTTGTTGGGAAGAAACGGCATAGAAAAGATTGTTGAAATTGAATTAAGTGATGCTGAAAAAGCCAAAATGCAGGAAAGTGCAGAAGGCGTTAAAAAAACCAACGGATTACTTCAGCTATAATTTTGGATTCAAATAACGATTTAAAATAAATGGGCAGAGGAATCTGCCCATTTGCAATTCCCCTAAAATCTATTGGCAAATCTTATGGGAAATGATATATTTGCACGCTGTTTAAGAAAACTTCTAAAAATTTAATAATCAATGCAAAATAAAGGACTTATAAAGCTTTTCGCGCTTCTTTTTGGTTTGGTAAGTATTTATCAGCTTTCCTACACTTTCATAGCAGGTAAGTTGGAAAAGGATGCTGAAACGTTTGCCGTTAACCAAATTTCGGAAGCTGAGGAAGACTATGTAGCAAAGCGTGAGGCTTTAGAAGCATCATATTTAGATTCCATTGGTAGCAATCCAGTATTGGGCTATACCAGTTATGACGATGCAAAGAAAAAGGAGCTAAACAAAGGATTGGACCTTAAAGGTGGTATTAATGTTACCCTTCAAATTTCTGTAAAAGACATTTTAAAAGGGCTTGCGAATAATACCAAAAATCCTATTTTCAATAAGGCTTTGGCAGATGCGGACAATGCATCCAAAAATAGCCCAGACACCTATTTGGAATTGTTTTTTGATGCCTTTGATAATATAAAGGGAGATACCAAATTGGCTTCTCCAGATATATTCGCCAACAAGGGATTAAGTGATGTTGTCAATTTTCAAATGACTGATGATGAGGTAAAACCTATCATTAGAACAAAGATTGACGAATCCATCGTTTCAGCTTTTGAAGTACTTCGTGAACGTATTGATGGTTTTGGAGTAACACAACCTAACATTCAAAGAGAAGGAAATTCAGGGCGTATTTTGGTTGAATTGCCTGGAGCAAGAGATATCGCTAGGGCCCAAGAATTATTATCAAGCACGGCGCAGTTGGAGTTTTGGGAAACTTACCCGCAAAGCAATCAAAGTTTAGGTAGCTTTTTTGTCAACGCAAATGAAAAGCTAAAGGAAATTTTAGAACCTGTTGAAGAAGAGGAAGAAATTGCTACCCCAGAATCTGAAATCGATTCGCTGTTATCCGATGTTGCTCAAGATTCTTTGGATTTAACAGCACAAGTGAATCCACTCTTAGGGAAATTAATTCCAGCAAGTCCAGGAAGTCATGCCATTGCCCGTGTATTGGTAACGGATACTGCCGAGGTTGGCGGTTACCTTAGAATGAGGGAAATAAGAAGACTTTTGCCTAACGATATTCAATTCACCAAGTTCCTTTGGGAGAGATCGGCAAAAGATTCAGAGGTGGCTGAGCTATATGCTTTAAAATCCAATAGAGACAATACACCTAGAATTAGTGGAGATGTTGTTTCAGATGCCCAAGATACTTTTGATCAGTACAACAAGCCTGCGGTAAGCATGACTATGAATACCAGAGGGGCTAAGGAATGGGAGAAGTTGACAGGAGATGCCTTTAACAACCAGACTGGAATTGCTATTGTGCTGGATAACAAAGTGTATACGGCACCAGGCGTTTCCACAGGACCTATTTCAGGTGGACGTTCAGAGATAACCGGAACTTTCACAGTAAATGAAACAAAAGATATTGCCAACGTACTACGTGCTGGTAAGTTACCTGCTTCCGCAGAGATTATTCAATCGGAAGTTGTTGGTCCATCCTTAGGGCAAGAAGCTATAGATAGTGGCTTTATGTCTTTCTTGATTGCCATGGCGTTTGTACTGGTATGGATGGTATTTTATTACGGAAAAGCAGGGATTTTTGCTGATATCGCGCTGATATTGAACATCCTTTTAATCTTTGGAGTCTTAACAAGTTTAGGAGCGGTATTGACATTACCCGGTATTGCCGGTATCGTATTGACCATTGGTATGTCTGTGGATGCAAACGTGCTGATTTTTGAGCGTATTAAGGAAGAATTGGCGAAGGGCAAAGGAAAAGCTCAGGCCGTAGCAGATGGTTTCAGTAATGCATTATCATCTATTTTAGATGCAAATATCACTACTGGACTTACCGCTATCATTCTTTTCATATTTGGTTCAGGTCCTATAAAAGGATTTGCTACCACCTTATTGATTGGTATTGTAACCTCCTTATTCACGGCGATTTTTATCACACGTTTATTAGTAGACTGGTATGTAGCCAAAAAGGGAAGAAGCTTGGATTTCTCTACGGGAATAACCAAGAACCTGTTCAAGAATATGAACATCAATTTCTTGGGCAAACGTAAGATTGCATATGTTATCTCATTTATTCTAGTTGGTGTTGGAGTGTTCTCATTGTTCACCACTGGCTTACAACAAGGGGTTGATTTTGTCGGAGGACGTTCATATCAAGTCCGTTTTGAAAAGGCGGTTAATCCATCAGAAATTGCATCAGAACTAAATACCGTATTTGGTAGCGGAACCAATGTAAAAACCTTTGGAGAAGCCAATCAGATTAAAATAACTACACCATACAAAGTGGATGTGGAAGGTATTGAAGTAGATAACGAAATTCAGAATAAACTATACACATCACTTCAGAAGTACTTACCAGACGGTACCTCTTTTGAAGACTTTACTGTAGGGGCTTCTGAAAAATCGATTGGGATATTGCAATCTGTAAAAGTAGGACCAACGATTGCAGATGACATTAAGAACAATGCCTTTTTGGCCATTATTGGTTCTTTGGCGGTAGTGTTCCTTTATATCTTATTGCGATTTAGAAAATGGCAGTTCTCTTTAGGTGCTGTTATTGCGGTTTTTCATGATGTAATGATTGTTTTGGGAATCTTCTCTTTAACAGGTAGCATTATGCCATTTAACATGGAAATTGATCAGGCCTTTATAGCAGCAATTTTGACGGTGATTGGATATTCCTTGAATGATACGGTGGTTGTATTTGACCGTATTAGGGAAATTGTGAACCTAAAAGGCTGGAACAATGGCGACAATATTAATCAAGCATTGAACAGCACATTGAGCCGTACATTGAATACTTCATTAACAACCTTAATCGTGTTGTTGGCCATCTTCACTTTTGGGGGAGAGAGCTTGCAAGGATTTATGTTTGCAATGATTGTAGGTGTAATTGTGGGTACCTATTCATCCGTATTTATTGCAACACCTATCATGTTTGATGCACTAAAGAAGAAAATAGCAGGTGCTAACGAATAACAGCACTTCTCATATAGTATAAAAAAGGCCACTCATTTGAGTGGCCTTTTTTATTTGTGGTTTTACCCCATATAGTTTTTGTCGATATAATCAATTGCTTGTTTTTGAGTGAGCACTGCAAAGTTTCTATACCTGTGGTGAACATCTACAATCTCATCCAAGGCTTTTTGCACCAATTCCTTATTTTCCCATGAGTTCAAATCCTTGACAACAGTTTCCAAACATCCTTTTTTATAGGCAATCTGTCCAAGAACATGAATTAAGGTGTTTTTTACACGTGCTGTCCCATCATGCTCCAATGCTCTTAGCAACGGGAGAATGTCCTTAGGATGTTTGCGTCCTCTTAGTTCTATGCCGTGACAGATCTCTCTCCTGACCTCTTTATCTGGGTGATGAAGGTATTTCTTTGCCCAGTTCAAAACCGGCTCTGGATTTTGCTCCCCCATCTTTTTAATGGAACCAATTACTGCGTTTCTAACCGAATGATGGTCATCAAACAAGCCTTTATCGAAAAAATGGGCTACCACTTCAAAATTTGTTTTCCCGAGCTCTCCAGCAGCATTAATGGTGGTCTGCCTTACCTTTTCAAGGTCAGATTTTAATAGTGTATTGAGCAAATTGATAATGGTAGACGTACTTGCTTTAGCCGATTTGTGAATTTTACCAATAGCCAAATATCCTGACTTTCTAATGTAGGTATCCTCATCAGAGAAGTACCTGAGAACGGCATTTTTTTGACCATTATGAATATCTTCCAGAATTTCTGATTCAATAGCTTGAACCAACTGCACCCTTTCCTTCTTTGATAAATCGTAAAACCCCATTCGTGGATCAGATTACTTTGGAGGTAAAGACATAACGTATTCAAACCCTTTTTGAAGGTATGTTCCCAAGGTTTTTGAATCTTTGAGCAAAGCATCCGGAATCAACACATACTCTCTCATGGTTGCTCCATGGGATTTAAAAGGTTTGGCACCATAGGCCTTATCAAATGCAATGGTATCCGACTTAGAAAGCCTAATCCCTAATTCATCGTCTTTGTTTATCAAAGAAAACATATATCCGTTGGCCGAGGTATAGGGCATGGTTTTCCCTTTTCTATCAAAATTTGGATTTGCCTCAACAATGGCATCATATATTTTTAGAATCTTCTCCCTCATTAGCCGAATTATTTTAGATTTTTTGCCATAGCCTGAAATTTAAAATGTTCTTCTCCAATTTGAAAATCGTGATCACCAATGGTCTCAAAATCATTTTTTTCATAAAAACTAATGGCCCTGCTATTACTTTTCAATACGGAGAGCCATATTTTTTCGGAATCACTTGCCATGGCTTTCTTAAATAATGCATCTTGAAGTTCACGACCAACCTTTTTAGACAAAAAGTCTTTGAGCACATAGATTTTTTGAAGCTGACATACCTTTCCGCTGGCTATAAAGGGAGATGGTGAGTCTAACTTTAGTTTGGCATAACCTACTGGAAGTTCATCAATATATGCTAACCAATAAACCGTATTTGGTTTTTTAAGACTCTTTTTAAGTTTTTGAACATTAAAGGTCTGTAACAGATAGTCCTGTAACTCCGTTTTATTTTTAAAATAGTGCGCAAATGTCTCTGTAAAGGTAAATCTAGCCAGTAAGGCTATATGTTGGGCATCTGCAGCTGTCGCTTCAACTATTTGCATGGGTTGTTACTTTTCCAATGGAACCATTCGAATTCTCTTCCAAAATGTAATCATATTGGGGCTGTAATCCAATTTCTTTTCTATGTGAGACAAAAATAATGGCAGTTTCACTTTCTTCCGCAATTTTATTGACCAAGGCAATAAACAGCGAAGCGTTGGCATCATCCAATCCTGCGGTGGGTTCATCTAAAATTAATAAGGGAGGATGTTTTACCATGGCCCTTGCTGTCATGATTAATCTTTTTTCACCAGGAGTAAGTTCTAAAAATTGCACATCCTTTTTCTCATACATGCCTAAAAGCTTGAGCCATAATACAGCACAGCGTTTTTCTTGATCAGAAGGATTGTTATATAAGCCAACGGAATCGTGAAATCCTGAAATGATCATATGTTCAAGGGTGTGGTATCCCCGAAATTTGTCGGTCATCGCCGGAGTAAAATAGCCAATTCTTCTCTTAAGGTCCCAAACACTCTCTCCACTTCCTTTTTTTTGACCAAAAAGAGTTAGGTTTTGTCCATACCCTTTATGGCTGTCTCCTGTAATCATGGATAACAAAGTGGTTTTTCCGCTTCCGTTGGGGCCAATTAATTGCCAAAACTCCCCTTTTTTAATAGACCAATCAATTCCGTTTAAGACCTGACGACCATCAAAACTTACAGAAACATTTTTGAAGTTAATTAACTCACGAAGGTCAACCTTAATAGGTTCTATAGGTGGGGGAATCGCATTTGAAAAATGGATATTCTCTTTTTTATTTGCTAGCCAAAACTCCTTAGGAGTGGCATATTTTATTAGTTCTCTACCATTCAGCTTGAAAAAATCTGTAGTTATGGGTAAAATATCGTCCAAACGACTTACCAACTGTATTAAAATGGTTGATTGGGAAATGGCAATCAATTTTTCCTTTAAAGTAGATTGAGTTGCAGCATCCAGATTGTCAAACGGGTTGATTAATACTAGAAAATCTGGTTTTTGCGAAAGGAGATAAGCAAGCAAAGCTTTTTTCTGCTCCCCACTGCTCATTGATTTAAGAGATTGTTGGTTTGCCTTGGTAAGTATCTTTAGATCGTGCCTTTCCTCTTCATCCATAAACCGGTATATTTCGGATCGTGAGAAGAGTAAGCCAGACATGGAAGTGAACTTTTCAAGACCTTTAATGATATTCCCGGTCAGGAGGTTCTTGACCAAGAATTTGGTATGTGAGCCATTATTGGTGAGTATTGCGTAGTTTTTGGGTTGGTCCATACCACAGAAAAGTATTTCAAAATAGAGATTATCCTTGATTTACCCTAAAAATATGCACAGGATTATCTTTATAGGTGGTGGTTTTGTCTAAGTGCATGCCATTTTTAATAGCCACTTTTCGGGAGGGCATATTGTCAATATGGATTATGGATATCAAGGATTTGGCAAAACCTTTTTCAAAGGCAAAAGTCTTGCATTTATGGGCAGCCTCAAAAGCAAAACCTTGTAGCCAATATTCAGGTAGAATGGAGTAGCCAATCTCTAATTCTTCTATTGAATCTACAGTTTGAACAAGAAGCCCACACATACCAACAAGCTGATTTGTTCCTTTTAAGGTGAGGGCATTCATGCCCCCCAAGCCCATTTCATAACGTTCGAAAACACGTGAAAACTGTTCTTTGCAGGCAACTACCGGGTCTTTTGGTAATCCATCCCAATGTTTTGTAGACAGTGGATTATGATAAAATGGAAGCCAATCGTTAAAATCTGATGGTACTATTTTACGAAACAACAATCGTTCTGATGCCTGATGTTCTAAAAGATACTTTGACATTTAATCTTTTGTAAAGGAAACCACATCACCAATTTCCAATCCCAATTTATCCGAAAGACCGGCATTGATTTCAAAAACATATTTTATGGGAACTTTTGAAGAAAGACCAGTTTCATCAAAAGGTTTGGCATTTTTTTGAAAACTGACAATGTTCAAATTTTCATCAATATAAATGATATCCAAGGAGATTTCTGTATTCTTCATATAAAAAGAATGCACGGCCACATCAGGAAAAATAAATAACATGCCTTGATTCTCTTTCATGGAATCACGATACATTAACCCTGTTTGGGTTTCATATTCAGACTCGGCAATTTCAATATCGAAATGTGCAAGTGCCGTCTCCGTATCTGGTTTTGAAATGGTAAGTACCCCTTCTTTTGTAAAGTTTATGGTTTCGGTCTTTATTTCTTGTTTGGTCTCTGTTTTGCAGGAACCAAACAGGATAATAATTACTATAAAAAGACTAGAAATCAAACGCATAGCTAAGCTATTTTAGTGGTGGGTCTGAACATAAAGTATAGACCAACTAGAATCATGGGAATACTCAACCATTGTCCTGTGGTTAGAAGCCCTAAAGATTCTTCAAAACCACCTTGACTCTTTTTAAAATATTCGACTACAAAACGAATGGTCCAAAGGCACACCATAAACAAGCCAAAAAGGTAACCGGTTTTGTTCTTTTTATCCGTTTTCCAATAGAGGAGGTATAATAGTATAAATACGAAAAGATAGCATACTCCTTCATACAACTGCGCGGGATGCCTGAATGGAATGGATTCCAAAACTTCAGCAAATTCAGGATTATGTTCTATGGTTTTGTAGGCCGCACTGGCTGTTTTTTCCTTGGTTAGCGCCATGGCCTTGTAAGCAGGCATATCATCTGAATCTCGGATGAATCTAGTGGCAAAAGCAAATGATTTGTCCACAATTTTTCCATTGATTTCTGAATTGAAAAAATTTCCAATTCGAACAAAACAGGTTCCAATGGCGGAAGCAACTACCATTCTATCCAATAACCATAGCATTTTAATGTCTTTCCATTTCCTGCAATACAACCACATTCCAATAATGGCGGCAATGGTTGCACCATGACTGGCCAAGCCTGTAAACCCAGTGAACTCGTAGCCGTTTATAAAACCAAATAAGGAACCATCCCCACTTTCTCTAATGGGTAATAGAATTTCAGCCAAATGGTTTTTATAATAGTCCCAGTCGTAAAAAAAGACATGTCCTAAACGTGCACCCAACATAATGGAAACTACACCATAGATAAAAAGGGAATCTAATTTTTCCAAAGATTTTTTCTCGTTCAGGAAGATTTTCTTCATGATATACCAGCCTACTACAAAGGCGGCTATCCATAGCAGGTTATAATACTTGAGTTGTATAAAACCAATTTTGAGCAGAGTGTCGTCTGGATTCCAATTAAAACCTAGGAAATACATGTATAAAAATTTTGGTCTAAGATACTTAATTAGATCTTAGACAGCTTTGCTTTTAATTGTTAGATTTTGCATAAAAATGCAAGCAAATTAAAATGATTCTATATCCTGCAAAAGGAAGAGGCTATGGGACAGGGTCGTACCCTTTGCCACCCCACGGGTTACAGCTAAAAATTCGTTTGGTGGCCAACCATCCCCCTTTAAAGAGACCGTGTTTTTTTAGCGCTTCCAACGCGTATGCAGAGCATGTAGGAGAGTAGCGGCATGTGGCCGGGGTGTATGGAGAAATTAATAGTTGATATGCTCTAACCAAAAAAACGAAAGGAGCAATAAGGACTTTTTTGAGTAAGCTTCCTTTTTGTTCCATGTGTTTTTGCTATTGTTTTAATTGATGCTGAATGTAGTTCCGTCTTTTCCATCTTTAAGTTGAATGCCCAAAGCGGTTAGCTCGTCCCTAATTTTGTCTGAAGTGGCAAAATCCTTGTTTGCTCGTGCCTGATTACGCAGGTCAATAACCAAATCCATAACGCCATTCATTGCACTGGAATCATTTTTGCTTGCAGCCTGGTTTTCCAATCCTAAAATATCAAAAACGAAATTGTCCATGGTATTTTGAAGTAGGGTTTTATCTTCTTGCGAGATGGTTTCCTTTCCTTCTTTGATAAGATTGATGTGTTTTACGGCATCAAAAAGATGTGCAATTAAAATAGGGGTATTGAAATCATCATTCATGGCATCATAACACTTTTGCCTCCATGCAGGAATGTCAAAATTGGAGGTAGCTTCTGTAGTGATACTTTCAAGATTTTTTAATCCGTCCATTAATCTATGATATCCTTTTTCAGAAGCTAACAGGGCATCATCACTTAAGTCCAGAATACTGGTGTAATGTGCTTGCATCATAAAAAATCGTACTACGGAAGGTGCATATGCTTTACTAAGAATATCATTCTCACCACTCATTATCTCCGCTGGATAAATGTTGTTGCCTGTGGACTTGGACATTTTTTTTCCGTTTAAGGTCAACATATTGGCATGCAACCAATATTTTACCGGAGATTTCCCCTTACTGGCTTCAGCTTGGGCAATTTCGCATTCATGATGCGGAAATTTCAAATCCATGCCCCCGCCATGAATATCGAACGTTTCTCCCAAATATTTGGTGCTCATTGCGGTGCATTCTAAATGCCATCCCGGAAAACCATCTCCCCAGGGGGATGGCCAACGCATAATATGTTGCGCTTCTGCTTTTTTCCATAGAGCAAAATCTTGTGGATTTCTCTTCTCATCCTGTGCAGTAAGCTGTCGGGTATTGGCAATCATATCTTCCAGCTTTCTACCGCTTAGTTTGCCATATTCATTTTCTTCATTGAATTTTATGACATCAAAATAGACAGATCCATTGATTTCATAGGCAAAGCCTTTTTCCAAGATTTCCTTGATAATTTCAATTTGTTCAATGATATGTCCCGTTGCGGTTGGTTCTATGCTCGGAGATAAAAAGTTGAATTTTTGCAATGTTTCATGAAAATCCACGGTATACCGTTGTACCACTTCCATAGGCTCAATCTGTTCCAATTTTGCCTTTTTTGCAATTTTATCCTCCCCCTCATCCGCATCGTTTTCCAAATGGCCTGCATCCGTAATGTTACGAACATATCGTACTTTAAAGCCCAAATGCTTAAAATATCGGAAAATCATATCAAAAGACATAAACGTACGGCAATTGCCCAAATGGACGTTGCTATAGACGGTAGGGCCGCATACATACATGCCGATATGGCCTTCATTTATGGGTTGAAAAAACTCTTTTTTTCCTGAAAGTGAATTATGTACTCTAAGGCTTTGGTTCTTATAAAGCTGCATTGAAAAATGTGAAATTAAAAGTCGGTATCTAGATTGATGTAGTCCAAAAATTCTCTTCGAATGGCTTCGTTCTTAAATTTTCCGCCATATTCTGCGGTTACCGTGCTGCTTTCAATATCACGGATTCCTCTAGAATTTACACATAGGTGTTTGGCATCAATAACACAGGCCACATCTTCTGTTCCCAATACTTTTTGAAGTTCTTTTACAATTTGAATGTTCAATCTTTCTTGAACCTGTGGGCGTTTGGCATAATAGTCTACAATGCGGTTCATTTTGGATAGGCCCACAACGGTACCGTTGGAAATATAGGCAATATGTGCCCTTCCGATTATAGGCAATAAATGATGCTCACAAGTGGAGTATAGAACGATATTTTTTTCCACCAACATCTCTCCATATTTGTACTTGTTTTTAAATGTGGAGGATTTTGGTTTTCTTTTGGGATGCAAGCCCCCAAAAATCTCTTTAACGTACATTTTGGCTACCCTTTTTGGAGTGCCATTCAGGCTGTCATCATCTAGGTCAAGACCAAGGGTTAGCATAATTTCGCGAACGCTTTTTTGTATTCTTTCAATCTTGTCTTCATCGCTCAATACAAAGGCATCTTCCCTAATAGGGGTTTCTGTTGAGGAACCAACATGGTCGTTGCCTCTTTCTTCATGCTGTTCTTCCAAAGCCTGCTCTAGTTTCATTTCCTATTTCTTCAAGAAAGCAAAGATATACATTAATAGCCTATTTAACATCTGGTATATATAGTTTGACAACATAAATTATTGTTAAGGCAAAAGCTAGTTTACTTTTATAACACCCAAACTTACAACCCCTTATGGTGAGATTGATCGTAAAAGTTTTAGTGGTTGTTTTCTTTTGTCAAATAACACACGCCCAAGTCACTGCAGATTGTGGGAGTGCTGTTCCTATTTGCAATAATACCCCAATAAATGGAGGCGCTAATGGTTATGGTGCTGATGACTTTAATGGAGCTACCTCAAGTGGCTGTTTGGAACAGACACTTTCAGGAAGTATAGAATCAAATTCGGCCTGGTACAGATTTAGGACTACAGCTTCTGGTCAATTAGGGTTTAATATTGGGCATAATAATACTGAAGATTGGGATTTTGCTCTTTATAGAGCTACAGATTGTAATAATTTAGGAGACCCAGTTCGCTGCAATTTTTTTGATAATAGTGACTTTAAGAGCTTTATTGGCGTAGGAGAGGACCCGACAGGGGACCAAAACTCTGTACATTTTGAAGATTGGCTAGATGTAAATGCAGGAGAGGATTACTTCTTGTTCATCAATAATTTCAGCAACCTAAATTCTGGCTTTTCCATTCAGTTTACCGGAAATATTTTTGTTACAAACCCAACAGACGCATTGGATTGTTCCATTATAAGCAATCTTTTAGGTTCGCCTATAGCGGCATGCCAAAACGATATTGTTGTTCTAGATGCTACAACGACTGGGGCAACTGGCTATACATGGTATCAAGACATCGGGGCTGGTTTTACAGCGATATCAGGCGAGACCAATCCTACTTTAAACGTTTTAACATCGGCACAATATCGCGTGGTTGTTACAACAGCTACGGGTTCAATTATAAGTGATGTTCAAGTAGGATTCAATGCAATTCCGACTACAGGAACAATGATTGATGAAGTTTTGTGTAATACTACAGATATGATGTTTAATCTGGAGATGAAAGATGGCGAAGCATTCGGTGCACAAAACCCTGATGATTTTATCATCAGTTAC
The DNA here is from genome assembly GCF_008040165.1 of Flagellimonas hymeniacidonis. GTDB lineage: Bacteria > Bacteroidota > Bacteroidia > Flavobacteriales > Flavobacteriaceae > Flagellimonas > Flagellimonas hymeniacidonis. Next base: position 208,855 of record NZ_VRUR01000002.1, read on the forward strand.
CATAGCTCTCAAACAGATGCAATGATGGGGACAAACCCATTGCCAAAACAATATTCAAAAAGCCCAGGACAGGAAACTATCTATGTAAGAACAACCTCTTTAACCAATTCTGATTGTTATGATGCATCTGAAAGCTTCATATTCAATGCGGTTGAGACGCCAGAGCTTGTTTTTCCAGATGAAATAACCATTTGTGAAGGAGCTACAGGGGTAGTTATCGGCGAAACTGCGGGCAATCCTTCTTTTACATACGTTTGGAGCACAGGAGAATCAACACCAAATATTAGTGTTTCCCAAGAAGGTGATTATACACTCACAGCTACCAATATTGCTGGTGGACTGCAATGTGAAGCGCAAAGAACAGTTTCTGTAAGGGCTTCTGTTTTACCTGCAATCTCAGATGTTGAAATAGAAGATTTTCAGTCAAACAACAAAGTGACTATTCTTACCGATATAGAGGGAGATTTTGAATACAGAATGGATAGTGGGCCCTTTCAAACAAGCCCTGTTTTTGATGATGTACTCGCTGGAATGCATACCGTAACCATGCGAGATGTGTTTGGTTGCGGAGAAGTAACCGAAAATATAGTGGTGGTTGGATTTTCACCTATTTTTTCCCCAAATGGAGATGTATTAAATGAAAGCTGGCATATAGATGGGTTATCCGTATTAAACTCACCCATCGTTACCATATATGATCGCTATGGTAAACTTATTAAAGAAATGACGGAGTTTAGCCCTGGCTGGGACGGAAGCTTTAATGGAAAGCCCCTTCCTTCTACGGATTACTGGTTCAAATTATCCTATATCGATAATGATGGAAACAGGACATATGCCAAGTATCTTCAGAACCATTTTTCCCTTAGAAGATAACAGAATGTGCATTTTATCGATTAAGTGTAGTTTTTTTCGGTTGAAAAATACTAAAACCATGTTTTGGGCAGTTATACAAGTTAGATTCTAGAATAACTTTTTAGCCCCAAATTCTATGAGAGCTCTATTTTGCGCTATCTGTTGTTTTTTACTTCTATCCATAGGCGTAAATGCCCAAAACTCCCCAGATTGTAGAACTGCTATTCCCGTATGCGCGGATGCACCCATTTTGTCCACTACAGATGGTAGTGGTGATATTGATGATTTTGATCCGGATGTAATTACTGAAACTGGATGTTTGGAAAAAGGAAGCGTAAGTTCTGCAAATATTGAAAATAACACCTCTTGGTATGTTTTTAGGGCAGGAACTGACGGTCAAATAGGTTTTGATATTGAAGCACTTCCCGTAATTGCTAATGGAATTGTGACTTCTGAGTTAGATTTTGCACTTTATGGTCCTTTTGACCAAACTACAGGGCAGAATTTTTGTACCATCGTTGGTAATGGAACAGCGCAGCCCATTCGTTGTAATTACGAAGTAAATGACACAGGTTTCACGGGCATTGGTGTAAATCCTGTTGATGGACGTCTTGGAGCGCCATTTGTAGTGGGAAGTCAGAACACCTATGATGAATGGTTAGATGTGACCGCTGGAGAAATTTATTATCTTTTTATAAATAACTATAACACCAATTTTAATGGTGATGCCGAACCTTTCTCATTAACATTTACTGGAAGTTCTGTTGATGCTGATCAGAATACAGCTTTGGATTGTACACTAAGAGATGAATTCTTGGGATTGGATATTATTGCTTGTGAAGGAGACCCAGATATTGTGTTAAGTGCATTAAATTCACCAGCTGGACCAGCAGTTGCCAACGTTACTTGGGAATTGGATGCGGATGACGATGGCACGTATGAGACGGTGCTTGCCAGTGGCCCCACAGAGACAGAATTTACAGTGACTAGTCCAAATTCTGGACGGTACAGGGTGACCATTGAAACCACTTTGGCCACCATTATTACAGATGATATTTTAATCACATTTTATGGTGTTCCTGAGCTGCAAGAAGTTCGTGTAATTGATGATTTGGTCAACAGCGATCAAACGGACCCCTATAATATTGAGATTATTCCCGTGGGTACTGGAGATTATGAATACGCCATAAATGATGGGGAATTTCAAGATGATCCGCTGTTCTTTGATGTTCCACCAGGAGTAAACACTGTTATCATTAATGATAAAAATGGATGCGGCACTACAGAGCCTATTGAATTTTTGGTCGTAGGATATCCTAAGTTTTTCACTCCAAATGGCGATGGCATACACGATAATTGGAATGTGCTTGGCGTAGAAGTCCTTACGGACCCTACAGTATATATTTTTGACCGCTACGGAAAACTATTAAAAGAATTGGGTGTCGGTAGTGCTTGGGATGGTACTTTTAATGGTAGGGAACTACCTTCTTCCGACTATTGGTTCCGATTGGACTATGATCGTGATGATGCAGGTGTTTTGGTTGCCCGCTCTGTTCGCAGACACTTCTCTCTAGTGAGGTAAACAAAAAAAGGCCAGACTTTCTCTGACCTTTCTTCTGTATTTTTTTGATAAAGCTTAGAACTTCACGGTATACCCTAAGGTAATATTGGTGTTTATTCTATTGATCATCGCTGAGCTGTTGATTCCAGATTCAAAAAGTAAGGTGTTTACATCTTGTTCTGTTCGGTTTACAGCTAAATCCAGCCTACTTCCTCCAAAATTATAACCAATTCCCCCAGAAAATCCCGTTAAATCGCCAATAATGTCACCACTTTCATATGGACTTTCCTCGTATCTATATCCCGCGCGAAGGCTTACTTCATCAATTCTAAATTCACCTCCAAGACGATACGTGTTTACAACTCCCAGCTGGCTGGAAATAAAATCATTTTCTGTTGCAAAACTAGGGTCAGCCGTAGGGCGAAGCTCAGCTTGTGACATGTCTTGATATCCATAATCAAAACTCAATAAACCATCTTTTCCAAAAACTACCGCAACGCTTCCGGTAAGTTTGGCGGGAGTTTTTATTCTGTATTCTTCAAATAAATTTATAATGCCAAAGTCTATGAAATCGATATCAGATTCAGCAAGTGTAGAATTAATGCGTTGGGATGTATCATCGGTAAGCTCATACCATGTTGGAGATTGATAACTACCTCCTACGCGAATATTGTCGTTCAATTTTGCTATACCTCCCACACTAAATGAAAATCCATAGCCTTCCGTATGAAGAAGATTGTCAAAAGTGGTAAACTGCACAGGTGAATCCGCATCATACCCACCTTCATTCAAAAGTGTGACCCTGTCGTACAGCACATTGTGAAAGTTCAAGGACGCACCCAAGTATAAATTCTCTTGATACTGCCCCGCAAAGTTTAATGTAAACTTGCTGTTATATCCTGTTGTACTCTGTAAATACTCTTGATTTACGCTACTATACTGCGCATTTGAAAAGTAAGATGTATTGGCGTCATCATCCACGGTGGGTTCTATAAGACCAGCTTGAAAACCAAGGAACGCCTGTTGGGCTCCAAAACCAAGATTAGCTCCTATATCCAAATAAGCATCCTCAATAAATTCTCCCTGCTGTATTCTTAGGTCGCCAAGCGCCTGTCCTTGAGCAAAATTCAAGAAATAATTATCAATTCCTTGCGTGGTATTCCCAACAACACGGAACTCGTTATCAAAATTTTCTGCAAGATCATAGTTGAATGCCAGCGCGATTTTTTTCCAGGGACTATCTGATGATTTAAAGACAAAAACACCGCCTAGCTGATTCAACTCTACCGAATTAATGTCCGAATTACGTAGGCTATTTCCAAAAAGAGCATCATTGCTTCTATTGTAATTGGATCCTGTAATGGTAAACTGACTATGATTGAAAACAGCAGAGCCAGCAGGGTTTACATTTAGGGAGGATAAATCTCCTCCTAATGCTCCAAAAGCTCCTCCCATGGCCTGAAATCTGGCAGTACCTTGGATATTTTCTGTGCTATAGCGCAATACATCGTTAATATTCTGTGCGCTCACAAAAACACATGACAATACCATTATGAAAGTTGAGATTCTTTTCATTTCTCTTGATTTAGTTTAAATGATAAATTTTGTGGAATTTAGTGTCTTCTACTACTTCTTCCTGATGACGACGACCTTGAAGAGCCAGAAGATCTACTAGAACTTCCGGAACTTCGGTAGCTTCCAGAACTTCTTGAGCTACTTCGCGAACTTCTATAGCTTCCGCTACTTCTAGAACTTCTGCTAGGACTACTACTTCGGTAACTTCCAGAGCTTCGCGGAGTACTTGATCTTCTATAATTACTGCTTCGGGGTGCTGTTCTACCTGAAGACTGATAACTCCTTGTACTTCTTCCAGATGTTCTGTACCCTGAAGAATTTCTATTTACAGTGCCACTTCTATAGGTGCGACCACTTCTTGTAGCTGGTGACGAACCATAAGAACGATTGGTTCTTGAGTTACTATAACTAGGCGAAGTTCTGGTACTTCTGCTGGTTCTGTAACCTCTGTTTCGTGCTATTGCATCTGCACTGACTGATCTTCGTGCAGTTGTTCCGCTCCTATAGGTCCTTGAACTTCTACCTGCGGAAGCACTTCTGCTTACACTAGATCTATTTGCGCCTGTTCTATATCTAGACGAGTACCCGCTTCTTCTTGATGCCAAGTTAGATCGCCCTCTTAAAGTTGTCCCAGGAATTACATTGTTGGAATATCCTCTTCTACTTCTGTTATAAGCATATCCTCGGTTGTAATACCCTCTATTGAATCCTCTGTTATAGCCTCGGCCATAATAACCACCCCATCCATATCCAAATCCTCCGTAGCCCCAGTAAGGATAGCCAAAGCCACCACCCCATCCGTAACCACCGGCCCAGCCCCAGCCAAAGCCGCCACCCCAGCCAAAGCCACCGCCCCAACGGTTCCATCTCCATGGGTTGTTCCAGCCGTATCCCCAGCCAAAACCACCCCAGCCCCAATTGTTCCATAACCATGGGTCGTTCCAACCAAAGCCACCCCAGCCCCAGTTGTCATATACATTTATAGATACGCTTGTTGGATTGTCGCCCCAGCCTGGATTTCCAGAATAGGTATTGTTGTTTACAAAGTAATCGGTTTGTTCACCTAAAGGAATGCTATCATTTTCAACTCCACTAGAGTAGCTATCAACATCTGTGAAAATTTCTTCCTCTAAAATTTCATCATATTCATTGGCCTTTTGCCCAAAATAATCGCCATAAATATCATTTTCTTGTTTTTCAACCCTAACCGCTTCAGCAGATTTTTTTTCTACACGAACTGTTCTATTGCCGTTGGAGTATATTCCATCGTCATCGTAGTAAGAAGACTGTTGGTATGTACCGCAAGAGGCCAATACTAGAAGGGCCATAGCCGATATGGAAAGAATTTGAAATCTGGGGCGGAGTAAAGACTTTATCATCATACAATTTTTATTGTTGAACATACTAAAAATAGTTAGTTTTACCGAACTATTTTTGAAGATAAAGTCACAAGTTTTGTGCCAAACTATTGTAGATGGGTAAAAATTTAACGAGTAGGAGCGAGGATTATTCCAAATGGTATAATGAACTTGTAGTAAAAGCGGATTTAGCTGAGAATTCAGGGGTAAGAGGTTGTATGGTGATTAAACCGTATGGATTTGCCATCTGGGAGAAAATGCAGGCGCAGCTGGATAAAATGTTCAAAGAAACAGGTCATGAGAATGCATATTTTCCTTTATTTATTCCAAAATCGTATTTAAGCAAGGAAGCTAGCCATGTGGAAGGTTTTGCCAAGGAATGTGCTGTGGTAACCCATTATAGGTTAAAAAATGCAGAAGATGGAAGTGGAATTGTTGTAGATGAAGATGCCAAATTGGAGGAAGAGCTTATCGTAAGACCGACATCAGAAACCATTATTTGGGATACGTATAGAAAATGGGTGCAGTCGTACCGTGATCTACCATTATTAATAAATCAATGGGCCAATGTAGTACGTTGGGAGATGCGTACACGATTATTTTTACGTACCGCAGAATTTTTATGGCAAGAAGGACATACTGCACACGCAACAAGAAAGGAAGCTGTTGAAGAAGCTGAGCAAATGATGCATGTATATGCGGAATTTGTAGAAGAACATATGGCTGTACCTGTAATAAAAGGCACAAAAACAGAAAGTGAGCGTTTTGCCGGGGCTGAAGAAACCTATTGTATTGAAGCTTTAATGCAGGATGGAAAAGCCCTTCAGGCTGGTACTTCCCATTTTTTAGGTCAAAATTTTGCAAAGGCTTTTGATGTAAAATTTGCGAGTAAAGAAGGGAAACAAGAATATGTTTGGGCAACTTCTTGGGGTGTATCAACCAGACTTATGGGTGCTTTGGTTATGACCCATAGTGATGATAATGGACTGGTATTGCCGCCAAAATTGGCACCAATTCAGGTGGTAATTGTACCTATTTATAAGGGTGAAGAACAACTGGATGCCATATCGGAAAAAGTAGAGCCTTTAGTAAAAGAACTTCGTTCAAAAGGAATATCAGTAAAGTATGATAAAAGAGATACCCACAAACCAGGTTTTAAGTTCAATGAGTATGAGCTGAAAGGAGTTCCTGTGCGGTTGGCAGTTGGACAACGAGATTTGGCAAATGGCACTTTTGAGCTCGCAAGGCGAGATACGCTCGAAAAAGAGTCCGTAAAAGCTGAAGATGTTGTTGCTAGGATTGAAACCTTAATGCACGAGATTCAGGATAACATTTATAATAGAGCACATGCATATAGAGCAGAACATATTACCGAGGTTGATTCTTATGATGAATTTAAGGTATTGATTGAGGAAAAAGGTGGCTTTATTTCTGCCCATTGGGATGGTAGTTCAGAAACAGAAGACAGAATAAAAGAAGAGACCAAGGCTACAATTCGTTGCATTCCATGGAATGTGGAAGAGCAGGAAGGTAAATGTATGGTGACAGGAAAACCATCGAGCCGAAGGGTACTGTTTGCCAAGGCGTATTAAAAGGGAGCAAAAAATAATACTTACTATTGCAAGACTTAAAAATAGTTGTATTTTTGCATCCGCAATTATGCACCCGGCCCGTTCGTCTAGGGGTTAGGACGCCAGGTTTTCATCCTGGTAACAGGGGTTCGATTCCCCTACGGGCTACAAAGTTCAGTGAAATAATGGGTTATAATTAGTTAGAAGTATATAGAATGGAAACATTTTTTTATCACTTTTGATTTTTTATTACCTAAATGGCCCGTTCGTCTAGGGGTTAGGACGCCAGGTTTTCATCCTGGTAACAGGGGTTCGATTCCCCTACGGGCTACAAGTAATATTAAAAAATATAGTAAAAGGAAAAGTTGAAATATTGGATAGTACCAATTTTAATTTTCCGTCATTCATTTTAAACAAGTACAATGGCAAATCATAAGTCAGCATTAAAGAGAATTAGAAGAAACGAAGCAGTTCGCTTACGCAATAGGTATCAGCACAAGACCGTTCGTAATGCTATTAAAAAGCTACGAAATGAGGAGGATAAAAAAGCTGCCGAAACTCTTTTGCCAACAGTTGTTGGAATGATAGATAAGTTGGCAAAACGTAACATTATACACAACAACAAGGCTGCAAACTTGAAAAGTAAGTTGATGAGCAAAGTTGCTGCAATGTAATTTAGCCTAGCACAGCATTAAAAAGCGCCCCTTTTTAAGGGGCGCTTTTTGTTTCTGTATTGTTACTTTGGAGATTTAATTTCCCTTTAGTATTGCCGTGTTCCTATAGTTGGGAAGATCTTTGTACCAGTCTTTTCTACTTTCTCCACCAGATAAAGCCCATTCTTCAAAATAAAGATATCCCTTGTTTATAGCTTCTTTTTCCTGTAAAAGTGGAAAGGATTCAATTACATTAATAGCCCAGGGAAGACCATTTTCAGTGGTGTAATTACCATTGATGTCGGCTATATTCCCCAAGACTTCTGGCTGGGAGTTGCCTAATGTTGTTGGCTCGCGGTTGGCCAAATGAATCTCTTTTTCTCTTTCTCCATTGGCCACTAAAAAGGGGTTAAAAGGAGCAAAATCCAATGATGTGTTGGAAATAGGGTTCACCAACAAAAGACTGACTTTGTTTTCTTGATTTACAATGATGGAATGATCATCAAATAATGGAATTACAGTATGTTCTTGTTCTAATTCGGTTCCGTTACCAGCAAGATCAAATACGTTTCTATCTAGAATTTGGCCGCTTGTAGAAGCTACATTATTTGGGCTTAATCCTTCTATTTCAAAAGCCATACTATTTACAAAACCAGCTCCATCTGCCGTGACAACATAATTAAAATCAATAGCAACAATTTGGTTACTGGAATTAAAGATTTTAGCTATAGAGTAGTCTATTGCTGTGTCATTAAAATCATAATCTCCTAAAAAAGGCCAGAGATCTTCAAAAATCAATGAAGCTTTTGTAGAACTGGATGGATAGGTTATGGAATAGGCCCGTGTTGCATCCTCGGGATATTCATCTACAGAATCTGTTACCCCATCCCCATCTTGGTCGTTGCAAACTTCAACTTCGGAAAATGTAAACCAATTTGAGTCGTTTTGGGAATTACTTGTTGGGTCATCCACTCTTCGCCAAACAATTCTATCAAATGTGCCTGAAACTGCAGAGATTAAAATGGAGCCATAACCATCTCTATAATACCTCCCTCTTGATCTTGAATCGGTGTCTTTAAGTATTCTTCCAGAATCATCGTAAAAGAATTCACTACCTCCAGATAGTAAGGTTTCTGCATGCTGATCACCCACAAATTGATACATGGAGGCATCAACGCTTCTAAAGTGCATAAGAAGATTTTGTACCGGGGTATCCAAAACCATTTCAAATTCTACATAACCATCAGAATCATTATTTGTATCAATTTTGGAGCTTATCCAGAAATTAAAGCCTGAAAATGTGAAAATAGGAGTGGAGAAACCAGCTCCGGCTAATGAAAAACGATTTTTAAGCTCAACACCATCAACTGAAGTGGCCGTAATGATTCCGGTTACTCCTTGTCTGGGAAATTGAATGTTGGAAATCGTATTGATATTACCATTGCTTGAAACTATGGTGTTATTGAGATTTACATAAAATCGTTGACCATAAACATTGGCACAATCGGTGCTTAGTTGATTTTCTTCTTCTGATGTTTTAGAAACGGTTTTTTTGCCTGTGGGGCCATTGTATGTGTAGGAGGCGGAGTTTTGTAATACGGGAACCACAAAATCATCAATATGTTCATTTGACTTTCTAATTATAAATAGATTATCTATGAATGATGATAGGGTTACACTTTCTTGGATGGCACCATTGAAGGGTAACCTTTCAAATAGCTTATTGGGGAGAGGTCCTGTAATACTATCTAAACTGTTGATTAACTCATCGCTGTATGCATACACTTCATAAAGTGTATTTGGAGAATTATCGGTTATATTTACTGATACAACGGTCTCTGTTTTAAAATCAAAATCTGAGGGAAACTTTAAATCGGTCAAGATAGGACCTTCAATTTCCAAAGAATCATTACTTATTGATTCAAGATAATTATTGTATTTTTCTTTTAGACAACCTTGGGTTAGTAAGGCTATTATGGAAATAAGAATTATTCTAAAAATTCTATTCTCCTTTTTCATAGGTAATATTTTCATTAAATGAACGAAAAAGCTTACATTAATTACTTATTTTGTCGATGAACAACATTTCAAAGTTGTAAAAGCAGTTAAAAATGTGGTGAAGTGAGTCGTTGTCAACGGCCTCATTGGGCCATGAAGAAATAATGAAATAAAAAAACGCTCCCATTTCGGAGCGTTTTTTGCTTACTTATATATCTAAATTAATCCAGCAAATCTGCTTCGTTTCTGTATCCTGTTGAATCCTTGTACCAATCTTGAAAAATAGTTCCTCCAGAAGTGGCCCATTCGTTAAAAAAGTTATAGGCCTGATTCACGGGAATATTTTCCTTTGGCGGTCTAAAATTATGCATAACGTTGATGGCCCAAGGTAATCCAGTATCGGTTTTATAGTTTCCGTCTATATCTCTATTTATGCCTTCTACGCTGGTATCATTTACACCTAAGGTGGTTCTGAACCTGTTAGGCAAATGAATTTCCTTGCCTCTGTCTCCATTCACAATTAAGAATGGGTTAAATGGGGCTATGCCCAACTGAGTGGTTGTAATTGGCGTTGTGAATACTATAGAAACCGTAGTAGGTACATGCAACATGGTGTGGTTATTATCAAATAGTATGATAACAGCTCTATCTTGTCCTTCTTCCACTCCGTTTGAGGCCGCATTTATAAATCCTTCCGTCAAGACGGTTCCCGTTACAGATTCGATTAGACTTGGCGCAACACTTTCCAATTCAATTCCGAGAGCATTAATGAGTCCGGCTCCATCAGCGGTCACTTCAAAATGCATATCTAACTGTACCGCCATGTTATCGGCATTTAAAACAGCGACAAATCTGTAGTTAACTGCAGTATCGTTAAAATCATAATCCCCCAAGAATGGCCATAAATCTTCAAAGGCCAGTGTTCCCCAACCATATTTACTTGGTGTAAATTGTTCAAAAGCCTTGTCCGCATCATCAGGGAATTCATCATTGCTATCCGTAATTCCATCACCATCTGTGTCTGGATCTATGGTAACTTCGTCAAAAATCCTAAATGTGGTTAGGTCGTTTATCGCTCTATCATAGGTTACACCAGAAGTGGAATTGGGACCATATCGATATTCCCAACCGCCTGTCTGTGTATCCATAACGATAAGATTACTATTTCCATCATTATTGGCGAGCCATAGTTCTTGATTAGAATCGAATGTCATTGAGGTGGGTTCAAACGGCAAATCTTCACCGCTAATTCTAATGGCATCATAATCTCCGTCGGAATTTAGGTCTAACCTGTACAATCCAGAAAATGAACAGATAAATATGGTACCGTCATCGGCAAATGCCATATCTCCTCCTTGTTTTTTGTGAAGACCTTTTATTTTCCAGTTTGAGAGGATGTTTGCATTTTGGGGATCAATAGTGAATAATTTTTCACCCGTTGAAAAGTACAAAAGGCCATCTTGTGGATTAAAATCTAATCTAGGTCCTCCTTTTCCAACATCACCTATTGTGGTCCAGGTGTCGTTTATAATATCATATTTCATAAGTGGGTAAGGCTTGCTCCTACCAATTGAGTACAGCATATTATTTTGTTGGTCAATAGCTGCTGTCCAGCTGCCCATAGGCATGTCGGAGATAAAAGTATAAGCCCCGGTCACCGGATCCACTTGAAATAGGTCCCCACCACCGTTAACACAATACAGGTAATCTTCTACCATTGGTTTGCCTGTTGTGGCTCTTTTTCCACTTTCAGGTGAGTAGGTGTAAGTCACCAGTTCAGATGCTATATTTACGATAGCAGAGGAGAACTTAAACCCTTCCTTTCTTCGGATATATAATTTCTCAAAATAATCGGGTACTACGAAGGAATGTTCAATTTTACCGCCTGAAGGAACTCCACTGAAAATAATATGGTTGAGATTATCTACTGAAATATCAAAATCTGTTTCTTCCTCATCCTCTTCATTTAAGTAGGTTATTTGTTCACCTAACACCACTTCATCATTATAGGCATATACATCATACCTTACATTTGGAGTATTATCATTGATGATTAATCTCAACTCTTTTTTCGTCGTAAAGTCAAAGTCTGTCGGTATTTGCAGTTCTGTAATTTCTAACTCGTCTATCGGAACTTCCTCAATAGGAGGGTCTGTTTCCCCTTGGGGGTTAGGATCTACAGTATCATCGAAGCTATCTTTTACACATGAGGTGTAGGTTAGCGCAGCTAATAAGCACAGCGTAGATAAAACAATTTGGGACGTTTTCATCTTTGTCATTTTTAATTGGATTTCCCATCCAAATTTTGGATAAAACTAAATACAGTCAAATAGTTATTGCTTCAGAATCAGTTGGGAAACCATTTGATGTCGGTAAACAGTATTCTTTCTTCGATAAATAAAGCTGTGACTATTCGCTCGAAACATGAACGAAAAAGCCTACAAAAATGTATATTTTATCGATGAACGGTAACCAAAAGTTGTGAAAGGAGAAAGATTTGTGGTCTGCAAAAAGACCTAAATTGATTATCTAAAGGCTTTTCTCTTGCCCATGAGCAGACCCACAATAAAAAGAAAGTACATTAAGACAATAAAAGTCAACAATGTAATCCGAAGATGGTATTGAACTGAGATACTGATATTAAAATAATCTGAAAGTAACAGAAAGGGAAAGAATGTGTAAAAAACGAATAGACCAATGCTTACCCAATAGAGTAAATTGTTTTTTTGGGGATATGGATTGTTTTCTATTCGTTTTTCCTTAAAATAGAGTACAAGGGCAAATATCAGAACCAATGACCCAATAATATGTGCATACTCTAGTTGCTCGTGCAATGGGTTTTGAAAAAAAACATTGATTAAATAAGACAGGCAACACAGATATGTGCCGTATATAATCATTTTTTTTGAAAACTGCTTTTTAATGGTCATCCAGTAAACCCAATAAAAAAATAGAAAAGTTATTATTTGGTACACATTGTAGATGATTACATTGTGCCAATCATATCTACCATCTGAGAAAAATTGAAAATCTTGATGGTTTTTAATAAAATAACCCAAGAGCTCAGTGAAAAAAGTATAGATGATAAGTATAGGGAGGTATTTTAATACCGTATCAAAATACCTTCTATATCTATATACAGCAACCAGCCATGTAACAAAATAGATGGCAAGGAAAAACTGGTTTTTTAGAAAAATGATGAGCTCTTGGATCATAGAGAATTAAAAATCACCTTTTGGTGGAGGTCCGGAATTTCCATGATTCATATTCAAGCTTTGTCCTGCAAATAGTGCCGGTGGGGCAGAAAAGTTAGGAGCAAAACTTGCATAAGATTTGCCATTTTGTTCAGAAGTTGAGCCTATACCTTTCGCATCTACAGCATCTTTAATAAGTTTTGCTTTTCCGTCCTCACCTATATAAAACCCATAATCTGTGCCATCAACCTTCATGGTTGGAAGTATAATGATTGAATTTTGCCTAGGGTGTATTACTTTTTTCCCATCTGGGAATCTTTTCTTATTGGGATAATTGGCGTAATAAAAACGAATTGTTGAAATATCAACCTTGGCATCTTTTGCTTCTTGTTCTATAAATGCAATATATTGTTTGATGGTTTTAAAGTCCCAAGAAGCAAATCTGGCAGCTTTAAAATTTTCGTCATCATTTTCTTCTGCCTCATATGATTGTATAAGCTCTGCCCGATTTTTTGAATAGTTATCGTACAGCTCTTTTGATGTTTCTAAGGAAATAATTTGTTTTGGTGGTTTTACGCGTTCTTTTGGTTCTTCGTGTGGTTCTTCTTTTTTTGGTTTTTCTTGGCAAGCTCCCAAAAACAGAAGCATGGCACCTAGAATGAATGGGGTTACTTTTTTGGTGTTTTTCATTTTATAAGGGTTTTAGTGTTCATAGTATGGGGAAACTGCATTAAAGATATGTTTTTTCTTCAAAATGGGACACAAAAAAAAGCCCAATGAAATTGCTCAAAGGGCTTAAATATAATGTGTTTGCAAGTTATACCTACATAAAATTTAATTGTTCATGGTCAACAAAAACTCTTCGTTGTTTTTTGTTTGCTTTATGCGTTGCTCCATAAATTCCATTGCTTCCACTGGATTCATATCTGCCAAATACTTGCGCATGATCCACATACGTTGTATGGTGGTTTCATCTAATAATAAATCATCTCTACGTGTGGAAGAGGAAATAAGGTCAATGGCAGGGAAAATTCTACGGTTGGAAATTCGTCTATCCAATTGTAACTCCATATTACCAGTACCTTTGAACTCCTCAAAGATGACCTCATCCATTTTAGAACCAGTTTCTGTTAAGGCAGTCGCAATGATAGAAAGTGATCCACCATTTTCAATATTTCTCGCTGCTCCAAAGAAACGCTTTGGTTTGTGCAGTGCATTGGCATCAACACCACCACTCAAGACCTTGCCAGAGGCGGGCTGAACGGTATTGTAAGCTCTAGCCAAACGCGTAATGGAATCTAAAAGGATAACTACATCGTGTCCGCATTCTACCAAGCGTTTTGCTTTTTCCAATACAATATTTGCAACCCTAACATGTTCTGTGGCTTCTTTATCAAAAGTAGAAGCAACTACTTCACCACGTACATTACGTTGCATATCTGTAACCTCTTCTGGTCGTTCATCAATCAAAAGAATAATCTGGTACACCTCGGGATGATTCGCAGCAATTGCATTGGCGATATCCTTCAGTAGCATTGTTTTCCCAGTTTTAGGCTGCGAAACAATCATACCACGTTGTCCTTTTCCAATAGGGGAAAACAAATCCATTATCCGTGTGGACAATGTGCTCTGTCTTTCCGCCAGTTTAAACTTTTCCTTGGGGAACAAGGGTGTAAGGTGTTCAAAGGAAACCCTATCTCTTACAACTTGCGGATCTAAACCGTTTATTTTGCTGACCTTAATAAGAGGGAAATATTTTTCTCCTTCTTTGGGAGGTCTCACATTACCAAGTACCGTATCTCCTGTCTTTAAGCCAAACAATCTGATTTGGGATTGAGATACATAGATATCATCGGGAGAAGACAGATAGTTATAATCTGAAGAGCGTAAAAAGCCGTAACCGTCTTTTACATTAATATCCAGAACTCCTTCACTTTCAATTATGCTATCAAATTCAAACTCAGGTTCTTTATACCTGTTTTTTAAATCCTTGTCAAAATTGCTGCTCTTTTTTTCGTGGCCGCTATTTCTCGGGTGCGGGTTATTTCTTCTGTTGTTGTTTTGGTTTTTTTGAGGTCCGTTTTGTTTATTGGACTCTCTTACGTGTGGTTGTGCAGCAGGGGTGCTTTCTTTTTTCTCAACCGCTTCAGGAACGGCTTTAACCTCTTGCTTTTCTGCCACAGTTTCTTTTTTTTCTGGTTTTGGTCTGGGAGCTCTTGCTCTTTTTGGTTTTGGAGCTGTCGTTTCTTGAGGGGCTACAGAACTTTCCTGAACCACTTTTGGGTTGGATGCCTGTACATCCAAAATCTGGTAGACCAAATCCAGTTTTTTAAGTGCTTTAAATTTTGGCACACTAAGGCCTTTTGCAATTTCTTGCAACTCAGGAAGCTTTTTAGCTTTTAGATCTGAAATCTCGAACATTAAGTAATGAATAAATTAGACTTGTATAATGTATATAATTGAAGTAAAAAGTTATTGGGGTACTACAATAGGAAGATATCCTTTAGGTAAGTGCTTCGCTAATAACGACACAAGTATACAAATTATTTTCAACAATAAGTGGTCATTTACCGAAAAGACACCTATTTTTGCCTTCCAAAATCAATTTATAAGATGATTCAGCGCATTCAGACTTTTTTTTTAGTGTTGGTTGCAATTATTGCTGGTGGATTGCCGTTTGTATTGAATTTATGGATTGATGCTGAAGGAACTGAATTTTTTGCACAACAAGAATTGTGGATCAGCTTGGTTTTATACCTATCTGCAGCTTTGGCGCTTATTTCGGTTTTTTTGTATAAAAACAGACAAAATCAATTTGTTGTAAACAGGTTGAATATGATATTGAATCTTTTTTTACTAGGATTTTTCGTTTATCGATCGCTAAACTTATCCGGAGAAAGTGAAATTTCTGAGAAGGGTATTGGGATGCTGATTCCTGTATTTTCTATCGTTTTTCTGGTTCTGGCCAACAGAGCCATCAAAAAGGATGAGGATCTTGTAAAATCTGTTGATCGCTTGCGTTAAACCTAACATCTTAGTAGTATTAGTGCGAAAAAACCCCGGCCTAGGCCGGGGTTTTTATTTTGATAAACACTTGGATAAAACCTACTGCATTAGAGTTGCTTCGGTAAATCCATTTCCAAATTTTATATCAGATAGGGTTTGCACAATACTCGGCTCCTCTGCATAACCTTCTTTATTAGGCATAAAATAAGACCGCTTTGTAGAAATCATTTGGCCATCAATATCTTCATACTCATAATTTGCAATGATTACAGGTTCTTCTACTCCTAAGAAAGGCAGTGAAAAATAAAAACGATCAACCAATTTAGTCTCAGGATTTACGTAAAGGATATAAATATCGTTTTGTTCCTTACCGGTTACTTCTGCATCATAGGTAACATGAACCTTATCATAGGTGGTTCCGTTATACTCTTCAGCGCCCATATATTTAGCTATAGTACCTTTATTGTTTAGCTTGTAAGGCATTGTAAACCAATAATAATTCGCAGTTCTAAGAAAATTTCCCAACCCTATAAACTGAGGATCTTCAGATTTTTTTCCATCTACCATCACTACAGTTTGTTCACCATCATAATATTGAATTACTTCCCCTTCCTTATCCGGCATTACATTAATTTGATGCTGACTGTACTTTCCATAAGAAGCTTCCGAATTAAAAATATAACGCTCTATGGAAACATCTGCTTTTCCATTAGATGGGTATCTATAGTCATAAGTGTATTCTACATCTCCTTTTTTCCAAAGGTCATTCCATCCTCCATGAGCATGCGCAACAGATGCCAAAATGCTTTTTGGGTCATTGGTGTCATAGACGGGTGCTTTGGAAACTTTCATCACCGTTTCCTCTACAGCGGCCTCCGCTTTTTTTGCTTTTTCTCCACAAGAAGCTAAAAATAAGAGTCCTGCAATGGTTAAAAGTTGTAAACTAGTTGTTTTCATGTTGTTGTAAGATTGTTTTCCGTTTAGACGCAAGTTACCCCAACTTCTTACTTTTAGGACTTATCCTTTATAAATCAATTTTTTCTTTAAAACCGGCAATATTGTACCCCTGCTGAATTACTTCTCTGTATTGATTACTTTCTTTATTGAGTAGTGGGTTGGTATGGTTAAAATGAATGAAGTGAATTTTTCTCTTTTCGTTTTCGGGTAGTTGTTGAAAAAGGTGTAGACTCTCAACGACAAAAGGATGTGGTATTTCGGAAATGTCCCTGTTGTTTATTTCAGCACCATCATAAAATGATGCATCCAAAAAGGCATAGTCAACAACCTTTATTTCATCAATAATGTTTTTCTCCCATTTAGACCATTTGTCAATATCCGGAATGAACAATGCTGTTTTGCTGGGACCAATAATTTTAAACCCTACCGTTTCTGAGTATTCGTCCCTATGCGGCACTATAAATGGAATTACACTAAGGTTTGACGTAAGTTGAACTCTCATTTCGTTCTCCATTTCCTGGATTGAAATATTTTCCAGTGTCACCAATTGATTCCAAGGTCCGTTGCTCTCAAGAAAAGATTTCATCTGCGGCATGGCATAAACAGGAACTTGTTTGGCGCCCAACGCTTCGCGTCCAAAATATTGAAGACCCGTATAATGACCAATATGCGCATGGGTTAAAAATATCCCGTTTGGAGTCTCGGTCTCCTTTTGGGTAAACTCCTTTAAACTCTTCATTTGTGAAGTAATGTCTGGAGTAGCCTCAAACAAATAGGATTTTTCTTTTTCATGATCCACAACACCCAAGGAAACTACTTTCCTGCTTGCATCTGGGTTCGAGAACAAGGCTGCACAGCATTCCCTTTTGCATCCGATATGCGGACTTCCTCCATCTTGCACAGTACCCAGAATATACAAGGAAACCGCTTTGGTGTCTGCCTCGTTTTCAGAAACAACCGATTTTTTTGAAGGTGACTTCCCATTACAGGCTACCAAGAGCAGAATTCCAAGGAGGAGATAGTTTTTCATATTATCTTGAGCCTAATTCAATTACTTCCAAATCTGATATTTTATCACCATGAATTTTAAATCTAAGCATGGTCCTCATATGATGGAACCCATATTTTCCACAAGCTCCAGGATTCATATGCAGCAGGTTTAACTTTTTATCATTCATCACCTTCAAAATATGGGAATGCCCGCAGATAAAAAGGTTAGGAGGGTTTTGTTTTATTTCCTCCTTTACCCGGATGTTGTATTTAGGAGGATAACCTCCAATATGTGTAATCCAAACATCCACTTCCTCACAAAAAAACCGATTGTGTTCGGGAAATTCCTTTTGAATAACATGGTCATCGATATTGCCGTAAACCCCACGTAATGGTTTGATTGCTTTTAGTTTATCGGTAACACTTAGGTTACCAATGTCTCCCGCATGCCAAATTTCATCTGCTTCAGAAGCATACTTTAAAATAGAAGCATCCATATGTCCGTGAGTATCCGAAAGCAGTAAAATTTTGGTCATAACGCTAAAAATATGCTAAAAAATGATGGGGAAATTTCTATTGGATGGGATTCAAGTATCTTTAACATCTTAAAAATAAGGGATTCAATTGAGATATTTTATCCGATTTTCATATTTCGGAAAGACCTACCACGGATGGCAAAACCAACCCAACGCTATAACGGTTCAAGAAGTGTTGGAAAAAGGACTGTCTACGCTGTTGCGAGATAAAATTGAAGTTGTTGGCGCCGGAAGGACGGATGCTGGGGTACACGCCCGGGAAATGTTTGCCCATTTTAATGTTGACCAAATTTCAGATAGGGTAGAACTGGTTCGTCGTCTCAATGCCTTTCTTCCAGAAGATATAGCGGTAAAAGAAATTATTCCGGTTAATGAAGATGCCCATGCCCGATTTGATGCTACAGAGCGCACCTATGAATACTGGGTTGTTCAAGAAAAGAATCCTTTCTACACAGATACCGCACATTTCGTAAAACAAATCTTGGAGGTTCAGGCAATGAACAGGGCAGCATCTTTTCTATTAGCGCATTCAGATTTTGAATGCTTTTCCAAGTCCAATACAGATGTGAAGACATTTAATTGCGACATTAAGCATGCCGCCTGGGAAAAAGGAAAAGATAAATTGGTCTTTACTATTAGTGCAGATCGCTTTCTTCGTAATATGGTAAGGGCGATAGTGGGAACCTTGCTAGATGTAGGAGCCGGTAAAATGAGCCCTGATGAAATCAATGCTATTATAGCGAGTAAGAATAGAGGAAAGGCAGGAGTTTCTGTGCCAGCAAAAGGATTATATTTGACAAAGATCGTATACCCAAAAAGCGTATTTAATGAGCAAGAATGAGGAAATAGGAAGAGCGTTTGATTTTGGTTTGTTCAAGCGCGTATTTGCGCATACCAAACCTTACAGAACCATTTTTTGGCTTGTTGCCATCGTAGCGATTCTATCCGCTGCTTTTGCCGTTTTGACTCCTATTCTTGTGAGAGATATTATCAATGAGGCACTTTCCAATAAAGATAGCGAGAAACTGGTTTTCGTGGTATTAGCGATGTTAGGAGCCTTGTTTGGACAGGTCATTTGTCAGCTTTCCTTTAATTATTATGCAAACCTATTGGGAGAATCCGTAATAAAAGATATTAGGGTAAGGCTTTTTCAGCGTATGATGGGTTTTAAAATGACCTATTTTGATAATTCTTCCATTGGGGTATTGGTGACCAGAGCAGTGGCAGATATGCAGCGTATAGGGGAAATATTTAGTCAAGGCTTTTTTGTGATTGTGGCCGATTCCTTAAAAATGCTGTCCGGAGCAGCCGTGATGCTATACATTAATTGGAAATTAGCATTGATTGTCTTTGCTATTTTGCCCGTGATTCTTGTGGCTACAAGATTGTTCCAACAGGCCATGAAGGTTGCCTTTATAGAAGTACGGGCCCAAGTTTCCAATTTAAACTCTTTTGTTCAAGAAAGAATAGCAGGAATGAAGATTGTTCAGCTCTTTAATAGGGAAGAGATTGAAAAAGAAAAGTTTAGAAAAATCAACGAAAAACACCAAAACGCTTGGTTAAAGACGGTTTGGTACAATTCCATCTTTTTCCCCATTGCAGAGATTTCGTATTCCATTGGAATTGGCTTAGTAGTGTATTTTGGAGTCATCCAGAACATTGAAAACGTAGCATTGAACGATACAGGTTCTATCTTCGCTTTCTTTTTCTTGATGGATTTGTTATTTCGCCCATTACGTCAGATTGCAGATAAGTTCAATACACTTCAGATGGGTATGGTGGCAGCCAATAGGGTATTCGGAATTTTGGATACAGAAAGTCATATCCCAGATGAAGGTAAATTGGAAAAAGACGATGTTAAGGGAACTATCGCTTTTGAGAAGGTGCACTTTGGTTATGTTGAAAACGAAGAAGTTTTGCATGGAATTTCCTTTAATGTAAAAGCAGGGGAGACTGTTGCGATTGTAGGGGCAACTGGTGCGGGAAAATCTACTATTATTAATCTGCTCAATCGCTTTTATGAGATTAATTCAGGCACTATTTTGATTGATGGGCACAACATTCGAGATTATTCTTTAAGGTCTCTTCGTTCTAATATTGCTATTGTGCTTCAGGATGTTTTCCTTTTTGCGGATTCTATCGCGAATAATATTTCACTTCGTGAAACATCAGTTTCGGTGGTTGACATTGAGAAAGCGGCCAAACAAATTGGAGTACACGAATTTATTTCGAGCCTTCCTGGAGGTTATCAGTATAATGTAAAAGAACGTGGTGCTATGCTCTCCAGCGGACAGCGTCAATTGATTGCTTTTTTACGTGCGTATGTGAGCAACCCAAGTATTTTAATTTTGGATGAAGCGACTTCATCCGTAGATACATATTCGGAACAGCTTATTCAACAGGCTACAAACAAAATTACCGAAGGGAGAACTTCCATCATCATTGCGCATAGATTGGCGACGATTAAAAAAGCGGATAAAATCATTGTAATGGATGCTGGAGAAATTGTTGAAATGGGTACCCACCAAGAGCTTCTTAAACAAGGTGGTTACTACAGTGATTTATACGAAGCGCAGTTTTTGGCAGAGGAGGTTGCATAGGTTATTTTGGAGCAAAATCCTGTAATGAAGCTTGCCCAGTTAGTATGGTTAGGAGTACCGCAACAATACCTATACCCATCATTAGAATGAGTAAGAAGAACAAATAAATTACTGCCCGCCAAAAAGTACCCCAAAATTTAGTCTGGTGCATTTTTCCCAGAACGATAAACTGATAGGTTACCACCATGAATAAAAAGACAAAATTGAAAATGTCGAATTTAATTGGGAAAAGGCCTAAGACAAGTATGTAAAGAACCACTTGCACATAGGATGTTTGTCCAATAATGTAAGCATTGGCAACAAGGTGTTCGGTATAGTTAAACCTTTTTTTTCCTCTGAACAACATCCAAGAAAGTAAGGCATACAAAGGCATGATCATATAAGACATCAACCCTTGATAGTCGAACATAAAATTCATTTCTCGCGTGTCCGTGTCAGAGAAACTACTTTGAGTGAGATTTAGGTGATAGACATTTCTAAGCACAAAAAACATAATACCCGATAGGGTAACCGCAATGGCAAAAAAGCCAATGGGATTCATATACTTTTTTCGTGTACCTGAAATGAATTCCAAAATAACTATTTCCGGTCTGGAAAATAGATGACGAATAGTTTTTAAAAAGGTGTTGTCCAAATTGAACACTTGAACACTTAAATCTTGAAATATATTTTTTAAAAAGAGTCGGTTTTTTACAACTTTTGCACCGCAATTTGGACAATAACTAAAATCCGTTTTTAGAGAATTGCTGCAGTTTTTACAGTCCATCTATTCCAAATCCTTTTTAATAAAGCTTACAAGTTCATCCAGTCCTTTATATGGCGCAAACTCTCCATTTTTTATATAAGAAATAGAACCTGTTTCTTCACTAACCACCAAGCAAATAGCATCTGTTTTTTCGGTGATACCCACAGCTGCCCGGTGTCGCAACCCAAATCGCAAAGGAATGTTCCTGTCATTGGAAACGGGCAAAATCACCCTTGTAGCGGTGATATAATTATCCTGAATAATAGCTGCCCCATCGTGGAGAGGACTGTTTTTAAAGAATATACTTTCTAAAATGGGTTGAGTAATTTCAATGTTCATGGTATCTCCCGTAGATTTAATAAAATCTAAGGTGTTGGTGCGCTCAATAACAATTAAGGCGCCCGTTTTGGTGCTTCCCATTCTTTCGCATGCGGCAATTATAGCATCCACATCAGTATCAGAAGGCATGGCTTCCTGTTTCAAGAATTTAAAGTGACGGATAAAATTACGTTTGGAAGCAAAATTTGTAGAACCGATCATCAACAGAAATTTTCTAATTTCTTGCTGAAAAACTATAATAAGCGCAATAAGACCAATGTTCATGAATCCACCGACCATGCTGCTGATCATTTTCATCTGAAGCAATTCTGTGAGTTTCCAAAGCGCCCAAACAATTACAATACCAATAAAAATATTGATGGCCACGGTACCTTTTACTAATTTGTAGATGTAGTAGAGTAGTGCGGCAACAAGTACAATGTCTATGACATCTGTGATTTTAAATTCAAGAAAATTCAGAAAATCCAACCGCGGTGTTTTTGTAAAATTAGCAAAAATAGAAGAACCAGAAATTAAAGGGCGTTAGCTTTTAATACCTCAACCAGTTTTATGCATTCCATGGCCTCTTTTATGTCATGTACCCGTAAGATATTTGCTCCTTTTAATAAAGCAATGGTGTGCAAGGATGTTGACCCGTTCAATGCCTCTTTTGGTGAAGCGCCTAGGATTTTATAAATCATGGATTTTCGACTTAATCCAATCAAGAGAGGGACATTAAAACTTTTGAACAAATCCAAATGATTTAAAAGTGTATAATTCTGTGCTGTTGTTTTTGCAAAGCCAAACCCTGGATCTATGATAATATCATTGATTTTTTTGGAAGTGGTCTCATTTATTTTTTTAGAGAAATAGAGCATTAAATCTTTCAATAAATCGTCATAGACTGCCTGTTTTTGCATGGATTGCGGGGTGCCTTTTAAGTGCATCATAATATAAGGCACCTGATGTTCGGCTATAATATCGAACATATTCGTGTCCAAATTCCCAGCAGAGATGTCGTTGATCATGGCTGCACCTCTTTTAAGGCTCTCTGAAGCCACATTTGCCCTAAACGTATCTATGGAAACCAGAGTTTCGGGAAAGTTGTGTAAAATCAACTCCAAAATGGGGAGCATTCTTTTTAATTCATCCGCTTCAGATACATGTTCTGCCCCTGGTCTGGAACTGTAAGCGCCCATATCGATAAAAGTAGCGCCATTGGTATGCATGCTTTCAACCTGCTTTAGAATAGCGGTTTCATCTTTGTACTTTCCTCCATCATAAAATGAATCAGGGGTAAGGTTGAGAATCCCCATTATTTTTGGCGAACTCAGATCAATCAGGTTTCCTTTGCAGTTTATAGTCATAAAAAATACCTGCTTTGTTGGGTTTGATTATCTTTGGCGAAGTGCTTTTTAAGCATTTTAGTTTGGACGAAATTTACGCAAATTAGGAAGAATACATGCAGCAGACCTCCCAACAATATGATGCAGTGATCAACACCTGCAGGGAACTATTTCTTAAAAAGACCAAGGATTATGGTACGGCTTGGCGAATATTAAGGCTTCCTTCCCTAACCGATCAGATTTTTATAAAGGCACAACGCATTCGAAGTCTACAGCAAAATGAAGTGCGTAAGGTAGATGAAGGAGAGCAATCTGAGTTTATTGGGATCATCAATTATTCCATAATGGCGTTGATTCAATTAGAAAAAGGTATTGCTGAACAGCCTGATTTAGATGCCAAAGAAGCTATTTCGCTTTATGATAAAGAGGTATTCACCACCAAAACCTTGATGGAAAATAAAAACCACGACTACGGTGAGGCATGGCGAGACATACGTGTTAGTTCGTTGACCGATTTGATTCTTCAAAAGTTGCTTAGAGTAAAGCAGATTGAAGACAATTCAGGAGCCACTTTGGTAAGTGAAGGCATAGATGCCAATTATCAAGATATTGTTAACTATGCGGTATTTGCGTTAATCCATTTAAGCGAAAAATGATGAAGTATTTGGTATGGATTTCTAGAATTTTTGTTGGAATCTTATTTATTATAAGTGGTCTTATTAAACTTAATGACCCTGTTGGTTTCTCTTTTAAGCTTGAAGAATATTTTAGTCAAGGGGTACTGGACCTTCCTTTTTTAATGCCCATGGCATTAGGAATTTCCATTTTTGTAGTGATTGTGGAGGTGCTTTTAGGTGTGTTATTGCTCATTGGGTTTAAACCAAAATTTACAGTTTGGAGCCTCTTGTTGATGATAGTTTTCTTCACCTTCCTAACATTCTACTCAGCCTATTTCAACAAAGTAACAGATTGCGGTTGTTTTGGTGATGCAGTAAAACTAACCCCATGGGAATCTTTCACAAAGGATATTGTTCTTTTAGTATTGATTCTTGTCCTGTATTTTGGGAGGAAATATATCGAACCACTGTTTACATCAAAAATAAACTGGGCCATAGCTGGAGTAGCTACCATTGTATGTATATTGTTCGCAAATCATGTATTAAACCACCTTCCTTCTGTAGATTTTAGGCCTTATAAAATAGGAGCCAACATTCAGCAGGGAATGAGTGTTCCTGAAAATGCACCTAAAGCCATTTATGAGTATGCTTGGCGTTTTAAGATGAATGGAGATGAGAAGATTGTGGTCACCAATGGTGAATACCCAAAGATTGATGGGGAATTTATAGATGTAGAGACTACTGAGATTCAAAAAGGATACGAACCTCCGATACATGATTTTACCATTGAAAGGGAAGGGCAGGATATGGCCTCCGAGATTTTGGAGGAGGATAATTTAGTCATGGTTATCGCTTATGATTTGGCTAAGAGCAACAATGACTTTTTCTCAGAGGTAGCAACCGTTACTTCCAAGGCTAAGGAAAAAGGCTATACCGTGGTAGGTATGTCTGCTTCTAATAATGAGCAAGCCACTGCATTAAAGAACAAATATAATTTGGACTTTGATTTTTATTTTACTGATGAAACCACCCTCAAAACCATTGTTCGTTCCAATCCAGCGATCTTGGTGTTGAAAAAGGGTACGATTATACAAAAAGTACATCATAACGACTTAGATCAATTAAACTTCTAAATACAGTATCAAAAAAACCAATACCATGAGAACCAAAATAGTTGCTGGAAACTGGAAAATGAACAAGAATCTTGATGAAACGGAAGCGTTGTTGTCAGAGTTATCTGCAAAACTGCCCGATACACATGCAGAGGTGATTGTAGCCCCAACATTTCTGAATCTGGTTGCCGCCCAAACAAGCTTGCAATCATCTGCGATAAAAGTAGCGGCCCAAAACATGCATTTTGCAGAAAGTGGTGCGTATACCGGCGAAATTTCTGCAGATATGCTTTTAAATATTGAAGTGGATACCGTAATTATTGGGCATTCAGAGCGCCGTTCACTTTTTGGGGAAACAGATGATTTGTTGGCTAAAAAAACTAAAACTGCCTTGGATAAGGGAATGACCGTTATTTTCTGTTTTGGAGAAGAACTTGAAGACAGAAAATCCGGAAATCATTTTGCGGTTGTAGAGAGTCAATTAAAAAATGCACTGTTTGATTTGGATAATAGTGCTTGGAATAATATTGTCTTGGCATATGAACCCGTTTGGGCCATTGGAACAGGAGAAACCGCAAGCCCAGAGCAAGCCCAGGAAATGCATGCTTTCATACGAAAAACTATTGCTGAGGCATATTCTACATCCATCGCCGAAGAAGTTTCCATTTTATATGGAGGGAGTGTAAAACCATCAAATGCGGTAGAGATATTTTCAAAACCAGATGTTGACGGTGGGCTTATAGGAGGAGCATCTTTAAAAGCGGATGATTTTACTGCAATTATTAAGGCAATTTAACATACAATACCAATTTTGATTTATATTGAATATCACTTCAACATAGTTCCAAAACAACCTGCAACGGATATCTTGATTGCCGAGTTGGGTGACGCCGGTTTTGAAAGTTTTGTTGAAAATGAATCAGGATTATTGGCTTATATTCAAAAAATAGATTGGAAAGAAGATATTTTGGATGACTTGCTCATAACACAAAACACTGATTTTAAAATTTTCTGGTCAAGCAAAGAGATTGAACAACAAAACTGGAATGCTGAGTGGGAAAAGAATTTTCATCCCATTAAAGTCGATGATAGGTGTGTGGTGAGAGCTCCTTTTCATGATGCTGAGGATGTGGAATATGATATTATCATCGAACCTAAAATGAGTTTTGGCACAGGCCACCATGAGACCACATATATGATGTTACAACACATTCTGGATACGAATTTTGAAGGAAAATCTGTGTTGGATATGGGCTGTGGTACCGGGGTTTTAGCAATTTTAGCCAAAATGAAGGGTGCTGGTGCTACAGATGCCATCGACATTGACGAATGGTGTTTTTTGAATTCCAAGGAGAATATTGAAAGAAATAACTGTGGATCCATTCAGGTGTATCAAGGCGATAGCGGTCTTTTGAAAGGCAAAAAGTATGATATTATCATAGCTAATATCAACAGGAACATTTTGTTAGAGGATATTCCGGTCTACGCAAATTGCCTAAATTCTGGAGGACTCCTTTTTTTAAGCGGGTTTTATTTGCAGGATTTAGATGCAATTTCCTCAAAATGTGAAGCATATAATTTGAAATTTGAAAAAAAACTGGAAAAGAATAATTGGATTTCGGTAAAATATGTAAATTAGAATTCAATAATTCCATTATCATGGGAACCAAGGAAAAAGTATCAGAAGAATTACTTGTAGAAGAGGTAACCGCAAAGCAGAGCGAAATTGTCCTTTTTAATGATGATGTAAATACTTTTGACCATGTTATTGAAACATTGATTAGTGTTTGCGAACATACTCCGGAACAGGCTGAACAATGCTCTTTAATTGTACATTATAATGGCAAGTGTACGGTTAAGACCGGCGAATATACCGATTTGAAACCCAGATGCTCTCGATTGCTCCAGGCTGGGCTTAGCGCGGAAATTGTATAGCCTCTTTACAGCAAAAACGGTTTATATCACCTAGAATTTTAGCAGTTCATTTTTGTCCCAAAGACCCCAATACGCTCCAACATCACCTTCGGCACCAACTTTCCAAGATTCATCAAAAGAAGAGAAGTAGAATACCTCAATATCGTCTTCAGCGGCCCATTTTTGGGTATTCATAAAATATTTTAAGGTGTTTTCATGTGATGGGAATGCGCCTTCAAGACTGGAACCTTGAGTAGGCCAACCCGTTTCGGAAATAATCACTTTTTTGCCATTGGCAGCCTTAAGTACTCTTTGATACATATCCTTCATGTATAACAAGGAATAATCCATATCGCAGCCTTCCCAAAAAGGATAACAATTGGCTAAAATAATGTCACAAGCCTCGGTTATTCTTTCACGCTCTGTAAACTCGTAATAGGCGTCAACATACCCTACCGGAATATTGGGGAGCGCCTGTTTCACTTGACTCATGAAATCAAGAAGCTCATCTTCATTTAGGTCCCCACGTAGCATTACTTCGTTACCCACAGCAGCAATATCAACATATCCTTCTTTACCAAGTTGAATAAGATTTTCAATTTCCTGCTTGTTAACTTTTGGGTCATCACCTAACCAAGCACCTACCATGCTTTTAATGCCGTATTCTTGTGCAATGCGAGGAATGGCCTCATTCCCTTCAGTGCAAGAAAAAGAACGAATCCATTTGGTATAGGGCTTTATGATTTCCATCCGCCTACGTATTTGATCTTCGGAAATCTGATCTCCTGGTTTTTGACCTTCCATATAAGGACTAAAACATAATCCATGCATTCCTTGTTCCAAAACCCCTTTGCAAAGACTTTCCAGTTCGCTTGTAGTTTTGCCTGCATAATCAAGGGCAGCTAGTGCCAAAAACTTTTCTTTTCTTGATGACGACATAATGTTCTGTTATATTGTATTATTAGGTTTGTTCAAATTTAGCTTAAAGTTCACCTCTACGTTTTACGAATTCAGCTTTAATTTCTCAATAGATTCATCCTTAGTGCGGTATGTACTAAAAAACTCCTCTACAGTTTTTCCTTGAATAAATCTTAAGGCGCTCCACTTCCTTGGCTCCAGCAGGTATTTCTTCTAGCTTTAAACCCGGGTAGTCATCTGCTTCTTTCCATTTTTCTATGGTGGAACTAAAAAATGATGAGGCGGTAGCATCTGCTTCATAAATAATCAAATCATAGGCCTCTCCCTTGTCTCCACCAAAACGGGTAACGACCTGCCATTCGCCTTCTCTTTTGTAGGAAGTATTAGTATGGTCAGATTGTGGATAATATCTATCATCAGTGGGTCTAATAATTACCCAAATATCCTTTTTATGGGATTCGGGATAAACTCCCATTGTTAGAATCCGACAATCCACAGAATCTTTATCTATTGGAGAAACAACTTTTACGGCATTAACCGGTCCGTCAATCTTTAACTTTTTTCCTATAGAGACTTGTTCAATTTGGCTATTATAATTGACTAAATCTGACGAATAACTCCCGTAGATCATCATTAAAACACCAAGGATTCCTAAAGGTATTCCTAGCTTAGAACTACCTTTTTTACTTGCGAGCAGCGCAATCAAGATAAATAAGACTCCTATTATTAGTATTACTATTTTGGTTGACATTTTATTATTTTTTTAGTTATATAAATTCATTTAACAATTCAACATTGTTATAACACGCCTCTTCTTTCTTCCAATTGAGCTTTAATGTCTTTTGCTCTTTCTTCAGACAGGCTGTATTTCCACATAATCCAAATAGCCAAAGCAGCCGTCACTATAGGTATAACTATATCGGCGATACGCAACTTTGTTAAAGTATCAACTGACTGGGTAGCTGCGTTTCCGTCAAACCCTATTACCTTTAATACTAGGCCCCCTAAAACTAGAGCCAATCCTTGTCCAAGTTTTACAACCCACCAATATAATGCTCCAAAAGTTCCTTCCTTTCTTGGCATACCATTAACCAGTTCATCTAAATCACAAACATCAGCGGTCATACTCATCATTAGAGTGAATAAACTTCCTAAACCAAATGACATTAAAGGAATTGGAATAAAAGAAAGCCAAATATTGTCGGGAGTAAAAGCCCACCACTTCATAGCATATCCAATTATAGAAAGGGCCGTTGAAATAATAAAAGCTTTCTTTTTACCCCATTTTGTTGCCATTTTTGACACAATTGGAATCACTAGAAATGCTGAAACCAAAGCTCCAACAGAACTAAACCAGGCAGGCCACGTGGAAGTAGCTTCATAACTACCGTTAAAAATGTAAAAAACAAAAATAAAAAAACTGAAAGATGCTACTATTTGGTAACCGTTAAATACTAAAAAGGTAGCACCGCATAATTTCATAAAGGGTTTATTCTTTACAGCCTCTTTTATGCTGATGAATAAATCTTTTAAATTACTAAATACGGAGGTAAGGGTTAGTTTTTTTCTATTTCCCATATGAGAAGCATCAATACCTCTACAAAAAATAGCTGGCAAAAGGCCTAGAAGCAAACAAGCTACACCAACATAAATTGCCATGGTTCTTACCCCTTCAGCTTGATTACTAAAAAAATCTGGGTCTGCAATGATTACCCAAAACCAAGGTACAATTACCCAAGCCAATAGACCAACTGTTTGTGAAAACGCCATTAAACGCGTTCGTTCGTTGTAATCTGAAGTCATTTCATAGCCCAAACCAACCAAAGGTGTTGCAAACATGGTGTTTCCAATAAGAAAAACCATAGACATAATTAAGAAGTACCAAAAATTGTAGTCTGCCGAATTGTTTTCATCAAGTTGCCAAAGCAGAACAAATGTAATGGCACTTAAAATGCCTCCAACAAAGATATATGGTCTCCTTCTACCCCATTTAGAACTGGTATTATCTGAAATGAATCCCATAATTGGATCAGTAACCGCATCAAAAAATCGAGGTAATCCACCTAAAAGCCCTGCCAAAAAAGGATCCATGCCAAAAGCAGTGAGCAAGAAGAACATAAAAAACCCTAAGGCCCCTGGATATAGGTTCAAAACCAAATGACCTGCTCCAAAGGCTGCTTTTTGCCCAAAAGGGACTCTATCTTTTTTAGCTGTTTTTACAATTGACATAATCGTTTTGTTTTAGTTAGTATTAGTTGGTTTTTTTACGACCACGGTTTGTATGGCTTGTGCACTTATGGATATGTGTTGCGTACGCTCTCCCATAATGAGCTCGAAATTCTTGGCCTTAGTATCTTGATTTAAGAGCACTACGACTATTGAACCATCTGGATTTTTAGCAGCAGTGGCCATTAATGAATGATCGGAATTTTCAAATCCAATTCTTACGGCTCTTGGTCTTATAAATTTACTAAAGTGAGCTAAGGTGTGGTATATTGGTGTAAAGTATACTTCGTCTTTTTCAGGATCTACAATTACGGGTGCCACACACCAGTTTTTAAACCAGTTTGGCCCTCCTTGTGTATCCAAAACCATATTCCAATCTATCCAACCATCTACCCAATTGTTAAGGCAACCAATAATATCGCGAGCATAGCGATACACCGGCGCGTATTTCGGGTGAAGGTGTTTTTCATGTTCTGGAGCCCAATCCCATCCCCAGTCTGTAGCCTCTTTGGACCAATACCATTGGTCATCCTTCCATTTAGGAACTTCTGCATCTACGCATGCCTCTGATTGGATTAGATGTTTGGTAGGAGCTGCATTGTGGGCAAATTGCAATGATTCTGGAAACCAGTCGTAGGTGCTCGCATACCAATGAATTGCAGTGCCGTCAAAATATTTAGAAGAGGCTTCGTCTTGGAACATTACTTTGACCCATTCTTCTAATTCCTCACCTCTATTTTGGTCGTACCCCAATATTTTTACGTCATGATCATCAGCTTCCAACTTAGGGCCTAGATGATGTTTTACAAAATCTGTCATCTCTTGTGGGCTGTAATGCATGCTCTCCCAGTTGTTATTGTTGCCTAAGGGTTCATTTTCTACCGTGAATCCCCAAATATCAATACCTTCCAATTTATAGGCATCTAGGTATTTTGAAAAGAACAGCGCCCATGTATCGTAATATTCTGGCAATAATTTACCACCTCTCCAATCGTTATTGTCTTTCATCCATGGTGGCGCTGTCCAAGGGGAGGCCAGAATCTTAAAGCCGTCTTTGGATGTGGCCATGGCCTCTTTAATAAATGGAATGATATCATCCCGATCTTCTTCAATAGAAAAATGTTTTAATTCGGTATCTCCTTCAACCGGTGCGTAGGAATAATTGCTCACAGAGAAGTCGCAAGAGTTCATATGCGTTCTGGTCAAGGAGTATCTTGCTCCTTCATTTCCAAAGTAAGCATCAATTATTTTTTTACGATTTTCTTTGCTCAGTTGATTCAATAGGTATGCTGAAGCTTCTGTAAATGAACCCCCAAATCCAGTGATGGTTTGAAAATTTTGCTCTGGAAGTAATTTGAGTTGTGAAGCAACTCCTTCCCCTTCAAATGCTGTTACAGCTTTTAATTTATTCCCATCTGCTGAAGTTTCATATACCTCAATTTCTAATTTGTTGTCTACGCTACAAGCGCCGAGTACCACGGTTAATGCCACTATGCAATTAAATTTGTTAAACGTTTTCATTGTGTTCAATTTTTCCACTTCATTGGAGTTCTTTCTTACTCCGCCACAGCCTGTTCTCTTTTCAATGGGGGAACTAGCACATCATTCATCAAGGCTTCCTTATCACCATTATAGGTTTTGGTGATTGGTTTTCCATTTCTTGTCAGGCCATTAAAAATCCCTTGATCTACCATATCCCATAGGGCGTATTTTGCCTTGCCATCTATGGTGATCAAACCAAAATGATTCTCAGAACCTTGCTGGTTATGGGCATCTTTCCATCGTTCATTAAAAGCTTCAAAGTAGAAGCAAGAAATACCATTGGTATTTGTCCACTCACGAATATGATTGTGGTAGGCAGCTTCTTTGTATTCATCGGTGGCTTTTGAACCTGTAGGGCCATAATGACCATTTGAAATGGTTGCCCATCCTGTTTCACCAATATGAATGGGTTTGTCAACACCTAAACTTTTTGCATACTCTGATACTGCTTTGTACTGCGACTTGGCAAATTCTTTTGCACGAAGCATTGCGGCATCTATTTTTTCGATATCTGAAAGCTCCTCTTCCTCATCTGGAACCCCCCAAAACTCAGGATTATAATGTGAATTGTGGTATGCATAAGTGTGCATGGAAATGTAATCCACAGCCTTTATTAGGCTTTCAAGGTCTTCGGTATGATAGCTTTCCTCTCCACCTCCCCAAGAAGCAAAGTCGTCCGAACTTGTAATCCATAAATCCTTTGGAAGTTCTCCATTTTTCTTCAATTCTTGAAGATGATTCACCCATTTTAAGATAACACTAGGTTGCACATAATAACTGGTTGCCCATTTTACCATGGCTTCATTGCCCACCGCAATAATTTTTACAATATCTGGGTATTGATTTGCTAAGGCCACTGCTCTTGCAATTTCTCCTTCATTTTGCTCGCTTTCAACATCGTGGTCCGGAGTTTCCCCAGTCCATGCATTTTTGCAATCTATCCATGCACCAAGCATAACATACATTTCAAAATTGGAGTCCTCCCTCTTTAGCTCACTAATTGCTTTCAGCAAGTTGGAAGCTTGTTGCAATTGCACATTATAGGTCCGCAAAATTTTAATGCCCATTGCAGACAATATCTTCATATCCTCTTTTAACTCCTTTATGGTAGGCTGAACGTCACGGGTAGCTGCCCTATACCCTCCATAGGATATGGCCAAATAATCAGGATTGCCTAAAATATCTTTAGCTGTCACTTCTTTTTTTGTTTGGGGTTGATTTTCTTCTGTTTTGATTGATTTTTCTTTACATGAATGGTTCGCTATTAAAACCATTGCTGTAACTATTATTTTTAATATTGATTTCATAGCACTTTTTTTGATTATTTCAATAAATCTGCATGTACATGTATCCTATTTTTTGAAATGTCATTACTGTAACCCAAATCCATAGGAAAACAAAGGTGTACTAGTATCGTCCCAAAAATTTGGCCCATATTTCCCTTTATAATCTTCAACAGATTTTGGCCAAGAATGGGGTAACTTTCCTTTAAAACTATAATCGCCAAATAGCACCTCGGCAACACCATCACCTTCCGAACCCAGTAACCAAGCTGCAACAAAAGCATCCGATTGCTCAATTTGTTTGGTAGTCACTAACGGACGTCCGGACACAAGTAGCACGACTACTTTAATTCCTTTATCTGCATATGCATTAACATAATTTTGATGTGCTTGGGTAAGCGTTAATTCATATGTATCAATTTCACCTCCAATATCACCGAAGGCTTCGGCATAGGGAGTTTCCCCTACAACGATAATGGCAATGTCTGCATCATCGTGATTTCCTGTGGCATCTGCATCATAAACAACTTTTCCCGTTGCCATTTTTTCAATCCCTTGCAAAATAGTAGTGGCACCTGCATAATTTTCAGTAGAACCTTGCCAATTTATGGTCCAGCCTCCCGACTGTAAGCCAGCATTATTGGCATGCTCACCAACCACAACAATCTTACGCAAGTTCTTGTCTATTGGGAGTGTGTTTTTATCGTTCTTTAATAGTACCAGCGACTCTCTAACCGCTTGTCTTGCTATATCCCTATGTTCCTGGATTCCAATTTTGTCGATTAAGGTAGCATCGGGAAAAGGGTTCTCGAAAACACCCAATCTATATTTTTGGCGTAATATTCGGCGTACTGCATCATCAATCCGTTCTTGGCTTACATGACCACTTTCAACACCATTTTTTAAGCCTTCCAAATACATTTCCAAATCACCTTCAACAGCCATGATAACATCTACACCTGCATTGATCACATCATTTTCACCAAATCTTGAATAGCCTTTCCAATCAGACACCATGATTCCATCAAACCCCATAGCGCCTTTCAGCATATCCGTGATTAAAGGCTTATGTGCGTGCATTGGATGTCCAGACATAGAATTAAATGATGCCATGACTGAACCAACACCCTCGTCTACAGCAACTTTATAGGGAGGCAGTAATCTTTCTTGTACTTCTTCTGGACTCAGTGAGGAATCTCCGCCTTCCATACCATGATCTGTTGCTCCATCACCAATAAAATGCTTGGCGGTTGCCATAACCGTATGCTTGTCAGATAATGTTCCTTGCAGTCCTTTGACAGAAGCTTTGGTGAGCATTTCTGTTAATTCTGTGTTTTCTGAAAAGGCCTCATATACCCTTCCCCATTTTTCATTATAGGGGATGGCGATACAGGGAGAGAAAACCCAATTAAAGCCTGTAGCTTGCGATTCAATTGCGGTTATTTCAGCGGCGCGCTCAACTAATTTTGCATTTCGGGTTGCACCTAAACCAATGTTGTGTGGGAATATAGTAGCTCCCTCATAGGTGTTTTGACCATGTACTGCGTCAACGCCAAATAATAACGGAATTCCCAATCTAGTGGACAGTGCTAGCTCTTGTAATTTTGCGAATTTGGCTTGCCACTCGGCAGCGCCATTTCCGGGCAAAGGGCCTTGCGTATGTATAACAGAACCGATAAATTTTGTTGCAATGTCATTCTCTTCAATGTCATCAAAATGCCTCACCTGGGTCATTTGACCAATTTTTTCTTGCAAGGTCATCAATGCCAGTAAAGAATCTATTTTCTGCTCTATAATTAAATCAGCACTATTTTCTTTGTCCATCTGTTGTTCTTTACAAGATGATAAGCAGCAGATACAAATTATCAGTAGTTTAATACTAATGGTTAAAGATTTTGAATCCATCTTAAAGCTGCTTCTTTGACCTCAACAATTGTTGTTGTAATCGTACCTATTCCTTCAAACTTTTCAGTTTATAACAGTGTCCAAAATCTATTGGCCTGTACAATGGAATTGGTTAAAAAAAGGCTAGCAAAAAATTTGCTTGATGCTAGCCTTTTTTCTCTATTCATAGTTGGAATGCTTTTTTATTCAAGAATTACATCATCTATATAATAGGTTTCTGATGAAGATGTCGGTTGATTTCCGGTATCAAAATCAGGTATTATAACTATAGAGTTGTAGATGTTTGGGTTGAAATCCACAGGGACTACAGCTCCAAAATCAAAGGTTAATTCCACCCATTCATTTGCGTTTGTGACTGTTTGCTGTAAGCTGTAATTTGGAATGCTTCCAGGATTAGGTCTGGATTGCAATTCGAACTGAAACACTACATTGGCCTTAGTTGAATACACTTTAACCTTAAATGTTCTTGTTGTAGTCATATCCAATGGCGTAGCAAAAACATTTTCCATTCCGCCATAAAACTCAGTTCCTGAAGGCTTGTTAAATGTGTAAACGTTAGATGAAGTATTGATTCCCCCTGAAACGGTATTAGAAGTAATAGAACCGTTGACACTTGCTGGCTCAAAAACACCTCCAAACTCTTCTCCACTTTCAAAATCTGCTGGTAGAGAGGATAATGGTGTAGGACCACTGCTAGGTGTGCCATAGACCATCAGATCATCGAAATAGTATGTACTGCCATCGGCCACGTTGAAGTTGAAGAAAATCACCATCTTATCGAACTGTGGTGTCGGTGTCGCATCAAAATCAAAGGTCAGTTCTTCCCAATCGTTGGTGACACTCGTGGTCGCCAGAACCTCCGCAAAGTTGCCGGAATTGCCGATCTCTTCCAATTTCAGCAATACTGGGGTATTCGGAACAGGGGACCAAACCTTCATTCTTAAACCTTCGACTGCGTTAAAGTCCAACTTGGCGGCCAGGTCGATTTGGATATTATCGAACGGGGAATTGTTTGCCCTTACCACTTGACCTACTTTACACGAGGTGTTCACCGGACCATCAAAGTCTGGGTTATCAATCCATGTGAAAGAAGCATTGTCCTCTATCACGGCAGGTGTGTTGGTCTGCCAGGTAATGTTCAAATCTGCAGCAGCTGTGGATTCTCCGGTTTCGGGAACACAAGCACCCCCGCTAGGTGTACCATAGACCATCAGGTCATCGAAATAGTACGTACTGCCATCGGCCACGTTGAAGTTGAAGAAGATCACCATCTTATCGAACTGTGGCGTCGGTGTGGAAGGAAAATCGAAAGTAAGTTCTTCCCAATCACTCGTTACACTGGTTGTAGCTGTTACTTCAACAAAGTTGCCAGAATTCCCGATCTCTTCCAATTTCAGCAATATTGGGGTATTCGGAACTGGTGACCAAACCTTCATCTTTAATCCCTCGACCGCGTTAAAGTCCAACTTGGCGGCCAGGTCGATTTGAATGTTGTCGAACGGGGAATTGTTTGCCCTTACCACTTGACCTACTTTACACGAGGTGTTCACCGGACCGTCAAAGTCTGGGTTATCAATCCATGTGAAAGAAGCATTGTCCTCTATCACAGCCGGTGTGTTGGTCTGCCAGGTAATGTTCAAATCTGCAGCAGCTATGGATTCTTCGGTTTCGGGGGTACAGGTTCCGCCACCACCTGGGGTGCCATAGACCATCAGGTCATCGAAATAGTACGTACTGCCATCGGCCACGTTGAAGTTGAAGAAGATCACCATCTTATCGAACTGTGGCGTCGGTGTGGAAGGAAAATCGAAAGTAAGTTCTTCCCAATCACTCGTTACACTGGTTGTAGCTGTTACTTCAACAAAGTTGCCAGAATTCCCGATCTCTTCCAATTTCAATAAAATTGGGGTGTTGGGAACAGGGGACCATACTTTCATTCGTAGTCCCTCAACTGCATTGAAGTCGAATTTATCGGCCAAATCGATTTGAAGGTTGTCAAATGGAGAGTTGTTGGCCCTTGTTACCTGTCCAACTTTGCATGAGGTGTTCACTGGACCGTCAAAGTCAGGATTGTCCACCCAAGCAAAAGTTACATTATCCTCTGTCACGGCCGGTGTATTGGTCTGCCAGGTGATGTTCAGATCTGTTGCGGAAATAGATTCTTCCGTTTCCGCTGTGCAGGTTCCACCGCCGGTACCGGCCCCCACCTGTTCAATGTTATCTACAAAGAAAGTACCCTCAACTCCTGGGTTTGTATTGAAGCCAATGAACAATATCAATTTACCATATTGACCATCTGGAACAATAGGTTGGCCGTTTTGGGAATCACCTTCTATAAAGCTGGCTACTGCATCAGCGGCAAAGTCAAAACTTAAAGTTTCCCACCCCGAACCGGTATGGGTAGCCCCGACCTCTACATCGCGCGCTCCATCTGCACCATCCTCAAACTTGATCAAAACAGCGATTTCTGTGGATGCGAATAACTCCAATTGAATAGTCTTGTTAGCACCACTAAAGTCCACTGCTGGTCCTAAAGGGAATTGCACATTTTGGAATTGACCACCACCGGTTACCATTTGTCCAACATTGGTGTCGTTTCCATTGCCATTTTCGGGGTTAGTCTCTACCGTAAATCCGATGTTGTCACCTACAATGATATCATAATCCACATTGGTGCCATCAAAATCAATGGGCAATGTGAGCGGCGTAGGAGGATCCGGTATAGTAATAGTCAGTTCATCTTCAAAAGTACTTGAAGCACCGGCAACATTAGATGCGGTAAGTGTAACGGTATATGTGCCCGAAGTATAGGTTTTTATAGGATCTATTTCGGTAGAAGAGGTGCCATCTCCAAAATCCCATTCAAAATTTTGGGCATTTTCAGATATGTTAATAAAGGATACCGTACCTGAATCTTGAATAATAGTCTGTGTAAAGCCCGCAACCACCTCTGGCAGGGAATTTC
This sequence comes from Flagellimonas hymeniacidonis, assembly GCF_008040165.1. GTDB lineage: Bacteria > Bacteroidota > Bacteroidia > Flavobacteriales > Flavobacteriaceae > Flagellimonas > Flagellimonas hymeniacidonis. Next base: position 246,597 of record NZ_VRUR01000002.1, read on the forward strand.
CCTCGTCATCTTCTTCACATCCCAGAAAGGATATTGCCAAGATCAATACGGATAGTATCTTGATATTTTTGAGTAATAGTTTCATAATCTTTTTCGTTTTAGTTAGTTTAATCTGCGTTATTTTTATATACCCTCACATAGTCCACCAACATGGTTTGCGGGAATTCGGTTTCAGCGTTTGGAGACCCTACAAAAGTGCCTCCAACAGCAAGATTCATTAGAATATAGAATGGCTTATTGAAGACCCATTCTCCAGTTACATCTTCAGGAGTAATTTGATTGTACAATACATCGTCTACGTAAAAATTCACAAACTCAGGACCCCATTCAATTCCGAAGATGTGGAAGCCTGTATCAAATCGGTCGTTCTCCAACGTATACTCTTTGGAAATTGCTTCTCCGCCGGAGTAACCAGGACCATGTACGCTACCTATCAAAACAGTAGGATTTTGTCCTCTATATTCCATGATATCGATTTCTCCAGCTCCAGGCCAGGGATTTTCGTCTATGTCCGCCCCAAGCATCCAAAAAGCAGGCCAGATACCCTGTCCAAAAGGCAAACGAATACGTGCTTCGAAACGCCCATACTGTTGCTCAAACTTATCTTTTGTCAATAACCTTGCTGAGGTATATTGGGAATTTTCAAAAGATTCTTGTCGAGCGGTAATTAACAATATTCCGTTTTGTATCGTTACATTGTCAGGACGATCGGTATAGTATTGTAATTCTTGGTTGCCCCATCCATTTTCTCCAGTTCCGATATCGAAACCCCAAACTTGGCTGTTTGGTGCTCCGTCAGTATCAAAGTTTTCGTCTAACACTAAATTTGTAAAAGTTGCCACTGTCTGAGTTTCGTCTGTTGAACAACCGGAAATAGTCCATACCGCCATAATGATAAGGCATTTTAGAACTGTCGATTGTATTGTGTTAATTTTAAAATATTTCATGTTCATAATCATTTTTTTTCGATGTTGATTAAATGATCTCATTATTCGGTATAGAAATAAATGTTATCAAATATGAAGTTTGGACCGCCGACTAGTATTAGGCCGCCCAGATTGTCCCTTTGAGCAGTTAAGTCTCCATCAAGAGGGATATCAAAAGAGGTCCATTGGCCAACAGTCAATCCAGTTAGATCAAACCTAAGGTCGACATCGTCACCAATTGGGTTTCCTGTATTGACATCTGTTTCAATCATTTGATTGGCTCCCGCGTCCCTGATTTGAAGTCCGACTTCAGTTCCACCCTCTTGCACATATACATCTACATGCATGAAGGTTAAACCGGAAGCATCAACAGTGTTATCGAAAATGATTCCCGTAAAGTTGTTGTTGGTATAAGCCAACACATTGTCACCATTGTTGTTTGTTATAACAGTTTCTGTAGTAGACCCTCCAAAACCGGGAGCAAAATTGCTGGATGTATCCGCTGTATACGCCTCACTGAAAATTGATTTTACGTTGGCTGCCGGCCTTGTTGGGGTCGGAGCTAAAGCTAAACTACCAGCAGAGGTAACTTCCAAGGAGCCCGAAGCACGAACCCCTACCAACTGTGCAGTAATATTTGCAGTACCTGTGCCAATGACCGAAACTTGACCGAGTTCGTTCACAATGGCCACGGAATTATCCGAAGAATTAAAATCGAAATAGGATGGTGCCGCAATTACTGTTTGGTTAATCCCAGATTCCAAATTAAAGGTCTGAGTCAACCCATTAACCAAGAGGTTGGACCCGGTAAAGGCCTGTTGTACAACATCCACCCCGTTTAAAATAGCAGGGCTTGGTTGCGCTATCGTTCCCAATTTTTCAAAACGTAACTCATCTATCCAAAAAGTATACCCAAAACCACCGGTAGTTTGCGTCCCTGCAGAGAAAAAGAACATTCCTCTTTCCTGTATCAATTTTGACGGATCTGGAATAGGAATGATAATTTTTCGCCAATCGGTAGATAACCGTATGTTCTGGGCAGTTACTGCAAATTTGTTTTGACCAAAATCGGTTCCAAAGCCTACTTCCCCTATGGTAGCGGTAGTAGAACCTTTAACATAGAAGGTCAAGGCATCAAAACCTGTTAAGTCCCTACCAGCACCACGATCCAGGAAAATACCTCCAATAAATCCACCATCAGGGTCATCTGGAGCGGGCACATCAATTCGTATAGAAGATGACCCTTCAAAAGCCACGTTATCATCAGTACCAAAGCCTTCGGGATTAGCACCTTCATTTGGATCAAAAGAATCAAAGAACTCATCCGTAAGTCCTACAGGAGCATCTGTAAAAATGTCTCCATTGGCAGAAAATGTGGCAAATTCCACATCATCTGAAAAGTCTCTTTCACAACTACTGAAAAGCGCAATGCCCAAGGTCAGAAGAAGTATAAAATGTATGTTGGTATATTTTTTATTTTTCATTTTTCAATCTTTTTATTTCCCGATATTGATATGTACGTAAGTCATAATCTCCCACTCGTTACCATTACCAAATCCAACTGGACTTACAATAGGTTCTTGTGAAAAAGTGTTGGGCGGTACCGCGTTTGGCAAATAACGTGGTGAAAACTCATTTAATGACCTCCATGTACCACGGATTCCTATTTGTGTACTTGGCAAAATAAACCAGTCTGGTTTGCCAAGAGTTGTAGAGATATCCAACATCAGTTGCACAGGGTATGTTAAGTTAAAATCTCGATGGTAATCAAATGGTCCCCAATCGTTGATTTTTTGTGTGTACTGTACTTTCCATTTCTTATAGAGCATTCGGACATCTCCGCCAAAACGTTTTATCAATCGATCACTATCTCCGTTAGCTTGCCCGTTGCCATAGTAGAAATTTCCAATTAAACCGAAATCCGAACCAAGTTTGGATACCATTCTGGAATGGACTTCCCATAAATCTTCAGCGGGAACCGAATTTGGGAAAGCAAAGAAGGTCCTGTCGGCGTTGAAACCAATATGTGAATCAATGGTCGTAGGAAGGTGGCGGTATACAAACCCTAAGTTCATAGCGAACTTAGCATCTTCTGACCTATCATTATCCCACTCGTACATCCAAGTACCCGGGGTAGGGTCGAAAGTCAAGAGAATCTCACCGGCAGTGGTTTCTCTGTTAGCTCGAACGGAAAAGGGATCATCAAGATTGTTTCTTAACCTACCAGGGCCCTGCACATCTTGTGGCATAGCCTCTACCAATGGTTTTTGCCACATGAAATTGGGAGCAATTTGAAAATTTCCTGCGGCTATGGTAAATCCAGAAAATACACTGGTTACATTACCACTTCCAGTATCCCTTAATTTCCAACCGGTAAAAGTCATCGTTTGGTCAGCACCACCATTGGCGGCAAGTCCCATAATTGCCCCTTGACCGTACCAATTGAATTTTCCACCTTCGTAAGTAAGCTTAGCTTTACCGCCCCAGTTATCACTTGATTGAATCCTATCTTCAAAAACAACATAATTTCCAGGCGTACCCCTAACATCTTGAAATGAGGTACCGTTCAAAGGGCTTCCAGCCCAAATTCCTCCCAGCATAACTCCAAATTTGCCGAACTCCCTTTCAATAGCCAATGTGGCCCTTTCGGTCGGCCAAAATGGGATTACACCACTTCGTACTTGATTTGCATCCAAGACCCGACGTCCATTTTCATCAAAAACCAGATTGGTTTCAAAGTCTCTATGGTAAATACCGGTTACATCAAATTTCCCAATATGTTTTTTGTACTTGAAAAGCATTGTAGGGTTTGCACCCCACCATAATTGAGGACCAATAGCCGCTTTCAATCCTTTTAAAGGGCCCTTTCCGTCAATTTCCATTCCTAATATTTCACCATTGTAAATATCAAGGTTAGGGCCATAGTTGGCCTCTGGATACAATCCAAAAAAGTCACCTTCATAACCCCAATGATAATGACCTGTTCTATAGAAGCCTTTTAGATCAAATTCTTTGGCGTTCCATTCAAACTCTGCTTGATATACCCGAATTCTATTTACATCCGAAACAATTACGTCTCCTTGGTCAGTACTCACATCAATAGGACGGGAGTTATTCTCATAAAAAATCTCATTGATTGGGTTTCGCGCCACATTACCAACAACATTCATATTTACCTCTGCTCTCATGTTAGGTGCAGGGTTTCCTTCTACTCCAATAAAATACGACTGCATGTGATCGAATCCTAACTGATTTGGAAAGGTGTTAGGGTCGTCCGGGTCAGGAGTATCCGGAGTCGTAATTAAACTACCTCCAGTACTGAAGGTTGAGAACTTTGCTTGAAGGTTGCTGATGCGAAGCAGGTTACTTTGCTCTCCATTTAATGCTGCTTTATCACCCCGTGCCTTAAGCACAGCATCCATTAACTGTATGTTCTTAAAATGATTGGTTACAAAATCTAGATTTACACCTTCTTCATATGGATTTAATTGATGCGCATCTTTTAGTGCATAATAGGCTGCCCTTGGATAAAGGTCGTATAGCCCTCTAGGGTTGGTAGCGCCTTTGGCACAAATTCCAAACCATTCCTCGTTCATGTTATTTGCTCCTGGGGCGGCGAGATCTCTCGCATATCCACCATTGGACCATGAGGCGTTGTTATCATGCACATCGGCATTTTTTCTATCATCAAAACCAAATTTCCACCAACCATCACTAAATTGGAAAGTGAAACCTCCAATTGAATTGTTAGCTTTTCCTAGACCAGCGGCATTTTCATAGATCTCTTTCCAGTTTTCTACCATATAGTATGCCTGTGAATATTGATCCTCCTTGTTTTCAATAGCATTAAAAGCATCAGCTCCAAACTCGGTGAACATCACTGGCTTGTTCAATTTTTCTTTTACTACTTCAAACATGTCTCCAAAAGAAGCCCCTCGATAGGTATTGGTTCCATAGATATCCACATCTTTACATTCTTCTGCAACGATATCAATGAACAGCACATCACCATTACAAATAGCTACAGGATGTGAAGAATCCATAGCCTTCATTTTTTTAGCGGCTTCATTCATCAATCGATACATAGGTCTTCCTCGACTTTCACCTATAAAATTTATTCTTCCTTCATCGTCTGGAAAATCTTCAGTTTCTGCTCCTGCCCAGAATAATCCATAGTTATTTTCATTACCCAATAAATAGAGTAGGAGTCCTGGTGTGTCTTTATAACCCTTGACCAACTCTTCCATTTCGGACATTAAAAACTCCACAGTTGTAGGGTCATCATAAATGGTAACTGGAGTCCATACGCCATTTAATGTTAATCCGTAGCGACCAAACGAATGATTAAGCATGGTGTAGATGCCATAGTTCTCATAGATATACTGTATCCATTTTGCGGGGACGCCAGTATATTGGCGAATAACATTGACCCCCATGTTTTTCAGGAGGGACATTTCAGTGTCAAGACCTGCCTTGATGATGTCATCTGGTTTTTTCCAGAACGCCGCGTTCACTGTATTGGTGCCAATTGGAATATAATCCCAATTCATCCCGTTCATCATAAAATCCTTTCCATTGACCACCAATTTAGTTCCGTCATCATTGTTTACAATGGAAACCTTATCGGCTTGGGCGTAGATACCGGTCGTAAACAATAAGAGTAGTAATCTCAGTAAATTGTTTTTCATAGTAATGTTTAGTTTTAGTTTGATGTTTGCTAAAAAGAAAATGTGGTATGTCGTTTCGGTAAAACAAAACTTTTGAAGAAATGGGGAACTTCCTTTTTTTGCGAACGGTTAAACTTATCTTAAAAAAATGCGAAGTCCTTAAAAAAGACCTCAACAAAAAATATACATGCTAAAAAAAGAATGTTTTTTTTGATATATTGATAAATACACTGATTTTACAGGGCTTCCAGGACCATGTGAATATTCCTACTCTAAGCCAAAATTTGAGTTTGTATAGGTATTGTTGAGGTAAATTGGACTTTCTGTAAAGAAATTACAGTTTAAGAATGTAGTTGACTAGGTTGTCATCATGCGATAAGTCCATTTTTTTACGAAGTCGGTACCTTTTTATTTCAACACTACGTGCCGATATATTGAGCAGAGGAGCTATTTCTTTCGAGGATAAATTAAGACGCAAATAGGCACACAGGCGTATGTCGTTAGGGGAAAGATTTGGGTGCGCCTTTTTTAGTTTTTTCAAGAATTTTCGGTCTGCATTGTTAAATGCTTCTTTGAACAGTTCCCAATCATCATTTTGATTTAGGCTTTTATCAATAATATTAATGATTGGTCTTACAGAGCTTTTGTCCTCTACATTGGATAGGAGTTGTTCCTTAACTTTAGACAACAATTCATTCTTTTTAATGATGCTTAAGGTAGAAGCAGCCAATTCATTGCTCTTGCTTTTAAATTCTTCTTTAAGCTGCTCGTTTTTAATTTTAATGATTTCTTTTTCATTTTGGGCCTTCGCCAATTCCATTTCACGCTTGTTTTTTTCTATCAATTTTTTTTGACGTTTGTGATAATAACGCCTGTACGAGTTGTGAATAAGAATTGATCCCAAAATGAAGGCAAACGCATAAAGACCCAACAATAGGTTGGAGAAGTACCATGGCCTGTTTATTTTAAAATTATAGCTGGCAATATTGCTTGATAGCTTATCGCCAATTTTTGCCCTAACCTTAAAAGTATAGTCGCCAAATGGAAGGTTTTCAAATGTGGTGAATGACTGCTGCGACCAATTACTCCATTCTGGATAAATACCCAAAAGCTGAAATTGGTAATTGGGTTTTAAATATTTGCTGAAAGCAGCAGCGTAAAAGGATATTTGAAGGTTGTTTTCATGATTTTTAAAGTTTCCTTTGAGCGTTTTGCTCAGTAAGTTTTTTTCACTTTTATGTTCATTTTTACCCCCTTTTCTAATATTTCCTAGGTTAACATCGAATTCCCTTTCTCGATAATCATCGATATCAACTGTAATGAACCCTGAGCTAGTGCCAAATAAATATTTCCCATCCTCCTCGAGTCCCGTTGCACTTTCGTACCCTACGATGCCACTTCTTATGTTTTCGGTTAAGGGAAGCGAGTTAATAATAGGTGTGCTTGCTAGTTTCCCTTCTGAGATAAAGTGAACATTTGAGTTTGTAAACACCCACAAATAATCACTTTTATTATCCACAATCATTTTGCCAGAAACATAATCATCTTGGGTATAGACTTTGCTTAGCAGTGAGTCTTTGACAAATTTCTTGCTATCACGGTCATATTTTAGAATCCCTTTTTTATACGAGTATAGTAAATCATCTTTGTATTTTATGATTCCAGAATTAGAACCACGAATCAGTGTATCAATCGTAACATTTTGCACTTTGGAAAATGCGCTGTCCACTTCTATCCTAAATACACCTTTGTATTCATGATTGACAAAAATGTCATCATGGTATGTTTCAAAATATCTGGAGGAGTGGTTAAATCCTTCAATCTTATTCTTAAGTTGCCAAAACCCATCCAACTTTTCTAAAATATATAAGCCATCGTAATTTCCTTGTAGCAGATAATTATCACTATCGTTTAAGCGGCTTACCTTCCAAGTGCCTTGAATGCCGGCAATCTTTTTGGCCTTATTTCCATCAATAATAAATGTCCCAGTATGGTGACCACAGAACAAGGTTTCTCCAATGGTGTTCAAAGACCACACTTGACCTTGTGTACCTTGGATGAATTTAAAATCAACATCCAATGCAATATCTTTATAAAAAAGCCCTTGATTTGTTCCCAAATACAAAATGTTATCCTTAAGCGCAGCGGTATACACACTTCCGGCAACACCTCGGTTATCATGGTACACCTTAAAAGGGGATCTAAGGTTGATGTAGCTTATTCCATTATCCAATCCAAGCCAAAGGTTATTGTCAGCGTCCTCAAATAATGATAGTACCGTATTGTTTCGCAATCCTTTTATTTGATCTATATGGTAGAGTAGGGTCCCATTTTGATCAATATGAACCAAACCATGGGAAATGGTCCCCAAAACAAAGCTTTTGTCTTGCAATAGGAGCGCACTGTAGATACTAACATCAGATAACAATACATCTGCACTTATATTCCATTTGTTCAACGACTGGCCTTGGGCAGTATAGAAACCATTGTGTCGTGTTAAAATTAAAAGGTCATTTTCCCTTGGGAATATATTTATAACCTCATCTTTTTTAACAACTTCGTCATCAAAGACCAAGATTTTTCTACCATTTTCAATTTTGAATATTCCTTGATTTATGCTCTGAAAATAAATAGTTTGATCCACCTTGAATATTTTGAACAGCGATGTTTCGGAATCAATAACATTTACTGAATGGTCAGTTACATTATAAATGTAGATTCGATTCAAAGACTGAAAAACAATCCATTGACCCATATCGAGAATACCCCAGAACTCCTCATCTTCCAACAGGTCTTTTTTCAGCTTTGTAGATAATGAGGTATAGTTGAGCATTCCAAGATCATCTTTTTGCCAATAGCCAAATTCCATATAACTACCTGTATAAATCTTATTGCCCACTACTTTTACTGACCTCATAATGGTCTCATCTGGTGATGGAAAAAGCGCCCATTCCGCACCATTGTACTCTAAAAGCCCTTTACTATTGGCAACATAAACTACTTTGTTTTTGGATTGAGAGATGGCCCAATTTTGATTTTCGGCTTTGTAATCGGAAGGAGAATAATTCTGAATTGGGGGAAGTTCCTGTGCTGATAGAGAGAGGCCAATAACTAAGGCAACCTGGAAAAATATTTTCTTAGCTTTATTCACGAGGGTTTAACTTGAATATAACAACTATGCGCATTAATGCGTACAGATAAATAAATACAAAATCAATAAGGATATTCCCAAACTAGGGTATGCTGTTGGCAATTTTTCCTTTTTCATCTACTTGTAAATTAAGCAAAATGATTGTATCGCAAGAATATCTGTGCTTTTTTTATATATAAAACCCATTTTATGGTTAATTGGCCAAAAATGAACTTTAGCTGTCCCTTTTAATCTAATATTTGTGGCGTTTTGGAATGGATAGGGTATTTTTCAAAAAGTATAATTACAGGTGCACATACTTAAAAAAGAAACAAATTCTTTATACCGGTCATGATGATTAACGTATTCATTTGAAGTAACTTTGCTTGGAGAGACCAATAACCAAACCTTTAAATTTTCTTACCTAAAAGATGGGCGAATTTTTTAAAGCCGAATTAAAAGATCGTTTTTTAGAATATGCTTTGGGGCGCAGGGATTATTTTGAAATCCAAGTGCTTTATGATGAATTTTTGAGTCCGGGGTATAACTTGGAATTTGTAGAGAAGCTGGTCAAGGAAATTCAAGATTATGATTCCAATCTTTTGGATATTATGAGTGGAAATGGTGCGGAAATTTTTATGTTGGCCTCCACACCAAATACCCATCTTTTTATAAACGATGGCGGGTTCAAGGATATGCACATTAAGGAAGAAGAGAAGTGGGATGTTTTTTTAGATCAGGTGTCTAACAACCGCAAGCTGTCCAAGGATGAAAGAAAGTTGTTAAAAAAGAACTCTCCTGTACTTAAAAGAGAAAAGAAAATATTGATTCTACTTATTTCGGCCATTGTAATCAGTTTTTTATTTACACTATTCAGCATTTTAAAAGGGATGTTGTTAGAACCTGAGTATGTTCCCGTGGATGAGTTCGAACGCAAAATGGAACAGTTTCAAGAGCAGTATATTCAAGAAAATGAACGGTTGATCCAAGAATTAAGAGAAGCTCAAATGGTTATAGATTCTTTGAAGACCAGTAGCTCGAATTAGATTCCATAATGATCAAATACTTCTTTTAATAGCTCGTTTACCAGTTCATATCTTAGTAAAGGGCCGTCATCAGACCTACTTTGATTGTTCAACATGGCAATACTGACATCACTAATGGGGTCAAAAAACATATAAGACCCATAACCTCGCATACCACCAGTGTGTCCGTAGGTAGATCTACCATGAAATAGTACTTCCCGCGTTCCTAGTCCATATGACACAAATACTTTATCAGGAATATCAAAATGAGGAGTCATCATTTGGATTCTTGATGCATCGGAAACCGCATTGCCATTATACAGGTGTTGTGCCCACATAGATAAATCTGAGGCCGTAGCAAATACATCAGCGGCACAATAAAATATACTATGATATGCGGGGCCAAACTCACTTGCGATATCTTCTAGAGTTCCATCATCATCGCTATCACGCCATGGTGTGGCAATATCCCCTTCAATGGCTTCATTGGTTCCAAAATAAACATTGCCCAGACTCAAGGGTCCCCAAAATTTTTCGCGCATGACCTCACCAACTGTTTTTCCGGTGGAGGCTTCAATAATTAGTCCCAAAAGCAGATAATTAGAATTGGAGTATTCATGTCCTACTCCTGGTTCATCTACTGGAGGGCCAATAAAGCCTACCAAGGTAGATTGAGGAATGGGAGTTTGTAAATCACTTTCTGCCATTGCCCAAAGATTATCGTACATATAACCAAACAAGCCGGAAGAGTGTGTTAATAGTTGATAAACTGTAATGGAATTGTCTACATTTTCAGAACTTATATCCAACCAATCAGCTATGGTGTCCTCTAGATTTAAAATACCTTCATCCACAAGCTTCATAGTTGTGGCGGCTACAACCGTTTTGGTAATACTGCCAATTCCAAACCTCATATTACCATTAATGGGAACCCCCAGTTTGGATATTCCTCCTGTAAGACTCAAGTGTTCTTGATTACCAACCCTAATAGAAACAGCAACTCCAACCAATTTATCCGTATCGTTACCCACCTTTTCGTCAATAATTGCCTGAAGCTTTTCTTCTATAGTTAGTTCAGAAACTGGATTTGGATTGGGATCTGGATTGGAATCTGAGTCAGGAGTAGGGTCATCACTGCCCGAAGAACAGCTAATACCCACCATTAAGATTAATAAGGAAACAAATGGGTATATTTTTTTTCTGAAGTACAACATAATTTCAAGCATTAGTCAATCTGAGCTAACACCCAATATACAGATTATTACACAATTACCAAGGTTTAACAATTGGCTGAATCGTGTCTTAGATACTACCCATTTTGTATTTTAACGGGTCTTACAGAGCTGTTTTTGTAGAATAATGCGTATTTGATAGCGCTTTTAAGGTATTGGCTGCTTGTTCAGCGGTAATATCACGTTGTGGATTTGCAAACATCTCGTAGCCTACCATAAATTTCTTCACGGTTGCTGAACGTAGAAGGGGTGGATAGAATGACATATGAAAATGCCATTCAAGATGTTCCTTTCCATCTGTAGGCATTTGGTGAATACCTGCGGAATAAGGAAAAGACATCCCGAAAAGATTGTCATATTTTGTAGTTAGTAATTTAATTATTTTCGCAAAAGAAATCTCCTCGTCCTTGTTGAGTTGTCCAATATGTTGATAATGTTTTTTAGGAATTATCATAACCTCATAAGGCCAGGTAGCCCAAAATGGGACGAGCGCTACAAAGTCTTCATTTTCCTCAATCACTCGTTCTCTGGTTCTCAATTCTTGCTTTAGATAGTCTTCTAAAAGACTGGTCCCATTTGTTTTGAAGTAGTCCTCTTGTTGTTTGGCTTTTTTTCTCGGTTCTTCTGGAATAGTGGATTGCGCCCATATTTGTCCATGCGGATGTGGATTGCTACAGCCCATGATATCTCCTTTGTTCTCAAAAATCTGGACGTAATTGATTTCTTCTATGGCACCCAGTTCTTCATACTCCTTTTTCCACAATTTTACCACATCTGTAATGGCATCAACTTTCATTTCTGGAAGCGTAAGGCTATGATCGGGGGAGAAACAAACCACTTTACAAATACCTTGTTCTGCTTCAGCTTTAAGAAGACCTTTATCATAATTTTCTTTTTTTCCATCCATCAAAATGGCACCAAAATCATTTTGAAAAGCAAAGGTGTTTTTGTAGTCTTCATTGATAGACCCGTTGGCCCTGGTATTTGTAGGACACAGGTAACAAGCAGGATCATATTTTGGGCGTTGGTCGGAGTTGGATTTTTCGGTTTTCCCCTGCCAGGGTCTCTTGGTTCTGTGTGGCGAGACCAATATCCACTCTCCGGTTAGGATATTGTATCTTCTATGTGGTTCTGATAACATATTTGATAACTAATTCACCTGTTTAACCCCATCTCCAATTGCTACCGTAAATGGGCTTAATGAGGTATTGAATTTTGAGTAAAACGCCGAAGAAGATTCCTCTATAAAAGAATCTATACGGTCTTTATGGACCAAATTAATCGTGCATCCACCAAAGCCACCACCCATCATTCGCGCTCCTATCACCCCTTCATATTCGTATGCAAAGTCTACTAGAAAATCAAGTTCATCACAACTCACTTGGTAAAGATTCTTAAGTCCTTCATGTGACTCGAACAACTGCTGTCCAAACATCTTAAGATTTCCATTTTCCAACGCCTTACTGGCAGAAATTGTCCTGGCATTTTCCTGAACCACATAGAGCAATCTATTTAAAGTCTTGGAAGCTAGCTTTGATTTAAATTCCCTGACAACCTCTTCTGGGACACGTGCCAATACATGATATTTGGGATATTTTTCTTGTATGGCTTTAAAGCCGGAATCACATTCTTGTCGTCTTAAATTGTACTCACTAGTGGCCAGATTATGTGATACATTGGTATTTAAGAGTACAATGGAATAGGGTTCAATATTTGCTGGGATGTACTCAAAAGATAGGTCAGTACAATCCAACCGTATAAATTTTCCTTTCTTGCCTCGGACCACAGCAAATTGGTCCATAATCCCACATTTGGTTCCTACAAAATGATGCTCGGCCTCTCTAGCAATGGTAATAATCTCATCATCTGAAAGTCCTATGGAAAAAAGAATATCGAGACCTTTAGCAATACCGCATTCCAATGCAGCGGAAGAACTTACCCCTGAACCAATGGGAAGTTCACTTTCCACAGTGCAGTCAAAACCCTGAATTTTGTTGGGATATGCTTGTTCTATAAAATGGACAACACCTAAAAAATAATTATGCCATTCTTTTTCGCTTATTTCAACTTTATTCAGATCAATCTCAAAGTAATCTTTATAACTTTTGGAATAGCAATTGCATCTAGAGGTTCCATTTTTCTTAAAACTCAATCGGACTTTTAGATTAATAGCAGCAGGAAGGACTTGTCCTCCGTTATAGTCTAAATGCTCACCTATTATATTAATCCTTCCTGGAGACTCTATAATCACGTCATCTCTATGGAACGTAGTTTTAAAACTCCTTTTGTCCGTCACGCTTTTCATGAAAGTTTATTAAAGAAAATTTGAATGATTTTCAAGCTCTTTGTTTAATTTCATTCTTTAATTTGTCTACCTAGTATTTTTACAGTTTACATAATCTGAATTATAACTAGGAAACATATTTTATTATAATTAAAATCCTAAGCCCATTCATTTTCTTAATAAATTTCATATGGTCTAAAAGATAAAGTATGTACTTAATACCATTGCCGTTATAATAAGTCCAGCCAAAAGGCCATACTTCCATGGCGTGGTATCGATTTCTTCTGTTATAACCTCTTCCACTGCTGTGGTTATTGGTTTTAGCTTACCCATCAATAGCATAAAGCCTACATTTATTACAAATAGAATGCCCATAATATGCAAGAAATGTGGATATGCCTCAGCCTTAATTATACTTAATGCTTTTGGATCTGTAATACCATTCGCTGCCGCCTCAGCAAGTGCGGCATCCACCATCATTGGGCTTATTACAAACTGACTTATTAAATACATAACAACCCCAACTGTCAAAACGATTTTGGCACCAAGGGCTGGAACTTTTTTGTTATAGATGCCTACTACCACGACAGCAAAAATGGGTACACTCAAACTTCCCAGGGATTCTTGTATGTATGCAAAAAGCCCATCTGGAGCCGAAGCTATAAATGGCGCAATGAACAATGAAACAACTGCTAATACTAATCCGAATTTTTTTCCAGCTTTTACCGTTTGTTGTTCAGAAGCATCTTTTTTGAAAAATTTGAAGAGATCAAAACCAAATAAAGTAGCACTACTATTTAAAAGACTATTAAAAGAACTCAACACTGCACCAAACAAAACCGCAGCAAAGAAACCTAATAATGAAGGTGGTAAAACTTTTCTAACCAATTCTGGATAAGCTAAGTCGGCATTTGCAAGGTCTCCCTCAAAAACATGCCAAGCGATGACCCCTGGAAGTACCACAATTATTGGAATCAAGAATTTTACCAAAGCTGCCAAAATAACCCCTTTTTGCCCTTCTGCTAGGCTTTTAGCACCAAATACACGTTGCAATATGGACTGATTGGTTCCCCAGTAATACATTTGGGCTAAAATCATTCCAGTAAATATGGTGCCAAATGGGATAGATGAGTCTACTTCTCCTTTTAGGTTGAACTTCTCAGGGTTGGTATCCCAAAGTATATTTAAACCTTCTCCCATACTTCCATCACCGATGAGTTTTAACCCAAAATAGGGTATTAAAAAACCTCCAATGAGCAATCCTATAGCATTTATCAAATCGGATACTGCTACAGCTTTTAATCCTCCAAAAATTGCATAAATTGACCCAATAACACCTATACTCCAAACACAAACCCATATGGTTGCGTTTTGGCTGATTCCTAACAAACTAGGTAAATCAAACATGGAACTGAAAGCCAATGATCCTGAGTATAGAATTGTTGGCAATAGTACTAGACCATAAGCGAATAGGAAAAGTACGGACAACATGGCCTTGGTCTGTGTACCGAATCGGTTTTCTATAAATTGGGGAATTGTGGTGATACCACTCTTCATATACTTAGGCAACAGTATAAGTGCTGTTAATATCATTGCAATGGCCGCTAAAGTTTCCCATGCCATAACTAAAACACCTTCGGTAAAGGCCTGCCCATTAAGTCCAACTATTTGTTCTGCAGAAAGATTGGTTAGTAGTAATGAACCGGCTATGGTAATGGCACCAAGGCTTCTACCTCCAAGAAAATAACCATTGGCAGATTTTTCGTTTGTACCTCGTGTTGCCCACCATGCTATGATTGCAACTAAAAGCGTAAAGCCCACAAAGGATAAAATAGATGACATTCCCATAATTTTTGTTTTAGTTATTCAATTGGTTTCATCTGTACCAATCCACATATGGGAATTTTCAATGTATTAATTCCTTCCTCTAAATAGATTGTTCGCTGTTGCACGAGCGTACCGTCGCAATTGTACAGAGAACAATTATACTCACTATTACCGTGTTTTACAACAATAATCACATCTTCAGAGGGTTTTGCATTTATAATATCTATTTTTTTTTGAAGTTGGGTAAGTTCTAAAAATTGGTTTTCAAAGACACCTAGAATTATTTTGTCTTCTTTTTCTACCTTTTGTACTGGGTAATTGGAAAGTGGGGAGGAGGGCAAGTATTCGCCTTCCAGTAACACATTGGAATTTTCATTCCAGTACCTTGTGTAAAACCGAATCATATCCAAATGAGCTTTTGGCGCTTCGCTGAGCATAACTGAAATTTGGGGTACGCCGAAGAGCGTATTTAAATAATGAAGTGCAGCGTCTTGCACGGTTTCATCAAAATGCCAAGTAACCATATCGGAATGGACTGCAGTATCACCACATAACATTTTAATATCGGCAATTCGTACGCGGTTCATGGTATAGTCCCCGGGACAATCAAAAGCACGGAGCATATTGCCATATTTCCGCATGGCTGGTCCAGTATACTTTTGCCGGAACTCGATGAATATGTCGGGTCTTACTTTTTTCACCTCAATGATTACTTTTGTGAGCAATGCATCTACAGCCTCATTGATTGATGAATGGTCACGGTCATTGTTAGTATCGAAAGGGGTTTCTTTATAGCTCTTAAAATCATCTATAAAATCAAGTTTTAATCCATCTAGATTCCAATCCTTAACCGCATTTACATAAATACTGACCAAATAATCCCTGACCTCGGGATATCTTGGGTCAAAAACGGGAGCCCACCTGTGGTTTTCGGTTAAAAATTTACCTTTGAACCTTTGGTAAGCCTTTGATTTTCTGCCACAAAATGGAACAGAATACCATATTCCCACCTTCATGCCCAAATTTTGTATTTCTTTGACCAACCTGCCCATATCGGGGAATCGTTCTGGAAGCCAATCACCAGTGTAATCATATCCGCGGTTAGTGTCATTTGTCTGCCAACCGTCATCAATAATGATGGATTCAAATCCTAAATCTTTTGCAATTCGACATTCTTTAAGCAATAAATCTTCATCAAGGTTTTGATGAAATTGATACCATGTTGAGTATAGAGGTTTTTTGGCTATTGCCGGTACCGAAGTTGGCTTTAGGTTTTCATACCCTTCCCACCACTTTGAAGTTTCTTTTAAAGATTGGGAAAAATGGATTTTGCGCTGATCTATGCGAATATCTGCGCTAAAGTTTTTAATAGGGTATTTGCATTCGGTAAAGAATGTAAAATGGCAATAGAAGTGGTTATCTTCCTCGCGATATTTGGCAGCCATTTCAACACTATTTATTGCATTGGAGCAAGAAAAGCATAATATGTTTTCATCATTGCTACCGAAAAGAGAAATTACAGGAGCATCAATAGATATTTTTGATTCATGGTTCTCAAGTTCCCAGTCAGCTTCTATTCTTTTTGAAAAATCTGCAGTTGGTTTCCAAACTCCTTTAACCTGGGTGGCAGGTATTCTCCATTGAAGATTTAGCGGTTTTGGAAAATGTCCGTCATGATTCTGATATTCAAGTCGAAAGACTTGTAACGCACCTTCATCTTTAATCAGTTCTAAATTAGTTGAACCATTATTCTCGTTAATATTAAAAATCGGGGAGTCTTTTTCTTTTTCTGGTGTACTTACAATCATCTTTCAAAAAAATTAAAACTTTTCCATGACATGTCCAACGTCAAAGCATCGCAATTAACTAATAGCTGAGAAAAGCCAGATAAAATTTTATCTGGCTTTTACACTTCTGAATTTAAACTAACTTAAACTAACTCAAACTATATTGTTTACTACTTCTTAAAACAAATTAGTTGTTGAGGCTGAACAAAACTTCACAACAACAATGCTTTTTGAGATAGAAATACTATGATATAGTATGCTATTCACCAAAGGTAATAAAAAAACTGAGACATCATCATGATGATATATCTAAAAATATGATTATGATAATTATTAAGTAAAGTTTTCTGATTTTAAAAAATGCAGGGTTTTATACGGAACCCCTATCAATTAGGTAAGAAGGGGTGATTTTTTGGGTAATCTCACCACCTTTTACGTGTAATGCAGCTTGGATACCCATTTCACTAAAGTCCGTCGATATCGTGGTAATACCGCCCGATATGAATTTTTTAATAATATGATCATCATGGGACAGAATGCCAACATCTTTCCCTAAAACATACTTTTTATCTGTGCAATCTTTTAGTATATCCCATAAAAAAGAATCATTTGAAGCAAAATACAAATGATCTTTCTTTAAAATAGATAAATCGTATTTCTTTTCTATAACCCCCTTCACATTGTGATCCGATAAGAACTTTTCAAAAGCATCTATAACACTTTTGGGAAGATCCGAATCTTCATCTACAAACAACACAAACAGTTTGTACTTTCTTATTTTTGGGAGTAACTTTAATAACTTGTTATACGTTGAATTCCCAAACTCTTGACTGATATAGGAGTACTTCTTTCCTGGCTGAACAAACCTATCAACAACAAGTAACTTATCTGGAGAAAAAGACCCCAACAAAGATTTTGCAATTGGGTGTGGTATAGGGGCGACGACATAAAAACCATATTTGCCCTTAATATTCATCAAGGTGTTTTCAAATACAGATAGGTTATTGTGATGAAAGAAAACATCTATTTGAAAACGCTCTCCCAACTCCCCTCGGAAAGCGTCATAGAACTCCTTTTGAAAACGCTGCAATGAATAAAGAAGCAAAGCGATCCTTCTCACCATCTTTGTTTCTTTGCTAACAATAAAATATCCTTTGGCCTTTTTGGACTCTACAAGCCCTCTGCTCTTTAATTCTTCATATGCACCAACAATTGTTTTTCTGGCATAACCAAGCTCAGCAACCATTTCATTTATTGATGGTAATTGATCCTGTCGTTCTAAAACACCATCATCAATAGATTCGATAATACCCAGTACCAAATGTTCATGTTTCGTCAAGTCGTATTTTTCTTGGTACTTATTTATTACATCTACCACTGTCATAGTTCTAACTTTCTAGATATTTCCCTCTCTAATAATCAGAGCAATATAAGCTTAACAATATTAAATATCAATTCTCCGTCCATTTGAAATTCAATTTCAGATGAAAACTGGTTTTGTTAATTATATGAACAGCACTTCGCTCATACCGTAAACACTTGTCAAATCTTCTTAAACCACTTTTTGTTTAAATGTCTAAAATGACAATAATACAACAAAATGTATCTTATTTTGTTAAATCCATTATTTTCTGCCCCTGACTTTTAAATATTAAAAATTTTGTTTTACATTTGGATAATAGCACACTATATCATAGTTAAATGATTTTTTCAACAAAAAACCTTGTTTTAAGGAGTTTTAAACTTAGCTATAGTGAGTTATTGACCTTAATAGGATGATTATTTCACTGTTCATTAACTAAACTCAATTAAATTAATTCAATAACCAATTTTAAAGATTATGAAGCAAACTTTAACTAAACTTAAGACGACTAAATCGGGCTTTTTTGCACTGATAGTTCTTCTTGTTTTCGGAATGCAGACATCGTTCGCACAGACAACGGTATCTGGAGCGATTGCCGATTCTGAAGGTCCTTTGCCAGGAGCTAGTGTTGTGGTTAAGGGTACTACAACGGGAGCTGTTGCTGATTTTGATGGGAATTACACCATTGAAGTTCCAGAAGGTTCCAATACTCTTGTTTTCTCTTATGTGGGATATGGACCTCAAGAAATTGATGTTGATGGAAGAACAACAATAAATGTTACTTTACAACCTGACGCCCAATCGTTGAGCGAGGTGGTGGTTGTAGGTTATGGTACTCAACGAAAAGCTGACCTTACTGGTGCCGTAAGTTCTCTTAATGCTGTTGAAATTGTAAAACAACCTATTGTAAGTGTGGATCAAGTGTTGGCCGGTACCCTTTCTGGTGTTAATATTACCAACAGGAGTGGTGACCCAGGAGCTCCTATTAGCGTTAATATTAGGGGTGTTGGAACATTAAGTGCAGATGCCAACCCGCTTTATGTAATTGATGGTGTTCCACTAGTAGGGACCAATAACATAACGGTAAATACATCATCCACTACGGATTCAAATCCATTAGCAAGTATTAATCCAAGCGATATTGAATCAATAGATGTTTTAAAAGATGCGGCTTCTGCGGCTATTTATGGTGCTAGAGGTGCTAACGGTGTAATTATCATTACCACTAAAAAAGGAACTAGAGGAGACCCAAAAGTAACCTACGATGGTTACATATCTTCTGCTTCTCCAAGAGAAACACTGGATGTTCTTAATGTTCAGCAATATATTGGCGTCCAACAAGAATTGGGTAGAGACTTTTCGGCTTTTAGCGGACAACCCAATGTTGATTGGCAAGATGCCATTTTTCAAGATAGTTTTGTTCAAAATCATAACGTTGGTGTTAGCGGTGGAGGTGAAAACGGGACATACTACATTTCCGGTTCTTTTCTTGATAACGAAGGTATACAAAGGGCCCAATCATTTAAACGATATTCTTTAAGAGCGAATTCTGAATTTAAAGTTGGGAAACGATTAAAGTTTGGTGAATCCTTACAGATAAGTCAAAGTGATCGATTAACCCAGAGTGAAGGAGCCTTAAATGCAGGTTTCAATGCGGCGTTAAATGCACCATATTTCCAAGTATTTGGCGATGGTCCGTTTGGTTATAACTTAGCTAATCCAAGCACACTAGGCGGTGCTACAGGAGCTAACCTGGTACAGTTGACAGATCAAAGAATAAACGAGACTACCATTCAGAACAGGAAAGTTTTAGGACACTTTTTTGGAGAATGGGAAATCATTGATAATTTAAAATTTAGACCTTCTATTGGTATTGATTACAATGTAGGAACTGGAGATTTCTTCCAAGCTGAGACCACATTTGATGGAAATTCTACCAGACAATCCTTACTTGTACAATCACGGCCAATAGAATTGACGTTAACTACCGGTGCTACGCTTTCTTATGATAGAACCTTCGGTGATCATAATTTTGGAGCATTAATTGGTTTTGAACAAACGAAATTTAGATTTGACAAGGTGAGATTGCAGGGTAGAAACTTGTTTAACGATAATTTCGCAGGTAGTGGTACAACAGTTGCAGGAGCAAATGAAGCCGATCTCTTTACCTTACAAGGTGTTATTGGGCGTTTGACCTACAATTATAAAGGAAAGTATTTGGCTACCATTAATGTTCGTCGAGATGCTACCTCCAAGTTTGCGGAAAATAACAGAGATGATATTTTCCCTTCAATATCTGTAGGTTGGAGAATCTCTCAAGAAGATTTCATGAGTGATTATGGTTTTATAGATGATTTAAAGTTGAGAGTAGGTTATGGAGAA
Source organism: Flagellimonas hymeniacidonis (assembly GCF_008040165.1). Classification (GTDB taxonomy): domain Bacteria; phylum Bacteroidota; class Bacteroidia; order Flavobacteriales; family Flavobacteriaceae; genus Flagellimonas; species Flagellimonas hymeniacidonis. The sequence continues at coordinate 267,220 of NZ_VRUR01000002.1, forward strand.
TTAGGAAACCAAAACCTTGGGGATGGAACAGCCAGAACATTTCCTTTCCTTACTACATTAAACAACAACATATTTTATGTATTGGGAGATGATCAAGGAACGGTAGTTGGTCCTGCGCCAACCACATTTGCCAATCAGCAAATTGGATGGGAAACCTCAAAGCAGATCGATATAGGATTGGATTTTAGCTTACTTAAAGGTAGGATTACCGGGGTGTTTGATTACTTCAAGAAAACAAATGAGGATGCATTAGTAAACTTGCCTCTTCCATTTGCAAGTGGATTCTTTTTGCCTGCCCCTACAAATGCGGGTGAAATTACCAACTCGGGTATTGAACTTGCTTTGAATTATAAAGACAAAATTGGAGACGATTTTGAATATGGCGTTGGGTTCAACATCACAACTGTGAAAAACACGGTTCAAAGTTTAGGACCGGTTAATGCGATAATTACGGGTGTAGGAGGTGCACAATCCCATAGAACCATTGTTGGAGAGAGCTTAGGTCATTTCTTTGGATATAGAACAGATGGTTTATACCAAAATGACGCGGAAGTCGCTGCAGCGCTTCCAGATGCCAATGGTACTCCCTCTCCGGGAGATATCCGATTTGTGGATGTAAATGGCGATGGTAGAGTAGATGCAGGAGATAGAACCATACTAGGTAGTCCTTATCCTGGATTCTTTTATGGCTTAAATCTTCAAGCCAAGTACAAGGGATTTGATTTTTCAGCCTTGCTGAGAGGCGTTGGAGATAGGCAGATTTTCAATTCATCAAGAATAACATTGGAAGGATTGACGGGAACTAACAATTTCAGCACTCAGGTATTAAACCGATGGACGGGAGAGGGTACAACCAATTCCAGTTCTAATCCAAGATTGGCTGGCCCAGGAGACCCAAATGGAAATAACCGTATCTCTGACCGTTTTATTGAAGATGCAGACTATCTGAGAATTCAGAATATACAGCTAGGGTACACGATACCTAAAGACGCATTACAAAGTTGGACTAATAATTTTGTGTCCAATATGAGATTTTATGTAAGCGTACAGAATCTAGCGACTTTCACCAACTATTCAGGTTTTGATCCAGAAGTTGGTAGGGCCCAAAGTTTCCAAAAAGGTAATAACCCGCTTGCAACAGGGCAAGATGATGGACAGGCTCCTTTGCCCAGGATAATTCAATTGGGATGGTCAGTTAGTTTTAACTAAAAAATTGTTATTTTAAAATAAAAGAAAAATCATGAAAAGTAAAATTTTATTTCTTGTCGCTATCTGTACGTTGACAGTCTTGTCATGCGACGATGAGCTAGATTTACAGCCTTTAGATAGTATTACTATTGATACATTTTACAATAGTCGTGCGGATTTTGACGGCGCAATCTTTGCAGCCTATTCATCCATACAGGATTTTTGGGGCACAAGTACCGAAACATTATCGGAGAGAGGTGAGTATTGGAAATTGTCAATGGTGATTACGGATGATGTTGCAGCCGATCCAGTGACTAGTGATCAAATCTCTATAGACGTTGACAACCTGCAAATAAGGGCAGCAGATGTTCCATATGCAGCGGTGTACACACAGATTTACGAGGGAATTTTTCGCGCGAATCTGGTGTTGGGGAATTTGGATGGCGAAAATGAGTTAACAGCAGAGGACAAAACCGTTTTAGAAGCTGAAGCAAAGTTCTTAAGGGCTTGGTTCCATTTTCAAGCAATGAAAATGTTTGGAACTCCACCTATAGCGCTGGAAGTTTTAACAGACATTAATAATCTAGCATTGCCAAATGCCACGCAAGATGATTTGTATACAGCCATTCTTGGTGATTTAGGTACAGCCGCTGCGGGTTTACCAGATGCTTGGGATTCCAGTAATACAGGGAGAGCTACATCTTGGGCCGCAACAGCCTTAATTGGAAAAGTGAATGTGTTCAGAGAGGATTGGCCAGCTGCCACAACAGCGCTTGCCAATGTTGTCAACAATGGCCCATTTAGCCTAGTTCCCAATTACGAAGATGTTTTTGCCTTTACCAATGAAAATAACTCAGAATCTATTTTTGAAATTCAATATGGTGGGCCACAGTCCGATGACAACCTTTGGGTTTTTGATGACACTCACTCAGAAAATTTCAAAGCATCACAAGGTACAGGCCGCGGTTGGTACTGGGATGCTGGAAATGGCGCTCCGGGCGGTAAATTAGGTTGGTGGGCTCCCACACAGGATTTAGTAGATTCTTTTGAAGCTGGAGATACTAGATTACCCACTATTCTATATCAAGATGGTGATATGTATTTCACAACATTCGAATCTTTACCCTATGATACGGAATGGTCTTCAACAAATTATACCTTAAAAAAGTATCGTGGTGAAATAAACACAGTTCCAGGAAATCATGCCCCTAACCAACAAGCAGACTTTAATAATGAACGTTGGATGCGTTTAGCAGAAGTAAAATTGTTATATGCTGAAGCGCTTATTAGAGGTAGTGGAGACTTGGGAGTTGCAAGAACACAAATAGATGACATTAGAACTAGAGCTGGCCTTGCTGCCACTACTGCCGCAGATGGAGATTTGTTGACTGCTATGATGCAAGAAAAAAGAGTAGAGTTGGCTTTAGAGCCACATCGATGGTTTGATATTGTTCGCTGGGATTTAGGACCAACAATTTTTGGAGGCGATTGGGATCCAAGGTATGAGGTGTTCCCATTCCCTCAATCAGAAGTGGATAGATCTGATGGTCAGTTAAATCAAAATACAGGGTATTAGATAAGAATCTTATTATTAATCATATTAGATTAAAGTATTTTAAGGAATCCAATTAAATTTATGATTGGATTCCTTTTTTTAAACCATTTATGCAAATGCCTTTTAAATACCATATTTGGCTTCGTTCAGTCTTAAGTATCTTGACACCAGCTTTACTTCTCATTTCATGTGAAGAAAACAGAGGCAAACTGTTTCATGATTTATCACCAAAGGAGACAGGGATAACTTTTAGCAACGATTTAGTAATTGGAGGTGAGCCAAGTGTGCTCGAATTCGAATATATGTATAATGGTGCGGGTGTCGCTGTAGCAGATTTTGACCAAGATGGTATGCAGGACATTTACTTTACGGGTAATATGGTCAGCAATCGTTTGTACCGCAATCTAGGGGAGTTTAAATTCCGGGATATTACGGAATCTGCGCAGGTGGGGACCACAGGTTGGTCAAATGGTGTTGCTATTGTGGATATTAATCAAGATGGATTTCCAGACATTTATGTTTGCAGGGGAGGCCCAAGAGGTTCCTCAGATGAAGATCGTGCAAATCTTTTATTTGTGAACAACGGAATGAAAGATGGCAAACTGTCCTTTACGGAAGAAGCAAGTAAATGGGGTATAGCCGATAGTAGCTATTCCGTTCAGTCCAACTTTTTTGATTATGATGGTGATGGCGATCTGGATATGTACCTTCTTAGCAATGCCTTGGTGGATTATAATAGAAACACTTCGCGCCCAAAAGACTGGTCGGGCAAGGCCCCTTCCGTAGATAAACTATTCAGGAATAATGGGGATGGCACTTTTACAGATGTGTCCAAGGAAGCCAATATCCTTATGGAAGGTTTCGGTCTGGGTGTGGAAGTTTGTGATATCAATCAAGATGGTTGGGTGGATATCTACGTATCAAATGATTTTCTAACAGACGATTTCCTATATATAAACCAAAAGGACGGAACATTCAAGAATGAAATTTTTGAATACATGGGCCATCTTACGTTCAATGGAATGGGTAATGATATTGCAGATATCAACAATGATGGTCTAATGGATGTAGTAGTCCTGGACATGCTCCCGCCCGATAATAAAAGATGGAAGTTGACCATGATGGGCAATAACTATGATGAACATCAGAATGCCATTTCCAATGGATACCAACCGCAATACATTAGAAACACCCTCCAATTGAATAATGGAAATGGCTCGTTTAGTGAAGTTGGACAAATAGCAGGGATATCTGCTACGGAGTGGAGTTGGAGCGCCTTACTTTCTGATTATGACCACGATGGAAAAAAGGACTTATTTGTCACCAACGGTTACCGTCAAGACATCACCAACTTGGACTTTATGGTGTATGGCAATACCATTTTGTCCATGGGTTCCGAAGAGGCCAATAGGGCAAAACGCTTGGAGGAACTAAACAAATTACCCGGAATAAAACGATCCAACTATTTGTTTAAAAATGACGGCGAACTACAATTTAAGGACATATCAGAAGACGCTGGAATTACAAAACCCACTTTTTCAAACGGTGCGGCCTATGCAGATTTTGATAATGATGGTGATTTGGATTTGGTGGTCAATAATATTGACGACCCAGCAAGCATATTAAGGAACAACACCAGTATTGACAGCACACAATCGTATTTAAAATTACGTTTTAAAGGCAATAGTCCAAACTTGGAAGGAATCGGAAGCCAAGTTGAACTTTATTATCAAGGAAACCTTCAAAAGCAATATTTTACACCGTACCGGGGATATCTTTCTTCTGTGGAGTCTAGTCTTCATTTTGGTTTAGGAAACACTAAAAAAATTGATAGCGTCATCATCACATGGCCAAATAAGATGCAGGAAATCCTGAAAAACATTGCTGTCAATCAAGAATTGGTTGTTCATCAAACTAACGCACAAACCCTTCATAAGAATAATCCGAAAAAGACATCAAGACTATTTAAAGAAATCGATAGTATTGGTTTGGAATTCACACACCACGAAAACGATTTTGTTGATTATAAAATTCAACCCCTTCTACCACACATGCACTCAAAGAATGGACCGGGTATGGCGGTGGGTGACGCTAACGGTGATGGACTTGAAGATGTTTATATAGCTGGGGCTTCCGGGCAAGCTGGGGTATTAAAAATGCAGAATAAGGATGAAAAGTCTTTCTCGGAAACTGCTTTTCAAGAGACAGACCATGAAGATATGGGCGCTTTGTTTTTTGATGCAGATGCAGATGGCGATCAAGATTTATACGTGGTAAGCGGAGGATCATCCGCAGTAAAGGGTAGCATCCCATATCAAGACCGTATCTATGAAAATGATGGTACAGGAGCATATTCAATAGTGGATGCTTTACCTAAATCTTTGGTAAGTGGATCTGTAGTAACTGGTGCCGATTACGATAGAGATGGAGATATAGATCTTTTTGTTGGAGGTAGAGTGCGACCAGGAGAATATCCGCTATCACCAAAAAGCTCGGTATTGAAAAATGAAAGCTCCATCGGAAATATCAAATTCAGCGAAGACAAAGTCTTTTCAAACAACTCTGCTGAACTGGGAATGGTTACAGCAGCACTTTGGACTGATTTTAATAATGATTCTTGGATAGATTTAATCGTTGTTGGAGAGTTTATGCCCATTCGATTCCTCAAAAATAATGAAGGTAAGCTTGAAGAAATCACAGAGCAAATTGCATTAAAAGGAACCAACGGTTGGTGGAACAGTATAACATCCGGCGATTTTGATAACGACGGGGATAGTGATTATGTGCTTGGAAATTTTGGCCTGAACAGTCGCTATAAAGCAAGCGTAACCGAACCACTTTGCATCTACGCCAAAGATTATGATAAGAATGGTCAAATAGACCCCGTAATGTGCCATTATATAGATGGGAAAAATTACATAGCACATTCTAGAAATGACCTTATTGACCAAATCAACGCAATGCGGGTTAGGTTTAGAACGTATAACGATTATGCAGAGGCAACTTTTGAAGAATCATTTGCTGAAGGGGAACTCTCAGATGCCCTCATTGTTAAAAGCGAAACCTTTGCCAGCAGTTATCTGGAAAACTTGGGCAATGGAAAGTTTGCATTAAAACCTTTACCTATTTCCATGCAAACGGCTCCCATGTATGGGATAAACGTTGGGGACTATAATCAAGACAATCATCTGGATATTTTAGCGGTGGGCAATTTTTATAGTGGAGAAGTCTTTAATGGTAGATACGATGCATCAATCGGGTGGCTCATGGCAGGAGATGGCAGGGGCGGTTTTGAATCCATAAAAGTGGATGACAGCGGATTCTTTGTAAGAGGTGATGCCAAAAGCCAAGCCAATCTATTCACCAAGGATGCTGAGCTGGTGCTATCTGGAATCAACAATGATGAATTAAAAATTCATTCAAGAAAACTAGGCAATCAGTTTATATATCAATCGAATCCACAAGATGCTTCACTCACCATTCATTTTGAAGATGGTTCCATACAAAAAAGGGAGTTGTATTATGGTTCGGGTTATTTATCACAAGGAAGTCGTAAGCAACTAATACCAAAAGATGCCGAATATATTGTTGTAAAAAACTTTGAAGGAGTTGAAACAAAAATTGATGTAAGAGAATGAAAAAGAATGTCATACTTGTCTTTATCTATTGTGTGCTTGCATATATCGTTTCTTGCAAAAAAACCGATAATTCAAAATTTCACTTGCTAAGTGCATCAGAATCGGGCATTGACTTCAACAATAAAATAGTTGAAAATGACAGTATCAATGTGTTCAACTTCATGAACATTTATACGGGTGCGGGCACTGCTGTTGGCGATATTAATAATGATGGATTGGTAGACGTTTACTTTAGCGGTAATATGGTTTCAGGTAGACTTTACCTCAATAAAGGAAACATGAAATTTGAGGATATCACTGAAAAATCTGGACTGATCAACAATCGTTGGGGTACTGGTGCTGCCATGGTCGATATTAATCAGGACGGATTTTTAGACATCTACATATGCGTATCTGGCAGCGCCCAATTAGCAGAACGAGCCAACATGCTTTACATCAATAACGGTGACAACACCTTTACTGAAAAAGCCGCTGAATATGGTTTAGATGATAAGCGTCAATCCATGCATGTAGCCTTTTTTGACTATGATAAGGATAATGACCTAGACATGTATCTTTTAGTCAACCCAGCTGCATATGAATACAATGTAAATATCAGCAATCCAAGAAAATTGGATGGCTCATCTGTAAGCAATGATCGGTTGTATAGAAATGATGGTAATGGAAAATTTACCGATGTTTCGCTAACATCGGGCATTCTTGTCGAAGGCTACGGATTGGGCGTTGGTATATCTGACATCAATAATGATTCATGGCCAGACATATACATTTCCAATGATTTTGTGGGCAACGATATCTTGTATATAAACCAAGGTGATGGAACCTTTAAGGATGAGTTGGACACGTATCTAAAACATACCTCTTATGCGGGAATGGGTAACGATATCTCAGATATTGATAACAATGGTAGACCCGACATAATGGTGTTGGATATGCATCCTGAAGATAACCTGCGACAAAAATTGATTATTTCCTCTACTGGATTTGACCGGTTCAACCTAATGCTAGATGCTGGTTATTCCCCACAGTACACTAGAAATACGCTCCAATTGAATCAAGGTGAAGGAAAGTTCAGCGAAATTGGCTATTTGGCCGGAGTAAGCAGCACAGACTGGAGTTGGAGTGCGCTCTTGGCTGACTATGACAATGACGGTTTTAAAGATTTATATGTTACCAATGGATTTTTAAGGGATTTAGGGAACCTGGATTACATTCACTATCAAAACAGGAGCAATAGCCCTATGGGTGATAGGGAAACAAAGATTAAGGAAAAACTAAATTCCATTCATAATTTGCCCCGTGCCGAATTGGTGAACTATGTATTTAAAAATAATGGCAATACCACCTTTGAAAACACATCCGAAGGATGGGGGATACGTGATAAAAGTTGTTCCAACGGTGCGGCTTTTGCAGATTTGGACAATGATGGTGATTTGGATTTGGTTGTGAACAACGTAAACCAAAATGCTTTTGTTTATGAAAACACTACTAAAAAGGAAGAAGGGAATTTTCTACAAATAGAATTAAAGGGCAATAAAGGGAATCTTGAAGGAATCGGTTCTCGGATTAAGGTTTCTTCAGAAAGCAATGATCAATATTATCAACATTACTTAAGCAGAGGTTATGAATCCAGTGTTGACCCAACTGTTCATTTTGGGTTAGGCCAAGATACAATTGTCACAAACATAGAAGTTTGGTGGCCCGATGATTCCTATCAAAAAATAACCGATGTAAAATCCAACCAAAAACTCACCCTTAGACAATCAGAAGCCAAGAAAGTTGATTCGATTAAGAAGATTCCGCCTATGAAAGCGAATCAATGGTTTACAGAAATCACGGATTCCCTTGGCATCGATTATTTTCAAAAAGAAGATCCAATCGTGGACTTTCGTATTCAACCTACACTACCCCACATGCATTCTCGTGGTGGACCTGGTATAGCGATTGGTGATGTTGATTCCAACGGAATGGAGGATTTTTATGTGGGAGGGTCAGCAGGATCAACCGGACAAATATACTTGCAAAAAGAAGACGGTTTCAAGAACACCTTTATAGGCTACGAAGAACGTTTAAGGGAAGATATGGGCATGCTATTTTTTGATGCTAATGGAGATGGTCATAAAGATTTATATGTGGTAAGTGGTGGTATCCCTACTTCTTACAAAGACGATGTGTATCATGACAGATTGTACGAAAACGATGGAAAGGGAAACTTTTCACTGACCAATGCGTTACCCGTTGTTAGTATTAGTGGCTCATGCGTAACCGCATCTGATTTTGACAAAGATGGGGATTTGGACTTATTTGTTGGAGGCAGGGTCGACCCGGGTAATTACCCCATGCCAGCAACCAGCCAGTTATATGAAAATATATCAACGGGAGGCAAATCAAAATTCAGGGAAATAGGGAAAAGCATTCAACATTGGGAAAAATTGACCATGGTCACTTCCGCTATTTGGTCCGATTATGATAATGACGGATGGTCTGACTTGATTGTCGTAGGTGAATTCATGTCCATTACCCTTTTTCATAATGATAAGGGGAAGTTGAGACTCGTGGAAAACCCAATTGGACTTGAAAAATCAGAAGGCTGGTGGAATAGTATTTCAAGTGGTGATTTTGATAACGATGGAGATATGGATTATATCGTTGGAAATTTGGGCTTGAATACCAAATACAAAGCTTCAAAAGATGAGCCATTATGCATCTATGCCAAAGATTACGACAAGGACGGTAGAGTTGACCCAATTATATGCTATTACAATGATGGTGAAAATTATATTTCCCATACCCGAGATAAACTAATCGAGCAAATCAATGCTATGAGAGGCCGTTTTCAAACCTATCAATCCTATGCAGAAAAAACTTTTAAAGAATCTTTCTTGCCAGAAGAATTGGAGGATGCCTACGTGGTAAAAAGTCATGTATTTGAAAGCTCTTATGTGGAGAATTTGGGAAATGGAAAATTTCAACTGACCGCATTACCTCTGAGTGCACAAGTTGCCCCAACTGAAGGATTAGTGGTTGAAGATTTTGACCAAGATGGCAATATAGACCTTTTGCTGACGGGTAATTCATACGTAACCGAAGTCTCAAATGGCCGATATGATGCCCAATACGGCACACTTCTAAAAGGAAATGGCGATGGAACATTTGAATATCTTGAATTAGCAGAAAGTGGACTTGTAAACAATTATGATTCAAGCGGGCTTGCACAGCTGAAGAACAAGAATGGTACGTCTTTCATTATCATTGGAAACAACAGTGGACCACTAAAAGTGTTTGAATCCCAATTCAAGGATACGAAATTGAAATTTCTTGATGTAGAGGATGATAGTATGCATGCGCTCATCACTTTTACAAATGGGAAAAAACAGAAGCTGGAATTTCAATATGGGTCAGGTTACCTATCGCAACATTCAAGAAGGTTATCCATAACCCATAACATAAAACAAATAGACGTAACTAACTTTAAGGGCAACACAAAAACAGTTTATGAAAATGATTAAGTCATATATTATAATGGGTATAGTGACTGCATCACTAATAATCTCTTGTGGTGAAACGCATAACCCAGAGGAATTGAATGCCTATTTTGAAAATAGCGTTACAGAGTATAATCGAAAACTTACCGATGTTATTGTAGCGGATATTTTTACACCTCCCGTAGCAAGCAGAATTTATGCCTATTCAAATATTGCGGCATACGAGGGCATTCGCTTTAGGGATTCCACAAAAAAATCACTCGGCGGACAGTTAAACGACCTAACCCTTACCGCATCACCAGACTCTAATAAAGAGTACTACTATCCCTTAACCTCTATGATCGCTTTTCTTAATGTGGCCAAAGTATTGGTTTTTGATATAGAAAGAGTGGATAATTTACGCATTGACCTTTTAAAGGATGTGCAAGAAATTGGTATTGATAAAGAGATTTATGAAAACTCCATTGCATTAGGAGATGCTATCTCACAAGAAATCATTGAACGAGCAAGCACAGATGGTTATTTACGTCGTACTGCACTGCCCCGTTATAGTGTGAATAAAGATCCAGGAAGATGGAAACCAACCCCGCCCGACTATATGGAAGCCATAGAACCGCATTGGAATACCATCAAACCCTTTGTGTTGGATTCTGCAGGTCAATTTGATCCAGGTCTACCCACAAGTTTTGATATTTCTGATAGCTCTCAATTTTACGAGGAAGCCCAGGAAGTGTACGAAACGGTAAAAAATGTAGATGCAACCCAATTAGAAATAGCAAAATTCTGGGATTGTAACCCAAATATTTCAACTACCAAAGGTCATGTGATGTACTTTCAACAACAAATTTCACCCGGTGGGCATTGGGTTCACATTGCTGCCCAGGTCTTGGAAGAGCAAAAAACAAATGCCGTGGATGCCGCGGCGGTACTTGCCCAGACAAGTGTGGCAATAGCAGATGCTTTCATCAGTTGTTGGGACCAAAAATATAAAAGCAGCCTTACCCGACCTGAAACTTTTATCAACGAGCATGTAGATCCAGATTGGAAACCTATTTTACAGACCCCTGCTTTTCCAGAACATACCTCTGGACATAGTGTAGCTTCTGCTGCTGCGGCAACGGTATTGACCAAACTGATAGGTAATAATTATGCGTTTATCGATTCCACGGAGGTGCCTTATGGATTACCTCCAAGAAAATTCAATTCATTTTTTGAAGCATCGGAAGAAGCAGCAATCAGTAGACTTTATGGCGGCATTCATTATCGTCCAGCTATAGAGTTGGGAGTACAACAAGGTAAAGCTGTCGGGAATTATGTGAATGAACAAATAGATTTGGACTGATATGTAATCATATTAACAACCAGTAATACTAAATAAACCAATTAAAATCTTGACTATGGAACACACAACCTCAAAACGTTTATTTTCCTTGGATGTGTTCCGAGGAATGACCATGTTCCTACTCATCGCAGAGGCTGCTGGGTTCCACCATTCTTTTTACGAGCTGGTCAAGGATACTCCATTTCTTTCTGGCTTAGGGCAGCAATTACATCATCATCCTTGGCATGGGTTTCGTTTTTGGGATCTTATTCAACCCTTTTTCATGTTTATCGTGGGGGTGGCTATGCCATTCTCTATCGGAAAACGCTTAAAAACGGGGAACAGAAAAGCTGTGACACGTCATATTCTTCAACGTTGTTTCCTATTATTTGCCTTTGGGGTGTTGCTGCATTGCGTATACAGTCACGCATTGGTTTGGGAGCTTTGGAATGTATTGGTGCAGTTGGCATTTACTATTTTAATCGCCTATGCGATTATGAATTTATCGAACCGTAACCAACTACTAATTTCGATAGGTCTTTTAGTCCTAACAGAATTGCTTTACCGTTTTTATGACCCAGCAGCCCCCTTTAACAATGGAGCAAGTTTTGGTTCTTTTATGGATCGCGTTTTTATGGGGAAAATTAATGGTGATGGCTGGGTGACCATCAATTTTATCCCTACCGCCGCGCATACCATTTGGGGTGTAGTTTGTGGACGACTTCTTTTAAACAAGAGTGAATCTTCACAAAAGTTGAAAGCATTTGTGCTCTGGGGAAGCATCGCCATGGTTTTAGGAATAGCATTGGATATTCTGAATATCACACCCGTTATAAAAAGATTGGCCACTAGCTCATTTACATTGCTATCAGGTGGAATAGCTGTCTTGGTACTTACGCTGTTTTACTGGTATATTGATGTAAAGGGAAATGCAAAAAAATGGATGCGATTTTTTTCTGTAGTAGGCACCAATTCCATTTTTATATACCTATTTGCTGAAACGGTAGGTATACAGTGGTTTAGAGGTTTCGGTAAAATCTTTACGCATGGAATTCTCAATCCTTTGGGAATGGGAGAACATAGCATTATGGTGATCAATTCACTTTTTGTGCTTTTGATTTTTTGGTACTTGACATATTTCTTGGATAAAAAGAAAGTCTATTTCAAGGTGTAAGGGAACCAGCGTCCTCATCTGTTTATTTACATAAACAAATAGTAAAATATTAAACAAAATTGAAAACCTATTTAAAATGAAATATTTTATAACAATTCTATGTATTGCGATGACTGCGTTTTCTTGTAAAAAGGAAAAAGCTGTAAGTCTTTTTAATGGACAAGATTTAAGTGGATGGCATGTTGATGTTCCTGAAATGGATACCATCCCAAATACCATAAATCCATTTATAATACGAACAGGCATGTTGGTAAGTTTGGGAACTCCACGAGGTCACCTCATCACCGATGATGTTTATAAAGATTACAGATTAGAAGTTGAATATCGTTTCGCCGGCGAACCGGGTAACTGTGGCGTATTGGTCCATGCCTCAACTCCAAGGGCATTGTACAAAATGTTTCCAAAATCTTTAGAAGTACAAATGCAGCATGAGGATGCTGGTGATTTTTGGGTTATTGTAGAGGATATAGAAGTTGATAATATGGTGGAACGAAGAGGACCAAAGAAGGAATGGGGAATTACAGAAGGTAAAAAACGAAGAATTATTAACCTTACAGATGGTTCTGAAAAGCCTTTGGGTGAATGGAACACCATGATTATCGAATGCCTAAAAGATAAGATAAAAGTTTGGGTAAATGGAGATTTGGTCAATCATGGATTTAATGCTACAGTTACTAGTGGTCAAATTGCAATCCAAGCGGAAGGTTCCGAAGTAGAATTTAGAAAAATAGATATTTCACCCATAACCACTTTATCAAAATAAAGCGAATGATTAAAAAGAATAGTATTTTAATATTCACTTTTATACTTTTTTGTCTTTTAAGTTTTGGACAGGAAAGCATAAAAATCATTGATGGAGAAAGATGGTGGGGAGGAGCTGTAAATGATGGAATAAAAATGCCATTTGAAACTGGGTATGCATACGATATGTATGGAAACCTGCAAGGTAATCAAGCGCAACCTTTGTTATTGTCTAACAAGGGAAGAGTAATTTGGTCTGAGACTCCTTTCAAATTTTCTTTTTCCAGTGATTCGTTGATAATTAAAGGAAGTGGTGAAATTCTTGTTGAAGAGGGAAACCATAACTTGAAAGGTGCCTTTGGCTTTGCTTCAAAAAATTACTTTCCGGCAGATGGAAAAATGCCAAATGCCTTATTGTTTGAACAACCTCAATATAATACATGGATTGAACTGATCTATAACCAAAATCAAAAAGATATTTTGGCCTATGCTCACGCCATTATCGATAATGGTTTTCCACCAGGGGTATTGATGATTGATGACAATTGGCAAGAGGCCTATGGTAAATGGAGGTTCCATCCGGAGCGATTTCCCTCGCCAAAATCCATGATGAAAGAATTGCATGAACTAGGGTTCAAAGTTATGCTTTGGGTCTGCCCCTTTGTGAGTCCAGATACCGATGTGTTTAGAAGTGCTTCCAAACAAGGGCTTTTTCTTAAGTATCCCAAAAATCAGGCTGTGGCAGGTTCTCCTGTTTCCTACTTTGGCAATGTGGCCATGATCGGTTGGTGGAACGGGTATAGTGCCCTTTTGGATTTTTCCAACCCCAATGCACAAGAATGGTTCAAAAAAGAATTGCAATACTTGGTTGATGAATATGAAGTTGATGGTTTTAAACTGGATGCTGGTGATGCAGTCTTTTATCCGTCTTGGTTAAAGAGTCACCAAAAAAAAATATTGCCCAATGACCATACCGAGTTATTTGCCAAAATCGGGCTCGATTTTCCGTTAAATGAATATAGAGCCACTTGGAAAATGGCAGGCAAACCTTTGGTCCAAAGACTTCGAGATAAAGGTCATAATTGGAATGACCTACAAACTTTGATACCTAATATCACTGCACAGGGATTAATGGGATACGCGTTTACTTGTCCTGATATGATTGGAGGAGGTGAATTCAATTCTTTTTTGAATACCAAAACCATAGACCAAGAATTGATAGTTCGTTCTGCCCAAGTGCATGCCTTAATGCCCATGATGCAATTTTCGGTAGCCCCTTGGAGGATACTGGATGATCACTATTTAAAAGCTGTAAAAGCATCAATTGAGCTTCGGAAAAAATTCACACCCCTGATTTTGGACCTTGCCAAAAATGCTGCTAGAACGGGAAAACCAATTGTCAGGAATATGGAGTATGTGTTCCCAAATGCTGGATATGAGAATATCCAAGATCAATTCTTTCTTGGAGATAGCATTCTTGTAGCACCTATTCTAAAAAAAAATCAAACCAAACGTTATGTATGGTTGCCCAATGGGAAATGGAAAGGATTTAACGGAAAAACGTATAACGGAGAAAAAAAAATTGAGGTATCGGTGAATTTAGCTACCGTCCCTTTTTTTGAGAAAATAAAATGATTCATAAACAAAATATAGTACTAGTCGTATTACTGATATTCACCATATCAGTAATAGCCCAAAAAAGTGATAAATATTCACAAAAATTACCTGCAACAACATTGAAAATTGAAATGGTTGCAATTCCTAGTGGTTCTTTTAACATGGGAAGTCAAGACAGTGAGGAAGGAAGGGATGAAGATGAAGGGCCACAACGAAAAATGGATATTGAAGGTTTCTGGATGTCCAGTTATGAGATTACGTGGGAACTCTATAATCTTTTTTTACAACGTGAGTTGGACAATGTGGTATTTGCTGAGAAAGGCAAAGAAGTAGAAAAAAAAGTAGATGCCGTAGCTGGTGCAACCATCCCATATGTTGATATGAGTTTAGGGATGGGAACTGGAAAAAACTTGCCCATTGGAAATGTAACACAATTAGGGGCTTCAAAATTTTGTGAATGGCTTTCCGCAATTACGGGGGTCTTTTACCGATTACCCACCGAAGCCGAATGGGAATATGCAGCTAGAGCTGGAACTGCAGGTGCCTATTCTTTTGATGATGATGACTCTATAGAGGAATATGCCTGGTTTTCAGATAATAGTGGAGCAACCTACCATGAAATTGGCAAAAAAAAGCCAAACCCATGGGGATTATATGATATGTATGGCAATGTTGCGGAATGGACCTTAGATCAGTATAATGCGAATACCTATACAGAAAGTACAAGTATCTATATCCAAGTTGAAAAAGAATATCCCGCGGTAATTCGTGGAGGATCATATAAAGATTCTCCAGAAATGTTGCGCAGTGCATCAAGAGCATTTTCAAAACCTGTTTGGAAACAGCGAGACCCACAATTCCCAAAAAGCAAATGGTGGCACACCGATGCTCCTTTTGTAGGTTTTAGAATCATAAGACCATACATGACACCAAATCAAAAAGAGCAAAATAGCTATTGGCTTGGGAAAGAATAGCAATAACAACTTTGAAAACACATAAGAAGATGAAAAAAGACAAGACCTCAAAAAGACAAAACACCCGTAGGGATTTTGTTAAAAACACTACCCTTTTATCCGCAGGTATGCTATTGCCAACATTAGATGTTGGGGCAATGGCCAATGTATTTGAGAACAAAACATTAAAGCTTGCACTCGTGGGTTGTGGTGGCCGTGGTTCAGGCGCAGCTGATCAAGCTCTACAAGCCGATGACAATGTTGAATTGGTGGCAATGGCCGATGCTTTTGAGGATAGACTCACCAGCAGTTTTAACAACTTAAGTGAAAAATATGCTGGCACTGGCAAAATCAAGGTAAAAGAGAAAAACCGTTTTGTTGGCTTTGATGCCTATAAAAAAGCAATTGATTTAGCTGATGTTGTCATTTTAGCAACGCCACCTGGTTTTAGGCCACAGCACTTTGCCTACGCCGTTGAAAATGACAAACATGTGTTTATGGAAAAACCTTTGGCCACGGATGTTCCGGGAATTCGGAAAGTTTTGGAAATGGCAGAAGTGGCCAAATCCAAGAAATTGAACGTTGTGGTTGGTCTACAGCGCCATTATCAGGAAAATTACCTGCAAACATTGGATTTGCTTAAAAATGACTCTATAGGTAAGATAGTTTCTGGTCAGGTCTATTGGAACAGTGGTGGTGTTTGGGTTAAACCAAGAAAACCAGAATATACTGAAATGGAATACCAAATGCGTAATTGGTATTATTTTAATTGGCTATGCGGAGATCATATTTTAGAACAGCACATACATAATATTGATGTTGCCAATTGGTTTATAGGTGAATACCCTGTTTCTGCTCAAGGCATGGGTGGGCGTTTGGTACGTACAGGTAAGGAATATGGAGAAATCTTCGATCATCATTTCGTAGAATTCACATACCCCAGTGGTGCCGTGGTGGCCAGCCAATGCAGGCATCAACCAAATACGATGTACCGAGTGGGAGAAGCATTCCAAGGTACAAAAGGTACCGTAGTGACCAATGATGCAGGGACAGCTAAAATCTTCGATATCAATGGAAAAGAATTGCATTCCATTTCAAATAGCGAAGGACATAACCCATACCAGGAAGAACATAATAGACTTTTTGCTTCTATAAGAAACAAGGAAGTCATAAACAATGGTGAATATGGAGCTAAAAGTACAATGACCGCAATATTAGGGCGGATGGCCACTTACAGTGGTAAGGTAGTAACATGGGAAGAAGCTATGAAATCTGAATTGAGTTTGGTTCCAGAAGAGCTTTCTTGGGATGCAAACCCACCTGTTATGCCCAATGATGATGGTTCTTATCCAATTCCAATACCTGGTAAGACCGTTGTACTATAAACTATTTTGAAATTATTAAACATAGCCCAACTATACGTAAAACTCATTCACAAAATCAAAATAATTCGTTTAACTTCCTGCTCTTGCTTTTTAGCCCTAAAAAGTAAAAACAAAGAGGTGGTAAAATGGAAATTAGGTTTCAATGTATCTACATCTGGTATGACACGCCTAACAAAAAACTAAGATGGAAAAAAAGTCGATTAAAGCTGATAAGTTAATTCACAGCGCTTTACCTATTTTATTTTTGTTAGGAATGATTGTTTACGGCTTAGTTCTAAGGCCGTATTTTTTTAACCAGTCCGTAATTCCTTTGGAAATCATTTTCCTTAGCTCTTCTTTTTTCGCGGTGACCCATTTAATCTATTTGGGGTTTTCATGGGATACCATTCTGGCTAATGCAGTTAAAAAACTAACCAAAGGTTTACCCACTATTCTCATCTTATTCGCTATTGGAATAGTAATAGGAAGTTGGATTGTTTCTGGGACGATACCTATGTTCGTCTACTACGGAATTCAATTGGTCAACCCAGACTATATTTATGTATTGGCCTTCATTATACCTATCTTTTTTTCGATGTTCACTGGAACCTCTTATGGCTCAGTTGGTACAATAGGGGTTGTAATATTAGGGGTGGCAACAATAATAAATGCCAATCTTGCTATCGTTGCAGGCGCCGTTATTGGTGGGGCTTTCTTTGGCGATAAAATGTCTCCACTATCGGATACAACCAATATCGCAGCTTTAGCAACTGGGGTGGATTTATATGATCATATTAACTCAATGCTTTATACCACCCTGCCTTCTGCAATTATTGCTGCTGTTATTTACACGATTTTAGGTTTTGTGTACCCTGCAGAATCAGTTGTAGGTGATTTTGCCGAATTGGAAACCACGCTTACAGCCGTCACTTCTATTTTCAATTTCAATATTTTACTTCTTCTACCTGTTTTAATTGTTTTGATAGGCTCGTTTAAAAAATTACCAACAATTCCTGTGCTACTCACCTCTTCATTAGTGGCCTGTGTTTTTGCACTGCTCTTTCAAGGCTATGGCTTTGAAGACGTAATTCAATCTGTTTATAAAGGTTTTCATACCAACATGGCAGTATGGCAAGAAACCGTTCCGGAAAATATTAGTGTTCTATTTAATCGCGGAGGTCTTTATGCTCTAAACGATGCTATTATAATAGCACTTTTTGTTTTTTTATTTATTGGTATTCTTGATACCAATAATGCCATTCCTAAAATTGTCGAAAAAGTATTTTCATATGCTAAAACCAAATCATCAGTCATATTATCATCCTTGGCAGCTGCCGGAATAACCAACGGAATGACAGGGAATCAGTATGCTACCAGTTTTATTGTTGGAGAAGCCTTTAAAACGAAATACGATGTACTAGGAATCAATCGAAAAGTGCTAAGTCGTTCACTGGAAGATTATGGAACAATGATAGAAAGTTTAGTGCCATGGCATCCAACAGCGTTGTTCATGGTTTCTGTTATGGGTGTAGCCGTAGGAGATTATTGGTATTTTCAGTTACTTAGTTTAATAAATCTTATTATAGCTCCCTTAATTGCTATTTTAGGCATAGGATGTTTTTACAAAAAAGGCAATTCGGTAAATGAAGAAAAAAAATAACCAAAAACATAATAATAGCCCTGAGGAGCTTTCATATGAAGGGGCAATGGTCACTCCAATATTTCAAACATCCAACTTTTCATTTGAAAGCTGGGAAGCCATAAGTAATGCTTTTGACCATAGAACCAAAAGTTTCATTTACTCAAGAGGTAATAATCCCACTGTGGAAGTTGCCCAGAGAAAGTTGGCGGATCTTGCAAGGGGAGAAAGAGCTCTTTTGTTTGGATCAGGAATGGGTGCTATTTCTGCTGCAGTATTGCATTGTGCGCAAAAAGATGGACATATCATAGCGATAAAAAATATTTACGGCCCAACCAACAATCTTCTTTATACTTACTTGAAAGATAAAATGAACGTTTCCATCACTTTTGTCTCAGGAGTTGAGTTGGGTGAATTCGAAGCTGCTATTCAAGCAAATACTAATCTTATCTATTTGGAAAGTCCATCTTCTGGTATTTTTTCTTTACAGGACATTCCTACAGTAGCTGCTTTGGCTAAAAAAAATGATATCAAAACAGTAATAGACAATACTTGGGCAACGCCATTTTTTCAAAAACCTCTGGAAATGGGAATAGATTTAGAGGTGCATTCCTGTTCTAAATATATTGGAGGTCACAGTGATGTAGTCGCTGGTGTGATTATAGGAAGCGATAAATTGATTGGTGGAATCTTTGAAAAAGAGTATGAATGGCTTGGGGCCCGCATTGCCCCGGCAGAGGCCGCCTTAATTACTAGAAGCATAAAAACCCTGCCTCTTAGAATGAAAGCGCATGAAGCTAATGCATTACAGGTGGCGACATTTCTGGAGAATCATCCAAAAATAGTCAAGGTAAATTATCCAGGTTTAGAGAGCTTTGAACAGTATGATTTAGGAAAAAGACAGATGAGTGGTAATTCAGGTTTATTATCCTTTCGTCTAGCTACAAATGATTTAGAAAAAGCCAAGACCTTCTTTAATAATTTAAAGAAGTTCCGAATAGCAGTCAGTTGGGGTGGTTATGAAAGTTTGATTTATGCATTGGCCATTAGCTATGTCAAGGAGATGACAAGGGAACAATTTGCATCCACCGGTCTTACCTATGGGGATATGCGATTATCAGTTGGTTTGGAAAACGCAACCGAATTGATTCTGGATTTAGAGCAGGCTTTGGAGTTGATTTAGCATGAACTAATAACTATCCTTCATCCAATTGTAAGGTTTTCTTTTTATCCAAAGCCCTCTGGTAAAATCAGGAAAATTTTGTGGTTCCCCATTGTTTTCAATAGATACTTCGGACAATGGTGTTACTGCGCTCCAAGCAGCAGCATCATATGCGTCCATAGGTGGGGCAATGTTTTGCTTTGCAGATTCCACAAAGGCATTCATTACAAAAAAGTCCATCCCACCGTGACCAGAACCTTCAGCATACTCTCCAAACTTTTTCCATAATGGGTGGTCATATTCTTTAAGCCATGAGGTGGCCTCATCCCATTGGTGGGGCTCCGATTTGCCTTCTACATAAATCCGGTTTCCATCTACCTCCCATAAACCGTTTGCCCCTTGCACACGAAAACCTAAGGAGTAGGGCCTAGGTAAATTACAGTCATGGGTGATTATAATGGTTTCTCCCCTAGCTGTTTCAATGGTTGAGGTGATTACATCCCCTTGCTTAAATTTCACCTTGGCGTTTGGATGATTCTCCCCACCGTGTTTTACCACATAGTTATGCAATCCAATCGCTTTTGAAGCATAGGAACTCATCGAAACAAATCGATTTCCTCGGTTGATATCCGCCATTGCTGCTATTGGACCCAAGCCGTGGGTGGGATAGACATCTCCATTTCGCTTTACAGAATGTTCGGTTCTCCATTTAGCTTCAGAAATAGCTTTCTCACCAAATTCAACTCCTCCTCCATAAGGCTGTTGGCCATTATTGAACTTCACTTCTCTTAAATCATGTTGGTAACCGCATCTAAAATGAACTGTTTCACCAAAAACATTCTGTTTTACCATGTTGAGAATGGCCATAACATCCCTCCGATAGTTTACATTTTCCAGAATCATCATGTGGGTACCCGTTTGCTCATGGGTATTTACCAAATCCCAACATTCTTCCAACGTATTTGCGGCGGATACTTCCACACCCGCATACTTTCCAGCTTTCATCGCATCAACGGTCATACGAACATGCCACAACCAAGGAGTAGAAATGATTACAGCATCCACATCTTCTAATTCCAATAGATTCCTATAGTCGTAGTCATTTTTTCCAAAAACCTTAGGTGATTTACCGCCTCCAGGTTTAATCATTCCCTTGGCCAAATCTATTCTGGCAGGGTCGATATCGCAAATAGCCGTTACCTCAACATCTTCTCTCAATAGGATATTAGTAAGATGGTTTGTACCTCTTAGACCAACACCGATAAAACCAACTTTCAATTTATCTTCAAACTTGCTAGAGACAAAACCTGAAGCAATATTTGGAGCAAGTACAACCCCGGCTCCCAAAATTGAACTACTTTTTATAAATTTTCTTCTTGAATTCATGGCTTATTGGTGTTTTTGTTTTGTTTAAATCATTATGCTCTAGTATTGTTCTATCTAAAATTCAATCTGTATTAGACCGATGATCGCTCTACATAGCTTTTGGCATTTTCGGAGTTTACAATTCCAATAGGCAACAACTTTTCCTTAGGTAATACCTTTTTGAACAATAGATTTTCAATTACATATCTTAATCCTAATGAGGCCTGCATTTTAGGATCTTGGTGAATTAAAAAATCAATTATTCCTTTTTGAAGGTATTTTAAATTTTGATCAAGTAAATCATAGCCAATTAATGAAATCTTATTGTTATCGATTGAATCTAAAACTTTAGCTACTTCATAAGCTCTTGAGGTAGTGACAAAAATACCCTGCAAGTCCTTATGCAACTCCAGAAACGAAACCAGTTTTGTTTTAAACTCCTCGGTCATTAAGGTGATGGTTAAAGGAGAATTCAATCCATTCTCCATGCAATATGCGGCAAACCCTTGCTCTTTTTCGCGCATATGTCTTGCATTCTCATAAGATTCATTAATATGAACAATGGCAAAATTGCCTTTATCCGAACCAGACATATGAAGAAGTCTTCCTGCTGTCTTCCCGCTAAGAACCAAATCTTGACCAACATAAAGGTCAATGTTGTTAGATAGAGGACTATTAAAAGTGCCCAAAAGTATATCAGTATTGCCTAGCTTTTCAAGAATACTATTTGTTTCACGGTCAAAAAGAGGAACAAAGAACAAAGCATGTACCCCATCTCTATACGCCTTATGTCCCAATTGAAGAAATGACTTAGGTTTGAACGGGTTGAAATAGTATATGATCACATCTACAGTGAAAGCACTATATTCTGAAATTACTTCTTGAAGCCCTTCCTCACAAGGTCGCCAAAAAGGATCTAAGTCGGGATTGGGCAGTAAGACACCTATTTTATGGATAACCCCATTTTTAAGGGTTTGGGCAATAGGATTAGGTTTGTAATCGAGTTCCTTTATGGCAGCCATTATTTTTTCCTCAGAAGCCTTTGAAACCCTCCCTCTTTTGTGTAACACTCTATCCACTGTCCCTATTGACACCTCAGCTTTTTCTGCAATATCCTTGATAGTGTGTTTAGTTCTCATGGAACCAAAAATAGTAAAAAAGTTGTATGGATTTTAAAAAAATGTGTACGTTAACATAAATATGCGTGTACGACAACACTTTTTTGATATATTTGCTTTGATATTTGTGTTTAATAGCATGACTTGTATCACTTGATTTCAATAATCTTTATATTTTTTAATCCCGTTTATGGCTTTAGAAAAAATTGTTTCATTGGCCCCTGGTAGAACTTGTCTTTTTGGAGATCATCAAGACTATCTAGAATTACCGGTCATTGCATGTGCTATAAGCCGTCACATCACACTAACAGCTACTAAAAATGATACCCAGGAATTCATTATTCATAAACCAGATATTAATGAAAGAAGGGTTATTGATATATCGGAACCAATAGTAAAGATTGAGAAGGGGGACCACTTATTGACCGCACTTGCAGTTGTAGCTCGGTATGGGTGCATACCAAACAAGGGGTATGACATTCATATAAGTGGAAATGTAGCCATAAATGCAGGGACATCGAGCTCATCTGCAGTAGTAGTAGCTTGGATAAAATTTCTTTTGCTGGCTTTTGGATGTAATCAAAAAATTACTAAAGAGCTCGTTTCTAAAATTGCTTATCAAACCGAAGTGGAATACCACAATTCGCCAGGGGGGAAAATGGATCAATATAGCATAGGGCTAGGAAACATTATGTTCTTGGAAACTGATGCCAAGGCGAATTATGTAATATTTAATAAACCTTTAAAAGGATTAATAGTCGCTGAGTCTGGTATACCCAAACAAACTACAGGAGTTTTGGGTGAATTAAAAGAAAAAGCCCTCCTGGCGGTGCATAAGGTAAAAGGAAAAATACCCTCTTTCGAGTTAAAAGAGGTAACAAAGACTGATTTGCCTAGGTATCTTAATTATGTGTCAGACGACTTAAAAGTATTCCTCTCGGCTGCAGTGTTAAATCATGATATTACCCAAAGGGCGGTTAAAGAATTTCAAAAGGAAACATGGTCAGTAAAATCAATTGGTGCTTTAATGACTGAACACCATGAGATACTCAAAGATTATTTGAAACTGACCGTACCAAAAATTGACGCAATGATAAACACAGCTATATCTGCTGGAGCTTTAGGAGCTAAAATAGTTGGCTCTGGACGCGGAGGCAGCATTGTAATTCTTGCCAAAGCTGGAGAAGAAGAAAAAATCATTGACGCATTGCTAAAAGCCGGTGCCAAAGACGCCTATAAGGTTCAGGTAGATCCTGGAGCAAGAATAATAGAACCCAAAGAAATACACTCATGAAATCACATACAACTTTAATAATTCTTGCAGGTGGTGCGTCTTCAAGAATGAAAAAGACTGACGATTCCAATCAAGGAAATTTAACACAGGAGGAGATCGCACAGGCCAATGAACGCAGTAAAGGATTAATTTCAGTTGGAAAGGATAAAAGGCCTTTTATGGATTATCTATTAAATAATGCGCAAAAGGCAGGATATAAATACATCTATATTGTCGTTGGGGCAAACGCTACTTTATTCAAAGAATATTATGGGGGTAAAGATGGCGAGAACAAATTTCACGGATTATGGATATCCTTCGCAACGCAGCACATTCCAAAAGATCGGGTAAAGCCATTAGGAACATCGGATGCAGTTTTTCAGGCTGTAGAACAGTACCCAGAATTAAAAATGGCGACCTATTCCGTATGCAATAGCGATAATTTATATTCTGTTGAGGCCCTAAAAGCACTTAGGGAAACCGACAGTCCAAATGCGTTTATAAGCTATGATCGAGATAGTCTTGAATTTACCAAAGAAAGAATCTCCCGTTTCGCATTGGCTAAGCTAGATCACAAAGGTTATCTACAGCAAATTGTTGAAAAACCAGATTTAAATTTGATAGATAGTTACAAGGACAAGGAAGGCAAATTAAGGGTAAGTATGAACATATTTAAGTTTGATGGCATCATGTTTTATGAATACCTGAAAAATTGCCCGCTTAACGAAGTAAGAAACGAAAAAGAATTGCCTACTGCATTATTGAATATGATTCAAGACTACCCGGGCACCGCTATTGGCATTCCTTTTTCTGAGCATGTGCCTGATTTAACAGCTAAATCAGATATTATAGCCGTAAAGCAATATTTAGAAAAAAAACATGAAAAACTAGATTGGTAATGAGTAAAAAAAACAATGTAATTCTGCTATTTTTTCTTGTAGCGGGAACCTTATTTGCCCAAAAAAAAGAACAGAATTTTGAGTTAGCTGGACAAAAGGTTCAATTAACTGGGGAGTTTGGGGATTTTGAAACTGAAACTACTATCGAAAAATTGAGTGACGGTCTTGAAATCCTAACAATATCCCTGACACACCAAAAAGGAGCGACTCCTCCCGAATTTTCCCTCAAATGGAAATTACCTTCAAGTAATATCGCTGGGTATTGGAGCAGTGCTGCATTCAATGATAAAACGATAGGTCCTAGTTGGGCACCTTCCTCAGTTCGATCCATGTTGGCCAAACAAGCTCCTGTGATAACCCTTTTTGGTCATGATGATAGCAATCGATTGACTTTTGCAGCTACTGAAGCGCTAAACACAGTTGTTTTGAGTTCAGGTGTTAAAGAAGAAGACGGACTTGTTTATAACGAGATCACCTTCTTTTCGGAAAAGCATCAATCGGTGACGGATTATGAGGTTAAAATACGTTTTGATGCAAGACCAAAATCATATTCAAAGACCTTAGAGGAGGTAGCAGATTGGTGGTCTTCTTTTGATCAATTAATGCCTGTTGAAGTTCCCGAAGTAGCCCGAAAACCGGTTTATTCTAGCTGGTATAGCTATCATCAGAATGTAACGATGAAAGATTTGCTTGCAGAGTGTAGACTTGCCAAACAAATGGGTTTTGAATCCATTATTGTGGATGATGGCTGGCAAACCCTAGATAGTAATAGAGGTTATGCTTTTACAGGCGATTGGGAACCAGAACGGATTCCAGAGATGAAGGAGTTTGTAAAAGAGGTGCATGAGCTGGGTATGAAGTTTATTTTGTGGTACGCCGTTCCGTTTGCTGGCGAAAACTCAAAAGCCTATGAGAAAATGAAAGGAAAATTTCTCAGGTATTGGAATGGGCAGGGCACTTATGTTTTAGATCCTAGATATCCTGAGGTAAGACAATTTATTATCAAAACCTATGTAGATGCTACTAACAATTGGAATCTAGATGGTTTTAAATTGGATTTTATAGGAAGGTTTATTGCGGATGAGGACACCAAATTTACAACCGATGATGGGCGTGACTATGCTTCCGTTAATGAAGCTACCGATGTATTGATGACAGATTTGATAAAATCACTTCAAGAAATCAAACCAGATATCATGATTGAGTTCAGACAGCCTTATGTTGGCCCAGCCATGCGAAAGTATGGGAATATGTTTCGCGCTACGGATTGCCCAAATCTTTCATCTGTGAATAGAATCAGAACCTCAGATTTAAGGCTATTGAGTGGTTCAACGGCAGTTCATTCGGATATGTTGATGTGGCATTATGATGAACCCGTTGAAGTGGCGGCACTTCAGATGTTAAACGTGCTGTATTCCGTACCACAGATCTCAGTTAGACTAGAAGATATTCCCGAAGACCATTTTAAGATGATTAAATTCTACACCGATTATTGGCTTAAGAATAGAGCGGTACTGTTGGATGGTGATTTTCACCCAACAAGCCCATTGACCAATTACCCCATGCTTGAAGCAGCCAAAGACAAAAAAAAAATAATTACTGTCTTTAATGACCAAATTGTAGATATAGATGTAGCAAAATTTGAAGAGATTGATATAATCAATGCAAAAACAGCTGCTAGAATAGTAGTTGTGGTCAATGGAAAATCGAAAAACTTCCAGTATACCATAATGGATTGTCTTGGTGTGGAAACAAAAAAAGAAGCCCTAGAATTGTCCGACGGGACCTATTCTTTTAATGTCCCAGCTTCAGGATTAATTTCTTTTAAAGCGACCAATTAAATGATGACTATGAAGATTTACAAGAAATGGCAGGCAAGATTCTTATTAACAGTTTTGACGACAATATTGTGTATTTCATGTGCTGAGAAAAAACAATCAACGGAACCTGAATCCCGCCCAAATATTTTATGGATTTTTCTTGAAGACACCGCTCCCTTGTTAGGCGCATACGGAACAACTATTATTTCAACTCCGAATATTGATAATCTTGCAAAACAAGGTGTTGTATACACCAATGTTTTTATGCCTGCACCTGTATGTTCGCCAAGTCGTTCCAGCCTTATTACCGGGGTGATGTCTACCACCACGGGAACACATAACCATCACAGTTCTAGAACAGAAGAATCGGCAATTTATTTACCTGATAGTTTAAAAACTATTCCAGAAATTTTTAAGCATGCGGGATATTTCACCTTCAACAACGGTAAAGATGATTACAACTTTATGTATGATAGAAAGGACCTGTACACCCAAGATTATAAGTTGCATCCACTATATGGCAAAAGTGGAGTGCATTTAAACCTGAATAGCCTAAAGAATCAACAGCCCTTCTTTGGACAAATACAGTTAAAGGGAGGGAAAGAGATATTTTCCAATACTTTTAAGGACAATGTAAATACCCCAGTGGATCGTTCAAAGATAGTACTGCCTCCATATTTACCAGACCACCAAGCAATTGTTGAGGAATATGCCAATCACCTTGATGCAATTCAAATAACGGATGAAAAAATTGGGGAAATCATCAAGGATTTAAGCGATAATGGCTTGTTGGAAAATACCATAGTGTTCTTTTTTTCGGACCACGGTATGAGACTGACCAGAAACAAACAATTCTTATATGATGGGGGTCTACATGTTCCACTGATAATTGCCGATTTTACCAATAAGGTTGACAGGTTAGCACCTGGCATGGTCAAGGAAGATTTAATAAATGGATTGGATATTGGTACCGGATCTTTGGCCTTGGCCAATATTGAGATACCCAGTTATATGGAGGGGCAAAATATGTTTGCAGATACATATAAAAGAGATTATGTTATTTCTACCAGAGATCGCTGTGATTTTACCATTGATAGAATTCGTTCAGTACGCTCAAAGGAGTATAAGTACATTCGCAATTTTAAGATTGATAGACCTTATACGCAACCTACGTATATGGATTTCGATGGTATTGAGTTCGTTAAAGTAATGCACCAATTGCATAATGAAAAAAAATTGAATCAGATACAAGATAGGTTTATGTCGGACGAACGACCAGAGGAAGAATTGTACCATCTACCGAGTGACCCTTTTGAACTGAACAACCTAGCAAAAGATGCTAAATATGCTAACGTATTAATGGAATATGCTAGTGTTTTGGATGATTGGATTCTTGAGACCGATGATAAAGGGCAATATCCAGAAAATGAAGGAAATTTAAAATTGATGTTGGGCATATGGGGCAAGCATGCCATAAATCCTGAATATGATGCCATCCGAAAAAAGTATCCAGATCTAGAAGGCACCCTAATCTCTTTAAAGAGTACACCTGCCAAATTGGTTAAGATTGATGAGTAGCACGTAAGTAAGAAACCATTTGGTTGACACACGTAAATGAAAAGTGGTCCCTAGATAGAAAGATTCTTGTTTAAGAGAAAACAAAAAGGAGTTCCAAAGCAAAACTATGTGAACTCCTTTATTTTCAGTGACCTCGACAGGATTCAAACCTATCTTGTAAGTTATAGTGTTTTTAAGGTGTTTAAGAATGTCAAAGAATAAGAGGTAACTAAATAACTCCCTTTTTCATTGAACTAGATTGTTGTATAATGATTTTCAATCAAGATAAAGGTATGGATTTATCTCATCAAAATGATATAAAAAAAATGAAATATAACGGATTATGATAACTGATTACTTTTTATAAAATAATTGATATACTCGGGTATCAATGTGCCTAAATAATAAGGTAAATTCATAAGTAAGTATCTAGTCCCATTAGGTGTTTTTGTTTCTTGTATGGAAAACTCACCTGCATATATTCTGATAGCGTAAGGATGATTGGTACGCTCTATAAATTGATGAAGTGATTTTAAAGAACCTGTACTTCCAGATTTAATTTCAATAGGGATTACCTTTCCGCCCATAGCATAAACTAAATCAACTTCTGAAGATGCTTGTTTCTTTTCTCTAACCCAAAAATTAGGAAGTTCAGATGTATTACTTTGAATAGAAATTAATTCTTGTGTGATGATATGAGGTATAATAGCTCCCTTGTAACTTTGGCTTAAATCTTCCAGCATTAACATTTCTGCACTAATACCTAATATATGGTTAAGTATTCCTGTATCTAAAAATTGTAATCTAGGCGATTTTTTTAGGTCTGGAATTATTGGTAATTCAGTAGTAGTAGTAGGATAAATAAGCTGAATGATTTTAGCTTGATGTAAATTTCGCATAGCTTCTCCAACCTCTCTTGACCTATAGTTGGAATTACCGAAATTTTGAAATTTTATACGTTCATCAACTGAATATGCAGCTGTAGCCATAATATGTTTAAGCACATTCTTTGCTGTGGTATTTGTTGTGTATTTTTCAGAATCACTAATATAAGAACTCCAAATACTTTCATATATGGAAGATAAATCAATGACACTTTTAGTATTGACATATTGGCCAACTACCTCTGGCATTCCTCCTATGATGGTATATTGATTGAATAAATCAAGCAAGGTTTTATGTGCAACAGATTTTATAGGAATATTTTTTAATTGTTCCAGACTTGTATGATGACCAATCGCTTCTAAATATTCTATAAAATTAAAAGGGTAGAGATATAAAAAATCGACTCTTCCCACAGGAAAACTTTGAACATCTTTAAGAGCAAATTCAAGTAAAGACCCCGCAGCTATTACATGAAGTTCTGGAGTTTCTTCATAAAAATATCGTAAGAGCTGTATGGCTTTCGGCTGCTCCTGTATTTCATCAATAAAGAGTAATGTATCGCCAATATCTTTAGAAATAATATTATTAGAAATAAACAGAGCTTCAATAATAGTCTGTACATTATCTGTTTGCTCAAAGTACTGACGATCTACTTTTTTCTCTAAGTTAAGATGTATTGTGTGCTTATACGTTTTTGCAAATTCATTGACCAAAGTGGTTTTGCCAACTTGTCTTGCACCCCTGACGATTAAAGGTTTTCGGTTGGGTTTGCATTTCCACTTATGTAATTGTCTTGAAAGGTTTCTTTTTAGTGTCAAAATGATATTTTTTGCAACAAAGTAAATGCAAATATATTATTTTATTGTAACAAAGTAAATGATGATTTGATTGAATTTTGTACTAAAGTAAAGAATGGCATTAAAATTTGATTCCTCTCCCTTCCATTTTAAGCTTCCCATAGTGTTTTAATTCACTTACGGAGCCCTCGCCTCTACATTTTTTTGTCAGCAAAACAACAACATTCAGTTTTGAACTACGGCATAAACCAGGCTCATACTTCGCACTTTTTATACGTCTTATCAAACCTGAATATTAAATCAGACAGAGCATCAAAAAAGGTAACAACGAAGGCTCTATGGGAAGTAAATCAAAGTATCGAATTATGAAATCATCTCAAAATATCCAAAAAGGAAGTGAAAATAAAAAAATCAAAAAGGAAAACACTCTGGATATAATAAGTAAATCACTTAAAAGAAAATGAATATTAATTTTTAAATATATAGTTATGAGTAGTATTAAAAATCACGTACAATTAATTGGGAATGTTGGGCAAGAGCCTTCAATCACTAAACTAGAAAACGGAAAGAAAGTAGCTCGTTTTTCGTTAGCCACAAATGAATATTACAAGAACTCTAAAGACGAAAAGCAAACCGACACTAATTGGCATGCCATTGTGGCTTGGGGTAAAACGGCTGAAATTATAGAGCAATATGTAGGTAAAGGAAAAGAGATTGGAATAGTCGGAAAACTTAAAACTAGGAGCTACACCACAGATGACGGAAACCAACGCTATGTTACCGAAGTGGAAGCAAATGAAATTCTACTCCTAGGTAGTAAATAAAAAAGAAAGAGGGCAACTCCTGGTAGTGTGTGCCCTCTTTTTTCATTATTAATCTCTTAAAAAAGAAACAATGAAAGACAAAGTTAATGAAATACAAATAAGCTACAAGGATAGAATTAGCATATCCAAATCACCTAGCATCAAAAGTTCATCTGATGCTGCAGAATTACTATTCGAGTATTGGGATAAGGACACCATAGCACTATATGAAAACTTTAAAGTAGTCCTTTTGAACAACTCGAATAGGGTTAAAGGGATTTATGAACTTTCAAAAGGTGGGATTACAGGAACTCTAGTGGACATAAGAATCTTATTTGCCACAATATTAAAATCCCTAACTGTGGGGATTATTTTATCACACAATCACCCATCGGGAAAATTGCAAGCAAGTAATGCTGATATTCAATTGACCAAAAAAATACAGAAAGCAGCTCAGTTTTTTGACATAGCAGTTTTGGATCATGTAATCATTACTCCAAATGGCAACTTCTATAGTTTCGCTGATAATGGAATATTATAAATGGATAGTTATGATTTACATAAAATTTCAGGATCTAAGCGAAGAAAAGCAAGAGGAACTATTGAAGGTTTCTAGAGAGCATGTTACCTATCTTTTTGGAGATTCCATTAAAAAATATGTGGACAAAACAGGAGCAGATTTTGAAC
Organism: Flagellimonas hymeniacidonis; assembly: GCF_008040165.1. Classification (GTDB taxonomy): domain Bacteria; phylum Bacteroidota; class Bacteroidia; order Flavobacteriales; family Flavobacteriaceae; genus Flagellimonas; species Flagellimonas hymeniacidonis. Next base: position 298,261 of record NZ_VRUR01000002.1, read on the forward strand.
GTTTGATAGATGAGGAAACCATTAAAAACCTCTATACCTACGATTACTTTTTTAATATCTAAAAAGCTAAAACAGCACAAAAAGACCTTTCTATTATGAAGGGTCTTTTTTTAGTTTAAACCCTTAAATTTTGTAACTTCATCAAGCTGATATATAGCAGGTTTACTGTATGGTCGATGACTATTTTGATTTGACTTTCCTAAGACCATACAGATCAAAAACAAATAATAAAGGAATCGTATTCCGATAAAGAGCAATTGTCCTTTTTGGTCAAATTGTGTGATTTTTTGTCCCGTTTTCGGGACGAAAAGGAGCAGCAAGAGGGTAACACGCATAGCGATGTTACGAATTATAAGTATTTGAAAAACAGTTAGATATAAATTTAATAAACCGAAATGTTTTTTGGATTTGCAGCAAATTGCTTCAGAACTCCAACGAATAAGCATTTTTTTACAGCAAAAAAGCATGGAAGAATTTTCAAAATATGACTTTTCGGCGATTAACATCAAGAAAAAAGTAGCTGTTAGATTTAGAAAGTTTTCCAAGGAAATTTCAAAGTCCAATACAGAAGCATTAGCAGCGATGCTTAATTTTTTTGATTGGAACGACCTTTCCCCACACGATAACTTGGGTGTTAAAAATGAGCGAACCAATAAACGGATAAATGCAGTAATTGCCATTCTTAAGAACATTGAAAAGCACCAGACCAAACCGATGAATGCCATGTTGCAAACCCTATTTGAAGAAACCACCAATCTTGAAAAAGAAGAGGAATCTTTTGGTTTTGAAACTCCCCTAGTTACTTCGGAGAACGAAGAACTGGAGTATTATCGTGAAGGATATTATAACCTTAAGGAAAAGTACCACACATTAAAACTTCAGATGGATGATATCCTGTCAAAAGTAACTTATGTGAAAAGTAATTTTGGTAAAGGTTCTTTCAAATTAGATATAGACATAACAACCTTGGAAGAATTAAAAAAACAGTTATAGATGTACATCACCATTTCCCCTCAAAAAATCAGTGGAGACTATTCGCAAAGCGTTGGTGATTTTGTCTCCTATCTTGAAAAGGAAAATGAAGGAAAACCCATTGCGGAGCAGGAACACTTTTTTAACCAATACGGTGAGGAAATCACGGGTAGTGAAGTCATCAAAGAAATTGATGGCAATACTGCCAAACTTAAAAAGAAGGAGCCCAAGTTTTATTCAATCACCATAAATCCTAGTATAAGGGAGTTAAAACAATTACAAGACCCCAAAAGAGATTTAAAAACCTATACCCAAGAACTTATGAAAGATTATGCCAAGGCATTTCATAGGGAAATCAATGGAAAGGAAGTATCTGTAAATGATATTAAATATTTTGCCAAAATTGAATATCAACGATCTTTCAAAGGAACGGACAAAGAGATACAGGAAAACCAACCCTACGCTACAAAAATATTGTCGTTCAAACATGAAATTCGAGCTATCGAGGAAGGTAGGAACACGGGAAACATCAAAAAACTGGAAAACCAAATTTCTCGACTTGAAAAACAGGCCCCGCATCAACAAAATGGGAAACGTATTGTTAGAGGGATGCCCAAAGAAGGATCACAGACCCACATTCATATTATTGTAAGCCGAAAGGATATGAGTAATTCAGTAAGCTTGTCCCCAGGAGGCAAACATAAAGCTTCGGAAGTAATGATGCACGGTAAAATAGTAAAGCGGGGGTTTGATAGGAATGGATTCTTTGCAGCCTCAGAAAAGACGTTCGATAAGTTATTCCATTATAAGCGAAATTATGTGGAATCCTATAAGGCAAGAAAAACACTTTTAAAGAACCCCAAAATCTACTTTTCAGTCCTATCAGGATTGCCAACCAATGAAAGAGCAGTAGCCTACAAGCTACTTTCAAAATCCGGAGTTCCCACTATGAACATACCAACAAATAAATTGCAATTGACAGTAAAAGCCATTAAGAAAATAAAACAAGGTTTTGACAAGGCCATTCAATCCAGTTCCATAGGTATATGAATGCTTCATTGGCTCATATCGTTCTATGCACAATCATTCCCCTGATTACCCTTGCTCTTCTTTTCTATGTCTTTTTCCATACGGAAAAATCCGAAATGAAGGACAAGAAGTATCGAGTACCGTTTAAACTGAAAACTGGCAAATTTCAAATTGGGAATGTTAAAAGGGGAGTTTCTATCATTGGTTCTGCAGGTAGTGGAAAAACGGAGAGCGTTATTTACAATTTTCTGAAACATTTCAGTAAACATGAATTCTGTGGTATCATACATGATTATAAAGATTTTGAGCTGACTGAGATTGCCTATCCGCTTTTTAAAGACAAAGAGGTTAAATTTTATACCATATCATTCGATGAAATCCATTTTAAGGTCAATCCAATTGCTCCAAGATACTTGCCAAATGAAGAAAGTGTCAATGAGGTATCAAAAGTGCTAATTGAAAATTTATTGGAACAAAGCCTTTCGGAAGCATCAGGGAGTAATAAATTCTTTTCGGACGCCGTTGAAGGTTTGTTGAGTGGATTGATTTGGAAATTAAAAACAGCACACCATAAGTATTGTACATTACCTCATTTGATTGCGCTTTTTCAATCGATGAACACTAAGAAATTAGTTGCTTTTTTAAGTTCCGATTTGACTTCAAAAGCGATGGCTAGTGCCTTTATAAATGGTATCGAATCAGAAAAGCAGACTGCTGGTGTAAAAAGCACCTTGGCGAATGCCCTCAAGAAAATTAGTTCACAGAAATTGTTCATGATACTCTCGGCAGATGAAGTTCCATTAGATATTAATAATTCCAAAAGTAAAGGAGTTATTTCTGTTGTAAATAAACCACAATATGAATCAGCATATTCCCCAATCATTGCCACGATTATGCATACGGTTATAAAACAAATGAGCGTGAGAAATCAAGAATCTTCCTTTATATTAATGGAAGAAGCCCCAACAATCAAATTACTCAATATGCATCGAATTCCCGCAACCTTAAGGAGCTACGACATTACCACAGTTTATGTTATGCAAGATAAAATCCAAAACGATATGCTATATGGAGAGAAAGCAAGTAAAGCTATTCTAAGTAATTTGTCGTATCAGTTTTTTGGAAAAGTAAATGATCCTGATACAGCTAAATACTACGAACGGTTCTTCGAGATTGTAAAGAATCCGACACGAAGCATTAGCAAAGGAACTGGTCTTTCTTGGGATGCTAGGATTACCAAAGGGGAGAAAGAAGCTCCAAAACGTAGAGCGGATCTTTTTTTTAGATTAAAGCAAGGTGAATTTATTGCTTTTGCAGATGGGAAAGACAGAAAAATTAGATTCAAATTATTGAATATCGTTAAATTAAAGCCCGAGCCTAGACTAGTATTCACTAAAGAAGAACTCGACCTGAACTATCAAAGGATAAATAGAGATGTCAAAGGAATTGCTGATAAAAGCGTTAATACTTCATATAAGGGACCGGATAGGCGTCTATTATAACATTGTTTGGTTTTGTTGAAATGTTTGATAAAAAAGGAAAAGTATTTCAAAAATTGTCAAGTAGAGAGGGCCTTCTAGAAAATAAAACTTTTGCTCAGCTTAAAGAATTTAGCTACAAAGTAATTGTAGCCTTACCTTTTTTAGGACATCGCTAAATTCATAAAAATACCTTTATCGTTGACCGTTTCGGGGAAGAATTCTTCCCCGAAACGGTCTATGTATTCTCTCGGTGGCATATCCCCTAATGATGAATGGGGATGTTTCTTATTGTAATCCAGGAACATTGAGAAGTTATGATATTGCCACTATTTACGTGATGCTGGATAAAACTCAAAATGACATGGTTTATGGAGATAAGGCGAGCAAGGCGATTTTGAGCAATCTATCGTATCAATTCTTTGGAAAAGGGAATGACCCGGATACGGCCAAATACTTTGAACGCTTTTTTGAACTTATTAAAAATCCTACAAAAAGCGTTGGTAAGGGAACGGGTCTTTCGTGGGATGCCAGAATTACAAAAGGAGAAAGGGAAGTGCCAAAGCGAAGAGCAGAAATTTTATTTCGTTTAAAATAGGGAGAGTTTATTGGCTTTGGTGATGGAATAGACTACATGTTGCAATTCAAAAAGCAGTTTATCATAAAGCATATTCCAAAGAAAGAAAACTGGATGAAGGATGAAGAAATAAAACTAAATTTTTCTAGAGTATTTATGGAAATCCGGTCAATCTTCAATTCACAGATAGTTGCTGTTCACTATTCTGTTTACAAAATATTCAAGGCTTTTTAATTAAATCGAGTAAGGAAATTTCCTTTTTTATTTATGGGTAGATTGAAAGAAGGTGAGTAAGGTATCTTTAAGTTTAAGATTTGCCCTATCATTACGGAACACCGTAATTCCCATACTTCATCTTTTTTGCCGACAAAGAAAAGCGGCAATGGTGTTCGGCTACGAGTTAAAATCACGTTCTTCGAAGATATGGAATGATCTTGCGCCAAAATCTATTTTCTTCTAATGGGTGTATCATTTTATGATATTTTAACAATTCTGTTTTAATGGATGTTGTTCAGAGGAGAGCATTACTAGAAAATCCAGATACACAATGAAATATATTATTACTTTTCTGATTCTCTTCAATCTTAATCTCAACTGTTCAATTGCACAGGAAACAAGCGGACCTTTACCCGTTGACCTCAAAGTAAGAAAAGGGGTGTTGAAAAATGGTCTTACCTACTACATCTATCCAACAGATGTGATTAAAGATGCCGCAAGCTACTACATCATACAAAACGTGGGATCTGTACTCGAAAACGAAGATCAAAGGGGACTTGCACATTTTCTGGAGCACATGGCCTTTAATGGAACAAAACACTTTGAGGGAAAAGGTGTTTTAAACACGCTGCAAAAGCACGGTGCTGTCTTTGGAAAGGATATCAACGCATATACCTCCTTTGATGAGACAGTTTATAATATAAACAACATTCCTGTCAAGGAATCGCTCATCGATACTTGTTTGTTGATCGTGCGTGACTGGGCGAACGATCTTTTACTGACCGATGAAGAAATAGATGCCGAGCGGGGTGTAATTCAAGAGGAATGGCGAACCCGACAATCAGGCCACATGAGAATATTCGAGAAGCAACTCCCGATAATGTCCAACCATACAAAGTATGCAGATAGAATGCCAATAGGAAAGATGGAAGTAGTCATGAATTTTGATCCTAAAGTATTACGACAATTCTATCAAGATTGGTATAGGACGGACCTACAGGCGATAGCGATTATAGGCGATGTGGACGTAGATATGGTTGAGAAAAAGGTAAAATCACTTTTTGCTGATATCAAAGCGGTCGAAAACCCCCTTGATCGAGTTCTTATCGATATTCCGAAAAATTCTGAAATACAGTATGTTTTGGCAACGGACAAAGAAGTGAAAACCTCACACATCACTTTTGGCGTAAGGCACCCCAGAAAGAACAATACGAAAGATAAGCGGGGAGACTTTAAGGACGAATTGGTAAATAAAATAGTTACAAGCCTCTTATTCAAAAGACTGGCCGAGATTTCACAGAATTCCAGTTCTTCATTTCTGCAGGCAAGTATGGGCTTTGGTGAACTATTGAGAAATAGCAATGCACTCTTTGTTGACATCGACCCTAAACCTAATCAACAGGAAGAAGCCTTTCGATCCGTTATGGACGAGATCACAAGGGCGTATCGGTACGGATTTTTGCCCCAAGAACTAGAAAGGGAGATAGCAAACCAAAAAAAAGACTATGAAAATCGTATCAAAAAGCTTGGAGATCGCGAAATCTGGAGGTTGGCAGAACTGATAAAGCAGGATTTCCTAAAGGGAAAACAGATAAGGGATGTGGAAAAAGAATATGATATAGCCAAAGGGATTATGGAAGGCCTTACTGTCGACTATTTGAAGAACCATTTCAGAAAACTGCTTACCCAAGAAAATAGGTTTTTGGCAATTACTGGTGTCGAGGGAGAGCAAAACCTTTCCCAAGAGAAAGCAAAAGAAATCATCTATGCCTCTGAGAGAAATGACTCCCTTCAGCCTTACGTAGAAAATCCGATTAGCGATGATTTGGTTGCAGAGTCTGAAATTGTGGCTGGTTCAGTATTGGCTGAAAGTGTAAACAAAGAAATAGGCTCCACCACCTTTGAATTGAGCAATGGGGTGAAAGTGCATTACAAATTTGCAAATGAAGAGGAGAACAGCGTAAGTTTAAAAGCAACAAGTAACGGAGGATTGTCGTTACTGTCCGATGACGAGTTGACATCTGCGAGATTTATAAATTATATGTTACCTGAATTTGGTCTTGCATCATACTCAAAAACAAACCTTGGAAAAGTTTTGACAGGTAAAACCGCTAATGTACGCTTTTCTATAAGTGAACTAGGTGAGCATATCAATGGATCTTCGGTGACAGATGATGTGGAAACTATGTTTCAATTGCTATACCTACATTTTGTCAAGCCGAGATTTGACAAAGAAGCATATGAGGCATATATGGACAAGGTAGATAATTACTTAGCCATGCGATCTTCCAACATCAACGAAAAAATAGTGGATAGTGTTACAGTAACTGTATATGGAAAGAATAACCCGCAAAAGCCGATTTTCGATGAAAATTATGTGCACCAAGTGGATTTAGGGAAAATGGAGCGACTGTATCGGGAAAGGTTCAATGACCCTTCTGATTTCGAATTTTTTATAATAGGTGATGTGCCAATTGACAATTTAAGAACGTTACTAACGAAATATATTGCCAGTATACCCTCTACAGGCATCAAAGAAAATTGGAAACCCTATAATGATCAATGGGTAGACCGAAAAATCCAAAAAAAGATTGTTCTTGAAATGGAAGATCCAAAAAGCTCGGTCAGGATACAATACAGGAACACATATGAACATACGTTGCGAAATGAACTCTTGGCGAGAATTTTTGGGGATATATTAAAACTTAGGTATACAGAGACTCTTAGGGAAGAAGAAGGGGGCACTTATGGAGCATCTGTCCAATCATGGATTTCTAAACGACCTATAGGTCAGGCTTTTGTCAAGGTTTCATTTGACTGCAATCCCCAGAAGGTAGAACAGTTGAAGAACATAGCCAGCAATGAAATACGAAAAATTGCAGAGGGTCAGGTTTCAGAAGTCGATCTAAGAAAAACCTTGACCAATTATCTTAAGGAGAGGGAACAGGCAAAGAGCAAGAACAACTACACCATGAACCTACTTTATAATTATTTTTGGGAAGGTTACAATATGAATCTGCCAGAGAGTTTTGAACATATCGTAAAGGGTATAACAACAAAAGATGTAACCGAATTTGCCAAAAATATGTTAGATGGGGCAGAATCTTATGAAATAATCTTTAACCCAAAAGTGTAACTTGTTATTATATAATTCATTGGCTGAATAAAGGGCAAACTTTACTGGTGAAAAACTAGATAGATTATTTTGTCACTCTTTTTTAGGTTCTTGCTATATGGAAACCTAACTTACCGGTACAAGGGCAATACAAATTAGGTGCCATTTTTTTGAAGAATCCTTTTGGTATTCCATCAAGAAAATTGAATACAATATCGCTGTTTGATACCGAAGCTTTTCGTCAAAATTGCTTCTTAATAATAATAAAAAGCGATTTGCCCAGTTTTAGCTTTATATCAACCTACCTGAACAAAAATGTACTGACATCATAAAAGAAGTTGGGGCATTTAAGGAAAATTTCATAATAAAAACCCATCTAGACTCCCCGATGTATTCAGCTACGGCACTGCCGCTTGAGAGAACCAAAAACCTTTTCCATAAATTGATAAAGGCTTACTGGGCTATATCCTAGGCGATGAAAACATCATAATATGTTTCAAAAAAATCTCAATGCTTCTTCCTCACTATTAATCAAATCTTTTATGGCGGTTATGCCATCGCTATAATGCATTGGGTTTCTTTGGTTTTAGAATTAATAATGAAGAAAAAACTTTTTCAAGGGTGAACCCTTTTTATAAAGTATTTACAATGAATGACATACAAGACTATGTCGATTTGTAGTATAGAAAGAAGAATTGATGGGTATAAAGATGGTGCGGTGGTTTTGATATTCTGTTTTGGGAAATTAAAACAAGAAAAGCAATATAGTATTAATCAAAAAGGAAGAGATATGAACTTGTAAGGAGCTGTATGCCACAAAAAAAGTCGGAGGATACGTCACTATTCTCCGACTGGGCCAAATGACTATTTAACTAATCACTTAGAAACACTTAAAAATATGAAAAAACCGATTAAACGCATATTTTCCAATGCGTTAAAACTGACTTATTATCAAAAGATGCGCCTAACACTAATGCTCTTTCCCTTTATTCTATCTGCAATGCAGGCCGGCATTGTCAGTCCTACAAGTGAGAAGGTGACCGTAGTGGTTGAAAATATGAGCGTAAATGAAATTCTAAACGACATTGAGTCCAATAGCTATTTTAACTTCATATACAAGAAGAAAGATATAGACTTGGAGCGAAAGGTCACCCTTCAATTGGAGGAGGAGGAAATACAGACGGTATTGAACACACTATTTATGGGAACCGGGGTCGAATATCTTGTGGAGGGCTTTCAAGTCATTTTGAGAAAAGGTAAGGACAGCAGACCCTCTGGATCATTACAAACCGTGATTTCCGGTAAAATCGTGGATGGTGATGGGTTGCCGATATCGGGTGCCAATGTGCTGGTGAAAGGTATCGCCAGGGGCGTGCTTTCGGATTTTGACGGCAATTTCAGTATAACCGCGAGCGTAGGGGATGTCCTGGTCTTTTCCCATATCGGGTTCGTCACACAGGAGATAAGGGTCGATAACGACGCACAGATCATTGATATGGTGATGGACACGGATGTCCAGAATCTGAATGAGGTTTTCGTGACGGCGTACACGGGTTATCAGACCGTCACAAGGGAGAGGGCAACAGGAGCCTTCAATGTCATCAACAAGGGCATCGTCAAGAACACGGTGACCCAGAGTATCGGTAGTATACTTCAGGGCATTGCCCCCGGCATTCAGATTTTTGAGGATGCAGGCAGATGGGGATATAGATAATATTGCCATCAAGGACCTCCAAGTTCGGAGCTAGTTGATTTAATTGAACCTGGTGACGTACGTTCGTTGTTCTTTGTGGAAGATTTATATGTTCAATTTGGACCCCAGTATAATGAATTTCCACATATAGGATACGTCAAAGAAGGCGTTTTTTCCGTAAAAGGGCTTTCGGTACCTAAAAGTTTTTTGACCCGGGCCGAATGTAGGGCCCGTCGAGGGGACATTGCCGGGGCCATGGCCGATTTGGAAATGGTTCGGGTCAATAGGTTTTATACCGACATGTACAGACCCTTGCCCATACCTGCAAATGAAAAAGCTGCAGTCGAGGAGATTATCGATGAAAGGAGAAGGGAATTCCCGTATAGTTTGAGATGGATTGATATCAGAAGATTAAACAATGATCCTTTGACTGATCCAATAATCATCACTAGAGATTTCTATGAAGTGGCGAATAGTATTGTCAATCGCGATGTGATTACAACTTATACCTTGGAACCCAGCGACCGAAGATATGCTCGTCCAATTTTCGATGCAGTCATTACTAACAGCCAAGGACAAACAGAGCAGAACACGTACTGAATCGCAATTATGGTCCATGGGTGGGGTATGTTTTGACCGGTAGCCTTAAGTAGGTTATTGCAAAAATCATTACACTACCTCAATAAGTACATGAGTTTAAATTAGAAGGTGTTTGGCTTTATTTAAAGCCAAACACATTTTTTCATAGCTTTTAAGAAACCTATTTTTATGATGATGCCCAAGCACATCCTTTCAATGGGAAATAAATATAGGTGGTCTCTACGAATTAGTAGATTTCAGATAACTCCTGAAAAATATGTGAACCCCTTTTTCAGGTTGTCAGCTTTTTGATGTCCTCAAATCGGTAATTGTAAGCTCCTTGAATTCCTTACCGTAAAATTCTTTTTTTTAGGGAAAAGCACTTGCTATAGAACAAACAGCCTTGAAATTTATGTCTGAGTAAATGTAACAATTCCAAACACTTCCCAATCAGAACGTTCCTGAAACCAAGTCAAAGGACCTTTTTCGCCAACAACCTGTCCCCAGTTTTAATTGTGTAAAAGGAAATCCCAAGACAACCTTCTCCTCCAAAGAACGTTTTCGTTATCAACCAATTGTATTTAACTCTGTAGCTAGACGTTAGTATCACCATAGTAACCTCAACTACCGCTTGTTCAAAATTTGAATTCATAGGAAATTCGAGAAATAGTAGGTGCAGGTTTCCGATTTAGCGGGGATTCGCAATATTCATGGCTAATTATATCTATATGTTTCTAGGGCGAGATGGCCACCTAGTAAAAGAGATAGTTCTTCTCAGAAGTACTGTTAGAACAATCATTGCCGATTTCTCAAATGCTTTCCGTATTTTTTTATAGGCGATTCTCATCTGACTCTCAACAGTCTTGGTTGATATTTGTAGTTTCTCTGAAATCTCCTTATGGGAAAAGCCTTGCATTTTACTCATTTTCAAAATTTTGCGACAGCTTGGAGGAAGTTCTTCAATAATATCCTTTAACTTTGCTATACGCATTTCTTGATGACTATGTTCTTCTTCAATTCGGTCTCTAAGTCCAAGTTCCCATAGCTGTTTCAATAGCAAGGAATGTTTCTTATTTTTTTTCAGGGTGTCAATATATCTATTTCTGGCTATAGAATATAGATAGTTTCTGGGAGAAAGAGTAGGGTCCAGTCTTTGGCGGCTTTCCCAGAGATTGATAAAAGTTTGCTGTACTATGTCTTCGGCAGTGTATACATCTTTGCACAAAGTATTTACATATGCAACCAATCTAGTATAATAGATTTCAAAAAAAAACTTCAGAGCCTCTTTGTCACCTTTGATCAAATCCTTCACTGCGGTGATATCATTCTCATATTTCATAGAGCTTATTTTGAGTAACGCATTCAATAATAAGAAAAAAAAATCTTCTTTTTTTAAGGGTATATTAGTTTTTTGAAGCATTTATAATAAATACTTACAAAACAATGATAATTTGTTGTATTGAATCATGAATTTTATGAAAGAACTGATTGAAAAATTGTTGCAGGGAGATATAACGCACGAGGAGCTCCAAATATTGAGGGAAGCATTGAATAAGTCTCGTAACCTCAGGAATTTCGAGGGCTACTTACAAAGAGAATTTGATTTGAACCTTGCGTTGCTTGATATTAATCTGGAAAGCGCTTTTTCAAGATTGAAGCTTAAGACTGGAAAAAGAGATTTCAAAAGCAGAAGAAGGCATTTATCTCCATATCTGAAGTATGCAGCTGCTCTTCTATTTTTCGTAGCCTTGGGCTTGACACTGAGACTATTTTTATGGCAAGCTGAAGCCAATGAACGATTGGTTCCGAAAAATGAGAGTGTGCTTTTGGAATTGCACGATGGCCGAATTGATACAATTGACGTCAATCAAAGTAAAAGCATGAAGAGCCAAAACGGTATTTTAGTGGCCAGGCAGGAAAAAGACCGAATTACCTATGAAAATTCCGATACCAAAGAACTCTCCTTTAACACGATAAGGGTGCCCTACGGAAAGCGGTTTTCGGTCAATCTATCTGATGGTACCGAGGTTTTTCTGAATTCTGGATCTTCACTTAAGTATCCAGTATCTTTTTTGGATACAGGTCAACGGAGCGTTTTTGTGAAAGGCGAGGCTTATTTTGATGTTGCCCCGGATGCATCCAGGCCTTTTATTGTTCGCACCGATTTGACCGAAGTGAAAGTCTTGGGTACGCGTTTTAATGTTTCCGCTTACGAGGAAGATGACTTTATTGACGTTGCGCTAGTAGAAGGGGCTGTGAACCTGAGACCTTTGAGTGGTGCAAAAAAAAATACATTAACACCAATGAATCCAGGTCAATTAGCTCGATTTGGGAAATTAACGGGCGAAATCAGCTTGGTTGATGTTAATACAAATTTATATACGATGTGGATGCAGAATAGGTTGGTTTTTAGAAACCAAACATTTGACGATATCCTGAGAAAACTAGAGCGGCACTACAATGTCGATTTTGAAAATCATAATGAAAAGTTGGGTCGGGAAGAGTTCAATGCAACTTTCTACAGGGTAGGTGTTGACAGTGTACTGAATTACTTCAACAAGGCCCATGAAATCGATTTTAAGATTATGAACAACAAGGTCATCATTGATTGATGTCAACCATGTTTAGAGGTTTATGGGTTATTCAATATCCAGCAGAATAAAAATATAGTATTAATCAAAAAGGAAGAGATATGAACTTGTAAGGAGCTGTATGCCACAAAAAAAGTCGGAGGATACGTCACTATTCTCCGACTGGGCCAAATGACTATTTAACTAATCACTTAGAAACACTTAAAAATATGAAAAAACCGATTAAACGCATATTTTCCAATGCGTTAAAACTGACTTATTATCAAAAGATGCGCCTAACACTAATGCTCTTTCCCTTTATTCTATCTGCAATGCAGGCCGGCATTGTCAGTCCTACAAGTGAGAAGGTGACCGTAGTGGTTGAAAATATGAGCGTAAATGAAATTCTAAACGACATTGAGTCCAATAGCTATTTTAACTTCATATACAAGAAGAAAGATATAGACTTGGAGCGAAAGGTCACCCTTCAATTGGAGGAGGAGGAAATACAGACGGTATTGAACACACTATTTATGGGAACCGGGGTCGAATATCTTGTGGAGGGCTTTCAAGTCATTTTGAGAAAAGGTAAGGACAGCAGACCCTCTGGATCATTACAAACCGTGATTTCCGGTAAAATCGTGGATGGTGATGGGTTGCCGATATCGGGTGCCAATGTGCTGGTGAAAGGTATCGCCAGGGGCGTGCTTTCGGATTTTGACGGCAATTTCAGTATAACCGCGAGCGTAGGGGATGTCCTGGTCTTTTCCCATATCGGGTTCGTCACACAGGAGATAAGGGTCGATAACGACGCACAGATCATTGATATGGTGATGGACACGGATGTCCAGAATCTGAATGAGGTTTTCGTGACGGCGTACACGGGTTATCAGACCGTCACAAGGGAGAGGGCAACAGGTGCTTTCAATGTCATCAACAAGGGCATCGTCAAGAACACGGTGACCCAGAGTATCGGTAGTATACTTCAGGGCATTGCCCCTGGCATTCAGATTTTTGAGGATGCAGATGGGAATATAAACCCCGAGGATATTGCCATCAGGGGGGTAGGCACGATCAATTCTTCAAGGCAACCCCTGATTGTTTTGGACGGTTTTCCGATAGAAGGTGGGTTTGATTTCATCAACCCCAACGATGTCGAAAGCATCACCATCTTGAAGGATGCGGCAGCAGCTTCAATTTGGGGGGCTAGGGCCGGCAACGGGGTGATAGTGATCACCACAAAATCAAAAAATTTCGAACCGGGCTTCGATATAGACTTCAGTACGTTCGTAAAGTTCAGGGGAAGGGTAGACCTTCCTTATAACTTGGCCAGACCCAGCGCAGCTGCAGAGGTTGAATGGGAAAGAAGATTAGCCGAGATAGGCGGTCAAAGATATCGATTCCCTAGCTTAGATAATATTAGCCCCAGTTCAGCCACAGTCAGCACAACTGCGGCGATTCAAGCATTTGCTTTAGAAGAGGTAAATCCTCAGGCAGGTTCCGCACTTCTTCAAGAATTTAGCAACAATAATTTTTACGAAGACCTGAATCGATATATGCTGACAAATCCAATCAACAGGCAATATAACCTATCCATCAACAGCAGGAGTGAAAAGAGTGCCACAAAATTTTCATTGCTTTATGACAATAATATCGGGGCCTTTATAGGGGCTGAAAACAATAAGCTGTTACTCAACCTCTCACAACAGTATAAGATCAGCGAATGGATGGATTTTGATATTACGGGCGTATATTCAAGGGATATTGAAAAATCAAGGAATGTTGACTTAAATATATTGAACAGTTTGAGCACTTATGAGAAGTTGCTTAACGAAGACGGCTCATACGCCCCGGTTGTGTATACACTCGGAATTTCTCCAAGTTTACCCATATTCGTTGGACAATTTGGGACTTTACCTGGGTTAGATACTGGGTTTTGGGATTTTTTCATCGACAATGTTTCAGGTATTCCTGTTAGTGACCTGAACTATAATCCCTTAAGGGAAGCCAGAAATACGGAAAGGGAAACAATTAGAAACTTGTTCAGGGTAAATGGTGCGCTTAACATCAAACTTGCGCAGGGCATAAATTTTAAACCCAGCTTCCAATACGAAAATCTTAATATATACAATTCTTCCTTTTATGGTGAAGAAAGTATAACAAATCGTGCTTCTCTGGTAAACGCCATAGATTTGAACAGTTTTGACCCTGTGAACTTAACTGTGGGTCCAAGCAATCTGCCTCAAGGCGATATTTTAGAACAAGGATGGACTAGGGCTCAAACATTGACTTTTCGAGGTATTATGGACTTAAACCGCACATTTTGGAAGAAACACAGATTGAGTGCCTTGTTAGGGGCCGAATATATTACATCTCCTACCGAAGGATTCAATGATGTGGTGTATGGCTATAACGCTGAGACCGCGACATCTATAGACCCAAACACTTTGGCGAGAGGGAGTTGGACCAATTTTTTGACTCCTGCGGATACCCGTCCGATAATAAAATCTGGTAATAGGTTTGCTTCGACCGATTCTAGGACTGCTTCTTTATTTGGTAATATGTCCTATACCTATGACGACAAGTATATTCTCTCTGGAAGTGTCAGAAGAGATGGAGCCAATGTTATTGTCGAAGACAATAGAAAACGATATGACCCAATGTGGTCCATAGGGGCAAAATGGAACATTGGTCAGGAATCTTTTATGAAAAAGGTGGATTGGGTAAACCAACTTGATTTAAGGCTTACTAATGGGGAAAGTGGCAATATCGTTAACGAAGCTGCTACAAGAGCGGTACTTGTAACTTTTGGGTTCACCAACCCTTTTGGAGATCAGCAATTTTTTGTTCAAGACTTCGGGAACCCCGATTTAAGATGGGAAAGAGTGAACACCTTAAACGCAGGGGTTGACTTCTCAATATTAGGAAATAAAATATATGGATCTGTTGATTATTATGATAAAAGAAGTTACGATTTGATTGCTCAAGTTTCTACTTCCGAAACCTTAGGTCGTTCATTCGCAGTTTTCAATGTAGGTGAAATGGAAAACAAGGGTTTTGAGATAGAGCTAAATGCTTTGATAAATTTTGGAAAGGATTTTAGTTGGTTGACCAATGCGGCCTTTTCTTATAATGATAGCGAGGTTACAAGCTTGTTTCTTGATTTTATTGCACCCGATGATATAACTAGATTTCCATACGTGGAAGGGAATCCATTTCAACCCATATATGTATACGAATATGCCGGTGTGGCCGATAACCCTTTTGATCCGGAGCTACCACCTGTCGGTGTTATTCAGGGACAGGATGGGGAGCAGTACTTTATGAACCAGTTTATTCAGAATGGAGCTGATGGAAGGGATGTTCTAAAGTATGCGGGAACTCGGGTTGCACCTACGGTAATTGGTTGGAATAATAATTTTTATTACAAGGGCTTTTTACTTAGAACAAGGTTGACCGGAAAGTTTGGGCACAAATTTGTTCGACCAACTTTTGAAACCTCTTTCTTAAATGCGAGTCAAAAATATAAGACCCATGAAGATTTGGAATTGGTCCTGTCTGGAAGACACGAAGAAGCTGGTCTCCCGCCGCTTGTATCAGAGGGTGCTGATTCCAGTTATGGGCGTTATTCTAGATATTTACCTTTTTTAGATACTTTGGTTGAAGACGCTGGTCATATTAGATTTAGGGAGATTTACTTAGCGTATGACTTTCCACAGACGACATTGTCAAAACTTGGGATTTCAAATCTCCGATTTTTTGCCCAGGCCGAAAACCTAGGGAACATCTGGACAGCGAACAGTAGGGGACTCGATCCAGAATATCTTCCACAGCAAACCAGAAGGATTGAGAAAGCTATTTCTCTTGGACTAAATGTTGGTTTTTAAAAGATTGATTAAGAATCGAAAAAATAGAATACTATGTTTTCAAATATAAAAGAAATGAAAAAATTATTGATTTTAATGGGATTTTTATTCATGTTGATATCCTGTTCAGAGGACTTCCTGGAGGAGCCGCCCTCAAAGAATAATTCGCTGCAAATCAAATCAGTAGAACAGTTAGCGGGAATTTTGAACAATAATGTTTTTACAGAAAATATTTTTGCAGATGCAATCAACGTCTATTGTACAGATAACACTGAAATTCCTACCCAATTGTTCGATGCAGCTCAGGGAGAAGGATTTAGTCCTGAAGATTTTGATCAATATACTTGGCAGACAACTATAGAGAATGTGTCAGAGGCCGTTTACCTCCACCATTATTTTATTATAGCGCAAATGAACGTTATTCTTGAAAATATTGATAGGTCTGACGTGGAAGGTGATGACATGGAGCGAAGAGAGGTTAGAGCAGAAGCGTATTTGAGAAGAGCTTGGAGTTATCTTCAACTAGCATCGGTATATACGCTGCCCTATTCAGAGGCCAATTTAGAAGAAATGGGACTAGTTTTGAGGCAGACCACTTCCCCTACTGAAAGTCAGATAAGATCAAATTTAAAAGATACCTATGACTTCATAGAAGCTGATATTCTTGAAGCCTTAAAACACCCAGTATTGGAACATAGGGAAGGTGGCAGATGGCGATATACCAAACCGGCTGCTGATGCCCTTGCGAGTCGATTTTACCTAATTACTGGGGATTATGAAAAGGCCGAAGAGCACGCTTCAGCTGCACTATCTGCTCATTCGACTATGTTGGACTATCAAAATGAAATTTTTGAACTGGGCGCCTTTAATTTCGGTGATGGATTTGATGTGGTCTATCCAAGTAGTTTCTTTCATTTCAATTCAACAGATTACAACTCGTTCCATCGGGATTACTTTTTTAGTCAGGCGAATACCAATTTTAGGATTAACACCCCACCAAGTCAAGAGTTGATTAGCCTGATTCAACCCGGGGATATCCGATCGTTTTTCTTTGTAGAGAATGGTCATATGTGGGTTTCCAATCGATATGCTGATTTCCCCTACTTTACATACGTTAGACAACCGTTTGTCAGAATGCAAGGGCTGTCGGTTCCAGAATGTTATTTGACCAGGGCTGAATGTAGGGCACGTCTTGGTGATATCGGTGGTGCTATGGAAGATTTAGAGGTGGTTCGAATCAATAGGTTTCGGTCAGACATGTACAACCCATTGCCAATACCTGCCACTCCAAAAATTGCAGTAGAGGAGATTATTGATGAGAGAAGGCGTGAATTTCCCTATAGTTTGAGATGGATAGATATAAGGAGATTGAATACGGATCCTTTGACGGACCCTATAACCATAACCCGTGAGTTTTATGAGGTAAGCAATGGATCTGTTAGTAGCAATAGTGCCCCAAGGACATACACTTTAGAGCCCAATGACAGAAGATATGCACGTCCATTGGCACCAAATACAATATTTAAAAGTCAGGGTCAGACAGAGCAGAATACATATTAAACCTTTAAAAAATAAGCAAACGATTTGGTAAGGTTGGGCTCGAGAGAATTTTCGCCGTAATTAGGCATCTCGGCCCATTCTCCTTAAATAGTAAATCTTTAGTATGATAAATAGAAATTGTACGGCCATAAAGGCATCTTGGCTCAGAGTGGTGATTATGCTGATTACAATTGTTCCCTTTTTAGGATGTAAGAACACTGATGATGGGAATGAATACTTCGTTTTTAGCGGACAGATTTCAGGATTTGACAAGGGCGAAATAAAAATAATGACACCGGATGGAATTTCGAAACAGATAAAACTGGAAAAAAATGGAAGCTTTAGGGATACTCTTGAACGAAAGAATTCTGTCTATTTTGTCCACGCGCCAATGTTTAAGGAGATATATAGTGGCAGCAACGGAGGAGAGTTGAGATTTCAAGGAACTTTTGGAGATGGTGAATTGAAAAATTATAGTTTTTCAGGTGATAACGCATCCGAAACGCGTTTTTTGAATAAATGGTGGTCCTCTCAAAAACTCAATAGTATTTTGAATTATCATAATCAAGATGAAATACTCAAAGGCGAAAAGCGTTTTTTTGAAGAGGTCGACAAGGCCCACGCTTCCTTGATTGATTACATTGACGATAGTTCAGACTCATTGCCCACCATACTTGTGGAGACCAAAAAAGCGGAAGTGAACTATGCGCGCCTTGTTGCTTTAAAAATGTTTCGCGATTCTTACGGCAGTCTAACAAACAATAAGGATTTTCAGGTTTCTCAAAAGCTGTCAAGTGAGCTAACAAACTTAGACAAGGTAGATGAAAATGGGTATTTCAATAGCCGGATTTACAACACTTGGATTACTAACTATTATTCAAATAGACCATACGAAAGAAACCTGCTTAAGGACAGTGCCACCAGTTTGTTAGCAGAGTACAACAAAAGTGTTCTCAACAATGTGTATAATGAAAGGGTGAGGGACAGAATGCTTTACAATGGTGTCAAGGATTTGCTAACTTGGAATGAGAACACCGAAGAGAATATTGAAGAGGCACGTAAACTTTTTCTTAAGAGCGTCACCAATGAAGAAATGGTTGCTGAAATTGAAGAAAGGTTTGAGAATGCCTTAAGGATTGTACCTGGTAGACCGTCTCCTAAATTTTATTCCTATGACAATCATGCCGGTGGGAAATCATCTCTTGACGACTTTAACGGTAAATTGGTCTATATAGATTTTTGGGCTACTTGGTGTGGGCCCTGTAAGCAACAATTTCCCTATCTAAAGGAAATTGAAGAAGAGTACCATGACAGAAATATCGAGTTTGTGAGCATTTCTCTGGACAAAGAGGAAGACCGGGAATTATGGATGAAAATGGTTAATGAGCTTGAACTAGGAGGAGTGCAATTATTGGCGAACAAAAACTTTGAGGGAGAATTTGAAAAAGCCTATCTGATAAAAGCCATACCAAGATTTGTCCTTTTGGACCGGCAAGGCTACATCATTGACTCAAATGCACCTCGTCCTTCTGATTATGACGCGATAACTACGCTTTTCAAGGAGAACGGGGTTTAATAATTTCAAGAAATAAGAAATAAAACTTTTAAGCATATGGAACTTATAATATCTAAATTGAATATCTGTACTTTCTGCAAGTCTCTGATGAAGCGGATCTTGCCTGAAACGATATGTTTTTTTCTTTTGACGCTTTTTTTGTGCCTTGGAGGCTGTAAAGACCAAAAAGGGACAGAAGAAATTGAAGAAGCGGAAAAATACTTCGTAATTAGTGGATCTACCACAAATGCGGGAGAAGTAGGCGACCTGATTGTGGGTACTGGAGCAGACGGTACAGAAATCGCGATAGCTGTAGATGAAAATGGGTTTTTTAGAGACACCCTGAAAATTACTAAGGGAATATACAATCTTCAACACCCTTTTTATAGGAGTTTCTATGCCCTCGACAGTGGGGAGCTTAAGATGGAAATTGGAGAGCATGGTATAGGCGATGTGCCCTTTTCTGGAAATGGAGTTGAAGAAGCTCAGTTGATACAAGAATTCACTAATAAAAGATTGGACGTAGAATATCCAAAATTTAATTTATTGTGGAAAGGAGGTCTCTTAAAGGGCGAGTCCACCTACAAAGAAACCGCGAAGGAAGTCCATGAAGAATTGACCTCCTTTGTAGAAGATAAAAGAGACTCGATAGCCAACATTGGTTTCATTGAGATCTTGAAGAAAGATATCGATTATATGTATCTGTGGACCATAAAAGATTTTGAGAGAAGGTATAAAAGGGAATCTTCCGATTCCACTTTTAGGGCTTCAAAAGGCTTTCTCTCTGATTTGGCAAGCCTGAATCTGGATGATGTTGACCCCACGTCCTATTTTACCAGCGAATACTATAGAAAATTGGTGGACAGCCATTGGTACGATAAGTCGATAAAGCGCATGGAGGCGACAAAAGGAGAGAGTTTAGGAAAGGTGTACAATGAGCTTGTCTCGCAGCACATAAAAAACGAGGAGGTAAAAAATGGCATGTTATTAAAGGCTAACCTTGAGTTCATTACTAGGGCAAACTCCAAAAACGACCTCCATTTCATTTATAATTCTTTTGTTGAATGCTCTACCAATGAAGAACATATCGATAAGATAACCCCCATGTACCAGACTGCATTGAACATGGTAAAAGGCAGCCCTTCCCCAAAATTCTACGACTACGAAGACTATAGTGGAGGTGTCGCTTCCCTTGATGACTTTAAGGGGAATTTAGTGTACATTGATATCTGGGCCACATGGTGTGGACCATGCATACGTGAATTCCCCTATCTTAAGAAGTTAAAAGAGAAATATGACGATAAGGGTATCACGTTCATGGGCATTTCACGGGATGATGTGAGGTTTAGGGACAAATGGAAGGAAATGATTAAAAAAGAGGGCCTTAAGGGCGTACAATTATTGGGTGGTAGCAAAGATGATGATTTCATAAAAAAGTACCAAATTCTTACAATTCCAAGATTTATACTTTTGGACAGGGAGGGAAAGATTATTGATTCAAATGCCCCAAACCCATCGGATTGGAACAAAATCACCCAGCTTTTGGATCGGTACATCGTTAGTGGAGCTTAGACTTTTTCGATGATATATATCATCGGTTCGTTGAAAGAATCGTGAAATTGTTTGATAAATCAGATGGTGTTCCCTTTTACAGCGAAATGTCCATGATGAAATTTAACATGTTAATACTCTGAAAACAGGTCATCGTTAGCTACTATGGGATTATGATTTAGATTATATGCACATTACACTTCTTCTCGGCCCATACCGCGATTTCAGTGATAGCTTCGGATAGGTATTAATTAATATCGTGTTAAAATAGTCGCAGTTTTAATGGTTTTTAACACAGCAAGTTCCACCTACCAAAGTCAATTTGCTATATCAATTAGAGGTTAATAACAAACAAAAACTTTGAAAATACAACCATTGATTGAACGATGGTTGATTATGATTGATGGGGATTGCCCCGGTTGGTTACCGGGGCAATTAATGTTTAAAAACATAAAAAATGTCAAGTAAAAACAGATACATAAGAAGGGATTTAGAGGCTTATTTCGGACAATTTAAGATAGGAGTAATTGGAGAAAGAAATTGTATTAAAACTCCAAACGGAATAAAACATGTAATTTATTCCGATTGGATTGCAAGTGGGAGACTATATGACCCTATAGAGCACGCCATGCAAACATTTGTAGGGCCAATGGTAGCCAATACCCACTCATTCTCGAGCGAGACAGGAAAAGCATCGACCTATGCCTATAGATATGCCCGGGAAATCATAAGGGAGCATGTCAATGCGAACAAAGAAGATATCTTGGTTACTACGGGAACGGGAATGACCGGAGCGTTGGTAAGATTGCAGAGGATTATGGGCCTGCGGGATGCAGTATCGCCAAGCAAAAAATCAATAATGCCAGATAGTGAACGCCCTGTGGTGTTCATAACCCATATGGAGCACCACTCCAACCATGTATCGTGGATGGAAACCTCCTCTGACGTGGTCATCGTACCGTGTGGTGAGAATGGACAGGTTAGTCCTTTAAACTTGGAGAAAGAACTGGTCAGGTATAAAGATAGGAAAGTCAAGATTGGTGCGTTCACGGCCTGCTCCAACGTCACTGGTACAATTGTCGCATATAGGGATCTGGCTAGGCTAATGCACAGGTATGACGGATACTGTATTATGGATTTTGCGGCCTCCGCTCCTTATGTGGACATTGATATGCACCCTGCTGACCCAGAGGAAAGACTGGATGCTGTTCTTTTTTCCCCACATAAATTTTTAGGAGGCCCAGGAAGCTGCGGGGTGTTGGTATTCAACAAAGCGCTGTACAAGAACGAGGTCCCGGACGTACCCGGAGGGGGAAATGTCAGATGGACAGATCCATGGGGGAATTATGCTTATTTTGATGATATAGAGACAAGGGAAGATGGTGGTACCCCCGGTTTCCTTCAGACCATTAGGGCAGCTATGGCCATTAGGCTTAAGGAAAAGATGGGGGTGCGTAATATGGAGAAAAGGGAGGGTGAGCTGCTAGCCTCTTGCTTTCAAAAGCTTTCAACGATTACCGGTCTTAAGCTTCTTGGAAGTACTTCTGACAAACGAATAGGATGCGTCTCGTTCACGGTTAAGGGCATCCATTACAATCTTATGGTACGTTTATTGAATGACCGTTTTGGCATACAGGTCAGGGGCGGATGGTCCTGTGCCAGCACCTATGGTCACCATCTATTAGGTTTGGACAGGGAAGCATCCAAAAGAATTATGGAAGCCATTTCTAATGGAGACTTAACCAACAAACCTGGTTGGGTACGCTTATCCCTACACCCAATTATGACTGACATTGAAGTTAATTATATCTGCGGTGCCATCTTTGATATTGTGAAGAACATAGATGTTTGGGGAAAAGAGTACCGTTACAATTCCAAGACCAACGAGTTTGAACATCTCGATTATAATGACCGTAAATTGATTGAAAGTATAAAAGGGTGGTTTGATTGACAAAAATTAATAATGTCCATAAGTTTCGTGCAGTAGATTGGGTTGCCTGTTTGGGTATTTAAGTAACCGTAGAAGAATAATGGGATCAGATAAGTAGCGAGCGATAAAGTTGATAGACAAAAATTTTAAAAGAAAAAATAATTGTTCGGAAATTAAGTGAAAACCTTTAAGGGTAATCTAAAGTTAATCAGTATTAACTATTATTAGTATTACAGGAAATTGTGCTGAATAATAGCCTTAACACATTTTCACAGTAATTAATTATTTGAATTAGTCAAAACAAAGGGTTGAAGCTTCAACCCTTTGTTTTGTCCAAATATGATTTGACAATGAAAAAAACACTGGTTTACGTTCTGTTTATTCTTTCGACAGCTAAAGTATACTCCCAAATTTATAACCCGGTCGACTGGTCAACCTCCGTTAAAAAAATCTCGGATACGGAATTCATTTTAATTTCTGAGGCTAGCATACAATCAAACTGGCACCTTTATTCCCAGGATGTACCGCTGGATGGTCCACTACCTACTAGTTTCATGTACGATGACGGTTCAGGTGAGTTCAGTCTAATCGATGGAACATTAGAAGAGGAGGGCCATGTGAGTTTTGATTCCATTTTCGAAAAGGAAATCAAGTATTTTGAAAACCATGCCGTCTTCAAGCAAAAAATCATCTTGGACAAGAAGAAGGTTGGTGAGATAAGAGCAGTTGTGGAATTTATGGTTTGTGACGATACACGCTGTCTGCCGCCAACCGAAGTTGAACTAATATTTAATTTGGGCGACAAAGAAGGGAGCGGGGATCAAAACCTAAACGATTTAAACAGTCAAAATGATATTATTGCAAACGACTTAAACCCTTATTCCACTGACCGGGGCAGAGGTATTTGGACTGTGTTTTTCATCGCCTTCATTTCTGGATTTGCAGCCTTGCTGACCCCGTGCGTGTTTCCCATGATACCTTTGACGGTAAGTTTTTTTACGAAACAGAGCAAGAGCAGAAGTAAAGGAATAAGGAACGCTATTTTATATGGTATCTCCATTGTGGTCATTTATGTACTCTTGGGGAGTGCGGTAACCGCTGTTTTTGGGGCGGATTCTTTGAATGCCCTGGCTACCAACGTTTGGTTCAATATCATTTTCTTTGTGCTGCTCGTGGTTTTTGCTATTTCTTTTTTAGGGGCCTTTGAAATTACATTGCCAAACTCTTGGGCCAATAAAGTAGATTCCAAAGCGAATAAAGGAGGTTTGATAGGCATATTTTTCATGGCTTTGGCCTTGGCAATAGTCTCTTTTTCCTGTACAGGACCCATAGTGGGCACCCTGTTGGTGGAGGCCGCATCAAAGGGAGGACTAGCCCCTGTGATTGGCATGTTAGGATTTTCCTTGGCTATTGCACTTCCTTTTGCACTATTTGCGGCATTTCCGGGATGGCTGAACTCACTGCCTAAATCGGGAGGCTGGCTAAATACGGTGAAAGTAACGTTGGGCTTTTTGGAACTTGCACTTGCATTTAAGTTCTTGTCCCAAGCAGATTTAGTACTACAGATGCACTTATTAGAACGTGAGGTCTTTATAGCTATTTGGATTGCTATATTCGGGGTCATGGCCCTTTATCTTTTTGGAAAGATTAAGTTGCCCCACCATGCCCCTCTGACACACATCTCCGTTGGCAGGTTAGGACTTGGTCTCTTGATACTTGCATTTACGGTTTACATGGTTCCAGGTCTATGGGGGGCTCCCCTTAAATTAATAAGTGCCTTTCCACCGCCATTGGAATATAGTGAGTCACCTTATGGTGTTGGCTTTTCGAAAAGTACCTCCAATAATCAGTCATCGCATATAATGTCCGAAGGTGACCTTCCAGAAGGAGGGCATTTGTTGCCTCCCCATGATATTTTAGCCTTCAATGATTATGACAAAGGGCTTGCGTACGCTAAAAGAGTGGGGAAACCCGTAATGCTGGATTTTACCGGTTGGGCCTGTGTAAACTGTCGAAAAATGGAACAGAATGTATGGCCGGAACCAAGAATCTTGGAGTTTTTGAAAAATGAGGTCGTACTCATATCACTGTACGTAGACGATAAGCGCCCTTTGGCCGTGGAAAATCAGGTTGAATCTGAACTGAGGCCAGGAAGAAAACTTAAGTACATCGGTCAAAAGTGGAGTGAGTTGCAGACCATCAAGTATAAGGCAAACTCACAACCATTTTATGTGTTGATGGACCACGAAGAACAAAACCTCGTTGATCCTGTCGCGTACACGCCAAGTGTTGATGAATATTATGAATGGTTGGATAATGGAATAAGCAATTTCAAAAATATAAAAGTAAAAAAATGAAAAAAATAATTTTTGCAATCTTAATAGTAATAGCATTGGCCACATTTGGCTGTGAACATGAGGCCAAATTAAAAAATTATGTAACTCTTTCGGGAAAAATTCTCAATAGGGAATCAGACTCCATACAGATTTTGAATCTTGCGGGGAAACTGGTAAAAACCATTCCCATAGCTGAGGATGGAAGCTTTGTAGATACCCTGAAGCTTAAGGAAAAGGCTTCAGTGCATAAAATCTTAAACGGTACAAAAACATTCTTTAATTTCTTGGACAACGGTTATGACCTAAATCTGACTGTAGATCTTGATGATGTAAAAGAATCGTTACGTTTCGAAGGTATCGGCGAAGAGGAGAATAATTTTTTGTTGCAGGGGGGAGGCTTTTTTCATGTTTTACCGATAGAAGAAAAGGATTATGAATTAGAACCGGACGAATTTTCCAGTTTGATGGAGAACGCGATAGAAACGCTGACAGATAATTTGGAAAACACACCAGGTCTTGATTCCACGTTCATAGCGTTACAAAAACAATACATTCCTGTAAATGAACATCATCACTTTTTGTATTACGGAATAAAAAATTTGGACAAAATCCTTCCAAAAGGGGAACCTGCACCAAAATTTAAAGATTATGAAAACTACCTGGGAGGTACTACATCAATGGAAGATTTTTTGGGCAAACATGTTTATATCGATTTTTGGGCGACATGGTGCGTTCCATGTATCGCAGAGTTTCCATATTTAAAAAAACTAAAAGACAAATATGGGGGTAAAGTGGATTTTGTAGGTATTTCCTTAGACTATCCCAGTGACAAAGAAAGATGGAGGGAGTTTTTAGAAAAGGAAGCATTGGAAACTGTACAGGTATTTTCTGATGAAGGCTTTGGTTCTCAGATTGTTAAAGATTATAGAATACCCTCAATACCAAGATTTGTCTTTATTGACCCTGAAGGCAATATTGTCGATCCAAATGCACCCCGGCCCTCGGAAGAAGCACTGATTACCAAGTTGTTTGATGAAAATCTTGATTGATTGAGAGGTGCTGGGAAAGATGGCTTAAAAGGTGGACCACCCTACTACGGTAAAATTAAAAAGATTCCTTTTGCTCAGGTAAAACACTGAAGCCAAATTTGGGGTTCTTTAAGAGTGCTGTCTAAAACAAATTTGCGAAGTTCCAGAGTTTAGTTATCTGAAACTTCGCATTTTCAATTCAAATATGAAGAAAAATAGTATTTTCTTTTAGATAATTATTGATAACTTTTTAAAACTCGAAAATCATCATATTCAAGCAACCATTTATTTTCGTTTAAAACCCATTTCTCTTGAAATATTTTTCCCTCCCCAATGTTCATTGACCAATTGGAAGATATCATCGCACGGTCCTTACCAAATGCTTCAAATACGGGATTATTATAAATCAGATTTCGTGCCCCATTCTTGATTAGTCCATCCCAAAACTGGTATATGCCCTCTTGTCCTGTTACCAATTCAAAAGGATAGGGGCTCAAATTGGCATCAGGGGTATATCCGCTACCACATATTTTAGCCTGCTGTGAATTGAAACCATTGATCCATTCCATGGATGTCCTTATGACCTTTTCAAGGACTTCGTGGCTGGCGGTCGATTTTATAGAATTTTCCTCCGGCATCTTGAATTGTTCAAGCATCTCAAAATCATCATTGGTCAAAAGCCAGCGTCCATTTGACTTCTCCCATTTTTCCATGTAAATAATGCCCCGACCGATATTCATCCTCCAATCAGCCGACAAAAATGCCAATTTTTCATCGACCACTTCAATCTTTACGTTTTCATAAACAAGATTTGAAGCGCCCTTATCAACAAGATCTAGCCAAAACCCGGAAATTTCATCAAATCCCTTTTTCGTTCCAAAAGGTGTGGCTCGCATGGCTGCATCTTTGTCATATCCATTTGCGCATTCCAGAGCATTCCCTTCATTAAATTGATTGATCCATTTCTTGCTAGCGGCAAGAACCTCCAAGGCGGTTTTGTGATGGGCCAATGGGCTAAGCTCTGAATAACTTTGACCAATATTTTGTCCCTGCCCCTCAACATGTTGAGGCATGTTCAAGATCAGCATCGTCAAAACAAAAAATCTCAACAAGCCATTTTCAGTACTTATCCCTTTGGTTTTTTGTTGAAGGAATAGAATTAGTGAAGATTTACGGGGAATCAAAGATTGAAACATCTTAGAAAAATTTTTAGTAGGTTTTCTGGCCTCATCTCTTTTTTTTATGGGCTTCAACAATGCGGGCGTTTTGATTGATAATTTGTTATGTAAAGAATTTAAAGAAGTCTTCATAATGTTTATATTTTAAATATTAGATTACAAAGAAATCGGTTAATTGTCATAAAAACCTGTGACTTTTGGCACAAGCAGGCTTCAAGTCAAAATTTTTATAGTCTTTTGTCCCAAAACGATTTTTTTCTCTAATTCGATTTTTTTTAATAACCGAGAAACTACTTCCCTAGTTGTACCGAGCTCTCTTGCCAATTGAGCATGTGAAAGTTGCACAATATTTTGGTCGGAATTTTTGATGAGATAGTCCAATAGCCTTTCTCTAAGTGGGTCGAAAGCTAGCTTGGAATAGTTGAAAATAAGTTCACTATAGCTATGTCGAAATGTATCGATAGTGAAATTGTGCCATGATTTGTATTCAAAGCTCCATCCATTTACCTTATGAACAGGTATGTTCAGTATTGTTGCGTCCGTTTCGGCAACGGCATTGACGTTACTTTTACAGTTTCCAAAGCATGCAGAAAGTGATAAGGTACATGTTTCCATAGTTTCAAGGTAATAGATAAGGATTTCCTTATCTTCATTTTCTTGATATACCCGTACACGCCCTTTAATTACAATTTTCAACAGTTTTATATAACTGTTCTCCTTTATTAAGTAATCGCCTTTTTTTAAATAGGATATTGAGGAGTATTCCATAAGTTCATCAATCAATAGTTGTTCATTGATATTATGGAATTTTATAAAGTCGTAAAGTATATCTCTTTCGCTAAGAATCATTACCTATATAAGAAAAATTTATTGTATCTGTTTCAGACCGTTCAAATAATCTTGGATATTATAAAAGAACATAACGTCAAAGATAAGTAGGATAAACACCAATATCGCAATGGGAAGGTATCCAAAAACTAGGCAGCTCATTATTGCCATTAGTTCAGTCCAGATAAAGAGTCTTAAAATGGCCTTACTTCTGTTATTTTTTTTGTGCTCTTCTTTTTTACCCAATGCCCCTTTTTTTAGGATCAGAACGGATTTAATCCATAAGAATAGAAAAGCACAGATTAAAAAAAGAGCAGAAATCCTTGTGAACAAACTGCTGAAACCGAAAAGTTCAATAAGTCCCCAAACTCCTAAAAAGCTTATAATTCCTTGAATCAATAGCTTTTGTTCCTTCTTTCGTTGTTTAAAAAAGGAAATAGCACCTACTTTATAGATATCATTACTTTTAAAAATGATGTTTCCAGATAAATCCTCATTGATAGATTTAGCTATTCGGGTAGCTACAATATCTGTGTAAATGGGCCTGTAGATTAAGTTTTTTTCCGAAAGTAAGGCGAATAGACTTAACACTGGAATGCTGATAAATTCTTTTATCCTGATAGGTTTCCTGTCTAAATCCGCATATAAAGATGGTCTGTAAATACATAATTTTTCGAAACCTAATTCAGTAATGGCTTGTTCCATTTTGAATTTGGTCTGAAGGTAAAGTCCATTGGCATTTTCGGTAGCCCCTAAAGAGCTGATGACATGAAACTCGTTGATGCCCTGCTTCTTGGCCCATATGGCAATATTTTTTACCAGTTCATAGTCCACTTTTACAAAAGCCTCTGTAGAACCGGCTTTAGCCCTAGTTGTTCCAATGGTGACAATTGCCGTATCACCTTCAAATGATATGTTTTGTAAATTATTAAAATCGATAATAACTTGCTTTTCTCCTCGGTTAGAAAATCTTTTCTTACGTTCAAAACTTGTGACGCAATGCCCGGAAATCAATAATTTTTCAATTGTCTTACCGCCCACTTTACTTGATCCACCAAAAAATGCTATTGTTTTTTTCATCGTTTTACTTGTTAATGATCATTGCTTTTCCAAGAACTAAAAGTCTATGAGGGCTACATGCCATCACCTACTTTAAACGTTCAATCGTAACACACTTTTTTTCAAAAAAATAGATTTGTTGTTCTACCTGATCCGTTAGAAAGCTTGAGTAGTAATTTTTTACTTTCTTGACAATATGGTCCTCTCCTGTGTCTATGTCCATTTTGATTATGTGAAATTCGCCATCTTTGTCAACGACAATAATTTGATTGCCATCATTTTTTCGGCCAGTTTCAACGCGACTAAAAATGGAGCTCATGTTTGAGTCCAAATCTAATCTGTTCAACGTGGTCAAACTGTCCAAGGAACCTTGATAGGACTGATAGGTGCCCAAGACGCTGGATGATAAGTCGGTCAGTGGGCCCAAATCCTTAGAAACCAAAACGGTGTTCAAGGTTCTGGTCATCTGGTTTCCTACGAAGCCCAGTGCTGATGAGTATATTCCGAAACCTTTACTTCCTAATGATACTAAGTCTGAGAATATACTATGATTTGACGAAACGGGATATTCCTTTTCATAACCCAAGTTGCCAGATAAATCGATAAAATAAAACAGATTGGCCCCATATAAAAAATAGCCATTTTGTCTTATTTTCATACTTGGCACATAATCTTTGAAAGCAAACTTTTCAGTCGAAATGGGTTCGTCCAGGGTACTTAGATTGAAGATGTAAAAGATATTGCTGGCATATACTTGTACAGCATCGCGCTTTCTATCCTTCCAGACCCTAAAATGATTCTCGCTCAATCCTAAATTCCTTCCAATGAAACCCGTCGGATTCAAGATTACATCCTGCTTCCAGATCTTGTTTCCACTTTCGATTTCTACGGCATTCGCAAACGAGGGAGTGATATAAAGTGCTCGCTGTCCATCTACGATGATATATAGCGGGTTTTCTTGTGGACTATGGGTAATTTTTATTTTTTGTTGCCAAGCAGTTTTGCCATTCTCGCCAATTTTCACCAAAAAATTGTCTTGAACCACCAAATAACCCCTACCGAGAGGTACAATCTTTTTTATTAAGGGCAATGGATTTGATTCATCCCATTTTTTCATTCCACTTTTGACATCTACAATATCAAAACCTTTAGATGTAATGGCTATCAACTTGTCCTTGTCCAATCTTGTATCAACTACATTGCCAGTGATTCTCACTGGGTCATTCCATAGTATTTCCTGCGTTTTCGTGTCAAACGCAGTAATAATAGTTTCTTCATTTAACTTTTCGGCCTTGAGAACGTTGGAAAAAACAAAAAGAGTATTTTTAGAGCTGTTCATGGCGATGTTGCTAATGCCCGCTCTTTCGAAAAGGGCTTTTCCGGTTTGGCCATCAATTTTAATCAGCTTTCTGTTTTTGAGCCAATAGATGTTCTGTTGGCTATCCATAAGAATTTTTTCGTCATCGAAAAAGGTACCCTTTAAAGACTTGAAAAACTCTAATTCAGGGGTATTCAAAATCCAGAGTGGCTTACCAGTTTCATAGCTGTACAAAGAAATCACAAAGTCTTTGTCCATAAGTCCATCCACCAAAACCGATTTTTTCTCGGGAAGTATCATGGTATTGTATACAGCCTTGAAACCTTCTTTTTCGGAATCGAACAACATTTGTCCGGTGACAACGTTAAGCAACTTTTTGGATGCCCCCTTGCTCCTGAGCGCTCTCGAAAGAAATCTCGAATTAATGAGGGCCTTTTTCTCAAAGAGCACAATAGGTGTATAGGGTATCTCAGAGTAAGATGAAAAACTTACTTTCTTTAAACCCTTGTTTTTCCATGACACCTTTCCCGTTTTGGTATCAATCCCATGAACGGCATCGCCCGCTTTTAACAGCAAAGTGCCCGTATAGCTATTGATTATCTTCTCCTTTATTCTGTGGTCAAATTCAATTCTGTTTTGTGCTGCTGCACACGTTATAAATATTATTGCTATAAAAAGGGAGATTTTATTGAGGGCCATAGAGATTTAATTTATAGGGATATTCAAAATCTGGTTTAACCTAGGCTATCAAAATCAATCAATTTTTGCTTGGGGAAAGCATGGCATCACATGAATTGACTTCAATATATATTGCGGGAATCCGTAATTTCAATTCTCTTATATGCACTTATTTTTAGAGGAACAACGCAATTTGTACTTTCATTTTTTCCAAATTAATTTTCTTATTCGAGTATACGCCGGAAAAAAAGTTGAAATATTAGTTTACTAAATTGCTTGCGCTAAGATGAATTATGTACAAGCCACTTGAAGAGGTTGCCCAGCAATTGGTAAATACCGAGCAACCTTAAATCCAATGGTCAACAATTATGAATGATAAGCAACAAAAGGTGTAACTTATTCATGCCATTCCACAAACCGCTCCCCCTTTGGTTTTTGTCATATAAATCTTATATCAGCTTAGGCTTAAACTATCTAAGGGCCAAGTTTCTCTCATTATATGAACTTACTGACTTGCACCCTTAAAGGGATTCCATTCACTATCCACCTCCATTATATTATTGGCCTCGGCATAGGAATTGTATAGCGTTTTCATATTTTCCAAGCGCTCAGGTTGGTCTCTTTCAAGAGGTACCGTTTCCGATGGGTCCTCAACTATATTGTAAAGATGCCATTCACCGTCACCGAACATGCCTGTACGAACTTTTATGGCCTTATAATCACCTTGGACTACATAACAATTACCAAACAATTCAAAGGCGTACCAGTCTTTTTCAGTTCTAACTTGGTTCGATTTTTTTTCTAGGAACGGTTTGATGCTTACGCCACTAGGCGCCACTATTTTTCTTCCCTTATACTCGGTTTTTGGGTGTTCTATTCCTGCATAATCCATGATGGTCATGGGGATATCCTTAACGGAGGCAGTGGCACTTGAAATTTCACCTGCCCTTTCATAACCCTCGGTGAATCCACCTGGGGGAACTATCATCATGGGCACTCTAACACCTCCCTCTCCAATAAACCATTTCCACCATTGCAGACCACCCGTTGCGGCATTAGCCCAGGATACTCCTATAGTATGGATGGAATTTGCAGTGCCTATAGCCTCAAAGCTTTGGTCAAATTGAGATTCAATCCACTTGGCCATTTCAGGATTTCCTGTTTTAGGGTGGGTAGCTTCAAAGCCTTCCGGGCCATTATCTGTAAGATAGATAATAAGGGTATTATCAAGTTGGCCTGACTCTCTCAAATAATCGATTATTTGCCCTGTTCGACGGTCCTGATCTTCTATCATTGCAGCATAGGTTGCCATGACCCTTGCCTGTATTTTTCTTTCATCTTCGCTTAATTCCTCCCATTTGTGGGTTAATGGATTAGATGGGGCCTCATTTGCGGATTTTGAGATGAGCCCATGCTTTTTCAGACTTTCATAGCGTTGCTGTTTCAAGCCCTCAAAACCTAGATTGAGATAGTCTTCATAGTATTTATCAACGAGTTCTGGGGGAGCTTGAATAGGAAAATGTGCAGTGGTAAACGCCATGTACGCAAACCAAGGTTTATTTTTACTTTTTCCATCCCTTATGAAATCAATCATTTGATTTGTGTAGATTTCACCAGAGTATACCCCTTCTGGACGGTCATAATGTTCACCATTTAAGGTCCAGTGTTCCTTTCTCTTGACGTTTAGACCATTAGGGTCCTTAAAGTCAGGTGTCATGGCCAAATCGTTCCAGTGATTCGATCCTCCTGAAAGTATTCCAAACTCTTTGGTAAATCCCCATTCCAATGGAGTGCCCCCTCCGATTTCCTCTTCCCCACCGAGATGCCATTTACCTGATTTATATACTTCATAGCCAGCATCATTCAATAGCTCAGAAATGGCTACTGCGTTTTTTGTAAGGTAAGATTCATAGCCAGGTTTTCCTCTCGTGGGGGGATAAACCGAATAATCAAAGGCACCAAGGCCCACTTCAATATTATTACAGCCCGTCAACAGCATGGATCTGGTAACACTACAGACAGGGGATGCACGAAAATTTGTGAACCTCACGCCACGCTCGGCCATTAAATCCATATTGGGGGTCTTGATTTCTGATCCGTAGGCCCCCAAATCTCCAAATCCTATATCATCACCAATAAGTAATAAAATATTGGGCTGGGATTGCGCTAATGTTTGTGGTGTCTCGGTATGCTTGCTTTTTTTTCCAAATGCTAAGAGCAAAATGACCATTACAGATAAGGTTAGTAGTTTTTTCATCGTCGTATGTGTTTTTAGGTTTAATATTAATTCTATTTATATAGGTCAATCGTTGGGATTCCCATTATTAATACGATTACAAAGGCTTAAAATCTAAATTCCAAAATGATAATGTGTCCGGTATTACCTTCTTGGTTGGGATTGTCAAAAAAGTTTTCCAGTTTGTACCCTAAACCAAGTTCGTTCCCATTCCTAAATTCCCTAATGAACCTTAACGCATATTCTCGTGAACTGGGGAATCTTTCCCCTAAAGCGGGATCTCTGAGAAAAAACCATTCTATATTGCCCCAGACTCTCCAGGCAGTTCCCTCCTCTTCACTTTCAGCAAGGGTATACAGGGTTCCAATTCTATATCTCAATCTTTGATAAGACTCATTCTCCGTCTCCCCTTGGGTGTACAAAAAACTTCTCCATTCTGTCCGGAGTCTTTGGGCCACCGAGAGCCTATCTAACAGAGGAAGATTAAATCTCACCGCTATATGGGGTCTTAATTCAAAGAAATTGTCTATTTCACTGTTAAAGGTGAAAAAGCCAGCGAATCCTCCAATAATAGACCATTCGCCAAATTTCCTGTTTAGGGTGGCATTTGCTCCCCATCTTCGCCAACCGGCCTCTTCCTCATACAGGTTCTTCCAGTTTCCGGTAATATCCAAAGCCCATTTTTCACCATCGTACACCTCATGTCTGAGTTCTATCTCATGAAAGAATTCGTCTTGGGCATGAATCTGTAAATGGACTAAAAGGGTAATTAAAATTACAGTTGAAAAGCGCATTTGAATCATAATTTGATTTACATCTGATTACGAACAAGGCTCATAAATCAATTTGCCAAAATGTATTCTAATAAACTATTTGTAAGCACTGTTTTTAATGATTAATCTGATTTTCTTATCAACCTTAGGCCCATTAGTCCGAATCCCAATTCCAAGACAAGATAAACGACCAATAGCCAATGCGGGATGCCATCTATGACCAGACTTAGTACCCTACCTGCCGCCAATCCCAACATGAACACAACTAGACAGTACATGGCCGGTCTTCTAAACTCTTCTTTTGAAGCCCCTATGAACCAAATGACTATTTGACCAAAATAGAGCCCCATTATGGCCCTCATTATATGTTTTAGATTTATGCTTTCGGTCGAAAAATCATAGAGTGGCGTAAGGGTTTTTTCGGGAACAAGACCGTACCCTAAAGCAATAGGTATGAGGCCTATGGCCGCGAGTGTCAAAATAGTCTTCTGAGCTTTTTGATTTGTCATTTCGAAGGTGTTTAATTATTTTAATATCTATTCAAGGTGCCATTTAAAATTCCACACCCATGTGGATTGTTTTTTGGGTAATCAAAGAATTCTTTTTTTTACCCTTAACTCAAATAATATATTTATTGACTTAAATCAATAAATTATTGTTTTTGAGATTACTAACTATATGTACTACTATTTTTATACTTAAAACCCTTAAAAATTTTGGCTTTTTTTCGTACAAAGATTGAATAGGGTATTGATAAATTGGAACAAGTGGAAAAATCCCGATTTATTTTAATTAAGTACCAACACTAGGGATTTATAGTTAACAGGTGTTTTTTTCATTTTTTACCCCATAGATTGGACATTTCTTACTTCTTGGCGAAATTCCGATCTAAGTACGGCAATTGCCCGGTAGATAAGTTTGTAAGTTGCCTTGGTCGTTATTTTTAAAGTTACTGCGACATCTTCGATGGGCAAATCGCTGTAAAACCTTAGTTTGATAGCCTGAAGTTGTCTTTCGGTCAATAATTTTTGGGACCTTAACAGTAAACGGCGGTTTTCATTTTGCTTCTCATCTCCTTCCAGCTTAGTTTCTTGGGACATTTCAGATTCTAAACCACCTAACGAGATCGGTCGTTTTTCTTTAACTATGGTTCGCCTTATTTTTCGTTTCAGGCACTTAAACAAATACGGCTTTATGACCTTGATTTTAGTAAGTGCCCGATTTTTCCAAAACTGTAAAAAAAGTTCTTGAATAGAATCCTCGACTAAATCCTTATTGCCACAGATGCTCATTCCAAAGCCATGAAGGCTTTGGAAAAGATTTTGAAATACATAGGTGTAAAAACTCTCGTAATCTTTAAAGTTTTCAAATGACAGCAGCTTTTCTCCCTTTATTTGACTAAGGGCTTCAAGGTCAAGCCCTGAATTTTGATATTTGGTATTCATATTCAAATATGAACAAGGTGATTATTAGTTATTAAATTACTGAAAATAGTGTTAGGAGAATATTAATCTTCTTTAATGTAGAATTGAACTTATGTTTACCTTTTTGTCGGTTCTGGCAATCAAATTGTATTCATCGTTTTTTGATGCATAACCGGATTCTATCAATGGGTGTTTGGAATCTAGGTCCAGACAGCTTTTTTAGGATGTTTAGATTGATTTGCACTCGATAAATTATGACAAGTTTACTGCTTTTTGTTAGGAAGAATAGGTTTTATATTTGATGACTCTGACTAAATCTTTAATATTGGAATTTCGTACCAAAGCTATATCGAACCCTAAATATCTTTGCCTAACATGAGAAATTACCTATCCTCCAAGCACTATTACCTATGGATTGCTCTACTATTGGTTTTTTGCAAGGAAAACCGAAAGAATTTGAATGAAAAAGTAAAGCGATTCCCCGTCCTTATTGAAAAACCTGATCATGTAGATACCCCTGAAGGGATGGTGTGGGTACCAGGAGGGATTTTGATACAGGGAGCTGTATCCTCTGATTCTTTTGCAATGAATCATGAAAAACCACGACATGCTGTAGCCGTAAATGGTTTCTTTATGGATATTACAGAAGTGACCAATTCACAATACGCCCATTTTGTTAAAGAAACAGGTTATATCACCATCGCGGAAAGAAATGTAGACTGGAATAAAATGAAGCACCAGTTACCAGAGGACACTCCAAAGCCTCATGATTCTCTTTTACGACCCGGATCTTTACTATTCAAAGTCCCCGATGAAAAACCAAAAAACTTAGAGGATTATTTGCAGTGGTGGGAATGGAAAGTTGGTGCTAATTGGCGAAACCCAAAAGGATATGGAAGTGGTTTAGAAGGAAAGGAAAAACTGCCCGTGGTGCATATTGCTTATGAAGATGCCGCAGCATATTGCCGGTGGGCCGGAAAGAGACTGCCCACTGAAGCTGAATGGGAATGGGCCGCAAAAGGAGGTTTAAAAGAATCCATCTTTACTTGGGGGAACGATTTTAATATACTCAATTTGCATGCAAATACTTGGAGTGGTGAGTTTCCCATGAAAAATGACCTAAAAGACGGTTTTGAAAACAAGGCGCCGGTAGCTTCTTATCCACCAAATGGCTACGGACTTTTTGATATGGCGGGAAATGTCTGGGAATGGACACAGGATTGGTATCATACAGAGTATTATCAACTTATGGCAATGAAAAATGATACTTCCTTTAATCCCACAGGGGCCGATAGGCCATTTAACCGATATAATCCCCTTGCAAGGGAAAAAATCATTAAAGGAGGTTCATTTCTTTGCAATGCCTCCTATTGTGCAAATTTCAGGATATCCGCTCGGATGGCCACCGAAATGGATTCTGGGCAAGAGCATATAGGTTTTAGAACAGTTTTGTCAGTATCCAAATGAAATTGTACGTGTCCCAAGAACGATTCGCAAGAACCTCTAATCATACTCAGATATTTGTACAGTATTTTAGATTAATCGTTTTTACTTTTTATTGTAATGAGTTTCAAATCTCATTCTCAAGACGAGTTTTTTAGCGAAGCAACTTTTAAGATCAGTCTCTTCCAAAACAACAACTATACCCTAAATCTTTTTTTCCTAAACGAAAAGTACCCGGGTAAAAAATGGTGCGGGTACTATTCGTTCGGAACAATCTTTACAAATTAGTACTCGCTAAGAAGCTCAATTAGTATTTCTGCAACTTTCTCAGGTTGTGAGAAATTTGGCGTGTGGCTTGAGTTTAATGTATAGGATTTTTTCACATTTCCTTTATACATTGCCCGCTGTGCAGTTAGCGGGATAGCTCTGTCTTCCGTGCACTCAATGTAATATTTAGGAATTTGGCCATAGTTTTTAGCGGTTATCTGTAATTCGTACATCAAGGGAGCTACCGGTTCCGGGACAATAAAAGCTTTAGCTGCATCAAAGGCTTCTTTAGGGATATCGTGTGCAAATGCATTTTGTATTTCTTCTTCTTTGACCAAGGCATGGGTTTTATCTTCTGAAAAATAGAAGTTTTCCACGGCCTTAGAGTCTTTAAAGCTTTGAACAGTACCCAAGAAGGATTCGCCGTTGCGCAGTAAAAACGCGGTTAAATACACCAGTTTTTTTACTTTATGGGGCCTTAGCTCCGCCACCCTGCTCACGGTAATTCCATTAAAACTGTGACCTACCAACACCACTGGCTCCATTTGCTTGTCAAGAATAGTGGTTATCGTTTTGACATAATCATCCATTGTTATATTGGTCGGGGTGCTACTATTGTTTCCGTGCCCAGGCAAATCTGGTGTTATTACCGTATGTCCCTTCTCTTTTAGGATATCACTTACATTTTTCCATTGCCATCCGCCCAACCAGGCAGAGTGTACCAACACGTATGTTTCTTTATCGTTCATGTTTTTTGTTTTTTTGTTTTTACAAATAATTCTTTTACTTTAAAAAAGTCTTTTCTTTCCGCCAAAGGATTTTGAGGTTTACCATAGTATCAATACTCGTGGTATTGTTTTTATGAAATTCAAATTGATTTATGTTGGGCTTCAGAACTGCTTTTTATGGATCGGTGTTTTTAGCCTAGAGTACAGGTCCAATAGATTTACAATAGGTGGATAATAGTCTTATGTCATAATTTTCGTTTTGATTTATCAATTAATAATAAAGCAAATTTAAAACGGGAAGTCAATTACAACCTGTACCTTTTGACACAAGTAAAATATAAATTTCAGAATTGTAGATTTAGAGAAGTTCAATCTGTTTGAACCTAAGTTTTACCTGCCCTGATAACTCAAATTGCTTTAAGATTTTCGAAACTACTTCTCTTGTGGTTCCTATCTCTTTGGCCAATTGGTTGTGTGAGAGGTTAATAACGGTGGAATTGTTGTTTTTGGAAAACCCTTGTAAATAATCTAACAATCTTTTATCAATCTTGTTAAAGGCTATACTTTTAAAGCTATGGAGCAAATCTTCGTAACTAAAGATGAATGAATCGGTAGTGAACTGGTTCCATGATTTGTATTTAAAACCCCATTCAGAGACATATCTAACGGGAATTTTGACAATGGTAGTCTCTTTTTCTGTTTTGGCATTTATGAGACTTTTACAATCTCTAAAAGTAGCCGAAAGGGACAACACACAAGTTTGAATTGGATTTACATAATAGAGTAGAATTTGTCTGTCCTCACTTTCCTGCCATACTCTGACTTTTCCTGAAATGACCAGAGCCAGCCATTTTATATATTTATGTTGTTCAACAATGAAAGAGTCTTTTGATAAAGTTTGTACGATTCCTACCTTTAAAATTTCTCTTTGAAGATTTTCCTCTTTTATCTTTAAAGCACCAAACAGTTGTTCAAATTCGCTCATAATTGGCGTGTCTTGTTTTTGATGAAAAAAAATTCGTTCCTTATTAGTTAAGGAAAAATCCAACGTTCATTCGACAAGGAAATTTTCCGTGAACGGAAATAGTATTTACATCAGAAGAATTATAGATTTTAATCTTTTCTAATCGGAAAAATAATTGTTTTAAAATAGATATCAAGAATACGGGAAAATAAATAAAGAATTTCTCGATTTTGTGAAAATCTATTCCTAGACCCCGGATTTCATACTTATTGGATTGCTTGATTCTAGTTCCTTTATGGTACAAATCACAAATAAATGTTTTTATAAAAACACCAGATCTAAAAAAAGTTTTTTGGTTTATAAGGGTTTTAATTTGAATATCAGTAATAGGGTTAGAATAATGAAAAGCTTTGCTTCTTGTTGAGCTTGAATTGTTGTCTGACTTACGGTTTAGTTGGTTTAAAATTTGAGTTAGTTAGATTGGGGTGAAGATATGCTGATGGTACATAGCATCACATTTCTCGCCCCTTTTTTATTGAAAATTTGAACAATATTTTTTATGAGTGCCTACAGCCGAGTGTGTATTCAAAAGTTTATGGGAATAACTTTCCTTTTAAATATTATCTAAGCAACATTAAAAAGCAATGAAAAAAATTAGTGACAAAAAAAATATCATTTTTCTTGATAAAATAGATATTAAAGACTTATCCAAGGTAGGAGGGAAAAACGCCTCATTGGGAGAAATGATTAAAAATTTAAATGATAAAAACATAAAAGTACCCCATGGATTTGCTGTCACGGTTGATGCATTCGATGAATTCATTAAAGAAAATCAACTGAAAGAAAAAATAGAGGCTGCCATGGCAAAAGTCGACGTATCCGATATAGTTAGTTTGAGAAAAACGGGTTCTGAAGTTAGAAAACTAATTTCCAATGGAAGATTTCCTATTTCAGTAGAAAAGGAAATTTTAAAATCTTATTATGCGCTTTCCGAGTTTTATGGCCAAGAAGCCACAGACATTGCTGTGAGGTCTTCGGCCACGGCTGAAGATTTGCCTGAGGCTTCATTTGCAGGCCAACAATCCTCATATCTCAATATTAGAGGGGGAGAAATGCTCCTTACTGCGATAAGAAGCTGTTTTGCCTCACTTTTTACTGACCGGGCAATTTCTTACCGCTCTTCCAGAAATTTTGACCATTTTTCGGTGAAACTATCCGTCTGTGTGCAAAAAATGGTCAGGTCGGATTTGGGCACGTCGGGTGTAGCTTTTTCACTGGATACCGAAAGTGGTTTTGAAGATGTCATTTTAATCAGTGGAACCTATGGATTGGGAGAATTGGTTGTGGGAGGTGAAATCTTGACGGATGAGTTTTTGGTTTTCAAACCGGGTCTAAACAAAGGCCATCGATCCATTATTGAGAAAAAAATGGGTCGTAAAAATTATAAAATGGTTTATGGGAGCAAGCCTTTTGAAGCTGTGCGAAAGGTAAGGGTAGATCAGGCACACCAGAGCAAGTTTTGTCTGGATGATGAGCAAATACTAAGACTGGCCAAATGGGTAAATGAAATAGAGAAGCATTATACAGCCGTTCACAATAGATGGTGTCCTATGGATGTCGAATGGGCAATTGATGGCCTTACCAATGAACTTTTTATCGTTCAGGCGAGGCCTGAAACTGTTCATTCACTACAACATGAAGAGGTTCTTAAAGAATATAAAATTGAAAGCGGAACTTTGGCAGAAAGCCACATTTTGGAGGGTGTGGCGGTCGGAGATAAAATTGGTGTCGGTAAGGCTCGACGAATCTTTACCCTGGATGGTAGGGATGGGAGTTCTGATGAAACCGAATTCCAAGAAGGAGAAGTTTTGGTTGCGGAAATGACAGACCCGGACTGGGAACCTCTAATGAAAAAAGCATCTGCAATCATCACCGAAAAGGGAGGAAGAACCTGTCATGCGGCAATCGTCGCTAGAGAGCTCGGAGTACCAGCGGTAGTAGGGGTTCTCGATGCGGGCAATCAACTTGAAAATGGACAGATGGTATCCGTTTCGTGCGCCGAAGGAAGTATTGGAAAAGTTTATAATGGTAAAATCGATTTTAAGGTGCTGGAAACGTCCTACACTGAATTTCCTTCAGTCAAAACTCCAATTTTAATGAATATAGGATCTCCGGATTTGGCATTCCAGTATAGCAAAGTACCGAACAATGGGGTGGGGCTTGCCAGACAAGAGTTTATTATCAATAATCATATAAAAGCTCAC
Organism: Flagellimonas hymeniacidonis; assembly: GCF_008040165.1. GTDB lineage: Bacteria > Bacteroidota > Bacteroidia > Flavobacteriales > Flavobacteriaceae > Flagellimonas > Flagellimonas hymeniacidonis. The sequence continues at coordinate 339,455 of NZ_VRUR01000002.1, forward strand.
CCTTTGGCTCTTCTGAATCATAAAAAATTGAATGACAAGGATTTAACGGAAAGAATATCCCGATTAATAGTAGGTTATGATTCAGAGCAGGATTTTTATATCAACAAATTGGCACAGGGAGTCGGAAAAATTGCCGCTGCGTTCTATCCGAAAATGGTAGTGGCCAGATTGTCCGACTTTAAATCAAACGAATACTACAATCTTTTAGGGGGTAATCATTTTGAGCCCGATGAAGAGAATCCAATGATTGGTTGGAGGGGTGCTTCAAGATATTATTCCAAAGAGTTTCGCGAAGTATTCGAATGGGAGTGTACCGCGCTTGTTAAGGCGAGAGAGGAATTTGGATTGGACAATATTGCCATAATGGTCCCTTTTTGTAGGACTCCAGAGGAACTAAGTAAAGTTTTAGACATTATGGCCAAGAATGGACTTGAGCGTGGTAAGAACGGATTAGAGATATTCTTGATGGCTGAATTACCTTCCAATATACTCTTAGCCAATCGATTTGCCACCATGGTTGATGGTTTTTCCATTGGGTCAAATGACTTGACGCAACTTGCACTTGGTTTGGACAGAGACTCGGTTTTGGTCGCACATCTGTATGATGAACGCAACGAAGCTGTGAAGATGTTGATAAAGATGCTTTTGTCTACAGCCAAAGCACATGGAAAAAAAGTAGGTATTTGCGGCCAGGGTCCTTCAGATTTTCCAGATTTTTCCAAATTTCTGGTCGAAGAAGGCATTGACTATGTTTCCGTAAATCCAGATTCAGTCTTTAAAACCTTAAAAGTTATAGCGACATCAGAAACAACATAGAATTCTATTGGTTATTAAGTTTAGATATTTTAAAATCAATGGATTGGAGGAAAAACCATTGTGCGATTTTTTTAAATCCGGTAAGTGCAAATTAAAAGGTGCAATAAGTGAACGGGCAGAATACAAATCATGGTATCTCACAGAAACGAGATGGTTTTGGTGATGATGGGCTGGTTGTACAATAGGATTTTAGATATAAAATGCTATCAGAATTGTACTTGCTAAAAGTTTGTTCTTTTGATTTTTATGGTCGGAACTTTGAGAAAGTAAAATTAATGGCTTACCAACATATTCATAGTAATAATCCAAACCGGCTAGAATATGTTTTACACATCGATCATAAACGAATTCAATGTAAAGTTAGAGCGCTTAGAGGTAAGTTATGAAACGGAACTTAAAAAAGCGGCAGCTGGCATTCGAATTGCATCATGGGCATTGGATGCTTTGAAAGAGCAGATTGTGGGTAAAGGGTTTGTTTCTTTACAAGAAGAGATAAGTTTTTTCCGAACCGTAAAGTGTGTACCTATGAAATACCTAATTCACTTTACCGAAATACGCTCTTGCGAACTTCGCATGCCTAAATCAGACGTAAAGGCAAAACTGGCCTTTTTGGATAAACAAATCGAAAAGGTCAACCAGTTCTTTGGAAGGCACACAGAATTTCTTCTATATATGGAGCAGGGCTATTCCCATTTCGATGAATATTATTTTACCCGAAAAAATTTACATAACAATCCTGTGGTAAAAAGCTATCCCTATTATAAGGACTCAATCTTTAACACATCCCATGATGAAATATGGGCAAGAATCAAGGGACTTGCCATGTATGCCAATTATTTAAGGAAAAAGAAGGAACAACTCACTTCTAAGCTTCAGAAATCAGGATTTGACAAACTAAAGTGGACCGGAAGTTATGCTGCATTTGTGGAACTGGTTTATGGTCTTCAGGCAATAGGTTACCTCAATCAAGGCAATCACAATATTAAATTGATTATGGAGGTTCTGGGTGAAGTATTGCAGGTACCGAAAGGAAATCATTCCCGCACGTACAACGAGTTGAAATCAAGAAAAAGCTCTAGGATTAAGTTCTTTGAGGAAGTAGGTGAAAAGTTACTGGATAAAATGGATAATGAGGATGGCCTAAATGACTAAGAAAAACCAAACTCGGTCTTAACTCGGTTTTCATGAAGTTACAGTTATTTTTTGCTTTAACCGCAATCTAAGCTACTTAATGAAGCCTCAATTTGTATTAAATCTATATAAATTCAAGAAATGTTAAAGTACAACCTTACTTGGTTAAGACTCTGATGGATTACCATTTAGTACTCACAAATTTGTAAGACGAAAGTCAAATCATAGCAAAGCCGTCATTTAAAAAAGAAAACCTTGACGGCTTTGTTTTTAAAATTGAAACAAATGGGTGCAACAATTATTACCACTGAAGATCTTAGAGAGTTTAAAATGGAGCTACTCGATGACATTAAACAATTACTAAACAATCAATCTGGTCATTCTTCTAAAAAATGGTTAAAGTCCCCGGAAGTTAGAGAACTTTTGGGCATCTCTCCGGGTACGCTACAAAACCTTCGAATCAATGGTACATTACCCTATACCAAAGTAGGTGGTGTATTGTACTACGATTATCAAGAAATCATGCAAGTGTTGGAAAAGAACAGGATTCATAATAAGTTTTAATCCGCTTTGGAAGACATAAACTATATCAAGCATCTGAATGGTGTTTTCCTTCAATTCTCAATAGATACTCGCTTAAATCCAACACATATAAGCTTATACGTGGCATTATTCCAAATTTGGAATACTCACTTTTTTAAGCAAGAGTTTTATATAAACCGAGCGGAAGTAATGGAATTTTCAAAGATTGGTTCAAAATCTACCTACCACCGTTGTATTAAGGAATTAAGTCATTGGAAGTATTTGTTGTATACACCATCCCACAACCCATTTAAGGGAAGTAGAATCAAGATGTTCAATTTCGGGACAAGTACCGAACCAGCTCTGTACTCAAGCCGTACCAAAATCGAGACAAGCAATGGACAAGCATTGGTACCTATAAACAAACATATACAAACTATAGAAAACAATAAAAACTTAAACAAACGGCAAATTTTAGAAAATTCAAATACTGAAAATGAAGAAAACCATTTGGCAAGTGTCCCATATCAGGACAACCTAAAGACCAGTTCAGATAAAAACTATGATGAACCTTTATGAGCAACCCGAAACCACATATTATTATTGAAGGAGCTGTGCAGTATTCTTTGGGTACGATGCAAGGCAATCAAATTTTGTATGATTTTGATAAAATGTTAGTGTATCTGGATGCTAAAGGAAAGTTGTTGTTTGGGAAGAAATTCAAAATTTACAAGGAAGACAGAGACATACTCTACAAACTATGTCTGTATTTTATTCAGGATAGAATTGCCTGTAAAGAGTTTGGGATTGATATTGATAAAGGCATTTTACTTTCTGGTCCTGTGGGGTGTGGCAAGACCTCTTTGATTCGTTTATTCAAATATCTCGTACCGCACCGAAAACCTTATGAAGTTATTCCAACCCGAAATATTGTTTTTGGGTTTAACCACCTTGGTTACAAAATCATTGAAGATTATGGAAATGGCCAGTTCTTCTGTTTTGATGATTTAGGTGTCGAACCTATGGGCAGACACTATGGTAAGGACTGCAATGTGATGGGGGAAATCTTGCTATCTCGTTATGACCTATTTCTAGAACGAAAAATAAAAACTCATGCTACTACCAACCTTAATGCTGCGGAACTTGAAGAAAGATATGGGAATCGTGTTCGTAGCCGTATGCGACAGCTTTTTAATTTGGTGGCTTTTGATAGAGGGAGTAAGGATAAGAGAAAGTAATCAATAGAAATTAATAATTACTATTGTTAAAATCATATTTTAAAAACTTAAAAATAAGGGATGTTCTGACTTACTTAGTTAAGCCATCTATTATATCTTGTTTCGGCAAATGAAAGATTGTAGTTAATTTTTGTGTTAAGTCTTTGCTACTAAGAAAATTCTTTTTTGAGTTTAACATAACCCTTACCTTTCTTTTTCTAAGATGAGAGAGAATTAAATCCGTTGGATATTCCAAGATTTTTTTAACTAATCCCGCAGAACTAGCATAAGTCATTGGCTCTAGGATATCGGACAAACCTGATATTTCAATGGTGGATTTTCTAAATCCATTAGTATGATTTGACCATAGTTCATTCGCCAACCCTTCGATGGTTTTAACTAGTTTAAGTTTCTTCTTTAAACTAAGTTCAGAATCAAAAAGCATTTTTTCTATTTCAACCATTTCCTCTCTAAATTTCTTATAAGATGTTCTTAGTTCCATAGCAACTTTCAAAAAATCTTCAGGATTATTGGAGTTCATAACGATTTCGCTTGCTATAGGTGTGTAAGGAAAAACTGTTGAACCTCCAATTGTTGCAAGACGTTCGACTTCTTTTAATGCACCATCATTGAGTGATTTCTTGAGATAATTTATAACTCCTGTTTGTGTTTTTCGTTCATTTTCTTCAATTGTTTCAATTAAATAAGTATTCTCTTCTGCTAAAATATAGGGCAACTCAAATTGCTTGAAAGCTTCATTTAGATAGAGAGTATTACCTATATCTTCCCCCATTTGAATTAAAGTTAACTGATGTACAACTTCTTTATCTCTTATTTTCGAATATTGTCTAAAAACTACTTCTTGAGCCTTAGAATAATATTGTTTTAAATCTTTATTGTAAGGCAAATATTTTTCGATGACTTCTAAATCATCTTTGTACTTACATGCTGGTAATCGACCAGATAATAATATGCCTTGTTTATCGAGAAAATTAGTCATATTCTCATCCAGATTGAGGTCACCCTTTACCTTGAAGCTATACAATGGAGGTGGAATGAGTTCATCATCAACTCTAGCGCTTAGGTCTGTCTTTGGTTTGTAAGAAATTAAAAGTCTATTGTTTAGTACTACTAACTCTAGAAAATCCAAATACCGTTTTAATAGAGTAGAATCAAATAACTGATTTTTAGCAGATGTCGTTACTATGGCATCTGCCCAAGGCAACATTTCAGGACTCAGCATTATGTCGCCTTTTTGTATTGTTAAATTTGGTTTTTCGATTTTTTTAGACATACAATATTTAATTTATTCTTTCATTAATAAAAATATACTATGCAAATAATAGGTGATCAACTAAAAATTTATTTGAATATAGACTGAGCATCTCTATGTTTTTTTATCGTTCATTTACATCACAATGTTTTTTCTAAATTATAATTTCCCCTATGGGGTTTGGTGGCGATGGATTATCAAAACTTCTAATATTATTTATGGCTCTAACAGATTTATTAAATTCCCCGATATAGCCTCTAACATCCAAAGGAGTTCTAACTTCTTCGGAAGGCTCATGTATTGTAGATTCTCCAGAAACTTTGTTATGCACCTCCATCAAAGTATTGTAATCATTAATGTCCAATTGCCTAAAGCTACGCCACTCTTTAATTAAATCGTTGTTTTTATACACTTGTCGTTTAACATCATTCAGTACAAATCGTTCAAAAAAGTTGTTTATAGAGGTTCTTAAATGCTTATCGGCTTCTCTAATATTTCCGGCTAATAGATTTTGTCTCAAAACTTCAATTCGTTGTTCCCAACCCAATGTAAAAAACATTACATCTTCTATAATTTGCCCAGGTTTCAATATGTGCTCAATGAGATAATATGAACTGCATTTATGGGTATTACCTGTACCGACATTATACCCAATGCATTGATTGGATTCAGGTTTTTCAGCACATAATTCACATTTTCCTTTATTTATAGGCTTACCTCCTAAAGATTTTTGTATTAAACGATGATAGAACTCAAAATGATGTGTAAATACAATAACCTGATAATTTTTACTTAGTTCAATAATTTTTTCTACTACTTTGTATATATTGGATTGATCCAAACTAGTTACTGGGTCGTCCAAAACGAGAATTTTGTTATCATCGAATTCTAACTCAGTCAACCAGTCACAGAAGGCATAAATTTTAGCTTCTCCTTCGCTTAACACATCAGATATTTCAAATTGATGGTCAGTTCCTTGAATTTTGGCATCAACTTTACTTTGTCCACTTGGGTTTGAAAATGGTCTATTAATACAATCCCTTTTAGGTAATTCAAAATATTCCAGATTATCGTTAAAGGTGACTAAATAATTTTGTCTTATAAGTTCGTTCTCTACTCGACCTTTATCTCTAGATATTTTTGTCCTGTAACCTGCAAAATGATTATTGGCTTCTGTATATTTTTGGTTTTCTGATAACAGGCCAGAAAGTGTAGAAATTAGTTCCTTTTGATTGCAACAAAACTCATAATCTTCAATAGTATTTAATGCGTCCAATGCAGTTTTTTTGCTCTTTTCTATCTCCAAAAGCTGTTTCTCGAAGGATTTTATTTTACCACTAACTATATTGTTTTCTGATTGAGCAACATAAAACAGTAATTCATTGTAATTCCATAATAAATCAAAAGAGTTTAAAGTATCCTTTAACTCTTCAATCTCTTTATCAATAGCAGATAGTATTGAACAATCAAAGGCATTAGTATGTAAACTATCTAACTGAACTTGTTTTTTACTAACTAAGTCATAAATACCCCCTACACTCGTATAGTTGTAATCAGGAGTTTCTTTGTCAACTGCAATTTGTATTCTTTCCCTAAAGCTTTTTAGCTCTACATTAAGTCCATTAATTTCTTTACTTATTTCATTATCTATCAGCGAATGTATTTCTGATATCAACAGCTTATTTTCCTCTGGTAAGTTTTGGTTACAATAGAAACATTTTTCTACACTCTGTGGATAATTTTGATGACCAAAAACTAAAGCAGTTTCTGTTATCTTTTTAATCAACTCTATATAATTATCTCGATTTTCCTCAGAATTAAAAAGCAAATGGTATTGTTCAAGTTTTGAAAAGTCCAAACTATTTTTTAACAGTGTAACACGTTTGATTTTTTCCTTTATTACAATTAATTCAGAGAAAATATGTGTTTTTTCAGATGTAATATTTTGAATATTAGTAAGTATAGTACCTTGAGCTTTTAAGGCTTCAATTTTAGTAGTCAGGTCTGAAACCGATACTGTAGAGTTTTTTTGTAAGCCTTCCTTTTTTGATTGATGGTCATCTGTTAATTCAAGTGTAGATAAACTAGTGTAGAGGTTCTTAAGAGTTTGATGATTGGTTAAATTATTCTGAATTTGTTTCTTAAAGCCATCATCTTTTTCGGATTTCAACCCATTAAGTAGTGTTTGTAATCTAGAGTTGTAATCTCTACTAATTTCCGCAATTTTTGTTGTTACTTTTAATCCTACTTTGTCGACTGCATTTCTCAATATATCATAATGTCCCAGTTTATATCTATCAACACTCCATCCAGTATCTTTTTTGCTTAAAGAACTGTTGAGGATTTTCCTGTCACAAAACTTCATTGAAGCGTTTATTTGATTTCCTGTTGTCCAATTATAAGTTTGTAATTCAGAACCAGGAAAATTGGTCGAAAGTCCTTTTTTTTGAAAGGCAAGATGCTTTTCTTTATCTACAAAATCGAATTTTGCAGAAGTTGTATTGGTAGAAGGAGAATAAATATTTCCTTTAATATTCTGGGTTTTTTGGAAAGCATCTTTCAAGGCTTTAAAAAAACTTGTTTTTCCACTTCCATTTTTACCATAGATAACCGTTAATTCTGGACTAAAAACTATTTCCTTTCCATCATATAGCCCCTCAATATTTAAATTTTCATATAGTCTATATAATGTTTTTGCATTGTCCGGGCTCACACTAGAAACAGTTAGATGCAGCATATCTTCTGTTGTATCCTGTGATGTTATTTTTCCAAATGCAATTTCTATGTCTTCATCGGTTATTTCTCCGTTTTGACATATCTTGTTTTTTAGTTCTGTAATCCACTCGATTTGTTCAAATGACAATCTGGATAAATGATATATAGCGTTGCTCATATTGGTTTTTGTTAAAAGGGAAACATTTAAAATTTCCCATTAAAAAACTGACCGTGTAATTACAAACGGTCTCTTTTTATTAAAAAAATCTGAGGGAGATTATTATTTGAATAATAACTACTCAAATATACATTTTTTAACAAGATATAGATTACGTAAAAACATATTTAAAATAGGAAAAGAACTCTTCATAATCCAGCATTTGAATAATCTTTAACCCCCATCAAGATAGCCAACGCCATAGCCTCAACATTTTTAGTTTCTAAAAAATAATTAGCTTCGTCAGTATTGGACATAAACCCCATTTCAACAAGTATGGAGGAACAATACGGAATAGTTTCCCGTAACACTTGAAAATTGGCAATCTTTACACCCCGCTTTTTAAAACCAAGCTTTTGGGTGCTTTCATTCAGAATAGAAACCCCAAGAGCGACAGAAGTTTTGCTATTTGGATTCTGTGAATTATGCACATAAACTTCCATTCCTCTAGAATTGGTTTGAGAAGCATTACAATGCAATGACACAAATGCATCGGCTTTTAAACTTTTGGCCAATCTACTTCTATCCGATAAGGAAATCAATGTATTAGTATATCGGGTCAGATAGATATCCAATTCATTATCAAAAAGGTATTTGTTCAGGTTTAGAATCTCATGGGCAACCTTCAAAACCACATCTTTTTCAAAAGTGCCATTTACACCTATAGCACCTGAATCAATTCCACCGTGTCCAGGGTCGATAACTACAATTTTTTTCTGACCAAAAACGAAACACATTTTCAGTAGTAAAATCACAAAACTGACGTTTTTGAGCGTCGAACGATTCAAAAGTTTTAGAGTTATCAACATAAGTGCTTCAATTTTTAATACGATTTGATGTCAATTCATAGCATTGAAAATCAATCGAATATAAATAATATTTTGTTCACAAAATACTGATTATCAGTGTTTTGATATTCAATATAGTGTATTTTTCAAACAACGAAATCCAACAAATTTTAAATCAATTTCGACATGAAAAAATCACTATTCCTGACCGCTTTTTTATTTCTTATTTCCAATACCATTTTTGCTCAAATTGGAGGTATTGAAGATTCCGTTAACGATGTTTCCGATACTATAAGAGCCATTTTCCCGATTACCTTGGGAGTTATCTTTCTAATAGGCTTCCTCTTCAATGCAGGACACTTTTTTGGCGAAAATGCAGACCTTAAAAAAGGAATTACCCGTGTTCTGGTATTCGTACTTATTGCGGGTGCAGTCGTAGGCATCTTTACATATCTCATAGGCATCGTGGTATAGTATGAAACGCTATGAAATCTATAAGGATATTAGAAAGCGAGCTGTGATTATGGGATTGCCTATATCATTGTTCGCTTTGATGATGACATCGGTCATCGGGTCATTGCTGTTCATCATCTTTTCCTTCAGCTTTTTAGTAATCATATCAATATTCCTATTTAACGGAGGTCTATATGCCGTATTGACCCAGCTGACCAAACAGCCTGCATTACTCCATTTCAAAAAAGTATTCCCAAAAACCATCAGCAACAAGAAGTTAAGTCCATTATCCTATGAAGAAAATTAACCTATCCGCATACCATCCTATTTTGAGCATTGAAAATCACATCGTGTTTGCCAATAATGGGAATGTTGTACTATGCTACAAAGCAGACCTACCTGAAATTTATTCCCTATCTGAAAAGGATTTTGAAGATATACACGGTTCTTGGTTTCAGGCTTTCAAGTCGTTGCCAACGAGTACCGTCATACACAAACAGGATATTTACAGGAAAACCGATTTTGATACCAGTTACATACCAAATGATAGTTTTTTAGAGAAAGCAACTTATAATCATTTTAAAGGTCGAGAGTGTCTAACGCATCAATCTTATTTGTACTTCACACTGCCTTTAGATAAAGCATTGAATGCTTCAAAGTTTACCAATCCGTTCCGAAAAGTGGAAAAGGGCATTCACAAACAGCTGGACCATAACGTTCAAGAGTTTATTGCTTCAGTAAATGATGCGGTTTCCTTTATCAATAACAGCCGCAGGGTGTCCCTGAGACAATTAAATGAGAACGAAATCTTAGAGCTTACAAGTACATACTTCAATGGGTTTAATGAGGGATTTGATACCGATATTCAATTAAAGAAATCAGCGATTGAAATTGGGGAGAACCATTTTGATGTGTTGGCTGTAAATAGCGAACTCTGTTTTGGTGATGCGGTACAAAGCAGTAAGACCAATGACAAATTCACTTCAGATGATTTTGTATTCCATCAGGGCTTTATTGACGGATTGGGATTGAACCTGAATGAGAACCATATCATCAACCAAATCATTTACCTAGATGACAAACATAAATGGAGAAAACTACTGGACAAAAAAATTGAAGAACTTAGCAAGAGTTCCAACTTCGGAACACAGAACAAAGTCATTCAAAGGAAGATTGAAGCTATTGTTGCTAAAATTAATGAGGACGACAGTTCAAGAATTATACGTGGGCATCTCAACATTGTTTTCTGGTCGCCAGAAGCCCAACAGCTAAATAGTATTGCTTCAAAGATTAAGACCGAATTTAAGGAGCTGGACATTGTACCTTATTATCCAAAAGGCGAAGAAAGAAAGCACTACTTTCTCAATTCCTATTGTTGTTTTAGTTCCAATTTCTCTAATGAAGATTTATACGTCACCGATTTAAAACATGCGCTGTGCTTGTACCTCAACAACAGCAATTATAAGTCAGATGAGCAGGGCATCATTTTTAATGATAGGCAGTATAACATTCCTGTTTTAAAAGATGTATGGGATGAACAAAAGAAGCGAATTAAAGCTCGGAACTTCGCCATTTTTGCCCCAACAGGAGAAGGAAAATCTTTTCTAGCAAATAATATTCTTAGACAATACTTCGAGGCCGACGTGCGGCTGGTCATTATCGATTTGGGAGGCTCATATTCCAAATTCGCAAAGCTTTACCCCAATGACCATATCATCCTACGCTATGAGCAGGGAAAGAATTTGGGCATCAATCCTTTTTACATTTCCAACGAAGCGGATTTGACCCCTGAGCGATTAGAAGACCTCGCCATTTTCCTATTGGAACTATTAGCTGAAGGTAACCAGGTTTCGAAAGCCAAAGAAGTAGCCATTAAAAAAGTCCTGTTGCACTATTACAAACACATCCGATTAAATCATTCGCTAGCGTCTTTGTATCAGTTTATAGATGATAAAACAGATAGCCTCATAGAGGCTCTTAATATCAGGGAAGAGCATTTCAGTGTTTACAATTTTCTGCATATCCTTTCTGAATATGTGGATGGCGGACTTTATAGCTTCCTCTTCAATGTGAGCGAGGACCAAACCTATAAAATTGAGGACAAGCGTATGATTGTCTTTGAACTCGATGAAGTTAAGGACAACAAGGAAATCCTTTCTGTAATGCTGAAGCTCATAAAATCAGCTATCCAAAGAACTATTTGGCGTAATCGTTCCGAACGTGGAATCATCCTGTTCGATGAGTTTGCCAAACAGCTCAAATTCGATAATGTTCTGGAAAGTGTGGAATTCTATTATCAAGCTATCCGAAAACAAAATGGGGCTATCGGCATCATTCTGCAATCCATCAATCAATTGCCGAACAATTCCACATCGGCAAGTATTCTTGAAAATACACAGGTCATTTATAGCCTAAGAAATGAGAAAGGTTATGAAGAACTAAAAAACAGGCTTAACCTGTCTAGCCACGATTTGAATCAATTAAAGTCCATTCGCAATAATCTTACGGGAGATAGAAAGTACACGGAGATGTTCATCAAGATTGGAAAGGAGAGCAACATCTTTCGTCTTGAAGTGCCTAAAGAAGTGTATGCCGCTTACCTCACAGACGGCAAAGAAAGCGACCGCATAATGCGGATTTATGAAAAAACAAATGACATGGAAGAAGCCATAAATACATTCATTAAACAATTATAAATCTAAAAAACGAAAATCATGAAATTAAAAATCAAACTTTTAGGAATAGCCCTAACCTTTGCCCTTTTAATGCCAGCAGGCGCTGCCTGCCAAGGAATGCCGGTGTATGACAACACGAACTTTATCAGTTTTGCCAAATCGTTGATTGAATCTGCAAAACAGACTTCACAACTCCTTAAAACGGTACAGTTTCTTAAAACTCAAAAAGAAAATATCGAGAAAGTCAACAATGTAATTAAGCAGTTAAAAGCAGTACGTGATATAGCAAGGAACAATCAAAAATTATTTGATATGGTACAGAACGATTTAAGGGAAATTTTGAACTCTCCCTATATCAAATCTGATGAAGTCAATAGGGTTTCAGAATCCTTTAATTCCATAATTGAAAGCTCTTTGGAAGGATTGGATTATATCGACCAGATTCTTTCCAGTAATAATCTTAAAATGACCGATGCCGAACGTGCAGAAGTTCTGAAAGGTATAGAGTTACAATCTAAGGAAATGGTGGCTGAAATTGAGGCCAAGACCAAACGCTATCGTGAGATTATTGCCTTTAGGGAAATGCAAGATAAAATCAATAACAGGGAAACCAATTACTAATGGCGGGTATCTTTTTGGGTATAGGATTAGAATATGTTGATGCGGTTTTTACCACTATCAAAAACAGTGACTTTTCTCAGTACACCATTACTGGAATGAAGACACTGGCCATTCTATTCTTTTTAATCAATATCCTGAAAAAATACAATGAGGGTGTAGCTAATAATGAGGGATATACCTGGGGATTAACTCCGGCAGAATTGGCAAAGAATTTTGCAGTCGTCATTTTGGTCATCTTTTCTACACAGGTATTGGATGTTTTTGATACCATTCTGGTGGCCATCGAGACCCAATACCGAGACACGGCTCCTGCACTCCTCCCGTTACAGATGCAAGATATCGATTTGGAACAGGATGTGGGCGCATTGGAAGCCGCCAAAAAGGCAATGGCCATGTTATATGAAGCTCTGGTAACTCCTTTATATGGATTGAAGATGTTGGCTTTTATCATTGGGATATTCCTATGGTTATTGGATTTGTTTATCTATCCCTTATTCTTGGCAGAACGCTACTTTTTACTTGGTATAATGCAAGCATTTTTTCCATTGGTCATCAGTCTGGCGGTATTTGAAAAGTTTCGTTCACTGGCCTATAATTTTTTCAAACTATATGCAGGAGTATATATGCTAGTACCTGCTTTTTTCCTGGTCAATGTTTTTGTAAACAACCTGTATACAGAAATCAATACCAATTTTTGGAATAGTCTTTTTGGAACCGATTGGGGAAGTACATTTTTCGCACCATTACTTCAATTTGGTTCTATCGGGTTTATCGTTTTATTAAAATTCAAACTCTATCGCAGGGCAACATCATTTGTCTTTAAACTCTTTTCCGCCTAATCAATTATGAAAACACCATATCAAAATATTTACAACGTACTCCGCTTGAACCGATTCATTGTTCTAGCGGTAATCATTGGGGCTGTTTTAACCTGCATTGTTTCAGTACTCATGGTTATAAAGCTTCACAAAGAATCTGTCAATAATGCCTTTGTGGTCAATTCGGATGGAAGTGTCATTCCCCTTAAAATGGTACAGCAAAACGAAAATATAGAAGTAGAAATATTATCACATTTAGAACAGTTCCATACCTATTTCTACCACATCGATGCGAGCAATTATGAAAAGAATCTGGAGAAAGCTTTATGGTTAGGAAATAGTTCTGTAGATGCATTGTACAGACAGAAAAAAGCTGATGGTGTCTACAACCGATTATTACAATATTCCTTAGTGCAAAAAGTATTGAAAATTGAATCAAAAATTGATATCCAAAAAGAACCTTATCGATTTGAAACCACTATCATTTTTGAAATCAATCGTGGGTCGATAATCGACATTTATGAATTGACTACATCTGGAAACATTATCCATGTAGATAGAAGCTTTCCCAACAATACCCACGGATTATTGATAACCAACTTTTTTGAAAACAAGCTGAAAAAACTAGATAATTATGAAGATAGAAAAGAATAAAATCGTGTTCGCTGCCGTCATTTTGTGTGTAGTACTCTTTATTGGTTCCTATGCCGTCATTGCATTGGGAGATGAAGAAGAACCAACTATTGATAACAACCAGATTCCAGTTCCAGAATTGGGTGATGCCCAAAAAGAATATGATTCCAAGTTAGAAGCTCTGGATGACCTTAAAGAAGTAAGACAAACCAATGCGCCGAGCATTTATGATGAGCGTCTATTGGATTCTACTGGAGTCTATGACCCCGATTTATTGGATAAAGAAAAGATGCGGATTGTGGATAGCATCTATAATGAAGGGCGTATCAGTTATTCCGACAGGAGCTTTAGAAAACCCAAGGTTAAAATTGAGCAAAAGCCACTACAGAAAGATTCTATTTCTAAAATAGCTATGAAAGAAGGGCGTATTGTCCCTAAAGAGTTGGGATTGGAACATCAACTGTTTTTTGCTTCCAATCCATTGGAAAATGTAAACCTCATAACCCAGAATACTGATGCCTTCATTTATGTTCGAGTAGATGGAACACAAACGGTTCGAAACAATTATCGTTTGCAAATGCGTCTAACCAAAGATGCCCTCATCAATGGCATTACTGTTCTAAAGAACACACCCATTTATGGTTTTGTGAGCTTTAAACCTAATCGTACCATTATAGAGATTCAAAACATCAATCATAAATCTGTTAAGCTGAATGCTTTTGACCTTCAGGACGGAAGCGAAGGCATCTATATTGAGAATAGTTTTAGAGCTGAAGCGAGGCAAGAAGTGGTTGGGGATATTGTAGATGATATCAATATTGTAGGTGTTCCACAAGTAAGCGGTATCAAAAGGATATTTCAGCGTAACAACCGCACTGTAAAAGTTACGGTAACCGATAATTATCAACTCATTCTAAAAGCCGATAATCGGCAATAATTAAAACCCTTTAATCATGAAAATATATATCATATTCATACTAGCCATATGCTCAAACTATGTAAATGCACAACAATCACTAGATACAATTTATGCCAATGAGAAAAAAAATGTTGCCTTATTTTTCCCCGAACCTATTCGCCAAGGGATTACTGGAACATCCAATTTTGTCTTTACTTATAACCGAGAAAAAGAACAGTATTTTGGATTGTTGCAAGCCACTCCAGGAGAAGAAAGTAATTTGTTGACTGTGATTAAAAATGGTCAGGTCTATTCTTATATTTTGAAATATAAAGAGCAGTTGCAAAAACTCAACTACTTTATAACTACTAAAGAAAGTATAGGGAGTGAACGACCAGTGGTCTTAAAACAAAAGCAAATAGTTCGACCACCCGATAGAATAGACTATTTCAAAAAATTCAGTAATCATTTGTTGAAATCAAATTCTGGTTCTATCGCAACCAAACGAAAAAAAGGTATCAAGTTGCAGTTGCAAGAGATGGTTTATAATGCTTCGGAAGTCTATTTGGTTCTAGAAATTAAGAATAAGTCCGAAATTAATTTTGAGATTGATTATTTAAACATCTATAAAGTAAACGGCAATAAAAAGCGTAAGGCTTCCTATCAGAAACTGTTTATGAAAGCCGATTATACACATGAAATACCCAATACCATTAAAGTAGGGCAAACTAATAGATTTGTATATGTGCTACCAAAGTTTGTATTGGGTGATAATGAAAAGTTGATGATGGAAATGAGTGAAGAGAAAGGGAGTAGGAAAATAGTATTAGAAAATTAAAAAAAAATGCTTTTGAATTTCTCAAAAGCATTTTCTATTTAAGCTACTATTTTTAACTAGGTATTATGCGATATTCGAAGTTCATTTTTATCCAGAGCCTCTATTTTATTTCTTAACGCTTTCATATCCTCACTTATTTTTCGTTCAACGACCCTAGCATAAACCTGAGTAGAAGCAATTTTTGAGTGTCCTAATAATTTTGAAACTGTCTCTATTGGAACACCATTGCTCAATGTGACAGTAGTGGCAAACGTATGTCGAGCCATATGAAACGTAAGATTCTTTTTTAGACCACAAGCTTCGGCAATTTCCTTTAAATACAGATTCACTTTTTCATTCGTAATTACCGGAAATAAAGTCCCCGTTATCTCGGTCATTGGATGGTTTTCGTATTTAATAAGCAATTCTTTTGACTTTCTAAGAAGTGGAACTTTCACTGATGATTTAGTTTTTTGACGATTTGTGAATATCCAATCGTTCCCATCTATTCCTTTAAGAATATTATTACTTGTCAGGTTCATTATATCTATATATGCAATTCCTGTATAGCAACTAAAGATGAACAAGTCTCGTACTCTTTCTAATCGAGCAATCGGAAAATTATAGGTTTCAATATTTGACAGTTCGTTTTCAGTTAAAAATGGTCGCTCTCTTTTTTCATAAGTTGGTTTCCATCTAACAAACGGGTCCCTTTCTATCCATTCAATATGATACCCTAGTGTTACAATTTTTCGAAATCTTTGTACATGTTTCATAACAGTGTTATTGCTCATAGCCTTATGGTGGCCCTTTGGCCAATACGTATGCAGAAAATTGGCAAAATCGCTTATAAATTTAAAGTTCAAATCCTTTAAGTAGATGTCAGAAGTCTTTAAAACATTGTTCAAATATCTATTGATATACCCTTCAGTTACTCCAAAGTTTCTTAGCGTACCTTTTGCTAATGTTTTTTGAGTCTTATTGTTATGATATTCGAGGAGATTTTGGAGTGTTTTTGAATTTCCTCCCTCGCCAAGGTAATTTGCCTTAATCAATTTAGCAGTGATTAACTCCCTTTTAAATTTTAAGTCTTGATAACATTGAAAAAGCTGGGTTTGGACTTGTTTTAGATACTCGTTTATTTGTTTGGCTTCATTTGAAGTGCCTTTAGCTTTTTTCTTTTTAACATCCCAAAGTAGTAATGGAATTCTTCTTTTGAGGCTAATGTCAACTCTTTTACTATTTACAGTTATTCGAGCGTAGAGAGGCGCTTCGTCACTAATAGCTTTAGATTTTTTGACTAAAAAAAGAATTGAAAAAGTGTTTTGTGTACGCATAGTTGTCGTCTTTAAATTATTAAATATTTATCGAGACGAAAGTCAAATCAACTATTCTAATTCAATAAACCAATTTGATAAAATGTGACCTAAGGTCACATTTTTAAAAAAGGTACCTTTTAAGGTCACATTTAAAGTCAAATCAATTCAAATCTTATGTACTCCTAAAAACTTGAAAACCATGTAAATCATAAGACTTACATGGTTTTGTTACTAATTTGCATTAGTTTTAGTGACCTCGACAGGATTCAAACCTGTAACCTTCTGAGCCGTAATCAGATGCGCTATTCAGTTGCGCCACGAGGCCTTTTTAATGGGGTGCAAATATATTTCTTTTTAAATTTACGACAAAACCTCATAACCAAAAATAATGGATTTTGAACCCTACATTCGTGATATAGAAAACTTTCCAAAACCCGGAGTTGTTTTTAAGGATATCACCCCCCTTTTAAAAGATGCCAAAGCACTTACAGCTGCTTGCCAAACCCTTTGTGATATGATTGTAAAACATGATATAGATAAAGTTGTGGGTGTGGACAGCAGGGGTTTTATTTTTGCCCCCTTAATTGCCTCAAAATTGAATGCTGGTTTTGTTCCAGTACGTAAAAAAGGGAAACTGCCCTATACAACCATTTCCGAATCATATGAACTGGAATACGGCGAGGATACACTTGAAATCCATACAGATGCCATACAAAAAGGTGAAAAGGTGTTGGTACACGATGATGTATTGGCAACTGGAGGAACTGCAAGTGCAGTTTGCAAACTGGTAGAGAAATTAGGTGGAGAGGTAGTACAGTGTAATTTTTTAATTCACCTTACTTTTTTAAATGGGTCAAATAAGCTGAATGGGTATGATATAAAAGCGCTGCTTGAGTATTAGTCCAAGGCTTTTATAGTAACAAAATAGCGCCAACCAATAATGGCTAATTGAAATTTAGATGCTTTTGACAAGTCTAACCCTTTTTTAGAGTAAGAGGGGAGGATAGCTTTGTTGATTTTGGCCAATAATTTGTAGAACATGGGTTAAGGTGTTGGTAAAGACAAAGATAACCAAGTTTCTTAAAGCATAAAAAGGGCCGCTATAAACGGCCCTTTTTAATAACTAACTGTTTTCTTTAATCCAATTATCTATTTTACTCTCTAACAATGCCAGAGGAACGCAGCCCGTTTCTAAAACTTGGTTATGAAATTGGCGAACGTCAAAATTGTCTCCTAAAGCAGTTTTTGCCTTTTCTCGTAATTCTATGATCTTCAACTGGCCAATTTTATAGGATAATGCTTGTCCAGGATTTGCCATATAGCGTTCAATTTCTGAAACGATACTAGCCTCAGATTCTGCTTCATTATCCAAGGAATATTGAATGGCTTCCTCACGTGTCCATTCTTTGGAATGCAAACCAGTATCCACGACAAGACGTACCGCTCTGTGCATTTCAGCCCCAAGCATACCAAAAAGCTGGTAGGGATCTGTATACAGCCCTAACTCAGTGCCTAAAGATTCACTATATAGTGCCCATCCTTCGCCATAGCCACTATACCAAAGTGTTTTTCTAAACTTTGGAAGCTCATCGCTTTCCTGTGTCAATGAGATTTGATAGTGATGCCCTGGAATAGCCTCGTGAAGAAACAAAGATTCATCTGAATACACATTATATTTTGATACCTCTGGAATGGGAGTATAAAAAATACCAGGACGTGTGCCATCTAAAGAACCGGGATTGTATTCCGCACTTGCAGACTTTTCCCGAAATGCTTCTGTACGACGGACTTCAAATGGTGTTTTTGGTTTTACATCAAATAGTTTTTCTATCTGAGGCTTCATGCGGTCATGAATGGCATTGAAGTTATCAATAACCTGCTGCGGATCTGAATATGGCATCAACTCTTTGTTATTGCGCACAAAATCAAAAAAAGCTTTCAAATCTCCTTCAAAACCTACCTGTTCTTTAATTTTTTCCATTTCGGAACGAATCCGTGCCACTTCGCTCAGACCCAAATCATGAATCTCAGCAGCGGTCATGTTGGTCGTGGTATACTTTTTTATTTGATGTGCATAATATGCATCACCATCAGGTTCTCCTTGTATTCCACTAGATTCACGCCCTGCTTTTGAATATTCATCACTCATGAAATCATGCAACTTTTGGTAGGCAGGAATTACCTTATTATTCACCATACTCTTATATGCTTCGGCCAAAGTAGCTTTTTCATCTTCAGTGAAACTGTCTGGAAGGTTTTTTATGGGTTGATAAAAGAGATGTTTATCTAAGTCCGTTGCCGTAAGGGATTGTAATTGTGGCAATACTTTTTTGATTAAAGATTTTGGAAGAACATGGCCTTTGGCCATTCCCTCTCTCATTTTTTCTTCCGCACTGGACATCCACTCCAAATAGCCATCCACTCTTTTCATCCAGTTTTCATAATCCTCAACGGTTGCAAAAGGTTGTGCGCTGGAACCACTGGCCAGTTGTCCCATAAATAGGTTAGGGGACCACATTTGATCAATCGGGGTAAGATTTGCATTAAAGTTGAACTCATTTAAGTTGATATCGCATTCCCAGGCCAAAATAGCCTTGCTCATTTGCTCACTTTTGGTAAGACTCTCATCTGAAAAAGTTGCTAGCTTATTTTTATAATTTTCAAAGTGGGCTTTTGATTTTGCAGCAAACTCATCAGAAAGAAAATTCGTAAAAACATCATCATAACGATGATCACCAGCAGTTGTAGCATTTAATGGATTCAATTTCAATCCATCTTCATAATAATTGTCCAATAAAGCTGCAAAATCTGCACTAACATTAGAGGATTCTTCTTTTTTAGGTTCCTGTTTACAGGAATGCAAAGCAGTAATCGTAAGAAGTAAAAGTGTTATTTTTTTCATCAATTTAGACAGGATTTGTTATAAAAATGTAAAATAGGCATATCAAATAAAATGTGAACACATCGAATTGCTAAAGTTTTCTAAAAAAGAGTCCAAGCAAGACGGGGTTTTGAATTAAAGGCCCACTATCAATCCTTGATTTATTCTTTTAAAGTTTAAGTGATTTTAGAATAGCAGAGCCAATAAAGTCCGCATGGAAATTTTCACTCAACAGAACTCTAGGTACACTCATTCAAAGACGAATCAGACTCGATATTCATTTTTTGAACGGATTACCTTGTCTAGATTCAACAAAAATTAAAACTTTTAAAGATGAAGACAACATTGAAATTTCTATTGGTACCCGTCTTGGCGATGGTGGGGATAGTATTTTATATTGCACTAACAGCCTCTAAGCCAAAGAGAACGATACAACCAGAAAAGGGTTGTGTATTTATGACTGTCATGGGCGAACAATCGTCCAAAGGATTTGATCGATTTAGATCTGATGAGAACATACAATTAGCTGTTCGAGATGGGCTTCAATGGTTGTCCAAGGCCCAGTTGCCCAGTGGTGGGTATGGAGCGGGAAGCCATTCAGCGCAACATATTAGAGACCCCCATGCTGTAAAGGGCGACCCGGCTACTACTGCCATAGTGGGGATGGCTTTGTTAAGGAGTGGCACAACTCTGGAAAAAGGAATTCATGCACAAAACCTTAAAAAGGCACTAGACTATATACTGAAGACTATTGAAAGTGCAGCTAATGATGACCCGTTTATCACAGAAGTGAGAAACACTCAAATACAATCGAAACTAGGTCAAAATATTGATGCTGTTTTAGCAGCCCAGTTCCTTTCCAATGTTCTGGATAGGGATTTGAAAGGAATGGACCGAAAAAGAATTGCACGTTGTTTGGATATCTGTATTGCCCGAATTCAAGATGGGACCGATGAACATGGAAAACAAAGGGGAGCTGGTTGGGCCGGAGTCTTACAAAGTGGAATGGCCAATAGTGCTTTGGAATCTGCCCAAGCCGTTGGTGTTGAGGTTGACGAAGTGGTTTTGGAAAGATCCAAAAAGTATCAGAAACAGAATTATAATGAAGAAGATGGTTCGGTTAAAACAGATGAAGGGGCTGGGATCATACTATATGCGGTGAGTGGAAGTGTTAGGGCAAGTGCTAAAGAAGCTCGGAAAGCCAAAGCAGATATAAAGAAAGCCAAAGCTGAAGGTAAGATAGCTCAGGATGCAGAAGTAAATGCGGAGACGCTTGAAGAAATAGGATATGTGCGTGGAGATGCCCAGAAATATGGAACCGCCTATAAAGTATACGAATCTGCAAAGAAAACGGCTCAACGTGATGATGTGCTGGATGGTTTTGGAAACAATGGAGGAGAAGAATTCTTAAGTTATTTGCAAACTGGTGAGTCGATGTTGGTGAGCAAGGATGAGGACTGGAAAAATTGGTATGACGATATGAGCGGGCGTATTCTAAAAATTCAAAATGAGGATGGTAGTTGGAATGGCCATCATTGTATTACCAGTCCTGTTTTTTGTACAGCTACAAGCCTACTTTTATTAACTGTAGAGGAAGACATTACTTTTTTGCAAAAAATTGGAGCCGAAGAATAAACAACAACTTTATAAAGTTTAAAAGCCCGGTCTTTGGCCGGGCTTTTCCTTTGGTTATTTATTGGTATTCTTCTCAATCATTTTTTTGGCAAGTTCAGCACCAATGAGTGATTGAAGTAGGTTGCTGTTATTTTGCTTTTGGTCACCACCTTCAATAAATATTTCGGGTAGCCTAAGCTCCTTCAGTTCACGTGCTACGCCTACAGAGGTTTTATAGTCCCATTCTGCTCGCTCTTGAGGCGTTAAACCGGCACTAACCAATTTTGCATTTTGATAGGATTCTGCATCAGCGGCTACTTTTTTACTCAATGCCTTGAACTTCTCCACTTCAAATTGCTTTTTCTCCTTAACAAGGTTAAATTCTGCAACTTTGGCCTCGGTTTCAGCCGCAATGGTCTTCTGTATCTGCTCTTTCTCTAAACGAGCTCTTTCCGTGGCTTTGTCAGCCTCACCACGAGCCTTTTCTTTTTGAGCCCTATAGAATTCTCTTTCGGCTTGTTGTTTTTCTAATTGGGTCTGCGCTACTTCTTCTTTTTGTAATTGCAATCGCTTGTCAAAGGTACTTTCCCAATCAATTTCAGTTACAACGGCTTGTATCACGGTTAACCCATAGGCTTTAAGCGAGTTGCCTTTTTCGCGAACAGGTTCGCCATTTCTAATTTGAATTCGAAACCGTTTATGTTTGGTCTCTTTATTCACTATCGTTCTAACAGTGCTGCTATCACCAATGATTTCGCGAGTTTGATTATCTGCATACTCCTCCAATACATACATTCCGTTTTCCAGTTGATCTTTAAAATAACGGTCAAAGTCCGAAGCTTGACCAGAGATGTAATCCTGGGCGTCCATAAGTTTGCAGGTGTTTTTTATGGATTGATCAATATTGGGGATGATCCTAGATCGTATCATGTTTTTTTCCGTTTTATTACGGTCTGCAACGGATAAAAACTGTGATTCATCTTCGGTGTTTATACTTATGACCACAGAAGTGGCTATTCTGGCTTTTACCGCATCACTAAAGGCCCAATATTTAGCGGCATCCACGTTGGCGTACTCGCTTTGCTCGCCCAGATCTCCTTCATTGTTAGGAATTACATATTTAATGGGCAACTCAAACTGAATAGGAATTAGCCTTCCCCACATTTTAGTGTGTATTCCCTGTCTAAAAACTGCTTTCTGCCCGCCCCACGGATACTGTACCGCATAAGCAGTACCAGGTTCTGCATAAAAGAAAGTTCCAGTTACAATGCTAAGTACGATTCCCATACCTATTATTTGAAGGCTTCGCTTTGTAGAAAACCATTGCAATAATTTTGCATTTTTAAAAAGTGGTTTTGTAACCAGTGTAACAATTCCTAATAGTATAATCAGTATTCCAAATAAAGTAATCATAGTGATTGGTTTTAAAGGTTAAACAAAAATGAACTCGATGAGTTGTATAAGCAACATTACCATAAACTTGACTATTGTAATCATTGTGTTGATTGATTTTTAGTGTTAAAAAATTGTTGTGAACCAGTTACATTTTTTAATATAAAATGAGAATTATCATGTCTCCAAATTTTTGGAGCAGAATCAATACAATTGAATACAAGATTGTAGGTTTAAAAATGAGATAGCATTTAGAATTTATGTGACCTTCTTGATGTAAGTATTAAATTGAAAGATAAAAAGTACATTTAGGTAATAAAATATAATAAATGTAGAGGTGTTTTTGGTTCAATTTTGAAAACCAAGGGGCTTTTCGTTTAAAAAATGACTGATTTTGGTGATTTCGTTTCGTGGGCTGAAAACCGAAATCAATTTTCAGTAATATTTTTTTGGAAGAATTTGAATGATTTTTACACTGTATATTTTTTTCACTTCAAATGTTTCGAGGAATAAATCTTCATCTATATTTACACCAAAATCTAATTGTTGGGAAATCTACTTTTTATCATTCTTGGTCTTACACTTCTTATTGTAGGAGGAAATTGGTTGTTAAAAGCTGCGGTAGCTTTGTCGCTTAGATTGGCAATTCCAAAAATTGTAATCGGAATGACGGTAGTTTCTTTTGCCACTTCCGCTCCAGAGCTTATTGTAAGTATAAAGGCTGCACTGGATGGATTCCCTGATTTGGCCTTAGGAAATGTAGTTGGGTCTAACATTGCCAATTTAGGACTGGTATTGGCCATTACGGTTTTACTTGGAAGTATTGATGTTCGAAAGAGTTTTTATACTACAGATTGGCCTGTAATGATAGTGGCTTCATTACTTTTTGTTGGCTTTATTTATTTTGATGGCGAGCTTCAACAATACGAAGGTATTATCATGGTCGTTTTTCTGTTTCTGTTTCTTGTTTACCTGCTCAGATTTCAGAAAACAGCTGTGGTAGACGAAATGCCAGAAGATGATATCCCTTTACCATTATATAAAATCGTAATGTTTTTGGGGATAGGGGGTACTGCACTATGGGGTGGTTCTGAGTTATTGATCGATGGTGCTGTTGGAATGGCATCTTCCTTTGGTGTAAGCGATAGAATTATTGGAATCACAATAGTTTCAGTTGGTACTAGCATTCCTGAATTAGCAGCCTCCATTATTGCAATTTTGAAGAAGGAAAAAGCGATTTCATTAGGTAATTTAATCGGCTCAAATATTTTTAACCTTTTGGCAGTATTGGGGATAACCTCGATAATTACTCCAATAACTGTGGTTGATCAAGGATTGCTTTCTAATGATATTTTCTGGATGCTGGGAATTTCTTTTCTTATACTTCCTCTGGTGTTCTTCCCAAAAGGATTGCGTCTAGGGTGGAGGGATGGTTTAATTTTGATATTATTCTATATCGTTTTTGTATACCTGACCGTAAAGTAAAAGCCGCCCAAAAAGGACGGCTCTTAAACTATTAGCAACAATTAGTTTATACTATACATCAGCGGACTTCACTGTTTTGATAATCCTACCTGCAATTTTGTAAGGATCACCGTTAGAAGCTGGTCTTCTATCTTCCAACCATCCTTTCCAACCTTTTTCTACGGTAATGATGGGGATTCTAATAGATGCCCCTCTATCTGAAACGCCGTAAGAGAAATCGGATACGTGGGCGGTTTCATGTAATCCAGTCAAACGCTCATCATTAAACTCTCCATAAACATCTATATGTTCCGCTGTAACGGGCCTAAACGCTTCGCAAATTTTCTCATAAATCTCTTTGGAACCACATGTTCTTAAAGTTGTGTTTGAGAAGTTGGCGTGCATACCAGAACCATTCCAATCTCCTTTCACTGGTTTTGGGTGGTATTCAATATAATAACCATGTTTTTCTGTCAGCCTGTCCAATAAGTAACGCGCAACCCAGATTTCATCACCTGCTTTTTTGGCGCCTTTGGCAAATAATTGAAACTCCCATTGTCCTGGAGCAACTTCTTGGTTGATACCTTCAAAATTCAATCCAGCTTCAATACAAAGATTTGCATGCTCTTCAACAAGATCTCTACCCCAAGTGTATCTACCTCCCACAGAGCAGTAGTATTTACCTTGTGGCCCAGGGAATCCACCACGTGGAAAACCTAACGGTAAATCGGTTTTTGTATCCATCAAGAAATATTCTTGTTCAAATCCGAACCAAAAATCATCATCATCATCATCAATAGTGGCTCTTGCGTTAGAAGGATGTGGAGTACCATCAGCACTTAAAACTTCTGACATTACCAAAAACCCATTTTTTCTTACCGGGTCAGGAAAGATGGCTACAGGTTTTAATAAACAATCAGAAGAGCCTCCTGATGCTTGTTCGGTTGATGAACCGTCAAAAGACCAAATTGGACAGTCTTCCAATTTTCCGCTAAAGTCGTTTTCAACCTTGGTTTTACTTCTCATGTTTTGAGTTGGCTTGTGACCATCTAACCAGATGTATTCTAATTTTGACTTACTCATAATTGTGGTAGTTATTTGTTCTCAAATTTACAAGCAACAAAAATATATTTTTCATTTGATAATATCCATTTTAAAGGGTTAAAAAAACAAACAGATAGATAAAATTTGGATTACCCCTACTTTATAGGGGGATAAATGAAAAAAAACTAATATTTCCTTCATATATTATTAAATTGTTAATTGTAGTTTTGCAGTATAAATGTGTTAAATAGTGTTAATTATGAGATTTGAAGCCTTAGAAGAAAGCCGAAAAAGAACCTATCCCAATGTGGAAGAAACCGGTAGAAGGTCTGAATTATTTGGACAAAGTGTTTTTAATGAAGACAAAATGCTTCAGTTTTTAACCAAGGAAGCTTTGGAGAAAGTAAAATCCGCCATTTTTCAAGGAAGTAAAATTGATAGAAAAATAGCAGATCAGGTGGCTGAGGGAATGAAAGCATGGGCATTGTCCATGGGAGCTACGCACTATACACATTGGTTTCAGCCGCTAACAGGCTCAACGGCAGAAAAACACGATGCTTTCTTCGATATCCTTTCTGATGGAAGGGCCATGGAAAAATTTGGAGGTGCCCAACTAGTGCAGCAAGAGCCAGATGCTTCCAGTTTTCCAAGTGGTGGTATTAGAAATACTTTTGAGGCGCGCGGATATACTGCATGGGATCCTACGTCTCCGGCATTTATTTATAAAACGACCCTGTGTATTCCAACCATCTTTGTGGCCTATACCGGTGAGGCTTTAGACAATAAGGCACCTTTGCTTAGAGCATTACACGCAGTAGATGAGGCTGCAACAGGGGTTGCCCAATATTTTGATAAAAATGTGCGCAAGGTGCACGCAACATTGGGTTGGGAACAAGAGTATTTTTTAGTGGATAAAGCTTTGATACAATCGAGATTGGACCTTGTGATGACTGGAAGAACTTTGGTGGGCAATCCCGCAGCTAAAGGACAGCAATTAGATGATCATTATTTTGGGGTAATCCCAGCTAGGGTACTGAGTTTTATGAGTGATTTGGAAAAACAATGTACCAAATTGGGAATTCCGGTTAAAACAAGGCATAACGAAGTCGCGCCCAATCAGTTTGAACTGGCCCCAGTTTTTGAAGAAGCTAACCTATCTGTAGATCACAATCTATTGTTGATGGATGTGATGGAAGAGATTGCAGATCGACATAATTTCACAGTACTTTTTCACGAAAAACCTTTTGCAGGAGTAAATGGGTCAGGAAAACATAACAACTGGTCTTTATCCACAGATACCGGTGTTAATTTGCTCAGTCCAGGTTCAACCCCAATGAAAAACCTGCAATTTCTCGCCTTTTTTGTAAATACCATTAAGGCGGTGGATACCTATGAAGAGTTATTGCGCTCTTC
Organism: Flagellimonas hymeniacidonis; assembly: GCF_008040165.1. Taxonomy (GTDB): domain Bacteria; phylum Bacteroidota; class Bacteroidia; order Flavobacteriales; family Flavobacteriaceae; genus Flagellimonas; species Flagellimonas hymeniacidonis. Next base: position 366,176 of record NZ_VRUR01000002.1, read on the forward strand.
TATCGCATCTGCTAGTAATGATCATAGGTTGGGGGCCAATGAAGCACCACCTTCCATTATTTCAATTTTTATTGGAAAACAGTTGAGTGATGTTTTGGATGAACTGGAAGGCGTTTCCAAAGGGAAATTATCTCCTCAAGAGAAAACCGAACTCAAATTAAACGTAGTAGGTAAGATTCCGGAGATTTTATTGGACAATACCGATCGTAACCGGACATCTCCATTTGCTTTTACCGGTAATAAATTTGAAATGAGAGGCGTGGGCGCTAAAACCAATTGTGCCAAACCTATGACTATTTTAAACACGATTGTTGCCAAACAACTCACAGACTTTAAAAAAGAGGTTGATGCATTGATAGACAAGAAAAACCTTAAAAAGGATGAGGCTGTTTTTAACGTGCTCCGAGAATATATCAAAACTTCAAAGCGGATTCGTTTTGATGGAGATGGCTATGGTACAGAATGGCAAGATGAGGCTAGACGACGAAAACTGAGTAATAATAAAAACACTCCCGAAGCTTTACAGGTACTTACTTCAAAAGATAGCATTGCCCTTTTTAAGGATATGGATGTTATGAGTGAAGTGGAGCTCAAAGCGCATCAAGAAGTCGAATTGGAGGCCTATATTCTTCACTTACAAATTGAAGGTAGAGTGTTAGGTGAAATGGTGTATAATCATATCATTCCAGCAGCCTTAAAATATCAGAATGTGCTATTGGAAAATGTAAAAGGACTTAAGGAGGTGTATGGAGCTGCCTATAACAAGGTTGCAGAAAGTCAGCTTAATATTTTAGAGCAAATAGGAGAACATATGGCGGTTATCAAGAAATTGACCGATGAAATGACTGCCACGAGAAAACGGGCAAACGGATTATCTACAATCAATAAAAAAGCACAGACATACTGTAATGATGTAAAACCTTATCTTGAATCCATCCGTGAGCAATCTGATAAATTGGAAAAATTAATTTCTGATGATTTGTGGCCTTTTACAAAGTACAGAGAATTGTTGTTTACCAAATAGTGAATAGTTTAAAATGCCTTTTGGCAAAAGAGCCATTATCCTTTGCGTTAATTGATGGCTTTCTGCTATTTTTGCCCAAAACATAGTTAATGTCCTCAGACACCAGTAAGAGATATGCCCAACGAGGGGTTTCAGCATCAAAAGAAGATGTGCATAATGCCATTAAGAACATAGACAAAGGGCTTTTTCCTAAAGCTTTTTGCAAAATAGTTCCTGATTATTTAACAGGTAGCCAAGAACATTGTTTGGTGATGCATGCAGATGGTGCGGGAACAAAATCTTCCTTGGCTTATATGTACTGGAAAGAAACTGGTGACGTCTCTGTCTGGAAAGGTATTGCCCAAGATGCGCTTATCATGAATGTTGATGATTTAATTTGTGTGGGCGCGGTAGATAATATTATGTTGTCTTCCACCATTGGGAGAAATAAAAATCTGATTCCGGGGGAAGTTATTTCTGCCATCATCAATGGAACTGAAGAGCTGATAGCAGATTTGAAAAAACACGGAATGACCATCCATTCCACTGGTGGAGAAACAGCAGATGTAGGGGATTTAGTGCGAACAATTATTGTTGATTCAACGGTTACAGCGCGACTTAAAAGAGATGATGTAATTGATAATGCAAATATAAAAGCTGGCGATGTTATTGTTGGTTTGGCTTCCTTTGGCCAAGCAAGCTATGAAACCGAATACAACGGAGGAATGGGTAGTAATGGACTTACTTCGGCAAGACATGATGTTTTTGGAAAGTATTTGGCCGAAAAGTATCCAGAAAGTTTTGATGCATCGGTCCCAGAAGAATTGGTGTATTCTGGAAATACAGCTTTGACGGACACTGTTCAAGATGCTCCTTTGGACGCAGGAAAATTGGTGTTATCGCCCACCAGAACCTACGCTCCGATTATAAAGAAAGTGTTAGAGCAGTATACCTCGGCACAAATCCATGGAATGGTGCATTGCAGTGGAGGAGCACAAACCAAAATTCTTCATTTTGTGGAGAACCTTCATGTCATAAAAGACAATATGTTTTCCATTCCGCCGCTCTTCAAATTAATTCAAGAGCAATCCGGTACAGATTGGAAGGAAATGTATCAAGTTTTTAACTGTGGCCATCGAATGGAATTATATGTAGATGAGCATGTTGCGGAGGATATCATTACCATCTCAAAGACTTTTAACGTAGATGCGCAAATTATTGGTAGCGTAGAAGATTCTGAGCAGAAAAAATTGACCATCAAAAGTGAATTTGGACTCTTTGAATATTAGCATACGATTCAGCATAATTTAACGTTCTTTCTATAAACCCCGCGCTATGGAAAGAAAAGAATTCTTAAGAAGTTTAGGAGCAAGTGCTGCATTTGCCCTAACATTCCCTTGTTTACATGGATGTTCATCCGATTCTGAAGACCTGGAACAGTTCCCGGAACCAGACGGAGTGGACTTTACCGTAGATTTAGATGCTGCTGAGGCGGCTCCTCTTGCAAACAACGGCGGCTTTATTTTAGTGAAATCCGATCAAAACTTTAATTATACAGATATTGTTGTTGCCAGAAACTTGGAAGGGAATCTAATCGCTGCAAGTCAAATCTGTAGTCATCAGCAAACTGAAGAGGTTCGGTTTATTTCAGAAGATGGAGGGATTTTTAGATGTTCTACCCATGGTTCAAGATTTAGTCAAACAGGAACGCCTTTAAATTCGGTGACCAGCAATCCATTACGTGTTTTCAATACAGAGCTTAATGGGACTACACTTCGAGTTTTTGAATAATCTTTTTTAAAATTGAATAAATGAAGCACTTATTTTTTATAGTATGCTGTCTTTTTTTTGGTTCACTTCATGCGCAGCAATGGCAGGAGAGTTTTGATGATGCCGTGAAACTGGCCAATGAAGAGGATAAGCCTATTGTCTTGGTGTTTTCTGGTTCAGACTGGTGCCCTCCGTGCATTCGATTGAAACGGAATATTTTGGATTCAGAAGATTTTAAGGCATATGCTTCATCACATTATATCATGTATAATGCAGATTTTCCAAGAAAGAAGAAGAATCTACTTCCCTTGGACAAACTGAATGCGAATAAGTCTTTGGCAGAAAAATACAACCCAAAAGGACACTTTCCTTTAGTTGTGGTCATGAACAAACAAGAAATGGTTTTAGGCAAAACAGGTTTTGATAGGAAAGCCTCACCCGAAAAATATATTTCTAAGCTGAACAGTTTTGTAAAATGAGAGTACTCCCTGTTCTTGTTTGCAGCTTATTTTTTATGCTGTCCAAAGGACAGGAGCCAAAAGATGTCACGGTAAAACAGACATTGAAACTTATGGGCACCCGGTTTGAAATAACCGTTATTGCACCTAATGAGGACATAGGATATATCAATATAGATGAAGCCATTTCAGAAATAAAGCGGATTGAAAAAATCATTTCGTCATGGGATGATGCGTCTGAAACCTCATTGATTAACAAGAACGCTGGTATTAAACCAGTGAAAGTATCTCTCGAACTTTTTCATTTAATCGAACGAGCCAAGAAGATTTCAGAAATTACTGATGGTGCATTCGATATTTCCTATGCATCAATGGACAAGGTTTGGAAGTTTGATGGTACAATGGGTAAGGCCCCTTCAGAGGCCATAATTAAAAGTTCTATTTCAAAAATAGGACACGATAAGATCATTCTTGATGCCGATAAACAGACTGTGTATTTGGCTGAGCGAGGTATGCGGATTGGCTTTGGGGCTATTGGAAAGGGATATGCCGCAGATCGCGCCAAAGAACTTCTAGTGTCCAAGCAAGTAAAAGGAGGCATTATAAATGCATCGGGAGATTTAACTACCTGGGGAACCAAAGCAACAGGTGAAAAATGGTTAGTAGGTATCGCCAACCCTTTGAGCAAAGAAAAAGTTTTCAGCTGGCTGCCTGTGGTGGAATCTTCTGTAGCGACATCTGGAAATTATGAGAAATACATCGTATTGAATGGTGAGAAATACTCTCATATTATTGATCCCAGAAGCGGTTATCCCACAACGGGAGTACATAGTGTTTCAGTTTTCGCAAAGAATGCGGAACTATGTGATGCTTTGGCTACAGCGGTATTTATTATGGGACGTGACAGTGGTATTCACCTGATCAATCAAATAGATGGTGTTGAGGTTGTTGTAGTCGATTCAGATAATAAGATCCATAAAAGTTCAGGAATTCTTTTTGATAAAAATCAGTAAATTTAGAATTATGCAAAAACTTCTTTTCCTCTTGGTATTGTTGATTTTTTCAAGCTCCTGTGTTGCCGTTCGGGAATATGATAAGGTCTATCTCAATGATATTGAAATGCAGCTTGGTGCAAGGGCATCGGAGCGTTTTGAGACCAACTTCCAAATATATAGGGAAGCCTCATCTGGTGCTAATGGAGGTAAAACAGGAGGTGGTTGTGGCTGCAATTAAAAAAATGAATTCAAATATTGACGGTTTGACCCTTCAAACTTCTTTAAAAATAAAGTACACCCTTATTTTATTTCTTTTTGTTGCTGCGGGGTGGGCACAACAGACCAATACTTCCTATACAAAAAGAGTGTTGGAAGCCAGTGAAATAGATATGCTGTTCAGCTATTATAGCCAAGATGGGCAAAATGCGGCAGTTACAGGTGGAGAGGGAACCGAAGAGCTTACGGATGCCACATCGACCCTGGTTTTGCGCCTACCTATGAATGAAAATGATGTACTTACAGTAGATGTTGGACTATCTGCGTATACTTCGGCATCTTCAAGTAACGTAAACCCTTTGGATGGAGGTAACATTAATGCGACGCCTTTTGATGCATCTTCTGGGGAATCGAGAAAAGATCTACTGGCCTATATAAACCCAAGTTATCAGCATAGTTCAGAGGATAGAAACGCTATTTGGAGTGCCAACGCCTATTTTTCGACTGAATATGACTATTTTTCTATTGGTTTTGGAGGTAGTTATTCCCGACTTTTCAATGAAAAAAACACAGAATTGACCATAAGTGGTAATGTCTTTTTGGATAAGTGGAATGCCATTTACCCAATTGAATTGAGAGAGGGTTTCTTTGATGACCGGATTACAGGAAATGGGACCTACAATCCAAACTTCAACGTATTTGAAAAAGAGAATAGGAATTCCTATTCGGTATCATTGAGTTTTTCCCAGATTCTAAGCAAGAAATTACAAGGTGCACTTTTTGTGGACTTTGTTTCACAAAATGGATTGCTGAGCACCCCTTTTCAACGCGTTTATTTTGGAGATGCTGAAGACTTCTTTATTGATGATTTTCAGTTAGCGGATGATGTGGAACAGCTGCCAGACAACAGATTTAAGGTCCCTTTCGGGGGTCGGCTCAACTATTATGTCAATGACCTTTTGGTATTGCGGTCTTATTATCGCTTTTATTGGGATGACTGGGGTATTACCTCGCACACGGCAAGCATTGAAGCGCCATTTAAATTAACGGATAAGTTCACCTTGTATCCATCATACAGGTATTATACCCAATCTGAAGCAGATTATTTTTATGCAAAAGAAACTGCACTTTCTACATTCGATTTTTACACTTCGGATTACGACTTGTCTAACTACAATGCGCATCAATATGGAGGAGGAATTCAGTATAAAGACATCTTCACGAATGCTAAAATCTTGACTTTTGGTTTAAAAACCATCGATTTGCGCTTTAGTCAGTATGATAGAAGTGATGGTCTTAATGCTTCAATTATAACCTTGGGAGCCACTTTTGTGGGTAATTAAGAGGTTTTCGTAAAAATTCAATCCAATCAAAAATCGTAAATTCGCAATCCTAACGCGGATTGATTTATGCTTGACAAACTCAATATAGTAAAACAACGTTTTGATGAGGTTTCCGACCTTATTATTCAGCCAGATATCATCACTGACCAAAAAAGATATGTAAAGCTGAATAAGGAATACAAGGACTTAAAAGTGCTTGTGGATAAACGTGAAGAATATATAGCTTTCACCAATAATATTGCAGAAGCCGAAGAAATTATTGCAGATGGTAGCGATACTGAAATGTTGGAAATGGCCAAAATGCAGTTGGAGGAGGCAAAAAGTGGATTGCCGAAATTGGAGGAGGAAATTAAATTTTTACTGATTCCAAAAGACCCTGAGGATGAAAAGGACGTGGTGATGGAAATTAGGGCTGGAACGGGTGGAGATGAAGCTAGTATTTTTGCTGGAGACCTTTATCGCATGTACTCCAAATATTGTGAGTCAAAAGGATGGAAAACAAATATTATAGATTTAAACGAAGGTACCAGCGGAGGCTATAAAGAAATTCACTTTGAAGTGAGTGGAGAGGACGTATATGGCACGTTGAAGTTTGAGGCTGGTGTGCATAGGGTACAACGCGTTCCACAGACAGAAACCCAGGGGAGGGTACATACTAGTGCTGCTACAGTAATGGTGATTCCAGAAGCGGAGGATTTTGATGTTCAAATTGAACCCAAAGATGTAAGGATTGATTTTTTCTGTTCGTCAGGACCTGGGGGACAATCTGTAAACACTACGTATTCTGCCGTAAGGCTTACACACATTCCAACGGGATTGGTGGCGCAGTGCCAAGACCAAAAATCCCAACATAAAAACAAAGAAAAAGCATTTAAAGTGCTGCGTTCAAGGTTGTATGATTTGGAACTGGCGAAGAAACAAGAAGAAGATGCGGCCAAACGTAATTCGCAAGTAAGTAGTGGGGACCGTTCTGCAAAAATAAGGACGTATAACTATCCGCAAGGTAGGGTCACGGACCATAGAATAGGCTTAACGCTTTACGATTTACAGAATATCATCAACGGAGATGTGCAAAAAATTATTGATGAATTAATGCTGGTTGAGAATACGGAAAAATTAAAGGAAGCCTCTGAAATTTTCTAAAATCAGTTTAACAATTCACCATAAACTAGCCATAGGTTCTAATGTTATCGAGAACGCTTTTTAAATGAAAATAGACCAATTAATTGCTCAAATTAGAGAGAAGAAAACCTTTCTATGTGTTGGATTGGATACGGATTTGGATAAGATTCCGGAGCACCTGCTTAAAGAGGAAGACCCCATTTTTGCATTCAACAAGGCTATTATAGATGCTACGCATCAGTTTTGTGTGGCCTATAAACCCAATATTGCATTTTATGAGGCATATGGCCTAAAAGGGTGGAAAGCTTTGGAGAGAACCATGGAATATTTGAATACGGAATATCCAGAGGTTTTCACCATTGCAGATGCAAAGCGAGGTGATATTGGCAATACTTCAACCAGATATGCAAAAGCATTTTTTGAAACACTAAATTTTGATTCAATTACCATAGCTCCATATATGGGGAAGGATTCCGTGGAACCCTTTTTAGCGTTTAAGGACAAGCATACTATTTTGTTGGCATTGACCTCCAATCAAGGAGCTTTTGATTTTCAGACTAAACAGGTTAACGGTCAGGAATTGTACAAAGAGGTATTAGCGACTTCAAAAAGCTACAAAAATGCAGAAAATCTAATGTATGTGGTTGGGGCAACCAAGGCGTCATACCTGTCTGAAGTAAGACAAATAGTTCCGGAAAGTTTTCTTTTAGTTCCTGGGGTAGGAGCGCAAGGGGGCAATTTACAGGAAGTCTGTAAATATGGAATTACTAAAGATATTGGCTTGTTGGTGAATTCCTCCAGAGGAATATTATATGCTTCCCAAGGATTAGATTTTGCCAAGATGGCTGGGGATAAAGCAAAAAGTATTCAGAAGGAAATGGAGATTGAATTAAATAAACTAGACGTTTAGTTTAAGCAAGATTTTCCAATATCTTTTTAATTGCTTCAGCTTTTCTATTAAAAAATTCACCAAGATTGGTGTTTATGTACGTTGCATCTGCAGCCTTTTCAATAAAATTTTGATACCTGTATTCCAAAATAGAAATGGCATGGCTTCCGCTGGTGATTGGAGTCACTGCTCCAACTCTACAATACTGATTTTTCATTTTATAAGATTTGTTATACCAAAGATACGTTGAAATGTCAGTTCTGGACTATGCTGAAGATGTGTATACGTCTAGAAATCAGGTACTTTATCTAAAATTTAACGAAATCTGGCCCCCAACCTCAGAGATCTTAGCATTTCTTAGTAAAAAATTAACGTACATTTATAAAAAACAGCTTTGCTTCATTACACCATATACCGGCACGACGTTTCTGAAGATTGGGTGACCTTTGTTCATGGAGCTGGTGGAAGTTCTACTATATGGTATAAGCAGCTAAGAGATTTTAAAAAAAACTTCAATATCCTACTATTGGATTTAAGGGGTCATGGAAATTCCAAACCCCATATAAAAGACGTTTTTAGCGAAAAATATACCTTTGATTCCATTACTGATGATATTGTTGAGGTGTTGGATCATGAACATATTGAATCCTCTCATTTTATAGGGATTTCACTAGGCACTATTTTGATTAGAAATTTGGCCGAAAACTACAGTGACCGAGTAAAAAGTATGGTAATGGGTGGAGCCATAATGAAGCTTAACTTGCGTTCTCAAGTGCTTATGCGTCTAGGAATAGTATTTAAATCTATAGTTCCCTATTTGTGGTTGTATAAGTTTTTTGCTTTTGTCATCATGCCCAACAAAAACCATAAAGAATCTAGATTGCTGTTTGTTAGGGAGGCCAAAAAGCTGTATCAAAAAGAATTTATTAGATGGTTTAAATTAACATCGGAAATTAATCCCTTACTTCGATTTTTTAGAGCGGTGGATATTAAGATTCCAACCTACTATATTATGGGAGGTGAAGATTATTTATTCCTGCCAACAATTAAAAAAGTGAGCAATACCCATACAGAATCTACCTTGTATGTTATTGAGAATTGTGGACACGTAGTGAATGTAGAAGCCCCTTCAGTTTTTAATGAAAAAGTAATAGACTATTTACAAAACTTAAAATAAGACAGATGAAAAAACCGATTACAGTACTGATGTTTTTGGCTTTCTTTTTTGTGAATGCCCAAAATGATGCTTCCTGTACCTGTTGCTCCGAAAATCATATGGCTTTTGACTTTTGGGTAGGAAATTGGGAAGTCACCAATGCAAATGGCACCCCAGCAGGAACAAGTAAAATTAGTAAGGAAGAGGGAAACTGTACTATTAGGGAGAACTGGACAAGTGCAAGCTCAGGATTCACAGGGACAAGTTTGAACTTTTTCAATACCACTACTAAGCAATGGGAACAACTTTGGATTGATAATGCAGGGACTTTTCTAAAGCTTAAGGGAAACCGGGTAGGAAATCAAATGATACTCTCTTCTGATGAGTTTAAACAAGATGACGGGAAATTGTATAAAAACAGAATTACATGGACCAAAAATGAAGATGGAACGGTAAGACAACTTTGGGAGGTACTTCAAGGAGAAAAAGTAACGAACACTGCTTTTGACGGATTGTATAAAAAAAAGTAAAACAGCCCAAGGTATGGTATTGCTGACTAATTCAAATATGTACCTAATATAACCGAAGAATATGTGTAAGGTGGTCCAGATGGGCTGTTTCAAAATATAAGATAGTCAACCATGTCCCGTTTACGGCAAACCCTTATCAACCTTTACCTTACCGATTTAAGCTTACCCAACTTACTTAAACCTGTATCACATTTTTTTGAAATTCCGAAGGCGTTAATTGGGTATCCTTCTTAAAGGCCTTGTTGAATGTTACCTTATTATTATACCCTACTTCATAAGCTACATTAATAATGTTCAGTCTCCTAGATTTGTCTTGCAAAAGCAATTGTTTGGCCTCATTGATTCGGTACATATTTACAAACTCGTGAAAACTCACCTTAAAATGCTCGTTGATTATTTGTGACGCATTGTGACGGGTTGTATTGAGTTTTTGGGCTACCATATCTAAATTGATATGATTTTCTTTGTAAATCTTGTCCACGGCAAACAGATACACTAGATTTTCTTTCAATTCATGCGATAGACTTGGAGTGAGCCCCGATTTTTCATATTTCGGGAATAATCTATTTCTGTATGCATAAGCACCACTAAAAACGTCTGGTTGTATGTTGGCAGAATATCCTACATAAATAACCATTAAAGCCATAGCTGCTATTGAAGTGTCAAATAAAATGCCAGAGGTATACCCGTTAATGATTACCAGCCCATAGGCTGAGTAGGTTAATACATACGAAATATGTATGTGATATACGTTTTTCTGCCATATCTGATTCTTTGAATCCAAAAGCTTTTCTCGCTTACTTTTTAAATAGACCTGTCTGATGAAATAGCCATAGATAGTAAGGGAAATAATTTTTAGAACCACCAATAAAAAAAGTTTGGCAGAGTCTTGTGGGTTAAGCCCATTTTGAAGCCTGGTAAGCATAAGCTGAATCTTGCTTTCCCCAGAAAATAGATACACATTAAAAGTTAAATAGCTTAGTAGAATTATAGTGGGTATCAGATGAAGAATATCTGAACGTTTAAAGGTGTATTTCTCGGAAATGTTTTTGAAGTAGAAAAATAGTAAAGGGCCATATAAAAAGGAGGCCCATGTGGACATTAAATAGGTATGGGGATAAGCAAACATATAATTTGCTCTATTTATGCTTAAATGCAGAATAAAAAAGGAATGAATAAAAATAAAAAGGGCAATCAGAATTCTCGATGTAGGATGAATCTGTTTGTTTAAACTAATAAGAAACACTACATAAAACCCAATCAAGGCAACAAATAGGTAGAGCAATGACCAAGTGGTAACTTTTGGGATTACTTTTTCAAAAATCCCATTAAATTCAGCAGATTCGCGAATGGGATCAAAGCCTTCATTCAAGAGAAAATTGGGATTAAACTCCAACTGAAGATATTCATTTAGATTATCTATAGATTCTGGAGGATTTTCAAGAGCGGCTTGACTTAAAGCAATTTTCTTGAGAACATGGGTTTTTTCAATGTTTGGGTTGTACAGGTTCTTCTCATAGATTTTTATAGCTTTTTTATATCTATGAATGTTGTAGTAGTAATCTGCCCATTCCAAAGAATCTTGAAGGACAATAGGGGTTAGTTTATCTTCAAATTCGGCATTGTTTTTGTTTGTCTTTGCAATACAAGACAAGCATAGAAGAAAAAATAGAAAAACAAGGGAGCCTGATCTTCTCATTTAAGTTAGTGAATTAGCCTTCTTTGAAATTAGTGAATAAACCAACTTGAAATGTTAAATAAATCTTAAAAACCGTAATCCCCGATAATAGTTTACCTTTTGCCCTTTTTTTTGATTTCTAATTTTGATGCCAATAAATGGTTGATTAGTAGTAATTTGTACAAATGAAAAAACCGGTGCGTACACCGGTTTAAACTAACTAACTCAAAAAAATGCTAACTCAGATAATTCGTTGCAAAACTCTTATTCCACCTTTTTGTAAAGGTTAATTTAATATTAGGAATATGTTATAATTGCTTTGGATTATTGTGATAAAAACGATATTCGTTCTTATTTATTGCATAATTAAGAAAAAATTATAATTAATCTTGCAAAGCAAACACCTTTTTTAACAATTCTGTAGTTCTAGATCCAATTTTAGTCCTAATTTCTTTTTCTTCGATGGCAATCATGGTATAGACACCATCCAAGGCTTCTTGGGTTGTATAATCCGTTAAATCTGGATTTACATCAGTGGTAAGGGGTAGTTTATTGTACCTAGTAATAATTTTATTCCAAATTTGGTCAGCTCCCACTTTCTTAAAGGAATTCTTGATAATGGGATTAAACTTATCATACAATTTAGTTTTGGTGTTTTGCTCTAAATAAACAGTAGCGGCATTATCATTACCTAATAAAATTTGTTTCGCATCTCCAAAGTTTATACCCTTTACGGCATCAACAAAAATGGGTGTTGCTTCTTTTACAGCATCTTCGGCAGCTCTGTTGAGAATACGAAGGCCTTCATCAGCTAAATTTCCTAAACCAACATCTCTTAAGGTTTTGTCAACTTTTTTTAACTCATCAGGAAGTAAAATTTTCACCAATTCATTTCTAAAGAAGCCATCTTTAATCGCTAATTTATTGACCTGTTTTTCAATTCCTAGATTTAACGCATCACGTAATCCTTGGGCAATTTCAGCATTTCCAATACCTGTAGTTTGTGGTAGCTGATTTACAACTTGTTGTAGTTCTGTACAACCAACTAGCTGAAAAACAGCAAGAATAAGCAGTATTCGTTTCATGTTTATACTTTTTATAGTTACTGTGAAAATACTGCTAATGACCAAAAAATCAATTTTTTGGAATGGATATTTAAGAAAATATCACGGTCTTATTGTTGTAAACAATTGTTTTTCTGGCCACATGTAGCTGAACAGCACGAGATAATACAATTTTTTCCAAATCTCGTCCTTTGGCAATAAAATCCTTGATGGAATGAGAATGCGAAACTGTGGTGACGTCCTGTTCGATAATAGGCCCGGCATCAAGTTCAGCCGTTACATAATGACTTGTTGCCCCGATAATCTTGACACCTCTTTCAAATGCTGCATGATAGGGTTTCGCGCCAGCGAACGCCGGCAAAAATGAGTGATGAATATTGATAATTTTCTGTGGGAAAACATCTATTACTTTCGGAGATAAAATTTGCATGTATCTGGCTAAAACAATAAAATCTACCTGGTGCTCCTTTAATAAATCCAATTGCTTCTCTTCAGCGATAGCTTTAGTTTCTTTTGAAACCGGTATATGGAAGTATGGAATCTGAAATTGGTCAGCTATATATCTTAGATCATCATGATTGCTGGCAATAAAAGGGATATCCACTAACAACTCGCCAGAATTATGTCTGCTTAACAGGTCATAAAGGCAATGATTGTATTTAGACACAAAAATGGCCATTTTCGGTTTTGTTCCATCTTTATAGATATCCCAATGCATATCATATTTATTGGCCAACCTTTCCTCAAATTGGGTTTTAAAAACTGATAATTCAATATGGTTTTCAAAATCACTTTCCAAGCGCATGAAAAACACTCCTGCTTCCTTGTCAACATGTTGATCCAGATAAATAATGTTTCCTTTTTCTCCATGAATGAAATGGGTCACTGAACTTATAATTCCAGATTGATCTGGACAATGGATGAGTATGGTGAGTTTCATGGTGATTATTTAATGGGATAAAATTATGATATTCAAAAAAAGTAACTCAAAGGCCAAGTGATTTTTATAAAATTCTAACTAAAATCAATTATAACTTGCATTTTCTGTAAATTGCGTGTCTAAATCAGACCCTTTTTTGTCAATGGAGCAAATAAACCCATATCAGCCCAAAAATAAGATTAGAATAGTCACCGCAGCATCGTTGTTTGATGGTCATGATGCCGCCATTAATATCATGAGAAGGATTATACAGGCCACGGGTGTTGAAGTTATTCATTTAGGACATGATAGGAGTGTTGCAGAGGTAGTGAATTGCGCTATTCAAGAAGATGCAAATGCCATCGCAATGACGTCATATCAAGGAGGACATAACGAATATTTCAGGTATATGTTCGATTTGCTTCAGGAAAAAGGAGCAGGTCATATTAAAATATTTGGCGGCGGGGGCGGCGTTATTCTTCCTAAGGAAATAGAGGAGTTGATGGATTATGGGATTGAACGGATTTATTCACCGGATGATGGCCGGGAAATGGGGCTTCAAGGAATGATTAATGATTTGGTAAGACGTTGTGATACCAAAGTGCCAAGTTTAGTACTTCCAAAAGGAAAAAAAATCCAAGATTTACTCCTAAGTAGAAATGAGAATACATTAGCTCGACTGATTTCTTTAGCTGAAAACAGGCATGAAGAATTTGAGCAATATCAAACAGAAATAAGCACTGATAAAAATCAAACCCCTGTTCTTGGGATAACGGGAACTGGTGGAGCTGGAAAATCTAGTTTGGTAGATGAGTTGGTCCGACGTTTTTTAAGTGACTTCCCGGACAAGCATATTGGTATTATTTCCGTAGATCCCTCCAAAAGAAAAACTGGGGGTGCTTTATTGGGTGATAGAATTCGGATGAATGCCATAAACAATGAAAGGGTCTATATGCGATCCTTGGCAACAAGGCAATCCAATTTGGCATTATCCAAACATGTGTCCGAAGCAGTTCAAGTACTTAAAGCCGCACAATTTGATTTGATTATTCTAGAAACATCCGGTATTGGCCAATCAGATACCGAAATTCTTGAACATAGTGATGTTTCATTATACGTAATGACCCCCGAATTTGGGGCCGCTACGCAGCTTGAAAAAATTGATATGCTGGATTTTGCGGATGTAGTGGCCATTAATAAGTTTGATAAAAGAGGGGCTTTGGATGCGCTTAGAGATGTGAAAAAACAGTATATGCGCAACCATGGTCTGTGGGATGTAAAACAAGATGACCTTCCAATTTTTGGAACAATTGCTTCCCAGTTCAACGACCCTGGTATGAATACTTTGTACAAAGTATTAATGGGTACATTGGTTTCAAAAGCTGGCTCCACTTTGGTTTCAAACTTTGAGGTTATTCATGAAATGGGAGAAAAGATATTTGTAATTCCTCCGGCAAGAACAAGATACCTGTCCGAGATTGCAGAGAGCAACCGTTCTTTTGATGCGAAAGTAGAGGATCAAGTTAACATTGCACAACAGCTGTATGGTATCTTTTTAACCATTGCATCAGTTGTAGGTTTGGATTTAGGGAAAGCCGAAAAACACCTCTTAACTAAATCTGGATTGGATGAAAAAGCGATTTTGGTTTCTGCCAAACAAGAAAGTGATAAAGATTTTCTATCCCTTTTGATTAAAGAATTTGACAAGGTTAAAATGAATCTTGATCCTCATCATTGGGAAACAGTTTTAAAATGGAATGAAAAAGTAAATAAATACAAATCCGAACTTTATTCTTTTAAGGTAAGAGGAAAAGAGGTTAATATTAGAACACATACCGAATCATTGTCCCATAGCCAAATACCAAAGGTGGCATTGCCAAAATATCAAGCTTGGGGAGATGTTTTACGATGGAGTTTACAAGAAAATGTACCTGGTGAGTTTCCGTATACCGCTGGACTGTATCCTTTTAAACGTGAAGGGGAGGACCCAACAAGAATGTTTGCGGGAGAAGGAGGTCCAGAGCGAACCAACAGACGTTTTCATTATGTAAGTCTGGATATGCCGGCAAAACGCCTTTCTACCGCATTTGATTCTGTTACCCTTTATGGAAATGACCCAGACCATAGACCAGATATTTATGGAAAAATAGGAAATGCAGGAGTTTCCATCTGCTGTTTGGATGATGCCAAAAAATTGTATTCAGGATTCGATTTAAGTAACCCAATGACATCGGTGAGTATGACCATAAATGGGCCAGCACCGATGCTTTTGGCATTTTTTATGAATGCTGCTATTGACCAAAATTGTGAAAAGTATATTAAAGAAAATAACCTCCAAGAAGGGGTAGAACAAAAAATTTCAGCACTTTTCAAAAAGAAAAAAGAGGCAAGACCTTCGTATTTTGGCAAACTTCCCGAAGGGAACAATGGACTTGGTCTTATGCTGTTGGGCGTTACCGGAGATCAGGTCCTACCCAAAAATGTGTACCGTGATATTAAACAACAGACTCTTAACCAAGTTAGGGGAACGGTACAGGCCGATATTTTAAAAGAAGATCAGGCGCAAAACACCTGTATATTTTCAACAGAGTTCGCGCTAAGACTAATGGGTGATGTACAAGAGTATTTTATTGAGCATCAGGTTAGGAATTTCTATTCTGTCTCCATTTCTGGATATCACATTGCAGAAGCTGGAGCGAACCCGATTACCCAACTTGCCTTTACACTGTCCAATGGCTTTACCTATGTGGAGTATTATCTAAGCAGGGGAATGGATATTAACGATTTTGGCCCTAACCTTTCCTTCTTTTTTTCTAATGGGGTGGATCCAGAGTATGCTGTAATTGGCAGGGTTGCAAGAAGAATTTGGGCAAAGGCCATGAAAGAAAAATATGGCGCCAATCCACGGGCACAAATGTTGAAATACCATATACAAACCTCAGGTAGAAGCCTTCATGCCCAAGAAATCGACTTTAACGACATCAGGACAACATTGCAAGCGCTTTATGCTATTTACGATAATTGCAATTCCCTTCATACCAATGCTTATGATGAAGCTATTACAACACCAACTGAAGAATCGGTGAGAAGGGCGATGGCTATCCAGCTGATTATCAATAAAGAATTGGGGTTGGCTAAAAATGAAAACCCGATGCAAGGTTCTTTTATAACCGAGGAGTTAACGGATTTGGTTGAAGAAGCCGTATTGTTGGAATTTGATAGAATTACCGAACGTGGTGGGGTTTTGGGAGCCATGGAGACGATGTACCAGCGTTCCAAAATTCAAGAAGAAAGCTTACATTATGAAACACTAAAACATTCTGGTGAATATCCTATAATAGGAGTGAATACCTTTTTAAGTTCTAAAGGGTCTCCAACCATATTGCCTGCGGAAGTCATTCGTGCTACAGAAAAGGAAAAGAAAAATCAGATAGGAACGCTGCAAAGTTTACATACTAGGCATAAAACTGATGCTGAACTTCAGCTTACGGCACTTCAACAAAGCGCTATAAACAATGAAAATCTTTTTGAGAAGCTAATGGAGGTAAGTAAATACTGCTCGCTTGGACAGATCACCAAAGCATTATTTGAAGTGGGAGGGCAATATCGCCGTAATATGTAAATGCTGATTCAAAAGTAAAATGGATTAGTCACTTCCATTTTGGAAAGACTTTCTCCACTTTTTAAATGAAGTTCTAAAGGTCTTAATTTCCCTTCTTAAAAGGTTTAAATACTCCTTTTCTTTAACCCCATCCCTTTCAAGACCATTACAATAGGCCAAAATATTACGGGTCATGATATTGATGAAAGTCAAGCTTTTCATTCGTACAGAATACGAGTTACTCAAGGCGGCTTGTTCAACTTCCTTGGTAATAAGTACGGCATCTGTCATCAAGGATTGCGTTATATCGTCCCTAAAACTGTCGTATTTTGTGAAGGCCAAGATGTCCTTGTTATGGGAAAAATAAGCAGCAATAGCTTCGCTTAAGTCGCGTAAGGCTATTGATTTACGATATACACCCAGAGAATTTAACGAATTTCTCTCCATTTTTTCAAAGCAATTTGTAACCATAAAATTACATCTGAAAAAGATATTGTACCTTTGTTTTACAAAGTAAAAAAGAGTAATTGCTTTTGAATATTAATTAAAAACTGTTTTTACTTTAAATATGAAGATAGATGGTTTAAACTGGGAAATCTTGGGCTATTTGCAGCAAAATGCAAGGGAATCTTTTGCGAATATAGGCCGTAAAGTAGGGTTAACACCACCTGCTGTGGCCGAACGGGTAAAAAAGATGGAAGACCTTGGGATTATTGAAAGCTATGGTGCGAGCGTTTCATATGCCATGGCTGGCCATCAGCTAAAAGCTATTATTATGTTGAGGGCATTTATGGGCAAGCTAAAACCGTTTTTAAGCAAGGTGAAATCGTTTGATGAAGTGGTCAATTGCTACCGAATTACGGGAAACGAAAACATTATTATGGAGGTGGTCTTAAAAGATCAGTCGCATCTAGAGAAATTTATTGATGAATTGATCGTTTATGGTGAATGTAGAACACATATAGTCTTGTCTAACATTGTAGCCAATGCTCCAATTAAAAATGGTAAGGTTTACTAGGTATTTTAGATTATTTTTAAAGGACCACAAAAACTTTTCTTTTTGGCCAGATTTTTGTTGTTGAAGAGTTATGAAAAAAAAATATGCTATACTTTTTCTTTCCGCAGTTTTCTTGCAATCTGCGTTAGCCCAACAATTAGTTTTAAAAAAAGGAACAATTCTAGAGGCTTTGCCCGTCAATGATTCGGTTGCTACAGATACCTATTCACTTTATTTACCAACGAATTTTACCACGGATAAAAAATGGCCCTTATTATTGATTTTTGATTTAAATGGAAAGGAAAAACAAGCATTATCTATGTTTGTTCAGGCTGCAGAAGCAGAAGGATATATATTGGCTGCACCTCAAATTTTGGATAGTGTCTCGTTGTCCAATAGTATGATCAAAACAAGTAAGGTAGTGCAAAGAGTGGCTAACATTCTCCCTATTCATAGATCTAGAATATACACTGCCGGGGCCTCCTCAGGTGCCCGTTTTGCGAATTTAGTTCCAGTGTTTATAAAAGATGTAAAAGGTGTTATTTCTATTGGAGCATCTATTGCTAATACGGATTTGCTAAGCGTAAAACGTCCGTTTCATTTTGTTGGTATGACCAATAAGAATAACTACAACTTTACGGAAATGCTAGCTATAAAAAAGGTTTTGGACCGATTCAGATTTCCGAATCAAGTACTGATATATGAAGAACAAACCGATTGGCCGAGTCTTGATTATTTAAAAAAAGCATTGCAATTATTTACCTTGTCTTCAATGGGTAAAAGGGTAATTGCAAAGGATTCTGTATATGTTGAAAATGCTTTCCAAGAAGACATTGCAAAAGTGAATCAGCTAAAAAATACGCAAAAATTGCTGCAAGCAGAGCAGTATATGAGCGAGATGATGGCCACCTATGGAGTTCATAAGAACCTGGATTCTTTACGGGCGGTCCAGAGAGATTTACGTCGAGATAAGGTTTTTAGAGGGATGAAAAGAGCCGAAAATGCAGCTTTTTTTAAGGAAACCTTGCTAAAGGAAGATTATCAATATTATATTGAAGAGGACGTGGTAACCCACAATTTCAATAATTTGGGTTGGTGGAACTATCAAAAAAGTGAAATAGATAAATTCATCTCTGGGAGTAATCGCTATGAGAAAGAAATGGGGAATAGACTCCTTGGGTATGTAAATGCTTTGGCTGAAGATAATATTGATATCGTAAATTCCGAATCTTTGATAGATGAAGATGCGTTGGCGCTTTTATATATGCTAAAAACAATATTGGAACCGCAAAATTTTGAGTTTTATCTGAAAATAATATCACTGAGTGCAAAAAATGAGGATTTTGGAACAGCTCTCTTTTACTTGGAAGAAGCCCTAAAAAATGGATTTAAGGATATGGATACATTGTATAAGTTGGAAAATACAGCCTTACTTAGGATAACGCCAAAGTTTAATAAATTGGTGTCCAAATATTTAAAGGATGCCCGTTATGATATTATTGAAGAATAAGATTAGGCACATTCTCTAAGTCCCAATCAATAACCAAGCCTCCAGCCAGAGATTCGGCAATTTCCTTTCCATAGAGGTATTCGCACAAATAGAGCGCAGCTTCGAAACTTTTAGCTCCTCCCGCAGAAGTGATAAATTTTCCATCGTGAACAAAAAGCACACTGTCTTTTACCTTAAGTTGGGGGAACATGGCCTTGTATTTTTCAATATCGCTGGGAAAGGTTGTGGAAACTACATCGTCCAAAACCCCAGATTTGGCAAGAACAAAAGCGCCATCACAATGTGAGGTGACAAAAAGCGCATCTTTACTTACCTTTTCAACAAAGGCTATCATAGTGCTGTCCTCCAAATCCGTATCTAAATGATGTTCCGCGCTAGGTACCACTAGGATATCAATTTTTGGAATGGAATCTTGCGTATAATCAAAATCCGGGAGAATCCGAACTCCTTCAAAGGAGGTGATGGGATTTATGGTATTCGCAACCGTAAACGTGTTCATTGCCTTTATGTTCTTTCTGTACTGGGTATGCTGAAAGATATCATAAGGAGCGGTAAATTCGGTGTTGTACACGCCATCCATAATTAAAAATGCAACATTGTACCTGTTAGGGGCCAGTTCTGGAAATTCCCTTTGCGTAGTTAATGCGATATCTCCATCCTGTTTTATTTGTATGCAAGAAATGGAGAATACAAGAAGTGTTAAAACACCTAGTTTTTTTAGCATGGATAAAATATTTTGTTTGGGAGATGGTACTAAGGTACTATTAAGAATGATTTCCGCTACTTTTACCACAAATAATTTATGTGGATATGAAAACAGGGATGCTGACTTTAGTGTTTTTAGTTTTGGCTTGTGGCCCAGATAAAAAATATCATACTTCAACTAAGGAGGTGAAGTCTAAATCAATAAGGGTAAACGAAATAATGGATTTTCAACGTGAGTTGAATGCCACTTTCAAAAACCCGGAAACATCGCCATTACCTGACAGATTTAGAAAGGATTTTGAAGGTTTGGATTTTTTCGAACCGGATACCACCTACATCATTGAAGCAAAATTTGAACGTACTCCAGATGCAGTTCCTTTTTTATTGGATACAACCACTGATGAAAAAACAGAAGAGGTTGTTTATGGTATTGCTCATTTTGAATTAAATGGCACCCAACATCAATTGGAGATTTATCAGACCCCAGCTTTGCTGTCCCAAGAAAAATTTAAAGACTACCTCTTTTTGCCTTTTTTAGATAATACTAATGGTAGTGAAACGTATGGAGGTGGACGCTATATTGATTTGACCATTCCTGAGGGAGACACTATTCTAATTGATTTTAATAAGGCCTATAATCCATATTGCGTGTACAATAAAAAGTACTCCTGCCCTCTAGTGCCAAGGCAAAATTATTTGAGAACTAATGTGAGAGCAGGAGTGAAAGATTTTGTTAAGGATTAAAAAAGCCTTAATCCATTTGGAAAAAGGCTTTCTATTAGCATTAAAAAGTATTTTTTGGGTCTAGAAAGAATATATAGCGGCAAAAAGAACTGAGGCTAAGCTTCCTGTTGGAGCTAGATCATTATCGATAAAAGCATCTTCTGAAGCACTATCCAACCGTATTTCAGGTTTTAGGATTAAATCCCCAATAGTTGCACTTCCAGTTAATGTCACTGCCAACACGCTTGAATCTCCATCGGCGTCTGAAGCTCCAATTGCTCCAAAGAAATCGCCTTCCATAAAGTATTCTCCACGAAGACCAATAGTAAAGTTTTCTGAAGTAGCCAGTTGCGGGTACAATGCCACACCTGTAAAACTTCCTCCGTCATCTTCTTGACTAAAGTGTGCTGCATTTATTCCTAAAAAGAAATCTTCAGACAAATCAAATCCACCTGTATAATCAACTTCAAAACCACCTTGACTGTACAAGAAATTTAAGAATTGTCCTGAATATCCCAATTGTGCACCAACGGCATAATCGCCTGTGCCGTTAAGTTCGGTTAAATCCGTAGGATTCATAACAGCAAGCATTGCCGACCACTCGTTTCCTAAATCAAAGTCTGCCTTTAAACCAGTATGGCTAAAAGGGCCGTAAGAAAATAAATAGGATGTGCTATAGTTGAAATTAGCTGCAGGAGAAATTACTTCGTACCCTAAAAAGGTGTTGAAATTACCAAAAGTCAAGGTTACTGCATCACTTACATTCCAGTATACATATAATTGATTAATGACCTCACCAGTACCACCTCCGGCAGAGTTCAAATATTGTGGTGAGTTAAATGTTGCATCTGATCCTCTTGGGCCGAAAACCAAATCAGCCACAAACCCAACTTTTTCACCTTCATACGCGGCGATTACATTGGCCATACCTAAAGAAAACCCGTCTAAATTGGCAAATGAAGACCCAGGGGCTATGGCATCTTCACCGTTGGGTGCAGTAAGGTTGGTTCGGTAATACGCATCAACTGTTCCACTAAATTCAAATTTTGGTTTTGATTCTTCTTCTTCCTGTCCAAAAGCAGTTAGTGATAACAAAGCCAAAGCTGCAAAAGCTAAATTTTTTATGTATTTTGTGTTTATAATCGTTTTCATAATCTTAATTATTTAGGTGCTCTTATAAAGAGCTTTAATTTTTAATTGAGTATTGTAGTTGAAAAGGTTATTTAACGGAGCGTTCTGCCAAACGCTCCGTTTCCTTTTTATATGTTAGTGTTGATTCATTCTAAAATCTGCGTAGGCATCCATGCCGTGTTCGTGGATATCCAAGCCTTCCAATTCTTCTTTTTCGGAGACTCTTAAGCCAGCAACTTTCTTAATGGTGAACAATATGATAAATGCAGTAAGGGAGCAGAATACTGCCGCCGCACCAACACCAGCCAACTGTACTAGGAACTGATCCACCCCAGCAAGTTCTCCAAATATGCCTACCGCCAAGGTTCCCCAGATACCGCAAATTAAGTGCACTGCTACGGCACCTACAGGATCATCAAGCTTAAGCTTGTCGATAAGGGCGACTCCGAATACGATGATGATACCCGCTAGAAGTCCGATAATTACTGCCTCGTTGGGAGACATTTGATCTGCGCCTGCTGTGATACCTACCAATCCTCCAAGAATACCATTCAAGAACATGGTTAGATCAAAGTTCTTGTATTTGATCCATGAGGTTAAGAATGCTGAAACTCCGCCTGCTGCTGCTGCCAAACATGTGGTTACCAATACCAATGAAGTGCCCGCTGGATCTGCTGAAAGTACGGATCCACCATTAAACCCGAACCATCCTAACCAAAGGATGAGAACACCTGCTGCTGCCAATGGCAGGTTGTGACCAGGTATAGCTTTTGGTTTTCCATCTTCTCCAAATTTTCCAATTCTAGAGCCTAAAAGATAGATGGCAATCAAAGCTCCCCAACCGCCTACAGAGTGAACCAGTGTGGAACCGGCAAAATCATAGAACCCTTCTGCATCTCCATAAGATAATGAAGAAAGGAATCCACCACCCCATTGCCATGAGCCCACTATTGGGTAGACAAGGCCTACATATATAATTGTAAAAATCATAAAGCCACCAAGTTTAACCCGTTCGGCTACTGCTCCAGAAACAATGGTTGCTGCGGTTGCGGCAAACATTCCTTGGAACAAGAAATCTGTCCACCAAGTGTAACCTCCATCTGCATAGTCTGGGGTCATTCCGCCTTCAGGCGCTGCAATTCCAAAACCTGCGAATTTAAGAAAGCCCATATCGCCGTCCTCAAATCCTGGATACATTAAATTGAATCCGCCTATATAATATAATAGGAGTCCAACACATATAATAAATACATTTTTGAATAAAATGTTTACCGTATTCTTTTGTCTGGTAAGGCCAATCTCTAAGAAAGAGAAACCCAAGTGCATAAAAAACACTAGAGCGGTACAAACCATCATCCATACGTTATTCGCTGTAAATAATCCTGCGTCCATAATCTTTAAATATTGTTAGTTAGTTTAGTTGATTAGTTTATTCCGGCGCTCCCGCTTTCTTTTGTTCTTACTCTGTATGCTTCAATAACATCGGAAACAAAGATTTTCCCGTCCCCTACATTTCCTGTGGAAGCAGAATTCAATAAGGTTTCTACGGTGCGGTCCAAGAAGTCATCTGATACTACAATGACCAAGTACCTTCTCTGTATATCTGAAGTACTATAAGAAATACCTCTATACACATGTCCTTGTTTTTCATTACCTACTCCCGTTACATCCCAGTAACTGAAGAAGTTTACCTCAATCTCATGAAGTGCTTTTTTCACCTCATCAAATTTTGATTTTCTAATAATTGCCTCGACTTTTTTCATAATAAATAGTTAATTGATGAGCCAAATATATGTTAATTCATTTAAGACCATAAATATTTAGGGGTCATTGATTCAATTTTTATAGTTTAAAAAAAAATACCCCTATAATTTTAGGGGTATCTAATAATAAATATGATATTATTGGATTTTTAATGATTTTTTACGCAAACGATGGCTGCATGTCAACGATTTAAAGCACAAATCATCGATTTTGATGAAAAATGTTTAATAACCAACAAATGGAATTATGAAAAACTGATTTTATAACTACTCTCCAAGTTTTGAGAGCCAAAGGCCAAGTGCAACGGCCAACACACCCACTACAACACTAGCAATGGTGTACACAGAGAAATGAAAAAGTTCACTATTTTTTAGTAGACTGTGCTTTTCAAAAGCAAAAGCGGAAAAGGTGGTAAATCCGCCACAGAAGCCGGTAGCCAAGAACAATGAGTTGTTCACAGACAGTAAATTGTTACGTGAGGACAGTCCTAGAACAATGCCAATAAGAAGACAGCCAAACATATTGACCAAAAAAGTACCTAAGAAGAAATTTTGTAGTAAAACATTTAAAGGCTTTGATAAAACGTAGCGAAGAACACTACCCAATCCGCCGCCTAAAAAAACAAGTAAAGCCTGCTTCATACCCTAAAGGTACAAACTAAACAGCTTTCTTGTATTCAGTCTCAGAAGACTCACGAGGCAGAATTTTTGTAAGCGCTGTATCTGAAGCTTTTCGAGCAGAGTTTTTAGTCTTGTTACTGGCTCCATTAACACTAAACACTAGCAGGATTGCATTAATTGCCAGTAAAATGAATAAAATGCTTAAAAATGTTGTCATTGGAGGTTGCCAAACTATAGTTAAACAAAAGTACGGCTTTTCCTATAGTCTACGAGTTGCTCTCTGATAAAAGTTGTAAAATGCTTGATTTTTGTAGGGAAATCAATATTGTTGTTAATTTTTAAGAAAGTGCTTAACTAGGAACAGGAATATTATGAATGTGATAAAAGAAATCAAAATCCATTTTACCCCTTTATAATTTTTTTGGTGAGTGGATTTGTCCTTTCTGTACATCGACGCTATAATGACAATAAAAACTACTACAAATAGTGCCGCAAAAATTAATTGTCCTGAGCTGAACATATTTTATATTTTTATGCAAAACTAAAGCAATTCAAGTATAATGGAAAGTAAAATAAAGGCAGTTGAACTGTTTCATAACTCTTTTGGACTTGGTGTGTCCCAAAAACCCACAGCCAATTTAGGTACTGACAAAAACCTACTTCGATTCAATCTTATGGATGAAGAAAACAAAGAGTACCTAGAGGCTGCAACTAATAATGACCTTATTGAAGTAGCCGATGCTTTAGGGGATATGCTATATATTCTTTGCGGTACCATTTTGGAACATGGAATGCAATATAAGATTGAAGAAGTGTTTGAAGAAATTCAACGAAGTAATATGAGTAAGCTGGGGGAAGATGGCAAGCCCATTTATCGTGAGGACGGAAAAGTGCTTAAGGGCCCCAACTATTTTAAACCGAATATTCAAGGGGTATTGGATAAATAAAAAAGGGCGTCTTAGACGCCCTTTTTTATTTATACTTTGTACCGCCAGCCAAATTTATCTTCAGCTCGGTTGTATTGAATATCGGTAATTCGCTTTTTTAGTAAAGAAGCATAGCTATTTGTCAGTTCAGGCAAATCATAGTCGGTTTCTTTATAGCCAAAACCAGCAATAGGTGATACCACCGCAGCTGTACCAGCACCAAACATTTCCTTTAGACTTCCATTTTTAGCTGCTTCAACAACTTCGGTCACTGAAATTTTTCGAACTTCAGTCGCAATTCCTTCATCTTCTGCAATATCCAAAATACTCTTACGGGTAATGCCGTCCAATATACGATCACTGGTTGGCCCTGTTATTAAAGTATCGTTTATCCGAACAAATATGTTCATTGCTCCAGCCTCCTCAATATATTCATGGGTATTGTCATCGGTCCAAATAACCTGATTGTATCCCTTATCTATCGCCAATTGCGTTGGATAAAACTGTCCGGCATAATTTCCGCCAGCCTTAGCGTAGCCAACACCTCCATTAGCGGCTCTTGAATAATTCTCCTCGATCAGTACTCTTACCTTACCTGAAAAGTATGCGCCTGAAGGGGCACAAGCAATAATAAATTTATATTCATCTGCTGGTGAAGCATGAAACCCCGTTCCCGAAGCCAGGATAAAAGGTCGCACATATAAAGAACTTCCAGGGTTTTGCGGAATCCAATCACTATCCAATTGTAAAAGCGTAGTGAGTCCTTCCATAAAATATTCTTCAGGAAGTTCAGGTATGGCAATTCGCTTGGCCGATTTGTTCAATCGTTTAAAATTTTCTAATGGCCTAAATAACCAGATGCTGCCTTCATCGTCCTTATAGGCTTTCATACCTTCAAAAATGGATTGCCCATAATGGAATATTTTTGCGGAAGGATCCAGTGTCAAAGGCTGATATGGCATTATCTTGGGAGCATTCCACTTCCCGTCCTTATAATCACAGACTAGCATATGGTCGCTATAAACACTACCAAAAGGGAGATTGTCAAAATCAACCTCATTGATTTTTGAAACTTTTGCTTTTTCAACCATCACAGTATTTGTCATTGTTCCCATGCTTAAAGAATTTGAACCGATAAAATTAAACATTACGCAATAGCATTGCTTACTTTTAGATTAAAATTAAGCAGTTTCCGTCTGAAATTTTAAGATTTTCCCAATCTCTGATGGATTTAACATTTTTAATGCATCTTGTTTAAAAGATGGCAGAAAATGATGGCAATTATTGGTAATTATAGGATACAATATTTTGAAAAGAAGAATAATAGTAACAGGCGATGGGTCAAAAACAATCCAAATTGAAGATTGGGATGAACAATATCATTCCAAACATGGAGCTATACAAGAGGCCTATCATGTTTTTATAGAGCACGGATTGCGACTATTTAAAGACACTCATGTGCATTTGTTGGAAATTGGCTTTGGTACAGGGCTGAATGCACTGATCACACTGTTGGAAATGAAAAAATTAAACCTACAATTAGACTATGTTGGCGTTGAGGCATTTCCCGTTTCTTTGGAAGAAGTTGCAGCTTTGGATTATTGCTCCCAGTTGGATGCGTTAGACACTCAGGAGTTTTTTCAAAAAATGCATGATTCAACATGGGAAGAACGTATTTCCATTACCAAGGATTTTCATCTTACAAAACAGATGAAAGATTTTAAATCGATAAATGACATCAATCTGTTTAATCTTATTTATTTTGATGCCTTTGGCGCCAGGGTCCAACCTGAGTTATGGACAGAGGAGATTTTTTTTAGAATGTACCAGGCCCTTAAAGACGATGGGGTGCTAGTGACCTATGCAGCTAAAGGTAGTGTAAGAAGGGCTTTGCAAGCTGTTGGATTTAGGGTTGAAAGATTGCCCGGACCACCTGGGAAACGCGAAATGTTGAGGGCAATTAAAATTTAGGATTTTACTAAAGCAGTGTTAATTGATCGCTCCATATTATCATAAATTTGTTTAAAGTTTAAACAATTGTGTTAAACCTTAATTAATCCCTGAAAAACAGTGGTTTAATCCGTTAAATTTGTTTCAAAATGATTGTATGAAGGTGTTGATTACAGGTGCTACGGGATTAGTGGGCAAAGCCATAGTAAAGGCGTTGCACGAGAAAGGCATATCTGTGAATTATTTGACCACAAAAAGACAAAAAATAGGTTCGGCCAAAGATTTTAATGGTTTTTATTGGAATCCATCCAAAGGTGAAATAGATGTATCCAGTTTAGAGGGTGTTTCCGCGATAATAAATCTTGCTGGAGCCAGTATTTCCAAAAGATGGTCCTCAGCTTACAAGAAGAAAATACTTTCCAGTAGAATAGATAGCTTACGAACTCTGCGCAAAGCACTTGAGCAGATTGATTCCACTTCAATAAAATCTTTTGTTTCAGCTTCAGCGATTGGGATTTACCCCAATTCCCTTATCAATTATTATGATGAAAATGAAGCGGAGGTTGATGATAGTTTTTTAGGTGAGGTCGTAGAAAAATGGGAAAGTGAAATAGATACATTCAATACCTTTAATTTTAGTGTTTCCAAAGTTAGAATAGGTATTGTGCTATCAGTTTTGGGAGGAGCATTGCCTAAAATGGCACGACCTATTCAAAACTTTGTTGGGGCAGCCTTCGGAACTGGAAATCAATGGCAATCCTGGATTCATATTGAAGATTTAGCACAGATTTTTGTTTTTGTACTGGAAAATAAACTTGAAGGAGTTTTTAATGCAGTAGCTCCAAATCCAGTAACCAATGCGAAGATGACCAAGGAATTGGCCAGAATTCTCAATAAACCTCTAATCCTCCCGAATGTACCCGAGTTTGCAATGCAGCTTATTTTGGGTGAAATGTCATACCTGCTTTTTGCAAGTCAACGTGTTAGTTGTAAGCACATTGAGGAAAAAGGGTTTATTTTTCAACATCCCAATATAGGTGCTGCTTTTGAGAACCTTTTTTCACCAGGAAAAAAGGACAACGAATCACAGATGACTTCTATGAATAAGGAATTTGTTTAGCATTATTTAATAAAGGTATAAATAGACCCATCCGCCTATGGCGGATTTTTTTATGATTTCTTGTGACATTTTGACATTTTTAGACAATTGGCAGTACTTTTGCCACTTCAAAAAAGGAAATAAAATAAACGGTATATGAGCAAGAAAAGTAAGGTTGAGGAAATGGACGGGGAGTTGAATGATTCCCAAATAGTTGAAAATCCTGAACTGAGCAAGGAAAGCACGAATACAGAAAATGAGGTAGGAGCAGACACTGAAGCTTCTGTAGAAGATCAATTGCGTGGAGATTTGGCGAAGGAAAAAGACAAGTTTTTAAGACTTTTTGCAGAATTTGAAAATTTTAAAAAAAGAACTTCAAAAGAACGTATGGATCTTTTTAAAACTGCCGGTCAAGAAGTGATTGTTTCCCTATTGCCTGTTTTAGATGATTTTGATAGGGCACTTAAGGAAATTTCTAAATCTGAGGATAAAGAAATGTTTAAGGGAGTGGAGCTCATCAGTAATAAACTCAAAGAAACTTTAAAAGGAAAAGGCTTAGAGCAAGTGGAAGTTGGAGAAGGTGATGTTTTCGATGCGGAGGTTCATGATGCAATTACTCAGATTCCGGCGCCTAATAAAAAGATGAAAGGCAAAATAATAGATGTGGTCGAAAAAGGATTTAAGCTTGGAGATCGTATCATTCGACACCCGAAAGTGGTCGTTGGTAATTAAGAATTTATGAAGGAAGACTTTTACGAAATATTGGGCGTATCCAAAGGAGCATCTGCAGCTGAAATTAAAAAGGCATATCGGAAAAAAGCCATTGAATTTCACCCAGATAAGAATCCGGGTGATACCAAGGCCGAAGAAATGTTTAAAAAAGCAGCTGAGGCCTATGAAGTTTTAAGCGACCCAGATAAACGTGCAAAGTATGACCAATTTGGTCACGCTGCCTTTGAAGGTGGAGCTGGTTTTGGCGGTGGAGGCATGAACATGGATGACATTTTCAGTCAGTTTGGAGATATTTTTGGAAGCGCTTTTGGTGGCGGATTTAGTGGTTTCGGAGGTTTTGGCGGTGGACAACGCCGTGTAAAAGGAAGTAATCTTCGCATAAGAGTAAAATTAACATTGGAAGAAATTGCCAATGGTGTTGAGAAAAAAGTAAAGGTCAGGAGAAAGGTACAGGCAGAAGGAGTTACGTACAAAACATGCCCAACATGTAACGGAAGCGGACAGGTCACGAAGATTACCAATACGATTCTTGGGCGAATGCAGACTGCGACTACGTGTAATACATGCGGAGGAGCTGGTCAGTCCATTGATAAGAGGCCTAGCGGAGCAGATGCACAAGGGTTGAAGACGGAGGAGGAAACGGTTTCCATTAAAATTCCACCAGGTGTTGAAGAAGGCATGCAATTAAAAGTTTCCGGTAAAGGAAATGGAGCCCCAGGAAATGGAATTCCAGGGGATTTATTGGTAGCCATAGAAACCGTTGAGCACGATACGCTAAAAAGAGAGGGTGATAATCTTCATTACGATCTATATATCAGTTTTTCGGAAGCCGTTTTGGGCAGTTCAAAAGAGATTGATGCCGTGGGAGGGAAGGTGAGAATAAAACTAGAGCCTGGAATTCAATCTGGAAAAATACTAAGATTAAGAGGCAAAGGAATATCCAGTATTAATGGGTATGGTAGCGGTGATTTGTTGGTACATGTGAACGTTTGGACCCCACGAGAACTCAATAGGGAGCAAAAAGAGTTTTTTGAACGCATGCAGAATGACGAAAACTTTGTGCCAAAGCCTGAAAAATCGGATAAGTCCTTTTTTGAAAAGGTTAAAGATATGTTCTCCTAGCGCATAAATGCTTTTCTGTTTAAATAAAAAACGTATATTTGAAACTGATGTTGGGAAACCAGCATCTAATTTTCTTTTTCATAGCAATTTTTTTCCCATCCTTGATTTTTTAAGGGTGGGTTTTGTTTTTAAAGGCGTAGTGGTCTTTTTGGGCAAATACATATCTTTGAAAAAATTGTTTAAATGGATAACATCCTTGTTGCCAAAAACGTCTCCAAATCCTATGGAGATTATACTGCATTGAGCAACATCTCACTTGAAATCCCAAAGAATTGCATTTATGGGCTTTTGGGCCCTAATGGGGCTGGAAAGACCACTTTTATTCGCATCATAAATCAAATAACCTACCAAGATTCAGGAGAAGTTTTGTTTAATGGGAGCCCCTTACTGCCGGAACATGTTTCGCTTATCGGATATTTACCAGAAGAAAGAGGACTTTATAAAAGCATGAAAGTAGGAGAGCAGGCGTTGTATCTGGCCCAACTTAAAGGTCTTTCCAAAAGCGAAGCCAAAAAAAGATTAAAATATTGGTTTGAACGCTTGGATATTGGCGACTGGTGGAATAAAAAGATTCAGGAGCTTTCTAAAGGAATGGCCCAAAAAATTCAGTTTATTGTAACGGTTTTACATGAACCCCAATTGCTAATTTTTGATGAACCTTTTAGTGGATTTGACCCTATAAATGCAAATATTATAAAGGATGAAATCCTACTGCTCAAGGAGAAAGGGACCTCTATTATATTTTCTACCCACCGGATGGAGTCTGTGGAAGAACTTTGTGATCATATTGCCCTAATACATAAATCAGAGAAGATTTTGGACGGTAAACTCTCCGAAATTAAAAAAGCATACAAAAACAATATCTTTAATGTTGGCTTGGAAGTAGCACAAGAAGGAGAAGAATTTTTAAAAATCCTTGAAGAACGTTATCAAATTTTGACTTCAAGTTTTGATCCAAATGAAAAACAATTGGATTTTACCGTCCAACTGCCATCTAACAACACGGCTAAGGTTTTGTCCGACTTATCAAGTAAAGCAAATGTCAATCGCTTTGAAGAAACCATTCCTTCAGCCAATGATATCTTTATTCAAACCGTAAATAATAAGGAAAATGATAGATAAGCTGGGGCTAATTATTAAACGGGAGTATTTGGCCAAAGTGAGAAATAAATCGTTCATCATAATGACGATTTTGAGTCCTATTTTAATAGTGGGAATGATTGTGCTTATTGCTTATCTCACCAAAATAAATGACAGCGAGAAAAGAGTCATTTCAGTACTAAATGAGAGCCAATTTTTCAAAACGGAGTTTAAGGCTACGGAAAGCATGTCTTATGTGCTTTTTGAGAATATTTCACTACAAGAAGCTAAGGATTCTACAAGTTCATTGGGATACTACGGATTACTACACCTCCCCAACAAATCACAAATAGAGGGGGTTGCCAATGCCTCATATTTATATACTAAGGATAATCCCAACACTAACATTACACAGCGTTTGGAAGGTGTTTTTCAGAAAAAACTACGACAAAAAAGACTTGTAGATTTAGGAGTCTCAGTTGAGCAGTTTTCAGCGGTGGAAGAACCTTTTGAAATTAACTTGGCGACTTTTGAGGGCGCAAAAAGCGTTAAAGGGATTAATGAGATAAAGGTATGGATTGGTGGTTTGTTTGGCTACGCAATTATGATGTTTATCATCATATACGGAACCTTTGTAATGAGAAGTGTTATTGAAGAGAAAACCAGCAGAATTATAGAAGTGATTATTTCATCTGTCAAGCCCTTTCAATTAATGCTGGGTAAAATAATAGGGACGTCCCTAGCTGGGATAACACAATTTGTTATTTGGATTATCTCTGCCTCGCTATTACTATTTCTTGTTGTGTTGTTTTTAGATATTGACTTGGGCGCTATGGCTACAGAAAACACCATGACTCGGGGAAATATGAATGCTGTGGGTCAATTTCCTGCCTCGCCAGATAGCGACATGATGTTGTATGCCATGGAAATCATGAATATTCCTTGGGCACTTTTGATAAGCTCTTTTTTAATCTATTTTATTTTAGGATATTTTATTTATAGCTCTATTTATGCTTCAATTGGTGCGGCTGTGGATAACGAAACGGATACGCAACAATTTGTTTTTCCAGTAATTTTACCCTTGATGTTAGGCATTTATGTGGGATTCTTTTCTGTTTTTGGAAACCCCCACGGACCTGTGGCGGTAGGATTTTCCTTATTTCCGCTAACATCACCAATAGTGATGCTGATGCGACTTCCGGGG
The DNA here is from genome assembly GCF_008040165.1 of Flagellimonas hymeniacidonis. Classification (GTDB taxonomy): domain Bacteria; phylum Bacteroidota; class Bacteroidia; order Flavobacteriales; family Flavobacteriaceae; genus Flagellimonas; species Flagellimonas hymeniacidonis. The sequence continues at coordinate 398,483 of NZ_VRUR01000002.1, forward strand.
GGAATTGGAGAAGGTGGAGTACCTTTGTGGCAGTTTATACTGTCCATTGTTTTACTTATCATGGCATTTTTAGCCATTGTATGGTTAGCCGCCAAAATTTATAGAGTGGGCATATTGATGTATGGTAAGCGACCTACATATAGGGAATTATTTAAATGGTTACGATATTAAAGAACTATGCAAGAAGAAACCAGCGAAATAAAGGAAATTATCCGAGAAGATATTTGGGGATCTATTAAGGATTTTATGAATCTTGGCATCCACCTTGGAGAAGGGGAGAAATCCATTCACCTTACAGTTGGTCTGTTATTGCTTTTGACTATTGCCTTTATCGTTACAAAATTCCTGCTTAAATGGTTGAGATATCTATTCACCCGCAAAATGGAGCAGGAGGATAAACAGAAATTTTCCAGTGTTTTTAAGTTTATCAATTATGTAATTTATCTGGTGGTGGTCCTGGTCACATTAAGTGCAGCTGGGATAGATATCACGCTTATCATTACCGCGTCGGCGGCACTCTTCGTAGGATTGGGATTGGCACTTCAAGAATTATTCCAGGATATTCTTGGCGGTATTTTTATTATAATAGATAAATCCCTTCAAGTAGGCGACATTGTTGAGGTAGATAGTAAAGTGGGTAAGATTTTTGAAATTAAATTGAGAACTACAAGGGCGATTACTCGAGATGATAAGGTAATTATTATTCCAAATCACAAATTCATTAGCGATATCGTTCATAATTATACCCAAAACCATAGAACCACTCGAGAAAGCGTAAAGGTTGGTGTGGCATATAGCAGCGATGTAGATTTGGTTACCAAATTATTGGAAGAGGTGGCCGCTGAACAAAGACAGGTGCTAAAAAACCCAAAGCCTTTTGTGTTGTTTGATGATTTTGGAGATTCGGCACTGCATTTTTCCCTTCATTTTTTCACCAACGATAGTTTTGGTGATCCTAAAATCAAAAGTGATATTAGATATAAAATAAATACGAAGTTCAAGGAAAATAACGTTAGCATTCCGTTCCCGCAACGAGATGTTCACATCATGCAGCATCAAAAACCTCAAGAGAAATAAAAACCGCTACATATCATAAAGTAATTTGGGCACTAAGTTTAACCCTTGGTATGCTCTTTTATCATTCAGGAACTTGTCAAAGCTCGGATATTTTTAAGTTTGAATACCTTAATATCCCAGAAAATGATACTGGAATAAAAACGCAACGTTATAAAGCGCTTTTTAACTTGCCCATTAAGTTGAATGAAAAGAAGGATTACCTCATTACGGGTTTGGAGTATAATAAATTGGATGTGGGATATTCCCAGAACTTTCCTTTTGATCAAAGCGAATTGATTCGATTTCACGTTGTGGATTTAAACCTCGGATTCATTACCAAATGGAACGAAAATTGGAATTTTGTAACAATAATAACACCAAGGTTTGCATCAAATTTCACCAGCGGCACCATAACTGACGATTTCTTTTTTAATGCCACAGCAACCTTATGGAAAGAGAATCAAAAAGCAGAAAAACCCTTTAGAATTGTGCTGGGATTGTCTTATAATAGCACCACCGGTTTACCCATCCCATTGCCTTTGATTAGTTATTACCGAAGGTTTCATCCAAAATGGTCCTATACATTGGGTATTCCCAAATCTACATTTAAACACCATGTTGCCAAAAAACACACTTTGGAAATGGCATTATTATTGGATGGGTACTTCATAAATATCCAAAACAATATTCCTTTACAGAATAATCAAGTGGGGTCAAAGATTTCTCTTTCAGCTTTAATTGGAACATTGGGTTATCAGTACAACATATCAAAACGCATGTCCATATATGCAACAGTAGGTAGATCTTTGGTTCAAGAAGGAAAACTACGAAGCGATGATAGAAAAGATGTTTTTGTATTAAATGACGAAGCAAATATCTATATTAGAACAGGCTTCAAAATTGGAATTTTTTAAATAGGAAAGTATGTCAAAAATATTGGTAATAGAAGATGAATCGGCAATCAGAAGAGTGTTGGTCAAGATTTTAAGCGAAGAAAGTGATTCCTATAATGTAAATGAAGCAGAGGATGGGTTAAGGGGGATTGAAGCAATTAAAAAGGAAGATTTTGATTTGGTACTGTGTGATATTAAAATGCCAAAAATGGATGGGGTAGAAGTCCTTGAAGCAGCCAAAAAAATAAAGCCAGAGATTCCTTTTATTATGATTTCTGGACATGGAGATTTAGATACAGCGGTAAATACGATGCGTCTTGGAGCCTTTGATTACATTTCTAAACCACCAGATTTAAACCGATTGTTGACCACTGTTAGGAACGCGTTGGATAGAAAGGAGCTGGTGGTTGAAAACAAAATTTTGAAAAAAAAGGTCTCCAAAAACTATGAAATGATTGGGGAGAGCGATGAGATAGGTGTTATTAAGGAAATCATTGAAAAAGTGGCGCCTACAGATGCGCGTGTGCTTATAACAGGCTCAAATGGTACAGGAAAAGAACTGGTGGCCCACTGGTTGCACGAAAAAAGTCCAAGGTCATCAGCTCCATTTATAGAAGTTAACTGTGCGGCAATTCCTTCGGAATTGATAGAAAGTGAACTTTTTGGTCATGTTAAGGGGGCGTTTACGTCGGCTGTAAAAGATAGAGCGGGTAAGTTTGAGGCCGCAAATAAAGGAACCATTTTTCTGGATGAGATAGGAGACATGAGTTTGTCTGCCCAAGCTAAAGTGCTTAGGGCACTTCAGGAAAGTAAAATTTCAAGAGTAGGCACGGATAAGGATATTAAAGTAGATGTTCGCGTTTTGGCCGCCACGAACAAAGATCTTAAAAAGGAGATAGAAGAAGGTAGGTTTCGCGAAGATTTATACCATCGTTTAGCCGTTATTCTCATTAAGGTTCCCGCTTTGAATGATAGGCGCAACGATATTCCTATGTTGATTGACCATTTTTCCCAAAAAATAGCCTCGGAACAAGGAACTACACCCAAAGATTTTTCGAAGAAAGCTCTTGAATTATTAAAAGGGTATGACTGGACAGGAAATGTTCGTGAACTACGCAATGTAGTGGAACGATTAATTATACTTGGCGGTAAAGAAGTATCCGAAGAAGATGTAAAACTATTTGCAAGCAAATAAGTTAATCTATCGAGCACTCCCCTAATTTCACAAGAGCATCTTGTGTAATGGTTTTAACTCGCTGATGATACTGCTTTTTTGGTTCAGATAGTTCTGTGTTTAACAGAATAAGTCTGGCTTCTTCATGAATTTTAGAGATAAACCTAGAAGCTTCTTGGCATTCCACCCCTTTCACCACTTTATCCAAAGAGGTCTCAAAACCCAATAAACAGTCATGTACTTTTTGACGTAAAAGTTCACCTTGGGGCAATAGAATACCACCTTGACTATGTATAGCATCTTTAGTATTTAAAACAAGTGTGGCATTGCCATAAGAACTTGAGAATTCCTGTTCAAAGATTTTAAGCACTTTAATACCTATCTCTGTACTTTCCAATGCCCTGTGCAAGGATTTTTTAGAAGTTTCCTGAGATTCTGCTATAGTAGCTTTTTTAAGATGGGAGAGGGTTTTTTCAAGACTTTCAATGGTGCCTTCACATCCGCAATCTATAAAGTTAAATTTGGTTTTTTCAATACTGTTTAATGCCTTGTATGCAAAATACTTGGACATTTCAAAATCATCTGCAACTATAGCGGCTTGCGTCTGACTTTTTATGTATTCCAAATTGGAATTAGCATACTCACATGCATTCCGAGTAGTGAATGAAGTCATTAATAATAGGCTAAGAACGCCTATAATAAAGACTATAAAGAGAATAATCTTTTTTGTTTTCATAACGCTAGATTTGGGACTTTGCGTCTTATGTTTCCTACTAAATTACAGGAAGAATCGTTTGGAAGTAAAAAATAATCGATAAAACACGATCTAAAACTATAAGATGTAAAAAGGATCGTTGAACTGCAGTTTTTAAGGGATGGTTGAATGAATGACCAAAAAAGGCTATATTCATTCTTATGGAAAAAGTGGAAATAACCTCCTATCAAATAAAGAACCCCATAGAATTGTCGAAGAAGAGCACCTATGAGGATTTTAATAAGTCAGAGAAGGAGCTAAAAAAGGATTTAGAGCATATTAGAGAAGATTTGGGCAAGTTTCAGGACATGCTGTATGCTCATGGAAAATATGGAGTGCTAGTATGCCTACAAGGAATGGATACTTCCGGTAAGGATAGCCTAATTAGAGAAGTTTTTAAGGATTTTAATGTAAGAGGGGTAGTAGTACACAGTTTTAAAGTGCCCACCGAACTGGAATTGAAGCATGATTATCTTTGGCGCCACTATATAGCTTTACCGGAACGTGGAAAGTTCAGCGTGTTTAATAGAACACATTATGAAAATGTATTGGTTACCAAGGTGCATCCTGGATATATTCTCGGAGAGAATATTCCGGGGATTGAATCTGTATCCGATATAGATGAGGCTTTTTGGGAAAACAGATATCGACAAATAAATGATTTTGAAAGGCATATAGCGGAAAACGGCACCTTGATATTCAAATTCTTTCTTCATTTATCCAAAGAAGAACAGCGTCAGCGATTATTGAGAAGATTACGATTAAAAGAGAAAAACTGGAAGTTTTCTGCAGGAGACCTCAAAGAACGAAAGTTGTGGGATGCCTATCAAACCTGTTATGAAGAAGCCATTAACAAAACCTCAAAAGAGCACGCTCCTTGGTATGTAGTTCCAGCTGATAATAAAAAAGCCGCCCGTGTAATTGTTGCATCCATTTTATTAGAAGCGTTAAAAAAACATAAAGATGTGCAAGAACCAGAGTTGGAGGAAAAAATAAAGGCTAATTTAGAAAGCTTTAAACAAGAATTGGAAAAAGAAAACGAATGAGAACAACCTTACTTTTAGTCTTTTTATTGGCAAGCACCCCTTTTTTCTCACAATCTGATGATGAAAAACAACTAAAGGCAATTTATGACCTCGCCCTGACCAAAGGAAAAGCCTATGACTGGCTAAATCACCTATCGAATCAGATTGGAGGCCGGTTATCTGGATCTGTACAGGCCCAACAAGCTGTGGACTATACAAAGGGACAATTAGATTCTATGGGACTGGATAGGGTATGGTTACAACCCGTAATGGTGCCTAAATGGGTGAGAGGCACCCCTGAGTTTGCCTATATAGAAACAAAGCCAGGACTCACTACCAATGTTCCCATTTGTGCCCTTGGCGGATCAGTGGCAACCCCAGATGGTGGGTTAAAAGCCAATATCATTGAAGTACAGGGCATAGAAGATTTAGAAAAGCTGGGGAAAGAAAAAATATCAGGCAAGATTGTTTTTTACAATCGACCTATGGATCCAACCCAAATAAGCACATTTGCGGCCTACTCAGGCTGTGTGGACCAGCGATATGCTGGTGCAGCAGAGGCAGGAAAATATGGAGCGGCAGGGGTTATTGTGCGTTCCGTAAATTTACGTTTGGACGATTATCCCCACACCGGCTCTATGAGTTATGGAGATACTCCAGTTGCCAGTCGTATTCCAGCTGCAGCGATCAGTACTAATGCAGCGGAACTACTAAGTACTACACTTAAACTGAACCCAAACATAAAGTTCTATTTCAAACAAAATTGCAAGCAATTTGAAGATGTGGAATCCTATAATGTTATTGGAGAAATCAGAGGAACGACCTATCCAAATGAAGTTATGGTGGTTGGCGGACACCTAGATTCTTGGGATTTGGGAGATGGATCTCATGATGATGGTGCTGGCTGTGTACAGAGTATGGATGTGCTACGCTTATTGAAAATATCTGGATACAAACCAAAACGCACTATTCGAGCGGTATTGTTTATGAATGAGGAAAACGGACTTCGCGGTGGAAATAAATATGCAGAGGTTGCACAACGTAAAAATGAAAAACATGTATTTGCCTTGGAGAGTGATTCAGGCGGATTTACGCCAAGAGGCTTTTCTTTTGATTGCTCTGAGGAAAACCTAAAACAAGTGCAGGGTTGGAAAAGTTTATTCGAACCTTATTTGATTCACATGTTTGTTAAAGGCTATAGTGGTGCGGATATAGGCCCATTAAAGAGTGAAGGTTTGGTTCTTGCAGGCTTACGGCCAGATTCCCAGCGCTATTTTGATCACCATCATGCAGAAAATGACACTTTTGAGCATGTAAACAAGCGTGAATTGGAATTGGGGGCGGCAACCATGGCCAGTTTGGTGTATTTGATGGATAAATATGGAACTATTCCATCCACAAAGATTAAAGGATAGAGAAATTTTATAATAGTTAAGTCAGTTTTGTTTATAACGGATGCACTAATGCTTTGGCAAATTCAAGTACGGTGTCTTTATCAAAACAATTACGAGCTCCGTTATGTGCCTTGCCGTTAACTTCTACATAAACGGTGAAAGTACCTTTGACTGTTTGTATGATCGCTGAGTCCAGTTCTCCAAACTGAACAGAGATAAGAGCAAAACCATCATCACCTATATCATCAGCGACTAAATAATTGCCCAGTGCAACTGCATCTGCTTCTTCTTGATTAAATGCTTGCTTGGCGGCAACTTCTGAAAAATGATTGTACACTCTAATGGAAACAAGATCATCAAAGGGGTAGGTATCATCATTTTGGTCAGCGTTGCAGATATCTACGGGGATGGTATTAAATTCAAAATGGCCCGCAGCCAGACCACAAAAATCATTCATCCTAACGTTGGCCCAATATTCGGAACAGTTGAGACTGTTTTCAGGTTTTTGTTGGCTATTGCCTTTACAGCTGATTAGTAATGTCAACAGTGAGATTACTAATAAAGGATATTTTTTCATAACTATGAATTTATGGATAGATTTTGCTCTAAAGGTCGGAGGTTCTTAAAGTTACAAAAAATTGATGTATGCAAAAAAAACCTTATTATAAAGCGATTATCGGAAGTTAGTTTTCCAAAATAGCTCAAGAATTCAATTTGCAAATTTGATAAAAGTCCAACACTTAAAAAACTGTATCTTTGCGCCCTAAATTCGAGAAATCGAATAATCAAATAATAAAAGCAATGCAAGAAGGAATCTACGCAAAATTCAATACAACAAAAGGGGAGATTTTAGTAAAATTGACTCATGATAAAACCCCAGGGACTGTGGGTAACTTTGTGGCCTTGGCCGAAGGGAATATGGAAAATAGTGTTAAACCACAGGGAAATCCTTATTATAATGGGTTGAAGTTCCACCGAGTAATCGCCGACTTTATGGTTCAAGGAGGATGTCCTCAAGGAACCGGAACAGGTGACCCAGGTTATAAATTTGATGATGAATTTCACTCAGAGTTAACGCATAGCGGCCCTGGAGTGTTATCTATGGCCAATGCTGGACCGGGCACCAATGGAAGCCAGTTTTTTATCACGCATGTTGCGACACCTTGGTTAGATAACAAACATACCGTTTTTGGTCATGTGGAAAGTGGGCAAGATATAGTAGATGCTATTGCTCAAGGAGACGCTTTAGATACGTTGGAAATTGTTAGAGTTGGAGCAGAAGCAGAAGCGTGGAATGCCATAGAAGCTTTTAGAAATTTTGAAGGTGCTCGTGAAAAAAGAATTGCAGAAGCCAAGGCGCAAGCAGAAGCAGAAATGGAAAAATTGGCAGCAGGATTTGATACTACAACGAGCGGTCTACGCTATAAAATGATTCAACAAGGAAGTGGTACTCAAGCAGAAAAAGGGAAAACTGTTTCTGTTCATTATGAAGGGAGCTTAACCAACGGACAGGTATTCGATTCTTCTTATAGTAGAAATCAACCTATCGATTTTACTTTGGGAGTTGGGCAAGTGATTCCAGGCTGGGATGAAGGAATAGCTTTGCTAAAAGTAGGAGATAAGGCACGTTTTGTAATTCCATCGCAATTGGCATATGGAAGTGCTGGTGCCGGAGGTGTTATACCGCCAGATGCTACCTTAATATTTGATGTGGAGTTAATGAATGTAAAATAGGCTGACTAATAAAACCTATTTCCTATAAGATAAAAAAGCTTCCAAATTTGGGAGCTTTTTTTATTTTGATCTATTTACACTTACCAATAACAAACAAAGGTTAAGGGCAAGTAATAAAAGCAATACGACAAAAAAGGTGCTCATTTGTTCAAGATTTTGTTTCTGGGGAACTTATCTTTATAACAACCGAACGCAGAAATACCCTACTATATTGTCTTAGGATATTTTCCTTTTATTAGAGATTAAAAAATCTGTAGACTAAAAACTACTTTTTAGAACTGTTTACACTTAGCAGCAGCAATACAATATTAATGGCGAGCAAAACGGAAAGGATTGCAAAAAAGGTATTCATAGTGTTGTCTGTTTAATGGTTGCTGGGGAACAAGTTTGTTTAAGCTTTAGATTATGAAATGGCAATTGGTTGCGTAATCTTTAAACAAAATTGTAAACAAAAAAAACCCCGAGCTGTGCTTGGGGTTTTGTTTTATAAAAAAGTGTACTGTAACCTTAATCTATAACTTGTACGTTTACGGCGTTCAATCCTTTTTTACCTTGCTGTAGTTCGAATTCTACTGCGTCACCTTCTCTAATTTCATCGATTAAACCTGAAACGTGTACGAAGTGATCTGTGTTTGAACCTTCTTCAGTGATAAAGCCGTAGCCTTTTGAATCGTTGAAGAATTTTACTGTTCCTTTACTCATTACTAAATGTTAAATAATTAAATGAGCCGCGAAGGTACGTTTAATTTATGTAGATATCGTTTTTTTTCCCTTTTTTATTTTCTGATATTGTGATTATGCCGTTGGATCTGGGGTTAAACGCAAATAAGGTTTTACTTCTTCTACACCTTTAGAAAAGATTTCTTTGGCCTCTTCTGTTGGTATTGCGGGACTAACCACAACCTTTTCGCCATGTTCCCAATTGGCTGGGGTAGCCACTTTATGATGGGCAGTTAGCTGTAAGGAATCCACAACACGAAGTAATTCATAAAAATTACGCCCTGTGGAAGCTGGATATGTCAAAGTCAGTTTTACCTTTTTGTCTGGACCTATGATGAATACTGACCTAACTGTAAGCGTATCATTGGCGTTCGGATGAATCATATCATACAAGTCAGATACTTTTCTATCCTCATCTGCAACAATGGGAAAATTGACAACTGTATTTTGAGTTTCGTTGATATCCTTGATCCATTCCGCATGAGACTCTGCTCCATCAACACTCAAAGCCATCATTTTTACATTTCGTTTTTCAAATTCTCCCTTAAACTTGGCAGCTGTTCCAAGTTCTGTGGTACATACTGGAGTAAAATCTGCTGGATGTGAGAACAAAATTCCCCATCCATCACCTAAATAATCATAAAAATTGAGAGTTCCTTGGGAAGTTTCTGCTGTAAAGTCTGGGGCTGTATCGCCTAATCTGAGTGTTGCCATGAATACTATTTTAAGATTGAATTTTTATTGACATACAAATTTAATGGATCATTAACATCCATGATTTTATGGCCGTTAAAAGTGTATTAAAGTTTTATTTTTTCAAATGATTTTGGTCATGTTTCTTATCATGTACAACATCAAAGTTTGTTATTTTTAACCTATGGAAAAAGATATTTTAGAAAAGCTTCGGTATCCTATAGGTACTTATGAAATTCCTCAGCCAATAACCAAGAAGCATTTGGAAGATTGGATTGCTATTTTAGAGCATTTACCTCAAAGATTGGCAGATATGGTTACACCGCTATCTGAAACCCAATTGGAAACCCTATACAGGCCAGAAGGTTGGACAGTAAGACAAGTTGTGCACCATGTTTCGGATAGTCACCATCATAGCTACATACGATTTAAGTGGGCGCTTACGGAAGATAATCCAATAATCAAACCCTATATGGAAAAGGGCTGGTCCAACCTGTTCGACGCAAAATCTGCTCCAATACAAATGTCCCTTGATCACTTAAAAGCAGTGCATGCCAAACTGGTGTATCTTTTAAAAGGACTTTCACCAGACCAACTGCAAAGAAAGTTTACGCATCCGGATGGTAATGAAGAAACAACACTAGAAGAAAATGTGGGCCGCTATGCTTGGCACGGGAGTCATCATTTTGCGCATATTGAGAATCTGATCAAAAGAGAGGGCTGGTAGCCTAAAGCACCTTGGTTAGCACCCACATCGGTTTCTCTGCACGAACAGCCCCAGGGATTGTAAGCTCGCTTTCTTTTTTTATTTGAAATCCATTTTTTAAATAAAATTGGATAGGTCCTCCTTTCTGCATGGTATCCAACCAAAGGATTTTCTTTCCCATATCTTTAGCATATTTTTCAATCAGTGCTAGTACTTTTTTCCCCAAACCTTGACCAGAATACGCTTTTAAGAGGTATATTTTTTGAGCGAGCAAAGCTTCCTGGGCACTATATTCATCCAAGGGTGAGTTTAATACCAATTTGACAATGCCAGCTATAGATTTGTCAACCTTTATCAAGAAGAGTTTCAAATTATTGTCTTGTATATCCTTGGAAACCACTTTCTGGGTAAAACTACGACTGATATACGGATTGGGGTTTCGACCTTCCCAAAGATGTAAATAGTGTTCATTATATGATTGTGTGCCTACTTTAATATAGTCAGATATTGTGGCTTCAACTAAAGGTTCTAGAATTGCTTCCATACTCTAAAGATTATGGGTTTTCGCCCCCTTCCGGACCATAAAATAATACCCAAGTGGCAAAATCATCTGTAAAGTCCTCAAATCGATGCACTACTCCGGCAGGAACAAATAAGAAATCACCTGGAGCAACTGCTGTTCTTACACCATCATTTAAGAATTCGCCTGATCCAGATACAACAATATAAACTTCGTCTCTAGTGTGTGGTTGTTGTAAATCCACTTTATCTGGTTTATACATTTCAACGGAGAGGGTTCCATGCTCAAATAGCGTAATAAAAGGGGATTCTTGCGCTGCAAGCTTTTTAAGTGCCTCTTTAGGATTGATTTTCATCTTTCTATCAAAAGTTAGTTTATCAAAATCAGTTTTTATTTTTTGTCCCGAAGAATCGCTAGATATTTAGTCCAAGGGCCAACTTCAATTTTATAATTCTTTGCCATTACCCGTGTTATTTGGTTGATATGCCCCAAATCATGCACTACCCAAGTTGCCAAAAGTTGTTTAAGTGTCACCTCGCCAAACTCAGGGTGTATCCCTTTTCGTTCTAGCGTTTGTTCATCAATAGATAAGGCTTGCAACTTTTGAATGTTTTCAGTTCTCAATTCCTCAAATTCGGCAAGCAATTGTTTCAAAGTTCTACTACTGCTATTTTTGAGTTGGGCAAATCTGTCGAAGGGTACAAAGGCTTTGTCTTCGTTCTCACCTAGAATAATTAAAGCACGGGGAATCCAATCAGTTTTCTCACCATGAATTAAATGTCCAACCACATCATATGGGCTCCAGGTATCCACGCCTTCGTTGGTTTTTATCCATGTTTCTGGAAGGTCCTTCAGCAAATTTGAAATGACTGAAGGTGTTTTGGTGAGTATCTGTATGCTTTCCGTTATATTAAACTCCATTTATTTAAATCTTGAGTCAACTGGTTACCCATTTTATATTGCAACCAATACTAGGTTTTTGATCTTCGGCAATTTGTTCCCCGTTTAAAAGTGCTTCTATGGCACTCCGGAGATCTATTCCGGTTAAAGAAAGTTCATTTCCTGGCCTGGAATCATCCAATTGTCCACGATATACCAATTTCAAATTCTCATCAAACAAATAAAAATCGGGAGTACAAGCTGCATCGTAGGCTTTGGCTACTTCTTGGGTTTCGTCATATAAATAAGGAAATGAATATCCGACCTCCGCAGCTTTTTGTTTCATTAAATGTGGAGCATCTTGGGGATAGTTGATGACATCATTGCTAGAAATTGCAATAAACCCAATTCCTTTATCCTTATATTCCTTGCCAAGTTTTGAAATCTCTGGGTTTACATGAATTACAAATGGGCAATGATTACAAATAAACATGACAACAGTTCCCTTTTTGCCCTTTAAGTCCTCAAGAGTATATGAGGTATTGGAAACCGTATCTATCAGCATGAAAGAGGGCGCTTTAGTTCCCAATGGTAACATATTGCTAGGAGTTCTAGCCATGATTTTGATTTTCTAAGTTAAACTATTCTAGGTTCCATATTTTGGTGCAAAATGACGTGGATTCTACATCATCTGCCCGAAGAAAATAGCGTTCATCAACAACTTATTGGTGCCATACCAGAAAGCTCTGAAGTTTGTGTTGTCCGTAAAAAGTATGACTCTACCATTGCCCATTCTTTTTGCTTTAAATGGAACACTGTTTTTAATCAGTTCTTCATTTTCCTCGGAAATATAACCACTCAACAAGGGGTCATTAGTGTATTGAATTGGATTGTCATAGCTGTTTTTTTCAGGTTTCAGATATATGTTTGTATTTCTGAACATGGCTATCCGATTATTTTTGTATCCAAAATTGATAGGGTGGGAGCGGTCGAGTTTTGCTTCAAAAATAGCTCCTCCGGTGACCTGTGCTCCTGTAAAATCACTTTTTTGGTCAAAAGCGATGTTTTTGGCAACAAGGGTGTCTTTTTTCATTTCGAGCTTCAAGAACTCATTTTTTTCAAACCATTTGGCCGTATTTCTGTACCCGATAACTGTCCCGCCATCTTTCACCCATTTTTTTATTTTTTCGGCTCCTTCTTTATTCAAGATTTTATCGCCCCATCCACTGGGCAAAATGATATCAGTGTACTTGCTCAAATCTGCAGTATTAAAATATCGGGTGTCGATTTTGGTGATTTTCATGTCATAGCGTGTATCAAATAAGTGCCAGATTTCGCCAGCATCATAAGATCGTACCCCATCACCCACCAGAATAGCAACTTTTTGTTTTTTAATAGGATCAAAATCATTGCTTCCCAAATCAATTCCTTGTGTGAGACCCGTTGAAACCGCAGTGATTTTTATCTTGCTTTCTTGAGCTACATCAGTTAGAAAATCATATAAATCATTTGGATTCAGCTTCTGATTTTGGACGGGAACCATAATGGTTCCGTAATCGTATTGTTTGCCTTCTAAAGTAAAAGGGGATTTGGCTGTTTTTGCACGCAATCCCTTTTCCAGAATTTTATTCAATGCTTTTGGGGTGTAGTATTCATGCCATTCAAACAAATAGGCATAATTACTTTTTTTGGAGACTTCACCCATGAGAGCCTTAAAATCAACCACCTCTGGACCTGCATTGGAAAGTGAACTTACATTCGCATAATCCACATTGAATGCCAACGGAAAAGTCCATGCGGAAATATCATAAAAAAGACTGTCTTGGAAGGTTGTCCTTTTCTCGAACATGGCATTAATCAGTCTTGGATTCTTTTGATTCATAGGAACCACATAGCTATACCCTTTTTTATAGGTTTTTCCTGAAATAGTGGCATCTGAAGCCAATTCATGGAACTTTATTTTATGCCTGTTTAAGATTTCGGCCAAATGCCATGTCTTGGATGCATCTTTGCTGTCACCAAAAATGATGGCTTTGGTTCTGCTTCTTGAACCCTCAGCACGCATATCGCTATAAAACTTCTGTTGGTAATTCAATATTTTGGTGCGCATGTTCTTAGCTGCCTCAACTGTTGACAATGCCGTTGTAAACTGGTTTCTTATTGTGAAGGGAAAGGTTAGCGTGCCATTTTCACTTTCTTGGATATGGCCTCTAGAGCTGCCTTGCTCAAAAAGAATGCCTATACTCCCGTTGACATCTGGGAAAGTGGACCCTTTGCCGTAGTAGTAATCATCATAATTTTCTTCGGAATAGTAAAGGGAACCAATTTTATCAAGTGCTTTGGCATGATAGGTTGCAATTTCTTTTGTTAATTCTTGGTTGGCCTTCGGCGTTAATGGATTTACCCTTGTTGGTTCTCCGGGTTGAAAGAAAAAGGTGGAATTTGTACCCATCTCATGATGATCGGTTAGAATATTGGGAAGCCATTTATGAAAAGTGGCAATTCGAGCTCGGCTTTCTGGTAATTGCACTGGAAGCCAATCTCGGTTCATATCAAACCAATAATGATTTGTACGACCACCTGGCCATACCTCGTGATACTCTCTTTCGTTTGAATCTGGATTGAGATTCTCACTTCTGTTGGTATTGGCCCAATAGGCGAAGCGTTGCAATCCATCTGGATTAAAACTGGGATCTAAAAGAATCACGGTGTTTTCTAGGGTTGCATCAATTTCTGAACCCTGCGCTGCAGCAAGGTAGTAGGCGTAGGCCAGGGAAGCATTGGCACCACTTGCTTCGTTTCCATGAATGGAAAAGCCTTGATAGACCACTATGGGCATATCTGAAGTATTTAGGCCAGCCTCTCCATCTGACAAGGCAATATGTTGTTGTCTTATGTTTTCTATGTTTTGATGGTTTTTGGGAGAAGTAACCGTTAAAAGAAGGACAGGTCTACCTTCAAAAGTTTCTCCTCTATTTTCAATAGTCATCCTATCGCTTGAAGCGGCTAGCTGTTGCATATAAAACACCAATTTGTCGTGGGTTACGTGCCATTCTCCGACTTCGTGACCTATTACTTCTGATGGTTTTGGGATATCTGGATTATAAGAAATACCATCTGGTAAGTAATAATCTAATGTTACATTTTGTGCGGAAAGGCTAAGGCAGAACATCACAAAAAATAGGACGCTAAATTGTTTCATAAAATTGTGTTTGAATTAGTCGATGTTAAAAATAAAAAACGACCTGCATTACACAGGCCGTTTTATGGTTTTTTTAAAGATTTTTAAAACTAGATATCATCAAAATCAACATCTGTGAAGTTACCTGTTGCGGTTCCATTTTCACTAGGACCATTCTCACTGGTATCGTTTTCTTCTTCTTTCTTAAAATCTTTCTGGTGTCTTTCTGAGATTACTTCTTGACCTTTTTCATCGATAATGTAATCCATCATTTCCTCCATTATCTCTCTAAAAGCTGAAAAATCTTCTTTGTAAAGGTAGATTTTATGTTTTTTATAATGGAAGGAACCATCATCGTGAGTGAATTTCTTGCTTTCAGTAATTGTTAAATAATAATCACCTGCTTTGGTACTTCTAACATCAAAAAAGTAGGTTCTTCTCCCTGCCCGTAAGACTTTGGAGTAAATTTCTTCCTGATCCATTATATCTTTATCGCCCATATGGTCTAGTGTGTGTATTTAGTGCAATGATGAATAATTCTACCAAAAATGTAAAAAAAAAGCTAATCCAGCAACTTTTTTCCTATTCTTTCTCAGAGAGTTGGTTCAAGTAGAGTTCCTTATAATACCCTTCGACATTGTTCAATTCTTCATGGGTTCCCTCTTGTATAATGGCACCGTTTTCTAGCACAATTATCTTATCGGCATTTTTAGCTGATGAAACTCTATGGCTCACAATTAAGGTGGTTTTATCTTGGGATACCTGCTTTAAGTTGTTGAGTATTTCCTCTTCAGTTTCAGTGTCCACCGCAGACAAACAGTCATCAAATAGATATATCTGTGGATCTTTTAATAGCGCTCTGGCTATAGAGACTCGCTGTTTTTGACCACCACTAAGGGTAATACCCCGTTCCCCTAGAATAGTGTTATATTTTTTGGCAAAACCTTCTATATTTTCGTGGACTACAGCTTGTTTTGCAACATCAACTATTTCTTCCAATGAGGCATTTTCATTTCCAAAACGAATATTATTTTCAATGGTATCTGAAAAAAGAAAAGCATCTTGAGGCACGGCACCAATTGAACTTCTTAGACTATTAAGGTTCAATTGTTGCACAGGAACTCCATCAACCAATACTTTTCCTGAAGAAACGTCATATAAGCGCGCTACTAAATCAAGTATTGTCGATTTTCCTGACCCTGTTTTTCCTAGAAACGCAACAGTTTGTCCTGCTTTTATGTTGAATGAGATTTTATTGAGTGCTGTGATATTGGTATCGTCATAAGTAAAGGTGACATCCTTAAACTCAATATTTCCTGTAATTGCCGTTGATTGCGCAACCTCGTTTTTGATAGTGGGTTCCACTTTTAAAAATTCATTGATTCGCTTTTGAGAAGCTTCTGCCCTTTGAATAATGGAAGTTAACCATCCTACGATAGCGACAGGCCAGGTGAGCATATTAACGTATAAAATAAACTCGGCAATAATTCCTATTGAGGCTATTTCTCCACTTATGAATTGTTTGCCCCCTATGTAGATTACAAAAATATTACTGATACCGATCAGCAAAATCATTAGCGGGAAAAACCAAGCATTTACCTTGGCTAAATCCATGCTAATATTTTTTCCATCTACCGCCAAAGTTTCTAGCTCGGCATTTGTTTTTGGTTCAAGTCCATAAGCTTTTATCACCGCTACTCCAGAGAAAGATTCTTGTGTAAATGTTGAAAGCGTGGATAGGAACTCTTGCACTTTGGTGCTTCGTTTATGAATTATTTTACTGATTTGGTATATTAAAACAGATAAAATAGGTAAAGGAAGTAGTGTGTAGGCTGCTAAAGTGGGCGCTTTAATGAACATTAAAGGAATTAAGCAGGCGAAAAGCGTAATAGTCTGGATACCATACATGATTGCAGGACCTCCATACATACGCACTTGGTTAATATCTTCACTGATTCTATTCATTAAGTCCCCAATTCTATTTTTCTTATAAAAGTTGAGGTTCAGCAATTGATAATGATCAAAAACCTCATTTTTTAGATCATATTCGATGTAGCGTGAAACATTAATGATCGTTTGTCGCATTAAAAAAGTAAATAGACCAGACAGCAAAGCTGCCCCAACAATAATAAGAATATACCCGAACAGCAGTTCTCTGGCTTCAGACTTGGTAATGGTCTCTGCGATAAATCCTTCTATGGCCTGAATGGATTTATTTACGTAAGATGGCATTATAAGCGAAAAAACACGGGCAATGATGGTGATTAAAATCCCCATAAATAGCTTAAACCAGTATTTTTTAAAGTATTTGTTAAGGTGTTTTAGTTCCTTCATAAGAGGGAATAGCTAGTTTTTTGGAAGTTGTTTTTTGATGGCAATTCAGCAAATATATACGATTACCCACAAAGTAAATGTTATAAAAGTGATAAGAAAACAACTTTGATAGGAAGGATTAAAATATAAGATTACTTTTGCGCAGTGAAAGCCAATCAATGACTTTAAAAGTTCTTTAAAATGCTTACCAGAAGGCATATCAGAGTAAAAGTAATGCAATGCATTTATGCATTGATCCAGTCCAAAGACGATTCTTTGGAAAAACAGGAAAAGTTTCTAAAGGTGAGCATAGAGAATATGTATGTGCTCTATTTGCTGATTTTGAGCTTATTGGCCGAGTTGCATCGCATGGCCGAAAAGCATGCAAAGCACGCTACAACAAAATACTTGGCAACCGAAGAAGATGATTATCCAAACCAAGAAAAGTTTGTCAATAATAGACTTCTGCTTCAAATTTCAAAAAACGAATCCCTTCAAAAAGAATTGTCCAAAAGAAAATTGAACAATTGGTATTTGAATGAGGAATACGTGAAAATCATCTATAAGGAGGTCATTGCAAGTGACATCTATAAGAACTATATGAATGATGGCAAAGATGATTATGAAAATGATAGGGAAGCAGTACTCCAGCTATATAAGAACATAGTCGCCCCGAACGAAAAAATATACGAATACTTTGAGGATGACAAGCTTACTTGGGTAGATGATATTCCTATTGTCAATACTTTTTTGATGAAAAGATTGCGCAAAGCGAATGCCAAATCTGGCGATAATTTCTTCCTACCTGCGTTATTAAAGGACCAAGAAGATATGGTTTTTGCAAAGAATCTTCTTACCAAAACATTGCTCAACGATGCCAAATGGGAAAAAGAGATAGAGGGTAAAACTCCGAATTGGGATAATGATCGTATTGCAGAGATTGATTCAATTATCTTAAAAATGGCAATATGCGAACTACTTAACTTTTCATCTATACCAGAGAAAGTAACCTTAAATGAATATTTGGAAATTGCAAAGGAATACTCCACTCCAAAAAGCAGCATTTTTATTAATGGAGTTTTGGATAAATTGGCAAAGGAGTATAAATCGGAAGGAAAACTACAAAAAATAGGTAGGGGTTTACAATAAACAATATTTGATTAATTTTGGAAAAATAAATTTTTAGTATGAAAAAAATAACAACAATTTTTAGTTTGATTATGGCTGTTGCCCTTGTTAGTGTTTCCTGCAAGGATAAAGCCTCTAGTAAAATAGTTGCTGACAATGTTGAAAGTGCTACAGATAGAGATGAAGCACAAAAGCAGCTTCCCGTTATGAGTTTTGAAAAATCAGAGCATGATTTTGGAACAATTGCCCAAGGTACTGCGCAAGAGACCATATTTAAGTTTACCAATACTGGTAACGCACCTTTGATTATAACGGATGCTAAAAGTAGCTGTGGTTGTACGGTTCCAGAATATCCAAAAAACACTCCAATTGCACCTGGCGATTCAGGAGAGTTAATGGTAAAATTTAACGGTTCAGGTCAAAACCAGGTTACCAAAACCGTTACCGTTACGGCCAATACAGAAAAAGGAACTGAGCTTTTGAGAATCAAGGCCTTTGTTAATCCAAAGGAGGCTCAACCAGCTGGTCCTGTTAAATAGCACTAAAATCTAGATGGAAAATATTGGACAGTTTTTACCACTGATATTGATTTTCGTGGTCGCATATTTTTTTATGATCCGCCCACAGATCAAGCGTCAGAAGGATGAGAAAAAATTTACTTCAGAGCTTAAAAAAGGAGATAAAATAATAACCAAAAGTGGACTCCACGGAAAGGTTGTGGAATTAAATGACAAGGACTTTTCTTGTGTTATTGAAACCATGGCTGGTAGGTTAAAATTTGACCGCTCTGCCATTTCAATGGAAATGAGCAAGAAATTGACCGCTCCTGTCAAGAAATAAGCTTAGCACAAATCTATTTTAGACGAGCCTCTTGAAATTTTTCAAGAGGCTTTTTTGTATCTTTTGGGAAAATCCAACCGAATGGCAACAAGAAGAGAATTCGTTAAAAAAGGTTCACTTGGCCTAATGGGCTTGGGTGCTCCGATGTTTTTCCCAGTTGAACTCTTAGCGAAAATCAGAAAGAATGTAAGTCCCAATGACAGGATACAAATAGGGGTTATTGGTTGCAAAGGGATGGGTTTTGCTGATTTGATATCCACCTTGAAAATATCAGAAACCGAAGTTGTCGCGCTTTGTGATGTAGACGAGAACGTGCTGCGCTCTAGGACAGAAGAATTGGAAAAAGCAGAAATTAAGAAGCCAAAGTGGTATTCGGATTATCGAGAACTGTTGGATGATAAGGATGTAGATGTGGTTATAATAGGAACACCTGATCACTGGCATTGTTTGCAATTGACAGATTCCATAGCCGCAGGTAAAGATGTGTATTGCGAAAAGCCTATTGCAAATTCAATCGCAGAGAGCAAAGCCATGTTAGATTTTGTACATGCTAATGATCGGATGATTCAAATAGGGCAGTGGCAGCGCAGCCAACCTCATTTTGTGGATGCTATAAATTATGTGCATTCTGGTAAACTTGGAAAGATACGTTTAGCAAAAGCTTGGGCATATCAAGGGTGGATGAAACCAGTTCCTAACATTGGTGATAGCCCGATTCCTAAAGGTGTGGATTATGATATGTGGTTGGGCCCTGCTCCAAAAAGACCCTTTAACAATAATAGATTTCATTTTAATTTTAGATGGTTCTGGGATTATGCGGGAGGATTGATGACGGATTGGGGGGTGCATCTGATTGATTATGCGTTATATGGAATGCAAGCATCTACTCCAAAAGCTGTAATGGCCTTAGGGGGTAAATTTGCTTATCCAAATGATGCTTCTGAAACACCAGACACATTACAAACTGTATACGAGTACGAGGATTTTTCAATTCTTTGGGAGCATGCTACGGGAATTGATGGCGGGAATTATAATCGTAACCATGGCATTGCATTTATTGGAAACAATGGAACTTTGGTCCTAGATCGAGGGGGTTGGGAAGTGATTCCTGAAAATAATCGCCCGGACTGGAGTACAGATTTAGGCCCCAAAATTGAGCAAGTTCCCTTGCAAACTAATCAAGGCAATGGATTGGATTTACATACATCCAATTTTATTGAAGCAGTAAAAACAAGGGATGCTTCTTCACTCACAGCTCCAATAGAAGTTGGGTATAATACAGCATTAGTTTGCCATATGGGGAATATCGCCTTTAAAACAGGAACTAAAGTAAGCTGGAACAAAGAACAAAATGTTTTTGACAATGACATGGCCAATGGTCTTATAACACCAACATATCACAACGGATGGGAACTTCCTAAGGTGTAATCCAATTATCTATAAGCGTCATTAAGTCCAACTCCATTTGCTATCATGGGAAGTATTTTCTCCAATCGCCTAATTTTTGTTTTTTCTTGTTTAGCTTCTAAAATATAATCACAATATTCTTTTTGCTTATATGGTGATAATGCTTCAAAAGCTACCTTAAGCGTATTGGTTTTGCTCAATTCTGTCTTCAGTAAAACAGGTATGCTTGTTAACTTTTCATTTTTTGAGTTAACAATTTCCTTTCCGTTTTTCTGATTCTCTATAGATTCAACCATATATGCAAGGACCGTGGTATTATCAATATCTTGTTCATTGGAAAAATACCAATGGCGCATGCCTTTAGTTTTACCTTCCTGTGCATTCCGCAATACCTTTTTTGGGTCGGTTAAAAAAACACCATTATAGAACCATACTCCAAAATGGTGCTTAAATCTGCAGATGCCGAACACATTTTTACCATTAACGGTATATACCGGAATGTTCCATTTATAATCTTCTACACAATCAGTTTGTAAAGCGATTTCCCGCAGAATTTGAATTCCTGCTCTAAAGTGATGTTCTTTCTGGTAGTATACATTAAGTTTCTCCAATTTTTCCATATTACTTTATTTGAACAGCGGTTAGCTCACAAATTTTCACAATTACCTGAACTGCTTTTTCCATGCTTTCCAATGGTACGTATTCATACTTTCCATGAAAATTATGCCCTCCAGCAAAAATATTAGGGCAAGGAAGTCCCATAAAACTTAATTGAGAGCCATCAGTCCCTCCACGGATTGGCTTTATGATAGGCTCAATGCCTAGAGATTCCATGGCTTCCTTTGCAATTTCAACAATATGAAAAACGGGCTCTACCTTCTCTCGCATATTGCGGTATTGGTCTTCAATGTTTAATGTGATATAGTCGCCATATTTCTTTTGCAGCTTTGCTGTAATATCATGCAATAGTTGTTTTCTAGCTTCAAAATGCTCCTGATCATGATCTCTAATAATGAGTTGTATCTCGGCACTTTCAATTTCACCTTTAATGCTATGCACGTGAAAAAAACCTTCTCTGTCCGATGTTTTTTCTGGCACCTCTCGAGGTGGTAGAAGGCCCAAAAATTCATTGGCGATTCCAATGGCATTCACCATCTTGTTTTTAGCATATCCCGGGTGTACGCTTTTCCCTTCAATCTGTATCTTGGCACTAGCGGCATTAAAGTTTTCAAACTCCAATTCCCCAACCTGACTTCCATCCATGGTATAAGCCCAAGCTGCGCCAAACTTTTCAACATCAAATTTATGGGCGCCACGTCCAATCTCCTCATCTGGGGTAAAGGCAATTCTTATTTTACCATGCTTAATTTCAGGATGTTGCACCAAATACTCCATGGCCGTAACAATTTCTGCAATACCAGCCTTATCATCTGCACCCAAAAGGGTAGTACCATCTGTGGTAATCAATGTTTGACCTTTATATTGCAACAAATCCTCAAAATAATCTGGAGATAGCACGATTTCCTTTTGTTTATTCAAGATAATTTCTTCCCCGTCATAGTCTTTTACAATTTGCGGCTTCACATTTTTACCGCTAAAATCTGGAGTGGTATCTATATGGGAAACAAAACCTATAGTGGGCACCTTTTTGTCTATATTACTAGGAAGTGTAGCCATGATATAGGCATGTTCATCTATGGAAACCTCTTGCATTCCGATTTGATGAAGCTCCAACACCAGTTTTTTTGCCAAATTCCATTGTTTTTCTGTACTGGGCGTGGTTTTAGAGTAGGGATCACTCTGTGTATCAATAGCAACATATTCTAGAAATCGAGGTAGTAATTTTTCCATATCGTGCGTTTCATCAAAAATAACGTTTATTCAATCGTGATTTTAAGAAAAAGCAGTGGGTAAAAACTATCTTACCCCACACTGAAAACCAAACCATTGAAGCCAATTATTTTTTATATCTCTTTAATCTCCTGCTTTTTTAGTGCTGCGCAAGAAGAATGCTTCTTGGGAATAGGAGGGCAAGACGATGAAACCATTGTTGCTGTCTTTCAGCTTAATGATGTACAATCGGAAAAATTAAAGAATTGGGGAGCCGAACTTAAGATTAGGAATGGAATTTTAAAAGACCAGGCTAAACACCTCTTAAATAGACATGCGCAGAGTTCCCCAGAGGATTTAATGACAATGTCTTACAAATACAGGGATATTTTAGACAGTATGAAACAAAACTCTCGTATGCTCGACCTGCGTTTATTGGCCATTTTTAATGACAACCAATACAACCTTTATATAGAACTTTGTGAACAAATTACCTTGCGTCCTATCTATGTAGATAGGTCGGTTGACGAAAAATAGTGAATTTGTGAAATTCTGTAAGCAGAGTTTATATTTTTGTCCAAAATTTTTATAGATGTACAAGTTCTTCATCCGCTCAATCCTCTTTCTATTCGATGCAGAAACGATACATCACTTTTCCTTTGGTGCCATTAAAATACTATCCAGAATAGGAGTAAACCGAATTTTCAGAAAAACACTTGCTGTAAACGACCCAAGATTAGAGCGAGAAGTGTTTGGATTAAAATTTAAAAATCCGGTTGGTCTTGCTGCAGGATTTGACAAAGATGCCAAACTCTATAATGAGCTTTCAGATTTTGGCTTTGGTTTTATTGAAATAGGAACTTTAACGCCAAAACCCCAAGAGGGAAACCCAAAAAAAAGGTTATTCAGGTTGTTAGAAGATCAAGCGATTATCAATCGGATGGGCTTTAACAATAAAGGCGTTTTTGAAGCTGTGGAACAGCTTAAGAAGAAACATAGAGTGCTCATTGGAGGTAATATTGGAAAAAACAAGGTCACCCCAAATGAAAATGCCATAAAGGATTACCTCATATGCTTTGAGGCTCTTTTTGAGCATGTGGATTATTTTGTGGTAAACGTGAGCTCTCCCAATACACCGGGACTTAGAGAGTTACAGGACAAAAAGCCTTTGACCAAATTATTGAAAAAGTTAAAGAATCAAAATGGGAAATTGGCAAAGAAATACCAATCAAAGGAAAAACCCATCCTATTAAAAATCGCACCGGATTTAACAGAAGATCAGTTGATGGACATTATTTCCATTATGGAAGATTCTGCGATTGACGGAATTATAGCAACCAATACAACTATTTCAAGAAAAGGCTTAAAAGCCCATCTTACCTTGGCAGAGGAAAAAGGTGGTCTCAGTGGAAAACCATTGGCCAAGAGAAGCACAGAAGTGATT
This sequence comes from Flagellimonas hymeniacidonis, assembly GCF_008040165.1. GTDB lineage: Bacteria > Bacteroidota > Bacteroidia > Flavobacteriales > Flavobacteriaceae > Flagellimonas > Flagellimonas hymeniacidonis. Next base: position 422,174 of record NZ_VRUR01000002.1, read on the forward strand.
CGGTTTTTAGCAGAAAAAAGCAACAAAGCGTTTCCAATTATTGGTGTTGGCGGCATACATTCGGCCGAAGATGCTCTAGAAAAGTTGGATGCGGGCGCCGACTTGGTGCAGTTGTATACGGGTTTTATATATGAAGGACCTGCACTTATCAAAAAAATAAATCAGGCTATACTCGCAAAGGCCTAATTCTATATATATCATGAAAAACATTATTTGTACATCCGTAACGTTGCTAGTTGCGGTGGTAATACTTGCGCAAAATAAAAGGGAACCAAAAACAGCATTCGCAAAAATGTACCTACCTGTTTGGATGGAGGCACAGAAGCATTGTTTGGAAGTCGCCAATGCCATGCCTGAGGAATTATATACATACCAACCAACAACAGAAAGCAAAACATTTGCTGAGCAAATGGTGCATATTGGGTATACCATAGAATTGCTTACCAAGCGTTATGTGCAAGGAATGGAAGTAAAGCCAAATACTCCTGATGCTTCCAAAATGAGTAAAACAGAAATTATACAGCTCTTGAAAAGAGGATTTTCCTATACCACTGAAGTGATTTATGATATTGAACAATCCAAATTAGACGAAACATGTGTAATGTACCACAGTGGAAATACGGTAAGCAGGGCTTTTGCATTTTTTTATGTACAAGATCATTTAACCAACCATAGGGCCAAGGCCAATCTCTACCTTCGAATGAATCGCATAGAGCCACCAGCATACACTTGGTAGAATACTCAACCTTGTCGCATGTATAATTTTGTAATTTCCCCTGCTAAACTTGTACATTTTGAATTATGACACGCTTTTGGTATTTGTAATGGCATCGGCAGCACTTGCCATTTCGCCGGGACCAGATAACATTTTTGTACTCACCCAGAGTATCTCCAATGGGGTAAAATCAGGATTGGCAACGGTAGCTGGGCTGGTAAGCGGATGTCTTGTGCACACTACCTTGTTGGCTTTTGGCATTTCTGAAATCATTAAACGGAGCGATTCCCTTTTTTTTGGCATCAAGCTTTTTGGAGCCGCCTATCTTATATATTTGGCCATAATGGTCTACAGAAGCGGTTCTGCTATTTCTTTAGATCAGAAAGTCAATCCCGCAAAAGGATTATCCAAACTGTTTTGGAAAGGATTCACTATGAATGTGCTTAATCCTAAAGTGACCATTTTCTTTTTAGCTTTTTTCCCAGGATTTCTTTTTAGCAATGAACTAAGCACCGTAACGCAATTCTATGTACTTGGGTTGCTTTTTATGTTGTCGGCCTTTGTTGTTTTCAGCACTATCGCGTTCCTGGCCGGAAGTATTTCCAGCTATCTTTTAAAATATCCAAATACGGGTATTTACCTTAAGTGGTTGCAGATTGTAGTTTTCATTGGGATTGCCATTTACCTATTTCTATCGGATAAATAGTGTTAATTTTACAGGCAACCTATGTCAAAAATCAAACTCATAGAATGTCCAAGAGATGCCATGCAGGGCATAAAAACTTTTATTCCAACAAAGGAAAAAGTAAAGTACATTCAATCCCTATTGGGTTGTGGTTTTGATACTATTGATTTCGGAAGCTTTGTTTCTCCGAAAGCTATTCCACAAATGGTTGATACAGGCGATGTTTTAGCGCAGTTGGATTTAACCAAAACGAAAAGCAAACTGTTGGCCATTGTGGCCAATACAAGAGGTGCCAATGATGCTGGTCAGCACGATGCCATTGATTATCTAGGGTATCCATTTTCCATCTCGGAAAACTTTCAAATGCGTAATACACATAAGACCATTGCGCAATCTGTGGAAACCCTAAAAGGTATTTTAGAGATAGCGGATGCTAAGAACAAAGAGGTAGTGACGTACATTTCTATGGGCTTTGGAAACCCTTACGGGGACCCTTGGAATGTGGAGATAGTAGGTGAATGGACCGAAAAACTGGCAGCTATGGGAGCAAAAATTCTATCCCTATCAGATACAATTGGGAGCTCTACACCAGAAATTATAGACTATTTGTTTTCCAATTTAATCCCCAAATATCCAAATATCGAATTCGGAGCGCATTTACATACAACGCCAACCAAATGGCATGAAAAAGTGGATGCAGCCTATAAGGCAGGGTGTAGGCGTTTTGATGGTGCAGTGCAAGGTTTTGGAGGATGTCCTATGGCAAAGGATGAACTTACCGGAAATATGCCAACAGAGAAAATGTTATCCTACTTCACTACGGAAAAAGCAGATTCAGGGGTTAACTGGATGGTTTTTGAAGCTGCCTATAATAAGGCCACGGAACTCTTTTCCGTCTATCATTAAATCCTTTAAATACTGGGAAAGAGTTTACCTAAATGTTAAATATTGGATTCTATTTAAATTAAGTCTAAATAAATTTGGTCTATTCTGATAGTAGAAATATATTTGCCCCCTCATTTATTTAAAACCAATCTAAATAATAATAAGCAATACAATGAAGCATTTTGTTTTCCTTTTTTCATTTTTATTTTCATCATTAATTTTTGCTCAAACCCAAACTGATTCCATAACATTAGACCCACAAAAACAGATAAATGCTGCACAGCGTTTACTTTCGGGCAATTATGCTTCTGCTGTTACGGTAGGTGCTTATGGTGAAATGCTATACAACCAACCTGAAGGAGGGAATGGTGAAATAGATGTACAGCGTCTAGTCGTTCTTTTCGGATATCGTTTTGATGATCGCACCCAGTTTGTAACGGAAATTGAATTTGAACATGTTGAAGAGGTATTTGTAGAACAAGCTTTTGTAAACTATAATGCAGCACCAAATTTTAATGTTCGTGGTGGTTTAATGTTGGTGCCCATGGGTATTGTGAATGAATTTCACGAACCAACAACCTTTAACGGAACAGAAAGACCTGCGGTGGATAATGTTATAGTACCTACAACCTGGAGAGAGCTTGGAGTAGGGGTGACCGGAAGGTTTAACAATATTTCGTTGGGATACCAAGCATATCTTTTTAATGGCTTCAAATCTGCAGAAGCAGATGGCGAAGGTGGAATTACTGGGATTCTAAGAGGTTCCAATGGTTTACGTAGCGGACGCCAAAAAGGGATTAGGTCCACAATAGATAGCCCTAATTTTTCTACAAAGTTGGATTATTATGGAATTCGTGGGTTACGTTTAGGACTATCAACTTATTTTGGAAGAACACAGGCAGATGATGATATTGAAGCGGCTGATGGTTCTGATATTGGAATTGCTATGGTTGGTTTAGATGCCAGATACGCATATCAGCGTTTTACAGCAAGAGGACAATTTATCCATGCTTCACTTTCCGATACAGAAGCATATAATACCTTAACAGGAAGGGATTTGGGAAGTGCTCTGCAAGGCTGGTACGTAGAAGGTGCCTATAATCTTCTTCCAAGAGGCAAAAGACAAAAACTTTTTGCCTTTACGCGATATGAGAAATACGATACACATGCAAATACAGATGGAGCTCTAGTTGAAAACGAAGCATACGACAGAACAGATGTAACCACAGGATTAACGTACCATATTGCTCCAGGTGTTGTCATTAAAGGCGATTACCAGTTTAGAAGCAATGCTCAGGATGACAGCGATGTTACCGATAGACTTAACTTTGGAATAGGGGTGTGGTTTTAACCACACCTTTTATATAATTGTTAATGCAATCTTTACCTTATTTTTATTCATAATAAGTCTAAATTAATATATATATTTGGGGGATGAAATTGGTAAAACCATACACTTTTATACTTGCTTTGTTTCTTCTCGTAGGATTTGGTATCCCAAAAGGGGTACAGAAAAGAGTGAAAAAAGAGGTTGAGAAAACTTTTGAAGTGGCCGACTTTACTATGGATTCCATTACCGTTCCAAATGAGTTGAATGAAGTACTTCCCACCAAAATTTCAGGATCAAATTTGTACCGGGTAAACGATACAAATTCACTTCTCGGATATGTTTTTGTGGATCAAGCGCCTAGCAAAACTGCAAAATTTGACTATTTAGTGGTTTTTGACCATGACCTAAAAGTGATAAACTCCAAGGTTTTAATTTATAGGGAGGAGTATGGCGGTGAAATAGGAAGCAAAAGATGGTTAAAACAATTTCTTGGAAAAACAGGTGGAGATAGGGTTAACTGTGAGACCAATATTGATGCCATTTCAGGTGCAACCATTTCCGTGCAGTCTATGACAAAATCCATGGACAACCTCTTTCAAACTATTGGTATCCTTCAGGAAAAAGGGAAGTTGTAATGAATTACAATGGACTTTTGACCACCTTTCCAAAGGAAATTAGACTTTTTATAGCCGTATTTGTTGTGATACTTTCCATAGGTTTTTTTACAGGACTCCTTTTCGTAAAACAGACTGATTCTGAAACTCCGGCCGGTGTGGAAGAAAATTATTTGGGCAACGAGCAAGATGTAGATGCCACTATAATGAAGTTCAAAAAAGGAGACCGTGAAATGCTCACCATTGTACATACCCATATCCTATCCATGTCCTTTGTCTTTTTTTTGTTGGGTGGACTAGTTTGGATTACGAGGTTTCCGAAGAAATGGAAACTCTTTTTAACCATTGAACCTTTTCTCTCTGTGCTATTGACCTTTGGGGGAATATATTTGATGTGGAAGGGAATTTTATGGCTAAAATATGTGGTGGTTTTTTCTGGAATTTTAATGACGATAACCTTCACGTTTTCTGCGCTACTTGTGTTTATCCAATGTTTTAGAAGTCAGAAGTAGTTAAATCCAATTCACTTTTTAATTTCCTCCCTACTTTTTAGAAACTAGTTTTCAATAAACCTGTAATTAATATCCTTATAATGAAGTATATCTATTTCGGGTTTTTCAGTAGATAGCAGATTCTTTATTTCATAAACTTCTTGTTTGCTCACCAGTATTATAAAATGATTTTGGCCTACGGAAATGGGAATTTTACGCTCATGAACCCAATATTGAAGCTCTTTTTCCCAATAGCCAACATCCAATGATTTCACATAAGATGTGAAGGCGTTCAACTCCCATTCGTAAAACTCAAAGCACAGATTATTAAAAACCAGTTGAAACAACTTACTGCGATTACAAAAGCTTAGCATGCCATTTTTAGTTTGGTTCAATACTACAATAGAGGAGCACATAATTCTTTCATTTAAAAAGATAAAGATATTATTATTTATAATAAGTCTAAATAAAAATAGAAATAATATTTGAACGAATACCACACATAGAATTTTTGAATTAAAATATGGTATATTTGCACGCAATTAATCCGTAATTGCAATGGAAGCCCACCTTAACAAAATTCTTGGCGAAGGTTTAACGTACGACGACGTACTACTTGTGCCAGGATATTCAGAAGTACTCCCGAGAGAAGTTAATATTCAAACTAAATTTACTAGAAACATTACCATTAATGTTCCTATTGTTTCTGCCGCTATGGACACGGTTACCGAGTCTCAAATGGCCATTGCTATGGCTCAAGAAGGTGGTATTGGCGTTTTGCACAAAAACATGACCATAGAACAACAGGCCATTAAGGTAAGGAAGGTGAAAAGGGCAGAAAGTGGTATGATTATGGACCCAGTTACGCTCCCATTGAATTCTATAGTAGGGGATGCCAAAGCCAATATGAAGGAGCATAGCATTGGCGGAATCCCAATTGTTGATGAAAATAAAAAGCTCATTGGGATTGTTACCAACAGGGATTTGAGGTTTGAGAAAGATAATGATAGACCTATTTCTGAGGTAATGACTTCTGAGAATTTAGTTACCGTTGGCAAGGGAACCTCATTAGGAGATGCCGAGGTCATTTTGCAGAAGAACAAGATTGAAAAACTTCCTGTTGTAGATGATAATGATGTGCTTGTTGGACTTATCACATTTAGAGATATCACCAAATTGACCCAAAAACCTAGTGCAAATAAAGATCAGTACGGTCGTTTACGTGTTGCCGCGGCCATTGGGGTAACTCCAGATGCAGTGGATAGGGCAGGGGCCTTAGTTAATGCGGGTGTAGATGCAATTGTAATTGATACCGCGCATGGTCACACCAAAGGTGTGGTAAACGTATTAAAAGAAGTTAAAAAAGCGTTTCCGAAATTAGAAGTCATTGTTGGTAATATTGCCACTGGTGAAGCCGCGAAGTATTTGGTTGAAGCCGGAGCGGACGCCGTTAAAGTGGGCATTGGACCAGGATCTATTTGTACAACTCGCGTAGTAGCTGGAGTAGGATTTCCACAGTTTTCAGCCGTTTTGGAAGTGGCCGCAGCTATAAAAGGTACAGGAGTTCCGGTAATTGCCGATGGAGGTATCCGCTATACTGGTGATATTCCCAAAGCTATTGCCGCGGGAGCCGATACGGTTATGTTAGGCTCTTTGTTAGCAGGAACCAAAGAATCTCCAGGAGAAACCATTATTTATGAAGGTCGAAAATTTAAGTCGTACCGAGGAATGGGGTCTGTGGAAGCAATGAAAGAGGGAAGTAAAGACCGTTATTTTCAAGATGTGGAGGATGATATCAAAAAACTGGTACCTGAAGGTATTGTTGGCCGCGTTCCCTATAAAGGAGATTTGTATGAAAGTATGCACCAATTTATTGGTGGATTAAGAGCTGGTATGGGTTATTGTGGTGCCAAGGATATTAAAACGCTCAAAGAATCTGGACGCTTTGTTAAAATTACCTTTAGCGGGATTAATGAAAGCCATCCCCACGATGTGACCATTACCAAAGAAAGCCCTAATTACAGCAGGTAATTGTTAATTTCATTAAAAGAATAACTTTTCATTTTGTCTAAAACTCTTTTGTATCTGGAAGATTAATGGTATTCTTGGATTACCAATTTAATTTATCATGTTCAGGCAACCCTCTATTATCTTTCTTTTTCTAATCTTTTTTAGTTGCAGCAGCGATTCTAGCAGTCCTAATGAAATGGTTGAGATAGATCTTCCATCAGTGAACACGGATGCAGCTAGAAACATTACAACAAATTCTGCTGAAGTTGATGGAACCATTACCAGCGATGGTGGTGGTCAAGTAACAGCAAGGGGATTTGTATGGGATACTGGTTCAGGTCCAATGCTGGATGATAGTAAAACTACCAATGGGACAGGAGAAGGAACTTTTAACGTTACCATGTCTGATCTTGAAGAGAACACTAAATATTTTGTAAGGGCCTATGCTACCAATGCTGAAGGGACTACTTATGGAAATGAAATTACATTTACCACTTTGAAGAATACCCCAAAAACTTTTAATGGAGATGTTTATTTAGGGTCACAAGAAGATGTGGAAAGTTTTGGGAGTCAAGGTTATAGTGAAATAACAGGGATTTTGACAATTGGTTCAAACGTTTTTTGCTGTTCTAATATAAGTGATCTAAATTTTTTATCAGATCTAGAATCAATTGGAAGTGATCTGTTGATACGTTACAATGATGTGCTAAAGAATATTGATGGTTTGAATGGACTTGTTGGAATTGGAGGGAGATTGATAATTAGGAACAACTCTGATTTGGAAAACATACAAGGACTTTCAAATTTGGTATTTCTTGGTGGGGGTATTTATTTGAGAGATAATAATTCTCTGGCGAGTATTTCTGGAATTTCAAGTTTTCAAGAGATTAATGGTGATTTAGAGATACATAGGAATGACAATCTTAAAAACCTAGATGCTCTAGAGAATTTAAGAGTAATAAAAGGAATTCTACAGTTATGGGGGGGGCAAATAGAGGATATTTCTGGACTCAATAATCTGGAAACAATAGGAGGAGACTTTTGGATTACACAAATGGATAAACTCAATGAAATAATTGGCTTTGATAACCTAATCTCAATCGAAGGAACTTTGTATATATCTAGCAATACAAATTTGGAAAAGGTCCAAGGATTTTCAAATTTAAGTTATTTGGGAGGAGTATATCTTGATGGTGGAGGTACATTGTCTGAACTTATTGGGTTTGAGAGCCTGAATTCGATTGAAGGTGATTTTTATGATTCTGGATATCCTAATCTAGTAGATTTACAGGCATTTGAAAATTTATCCGAAGTAATTGGGAATCTTCGGTTTAGAAGAACAAGCTATACAAATGTTGATTTTCTTTCTAACCTTGTTCATGTTGGAGGTAATTTAGAATTTCACGAAAATTATGGGTTACCTACTATAATATTGGAAAATTTGCAAACTGTTATGGGTTCTCTAACCATATCTGGAGGAAGCAATGAATTTAACTTGGATAGTAGTTGGGGGCTTACACACATCGGTGAAGGATTAATCATCAATGATGCCAATTCATCTAATATAGTTAATGGTATACCGGGTGCAATCGGCTTGACAAATCTTAAAGCATTTGAAAATTTGATTGAAGTTAATGGGGATGTGGTAATTAGTAAAAACGAAAATTTGGAGGATTTTTGTGACCTACAACCTTTATTGTCTAACGGTTTTAGTGGAACTATAAATATATTCGAGAACGCCTACAATCCTACCAAGCAGGATGTAATTGATGGTGATTGCAATTTTATCCCATAACCATTACTTCCCTGCATAGGTATTCCAGTCCTTATCCTTATAGATATTATCACCAAAATAGCGTGCTATTTGCATAAATGGCTTTACTTTCTGATATCCAGGAACTGGCGAAAGCATATTTAATTTTTCATCTAAAAATACAACCGTGGGATAACTCATTTTACCCTGTAAAAGCGCAGCTGCAAACTCATGGTAGCCCCTTCTTCCTGAGGGAACAAACTTGAAGGTCTTTCCTTGAAAATCAATTGGGTCTTTACCTTCGGCATCTAGCTTTACCATATAAAAATTCTCCTTCATATACGCCGCAACTTCGGGGTTTTGAAAGGTGTCTTTATCCATTTTCTTGCACCAGCCACACCAGTCGGTGTATACATCGATGAATATTTTTTTAGGTTGGGCATCGGTTTGGGATAATTGCACAGCCTCTTCCCAGCTAACCCATTCCACACTTTGTGCTTCGGATTGAAATCCAACTAAAAGAAAAAGAAATAGACTTATTTGGGTTAAGTAGGTAAAAACTGCTCGCATCGTTCCTTGTTTTTGAGGGTTTAGTCTTACGACTATTACAAAACTAACGAAAATTGTGCCAAAATAGTATCTAGCTTAATAGTTCCAAGATTATGATAAGAGCACCCAGAAGCAGACATAGTGGTGAATAATACCGGGTGTCCAAAGCAGAAAATTTACTGTTCTTGGCGGATTTAAAAAAACCAACGTATTTAAAATCACCTAAAGCACGAATAATGAATAAAATTCCAATGCCAATAGGAACGTAGTGCATCCAATCAGTTTCAACATAGACTATTTCCTTATTGATAAAGACAAAGGCGAAGAAAAGCAAAACAATGCCTACAAATGCAGCAGCAAGCTTTCCTGGGGATTTTACTTTATTGCTTGTTTCTTTAGTGGGAATGACCTTTGAGGGGTCTTTTATGCCAAATACAGCCCAATAAAAATGCAATCCAGCTAAAAAAATAAAAGTTATGGATATTAGCATGGATAAAACTCCCATACTATTTCACAACTGCTTTTTCAGAGACCTCAAACAATTCTTTTACATCCACTTGATTTCGAAGAATATCATCAAAAGTTTCTCTTTTACGAATTAAATGCGCTTTTCCATTGTGCCAAAGTACTTCGGCAGGTCGGTAGCGTGAGTTGTAGTTGCTGGCCATGGTAAAACAATAGGCTCCTGCATTTTTAAAGCACAGAATATCTCCCTCAGAAATTTCATTGATTCGGCGGTTGCTACCAAAAGTGTCTGTTTCGCAGATATACCCCACAACAGAATAGTATCGTTCTCGCCCTTTTGGATTGGAGATATTGCTAATTTGATGTGAAGCTCCGTACAACATTGGTCTAATTAGATGGTTGAACCCAGAGTCCACACTGGCAAAAACAGTGGAGGTGGTTTGTTTTACAACATTGACCTTGGCCAAAAAAGACCCTGCTTCACTTACCAAAAACTTACCTGGTTCAAAAGCTAAGGTAAGCTCTTTTCCATAATCTGCACAAAATTCATTGAATCTGGTCGTTAATTTTTTTCCTAATTCCTCAACATTGGTTTCAATGTCACCAGCTTTATAGGGTACTTTAAACCCACTTCCAAAATCTATAAAATCAAGAGCTTTAAAGTTTTTTGCAGTTTCAAACAAGATTTCAGAAGCGTATAGGAATACATCAATATCTAAAATATCACTTCCTGTATGCATATGGATCCCGTTGATGTTCATTTGTGTTAAATCAACAATGCGCAGTAAATGAGGAATCTGATGGATGCTAATACCAAATTTGGAATCGATATGTCCAACAGAGATATTGGAATTGCCACCGGCCATTACATGTGGATTTATACGGATGCAGACGGGAACATCAGGATGTTTGCTACCAAACTGCTCCAAAATGGAAAGGTTGTCAATATTTATTTGGACACCAAGAGCTGAAGCCTCTTCAATCTCTTCGAGAGAAACACCATTAGGGGTATAAATAATGGATTCAGGCTTAAAACCGGCCATAAGACCTAATTTTACTTCTTGAATTGAAACGGTATCCAAGCCGCTGCCCAAATTGTTCATTAGCCTAAGAACGGAAATATTGGAAAGAGCTTTGGCCGCATAATTTAGTCTCAAGCTGCTGACCCCTTTAAAGGCTTTTGTTAGGCGTTGGTACTGTGCAGCAATTTTTTCTGCATCATATACATATAAAGGTGCTCCAAATTGCTTTGCAATGTTCAATAAATTTTGCGAATCCATGTACTAAAATCTTTAAAACAAATCTACAGGAAGCTAGGAAGTTGCACAAAAATAATATACTTAATAATAATTATTTAACAAATTGTTTTAAAAATAACAATTCTTAAAACGTATAAACTTGTCCTTTTAAACTTCGCATTGTACATTTAGCTCAAATTACAATGATGAGATTACCCCTATTCCCATTGCAATCTGTATTCTTTCCTGGAGAGACCGTGCCCTTGCATATCTTTGAGGACCGTTATAAGCAGTTAATTAATGATTGCAGACAGGAAGCAGTTACATTTGGCATTCCTGTGTTTATCAATAATACTATTGTCTATGGTACTGAAGTACAGCTGGTGGAAGTGGTTACCACTTATGAAAGTGGCGAAATGGATGTGGTTTGTGTAGCAAGGCAAGTATTTAAAATTCTCTCTTTTGAAAACCAAATGGAAGGGAAATTATACGCCGGGGGAGATGTGGAGTTTTTGGATAATAAGAATGATGCAGATGAAGGGCTTAGAAAGGAAGTGTTAGACCAAGTTGAAAAACTCTATGGGCTTATGGAGGTGCCTTTTACCAAAATATCTCCCAAACAATTTAATAGCTATTCACTGGCTCATAAGATGGGACTTTCTTTTGAACAGGAATATGAATTGCTTCAAATTTCAAATGAAACAGACCGTTTGCTGTTTATAAAGAGCCATTTAGACACTACAACTTCTGTGCTGGGCGAGGTAAATCGTACTAAGGCTATCATTGAATTAAACGGACATTTCAAGAACTTTGATCCGCTGGATTTCAAAAATTTTAAGGCGTAGTTTTTCAACCTTTGCTAGCAGTATTTTAAGTTGTAATATCCATTTGGTCTGTCAAATTGGAATTCAGCTTTAATTATTCTTTTTTCACCATCAATTTGTCAATGTCGTTTTCTATTTTTGTCCACAAATTAAAGTTAGTTCACAGATGAATCTTCATGAATATCAAGGGAAAGAAATTTTAGCCAGCTTTGGAGTTAGGATCCAACAAGGATTAGTTGCACGTAATGCAAAAGAAGCAGTTGATGCTGCAAAAAGACTTACGCAGGAAACTGGCACTGGATGGCATGTAATTAAAGCACAGGTTCATGCTGGTGGACGTGGTAAAGGTGGTGGTGTAAAGCTTGCCAAGAACCTTAAAGAAGTAGAAGAAATAGCTGGAAATATAATAGGTATGAATCTTATCACGCCTCAAACTTCAGCAGAAGGTAAAAAAGTACATCAGGTGCTTATAGCTGAGGATGTGTATTACCCAGGCGATAGTGAGACCAATGAATTTTACATGTCTGTGTTGCTAAATAGGGCTACAGGCAGAAATATGGTCATGTACTCCACAGAAGGAGGAATGGATATTGAAGAAGTTGCGGAAAAGACCCCGCATCTGATTTTTACCGAAGAGATTGATCCTGCAACGGGATTAATGCCTTTTCAAGCGCGTAAAATTGCCTTTAATCTGGGACTATCTGGTACCGCTTTCAAAGAAATGACAAAGTTTGTTTCATCACTTTATAAGGCATATGTTGAAAGTGATTCAAGTATGTTTGAAATCAACCCAGTTTTGAAGACATCAGATGATAAGATAATGGCAGTAGATGCTAAAGTGTCCATTGACGATAATGCGCTGTATAGGAGAAAAGCATATGCCGAAATGAGGGATTTACGTGAGGAAAATCCAATTGAAGTTGAAGCGCGCGAGGTAGGGTTGAATTATGTGGATTTAGATGGAAACGTTGGCTGTATGGTAAATGGTGCAGGACTTGCCATGGCAACCATGGATTTGATAAAAATGGCAGGCGGAGAGCCCGCTAATTTTTTGGATGTTGGTGGTACCGCCGATGCAAAAAGAGTTGAGGAAGCCTTCCGTATTATTTTAAAAGACCCTAATGTAAAGGCAATTCTAATCAATATTTTTGGTGGTATTGTTCGATGCGACAGAGTTGCACAGGGTGTTGTAGATGCCTATAAGAACATGGGAGATGCTATTAAAGTGCCAATTATTGTAAGATTACAAGGGACCAATGCAGAGCTTGCCAAAGAAATTATAGATAATTCTGGTTTAGCGGTGCATTCAGCAGTACAATTCCAAGAAGCCGCCGATAAGGTAAAAGAAGTGCTGGGATAGAGCAGATTCATTACAAAATTGTAAGGCAACGTTGGTAAAACGTTGCCTTTTTTATTTCCATCAAAACACATTCAACAAGAATACCTGTCCCTTTTGTACACTAAAGCAGGTTGTTTTGGAGTTATCTTATTGAAACTTAGCCTAAAACCACAACAATGGGGACGTACGAAGAAAAACTAAGCATACTTTCTCAAATGATTGCGTTTGCCAGAGTGGACTATTCCCTAAAAGATTCTGAATATGACTTTCTGTTGGGCGTGGCTACAAATCTTGGTGTGGACAAGAGCACCTTTGATGTTCTTTTAAAAGAGAAATCCCCTAAAGTTGTTTTAAAATCCCAGGCAGAGCGCATTGTGCAGTTTCACAGGTTATTGCTTCTTATGAATATTGATCAAGAACAACATGAGAAAGAGATACGAACGCTTCACAATATTGGCCTTTCTATGGGGCTTCCTCCATCAGCAATAATGCAGGTTTTGGAAGTAATGCATAATTACCCTAATAAGGTTGTACCTCCAGATGTGCTTATCAATATCTTCAAAGCGCACTACAACTAAGACATTATGTCATGTTTTAATGTTAAATAAATGTCAAAATGGCACTAATTTTGTAATGGTATACCATTTGACTATGGTAAGGTGATTTTAATGTTTAATATAAATGAATCACCATGAGTATAGTAAAAAGAAATAATCTGTTTTTTCCAACCCTAATGAATGATTTAATGAAACCTGACTGGTTTGGGGGTATGGAAAATTGGAACACCGACCTACCTGCGGTCAACATCAAAGATAATTCTGAAGGTTTTGTTTTGGAACTGGCAGTTCCAGGAGGTAAAAAAGATGATTTTAAGGTAGAAGTGGATAACGATCTACTGACAATTTCAAGCGAAGTAAAAACTGAAAGCAAAGAGGAAAAAGAAAATTACACAAGAAGGGAGTTTGCATTTTCATCTTTTAAGAGAGCCTTTACATTGCCAGAGACCGTTGATGGTACTAAAATTGACGCTTCTTACGAAAATGGAATTTTAAAACTGAGCTTACCTAAAAAAGAAGAGGCATTGCCAAAACCAAAGCGATTGATTACAATCGGATAATCTTACAATTTAAAACACCACTTTTTGGTGTTTCATGATGGTTGGTTAGTTTGATAGCGCGCTTCTGCATTATTTGCATGAAGCGCGCTTTTTTATTCTTGTTCTTGCAGTACTTTTATTTCATCTCTTAGTTTGGCAGCTTCCATAAAGTTTAGCTCTTTTGCTGCTTTTTCCATTGCTTTTCGTTTTTCCCGTATCATTTTTTCCCTTTGATCTGAAGTAAGATATTCCAGGTCCGGTTCAGCGGCGCGCAATTCCTCTTTTTGGAAGTGATAGGTAGAAACAGAGTTTTTGGCCAAAGCACTATCCAGATTTTTTTTCAGAGCTTTTGGAATAATGTTGTTTTCAGTATTATAGGCCATTTGTTTCTCCCTTCGATAATTGGTTTCATCTATGGTTTTTTGCATGCTAGCTGTTATCGTATCAGCATACATAATGGCCTTTCCATTTAGATTACGAGCAGCCCGTCCAACAGTTTGTGTTAGGGAGCGATTGCTTCTCAAAAATCCTTCTTTATCGGCATCTAAAATGGCAACCAGCGAAACTTCAGGTAGATCAAGTCCCTCCCTTAGTAGATTAACACCTATCAATACATCGAATATTCCCTTTCTTAAATCTTGCATGATCTCCACCCGTTCCAAGGTGTCTACATCACTATGAATATAACGGCATCGAACATCAATTCTAGCGAGGTATTTTGCCAATTCCTCGGCCATGCGCTTTGTCAAGGTAGTGACCAGAGTTCGTTCATCTTCTTCCACCCGTTTTTGGATTTCTTCCACGAGATCATCAATTTGATTTATACTGGGTCGTACCTCAATAATCGGGTCCAGAAGCCCGGTTGGTCTAATCACCTGTTCTACATATACACCTTGGCTTAATTGCAATTCATAATCGGCAGGGGTGGCACTTACATAAATCACCTGATTCTGAAGCGTCTCAAACTCTTCAAATTTGAGTGGTCTGTTATCCATTGCTGCTGGGAGTCGGAACCCATATTCCACCAGGTTTTCTTTTCGGGAACGGTCACCCCCGTACATGGCATGCACTTGAGGGATGGTCACATGGCTTTCATCAATGATCATTAAAAAATCATCAGGGAAATAGTCCAATAAACAGAAAGGCCTGGTCCCCGGTTCCCTACCATCTAAGTACCTAGAGTAATTTTCAATCCCTGAACAATACCCTAATTCCCTAATCATTTCCAAATCAAAATTGGTTCGCTCTTCTAAACGTTTTGCCTCAAGCGGTCTACCAATTTCTTTGAAATAATCGATTTGCTTCACCAAATCATCTTGGATTTGATGAATTGCATTTTGAAGAATATCTGGTGAAGTGACAAACATATTGGCAGGATAGATATTCAGTGAATCATAGATTTCAATTACTTTATTGTTAAAGGGATCCAGCGCTTCAATCTCCTCTATTTCATCTCCAAAAAAGTGAACTCGAAATGCATAGTCCGCATACCCAGGAAAGACATCTACGACATCACCCTTAACCCTAAAATTGCCATTTCTAAAATCGGCAGTAGTTCTAGAGTAAAGACTTTGTACCAATTGTTTTAAGAATTTTGTTCTGGAAATCACCTGATCTCTATGAATGGAAATCACATTTTTTTGAAACTCTACGGGATTTCCAATGCCATATAAACAGGATACGGAGGCAACCACCAAAACATCCCTACGCCCAGATAATAGGGAGGATGTGGCGCTGAGTCGCAATTTCTCAATGTCTTCGTTTATGGAGAGGTCTTTTTCAATGTACAGTCCACTTGTAGGGATATATGCTTCCGGTTGGTAGTAATCATAATACGAAACAAAATACTCAATGGCATTGTTCGGAAAAAACTGTTTGAACTCAGAATATAGCTGAGCAGCAAGGGTTTTATTATGGGCAAGGACCAGCGTTGGACGTTGTACTTCTTCCACAACATTGGCAACGGTAAACGTTTTTCCAGAGCCGGTTACACCGAGAAGTGTTTGATGTGGCTCTTTTTCTGTTATACCATCAACGAGTTGTTTTATGGCTTGAGGTTGATCTCCTGTTGGACGGAATTCTGATACTACTTGAAACTTCATTTTTTAAAATTACGAAGCAAAAAAGTACTTGGAAAGAAAAATGTTATCGTCTTAGTGCAAAATGGCCTTTAAATTCTCTATTGTCTATTCCGATGGCCCTGAACCAATAATCCGTTGCGGGTAATGGCCTTCCATTGAAGATACCGTTCCAGCCAATGGAATCCGTATTAATTTGAGAAAGTAGTCGGCCAAACCTATCGAATATGGAGATGGAAACAATCTCAACGGATTCGGCATTGGGAGGTGGTTCAAATTGCCAAAAATCATTAAAACCGTCTCCATTGGGAGTAAAGAATTTTGGAAAGCCTTCAGAAATTAGATCTTGCTCAACTTCTTGGGAAAGAATACAGCCATCCTCATTTTTATCTCTTACATAAACGGTATTATCGCCTAGAGCAACATTGGTAAATACATTACTATCTTGATATGGCCCGTTAATGTCATTTAAAGCAAAATCATACTGACTATCGCCAGAAATGTTTACCGACAATCTAAGGTTGTTGCCATCTCTTTCCACATCTATTGAATTGATTATTGGTCCGGGAATAATATTAACAGTGAACTCCTTGGATGTAGTACAGGGAATGTTATTACCGTTTGGATCAGCAAAATTTGTAACGTCCAGCCTGTAAAGACCACCTTCAGAAATCAACACATCTGGTGTCTCGGACAACAATGATATTTCCGTACCTCTTGATGTAATAAGTGCCCATCTATATGTTTCTGCTAAAGTGCTGGTGAATAATGTTATACCTGGAGAGTTCTCGCATAATGAGACAGTATCTGGAAAATCCAATTCTGGAAACAAAGTGACGAATTCTCCTGAAATACGATCCAGAAAAGGTCCACAGCCAATTGCAGTGGAAAAGGTCTCTTGTACACAGTTTATTGCCTCTCCTAAATCATTAAATGGGATTATAGTAACAAAAAGTGTTCTATTAGGTTCAAATTCGAGAACCAAAGTTCGATTATTGGAAAAAATTCCGTTCTGCAAAATATTATCATCATCTGGAGTTGTTCCTATAGAAACTTTATAACCTGTTGCCCCTGGAACTGGAACCCATTCCAAAATTGGTGTTAAAGGAACATTAGAATCGCCATTTCTTGGAGATAGTAATGTAGTACAGGCAAGGTTGAGCACAACATCTGCAGTGGTAAATGATTGATCAGTGCATCCGATGGATTGTCCAAAAGCATTAAACGAACGTATTCTCACAAAAATTTCTGTATTCGTGGGTAGATTAGCAGGAGGGTTGACAAAAAGTTGATTCCCTGGATTGTTAAAAGTACCAAGGTCATTATTGCCTGGTGAAGTACCAAGGTCAATTTCATACGACGAAGCTCTTGGCGCATAGTCCCAGGAAATATTTGTTGCTGCATTTACATTGGTAGCACCGTTTAGAGGATTACTTAGATTGGCACAGTCGGGAACAGTAGATATGCTTTCTGTGGTAAAAGGTATACTGGGACAGACAATATCTCCTTGGTTATCAAAAAAGAAAAGGGTAATGGTAACAAATATTTGCGTGTTTTCGGGAAGGCCGAAAGGAGGTGTATAAAAGGTAGCGCTTCCAACTAGCTGATTGGAAACGAGATCATCTCCACCAGAAATAGTACCTAGTGAAATTCTATATCCTGGAACACCTGGAACTTCTTCCCATACAATTGTACTCTCCACCGGCACATTTGCTGATCCTGCTATAGGATTCAGCAATGTGGGACAGCTTTGAGAGCATACCAAAACTGGGGTTAATAAAAACCCTACTATGTATAGCAATTTTTTTAACATTTGATTAAATCAAACACTATAAAGTAGTAATTTCTGTAATCAAAAACTACCGTTTTAACGCAAAATGGCCTTTAAACACCCTGCCATCTTCTAGGTTTACTTTAAACCAATAATCAGAGGCGGGTAATTCATTATTATCAAAAGTTCCGTTCCATCCTTGGGTCTTTGGGCTTACCAATGCCATAAGCTTTCCAAATCGGTTGTATATTGAAATGACACTTTCTGATTGAAACTGCTCATTTATACCTATAATTTGCCATGAATCGTTTACACCATCGCCATTAGGCGTAAAGAACTTGGGATACCCTATTACCGAAACTACTTCTTTTGAGATGCCACATCCATTTTTGTCTCGTACATAAACTGTAATAAAGCCGGGAAGAATGTTTTCAAAAATTGGCGAATCTTGATAGAAGAAACCATCTATTGAATATTCATAATCTCCATCACCAGAAACTGTAATTTCAACCATGTTGTTTTCGGAAATATCTTCCACAAGAACATCATCGATAACGGCAATATTAGAAGGTAAAACATCAAAACTAGCTTCATTAAAACACTCAAAAACGCCTTCATTTGTGTTATAACGATACCCTACCTCCAGAACATAATTACCAATTTCAGATATTTGTAAGCCTTGTTGATTACCAACTTGTATTGGGGAAGCTGCAGTAGTTTTGAACCATCTATAAATATCAAAACCTGCTGGGGCTTCAATGGGAAGAGGAGGTCCATCCGTGCACCACACAATCTCGCTGTCAAATGTCAATGCCGGAGTTGGATTTACAATTAAATTGATTTCATCAATATCTTCACATTCGTTGGAATCCTCTATTCTAACGTAGATGGTTGTGGACGATGTACGATAATCACCCGATACTGGGTTTTGTTCTAGGCTGACATCCTCCAAGGTTGTGTAAAAGGCAATATCAAGGTTCGGGTAATTTAGTTCTCGAATGCTTTCTAAATCAAAAACACCTTCTTGGATTTGGTCTTCTGGATTATCGCCACAGGCATAATATGTTTGCTGGTCTTCTGGCAATAAAATGACAGAACGAATTTCCAATTCCAACTCTCCGCTATTTTCACATCCATTTTGATCTATTACTTTATAATAAATGGTTTGATTAAATGGCGTTGTATTGGAATAACCAACTGGATTTGGAATAGGATTGTTGGAGCCTAAATCTGAAAGAGATTCATAAAAAGTAAAGCTGAAATTAGAATTAAACGAAGCTTCCTCCAAGTTAAAATTGGTAATACCATCAATAGCGCTACTGGTATCAACATCGCACTGTGCCAAAAAAAGCGAGGGTGCATCAGGAAGCGGATTTACAGATATAAAGGCTTCCCCAATTATAGGGCATTCACCGGGGTCATTAAAGATAACTTCAAGACTGTAACGCCCAGAATCCGAAAACATGGCTGGATTTATGGTTAATGTATTTGTCGAAATACCCAATGGGTTTCCATCTTTTTCCCAGTTATATGTGGCATTTGGAAAGTTTTCAGCTTCCAAGGTAAATTGGTCACCTACACAAACCGTAAGTGAAGAACTTGAGGAACCATCAGCATTTTTAATCAAATCAATCCTATCAAAAAAGGATTGTATAAAAGGAGGTAAGCCTTGCGTAGCGTTTTGACCATTTAAAAAAACCGCATTATGTCTATAGGTCGCTGCATTGCCCAATTCATTTGGATTTTCTATTACACCCAAATACGGAGTTCCGGTGAGGTAGTTTTCAGCAATTGTCCTGTAAATTTTACCATTTTGGCCAAGCTGTAGGGCACCTCTGTAGATGGGTCTTCTGTCAATTTCAACTTCAGAAGCTGAAATGTTCGAGGCGTTCAGATCATATTGCAAAAGGGATGAGGAATGCCCCCCCACTTGAGCTGCTGGGGCATTGTTTGAGGTGTGTGCATATAAAAATCTTTGATTTGGCGAAAACTCGATGCCATAGGGAAATTTGTTTGGCGCTGTTACCAATATCTGGTTTTGATTGGATAAAATTCCCGTGTCCACATCAAAATCATATAAATAGAGCCCTGATGCTGAATTGGCACTTGCCAATGTTTCACCATCTGGAGAGAATTTCATGTACCCTCTGGAATCTAGCACTTCTAAATCATCAAACTTACTGTTTACAGGGGTAGTATTAACCCCAGCTGATGTTACTTCGAAAGCATGATACGTATTGAAAGGCCCTGTATTCGAATTTTCAGGACCAAGAGTTACCACCCAAATAGACTTGTCCAAGCAATTTTTTAATACTGCAGTAACTTTTTCTGAACAGAATCTTAAAAGGTTGATATTTTTTTGGGTTACCGCGCCATTACCGCCATTCAAAGAAAGGTCTACAACGGAATAATTTAATCCGCGATTTGGATCTCCTTCAAATACAGAAGTGTCCACGGTAAAAATATACAGGATGTTGGGGTCATTTGGTTTTTGAACAATAATTGCAGACTGGGTGCTGGAAGGATCTCCGTAAAGTTTAAATCCGTTTTCTATTAGATTATTGTCCCTACCATATACATTGATACCATCTGTATATAACAATAGATTGCCGTCGGTATCAGATATAGAAGCACAACCTTCAAAAGTATTTAAGCGCCCTCCATCAAGAGCGGTTACGGTTCCATCATTGTTAAATCGAATTCCCGCACCATTTCCAAAATACCAATTAGATGTCTCTCCTTGCCCAAAACTAGCCAAGGAAAAGAGGCAGGAAAGAAGTAAATAATGGTATTTTTTTAGCATTCTACGCGAAAATAGTACCTGACAAGATACTATAAATCACGCTTTTTCAATAATGCATAGGATAAATAGATAAAAAGAGCAGTCCAAAAGATGACAATTAAGAACTCATACCAATATACATTGTAGTCAAACCTCATGTTTTCCCCAATCTGCTCCCCTATGTTTTGTACAGCTGAAAGTCGAGTAAAAGGCTCTTTTATGAGGTTCATCATGGATTCAAGAGGAAAGAAGTCTTTGATGAGTTTCGCATTTGGCCAACTCATTACCTTCCAACCCAACAATCCAAAAATCATTTGTTCAAAAATCACCCATAGAACTAAAAATCCCAGTGCAAATGCTGATCGTTTTACAAAAATTCCCAAAAACAAACAGAACGAGAAGAACCCAACCAGTTTTATAAAAAAGGCCAGTAGAAACTCCAAATCTGAAAAAATAATGGAGAACTCATTATAGTCAGAGTAAATAAGACCCAAAACCATGGATACTACAAAGACAAATACGGTAGAAATAAGAGAGAATGAAACTACCGTAAGAAATTTTGAAAGAATAAATTCTTTTTTGGAAAGACCATCTATTAAATTCTGTTTAATGGTTTTATTACTGTACTCATTTGCCATCATGGAAACAATTACTATGGCTAAAAAGAGTTTGAAAATGGCTGTAACAAAAGTGTTAAAATGCCAGATGTATGGAAAGTTAAAAATGCCTTGATCAGCTAAGTGAAATTGTACAGGCCCAATGTCAAACTTTATTGCAGCAATCAGTGCAATTGACGTTAATAGAAGGAAGTAAGATGTAATTAATATTTTACTTGCCCTGTTATTCCAAAGTTTTATAAATTCTATGTGTAGTAAGCGTACCATGTGTCTTCTAGTTGTTTTTGGTCAAGGTTAAAAATTGCTCTTCCAGACTCTCTTTCCGCTTCACTAAATGGGAAAGCACCATGCCTTTATCAAATAGCATTTTGTTGAGTTCTTCGGCATTCATTTCTTCTTTTAAGAATGCGGTCAACGTACCATTTTCCCTTGATATTTTTCCAAAACTTGCATTCTTTTCCAAAAGGGCTTGTAGCTTTTCCATGTCCGCTGTGCGTAATTCAAAGAAACCATGGCTGGCCAGCATACCATCCACAGGACCAGAGTATAATTTTTCTCCCTTGCGAAGTATTACCACATGAGAGCATACTTTTTCTACTTCATCCAACAAATGTGAAGCCAGCAGAATTGTTGTGCCTTGCCCAGCAATTTTCTTTATGATTTGCCTGATTTGATGGATACCTTGTGGATCTAATCCATTGGTAGGCTCATCTAGGATAAGAATTTCGGGATCGTTTAATAGGGCAGAAGCAATGGCCAAGCGCTGTTTCATACCCAATGAATAAGTCCTAAACTTGCTGTCTTTACGCTCCCAAAGCCCAACAAGTTGCAGTTTCTCCTCAATTTTAGTTTCTGGAACCTCTTTAATTTTACAGACCAATTTTAAGTTTTGTATCGCGGTCATGTACGGATAAAAATTGGGTCGCTCAATTATGGCGCCCACTTTTTTGAGAGCGTCGTGGGTAGAAGTATTGCCTTCAAACCAGCTAAAGTCTCCAGAAGTTCTATTTACAACATTTAAAATAATACCCAAGGTAGTGGACTTGCCACTTCCATTAGGCCCCAAAATGCCATAGACATTGCCTTTTTCTATAGTAAAAGACAAATCTTTTACAGCAGTAAGGAAGCCGAACTTTTTTGTTAGATTGTTTACGGTCAGTATTGTCTCCAAGTCGGAATCGTTTTTTGATTTGTTTATAGTAACTTGACGAGGTATTAAGCAAATTGTTACAAAATAGGGAAAGAATGTCTGAGGAAAAATTAATGTCCAAGAAAAAGCCCGCTTATCCAGTAAACAAAAAACTGGATAGCTATCTGCATAAGTATAGCAGGAAAATTGAGATTCCTATTTTTTATGAGGACCTTTTACGTTTTTCCGGCTCAGTGGTAGTTTATGATTCCGATGGAGAAGATACCCTTTGGGTAAGGGTCTACTATTCAGATTTTGAACGGGAGGAAATTGATTCAAGCTTAAAAAAAGTATATTCCATTCTACATTCTGATGGAAGCGACAGTATTTTAGAATATTTAAATATTGACGCAGTGGATTACTGCACTTTTGGAAATTCTAAACCTTTCAGAATAAAAGTACGGAACATCCTAAATGATAACTACACCTATTTTTATGTAAAAAAGACTGATGCATCACGAATTTATGGCTTAGAATTAGAGCACATGCTTTCCCCTTACAATCTTAATTTTTTGGTTTGTGGAGATACCTTAATCGAGGAACACATCGCTGGAATTCCTGGTGATGTATTTATTAAAGATTTTTTACCTAAATGTTCGGAGCCTGAAAAAGCACAACTGGCCAAAGAATTTGTAAAGTTCAATGAGCGTTGTATGATTCGGTTATTGGGTGATATGCGTTCTTATAACTACGTTATTGTACCGACCCATGATTTTGACCATGTAGTCTATAAGATCAGGGCCATAGATTTTGACCAACAATGTTTTGAAGGGAAATTGAAGGTGTATAGACCTCAGTTCTTTAAGGAAAATTTTCTGATGGTGGAGTTGGTGCGATCTAAATTGCAAAAACACTCTGTAGATCAATATAAAATTGAAGAGCGCTCTATTGTTGCCAAACGTATTTTGAGTTCAGAAAACAGGATAGAGCGGCTGGTCGACATTTCCAAAATGGATCATATTTCTTTGGAGGAAAATATTGAGCAATTAAAACTTCAGATCTATGAGCTTACAAAGGATATGGACTTCAAGAAATGCACTACAATGGGTGAAGTACTATCCCTTGCACTCGATTTTGTAAAACGAAATTATCAAGATGTAAATATGAAACAAATCTTGGATAACCAACCTTAACTCTTTTGCTCTTTGTTAAAGTATACTAGATAATAATACATTTGCCGCTCTTCGTCCCAGCCCTTTTCCACAAATTTTTGGGCAGATTCAGGATTTATAAAATCCATTTTTATCTGAATATTGGTATCCAAATTAATAACGTTCTTTATCTTTTTTCGAGCGTCAGAAACCGCTTTATTGGCAATGTCAAAATTGGAAACGTCTTCAATACTGAACTTGGGGCCTTTTTCAACTTTGTAGTGTTTAAATTCGGGTATAAGCTCTGGATTCTCCATAACCTCATTTAAAAAAGAACTTTCTTCAAAAGCATCATTTTTCGCAAAATGGTTCACTGCTCGGTTCATGAAAAGTACTTCTTGCTGTTTGTCTTCCGCAGGTAGCACTACATCCTTGGCAAAATTTTGACAGAACTTCAGGTAGTTTTTAGTGTAAAAATTCTCATCGGTCAAAGGAGAAAGTTCGAGAAAGTTCTCTAACCAATATTTTGCATCGTACCGATTACTATCCACAGACAAAACTTTGTATCCCTCTTCCTTGCCCACATTAAACACAATACACCCCTTATCCAATTTATTAATGTTGATGCCTTGACGAATCAAAATCTCCAAATTCTGGTCCTTTTCCTTGAACTGAAGAAAGTCGTGTTTTAGTTCACTTTTAAAGATTCCGATGGCCTCCGTTTTTTCATTGTCAATAACCATATCGGAAAAATGCACTACATAAACTTCTCCTTGTTTTATATGAGGATGGTTGGACTGCTCAAAAAGATGCGTGGTGATTTTCTTGGAAATTGAATGGGATTTGGAAGTATCTTCAAAAAGTTCTGAAACGGATTTATACACTTCGTTGAATTCGAGGTCCACTTCATGCGAGAACTTGAAATAATTTTCTTCTTTTTCCCTGAATGGCTTAAAAAAATATTCCTTTAAAAGCCCAGACATTT
This sequence comes from Flagellimonas hymeniacidonis, assembly GCF_008040165.1. Taxonomy (GTDB): domain Bacteria; phylum Bacteroidota; class Bacteroidia; order Flavobacteriales; family Flavobacteriaceae; genus Flagellimonas; species Flagellimonas hymeniacidonis. Next base: position 446,681 of record NZ_VRUR01000002.1, read on the forward strand.
CATCATTTAATGAAAAGGGTTCTTCGGATAAAAAAATGGGCTCGTTTTTACTTTTATTCCCTACGCGGTGCAGGGATACACTTTCAATTTGGGCTTGATATAGGTTTAGCATATTTTTAGGTTAAAAGTTGAAGGGTATTGGCAAAATTTGATTCGTGGATTAATTCCAATTTTCATCGAAATCCAAATCGTCGTAACTATCGAGAGAATCATCGAAATCGATGGATGGTTTTGATTCAAACTTTTTTTCTGGGGGTGAATCGGGCAATTCGCCAAAACTGAATAATAAATTAGGATATGTTCTACCATTTTCTTTGGGGACAATATCGGCCAATTCAACAAAAAATGTCCACATGCTAAAGAAATCATAGACGTAAATCATTTTTGGATTCTGTTCGGTAATGACATCATCTAGAATAGTTTCATTCATAAGCCGCACATCGGAACCACTTTCACTCATATCAAAAAGTGCTATTTCCTCATCTTGGTTCCATTCTTCGTCACAGGTATAAAAAGAGGCCATTTCACTGCCGCCAAAGCCAAAAGCCTGGGTAATGGCGTTATGAAATTCTTCCAGAGTACTGTTATCCTCTAGTTCAATATCTCTAAAGATATCTTCCTCGGCATCAAGAATAATCCTGATTTTGTAAATCATTCAGCAAAAAATTAAAGTGCAGGCAAAGTTACGATAAATAGTGTTTTATTTAGTGAATCTATGCAAAGTAAAGGTCATGGCTGCTAATAGAAAAAAGGCTCCAATTTGATGTGCAATTCCCAACCACAGTGGCACGGCTAAGATTAAGGTGAATACCCCAAGTAAAAATTGCAGTGCAACTAAAACAAGCAATACGTTTATACCATTTTTTTGCAAACTGGAAAGTGTGATTTTTCGGGTTCTGTGCCAGATAAGCGCAATTAAACCAACAACTGCATAGGCAAGATACCGATGTACAAATTGGACTCCACTTTTACCTTTTATAAAGTTATTGAGTACAGGTTGCTGTTCTATAAGTACGGTTTCATGCATCAGTTTACCCTCACTCATTAATGGCCAGTGGTTGTGTATAAATCCAGCATCAAGTCCCGCTACAAAAGCTCCCCAAATAATCTGAATGACTACAACGACCAAACTTAATCTAATGAAATTTCTTGTGCCTTTGTCTACTTCTTTTTTTGTGGGATACATTAAATCCAAAGCCACCCATAGACTATAGGCAAATGTTAAAAATGCTGTAGTTAAATGCGCAGCAAGCCTATAATGGGAAACGTCTGGGCGATCTACCAACCCACTTTTTACCATATACCACCCTAAAAACCCTTGAAACCCGCCTAGTACCAGCAGTACAAGGCATTTTTTAATGGTAGATATGTCTAGTTTTTTGGTAAATATAAAGTATAGAAAAGGTAAGATAAATACAATGCCAATAAACCTGCCTATCACCCTATGTAACCATTCCCAAAAGTAAATGCTTTTAAAGTCTTCAATGGTGAAATGGTAATTCAGTTTCTGATATTCGGGGTACTGTTGATATAGTTCAAATGCATCTTGCCACTCTTGCTCATTCATTGGGGGTAAAGTGCCACTGATTAGCTTATAATCAGAAATGGAAAGTCCAGAATGGGTCAGTCTGGTAATACCACCTACCAAAACCATGATAAAAATTAAGGCGCAACCCAATAACAACCAGTAAATTACACTTCTGTTTGTTTTCATGATTAGTCGGATTTCAAATTCATTTGTTTCCCCTTTTCCAACATAAACTGATACGCCGCTTCGTATTCATTCGGGATTTCCCCTTCTAAAATGGCTTCTTTAATGGCATCCTTTATAATTCCTATTTCTTTGGATGGTTTTAGATTGAAAACCTGCATGATTTCTTCTCCAGATACGGGAGGTTGAAAATTACGGACATGGTCTCGCTCTTCAACTTCAATTATTTTTTGTCGAACTGTCTGAAAGTTGTTCTTATATTTTCGTTGTTTTCTAGGATTTTTTGTGGTGATATCGGCTTCACACAAGGTCATTAAGTCCTCTACATATTCACCAGCATCAAAAACCAAACGCCGAACGGCAGAGTCCGTTACATGCTCTTCGGAAAGGATAATGGGCCTGGAACTCATCATTACCATTTTTTGCACGAATTTCATCTTGTCGTTCAAAGGCATCCGTAACCTCTTAAAGAGTTTATATACCATTTTAGAACCCACAAATTCATGTGCATGGAAGGTCCAACCAATTTTTTTATGAAAACGCTTGGTAGGTGCTTTACCAATATCATGCAACAAGGCTGCCCAACGTAACCAAAGGTTGTCCGTGTTTTCTGAAATATTATCGACTACCTCTAAAGTATGCCAGAAATTATCTTTATGCCGTTGACCTTCAATTTCCTCGATGCCCTGCAATGCAGTAAGTTCTGGAAGTATAATTGGTAATAAGCCCGTTTGATGTAAGAGCTTAAAACCGATAGAAGGTTTTTTACTCATTAAAATTTTATGGAGTTCGTCAACAATCCGTTCCTTCGATATAATTTTTATTCTATCCTTATGTTCTGTGATGGCTTGCAATGAGTTCAACTCAATTGTGAAATTCAATTGGGTCGCAAATCGGATAGCGCGCATCATACGTAGGGGATCGTCTGAATAGGTTATTCCAGGTTCCAATGGGGTTTTAATGCGCTTTTTCTCTAAATCGCTAATGCCACTAAAAGGATCTAAGAGCTGTCCAAAGGTTTTACGGCCAAGCGCTATGGCCATTGCATTGATGGTAAAATCACGTCGGTTTTGATCATCTTCCAAAGTACCATCTTCAACTATAGGCTTTCTGCTGTCTCTGTGGTAACTTTCTTTTCTCGCCCCAACAAACTCCAATTCTAAATCTTGGTACTTGATCATTGCGGTGCCAAAATTTTTGAAAATGGAAACCTGAGGATTTCCCTTGAGCTTGGAAGCCACTTTTTTAGCGAGTTCAATACCGCTTCCAACCGCCACGATATCAATGTCTTTTGGAGTTCCTCGCTTTAGAAAATAGTCACGCACAAATCCTCCAATAACATAAGAATCCATGTTCAATTCTTCTGAGGATTCTCCGATAAGCTTAAAAATGGGATGTTGTATTGCGTCTTTATGGAATTCCTCCGTCATTTTATTCCCGAATTACCTTCACCTGGCCATCATTGCTAAGCTTTATGATGGATGAAGGAGAAGGATTTTTGTTTTCATCAGGCAAATTTACCACATAGTCTACTCCTTTTAAAATTTCCGAGCTGATCTCTTTAAATTGTTTTGGGGTAGGCTTTCCTGAAATATTGGCCGAGGTGGATACAATAGGTTTTCCAAATTTATTTATAAGGTATTGGCAAAACTTATCTGAAGCTACTCGAATGGCAAGTGTGTCATCTTCTGCGACTAGATTTTTTGCAACATCTTTTGGCTGATCAAACACAATAGTGGTAGGTTTTTCGGCCAAGTCCATAATGTCATAGGCAACATCGGGCACTTCAACAACGTGACGCTCTAACATGGCTTGGTTGGCTACGAGACAGATGAGCGCTTTGCTGTCGTTTCTGTTTTTTAACTGATATACCTTTTTAACCGCCTTTTCATTTGTGGCATCGCAACCAATGCCCCAGACCGTATCGGTTGGATACAAAATTAAATTACCTTTCTTAAGTTCTTTTATGCAGTGGTTGATTTCCTCAGTCAATTTATTTCAAATTAAAGTTAAAATGGTCATCCAATGCTTGCCACTGAACCTTGTTTTTATCTTCGGTGATATTGGTTTTTTTTAAAGATACTTTTTGTGATCCCCAAATTGGGATAGGTTCTTTTCCATTATTTTCTGCTTGTATAGATTTGGTGCCTTTTAAGAGGGCCATGGCTTTAAACCATAGATCATCTGCTTTTGGAGCAAGTTTCATATAAAGGTTACGATCATAAACCTGTTCATCCAAAGAATTGATAGGGTAGAGCGTACCACCAGCACCTATGGGTAAGGTACTGTTTTCATTTTCACAGACTTTATCTCCAGAATGCCATTCTTTATATGACAATAATTTGCCAACATTATTATAAGTAATGCATCTTGTTTGATTTCCGATAATTTCAGTAGGATTTTTTTGGTGGGCTTCGTATAGTTTGGGTAACCAATTTTTTCTATACATCATATCATCATCGCAAGTAATAATAATAGTGTTGGAAAATGCGCCAAGGGTTTCAACTAGTTTTCTATGTGAGCTAGTGTATTTTGAAAATTTTATTGAAAACAAATCGCTGGTTAAATCTGATAGTTTTTTTGGAATACTATTTTTCAAATCTTCATGTAGCCATAGAATTATTCGTTGCGGCAAAATATCTTGATTTAAAATACTCCTTATAGTGAGGTCCACAATATTCAACCTAGATGGGATTGAAGCTAATGATACGATAACCGGAATCTGACTTTTTCCCTCTAAGAAACCCTTCATTGAAGTAGTGGATAGTTTGATATGATGAAAAAGAGAAATAGGGATTTCCTTTACTTTCATTGAATGTATTTAAAATGCAAAATTAAGGATATGCGATAATATTTAATATTTCTATTTTTGCCATGATGAACGAAGACAAAAAGGATAGTCCTAAAATATCAATTATAGTAAGTACTTATAATTCTGAGGAATGGTTAAAAAAAGTGCTTTGGGGTTTTAATTGTCAAATCTTCAAAAATTTTGAAGTTGTCATTGCGGATGATGGCTCGGGTCCTAAAACAAAAGAACTTCTGGATACAATGTCCAAAGAAGTCTTTTATAAAATAGTTCACGTTTGGCAAGAGGATGATGGTTTTCAAAAGTCTAGAATTCTTAACAAAGCAGTAAAGGCATGTAACGCAGAGTACATTATCATGACCGATGGGGATTGTATTCCTAGAGAAGATTTTGTGGAAGTGCATTATATAAATAAGGAAAAAGGATATTTTATTTCTGGTGGATATTATATGCTTCCTATGAATATTTCCAAAATGATTACCAAAGAAGATATTCAAGAGCAAAACTGTTTTAAGATTCAATGGTTGAAAGAAAAAGGAGTCCCAAAAACCTTTAAAAACAATAAGCTAACAGCGAACGGATTGATATCGAAGTTCTTGAATACGTTCACCCCTACAAATGCGAGTTGGAATGGTCATAATTCATCTGGTTGGAAAAAAGATATTCTAAACGTGAATGGTTTTGATGAACGAATGCAATACGGAGGTCAGGATAGAGAATTGGGTGAGCGATTATTCAATTTTGGACTGAAATCAAAACAATTACGATATAGTGCGGTTTGCGTGCATCTTGATCATAAGAGAGGTTATAAGACGCCAGAATCGATTGCTAAAAATATGGCAATTCGAAAGGAAACTAGAAATCAAAAACAAGTTTGGAGTCACTATGGCATTACCAAATAGTAGGTAAGCTCGTTTTTCTTCTCCAATTTTTTTAATTCACGGTATCTTTCCAAAACACCTAAGGCGTTCAAATATGAAATGGTAAGACCTTTTTTCCCATCTAAAAATCCAAGCCTTATAACAAAGTGATTAAAAAACTTCCAAAAAGGTTTTAAAATCATAAAAACATAATTGAACTGTTTTTCTCTATAAAAAGCCTCTTTTGCCTTTAATTGGCCATAACGAAGCATTTTGCCTTTATAATCTTGGTAGTCTTTATAGCAATAATGGGTGAGTTTTTCTTTTAAAATGCAAGAGGTTCCGTCCACATCCAAAGTTTCGTGAACTATTTTTCTATCAGTAAACCTAGCTTTACTTTTTCTAAATAACCTGTGATTCTTATCCGTTTGCCAACCACTAAAATTCAAAGGGGTATCTTGAAACATAAACTTACGATAGAACCAATAGGCTTCGCAAGCATTAGAATCATTTATTGTTTCGGTGATCTCTCTTTGTAGCTTATCACTAACAACTTCGTCCGCATCCACAAACAGTACCCAATCATTTGTAGCCTGTTTAAGGGTAAATGATTTTTGAGCGGTAAAATTCTCAAAAGGGTTTTGAATTACTTTTACTTTAGGATGCTTTTGAAGGTATTCGTAGGTGCCATCAGTACTAAAGGAATCAACAACGATGATTTCATCTGCAAACGCGATGGAATTGATACATTTTTCAATGTAGCCCATCTCATTGTAAGTTATGATCAACGCGGATAATTTTTGCTTTGGGGTGCTCAATCCATCCATATTTATTGGTATGCTTATTAGGTATTTACAAAATTATAACAAAAAAAATCAGAGAAAATTGTTTTTAGGGGTATTTTTCTTACACAAGTAATATTTTAGGATATCCCATATTTTTCCTGAAATTTTTAACGTATAGGTTGTTGTTGAGCTTAAAAGATGACAAATAGAAAATAGGTTGCTTTAATTTGGAAAGAAAAATTAAGTGTGTTTCTCATCCAGTATCGAAACTTTTTGAAATGTAAGGTGAAAACTGGTTGCGAAGGTGCTTAAACAGCAACATTATGCTCTCTAAGAGCATCGTTTAAAGAGGTTTTTTTGTTGGTGCTTTCCTTTCGTTTTCCAATTATAAGAGCACAAGGTACTTGGAATTCCCCAGCAGCAAATTTTTTGGTATAACTCCCTGGGATAACAACAGACCTAGCCGGAACCCTCCCTTTAAGTTCAATGGGACTGCTACCGGTTACATCAATTATTTTGGTAGAGGCGGTAAGTACAACATTAGCACCTAAAACGGCTTCTTTTTCAACGCGCACACCTTCTACAACAATACATCTGGAGCCAATAAAGGCATTATCTTCAATGATAACAGGAGCTGCCTGCAGTGGTTCTAGAACACCACCAATACCTACACCACCACTAAGATGGACATTTTTACCAATTTGGGCGCAACTGCCCACGGTGGCCCAAGTGTCCACCATGGTTCCTTCATCCACGTAGGCACCAATATTTACATAACTGGGCATTAAAATGGTTCCTTTGGAAATATAGGCACCATGTCTCGCAACTGCATGAGGTACAACGCGTACACCTTTTTCTTTATACCCTCTTTTCAAAGGAATTTTATCGTGATATTCAAAAATGCCAGCTTCCAGAACCTCCATTTTTTGGATTGGAAAATAAAGTACGACAGCTTTTTTCACCCATTCGTTGATTTGCCAGCCATCCGCAGTTGGTTCCGCACATCTCAATTCACCAAGGTCTATAAGGTTAATTACTTCTCTGATTGCATTTTGAATCGTTTCGTCTTTTAGTAAATCCCTGTTGTCCCAAGCATTTTCAATGAGTGCTCTTAGCTCTGTCATTTTTTTTAAAATTTTAGCAAAGATAATCTGCTCATTAGAATATTGCGGACATATTTTAAAAGCATAACATTTTTAGGTTTATTTTTGCGAAAAATTTATACTTGGCAAGAATTTTAGCTTTGGATTATGGAAAAGTAAGGACTGGAATCGCAGTTACAGATGAATTTCAAATAATTGCGTCTGGTTTAACTACTGTGGATACCAAAGATTTGATGTCATTTCTTGTTAAGTATCTTGAGAATGAATCCGTAGAAAAGTTTGTAGTAGGGTTGCCAAAACAAATGGATAACACTCCATCAGTATCAGAAGAATTGATTCAACCCTTTTTAAAGAAATTGTCAGCAAAGTTTCCAATCATTCCAATTGAAAGGCAGGATGAGCGGTTTACCTCAAAAATGGCATTTCAGTCGATGTTGGATGGTGGGATGAAAAAGAAAAAACGCCAAAACAAGGCTTTGGTTGATGAAATTAGTGCCACGCTAATTTTACAGGCCTATTTAAATAGAATATAAAATATGATTTTGCCCATTGTCGCTTACGGGGAACCCGTTTTACGTAAAGTTGGAAAGAATATTACTTCTGATTATCCAAAACTGGAAGAATTGCTTGCTAATATGTGGGAGACCATGTATAATGCACATGGAGTTGGATTGGCAGCTCCCCAAATTGGGCTTCCCATACGCTTGTTTTTGGTTGATACTTCGCCCTTTTCAGACGATGAAGACTTAACCAGCGAACAGCAAAAAGCATTGAAGGATTTTAAAAAAGTATTTATCAATGCGAAAATTGAAGCAGAAACGGGTGACGAATGGGATTTTAATGAGGGTTGTCTAAGCATCCCCGATATTCGTGAGGATGTAAAACGTAAGCCAGAAATCACAATAACATATTTGGATGAAAACTTTAAAGAACACACAGAAACCTATGATGGGCTTTTGGCAAGAGTAATCCAACATGAGTACGATCATATAGAAGGTGTTCTTTTTACGGATAAGCTTTCTTCATTAAAAAAGCGGCTTTTAAAAAGTAGATTGGATAAGATTTCCAAAGGTAAAATCGATGTGGATTATAGAATGAGGTTTCCCAATATCAAAAAAGGACGTTAAAAAAAATGCAGTTTGCGATAAAAGCATAATTTTGCGCGCATAAAATAAAAAAGATGGCACTGGACAAGATTTTATCAATTGGAGGTAAACCTGGACTTTTTAGGTTGTTGACCCAGACAAGAACTGGCTTTGTGGGTGAATCCCTTTTAGATGGAAAACGCATAACAGTAGGAATGCGCAGTAACGTGAGTGTTTTATCTGAAATTGCGATTTATACTTTGGAAGAAGAAGTTCCGCTTAAGGAAATTTTTCAAAAAATAGTAGAAAAGGAAGGTGGAAAGAAAACCACAATAAGTCACAAAGCTGAGAAAATAGAGCTTGAGGAATATTTCTTCGAAATTCTACCCAATTATGATGAGGATAGGGTGTATGCCAGTGACATAAAAAAAATCATTCAATGGTATAACATACTTATTGATAATAAAATCAATGATTTCTCTACTACTGATGAAGAAGCTATAGTTTCTTCGGATGAGGAAGAATAAATATTACTCTTCCCAATCTATTTGTTCAGCGGGATAATAATTTACATTCATGCGTTTTAGAAACGGCACTTGCTTAACTAAGCGCTCCTTGTATTCCTCCCAGTTGAGATTTTCAGAAGCTGACCAAGCCAATTCTGCATAACCGATGGCTCTCGGGAATGCCAGATATTCCATCTCTTCACTATTTGAAATGGTTTCGGACCAAAGTGGCGCTTCTATACCTAAAATACTTTCTTTGGGCAACCCCTCAACATAGGTTTCAGGATTCCATTGGTAAGCTACGTCTACTGGAATAAATCCAGCCCATGTTAAACCAAACTTGGAAAGTGAATCATATTTCATATCCAAATACGTTTTTTCGCTGGGCGACAATATGATTTTAGAACCTGTGGATGCCGCTTTTATGGCATTGTGAGGTTCATTCCAAAGCTGTATAATGGTCGATGCTCCTATTTTTGCCTGGGCAATTTCATTCCAACCCACCATTTGCTTACCATGCTTTTGTACTATTTTTTCAACTTTTTCTACAAAGAGGATATAATCTCCTTTTTTGGTGGCATGACTTTCATCACCTCCAATATGAAAATATGGGCTAGGTGATATGGAGGAAATTTCCCTGATAACATCATCTAAGAAAGTATAGACCTCATCTTTTTGAGCATCAAAAGTGCTAAAACCTACCTGTGTGCCTGTATAGGATTTTAGGGGCTTTCCATTGCCATTTAAAAATGGATAACTTAAAGAAGCAGCATTAGTATGGCCTGGCATATCTATTTCTGGAATGATGGTGATATGTCTGTCTTTTGCATAATCTACCAATTCCTTATAATCTTCTTGGGTATAAAACCCTCCAGCTCCGCCACCGACCTCGGTGGCTCCACCAACCTGTGTTAGTTTTGGCCATGATTTTATTTCAATTCGCCATCCTTGGTCATCAGAAAGGTGAAGATGCAGTGTGTTGTATTTATAATAGGCTAAAAGGTCCATGAATCTTTTCACCTCATCAACAGTGAAAAAGTGCCGGGCTACATCTAGCATAGCACCTCTATACTCAAATTTTGGGTCATCTAATATCTTACCAGTTGGAATAGGCCATAATGGATAGGTTGTTAGGGTATCGTTGCTCTGTTCTGGAATAAGTTGACGTAGGGTTTGAATACCTCTAAATGCTCCGGCTGCTGTCTTGGCATTTAAAAAGATAGAATCTTTTTTAACATAAAGTTGATAGGATTCTGGCTGTTGTAAATCTTCACTTTCAGATTGATTGATATAAATAAAACGTTCCGCAATTTTTTCGCCATTGGTGTTATTTACAGCAATGTCCAAACCGGTTTTGGCTTTCAGCTTTTCCGATAGAAAATGCCCTGCTTTTTCAAAGCCTTTATCATTGGGCGAAGTATAAATAATGGTATTTTTTGCTAGCCCAAATGCACTACCGGTTGGAACTACCTTTACCGGTTTTGGAATTAAAGCAGCCTTGGAAAGGTCCGTTTCGGGAAAGATAATTTGTTTTTTTTCAGGCTGACAACCGGAAATGGAAATAACTACAATGAAAAGTAATGCGACTCTTAGTGACATATTATAAGGTGTTCTTATTTACATAATCTTTTAAAGCTTCATACCATAGCTCATATCCCATGGTATTCATGTGGAGCCCATCCTCAATAAAAAGATTCCTTTTAAGCTTTCTTTTATTGAGCATAGTATTCCATACATCTGCATAATAAACTCCATTTAAACTTGATGCCAGTTTAAGGAGCTTTTTGTTAAGCCTTTTGTATCTGCGTTTTAAATGCCATCTGGCTATGCTTGGTTTAGCAGAAATCAGTACAACTTCCAATGCTGGATTTTCTTTGTGCAAGTCTTCCAAAATATCTTCCATGGTACCTATAATGGCTCGTGGGGTTCTTTTTGAACTGATATCATTATCTCCTTCATATATAAAAACCCTTGATGGTTGATAATTAAGAATTAACTCGTTTAAAAAACGCTCTAAATCCGTTGATTGTGAACCACCAAAACCTGTATTTAGAATTTGTTTGTCGGGAAATCGCTCCTGTAAGTCATTCCATAACCGTATGCTGGAACTCCCAGTAAAAACTAAGGTTTCTTTGGAAGAATCCCAGATGGAATCCGTCTTTTGTTGGATTGCTTTCACCTCATCTGCAAAAGGTAATTTTTCCTGTGCACTTAAGCTGACTACAAAAAGAAGTAACAAGTATCTCATTTAATAAAATTAATCTTTTGTAAAAGTTCCTGTTAATCCCTCTTGTGAATTTGTTCCAACCATCACAGAAAACTCACCTGGTTCCACCACATATTGATATTGATGATTATAGAAGCCAAGTTCTTTATCGGTAAGATTAAATTCTACATTATGGGAAGTACCTGAAGGGATACTGATTTTCTGAAAACCTTTTAGTTCCTTTACAGGTCTTGCAATACTGGCGGTTTTGTCATGAATGTAAAGTTGTACAACTTCTTCACCATCTGAATCTCCTGTATTGGTGATTGTAGCAGAAACCTTAATACTATTCTGATCGGAATCATCAATCTGAAAATTTGAATACTCAAACGTAGTGTAACTCAATCCATAACCAAATGGAAAGAGGGGTTCATTTTTCTCATCGGAATAATGAGACCAAAAAACGTTGGCCTCTGGATTTGGTCTTCCTGTGCTAAAATGATTGTAATAAATTGGAACTTGGCCTACACTTCTTGGGAATGTCATTGGAAGTTTACCACTTGGGTTGTAATCACCAAACAGCACTTTAGCAATGGCGTTGCCAGCCTGAGAACCTAATTGCCATGTTTCCAAGATTGCTGGAACGTTTTCTGCTTCCCAATTGATGGTCAACGGGCGCCCATTCATTAATATTAGTACGATGTTTTGATTTACTTCATGCACTGCCTGCAATAATTCAAGCTGCACCCCTGGCAAATCAAGCTTTGTGCGACTTCTGCCTTCTCCGCTTTGAAATCCATGTTCGCCTAAAACCATAAGTACGATATCTGATTCTTTAGCCAATTCAACTGCTTCATCTATTCCAGTTCTATCCGTCTCATTAACTCCAACCTCGTTAAGAAAGTTGGCACCTTCATGAAATATTTTTGGACCTTTTGCATATTTAAAATCTTCGGTATAAGCCTTTAATCCTTCAATTACAGAGACTCCAGAATTATCATCTGAACCTAAGCGCCAACTGCCAAGAGGACTATTTTTGTCATCTGCCAATTCACCAATTACTGCTATTTTTTGCTGGTCTTTTTTAAGGGGTAATAAATTATGTTCGTTTTTTAATAGCACAATGGATTTCATTGCCATATCCAAAACGCTAGCATGATTGTCCTTATGGTGCAAACGTTCTTTTTCCCTTTCTTCATTACAATATTTATAGGGGTCATCAAACAGCCCTAATTCAAATTTTACTTTTAAAATTCGACGAACAGCATCATCAACCAATGTCTCATCTACTTTACCCTCCTTTACATTTTCAACCAAATGTTTTACATAAGCATAAGACTCCATGTCCATATCAGAGCCTGCCTTTGCACCCAATTCGGCAGCATGTTTTAAATCTTTGGCAAATCCATGTGGAATCATTTCCATAATAGAAGCCCAATCCGAGATAACGAAACCTTCAAACCCCCATTTTTCTTTTAGAACATCACGCTGAAGAAAAGAATTACCAGTAACTGGGATTCCGTTAAGAGTATTAAACCCATTCATAACCGTTTTTACGTCTGCATCTACGGCTGCTTTAAAAGGAGGTAATATGGAATTATAAAGCGTAGCAGTTCCAACGTCCACTGTATTGTAATCCTTACCTGCTTCTGCAAAACCATATCCGGCAAAGTGTTTGGCACATGCCGCTATCGTATTTGGTTGTGACAAGTCGCCTCCTTGAAACCCTTTTACTCGCGCTTTTGCAATGCAAGTCCCTAAATAAGTATCCTCTCCGGCACCTTCCATAACTCTTCCCCATCTAGCATCTCTAGAAATATCTACCATAGGGGCAAAAGTCCAGTTAAGCCCAACCGCAGATGCTTCTTCCGCGGCAGTTCGTGCAGATTTTTCAATAGCTTCCATATCCCAGCTTGCAGCTTCAGCCAAAGGAATAGGGGCAAGTGTCTTATACCCATGGATTACATCGTAGCCAAAGATCAAGGGGATTCCTAATCTGGTCTCTTCCACCACTAACTGCTGTAATTTTCTGACCTCTTCTGTACCCACCACATTTAACATGGAGCCTACAAGGCCATTTTTAAGGTGTTGGTATTTTACCTCAGCATTTCCACCATGGGGAGCCGGACCTGTTACATCCCAGAATCCGTTATATTGGTTCATCTGCCCTACTTTTTCTTCAAGGGTCATTAATTTTATAAGTGAATCTACCTTTTGATCTATAGATTTTTCCTGCGCCATAATAGTACTCAAATTGATGGATGCAAAGTAAAGGGAAAATATTAGAAGATAATTGGCGCTAGCTATCATGATTTCAAAGTGTTGAAAAATAATTTACAGTCTCCAAAAATATGGCTTAAATCCATCATGCTCTAAGATAAGGTCTTTGTACTTTTAGATAAAATTTTATAGATGAATGCAAGACCTGAGCAGCTAAAGGCATTTGACCGGCTGCTGAATATAATGGATGAACTTCGCGCAGAATGCCCGTGGGACAAAAAGCAGACATTGCAGTCCCTTCGTCACTTAACCATCGAAGAAACTTACGAACTGGGTGATGCTATTTTGGAAAATGACTTGGATGAGGTAAAAAAAGAGCTAGGAGATTTATTACTACATATTGTGTTTTATGCCAAAATTGGTTCAGAAACCAAGGATTTTGATATTGCCGATGTGGCCAACGGAATTTGCGAAAAACTGATTAATAGGCATCCACATATTTATGGGGATGTAAAGGTCGAAAATGAGGAAGAGGTAAAACAAAATTGGGAGAACATAAAACTTAAAGAAGGCAAAAAGAGTGTGTTGGAAGGAGTCCCCAACAGTTTACCTGCATTGGTGAAAGCTAATAGGGTTCAAGAAAAGGTAGCCGGAGTTGGTTTTGATTGGGAACACCCCGAACAGGTATTTGAAAAAGTGAAGGAAGAACTTTCTGAGTTTCAGATAGAAGTTGAACAAGGAAATAAAGACCGGGTGGAATCAGAATTTGGAGACGTGCTTTTTTCTATGGTCAATTACGCACGTTTTCTGAATATAAACCCCGAAAATGCCTTGGAACGAACCAACAAAAAGTTTATTAAAAGGTTTCAATACTTGGAAAGTAAGGCAAAAGCATCCGGGAAATCATTAAAAGATATGACCTTGGTAGAAATGGATATTTTTTGGGAAGAAGCTAAAAATCTATGATGATTTTTTGTTTGCCAGTTATCAAAAAACTAACCATTGAATAGTCTAAATATCTAACCAATCCAGTTATCTTTACGCTCTTTTAAATTTTCACTTTGCTACAGAATTATACCAAAGAATTCCGCTACAACTTAAAATTGGCTTATCCTGTGATTCTGGGCATGTTAGGTCATACGTTTGTGGCCTTCGCCGATAATATTATGGTTGGGCAACTAGGTACTGCGGAGTTGGCAGCTGTTTCACTAGGTAACAGTTTTGTATTTATAGCAATGTCTTTAGGAATAGGGTTTTCCACGGCGATAACCCCATTGGTTGCGGAAGCGGATGGCGCAGGGAACAAGACAGATGGTAAAAGTGCACTAAAACATGGTTTGGTGCTATGTACGGTATTGGGACTCTCTCTCTTTGGAATCATATTACTTTGCAAGCCTTTTCTATATTCCATGAAACAACCGCCAGAAGTGGTTGAGCTAGCCATTCCGTATTTGGAACTGGTCGCTTTTTCTTTGGTGCCTCTTATCATTTTTCAGGCTTTTAAGCAGTTTTCCGAGGGACTTTCACAGACAAAATACCCCATGTATGCCACCATTTTAGCAAATGTGGTGAATATCACCATTAACTACTTGTTGATTTTTGGTTCTTTCGGATTTCCAAAACTGGGAATAGTAGGTGCGGCGATTGGCACACTGGCTTCAAGGTTTATCATGGTAGGTTATATTTGGTTCCTGTTAAAGAGAAAAGAAAAATTTCAGCCTTATGTTACTGGATTCAATTTTAAGGTTATAGAAAGAAAAGTTATCAATAAAATTATCAGTTTAGGCTTTCCATCTGCGCTTCAAATGTTTTTTGAGGTAGCCATATTCACCGCTGCTATTTGGTTGAGTGGGGTATTGGGCAAAAATGCACAAGCAGCCAATCAGATTGCTTTAAACTTGAGCAGCATGACCTTTATGGTAGGTATGGGCTTAAGTGTGGCAGCCATGGTGAGGGTTGGGAATCAGAAAGGCCTACAGAATTTTAAAGAACTCCGAAGAATTGCCGAATCCATATTTTTTCTAACCTTATTGTTAGAGGTCGTTTTCGCCATACTTTTTCTAGTGGGCAGAAACTGGTTGCCTACCATTTATTTGGATGTGGATGATGTAATGAATCAAGCGGATAATTCAGAAGTGATTATAGTTGCAGCCAAGCTATTGTTGGTAGCGGCATTTTTTCAGATTTCAGACGGAATACAAGTGGTTGTATTGGGAGCGCTTCGGGGACTGCAAGATGTAAAGATTCCAACCCTAATAACGTTTATTGCTTATTGGTTGATTGGTTTTCCTGTTTCCTATTACTTTGGATTGTTTACCGAGTTTAAAAGTACAGGCATTTGGATGGGCTTGTTATTGGGGCTAACGGCTTCGGCGGTAATGTTGTATATTCGATTTCACTATTTAACCAAAAAGTTGATTCATAAATAATCAGATTTTGCTAAGCAAAATCCCAAGTGTAAAAAATGGAGTTACCCAAGTTTCTTTTAGGTGATAATACAGATCATCCAAATTCAATTTTCATTGTTCATACAGAATACCCGCGTTTTATTATCAATCTTGAAAATGACGAAGTGGAATGGTTAGAAGAATTTTCTAAAGAAGACGAAAAGGAATTGGCAGCGGAAGCAGAAAGCTTGATTGAGGCTGCCACCGCTTTTTATGACCGTGAGGTATCCAGATATGAGAAGTAAAGATGCTTGAGGAATTAATACAACTGGATAAGGAAGTTTTTTTGTTTCTCAATGGATTGGGAACAGATACCTGGGATGGTTTTTGGATGTTTATGACCAAGACCAGAAATTCATTTCCCTTATATGCTTTATTGTTATACCTATCATTCAAAAATTTTGGTTTGAAGCGAACAGCTATAATTTTGGTGAGCATAGCCCTGTTGATAACCTGCACGGATCAACTATCCAATTTTTTCAAATATGGTATTGGGCGCCTAAGACCATGCCATGACCCAGAAGTAAGTGGAATAATGCGTTTAGTAAAAAGTTATTGCGGTGGAAAGTTTGGCTATTTTTCTGCCCATGCGGCTAATTCATTTGCTCCTGCCACTTTTTTCTCCATTTTATTCTTTAAAAAGGTCAGGCATATTGGGGACTTTCTCATTTTGTGGGCTTTTATTGTGGCCTATAGTAGAATATATATTGGGGTACATTTTCCATTGGATGTCCTTACCGGAATTATAATTGGTGCTCTTTTTGGATGGCTATTTGCCAAGTTAGCTATATTTGCATTCCAAAAATTGGGGACATGATTTCACAAACCAGGTATTGGTTTTTACTTACCCTCGTTGTTCTGGTATATATAGCTGGGATGTTCGTGACCCTTTTCGAAAATGATTCCGCCCAATTTGCTGTTATGGCAATGCGGATGGTGCAAGAAAATGACTTCTTTACACTTATTAAGGGAACCGAGGAATATCTGGATAAACCACATATGCATTATTGGTTAGCAGCGCTATCCTTTAAAATTTTCGGAATTCACGACTGGGCGTATAGAATCCCTGCCATTTTAGCCACTTTACTTGGGGCTTATAGCTGTTATGGTTTAGGAAAACTCTTGTACAATAAAGATATTGGTAAGTTTTCTGCACTAATTTTTATGACAGCGCAGACCATAGTGCTGTCAACTATTGATGTGCGCACAGATGCAGTTTTAACCGGATTTACCATTTTCACTATTTGGCAGCTGGCACTCTATATAGAAAGAAACACCATTCAAAATATCATGTTAGGTGGTCTAGGAGCGGGGATAGCCTTTTCTACTAAAGGACAGATTGCTTTGGCAGTTATTGGTGTCTCAATCCTTTGCCATTTGGCATACACTCGAAAATGGAATCGTTTGTTCAATTGGAGGGTTTTGGTAGCTTTGGTCATTTTTGGAATGAGCATCGCCCCTATGCTCTATGCGTATTATCTTCAATTTGATTTACATCCCGAAAAAATTATAAGAGGACAAAGTAATAGAAGTGGAATATTTTTCATTTTCTGGGAGCAGAGCTTTGAACGACTCAGCGGAGAAGGAGTAGGGAAGAACAGCAACGATTTCTTTTTCTTTTTTCATACATTCCTTTGGGTTTTTCTTCCGTGGACGGTACTGGCTTTAATAGCATATTGGAGAAGGGCAAAAGCCTTTTGGAAAATGCGGTTTGAATATAGGCCTCAGTTCGAATTTCTCACCTTTGGTGGAATTACGATTTTATTTTTTTTAATAAGCTTCGCCCAGTTTAAGCTTCCCCATTATATTAATATTCTAATTCCATTATACTCCATTCTTTCAGCTTCCTATTTGCATAGTTTGTACAAACACTCCAAAGGCGCTATTATAAAAGGACTTTTGGGAGTGCAATACTTCATTCTTAGTTTGGTATTTATATTTACTCTTTTGGTATGTTTCCATGTGTTTAAGTTTGAAAAAATACATTGCTACTTTATACTATTAGCGTTGTTAGGGGTAATTACCTATTTCTGTTTAAAAAGGGAGGCGTATTATATCCGAATCATCACTTTATCTGTGTACAGTTCTTTGTTATTGAATGGGGTAATGAATACACATTTTTATCCGTCATTGTTAAAATATCAAGCTGGGTCGACCATGTCCGAAAAAATTGCTGAACAAAAGATTCCAGTGGATAATGTATTTAAGATTTCTAAGCGATTTACATGGGCGTTGGATTTTTATAATAAAAAGCCAGTGGCCATTGTTCCCGTAGCTGAGTTAATGGATAAAAAAGATGTCTGGATTTATGCCAATGATACTGAATTGGAAGAACTTTCAAAATCTGGAATTCATTGGCATGATCAAATAACAGTAGACCAGTTTAGGATTACGAGGTTGCAAATCAAGTTTTTAAATCCCCTCACACGTCAGAAAAAGCTAAACAAAATGCACTTGGTGCGTTTGGACTAATCTATTACTTCCAATTTTGGTTTTTTAAAATGGTATAGTATCCCAAAAAGGGATATCAATGCAGTGATTAAAAAGAAAATAAAGCTGATACTAATTGATGTGCTTGCATCTAACCCCAACCATTTAGCACCATACAGAAAAGTTACTTCTCTGCTTCCTATACCTCCAATAGTTAAAGGAATAACAGAAACTATCGAAGAGATTAAAAAGACAAATAAATACTCAATGGTACTCCCATTTATGGATAGTGCTTCTAAAATACAAAGGATGCAAATGAGTTGGGTAAGCTGCACCAATGTTGAATACCCAAAGGATTTCCAAAAAATGGGTAAGGTATAGGAAAAAAACCTTTTATTAAGAAACCAAAAAACAGTTATACTTAACGGAATGCCCAGTCCAATTAGCCAGTAAAAGCGTTCAAAAAAAGGAGTGTTGATAGAAAGTGCCAAAATACTGGCGTAAATGAAAATCAAGAGCATACCGCTTAAACGATCTAGGAGCAAAACAGAAACTACTTTTTTAGTGCCCGATTTGTACTTTTTTTGAATAACGTAGCCTTTATATGCATCGCCACCAATTCCACCCGGTAAAAAGAGATTGTAGAACATCCCAAGCAGGTATAATTTTAAGTTACTGATTTGGGAAATTCTAACATCAATTTGATGAAAATAGAGGTTTAGTCTAAAAGCTGCCAATACTTTTGAAAGAACCACAAGTAGAACTCCTAAAAAAAGGTAGAACGGATTGCTTTGCCTTACGGTTTGTGCAACATCTTCAAGGTCTATTTTGGTGAAAATGAAGTAGATTAAAGCTGCACTTACAACAATTTTTAGTGCGGTAATTAACTTTTTACGCAGCTTTTCCGTCACCTATTGTAATTTTTTTGACACGATACGGCCTTTTTTGTTGTGATTCATAATAAGTACGAATCAATAATTCCATAACAATACCAATGGTGAACAACTGAATTCCCCCTAAAATGAACATCATTCCAAAAATCAAGAGGGGTCTACTGCCAATATCCTCGCCAAAACCAAGTTTTACAATTAAGAGATAAATATTGATAAAGAACCCGAGTATAATTAACAAGACACCAAAAATTCCGAAAAGGTGGATGGGTCTTTGAAAATACTTTCGGATAAAAAGTAGTAACATCATATCTGCAACCACTTTAAAAACGCGTTCCAATCCGTACTTGGAGACTCCTGCATGACGGGCATGATGCTTTACAGGTACTTGCTTTATTTGTGCACCTTCTAAATGGGCCAGCAGTGTTATAAACCGGTGCATTTCGCCATATAGGTTCAGCCCTTTGGCGATGTTTTTTGTAAATACTTTTAATGCACAGCCATTATCTTTAATGTCTAATTTAGTCACCCTTCGCACCAAGAAATTTGCAATTTTGGAAGGTATTTTCTTCACAAGGGAATCTTTTCTTTTTTGGCGTATACCCGTAATTACATCATACTCATCATCAATAGCATATTCGAGCATTTGAGGAATGTCGGATGGATCGTTCTGTAAATCTCCATCCATGGTAATGATATATTCTCCCTCCGCGTAGTCAATTCCAGCAGCAAGCGCCAAACTTTGACCATAATTCTTTTTCAATTCAATAAGATGCACTTTTGAATCGTCCATTTCCTTTACAACGATCCTAGTTTTGTCCGTTGAGAAATCGTCTATATAAACAATTTGATAGTTGTATCCTTCTAAATTTTCATGAATTTTTTGCGTCAATAAGACCACATTGTCTTCTTCATTGTATAAAGGAACCACTATGGATAGGAGAGAGTTGGTGACGATGCTCATGAATTGGCTTATAATCTGCGCAAATTTACTTCTTTTATTTAAGTTCTTTGGTCACCCGTTCCAGAAGAGTCTTTGCTGCATAAAAAGGCGATATTTTGTTTTCAGCAATGGCTTTCAGCATTTCATCTTGAATTGTTTTGAAGAATTTCTGTTTATGGAAGTATTGTTTTAGGTGTTCATCCACAGTTTGCAAAAACCAATTTTTGCTTTGTTTTTTTCTATTTCCTTCAAAATAACCGTTGTCTCTATTTTGTGAGATACACTCTTGAATCATATCCCATATTTCTACTATACCTGTGTTTTCAATAGCTGAGCAGCTCATTACTTTAGGAACCCATCCATTTTCTTTAGGGGGATAGAGATGTAAAGCTCTAGAAAATTCCACTTTGGCCAATTCCGCCCTTTCTAAATTCTTTCCATCCGCTTTATTTATGGCAATGGCATCTGCCATTTCCATAATTCCTCTTTTTATGCCTTGCAGCTCATCCCCAGCACCTGATAGTTTTAATAGTAAAAAGAAATCTACCATACTGTGTACCATAATTTCGCTTTGGCCGACACCAACAGTTTCCACAAGAATCACATCGTATCCAGCCGCTTCGCACAGAATAATGCTTTCTCTGGTTTTTTGCGCTACTCCTCCTAAAGACTCGCGAGAAGGGGAAGGTCTTATAAAAGCCTTAGGGTCTTTGGCTAGCATTTCCATGCGGGTTTTATCGCCCAAAATACTACCCTTGCTTAAAGAACTGCTTGGGTCTACCGCCAAAACGGCTACTTTTTTATCAAGTGCAGTTAGTGTTTTACCCAAAACTTCAATAAACGTACTTTTGCCAACCCCAGGGACTCCAGTAATCCCAATTCGAATACTACTGTTTGGTTTGGAAAGACACTTTTCAACAACCGCATTGGCTTTTTCAAAATGTTCAGCTTTAGTACTTTCCAAGAGGGTAATGGCTTTTGCCAATATGGTTTTATCTCCTTTGAAAATACCATCAACCAAAGCTTCCGAAGAGATTTGTTTCTTTCGAATTTGCTTTATTCTAGAAATTGTGTTGGTTGGTTTATCTTTTTTGTTTGCCAAGAGTAAATATCATAGTATTCCTTACGAAGGTATAAAGTTTTCGTATGGTTTCCGATAGCTGGTTTAGAACTACGGCTTTGAACGCCATTTGATGGATGAATTAGTATAGTTTTGTTAAAAATCACCCAAAACAGATCTATTTTGCAACGCCGCTTTTTTTTTAGCGTCCTTAAAGCAAACAGCCAAAATATCAAACACTACAACTAACCATGTTTCAAATTGAACTGGTAGAACAATGCAAGAAGAATGATCGTAAGGCACAATTAAAGCTTTATAGGCAATATTGTGACGGTATGTATGCGGTATGCATGCGGTTTTTGAAAAACCCAGATGACGCTGAGGATGTATTGCAGGAATCATTTATCAAGGCATTTCAGCGTATAGATCAGTTTAAGGGAGAAGTAACTTTTGGAGCTTGGTTAAAGAGGATTGTGGTGAATAGAAGTATCGATTTTTTAAAATCTAAACACCAAATGACGGTGGAATTAAAAGAAGGCTATTTACATGTAACGGATGATGATGATTGGACTATAGAAGATGACATTTCAATAGAAAAGGTAAAGGCGGCTATTGAAGGTTTGCCTAAAAAATATAAGTATGTAGTGCAATTATTTCTAGTAGAAGGATATGATCATAACGAAATAGCTCAAATATTGGAAATTTCAGAAACCGCGTCGAGGACCAGACTATTAAGAGGAAAAGCAAGATTAAAAGAAACACTTAAAGATATCGCTTATGGCACAGGATCTTAAAGAACTGTTCGCAAAAGAAAGAAAGAAGACCCATTCGCTAAAAAAAGGGCATGAGAGTCGTTTTTTGAACAGGTTGGATGGGGAATTCCCAAAAGAATTGAACAAAAAGGAAAATAAAACCTTTTTCTGGTTAGGAATTGCAGCATCTGTTTTAGTGATGTTCGGTTTGGGGTTGTACTTTTTTTCTAATCCGTCTAAAAATGACACGAACAGAAATAATCAGGTTGTTGATACGGATTCCACAGGGGCACGCACTCAAAATTTCTCGTTAGGAGATCTTTCACCAGATTTAAAAAAAATAGAGAGTTACTACGTAACCAATATTAATCTAGAGCTTTCCGGAATTGAATTCACCGGGGATAACAAGGCTATTGTAGATGGTTATATGGAAACGCTCGCTGACCTTGATAAGGAGTACAATAAATTAAATGTGGAATTAAATAAAATTGGCCCCAACGATCAAACCATAAGTGCCTTGATTAAGAACTTACAGCTAAGGCTTCAATTATTACAGAAGTTAAAAACAAAGTTGAATCAATTAAAATCATCAAAAAATGAACAAGAATCATCAAATATTATTTAACGTATTTCTCTTTTTGTTTGCAGGAGCAGTCTGTCATGGACAAGAAAAGTCAAAAACCTACAAAGAGTCCTTCAATGTCAGCGATGAGACAGTTTTAAATATAAATACTAGTCATGCAGACATTGAGTTTGAAACTTGGAACAAGAATGAGGTGGAAGTTACCGCTGTGGTGGAACTAGAAGGAGCCACCGAGGAAGAAGCCGAGTCTTATTTCGAAAATGAGGTTATTAAAATTGTAGGAAATAGTAAAAAGATTGAAGTAAGCACTTCAAGCTCAAACTTTGGACATGCATTGGATTTCAATTTTGTAGTCCCAGAGGTTCCTATGGTAGCGCCACTTTTTGAAAGCATTCGAATTCCCGAATTGCCAGAGGTGTTTGTGATTCCGGATTTGCCTCCAATGCCTCCAATGCCTTTTAACAATTTTGATTATGATGCCTATAAAAAGGATGGTGACAAGTATTTAAAAAAGTGGAAGAAAGATTTTGATAAGAATTTTGATCAGGAGTACCAAGATCGCTTTGAAGAATGGAGCGAGGAAATAGAGCAAATGGCAGAGGAGCGCGAAGAAGAAATTCAAAGACGCAATGAAGAAAGACAGGAACTCATTGAAGAGCGTAATAATTTAAGAGAAGAGGCGCGCGCCGTACGTGACAAGGCAAGAGCTAAGCGCGATCAGCTTAGGTCCGAAAGGGATGAATTAAGGCATGCACAAAGGTCCAATAGGGTATTTAGTATCCAGAGTGGGGACGACAGCAATATATTTTATTTTTCTACGGATGGAGAAGACAAAAAATATAAGGTTAAAAAGCACATTAAAATAAAAATGCCAAAATCTGTCAAACTTAAGATGAATGTGAGACATGGAGAGGTTAAATTGGCCGCCAATACCAGAAACATTAATGCAAGCTTGTCTTATGCAAGCTTGCTTGCTTCTACCATAGATGGTGATGGCACAGATATTAGAGCCTCATATTCACCGGTATCGGTGCAAAAGTGGAATTACGGACAGTTAAAAACCGATTATTCGGACGATGTAAATTTAATAGAAGTAGGGGAGTTAAAATTGAATGCTGTTTCTTCCAATATTACTATTGATAAATTGGTGAACAAAGCTTTTGTAACCAACAACCTTGGGACGCTACAAATAAATGCTGTAGCTGATGGCTTTTCAACCTTAGATATTACTGTTGAGAATGGCGAAGTCGACTGTAAAATGCCTACAGTGCCATTTTCAATTTATGTGAATGAAATTGCGTCAGACTTTAAGTACCCCAAAATTCTGGCAATTGGTGCTTCCAAAAACTATAATAACAATGTGTACAAAGGGTATCACATAAATAATAAGGGGAATAAATCCATTAACATCAGCTCAAAGTTCAGCGAAGTGGTATTGAATGAGTAATGGATACCCTAACTCCATTGTCCCAAAGACCATGCTTTATTCCTTCATCCACCTACATCTCTTTTTCTCCGAATTAATAGGCTCAGTGAGCTTCTTCCTTTAAATAAGATTTAAAATTTTCCTTAAAACGATTCAACCTGGGAACGGAAACATTTCTTATGTAAGAATTGTTAGGGTTTCTCTTTTCAAAATCTTGATGGTATTCTTCCGCTTTGTAAAAGGTGTCAAACTCCTTCACTTCTGTTACTATAGGAAGGTCATATACATTTTTAGATTCTAAAAGCAATACATAGTCGGTGATAACCTTTTTTTGAGCATCGTTTTCATAAAAGGCAATAGAGCGATATTGAGCCCCTCTGTCCGGACCTTGTCTGTTTAAAGAAGTTGGATCATGCGAACCAAAAAATACCTGCACCAGTTGGGTAAAGGAAATTAGTTCGGGGTCGTAATATACTTCAACAGCTTCCGCATGTCTGGTACGCCCGTAGGCCACTTGTTCGTATGTAGGGTTCACTTCCGTGCCACCAGCATAACCGGAATAGACCTCTTTTACCCCTTTTACACTTTCAAAAACGGCTTCCACGCACCAAAAACAGCCACTGGCAAAATACGCTGTTTCATATTTCTGAAGTTCTTCAGGATTAATCTGCACATGTTCAACCAATTCTTTTTCAACTAATACAGATTTAGTAGGAGTATTTTTGGGCTGACAACTAGCAGATGTAAGTAAAATAAGTGCTAAAAATGGAAATCTTGCTATCTTCATCTTGGTTTTTGTGTTTAGTAGCATCAATATAAGAAGTATTACTTGTGTTGCTGTTAAAAATTGTTAACCCAAATATATTCTCCTAAATGCCTTTGGAAAATTTACTTCAGGACTATAGTAAAGAACCTATTGCTATACTTGATAATACTATTCCTTTATCTAAGTATTGTCTTCTAGATTTATCAATTAAGAATGTCCATCTAGATAATATTGATATTACAAATCCTGATACCTGTCAAACCTATATTAATGAGGTCTTGGCGTTGAACAATGCCGAAGTAGCGTTTGGCGGTTACTTGGAGCATCGGTCCCTTTATACCAAATCTGAACGCTTTGTAAAAAGCGGAGCCCGCAACATTCATTTAGGAATGGATTT
This sequence comes from Flagellimonas hymeniacidonis, assembly GCF_008040165.1. GTDB lineage: Bacteria > Bacteroidota > Bacteroidia > Flavobacteriales > Flavobacteriaceae > Flagellimonas > Flagellimonas hymeniacidonis. The sequence continues at coordinate 471,660 of NZ_VRUR01000002.1, forward strand.
TTGGAGCAAGGCAGGTACAAAAGTGATAGTTCCTATTGAGGGCAAGGTGTACAGTGTTAAGAATAATAAGGATATAGGAAACTATGGACCGACCATAATTTTAGAGCACCAAATTGCGGATACTACCTTTTATACGTTGTATGGTCATTTATCTTTAGAGTCTATAGTGGAACTGCAAATAGGAACCCATTTTAAAAAAGGGGAGTTGTTAGGTACTTTGGGCACCCCAGATATTAATGTAAACTACGCTCCACATTTACATTTTCAGATTATTTGGGATATTCAGGGGTGTAGAGGTGATTATCCTGGGGTATGTGCCAAAGAAAATCTGCCTTTTTATAAAAAAAACTGTCCAAATCCCAATCTTTTACTACATCTCGATTTTTAAAACATCGATGAAATGCACATGGAATCGATAGGCTGTTTTTAACCCTAAAAACGTTTGTCGAGGATAAAATACACTTCAGCCGAAAAAGGTTCCCACACCGAAAAAATAAGGAAGTTAAGCGAGTTAAATCCAGGCCAGATGGCATGCGAGGGTACATTTACATTGTAATAATAACCCAAGTCATGAAAGCAATTTTAACCATCATCGCAATAATCTTCTTCGGAACTTTAGCTACGGCACAAGACTTTTCTAAGGAAGTTAAAGTTGAAACTACTACTGTTGGTGTTGAATTGAATATTGAAATTCAGGAAACACAAAAAGAAACTGAAGTTGCTAGATTGTATATGTTTAAAAACTCTAGAGTTAAAAAAGCACTTTCTTTTAGAACAAAAAGAAACAAATCTAAATTAGCTTAATCATGATTATGGGTGTTGCAATTCCACTTACGCTATTTTTTAGCACAGCTTTCGTTATTGCATCGATAGCTTTTTCGCTTAGGAAAAAAAGAGATTCCAGCGACTCATCTAAGATGAAGTAATGCCTTCATTCCTCATTTCAACCCTAAAAAACGCTTAATCGGATAAAATTGTAACAGACCGATAAAATACTACGGAGAATATTAAGAAGTATATTTTTGCCTCATTAAACCCCAAAACCAATAAGATATGTACACTATTTTAATCCCGGTTGCTTTATTCTGTAGTTTAATTTTTGTTTCTGTTGCTGTACTGTTTTCTTTACGTCTTTCAAAAGCGCCTTCGCGTCGTAAATAATACCATCTTTAATGGTGTATTGCACACCACCAACACGCACAACCTCATTTTCTTCTGTTAGTTTAACGGCACCAGTGCCATACAATACTTTTAGATTTTTTAGTGGATTTTCAGATAACACTACAAAATCTGCCAGTTTTCCAACTTCAACAGTCCCGATTTGGTTGGCCATGCCTAAGGCTTCTGCCCCGTTTAGGGTAGCAGACCTTATAATTTCCAATGGATGAAAACCAGCTTCGCGGAGCAATTCCATTTCACGGATGTAGGCAAAGCCGTATAATTGAAAAATAAAACCAGAATCCGAGCCAGTAGTTACCCTGCCGCCTCTATTTTTATATTCGTTTACAAAGGTCATCCATAGTTTATAATTTTCACGCCAAGCCACTTCCTGCTCTGTACCCCAATCATGCCAATACGAACCGTGAGAAATTTTACTTGGCTGATAAAAATCCCAAAGGGATGGTAAGGTATACTCCTCATGCCATTCTGCCCTTCTAGCGCGGTGCAAATCTCTGCTTGCTTCATAAATGTTAAAAGTGGGATCTAGAGTAAAATCCAAATCAATTAGCTCATCCATCACCTTGTTCCAATGTTCTGAATAAGGTTTAGCTGCTTGTTGCCAAAGTTTCCCTGCTTCCTCAAATCGATGCTGTTCGTTTTGGTAATTATAATCCAAAGGGTAGTCTTGTACCGTTCTATCCTCAAATAGTGCCTCTGGAAGACCATACCAATGCTCCATACTGGTTAAACCTGCTCTTGCAGAATGCAACACATTCCAGCGTGCAACATCCAGTTGTGCATGGTGACAAGCGGAACGAAGTCCCAGTTTTTTGTTTTCATCCAGGGCAGCAGCCATAATTTCTGGTGATGCGCCAAAAAATTTGATACCGTCCGCACCTCTTTCAGCATTCGCGCGAACCCATTTTCTTGCTTGGGCAGGTGTGCTTATGGGAGCATCGTTTAAAGGATTAAAGTCTTTGTTTTTTTGACCGAAACCGGTGTATGCAAATATTCTTGGAGCAATAATCTCATTTTTCTCGCTTTTTCGCTTTAAATCCAACGTCCAATCCACTCCACGTCCGCTAGGTTCGCGAACAGAAGTTATACCATGGGCCATCCAAAGTTTAAAAACATAATCAGAGTCTGCACCCTGGGCAACACCACCAATGTGGCCATGCATATCCACAAAACCAGGCAAAAGATACATGCCATTGCAATCCAGTTCTTTTCCACCGGGTTTGAGCACTGGTCTTTTGGATTCGTTAATTTTGACTCCAGGATAGCCAACAACTTGTATGTTCACAATCTTATTGTTTTCAACAACAATATCAATTGGACCTCTTGGCGGGGCTCCATTACCATTGATTAAGGTAACTCCACGTATTATAAGTTGGGAAAAAGGGCCTTCACTCATTTTTTCTTGACCATAACCCATCAGGATTTGGAAAAGAAATAGAAAAGAAAATAATTTTTTCATAAGATATGTTATTCTGGAATTCTGATTTTATTGCCTAAAAACAATGCATTTAAAAATAGTCGGTTGGTTCCATACCAAGATCCCCTAAAATTAGGATTATCTGCAAAGAGAACTACTCTTCCACCACCCATTTTACTCACTAGCAAAGAGGCTGATGGTTTCAGGTTTTCTTCCATATTTTTCTTGGTAATGAATCCGTCTATATGTGGGTTTTTAGCATATTTGCCCACCGTGGCATATTCATTTTTACTAGGTGCCAGCCAAACGGAATTGTTCTTATATACGGGAATGGATGTATCTGTATACCCAAATGCTAAGGGATGTGTAATATCCAAATCAACCTTAAAAATGGCGCCACCAACACTTTCTTTACCCAGATTTTCATTGGCATTTACATAGGGTTTTCGGACCACCGTTTTTGTAGAATCTTTTTCTTTTTCGGTCAATTTTTCCTCTACTAGCTTTTTATCAACCGCCCATTTTGAAGCACTTCCGATAGTAATCAGGGTATTTCCCTTACTTACCCAAGCTTTTATCTTTTCTTGTTGTTTTTCAGAAAAATCATAGCTGCCGGAAACCATCACCAAGGTATTGTATTTATCCAAATTGATTCTTCCAAAATTTCGCATAGGAATCTTGGTTATGGGCATGTGTACTCTAGTGTCCAATAGGTGCCAAACCTCTCCTGCTTCATAGGAACGCACTCCATCACCCACTAACATAGCTGCTTTCGGTTTTGTTATGGGAGAAATCCATCTACTTCCTAAATCGATGCCCTGAAGACTGTAGCCCGAGTTTGCGGCATAAACAGGAACTTGAAATTCTTTTTGTGCGTCTCGAATCAATGCATACACCTCATCTGAATCTTTCTTCTGAAGACTAACTGGAATAACCAAAGCGCCATAGTTGAATTTTTGATCTCCCGAGTTAGTTCTTATGGTAAACGGTTTGAAAGAGGAAGAAACCACCAATCCATTTGATTGGAGCTGGTTAAGCATAGCTATAGCATTGTAATCATTGTAATCAATGATATAGGCGTAGTTGGTTTTTTGAACGCCTTTTGGACTTGCTAGGTTATCCAGCGAGGTTAACTTTTCGCCTTGATTTACTGAAGTAACTGCCTTATACTTCATATTGTAAAAGTTGGCAACCGACCATGCAGAGGCATCATAATACACACTATCCCTGTATTTTCCATAGGTTTCAAACATGGTCTGCACCATTCTGTACTGTGGTTGTCGTGTGGGTACCACAAAACTGTTTCCAGAGCGGTATACATCAATTTTATGGAGCAAAAGCTTATCAATAAAAGCCTTTACACGGTTTGGGTCGTGATTATCTTTAAAGGAATACCCTCGTATTTTACTTTTTGTAGCATTGGTCAAAGCACTTTTGAAGAAATCTTGCTGATATTTTCTCAATAAAGCTTTATTCTCAACAGCCGCTTTAATAGTGGTGATACTCGAAGTATATTGGTTTCTTATGGTGAAAGGAAAAGTGATTTCCCCAAAATCCGTGGTTTGTTTATGTCCTCTGGAGCTTGCTTGTTCAAATAGTAGTCCGAGACCACCCTGTAAGTCAGGGTAGGAGGAACCATACCCAGGATAGGTACCGTCAAATACTTCTTTACTAAAGTAAAAGGAGCCGATACTGTCCAGAGCTTTGGAAAAATAATCCCCAAAGAGATTGTTTAAGTCTTCATAGTTTTCTTTCGGCATAATTGGATTAAGGGACCCATTGTCTTTCATCGGTTCAAAAAAGTATGAGCTTTGAGAACCCATTTCATGAAAATCTGTTACCACATTGGGGTACCATTCATGGTACCAGCCCAACTTACCGCGACTCTCAGGGTTTATGCCTAATAACCAATCTCTGTTTAAATCAAACCAATAGTGATTGGTCCTGCCTCTTGGCCAGTATTCATTATGCTCCGCATCCTGTGGGTCTGCTACCATAGGATTCCCTTGGTACATATTGGCCCATTGTGTATGTCTATCCCTTCCATCAGGATTTATAGTGGGGTCGATAAAAATGACTCCTTTATTTAAATAGTTAAGGATTTCTGGACTATTGGAAGCTGTTAAGGTGTAAGCCGTCAACAGTGCAGCTTCTGAACTGGAAGGCTCATTTCCATGTACATTGTATCCTAAATTGATAAAAATGGGCACCTCATCATAGTTGGATGGACTTTTGGATGGATCAGTAAATTGTAAATGTTGCGTTTTAAGTTGATCTAGATTTCCAAGGTTTTCAGGTGAGGTAATGGTTAGAATAACCAGTTTTCTACCCTCATGTGTTTTTCCATATTCATGGATGCTGGCTCTGTCGGATACTTCAGCAAGTCTGGTAAGGTAATTAACGATAAGGTCATGCCTTGTATGCCTTTCACCAATGCCATAGCCCAAAAATTCTTCTGGAGATGGGACATTGGAATTAAAAGGATGAAATTTTTTAAAGAAATAATCTTGTGCAGAAAGGGAAGTGCTTAAAAAGAATACCCCAAGGAGTAATTTTTTCAACATACTTTATTGGATTGAGTTAATCCTCTAAAGATAGGAAAAGGTTTTAATCAACTGAGTTGAATTCTTCTATAATTTCCTCGAATTCTAGACGATAATACGTACCCTTTTTTTCTGAATCTTTAGTAATCGTTCCCCGTAATTGACGTGCAAGGTTATAGATGAGTTTTAATCCAAGGGAATTGGAGGTTTTAGGATTTATATCTTCGGAATATCCTATACCATTATCTCCTAAATACATTTCGTAGCGGTTGTCCGTTAATTTGCGAAGGCTAACCGAAATTTCTCCTTCTTGATCTTCAGTAATACCATATTTTAAAGCATTGGTAATGGTCTCGTTAATAATCAACCCTAAAGGAATTACCGTATCTATACTTAGCTTGTTCTCATGGATATCAAGCTTTACCTTTATATTGTTAGAGTTGCCTTTAACCGAGCGAACTAAATATTCGCACAACTCTTTTACATAAGGTTTAAGCTCAATTTTGGATAAATAATCATCTCTTTTATAGAGCATTTCATGCACCATTGCCATGGAAACCACCCTATTTTGACTGCTCTTGATAATATTGCTGATGTTTTCATCCGCAATGGTTCTAGATTGTAGACTCAACAAGCTGGAAACAGTTTGAAGATTATTCTTGACCCTATGGTGAACCTCTTTTAAAAGTGTTTCTTTTTCCTCTATCCGTTCTTGTATTTCATTTCTTGACCTATACAGTTTATGATGCGCTTTCAATAAGTTTTTCCCAAAAACTCCTCCTAACAAATACACCGCGAAAGTCACACTCAAAAAGGCAAACCAGATTCTGGAATCTGAAGGCACGGTGTTTTCTGAAATTTTAAAATCCCCTAAATCATATAAAAAGATAATGGCTACTACCGCTAAGTTGATAATCAAATAAATCTGGCCATAAACTTTGGTGGTTACATATCCTGCAAACACCACTATGGCCAAAACAAAAATGAAAGGACTTTGGATGCCTCCACTAAACAAGGTAATCATGATTGCACCAATCATGGCCAATAGGGATGTGACATTATAGGTAATGGTCAAATTTTGATGCCGCTTAAACAAAAAAGTATTGATAACGTTAAACGCAGCAAATCCGAAAAAGACATAAGGAATTACCTCTTTTATATCTAAAAATAAAAGACAGATTAGGCCAAAAATGACCGCAAAAAAAGAAGAACTGTAGTTAACCTTGAGCACCAGCTGAATTTTGTCATGTAAACGATATTTGTCCTTATTAGGGATTTTCATATGCTGTGCTGGTTGCCTCTTTTACTTTAAATAAATGCTAAAATAAAGTGATAAAAGTAACGTATTATGGGGTGTTTACGCTATAAATCTAGTTATGTTTTTTGTATAATCAAAGGCGACAGCCATAAATGACTGTCGCCTAATAATTTTAATTTTTTTGGGATTAGTTTTCAACCAGTACCCATTCCCCTTTATCAATAAGCGGTTCCGCTTGTTTATATTTAACGGTTTTGCTTTCGCCAGACATAACATTTTTAATGGTAACCCGGTCGTTCCTGCCAATTTTCGGTTTTTCGCGAACAATGGTTTCGGTAACTTCTGGTCTTCTTCCTTGTGTTTGACCAGCGGCTCTGTTTTGGGCAGCTAATTCATCACTATTTGGAATTTCTTCTTTAGAAGTCCGCAAATTTTCCTTGGGCCTACGAACGTTTCTTGCTTCCTGAACCTGATTCGTATTTTCTGTAGGCAATTCCCCTTTGAACAAAAAAGAAATCACTTCTTTGTTCACCTTATCAATCATTTCTTTAAAAAGCTCAAAGGCTTCAAACTTATAGATTAAAAGAGGGTCTTTTTGCTCATGAACTGCTAACTGAACAGATTGTTTTAATTCGTCCATTTTACGCAGATGTGTTTTCCAAGAATCATCTATAATGGCCAGTGAAATGTTTTTCTCAAAATCGGTAATCAGTTGCTTTCCATTGCTGGTATAAGCACCTTCAAGATTGGTAACTACATTCAAGGATTTAATACCATCTGTAAAAGGAACAACAATACGCTCAAACTTATTGGATTGGTCTTCGTATACTTTTTTGATGACTTGAAAAGCTACCGTAGCGCTTCGCTCCATTTTTTGCTGATAGAAATCATATGCCGCTTTATAAACCGTATTGGCAATATCTTGGAAACTCAATCTTTTAAATTCGTCTTCGGTTACCGGAGAGGTGATCGAAAAGTATTTTATGAGTTCAAACTCAAAGTTTTTATAATCGTCCGCGACCTTATTGGTTTCTGCAATGACTTCACAGGTATCGTAAATCATATTAGCGATATCCACTTTTAAACGTTCTCCTTGCAGTGCGTGTTTTCTTCGTTTATAAACTACTTCCCGCTGGGCATTCATCACATCATCATATTCCAATAATCGTTTACGAATACCAAAGTTGTTTTCCTCTACCTTTTTCTGTGCCCGCTCAATGGATTTTGTCATCATGGAATGCTGGATTACCTCGCCATCTTCTAAGCCCATGCGGTCCATCATTTTAGCCACCCGGTCGGAGCCAAACAAACGCATTAGATTATCTTCCAAAGAAACATAGAACTGTGAGCTTCCTGGGTCTCCCTGACGTCCTGATCTACCTCTTAACTGTCTATCCACACGTCTAGAATCATGGCGTTCTGTACCCACAATGGCCAATCCGCCAGCCTCTTTTACCTGTGTACTTAGTTTAATATCTGTTCCACGACCCGCCATGTTGGTGGCAATCGTTACGATTCCTGCATTACCTGCTTCGGCAACGATATCTGCTTCTTTTTTATGCAGTTTTGCATTAAGAACGTTATGTGGAATTTTTCTTACGCTGAGTAATTTTGAAAGTAATTCTGATATTTCAACTGAAGTTGTACCAATTAAAACAGGTCTTCCAGCTTTTGAAAGGTCTGTCACCTCTTCAATAATGGCATTGTATTTTTCCCGTTTGGTCTTGTAGATCAAATCATGTCTATCATCACGAGCTATAGGTCTGTTTGTTGGAATTTCCATGACATCCAACTTATAGATTTCCCAGAACTCCCCAGCTTCGGTAACCGCTGTACCCGTCATACCAGCCAGCTTGTTATACATTCTAAAGTAATTCTGAAGCGTAATCGTGGCAAAGGTTTGAGTCATAGCCTCAATCTTTACATTTTCCTTGGCTTCTATGGCTTGGTGCAGTCCATCAGAATAACGTCTTCCATCCATAATACGACCCGTCTGCTCATCCACAATCATTACTTTGTTATCCATGACGACATACTCCACATCTTTTTCAAAAAGCGTGTACGCCTTAAGCAATTGACTCATGGTATGGATACGTTCACTCTTAACAGCGAATTCTTTAAAAAGTACTTCTTTGAGTTCGGCCTCTTTTTCTATCTCCAGATTTTGATTCTCAATTTTTGCAATTTCGCCACCTATATCTGGCATCACAAAAAAGTCTTTATCCTGGTCTCCGGAAATATAATCGACTCCTTTGTCCGTTAATTCAATTTGATTGTTCTTTTCATCAATGGTAAATAGAAGTTCCGCATCAACCTTAGGCATCTCTCTATTATTGTCTTGCATATAGAAGTTTTCCGTCTTCTGTAGCAACTGCTTTACACCTTCTTCACTTAAAAATTTGATTAGAGCTTTGTTTTTTGGTAAACCTCTATGAACTCTTAACAGTTGAAAGCCTCCTTCTTTGGTATCTCCTTCGGCAATCAGTTTTTTGGCTTCTGCCAACACACCAGTTAAATACTGTCGTTGTTTTTGAACAATATCACCTACTTTGGGTTTAAGCTCATTGAATTCATGACGGTCACCTTCAGGAACGGGTCCAGAGATGATCAATGGCGTACGAGCATCATCAATCAACACTGAATCTACCTCATCCACAATGGAATAATGATGAGGCTTTTGCACCAAATCGCCCGGAGTATGGGCCATGTTATCCCTTAAATAATCAAAACCGAATTCATTATTGGTACCATAGGTAATGTCTGCGTTATAGGCCGCTCTTCTGCCATCAGAATTGGGTTGGTGTTTGTCTATACAATCCACTGAAAGGCCGTGGAATTCAAAGATAGGTGCCATCCAAGCGCTATCCCTTTTGGCCAAATAATCGTTCACGGTAACCAAATGTGCTCCTTTTCCAGATAGTGCATTTAAATAAAGTGGAAGTGTGGCTACTAATGTTTTTCCTTCACCTGTGTGCATCTCCGCAATTTTTCCTTGATGAAGTGCGATACCTCCTATAAGCTGCACATCATAATGGATCATATCCCAAGTCACTTCCTTTCCAGCTGCGTCCCAAGAATTTTTCCAAACAGCATTATCTCGTTCAAGGGAAACATAATCTTTGGAGCCTGAAAGTGATCGGTCAAATTCTGAGGCTGTTACTGTAATGGTTTCATTGGTAGTAAAACGCTTGGCAGTTTCCTTTACCACAGCAAATGCTTCCGGAAGAATGGTGTCTAATGTTTTTTCTGAAATTTTATAAGCTTCTTCATTGAGCTTATCAATTTCCATGTAGATATCTTCATTTCGGTCAATGTCCGTGGAGTTCTGTACCTCCTTTTTTAAAGCCGCTATCTTATCATTTATCTCCTTACAATCTTCTTGTATTTGGGATTTGAAGGAAACTGTTTTTTGTCTTAGTTCATCGTGGGTCAATCCTTCAAGCTGCTGTTCAAAGGATTTTACCTCTTTTACCAAAGGCTGTAATGATTTTACGTCTTTTTCTGATTTATCTCCAACGAAAACCTTTAGTACGGAATTAATAAAGCTCATGAATAATTTTTCTTTTGGATTGCAAAAGCTGTTCCATTGTCCAGAGTAGGGTAGAAAGCTCTTACTAGGCTGTCAAAATTACATAAAAAAAAGCCTCAAATGAGACTTTTTAATTGTGTTTTGTTGTTATTGGATTAATACTCATCCTCATTCCAGAGGTAATCTTCCTCAGTGGGATAATCGGGCCATATTTCCTCGATGGACTCGTAAATTTCGCCACCTTCTTCTTCCATGGACTGCAAGTTTTCAACTACTTCCAATGGAGCTCCGGTACGGATGGCATAATCTATTAATTCGTCTTTGGTGGCTGGCCAAGGCGCATCACTTAAATATGAAGCTAATTCTAATGTCCAGTACATAGTAACGGTTTGATTTTAAATTTTTTGCAAAAATAATTTTTAAACTCAATTTGCCAAGCAAAATCGACATTATTTAAAAAAATATTTTCAACTTGTTAATCTGTAACGCAGAAAACAGGGATTTATTTGTCCACTTTTTCGGGAATCCACTTGACCTCTTCTGCCTGTAAATCCTTTGACAACTTTCGTGCCAAGACAAAAAGATAATCAGAAAGTCTGTTTACATAAGAAAGTAACCGCTCGGGTACGGGCTCATTTTCATGAAGATAAGAAATCATACGTTCTGCTCTGCGACAAACTGTACGGGCAATATGACAGTATGACACGGTGCTATGTCCGCCAGGCAGAATAAAGTGAGTCATTTCTGGAAGTTCTTCGTTCATTTGATCTATCTCTTTCTCCAGAAGCTCGATATCCTCAATAGCGATTTTAGGAATTTTCAACCGATTTTCTTTTTTAGGTTCCGTAGCAAGAATTGCCCCTACGGTAAAAAGCTTGTTTTGAATAAGCGCTAAAATTTCTTTGGAATTTGAATCCATTTTTTGGTCCCTGAGCAAGCCTAAAAATGAATTTAGCTCATCTATGGTGCCGTAACTTTCAATACGAATATGATGTTTGGGTACTCGTTTGCCTGTAAAAAGTGCTGTAGTAGCCTTATCGCCTGTTTTGGTATAAATCTTCATTATATCAGTGGTCAATTAACAATTAACAGTTATCAATGCCCAGTGTAAATTGTTCATTGCCCATTGTCAACTGTGTTTATCGTGTTTACGTTTGCCATCCATAAATTTGCGGGACTTTCTATTTCGTGTACCTCGTCTATTTTTAAAAAGGATTACCAAATAAACGATGGCCAAGACTCCTAAAATATAATATATGATGTCGCCCATAAAGGAAGTGCTTTAGATACTTAAAATTACTTTTTTAAATCCGGATGGTGAAATGTTCTTTTTCTTGTTCTTTCCTTATAAAAAGTATGCCTAAATGATACATATCAATACTGACAGTAATTTCTTTTAATGCAATAAGTTTTTCCCAATTATTTTGATTCAAGGCGTTCTGATGAATGGAATTTACCAACACCATACCGTTGTTACTGATTTTGTCATTTTGGATAGTGCTCAGAACAGAGTTGTAATCAGGGTTTTCAAAATAGACAAAATCAAATGGAGCCCTTTCATTAACTGGATAAGGTAAATTCGAATTCATAATTTTTTTAAAACCCTTATTAGCCAATACCGAAAAACCTTCACGATAGAAAAAAGAAACACTTTTTAGCAAGACATCTTCTGTTTTTGATTTTGACCTTTTTGGTTTGGAGTACAGGCATTTTGTAACATAATCATACACAAAAGGGGAGTGGACACCATGCTGATTGGTAGATTTTGACAAAAATTTTAGATATGCAAACAATCGATAGAACATGTTAACCTTCTAGAATAGCAGAAAGCTCAAACCAACGTTCTGTTTTGGTTTCAATGGTGTTTGAGATTTCCTTGAGTTCAATAGAAAGTTGCTTGATTTCATCACCGTCCAAGCTAGAATCTGTGAATTTATTCTGCAAAATTTCTTTTTGTTCTTCCAATTTTTGAATCACTTTCTCTAATTGGTTGTGCTCTTTTTGCTCTTGGTAAGTTAGCTTTCTACCATCATCCTTTTCCTTCCAACTTGTTTTTTCAGTCTTTTCCGTGCCATTGTTTTTAGCCTCTCGTGCTGCAATGGTTTTGCTGCTTTCATAAGCGCGGTAATCGGAATAGTTCCCGGGAAAATCTTCGATAATACCATCACCTTTAAAAATAAATAGGTGATCTACAATTTTGTCCATAAAGTAGCGATCATGGGATACAACGATCAAACACCCAGGAAAGTCCAATAAAAAACTCTCCAATACATTTAGAGTAACAATGTCCAAATCGTTCGTAGGCTCATCTAAAATCAGGAAATTAGGATTTTGAATGAGTACGGTACATAAGTACAGCCGTTTACGTTCTCCGCCACTAAGTTTTTCTACAAAATCATATTGCTTTTTTCTATCGAATAAGAATCGTTCTAAAAGTTGTTGTGCGGAGATTTGTTTTCCTTTTTTTAATGGAATGTAATCTCCAAATTCACGTATAACTTCAATAACCTTTTGTCCTTCCTTAACATGAATCCCTTTTTGGGTATAGTATCCGAACTTCAAGGTATCTCCCACAACCACTTTTCCACCATCTATAGCTTCTTTTTGGGTGATAATGTTTAAAAAAGTGGACTTTCCGGTTCCGTTTTGTCCAATAATGCCGACGCGTTCTCCTTTGGTAAAATTATAATCGAATTTTTCTAAAATGGTCTTTTCTCCATAAGATTTGGAAATGTTATGGAGCTCTAGAATCTTGCTCCCCAAGCGTTCCATATTCAATTCCAATTGTACCTGATGATCTGAACGTCTTTGATTTGCTTTCTGCTTTATTTCCTTAAAATCATCAATTCTGGATTTAGATTTAGTGGTTCTGGCTTTTGGTTGCCTGCGCATCCAGTCCAACTCTTTTTTAAAAAGCAGTTTTGACTTGTGCTGCTCAACTGCCTCTCGTTCCATTCGAGCTTCTTTTTCATTTAAGTAGTAAGAATAGTTGCCCTTATAGCTAAACAATTGGTTATTATCCAACTCTATAATTTCATTGCATACGCGTTCTAGAAAATAGCGATCGTGGGTAACCATAAAAAGCGTAATATTCTCTTTGGTAAAGTATGCTTCTAGCCATTCTATCATTTCTAAATCGAGATGGTTGGTTGGCTCATCCAATATGAGCAAATCTGGTTTGTTTAGTAGGGCATTAGCCAATGCCAGTCGTTTTTTTTGCCCTCCTGAGAGCATGCTTACCTTTTGATTTAGCTGGTCTAGGTGCAACTTAAATAGAATCTGCTTGTATTGCGTTTCAAAGTCCCAAGCATTATGGCGTTCCATTGCTTCAAATGCTTTTTGGTACTCATCTTCTTCTTCTGGGTTTTGAACCGCTTTCTCGTAGTTGGAAATTACTTTTAGAATTTCGTTGTCCGTACTAAAAATAGTTTCCTCAACCGTCAAAGCTGGATTTAGATTTGGTTCTTGTTCCAAAAAGGCAATTTGAATTCCCTTTCTGGTGGTAACTTGGCCGGTTTCGGAAGTGTCTTTTCCTGAGATAATGTTTAAGATGGAAGTTTTTCCACTTCCATTTTTTGCGATTAACGCAATTTTTTGGTCACTATTTATTCCAAAGGAAATATTGGAAAATAATGACAATTCCCCATAAGATTTGGATATGTTTTCTACGGTGAGCAGATTCATGGAAAAAAATTATCGTGACAAGTTACGGCTTTGAAAATTTAAGAATATAACCATAACGGACAGCCAAGGTTAAAAGCAAAGGAATTAACACAGGCGAAAAGATTTGAACCTTAAATATCCAAAGTAGAACAAGAATTCCTAAAAGAGCCAAAGCAATCTGTAAATACTTGAAAAACCATTTAGGGGGCTGGCTTTGAAAAACGAATATAAAAGCTACAATGAGATTCAAGGGAAAAGCCCATAGCATATTAAAGTTTTTGGGTGTTGAGGTGTGATCTGCGGCAACCCAAAGTAGCAACAAGAATGTGCCAATTAGCCCAGTAATTAAGAAAAGCGAGAAATCTAACCATTTGCTGCGTGCTTTGTGCTTATAATCTAAATAGGTTACAATTAAAGTGAATAAAAGCAATAGCGTAAACCAAAATAAAGGGGATAATGGGAAAAATCCATTTTTTGTATGCTCATTGTAATCGAGCACGGTGCGTTCTCTTTCTACCAAAGGTTTCCCACTTTTGGTTGTATTCTTTAATTGATTCATGGCATAGTAGGGTAAAAACATATGCTCTTGCAAAGTAGCTTTTCGGTCCACAACGGAGCCAAATGCGACATCTATTCCAAATGAAGCCCAAGAGTTTATCTCTAAGTTTTGCCTTACCAGCTGTCTAAAAGTGAACCTGTTTTCTAAGTGCGAATCATTAAAAACAATGGCATCACCAAATTGTTCCAATAAGATGTTTCCGGTTATACTAGAACAATTGTTTAGTAGAGGATCATATAAATAGTCCCTGTTTTCTGGTAGATAATTATTTTCAAAGAAGGCTAGCAACTTATTTTTTTCAGGTAAGGTCAAATCTAAAATCTGCTCTTTCACCCATCTTTTTTCCATTTCATAATCAAAAAGAAACCGATTAAAACTTCTTCTAGAAAGGGAGTAAATCATCTTCCCTTTAACAAAGTTCAAATAGAAATTTGGACGGTTAAAGTCGAAAGTGCCATAGTTGTAAACCACATCTATACCCAGTGCGGAGTCTTGAACCCTAAATGCACTATGGCCAAAGGCGTAATAAAGTTCATCTCCAGCAGCGCAAGTAAGCAAGCTTATTTGTGATTTATCTGAAAGTGTTGGGATTTGTGAAAGCCCATTTTTTCCAACCAGAAATAGTAGTGCAAAAAGTAAAATTCTATATTTCATTCGTGACGTTGTCAGAACAAATATCAGAATAAATAGTACATGTCTGGTTATGAAAATCCAGCACTTTGTTTTTTATGTTATTTTTACGAAAATCTAGCCAAATGAAGCAGTATGTTCCCAATTTTTTAACCTTACTTAATCTTTTTAGCGGTTGCATTGCGGTGGTCTTTGCGGTACTTAATCAATTGGAGTTGGCCGCCCTTTTTGTATTCATTGGAATATTTTTTGATTTTTTTGACGGTCTTGCGGCTCGTGTTTTGAATGTTCAAAGTGAGGTTGGTGTACAATTGGACTCTCTGGCCGATATGATTACCAGCGGCTTAGTGCCGGGTATCGTCATGTTTCAATTATTAAATATGGCCCATACAGGTGGATGGAATAGCTTTTTCTTTGAAGAATCGTCTTCTGCTATGGCATGGTCTGGAGTCAAGTTTTATACGCTTTCATTATCAGGATTTATTATCACCCTAGCATCTGCGTACCGATTGGCAAAATTTAATGTAGATGAGAACCAAGTTTCTTCTTTTAAAGGGCTTCCTACACCGGCAAATGCTCTTTTGATTCTTTCGTTACCGTTAGTTTTACTGTATCACAACAATGAGGTACTCAATGGAATTATTTTAAACCAGTGGTTTTTGATAGGATTGACCTTGGTAAGTGCATTTCTGTTGAATTCCAATATTGAACTTTTTGCCTTAAAGTTTAAAAATTGGAGCTTTAAAGACAATGCCGTGCGGTACTTGTTTTTGATAGGCAGCTTGGTGATGTTGTTAACGCTGAGGTTTTTGGCAATACCGTTGGTAATTGTATTCTATATCCTGGCTTCTTTGCTCAGTTCTAATTCTAAAAAGGCTTAAAAATCCAGCTTCTTTTTTCGGAGCTCAAAATTTTGTCCCAGATATACCTTGCGCACCATTTCGTCCTGAGCTAAATCTTCTGGAATCCCTGCTTTTAAAATACCGCCTTCAAACATAAGGTAAGACCGTTCTGTGATGGCCAAGGTTTCTTGTACGTTGTGATCTGTAATTAAGATACCAATATTTTTGTCTTTCAACTGTGCAACAATACGTTGTATATCTTCTACTGCAACTGGATCAACCCCTGCAAAAGGTTCATCTAAGAGTATAAACTTGGGGTCTGTGGCCAAAGCACGGGCAATTTCTGTTCTTCTGCGCTCTCCACCCGAAAGTAAATCACCTCTGTTTTTACGAATATGTCCTAAACCAAACTCGTCAATTAGGGACTCCATCTTCATATGTTGCTCCTTTTTGCTTAGTTTGGTCAACTGAAGCACACTAAGAATGTTTTTCTCAATACTTAACTTTCGAAATACGGATGCTTCCTGAGCCAAATACCCAATACCATTTTGAGCTCTTTTGTACATGGGAAAATTGGTAATTTCCATATCATCCAGATAGATATTGCCTCCGTTAGGTTTTATTAAACCAACAATCATATAAAAAGAAGTGGTTTTTCCGGCACCATTGGGCCCCAGCAAACCTACAATTTCACCTTGGTTTACTTCTAAGGAAATACCCTTTACAACTTTGCGGCCCCTGTAGGCCTTCATGATATTTTCAGCTCGTAGCTTCATAAGAATTCGCCAAAACTAAACATATTCTTTTTCTAGATTGTGGTCTTTGGGTTTTTTTTAAGCCTCGTGTTCTTCCAACGCTTCCCAAAACTCATATGCTCTTCTTAAATGCGGAATCACTATAGTGCCTCCAATTAAGGTCGCAATTCCTAAGGTTTCCATCACTTCTTCTTTGGTTGCCCCTTCTTTTTTAGAGCTTTCCAAATGGTATTTTACGCAATCGTCACATCGCATTACGGCTGAGGCAACCAGCCCTAAGAGTTCTTTTGTTTTTACATCTAAAGCGCCAGCCATAAAAGCATTGGTGTCTAGATTAAAAATTCTTTTGATGAGCTTATTGTTTTCAGCTAATAACTTATCGTTCATTTTTGCACGATAAGCATTGAATTCTTCAACTTTATTTGACATTTTCTGCTTCTTTTTTTGCGTCGCGTTTAATGACTAATCTGGAAATATAAATACTAGCTTGATACAGCATCAGCACGGGGATGGCCACAATTATCTGACTCGCCACATCTGGAGGGGTAATTACTGCACACAGAATCAATACCACGACCAAGGCAATCTTTCTATATTTCTTCAATATTTCTGGAGTAACCAATCCTACTTTGGTCAAAAAGTATATAATGATAGGAAGCTCGAACATTATTCCGCAAGCAATAACAGAGGCTCTTACCGTTGCGATAAAAGAGCTGATATCGATTTCATTGAGTACTTCCTTACTTACCTGGTACGTGCCTAAAAAGTTAATGGATAAGGGTGCCACTACATAATACCCGAATAATACCCCAAGAAAGAATAAAAAGGAAGCTGTAAAAATGAATCCCTTGGAATGCCTACGTTCATTTTTATGCAATCCGGGACTGATAAATCGCCATACTTCCCATAATACATAAGGAAAGGCAAGAATAAAGCCCGCCCATATAGAAGTCCATATGTGGGCAGAAAACTGCCCAGCCATGGTTCGGTTTTGTATGGTAAATGGTAAAGCATCTCCACAAAACTCAGAAGTAATATTAAAAAATGTGGCTATTTTACAGAAAAACTGATAGGTTGGAAAGCTCATTTTTTTAGGACCAAAAATGACCGTGTCAAAAATGAAATCTTTCATTACAAAAGCGACACATGCCACCAAAACAATAGCGATGACAGATCTAATTAAATGCCATCTTAGTTCTTCCAAATGGTCCAAAAAGGACATTTCGTCTGGGTTTTGGTTTACTGTTTTTGCCATTACAGAATACCTTCGTTTATAAGATTATGGATGTGTACAATTCCTGCGTATTGTTCGTTTTCAAAAGCTAAAAGTTGCGAAATGCCTTTTTCCTGCAACATTTTTAATGCATTCACCGCTAAAGTGTCCACTGCTATGGTTTTTGGATTGGAAGTCATGATATCTTTGGCGGTTAATCCACTGATATTATCATATTTGCTCAGCATTCTTCTAATATCCCCGTCGGTTACTATGCCAACAAGGGTATCCTTATCCATTACCGCGGTAACGCCAAGCATTTTTTCCGAAATTTCAACGATGACTTCTTTTACGCTTGAATCAATATCTACTTGTGGTTTTTGATTGTTTACTACAATGTCTGCCACCCTTAAATACAATTTTTTGCCCAAGGCGCCCCCAGGATGATATTTTGCAAAATCTGCGCTGCTAAATCCTCTTAGCTCCAACAGACTAATAGCAAGTGCATCTCCCATTGCTAATTGAGCTGAAGTGCTCGTAGTTGGAGCTAGGTTATTGGGGCAAGCTTCCTTTTCAACAAAGGTACTGATGGCCCAATCCGCCTGCTTGGCCAACATGGAATCCATATTGCCCGTAATACCGATTAATTTATTTTTCCCAATTTTGATTAAAGGAAGCAATGCTTTTATCTCAGGCGTATTTCCACTTTTTGAAATACATACCACAACATCATTCTCCTGAATAGTGCCTAAATCTCCATGAATAGCATCTGCAGCATGCATAAAAATGGCAGGAGTTCCAGTAGAATTAAGGGTGGCTACTATTTTTGATGCTATTATGGCACTTTTACCAACTCCAGATACGACGACCCTTCCTTGGGAAGCTAATATGTGTTGTACGGCATGGGCAAATTGCTCATCTAGAAGATTAACCAGATTTTGTATGGCCTTACTTTCCGTTTCAATGGTTCTCTTTGCAATGGATAAAATAGACTGAATGTCGCTCAAGGTAATAAACAGATTATCTAATTGTATTCCTAAAAGAATGTATTATATTTAAGATTACAAAACTAAACAAACTATCTCTTACTAACCATTTAAGGGAGACAGAATGCTTCTTCTTTTAAATAGACATTCAAAATTAGAAATTTTAATAACCTTCAATATAGGTTTATTGTTTTAAATCGAACATAAGGAAATGGGTTTTACAAACTCCGATTTGCACTCTTCATTAAAAAAATACTTTGGTTTTTCACAATTCAAAGGGCTACAGGAAAAAGTAATACAGAATATACTTGAGAATAAGGACACGTTTGTAATTATGCCAACAGGTGGAGGTAAATCGCTTTGCTACCAGTTGCCTGCAATCATGAAAGAGGGGACTTCCATTGTAGTGTCACCGCTAATAGCACTAATGAAGAATCAGGTAGATGCCATTAGAGGAGTATCCGAACATCATGGTATAGCCCATGTACTAAATTCTTCTTTGACCAAAACGGAAGTAAAACAGGTTAAAGAGGATATTTCCAGTGGCATTACAAAGTTGTTATATGTTGCCCCAGAATCTTTGACGAAAGAAGAAAATATAGAATTTTTAAAGGGTGTTCCGCTTTCTTTTGTGGCTGTTGATGAGGCACACTGTATTTCGGAATGGGGGCATGACTTCAGACCGGAGTATAGGAACCTTAAAAGTATAATCAATCGCCTAGGCGAGAATATCCCAATTATTGGACTGACTGCAACGGCAACTCCAAAAGTTCAGGAAGATATCATCAAAAATCTTGGAATGACGGATGCCAAGGTATTTAAGGCTTCGTTCAATAGGCCTAATTTGTTTTATGAAGTGCGCCCTAAAACTCAAAATGTGGACGCGGATATTATCCGATTTGTAAAGCAAAATCAAGGAAAATCAGGGATTATTTACTGCCTGAGCAGAAAAAGGGTAGAAGAACTTGCGCAAGTATTACAGGTAAATGGTGTAAGTGCTGTTCCTTATCATGCTGGTTTTGATGCCAAGACCAGATCGAAGTACCAAGATATGTTTTTGATGGAAGAGGTGGATGTTGTAGTTGCTACAATAGCCTTTGGGATGGGCATAGATAAACCAGATGTCCGTTTTGTAATACATCATGATATTCCAAAAAGTATAGAAAGTTACTATCAAGAAACTGGAAGAGCGGGAAGAGATGGTGGTGAGGGACACTGTTTGGCATTTTATGCATACAAGGATGTGGAAAAGCTAGAAAAATTCATGTCGGGAAAACCAGTGGCCGAACAAGAAATAGGCAATGCACTGCTACAGGAAATCGTTGCATACGCCGAGACCTCAATGTCTCGCAGAAAATTTATCCTCCATTATTTTGGAGAAAATTTTGATGCTGTAAATGGGGATGGTGCCAATATGGATGATAATGCCAGAAATCCGAAGAAAAAAGAAGAAGCGAAGGATGAAGTGGTAAAACTTTTAAGTGTAGTACAAGGCACAAATGAAAAGTTTAAGACCAAGGAAACCGTTAAAATATTGGTCGGAAAAGTAAATGCAATGATTTCATCCTACAAAACAGATGAAAAGGATTTTTTTGGAATAGGTTCTGAAAAAGATGAAGGTTATTGGATGGCTTTGACGAGACAGGTTTTGGTTGCAGGATTGTTAAAAAAGGAAATTGAACAGTACGGTATTTTGCACCTCACAAAAAAGGGAGTAGAATTTATAAATGCTCCATCATCATTTATGATGACTAAGGATCATGTCTACAGTGAGGAGAACAATGACGCCATTATTACAGCCAGCAAGTCTGGCGGGGGCGCTGCCGACAATAACCTGCTGAAATTATTAAAAGACCTTCGTAAAAATGAGGCAAAGAAAATTGGCGTTCCACCTTTTGTAGTATTTCAAGACCCTTCTTTGGATGATATGGCCTTAAAATATCCCATTAGTATGGAGGAGTTGCTAAATATTCATGGGGTAGGTGAGGGTAAAGCCAAAAAATACGGAAAACCTTTTATAACTCTGATTGCCAACTATGTTGAAGAGAACGATATAGTTAGACCAGATGATTTGGTTGTAAAAAGTACTGGAGCCAATTCAGGATTAAAACTATATATTATCCAAAATGTTGACAGAAAATTGCCCTTGGACGATATCGCTTCGGCAAAAGGATTGGAATTACCATCCCTAATTAAGGAAATGGAACAGATTGTCTTTAGTGGCACAAAATTGAATATTGGCTACTGGATTGATGAAATTCTGGATGAAGACCAACAAGAAGAAATCCATGACTACTTTATTGAAGCAGACACGGATTCCATTTCTGAAGCCGTAGAAGAATTTGATGGTGATTATGAAGACGAAGAGTTACGGCTCTATCGTCTCAAATTCATTAGTGAAGTCGCTAACTAAAACTCTCCACTCCATTCCCCACTACCTGCAACCATTGCTACGATAAATCCAAAATAAAGAATAAATAGCAATAGGTAGACCAAGGATAGACCAAGGCCTATATAGGCTAATATTTTGCCTGTTTTTATATTACTATAGTCACTATAGTTTTCTGGACTTTGCATATACAAAGCATTGGCTGTTTTGGCTTTTACAAGGGCAATTATGCTAAAAATAATTCCGAAAGGGCCACAGCAAAATATGGTGCCAACAACGGAGATAATCCCCATTGTTAGCACAGTGCTTGCCCCTGGTAAAGGTTGTTGACTCATAGTTTTATTGGTATTGTTCTAATAATTCTTGCATTCTCTCAGGGTCTTGCAATGTTTCCCATCCAAAGTAAGATACGGCCCAAATGATGTAAGCAAGGAAGAGTACATTAAGTACAATACCTATAATGGCCAATATTTTACCTGTTTTTACATTTTTAAAGCCCTCATACATTTCTGGGTTTTCCATGTAAAGCTTAGTTGCCTTATTGGCTAAAACCAAAGCAATAATACCGAAGATTAGTCCTAATACACCATAACAACAACAGGTGACAATTGAAATAATACCAAAGACTAAGATCAGTGTTGAATTTGGGAGTTTTTGTTGTTCCATAATTTAAATATTAATTGAAAAAATTGTTCATTTTTAGAATATAGCTAACGATAATAGTTCCAGCAGTCAAAAGCATCAAAAACAACTTTATGTGATGCGCATATTTGAATTTTACAAAGATGTTGGAAACCAAAAAAGTTAAGAGAATAAGGATTGGGTAAATGGCAGGGTACATTTTAAACGCTGCCACAAAATCACCATGAAAAAGTAAATGGACCGCCCGTTGCATACCACATCCCGGACAGTCTATACCAAACAACTTTTTGTTAAGACAAGGAAGCATATAGTCCTTGGTAATAAGCAATACATGGGTAAGTTGTTGATACATGGTTGTGGTTACGGCCAAGAAAAATACTACTATTTTTGCTATTGGTATTAAACTTTTCAAACTTTTTTAGATAGAAATCTCTATGGCGTTCTTTGTTATTGGTGATCAAGTTGAGGTATTGGATGAAGCCATTTCTGGAACCGTAGAGGCGGTACATGGAGACATAATTACTTTGATTACGGATGAGGGCTTTGCCATGAAATACACATCAAAAGAATTGGTCAAGATAAGCGGAGAGATTCATGTCACTAATTTTGAAGCCGCCCAAATAAAGAAGGAAAAGGACCTTTCAAAAAAGAAAACCTTTCAAATTCCTAAACCCAAAGAGCGAAATGCTCCAAAAATGGAAGTAGATCTTCACATTAACCAACTGGTGAAATCCACCCGGGGGCTTAGCAATTTTGAAATGCTGAACATTCAGTTAGATGCCGCTAAAAGACAATTGAACTTTGCCATTGCCAAACGCATTCAGAAAGTTGTCTTTATTCATGGTGTTGGTGAAGGGATACTCAAAGAGGAGCTTTATTATCTGTTCAATAAGTATGATAATCTAAAGTTCTATGATGCTGATTACCAAAAATATGGCCTGGGAGCAACCGAAGTATATATTTTTCAGAATAGCTAGTTGGCAATTACGGTGGTCACCTCCCCAAATTCATCAATGGTCAAATTCGTAATGCGCTCTCCAGCAGAATTTACAAAAGAAACACCGCTCAAACGTATGGTATGGACAAAGTTGGTGCCATCTGCATCACTTACCGTTTCAATGATGACCGAACCGTCTTCAGCTTCAATTTCTTCAATTACTGTTGGCGTTACAGGTGGGATTTCATCACAGAAATATGCCGTGGATACGTTATCGGAAAAAATACGGTATGTAATTTTTGATTGACTCGGAACAGTACTTTCCGTGGTAATAGTTTCATTCAATACACCATTATTTAATACGCCACTTTGTAAATTCAAAATCAATGCTTCATCATCATTGATCTTAAACAAAATGTTATCGGAGTCGGCTTGGGGGTCGGTACAAAATTGAGCGGTAACACTATCAAAATCTATACTTTCTATTTGCAAGTCACCATCACTGCATGAAATTAAGGCGCATAGTAGTAGATAGGGAAGGAAAAATTTTCTCATGCTTCAAATTTAAAGGAATTCCGTTTTAATACCCTAACTATGCCGAATACTTTAAAAGAAATTAACTTTATTTCCCCTATTTTTGGCCTGGTAAAAATGATAGCTAGATTATGCAAAAAGTATATCTGGATAATGCGGCCACAACCCAAGTAAGAGATGAAGTTATTGCTAGAATGCAAGAAGCTTTGGCCGTTTATTATGGGAATCCTTCTTCCACACACAGTTTTGGAAGGTCTGCAAAAACGGCCGTCGAAAAAGCAAGGAAAACAATTGCTAAAATTTTAAATGCACAACCTTCTGAAATCATTTTTACGTCTGGGGGAACAGAAGCGGACAATATGATTTTACGCTGTGCTGTTCGCGACTTAGGGATTAAGACGATTATTACCTCAAAAATTGAACATCATGCTGTTCTGCACACAGTTGAGGAACTGGAAAAGGAGTATGGCATTGCTGTTTATTTTGTGGATTTAGATCAATATGGAAATCCAGACATGGGCCATTTAAAAGAGCTTCTGGGTCAAGATGATTCCAAAAAATTGGTCAGTTTAATGCACGTGAACAATGAGATTGGCAATATAACCGATATTGGTGCCATTAGCGATATTTGTAAAGCACATGGTGCCCTATTTCACTCAGATACGGTACAATCTGTTGGCCACTACCCATGGGACGTTCAAGAAATTTCCATTGATTTTTTTACAGCCGCGGCACATAAATTTCATGGACCCAAGGGTGTTGGATTTGCTTTTATTAGAAAAAATTCCGGTTTAAAGCCTATGATTTTTGGAGGTGCGCAGGAAAGAGGATTCAGGGCGGGAACAGAGTCTTTCCATAATATCGTTGGTTTGGAAGAAGCATTTATAAGGTCTTATGATCAATTGGAGGAAGAAACCGAGAAGGTAAGGGGGTTAAAAGCATATTTTGTTGAAAAGATAAAAAAAGAAATTCCTGGAGTTGAGTTTAATGGCTTTTCTGGGGATATGGAAAATAGCACCTATACGCTTACAAGTGTCCGTTTGCCTTTTGATAAGGAAAAGGGATTAATGTTGCTTTTTCATTTGGATATGAAAGGAATTGCATGCTCTAAGGGCAGTGCTTGCCAATCTGGAAGTAATCTCGGCTCCCATGTGCTCACGGAAATTTTAGACACAAAAGAACTGGAAAAACCTTCCCTTCGTTTTTCTTTTTCTAAATATAATTCGAAAGAAGAACTCGATTATGCAATAAAGGTGCTTAAAGAATTTGCCGAAAGCTAATTTCTATTTTTTCGCTGCTTTTTTTCTTTATCGTAAGGAAACTTTCTGGAGGCAAGTTTCATCATCCTATCAATAAGTTCAGTGGTATTCTTACCAGTTTTTTTGGTAATGGCTTTTTCGTATTTCCATAGGAGCTTACCAGAATCACCATCGCTAACTTTCACCCCGATTCTTCCGTAATTGGCATCCCCGCTAAAATAGTCCAGAAGGTTAAAATCGGTAGGCACGCCTTTGGAAAGGAGAATGTTAAGGTTTAGATTGCCACTTATAATGCCATCCACTTTTAAAATTTTGCACAGCTGGGTAATGGTATAAATATCCAAATTGTCATAAGACACCCCATTTTGGGTTAGAATGGCATTGGTGTCCTCAATATTTTGGAATTCAACATTGAATTTTTTCCTTTTTTTCCTTTTTGAAAAATAAGTTTCCAGAGCATTTTGTACGGCATATCCCTCTTTCCGCGCTAAGCTTTTTAGTTCCATTTGATCTACGCTGTGTTTTAGATCTAAGTTGGCGATAAAAGGAACTATTGCTAAAACCTGATGGTCTTCGCTAAGCTCATCAAATCTTCTATTTTCATAAATATTCTTTTGCGCTGTTCCCAGAGTAACAATTAGAAAGGCAATAAGGGATATTATTTTTTTCATTTATATGGGTTAAAATCGCATTCCAAATCTTAGGTTTAGAATACGGCTTGTCAAAAAATTGGGTACTGCAAATTGTCGTTGCGTATCAACATCCCTTACCCATGTGTTCGTAATGGAATTTTGGTTATTGAACATATTAAAAATTTCAAAACCAAAACTAAATTCTTTGAACGCATGTAACCAATGTCCTTTAGGGTACTGATTTTTACCGTCAGCAAAAATATAGGAAATTCCCATATCTGCCCTCCTATAATCTCTTAATCTATTCTGAAATTGATACGGATCTGCATTGTTGGGTGAACCTCCTGGAACCCCAGTGTTATAAACTAGGTTTAAATAGAGCTTTAAATTTGGAATCGTAGGCACATAATCTTGGAACAAAACAGCGAACTTTAAACGTTGGTCTGTTGGTCTGGAAATGTACCCCCTGTCATTAATGTTTTCTTCTGTTTGTAAATAACCCAAACTTACCCAAGACTCAACTCCAGGCACAAAAGTACCAGTGAGCCTAAAGTCGAACCCAAACGCATAAGCAATGGCGTTATTTTGGGCGGCATATCTAACTCTTACATCCTCTACGGTATATGGATTTACATCCATCAAATCTTTGTAGTACGCTTCGCTGATCAATGTAAAAGGCCTATCCCAGAGATTAAAACTGTACTCACTTCCCAAAACATAATGGATGGACTTTTGCGCCTCTACACTTGGGTTTATAGTTCCTGTAACGTCTCGTAATTCCCTATAAAAAGGAGGTTGTTGATAGCTTCCTATTCCAAATCTGAAGAGCATATCGTTTTTCCAATCGGGTTTAATGGAAAATTGGCCTCTAGGACTAAATAGAGTTTGGGAATTGGAATTAAAACCTTCACCGCTTAGAATCCAATGTTGCGCTCTAGCACCGATATTATAATAGATATCATGATTTCCTAGCTTGGTTTGATTGCTGTATTGAATAAAGCCAGAAAATCTATTTGTATTAACAAAATTGGTTGCTTGTGCGCTTTCAAAGGGAAGAATGTCCTCATCAAAAGGTACTTCGGGTTGATTGTTAATAATATTAGGTTGAAAGGGCCTGATGAAAAACCCAGCGGAATCAATAAACTCCGATTCCCTTAGTTGATCACGAATATCTTCATGGGTAAATTTCACTCCCCATTCTAAAGCTTCCCCATCTTTGTTATGCTTCCCTCTATGTGATATATTAAAGATTAGCGCGTCCAATTGATTTCTAGCTCGGTTAATCTGTGATCCTACACCTCTTGAGGTGGTAACCTCGCCCAGATTATCTCCGCCTAAATTAGTATCGATATCTGCCAATTCATAAGAGGCGATGATATCTGAAAATTCTTCTTCCTGTGCATGATAGACAGAGGTTGTAAAGTTAATTTTGGTGTTCTCGTTTACAATATGTTCTGTTTTTATAGCCGCAAGTGCATTGTTATATTTAGAGTTTTCTCGTCCTTCATAAAAAACAAGCAAAGCCATAGGATCGTTAATGGTTCCAAAATTGGTTTGTCGGGTTAATGGCTCATTTTCATAGTCGTTAATAGAGAAAGTACCCAAAAAATTAAGATGAAACTTCTTGGAAAACCGATAGGTAAGATAGGTTTGTGCATCCAAGAATTTTGGATTGAAATTGGTTTCCGTCTGAAGGCTATTCACAAACAGGCTATTGTTCCTGTATCGAACCCCGGTAATATTACTGAGCTTTTTGTTTTTGGATATGGTTTCCAAGGTTGCACCAGCTCCCAATAAGCTTCCCCCTAATTGCAAAGAAAAATCGGTTGGTGTTTTATAGGTAATGTCTAACACCGAAGACAATTTATCTCCATATTTGGCTTGGAACCCCCCTGATGAGAAGTCGAGCTTTGTAATCATATTGCTGTTCACAAAGCTTAATCCTTCCTGTTGTGCAGAGCGAATTAAAAATGGACGGTATACCTCGATACCGTTTACGTAAACCAGATTTTCATCAAAATTTCCACCACGAACGTTGTATTGTGTGCTTAATTCATTGTTGAAGGAAACCCCAGGAAGTAATTTTAGAATATTTTCAACACCAGCATTTACACCTGGGATGGTCCTAACCACATCTGGTGAAACCGTTGTGATGCCTTCAATATTTTTATTCCCTGTGGCTGACACGTCTACCCCTGCAACCTGAATAATATCGGTTTTTAGTACAGGATTAAACTCAAATGTCTCGTTTGTAGTCAGAATTAAGTTTTCCAAAACCACATCTTCAAACCCTAAATGGGTAAAGGTTACCGTGCTTTTAGTCTCAGCTATTAATTGAAGAATGTAATATCCATCTGTATTTGTGGTAGTGCCAGAATCCCCACTTGTAATATTTACATTGGCAATAGGGGTGTTGTTTGCATCCAAAACCGTTCCTGCTATTGTAGCGGTCTGACTTTGCGCATTAAATGCCCAAAAAATAGCCAGTATTGCAAGAAAGAATTTTGAGTAATGCACTATTTTCTAAAAAAGGTACTCTCAAAGGTACTGGAATTGCCAACATTGTCAGTAACAACAACTTTAAGGTGGCACTCTGTTTTGTTTAAAATGGCATCATCGAAGTTATAGGTGATGGTCTGTGTTTTTGGTTCGTATTCCATGAGAATCCAATTCCCGTTCAAGGTGGCGGAATAGGAATTTATTCCACTAAGGTCATCACTTATTTTTAGGCTTAGATAGCTGTAATTGGTCAACCATTGCTTTTCTTTAAAATTTCGTGAGCTTATTTTTGGTGCAATGGTGTCCTTTGCCAGGGTATAAGTGCCGAGCGTTCGGGTGCGTGTGGTAAAAGAGTTATCCCGTTTATAGGTTTTTGTATGTCTAGGTTCGTTTTTGTCATCAAGACGGGCAATAAAAAGTTGTTTTCTGTCCGCTTGGGTATATTTTGAGACATCAAAACTAATGGTGAAGTTTCTATGTGCCGCCACTTGATTATTATGTATTGCTATGGTGTCTTCACCCTTTTTTAAATTGATATAGAAATCTTCATAAAAGGTATTGGCCGGAAAATACACCTTGGCTGCACCCAAATCAAAATTATTAGGTTTGTCCGCAATGATGAAATCATCTGTTTTAGCATTATCACGTTTTACCCGGACGGTTTCTTTTTTTCCTTCAACAGGAATAAGAAGCTTAGTGGTATTCCCTTGGATATCCGAAATTAATAATTCCACGGTGTAAGATAACCCTTCTTTTACCGTGATTTTACCATTGTTATGAAGCGTACTGTATAGGCCTAAACGGTTGGAAGGTTCTTTGAAACATTTTTGGATACGCTGTTTAAATTTCCCAAAGTGGGCATAATCTATTAACGTATTAATGTAGCGTGTTTCAGTAAATGAGAAGGTTTCAAAATCATATTCCGAATATGTTTTACCGTTAACTTTTTGCGTTACGGAATAAACACCATTTTTATTGGCGGCCATATCTTGGCGGTCAAATCCATTAAAACCAAAACCTATAGTGCCAATGGCCGTTACTTTTTCAGCTAAAAATGTGCCGTCTGCCTGCTTGGTGAAGTTGAGCTGTATTTTTTTGGCACTTTGATTAACAAGGGCATCATCTGATAAAGGGTACCCGAAAAGACCTATTAATGAAGGATTCGTGGCATCTCTTACTTCGTAACCATATAGCAATGGATTTGTAGGTCTTTCCGTGACACTGCTCCGTATTTCAAAATGAAGATGTGGTCCTGATGACCCTCCAGTGTTCCCAGAATAGGCCATGGTTTCTCCCTTTAATACTTTTAATTCTCCGTAGTCTGGAAACACCTCAACTTCGTAAGACTGCTTTTTGTACTGTATCTTTTTTATGTATGCCTCAATCTCAGGGCTAAATTTCTGAAGGTGGGCATAAACGGAAGTATATCCATTGGGATGGGCCACATAAAGTGCTTTACCATAACCCCATAGGGATACCTTAATGCGGGTAACCGTGCCATCAGCTATGGCCAGTACCGGCAACCCTTGCCTTCGTTGTGTTTTTATGTCGATACCTGAGTGAAAATGGTTAGATCTTAATTCTCCAAAAGTACCAGCTAAAATCAAAGGAATGTCCAAAGGGGACTGAAAGACGTCCTGCGGATATTTTTGTTGTGCACTAAGTGAAAGGAAAAGAAAAAAGAAAGCTCCAAAAAAGTGTGGGCGCATACTGTGGTTTATTATTACATACGAAAATAACCAATGTTTTGATTTTAAAAAGCCTAAAAACAATGCTTAAAGAATAAATACTAAAAGTATTGCGAGGTTAGGCAAGGTTGGTTAACTTTGTGTAATACGCATTGCTGTTTGCATATGGGCGAACTATTTGAGATTGTTGATTCTTTAGAAAATAAGGTAAGCAAGTTGTTGCACAAGATGGAATTGTTGCATCAGGCCAATACCAAGTTAAAGGAAGAATTAAACCTTGCAAAGGAGGAAAACGAACTAAAACAGAGCGCCGTTACAGAATGGGAAGAAAAGTACAATTCCTTAAAAATGGCAAACACGATGCTGGGTAGTAATACAAGTAAAACCGAAGCTAAGCTCAAGATAAATACATTAATTCGCGAATTGGACGTTTGTATAGCCAAACTTGCGGATTAATTTAAACAAAATATGGAGGAGAAGCTCAAAATAAAGCTTTCCATTGCAGACAGGGTATATCCATTGACTATAGACCCAAAGCAGGAGGAAGGATTGCGGAAAGCAGCCAAAAGCATTGAGAATTTGGCAAAAAAATTTGAGCAAAACTACGCAGTACGGGACAAGCAAGATGTACTTGCCATGTGCGCACTGCAATTTGCCTCTAAAATTGAGCAAGGTGGAATAGACAGTTCGGAAAATACCAAAGCTGCATTTGAACGCCTTAGAGCATTGGATGATTTGGTACACTCCAAACTTGGAGAATAAGTTCTTTTAAATAAATATTGTTACTGCCCACATTGGTAATTAATTTTTGACAAACTCAACACTATTATATTTGAAAAGGGTGAGTTTAAGTTGTAAAAGCAGGCCCTACCTGTATAGGGATCCTTGAGCAGCTTGTTAGCCCTAAACCTGTAATTTGGAGTTTGTACAAACTTCGGCTAATGTGGGCTTTTTTTATAACCAAACATAATCAACATGGATAACACTATAGTAATTGTTGTAGCTGCTGTTGTAGGGTTGGCGATAGGTTTTATAATCGCCAAGATGATGGAAAAAGGCAAGGCTACAAAGACCATTTCCAATGCAAAAAGAGAAGCTTCAGATATAATTAGACAAGCAAAGAAAGAAGGGGAAAACATAAAGAAGGATAAAATATTTCAGGCCAAGGAAAAGTTTTTAGAATTAAAAGCAGAGCATGAAAAAGTCATCATAAATAAGGATAAAAAAATTGCAGAGGCAGAAAAAAGGACCAGAGATAAAGAGTCTCAAATCAGTAATGAACTGGCCAAGAACAAAAAGATAAATGAGCAACTACAAGAACAAATAAAAGAAGTTGCCCACAAAGGGGAAATCCTTGATAAAAAGCAATCTGAAACGGAAAAACTGCACAAAAGTCAAGTGCAACAGCTAGAGGTAATTTCTGGGCTTTCCGCTGAAGATGCCAAAAGTCAGTTGTTAGAATCGTTAAAAGAAACGGCAAAGACGGATGCAATGGCCTATTTGCAGAGTACCTTGGAAGAAACCAAGCTAACTGCCCAGCAAGAAGCCAAGAAGATTGTAATCAACACTATTCAGCGTATAGGAACAGAGGAAGCAGTGGAAAACTGTGTATCTGTATTCAATTTAGAGTCTGATGATGTTAAAGGAAGAATCATTGGTCGTGAGGGGCGAAACATTCGCGCTCTGGAGTCTGCTACAGGCGTTGAGATTATTGTTGATGATACACCAGAAGCAATAATTCTCTCGTGCTTTGATTCTGTTAGGAGGGAAGTTGCTAGACTTTCCCTGCACCGTTTGGTCACCGATGGCCGAATTCATCCTGCCCGCATTGAAGAAATCGTCAAGAAAACAGAAAAGCAAATCAATGAGGAAATTGTTGAAATAGGGAAGCGTACCGTAATAGATCTTGGTATTCATGGCTTACATCCAGAATTAATTAAGGCAGTTGGCCGAATGAAATATCGCTCTTCCTATGGACAGAATCTATTACAACACTCTAGAGAAGTAGCAAAACTGTGCGGTGTGATGGCTGCAGAACTAGGTCTCAACCCTAAAATTGCCAAGAGAGCCGGTTTGTTACACGATATTGGAAAGGTTCCTAACACAGAGGTTGAGGTGGAGACTCCGCATGCCATTCTTGGGATGCAATGGGCTCAAAAACATGGCGAGAAGAAAGAAGTGTGCAATGCTATTGGAGCTCACCATGATGAGATTGAAATGAATACCTTGATTTCACCAATCGTGCAAGTTTGCGATGCCATTAGTGGTGCTCGTCCAGGAGCCAGAAGACAGGTATTGGATTCTTACATTCAACGATTGAAAGATTTAGAGGATGTTGCTTTCGGATTCAGCGGAGTTCAAAAAGCGTATGCGATTCAAGCAGGTCGTGAGCTACGTGTGATTGTTGAGAGTGAAAAGGTAAGTGATGATAAGGCTGCTGAACTTTCCTTTGAGATTTCACAAAAAATACAAACTGATATGACCTACCCAGGTCAAGTTAAGGTTACGGTAATACGAGAGACGCGTTCGGTCAACGTTGCAAAATAGACACTGACAATTATCATATTTTTCTGCAAAGAATCAGGCTAACTTCATGCATAGATTAAAATCTATCAAGATGAAGAAAAATGTGCCTGTTTCGAAAATAATGACCAAAGACTTGGTCACATTAACTACTATAGACGATTTAGTAACTGCTGAAGAGCTTTTCAAAAAGCATAAGATTAGGCATATCCCAGTAGTTGAAGGAACCTCCATTCTGGGAATATTAAGTTATACCGATTTATTGCGAATTAGTTTTGCCGATGCGGTGGATGAGCAAGAAGAAAGCGTAGATACTATGGTCTACAATATGTTTACCATTTCCCAAGTAATGGCTAGGGATGTTATTAGCGTGTCCTCTAAAACCACAATAAAAGAAGTGGCAAAGTTTTTAGCCAAAAAAGAGTTTCATGCACTGCCTGTGGTAGATGATGGAAAATTGGTAGGAATTGTAACTACTACAGATTTAATCAACTACCTGTTGGATTTGTATTAAGAATATCCAGAGTAATTATAGAAAAAAGCCCAATACATTAAAATTAACCTAATATATTGGGCTTTTTGTTTAGTAGAATATGTTCTATTCTTCTTCGTTTTGAGCATCTTCATCACTTTCTTCAGCAGCCTTGTTAAGGTTGTTTTCCATGATGTTTAGCTTTTTAAGTTTAGCCTTCCACGTTTCCAAGGCTTCCTTGTGCCTGTTTATATTGTTTACAACATCCTTTACTAAAGGACTATCTTCAGAAGCATTAGAGAAAAATTGAAGGTTATTTTCTAATTGTCTTATTTCAGATTTACTTTCTTCTATTTTCCTTCGGATGAAGACACGTTCGTTACCAATGGCCCTGTTATCATCCGTTTTGGCAAGCTGCTGCATTTTATCGCCGTACTTAAGCAATTCTGATTCTTGCTTGCTCACGCCTAGTTTTGTGAATAGCGCATCAACAATTTTGTTGAATTTCCCATTGATGTGTTTTTTGTTATACGGAATACGTCCAAGGGTTTTCCATTCTGCGATAAACTTTTTTACCGTGTTAAGGTCCTTTTCCTTATCACCCGTCAGTTGAAATGCCTTTATACGATCAAGGCAGGCACTTTTCTTCTCAAAATTGGCATATTCTTCCTTTTGGCTTTCATTTTTCTCTGCATGCAATCGATTAAAATAATGATTGCAGGCATCTTTGAACTCGTTCCAAATCTTGTCAGAGTATTTACGTGGTACATGGCCAATTTTTTTCCACTCACTTTGTATACGTTTCATTTCGGGAGTGGCCATTTCCCTATCATCACTGTCTTTAAGCGCCACTGCCAATCCCAATAAAGCCCTTTTCTTTTCTAAATTTTCGTGCTGTTCCTTTTTTTGACTCTTGTAGAAAGCGTTTTTATTCCTATTGAATTTCCTTACGGCATCCTTAAAAGCACTCCAAGTCTGCTCATTTACTTTTTGTGGAACTTTCCCAGCTTTAAAGAAGGCTTCCCGTAGCGCTTCTATTTCCTTTATTTGCTGTTGTAATGCCCTGTGATTGTTGGTGATATTATCCGCAATTTGCATAATAGAAGCTATCACCTCTTGCTTCTTCACCAAGTTTTTTTCGTAATCTTTTTCCAGTTCTTGGTAATGCTCCTGTCTTCGTTGGTGCATCGCCTTGGTAGCATTGCTGAAACGCCCCCAAACTTCTTCCCGCTGTTCTTTGGCAACAGGGCCAATATCTTCTTTCCAAATCTTATGTAAGGTCTGTAACTCACGAAAAGCTTTTCCTAAATCGGGTTCTTTTGCAAGCAATTCGGCACGTTCTACCAGTTTCATTTTTTCCTCCAGATTGTGCTTAAAATCAAGATCGCGTAATTCTCTATTTAAGTGGAGAAAGTCATAGAAAATCTCCATATGATGATGATAGGTGCGCCATACATCATTATAATTGTTTCTGGGAATAGGTCCTGCGTTACGCCAGTTTTCCTGTAAATCCTTGAAGTTTTTATAGGTAGTGTTAATATCCTCTTCAACATTCATAAGACCTTTGAGCTGTTCAATAATCTCTAAACGTCTTTTAAGATTGCTTTTTAAGTTTTGGTCTAGTTGTTTATAGTACTGGTCTTTTTTCTCTCTGTACTCACCAAAAACCTCATTAAATTGTCTTTTGGCAACGGAATTATAACGGAAGTCTATTTCATTACCACCATTGGCTACAAATTCTTCTTTTTTATGCTCAAGAAACTCCTGGAACTTTTGGTCAAACTCATATTTAATGGAGCTTACATGCTTATTTATGGCCTGTATTTTTTCGTTTTTGACCAAACGCTGCAACTCTCCAACTAAATTTTCTATAGACATGGAGTGGTAATCCAACATTGGAATATGATGGCGTTTCTCGTTGTCTACATCTTCAGCATCTTCAGCATTTGACTCCTCAATTTCTTCAATGACCTTTTCTGCCTCTGGTTCTTTAGAAGGTTCTTCGGTGGCAGTGGCTTTTTCGGCATCCTCTGCATTTGATTCCTCAATTTCTTCAGTAGCCTTTTCTGCTTCTATTTCTTTTGGAGGTACCTCGGTTGTTGTAGTTTCTTCTGGGGGAGAAGAATTTGTTTTTTCTGTGTTCTCTTGTTGTACTTTATCTTCAGATGTATTTGGTTCAGAAATGGGGCTTTCTTCCTCAGTTTTTTTTAAAGCATCTGCATTATGCTCAGTACCACCTTCAGTTTCCTGAAGTTTTTGCTCGTTTTCCTGCATCAGTAGTTTCTTTTCGTAGGATTGATGATAATATAGCCAAGTTAACAACTAAATTACCCAATAACAAAAGTAGTGATTCTTCTTTTGTTTAAGTTTTTGCTTGTATCAATTGGTCAAAATGGAGTATGTGTAACAAGTTTCAAGTCGTTGACCAAATTTCCCATGCTTTTTCTGCTTGTAACTTCAACATTTTCAAACCATTACATATTTCAGTTCCTTTCAATTCGCCTTCATGCAAAAAAGCTGTTTTTTTCGGGTTATAGATAAGATCAAACAAAAGATGCTCTTTGCATAAATGTTGATAGGGTAGGGCAGGTTTGTCATTTACATCAGGATAGGTGCCCAAAGGCGTGCAATTAATGATTACGGTATATTCCTGAATGATTTCTTTGTTCAATTCTTCATAAGTGAATCCATCTTCCCTTTTGGACCTTGAAACATAGGAATGGTCTATACCCAGTTCTTCCAGAACAAACCGTATGGCTTTTGATGCACCTCCCGTGCCCAAAATAAGTGCTTTAGTATGATGCGGTTTTATAAAGGTCTCTATGGATTTTTGAAAACCATAGGCGTCTGTATTATATCCCTTTAACCCTTTTTCAGTGAATTTAACAGTGTTAACAGCCCCAATCAACTCAGCTTTCCTATCAATAGCTGCCAAATAAGGGATTACTTCTTCTTTGTATGGAATGGTAACATTTAACCCTTTTAACTGATTCTGGGAAAGAAGCTGTTCAAATGCAGAAATGTTCTGAATATCAAAATTCTCATAACTATGATCAGTCAGACCTAGATCATCAAATTTTTGAGTGAAGTAAGCCTGTGAAAAGGAATAGGATATATTTTTACCTAGTAGTCCGAACCTGTTTTTTTTCTTTTCTATTTTTTCCATACCAATCTAGCACCAATAATAACAAAATTCCCAAGATCATAAAAAATATAGCCCACCAAGTTTCGGGGTTTCCTATTTGAGGAAGGTATCGCTCATAATTTGCTATTATTTTGTCACCGTTGGAATCAAGTAAAATGTTCCCAACAGCATCCATTTTGTACATGGTCCTTTTCCATGGCCATACGACCCCCAATGAACCTGTAATAAAGCCTAAAATAACCGCTGTAGCGCTAGCTTTATAATGCTTTAGCACATAGCTTAGTAAGTGTGAGAACGTTACCAAACCTGTGGCTGAGCCTAGGGTAAAAATCCCTAATATTTTGAGCGTTTCTATTCGCTTTGGGTTTTCTATAAAACTAAAATCCCCTGAAAACAGTTCTGAAAAAGTGTCATAAAGTGCATTTACTGAGTCGACCAATAGCAACACATAATTACCTAAAAGAATTAGGATAAATGAGCCTGAAAGTCCGGGTAAGGTCATTCCTGAAACACTAATGATACCACAGAAAAAAATGAAAAATAGATTGTCGTTTTCTTTGGCTGGGCTTAAAAAACTGATGGATATTCCAATGATTAACCCAATGATTCCAGCCGTGACGGTTCTTTTGTTCCACTTGTCAAAATCTTTTGAAATGTAATAGATGGAGCCCAAGATCATACCAAAGAAAGCGGCCCATACAAAGAGTTCTTTTTGCTCCAAAAAGTAATCCAACACTCTAGAAATACTAAAATAGCTAATAAGCATTCCTAGGATAAGTAGTATTAAAAATTGACCGTTTGTGTATTGATAAAAGCTCTTGAACCGTCCATTTATAAGCAGCTTGAAGGCCTTTGCGTTTACTTTTTGAAGGGAATAGATAAATTCCTCATAAAAACCACCAACAAACGCAACGATGCCTCCAGAAACGCCGGGAACCTTGTTGGCAGCACCCATGCAAAGTCCTTTTATTACCAAAAAAAAATTGTCCAGTAATGTTCTAGGTTGATGCATGCACGAAAGGTTTCTCTTATTTCTTGGAAGCTAGTTTTTCCAAGATAAAAATAAGCGAAAAACCTATTAAAGCTAGTATTATGGCAAGTATTAGTTGATTGTCCCCTTCAAATGCAGATGGCCATACATTCATATCATCAATAACTTTGGTTTTATCCCCAAAAGTCCTGGTTTCCAAAACTTTTTTCCAAGGCCATATTTTATTTAAAGACCCAAGAATAAAACCTGTCAATAGCGCAAGAGTGATGTTTTTGTAGTGACTGAACATCCATTTTAGCAAACGGGCAAAACTTAAAAGACCGAATATGGCACCTAAAGCAACGGTAATCACAATTTTTAGGTCTCTTTCGTGTACTGCATCCAGAATGGTTTTATATGAGCCAAGTAGCACCAGAATAAACGCCCCAGATATTCCTGGGAGTATCATGGCGCAAATTGCTAATGCACCGGAAAGAAATAAGTAAGGCAGGCTATCTGTATTTTCATTTGGTGGTAGTTCTGTTATAAAGTAGGCAACCGCGGTTCCTACTAGGAACACAACTATGGTTCCCACAGACCATTTCTTAATTTCCTTGCCTACAAAAAAGATACTGGCCAATACAAGCCCAAAGAAAAAAGACCATAGCAAAACGGGTTGGTTTTCTAAAAGCCAACTAAGTACTTTGGCCAATGACAATACACTGATGAATATCCCCGAAAAAAGAGCTAATAGAAAATTACCGTTGGCCTTCTCCCAAAAAGATTTGAACCCCTCCTTTTTTAGGGTGGTAAAAAGCGAAAGATTGATATTGTTTATAGAGGTAATCAATTCTTCATATATACCTGAAATAAAGGCTATGGTTCCACCAGAAACTCCAGGGACAACATCTGCGGCTCCCATAGCAATTCCCTTTAGTGTTATAAACACATAATCTAATAACTGACGTGTCTTCATGAATTATTTAGAGTAAAACCTAGATTAGGTAGATGCTTTTTTAATTTCGGAAACGAGGGTCTGTAGCCATTGCACTCCATTGAATTCTGGAAAATCTTCTTCGAACAATTGCAGTTTTTCAATATCTAATTGCATTGCTTCGGCTAGTTTCCCCTTGGCATTTAAAATTTCGTTGTTTTTTAAATAAACTCCTGCCAGTTTGTAGACCAATTCGGCGCTTTCAGGGTAAAATTCTAGCGCTTGTACCAATACCTGGATAGAAGAACCAAAATCTCCAATTTTTCTTAGTACATCAGCCCAGTTACACCAAGTATCCATTTCGTAATTTCCAAGATCAACAGTTTGCTTATAGGCAAAATCTGCCTCATCAAAATTCTTTAAGGCATAGTAGATTTTTGCACACTTTTTCCAATATAAAGGATTTTCACCATCAATATTTATCGCTTTATTAATATAATACAAAGCTTTTTCGTAATTCTTAAGCTTGTAATGAAAATCCGTTATGGCCAACCATCCCTTGTCCAATAAGGGATCTTCGTGAACGGTATTATAGTAGTAATATTTTGCCAAATCGTTGTTGCCCAATTTTTCATGGCATCTTCCTATGCGCAAATAGGCATGTGATGTTGGATCTTCAATGGAAATGGTTGTTTCGTAGTTTTCTATAGCCTCATTATATTTGCCCAACTTTTCAAGGACCTTTCCTTTTTCAAAGTAAGCACCAATAAAAGAATCATCGGAAATAATGGCAAAATCAAATGCGGTCAAGGCTTCAGGGTACATATCCATGATATAATACATCTTCCCTAATTGATGCCAAGCTACTTCGCAATAAGGATTTCGTTCCAAATACGTATTGAGATAATGAATGGCTCCATCAAAATCTTCTAGGAACTCAAAGCAGTAAATTACATTATAAAGGGACGAATAATCTCTATCGTCGAATTCCACACATCTCATAAAACTGCGTTTTGCCTTTTCAAAATCATCCATAAACAGGTATTCCATACCCAAAAGAGAATGGATATCAAAATTATCATCTGCTTTTTGGAGTGCTTCTAAAAGTAGATCCACAGCACCTTGATGGTTATCTTGTTTGGATTGGATATTAGCCCTTTGAATAAGGATTTCTTCGTTGTTGGCATCTATATTTTGAAGCTCATCCAATATTTTTTCTGCATCTTCATATCTATCTTCAAAAACGAGAACTTCTACGCGCAACAGTTTTAATTCTAAAGAATTAGGATGCTGCTCCAAACCAATTTGGATCGCTTTTTTTCCCAAGGAGACTTTTCCGTTGTTGAGATAGTGATGAATGATTTCCTCGAAATCCTCTGAATCAAAAAAGTACACATCATCTGTCTTGAGCATTGACTCAAATTTGCTGATGGATTCTTCAGGATGTTCGTTAGAATCTAACGCCATAGGAACGAGTTTGGTTTAACTATGGACTTAAAATTAGCCCTTTAGGGCGCTGTTTATGTCCGTGATTTGGGTATGTTATCAACAAATTAGTTAACAGCAGCGGGTTTGTAATCGTTTAAAATACTGATGATTTGGCTGCATCCTTCTGCTATTTCCGCTTCAGAAATGGTCATTGGTGGTGATATGCGAACCGCTTTGGGTTCAAAAAGCAGCCAAAACAAAATCAATCCTTTTTTAGCCGCGGTTAATATCAAATAATTAACTATTTCCTCGTTTTTCAATAGCAAAGCAAGCATTAAACCCTTACCTCGAATTTCATTAATCAAAGGATGTACCAAAAGTGTTCTGAACAGTTTTTCTTTCTCTAAAGCAGATTCAACCAGCTGTTTTTCTGTAATTTCTTGTAAAGTTGCCAAGCTGGCAGCAGCGATCACTGGATTCCCGCCAAATGTGGTAATATGTCCCAACGTAGGGCTTTCTTGCAAGCTATCCATCATCTTTTTTGAAGCGACAAAAGCACCGATAGGTAGTCCGGAAGCCATTCCCTTGCCGACTACCAAAATATCGGGTATACAGCCATAATGCTCAAAGGCAAAAAGTTTCCCAGTTCTTCCAAAACCGGGCTGTATTTCATCCAAAATCAACAAAGCGCCTACTTCATCACAACGGGTTCTCACTTTTTTTAGATAATCATTTTCAGGAAGAATAAAGCCTGCTCCTCCTTGAATGGTTTCCAAGATTACGGCCGCGGTTTGTCCTGTAATCTTCTCTAAATCGTCTGCTACATTAAATCTGATAAAAGAAACATCAGGAATCAATGGTCTAAAAGCACTTTTTCGTTCTTCATACCCCATTATGCTTAAACTTCCCATTGTATTGCCATGGTAAGCATGTTTGGCAGCAATTAGTTGTGAACGGCCCGTATACCTTCTTGCAAGTTTTAAAGCGCCTTCAATAGCTTCTGTACCAGAATTTACCAAATAGGTGGTCTCCAGATTATTGGGAAGCTGCGAGGCAAGGAGTTTGGTATATTCCACAGCAGGTTGCAGAATGTATTCTCCGTAAACCATAACGTGCATGTATTTTCCTGCTTGTTCTTTAACTGCATTGACCACTCTTGGATGGCAATGGCCTAAGCTACATGCAGAGACACCAGCGACAAAATCTAAATGCTTTTTACCCTGGGTGTCATAAATATAACTGCCTTGGGCATGAGAGACCGCCAAACCTAAAGGATGTGGCGTGGTTTGGGTTTGATATTTGAAAAAATCCTCCTTGGACATTAGGGTTGCTGTACTTTCTTGACCTCCGTTTTTTTAGGTTTTGTGCCTTGGTTATTGGAGATATTGTTTACCGGGTCGTTTTCATTTTTTTGGCGCTCTTCTTCTTCAGCATCAATATCTATTGGGTTGTCAATTCCTCTAATTTTAACCAACTCAATAGTGTTGTCATCTTCATCAAAAATATCTTCTTTTTTAAGGATTCTTTCATCTCCACGCCATATAAAGCCTTTTAGCTTCCTGCTTTCAACAGGCAGGTCCGTTTCTGGAAAAATGTCCCCATCTGGGTTGACAAAAAAGGTAATATCCTCAATATCACTGTTTGCCATCAATAATCTTATTTTACTACAGATGGTTTTATCAATTCCGATAAGCTCTTGGTCATCATTGTACATGTAATAAATAACCTCGGTATTCTGTACTAAGTCGATGATTTTGAGTTCGTTTTCAATGAACTTTCCATATAAATTCTTGCCTTTAGCTTGGTTATATCCTGTTTTACTGATAGTGTCCAAAGAAATGATAAAAGCATTTTCCAATACTTTTAACGAATCCAGCTTTTCGGTTTCGAGGTCCGAAATTAAGTGTATACTGTCCCCCGTAATTTGATTGTCGATATTCCAAAGGATGGGATCGGTAATTAATTTGGTGAGCCCAGTTTTTTCTTCTGAATGAATGGAATCACATTTACCGCTTAAATCGGTTTTATAAAATTTTGCATTCCTGAAAGCTCTTAATATTCTTGATTCTGGCTTTCCGGTAATCATTAGTGTATCTCCATGAATGTATAATGAATCTTGTTGTACTAAATTGATTGCAACTGCCCTTTTAGTAGCAAAAACGGAATCTTTTTCTTTAAACACTTCAGCATAATGGGCTCGTATTACGCCCTTGTTTATGGTATCGGTAACTTTAATGTTGTTTGTCGCTGAAGCAAATGAACTGGCCTTATCAAAATAGACACTATCGCCTTCAATAATGCGGTTACTGTAATCGATTCTGGTATTTTTCACCCCGTAACCTTGCTCTATCTTGGTGTCATAATAACCACGTTCGCAGTAAATTTTATATTCCTCGCCGGTAATGGTAGATGGACCATACATATAGGCATTTTTAGAAATGCGGTAATAGTCCAACTGTTCAGAATCTATAATGTACTCCGGATTGTCTATATGGACACTATTTTTAAATTGAACCTTTTTAAGCTCTGTAAAGTAGGTGCCAATTTTACTGGTTAAAACGTTTACGGAGTCCACTACCTTTCCTCCTGACCGATAGTAGGATAATTGCTTTTCCCGGTCAAAATATAAAGTGTCCGTTGTCAATGTCATTTTTCCATCAGACAGATCAACATTTTCCCATGCTTTGGCCAAGCTTGTATCTCCGTTCCAATCGAGTTTTGCGCTATTCATTTCAATGGAATCACCTTGTTGTAACCTAACATTGCCAATAGCTCTTAAGCGATTTTCTTGGGAGTAAAAGATGGCAATATCGCACCAAAGATCAGCTCCCTTATGTTCAAATTGTACTTGGCGTTCATCATCTTTGCTAAAAATTGAAGCACCAGGAAATTGCGCTTCATCTTTAGTGAAGTTAGCCCCGTAAACAATGTTTATTTGTGTGCTTTCGGCCTCCTGACCTTTTTCTTGGGCAGCGACAAGGAAAAAAGAAAACGCAAAAATGAAGAATGAAATTCTTTTCAAATCCACAAAATTTTGCTCAAAAGTAGGATTTTTAACGTAAGCGGAGAAAGGGTTTTGGAAAGGTTTGGCAATCTAGTGGTAAAGCGAAGCTTTTTCGAATTTTGAGACTACAATAATTGTATATCTTATTTGATAATAGCTCTGGAGATATACAGCCCTATTCTTCTGTTGGAATCTTTCTATTTCTAAGAATTAATATAGTGGCAATGTAAATCAAAACAATGGCAAATGGAATAGCTGTAAATCTATGTTCTGGAAATGCATACCACAACAATACTATTAGAACGGTTCTGGTTATTGCATGGAAGAATCCGACCCAATGTTTGATAATCCATGAAAAAGGTAACCACATTGCTCCTGTTAATATGCCTATGGTCATGGGCAATGAGGTGTAATCAACAAGAAAGAAAGGGATTGCAATTGCATATATTAAGATTGCCTGCCCAGCCATATGTAAAAAGAGTTTGTCAAATGTGTTTTTTGGCTTTTTCTTATCTAAGAAGTTTTCCCCGGTAAAGGAGGATATAAAAATTCCGAGGTATGCGATACTGCCTGTTCCAATGAATAATACCCAAACTGTTGCTGTAATGGGTAGAAAAATCCCTGCTATCCCAACAATTAACCAAACCGTAAGCCCTGCCAAAGGTGTAGCAAGGAATTTCCTTTGTATAAATTCTATTCGTTGTTCTTCAAGAGTTCTCTCGACCTGAGCCATGGGTTACTATGGAATATGGAGTTCTTTGTGGTTGGATTTTAAAAATTTAAATATACGCTGTGGTAAATGGGTTATATCTGAGCTTTTTTCAAGACAAATTGAAATATGACCATTTGCGGTGGATTTTACCAATTGATAAAAATTTCCATAGCCGATAATCAAGTAGTCAAGTCCTCCACAATCAATATTTCCTCTCTGACTTGCCAAAGTCAATAGTGTGGGATTCACCAATAATTCCTCGAACCTATCGGTCTCTCTCGAAGAGTTGTCGGTAACATTGTCTCTTTGCTGGAAAACAAGCATATCATCCAAATACAATGCAACGTACCTTATATCGGGGAAGTGTTGGAATAGGTTTTTTATTATTTGTTTTTCACTCATTTTAATATGCAATACTTCTGATGCCTATGTACTTTAATACATCGTGTTTGGATTATTGGAGGTATTGGGAATCTGTTGTATGGCATCCCAATGTTCACATATTTTGCCGTTTTCATTAAATCTAAAAAAATCCATGGTTACATACTCATCATTTCCAGGCCAAGTTTGATGTGTGTGCAGGGCTACTAAATTATCCTCTGCGATGCATCGGACAAATTCAATGGACTTTTCTGGATATTCCCGTTGCATTCTTTCAAAATAAGACACAAATCCTTCCGTACCATCAGCCACATCTGGGTTGTGCTGAATGTATTCATTTCCCACGTATTGTTCAATGGCCTTTTTGGGGTTGCCCTCATAAGCCATTTTATAAAAAGCAATAGCGTTTTCTTTATTCTGTTCTAGAGACATGTGTTTTGTTTGGTGTTGCGTATAACAATGGCTTTCCGCAGAAATACATTGTTGCGTGTTCTTAAATAGATATGCTTAAAATTAAGAACAATACGGTAATGAACAATAGTAACCAAAGAGAATAATATCTAGTGGCTAAACATTTGAATAGTGTAATCTAAAAGCGCTGTCCCTCCACTTTTACCATGTCCAGGAATGACGATTTTTAAATCGGGAATTTTCTTTTTGATTTTTTCTACTGTATTGGACCAGTCCTCCGTATTGGCATCTTCAAGATTGCCTTTACCTGCCGTATTGGATTTAATTAGACATCCTCCGAACAATACTTTTTCGTTGGGAACATAGCCCACTACATTGTCAACGGTATGACCCTCACCAAAGAATTGAGTAAAAACGGGGAACTTGCCAATGGTGATTTTCATTTTGTTTTCAAAACCATGTTCTGGTACCACCTTTCGGTTATGTTGTCTGGCCAATGTAATGGTGGTATTGTTGGCATGTGATGGTATTCCTTTTTCATGAAAGTATTGCAATCCACCCAAACAATCAACATGAAAATGGGTGACTACTACTGCTTTGACCTTCTTTTTTTGCTGATTTTCTATCCAATGTATCAGTTCTTTTGAAACAGTATCATCTGTTGGTGTATCAAAAACAATTGCCTCCTCCTCATCAAAATACACCATTCCATTGCAGGCCACTTTTCCAAAATCATTTGTACTTAAATAAGAAATATGAATGAAAACACTACTGCTTACTTGTTCAATTTTTAATGTTTCAGATTCATAATTGTTTGATTTTACCTGAGCAGTAATACTATTGTTAAGAACAATTGATACCACCAATAAAAAAAATGCTTTGTTCATAAAAAAATGTTTTTATATCTGTATGTTAGTTTTTGTTAATTGCTTAAATCAAGGTTAGTATATATCCGATGAGAGCTCCACCTAAGACAATAAAAGCACTGTTTACTTTTTTGAAAACAAATACCACAATCAAACTTGCAATGGAAATTAAAACGGTTCTCCAATCTGTTAGCGTGTCTTTTCCCATTTCTATACAGACTGCAATTATCAATGCAACTGCCGCCACGTTTACTGCATCTAA
Source organism: Flagellimonas hymeniacidonis (assembly GCF_008040165.1). Lineage (GTDB taxonomy): Bacteria > Bacteroidota > Bacteroidia > Flavobacteriales > Flavobacteriaceae > Flagellimonas > Flagellimonas hymeniacidonis. The sequence goes on from NZ_VRUR01000002.1 coordinate 515,922, forward strand.
AATGGATCCAATTACTTTTGATTTCCGCATTTTGGGAATTAACGGATTTAATAATAACACAAACAAGAAGGAAGGAAGAAAAATTCCAATAGTTGCCGCTGCTGCTCCCATTGCCCCATTCATTTGCCAACCAATAAATGTTGCTGTTGATAAGACAGGTCCTGGTGTTATTTGCCCAACCGCTACGGCATCTATTAATGCCTGTCTGGTCAGCCATCCGTTTGCTACTAGTTCAGAATCCAGAAATGCAAACAATACATAACCGCTGCCATAGAGTATGGCTCCAACTTTTAAAAAAGTGAGAAATATTTTGAATGTCCCTATTTTTAATGGATTTCCTATTTGAAAGAGTAAAAGAGGCACAAAACTCTTTAGGTTAGACCTGTTTTTTTTGAAGAGGTATAGTAGAAAACCGAGAAAACCGGTACCAAAAAGTGCAATGATTTCATTCACACCAAATAAACATGCTATCAAAGCCGCAATACCTAAAATGGACAGCTCGGTTGTTTTTACCGCCTTTTTGCCTAATCTAAATGCGGCCATTATAATGATGGAAATTACGGCAGGCTTAATTCCGTAAATGAAGGGTTCTACCGTTGGTAATTGGCCATATTGTTGGTAAAGCCAAGCAAAAATAGAGGTGATTACCACTGCAGGGAAAATAAAACAGAACCCTGCAACGAAAAGACCTTTCCAACCTGCACGCTCATGCCCGCAATGCATGGTCATTTCTGTGGAATTAGGTCCTGGTATTAAGTTGGTGGCCCCCATTAGATCTAGAAAGTGCTCTTGTGTCATCCACTTTCTCTTCTTAACAACTTCATCTTCCATCATTGCAATATGGGCTGCGGGTCCCCCAAATGCAATACTTCCAAGTTTAAAAAACAACTTGGCAATTTCTTTTAGTTCAGTTTTTTGGGACATTTAAATAGGATTCAAAAATCTAATTTAATGTGTTTTTCGGTTTTTCAACACATAAGACATTAGAATGAGCGCAAATGCAATTCCAAACCCCAATACCCCAATATTGATTCCAAATAATGTTTTTTCGCTGCCATCTAAATACTTCATGGACCCTCCATAAGTTTCTTGCAGTGCATAGGCCAATAAAAATCCGCCTGTAACAAGTAGACTTAATATGGCACTGATTTTTGTCTCTTTTTTGAACCATACTAGCCACAAGCATAAAATCCCAATGCTTGAATTGGTTACAAGCTGCCATACTTCATGAATTCTTACATGTGGTGTCCAATCTGGATTTAGAACATGCGTATCATTAATTTCTAAAAAGGGAACTACAAGTGCATAAAGTAATACGCTAAAGGTGATTGCAATTTTTTTCATTGGCTTCATTCTGACGATATCCTTTGAGGAATTGAAGGGTTGAGCAGTTAGTGGAACACCCTCTTCCCGTCGAAAACCAAAGTTAGCGAAATGGAGGTGAATTTAACTAAGAGTTCTGCCAGAGTGTGCCATATATGATTTGGCTCTCTAGGTTCTTGATTATTTGAAATGTAGCAGTAACCAGTAAATTGTAGCACTGCAGATTGCCGCAATTGGCAAGGTTAAGAGCCAGGACAATAGTATGTTCCTTATTACTTTTAGATCTGCTTTTTTAGTTACGGTTCCTATTCCAAAAATCGACCCTACAGATACGTGTGTTGTTGAAACTGGTAATCCGTGTACACTAGCAGTTGTAACTAAAAGGCCCGTGACCAAATTTGCCGTGAAGCCTTGCCCACTATTCATGGGTGTGATTTTTTTGCTCATCATTTCTCCCACTTTTTTTGCATTTAACAGCCCTCCAATGGCCATGGCCAAAGCAACTGCAATCATTCCCCATTTTATGTCCAAAGTGTTTATCACTATAAGTAACCCAACAATTTTTGGAGTATCATTTAATCCTCTTGCAAAACTTACAATTCCGGCACTTATATAATGAGCAAAGTCTAGCATTTTTTGGGCATTAATTCCAATGAAGTTCCCTTCATACTTTTCAATGCACTCTTCTTGTTTCATTAAGTTAAGTGTTTGTGAAGATTCCATTTCAGCGGTTAAAAACTCTTTGTGATTCCCCGCCTTTAGAATAGCTTTTTTTTCTTGTCCCACACAGATACAAGTTTCTTTGGCTACCCCTAGGAGGCTCCGTAATTTTTTAAAGAGAAGATAGGCTAATAAACTAATTACCGCTGCCATAAGCGGACTAACAATTAAGGGCATTAAAAAAGTATTGCCAAGCTTTGCAAAATTAAACGCTGTACCAACTGCAACAACACCGCTGCCAAACAAAGCCCCTACCAAACTATGTGTTGTTGATATGGGCATTCCAATTTTTGTGGCCATAAAAACTGTTATCGCTGCACCTAAAGCAATTGAAATAGCAAATTCTGGAGATTGAATCAGGGTATCTGGAACAAGACCTTTTCCTGAGAAGTTTTTAACTAATGTACTGGCCAGAAAGATGGCCGCTATAGAACCTGCGAAAGTAGTTATGGTGGCCCAGGCTATTGCTTTTTTATAGTTGGTGGTGCTACTGCCAAATAGGGTTGCAACTCCTTTAAAATTATCATTTGCGCCGTTACTGTATGCTAGAAAACAGGCAGCTAAAAAAAGAATGATTAAAATCATGGGCTGGGTATCTAAGTTTTAAGACCGATTCCTTAATAGTCGAAGGGGTATTATCATCATTACCACAAAAGGAAAAGAAAGGAGAAAATATACCTGTTATAGTCTCGAGGATATGATTTGCTTCAATTTACCTTCGGATATCACAATACTTCGAAAGAAGTGATAAAATGTTTTACATGGGATGAAACATGCCTTTCAAGTGATTCAATCCGTCCTAAATCAACAGGTAGTTCCTTCCCATGATTATTTTTAAGAAAGTCATACTGCTGCATGGGGTCTTATTATTCCATTAAAATAATAAAAACCTTGAATTATTAGGCTTTACTAGCACGTTAGCAACCTTATCTGTGAATGGTTTGAAGTCTATCTGGTCCTACAGAAACAATTTTAATGGGCACGTTGAGCTGCTCTTCCAAAAAGGCAATATAATCGTTAAGCGCTGGGGGAAGTTCTTCAGCCTTGGTTAATTTGGTAAGGTCTTTGCTCCACCCCTTCATTTCGGTATAAACAGGTGTTACGTTTTCACTTTCAATATTATAGGGTAGGTGATGGATTTCTGCTCCCTTGTACTGATACGCAGTGCAAACTTTAATGTTTTTAAATCCGCTAAGCACATCTGCCTTCATCATCATCAATTCCGTAACTCCATTGATTTGTACAGCGTATTTAAGTGCAACCAAATCCAGCCATCCACAACGTCTGGGCCTACCTGTTGTGGCACCAAACTCGTTTCCTACGCGCCCCATGGTCTCGCCATCATTATCGAATAATTCGGTGGGAAACGGACCGCTTCCAACCCGAGTGGTATACGCCTTAAAAATACCCAATACGCGACCAATTTTATTGGGTGCGACCCCCAAACCTGTGCAGGCACCGGCGGCAGTAGTGTTGGAGGATGTTACAAAAGGGTAAGTACCAAAATCAATGTCCAATAGAGAACCCTGGGCACCTTCTGCCAATATTTTTTCACCCTTGGCTTGGGCATTAAAAATAAATTCCTCGCTATCTATGAACTTCAAACGTTTTAGCGTTTCAATACCTTCATAGAATTCAGCTTCGAGCTCCGCTAAATCATATTGGATATCTACATTGTAGAAGTCAATCATGGCCTCATGCTTATTGGCCAAGGCTCTATATTTTTCTTTCCAGTTATCAAATTCAAGATCACCAACCCGCATTCCATTTCTACCAGTCTTATCCATATAGGTTGGTCCAATTCCTTTTAGGGTGGAACCAATCTTGGCTTTCCCTTTTGAGGCTTCAGAAGCTGCATCCAACAAACGGTGTGTAGGTAGTATTAGATGGGCCTTTCTGGAGATAAAAAGCTTGGAAACAATATCGATGTTGAACTGATCTAGATTATCCAACTCCTTTTTAAAGATTACAGGATCTATGACCACTCCATTACCCACAATGTTTATGGCATTTTTATGAAAAATTCCTGAAGGGATGGTATGTAGTACATGTTTTATACCATCAAACTCCAAGGTATGGCCTGCATTTGGTCCTCCTTGAAATCGAGCAATGATATCGTAGTCTTTGGTAAGTACATCAACAATTTTTCCTTTTCCTTCGTCTCCCCATTGGAGTCCAAGCAATAAATCTACCATGAAATGTGTTGGTTATTCTGTTAGGTTTTCTTCTTTGTTTCGGGTTCCGTAGAAATATAAGGAGTGGTTATTGATTTTGATATCAAATACCTCCTCAATGGTTTTTTTGATGGATTGAATGCGAGGGTCACAAAATTCTACAACTTCTCCAGTATCTGTTAGGATTACGTGATCATGTTGATGATCAAAATAGGATTTTTCGTATTGTGCCTGATTTTTTCCAAATTGATGTTTACGAACCAGTTTGCAATCCAATAAAAGTTCAATGGTATTATAAAGTGTGGCACGACTTACCCTGTAATTTTTGGTCTTCATTTTAATGTAAAGTGATTCTACATCAAAATGATCATCGCTATCGTAAATTTCTTGTAAAATGGCATAACGTTCAGGTGTTTTCCGATGTCCCTTTTCTTCTAAAAAAGAAGTGAACACATTTTTTACAATTTCCTGATTTTTATTGTTCCCCATAGCTTTCTCACCTATGCTAAAGGACAAAGGTACAGCTAAAAATTAAATTCTGGATACTTTGTCAATCCCCTCCACTTGCTTCAAATTATTGATCAGCTTTTTTAGAATATTGTTGTTTTTCACAACTAGGGTTATTTTACCCGTGAACGTGCCTCCATCTGCACTAAAATTAAGATTTCGCATGTTCACATGCATGTTGTCCGAGATAATATTAGTGATATCGTTTACCAACCCTAAATTATCTATTCCGGTAATTTGTACGTCTACAGTAAATTCTTCCTGTGAGGAATCTATCCACTTGGCGGACATGATCCTGTACGCATAATTGGATTGCAGTGAAATTGCGTTTGGACAATTCTTTTTGTGGACCTTTATACCGTCATTTACGCTTACAAAACCAAAAACATCATCACCAGGAATTGGATTGCAACACTGGGACAGTTTATAGGTCAACTTTTCCTCCTCCTTTCCAAATACAAGCATATCATATTTGGTAGTGATTTCCTCCTTATTTACCTCCTTTGGGGTAGGGTTTCTTCGGATTCTATTTTTAAAGAAATTAAGAAAGGCATTGTGGTACGAAGAGGCAAAATCCTTGATTCGCTCATTGTCTATGACCCCAATTCCTACACGATAGAATAAATCCAAGCTGGTTTTCAGCTTAAAGAAAATGACCAGTTTATTAATGGTATCCTCGTTAAGCGTTATTTTTTGGGATTTTAGCTTCCTACGGAGAATTTCTTTTCCGTCTGTTGCAATATTTTTCTTCTCCTCACTAAGTGAAGATTTTATTTTGGACCTTGCCCTGGCAGTTTGGGCATAATCCAACCAACTTTGATTGGGTTTGGCACTTTCGGAGGTAATAATTTCTACCTGATCACCACTGTGCAATTCGGATCCTAAGGGTACCAACTTCCCATTTACTCTGGCACCTCTGGTTTTCATACCCACTTCGGTATGAATGTGAAATGCAAAATCCAGAGGAGTTGCTCCTTTTGGCATTGATTTTAATTCACCCTTTGGCGTAAATACAAAAATCTCCTTGGAATACAGGTTAAGCTTAAATTCCTCTACAAAATCTACAGCATTATTATTGGATGTTTCCAGAGCTTCCTGTAAACGATTTAACCAATCCTCAATACCTTGTTCTTTTTGCTCTCCGTGCTTGTATTTAAAATGGGCTGCATAGCCTTTTTCTGCAATTTCATGCATTCGCTCACTTCTAATCTGTACTTCTACCCATTTTCCTTTGGGTCCCATAACAGTGATGTGAAGTGCCTCATATCCTGTAGACTTTGGTGAGGTAATCCAATCACGCAGACGAATTGGATTAGGGGTAAAGTGATCCGTTACAATAGAGTAAATCTTCCATGCTAAAAACTTCTCGTTCTTTCTGTCCGATTTATAGATGATTCTAATGGCAAACTTGTCGTAGACTTCATCAAAAGAAACATTTTGGGCTTTCATCTTTCTACGGATGGAAAAAGTGGACTTCATCCGACCCTTTATATCGTAATTCAACCCTTCCTTATCCAAGGAGTTTCTGATGACATTGGAAAAGTCTTCAATGTATGCCAACTGTTCTTCCTCGGTATCTTCAATTTTGGCTTGAATGTCTTGATAAACTTCAGGTTCCGTGTATTTTAAACTGAGGTCTTCTAAATGGGTTTTGATGTTATATAATCCGATTCTATGCGCAAGAGGGGCGTAGATATAAAGCGTTTCTGATGCAATTTTCACCTGCTTGTGCTCTGGCATGGCATCCATGGTAAGCATATTGTGGTAACGGTCCGCTATTTTTATAATGATTACCCTAACATCATCATGCAATGTCAGCAACATTTTTCTGAAGTTTTCAGCTTGCTGACTGATGTCCTTGTCTTTTTTAAGGTGTGCAATTTTGGTTAGTCCGTCCACAATACGGGCAACACTTTCACCAAACATGCGCTCTATATCATCCAAAGTATAGGCTGTATCCTCGACCACATCATGGAGGAGGGCAGAGGCAATGGAAACAGCGTCCAAACCTATCTTGGAAGCCACAATTTTTGCTACGGCAATGGGATGAAAAATATAAGCTTCGCCAGATTTACGGCGTTGATCTTTATGTGCATCTACGGCTACATCAAAAGCAGAGCGTATCAACTTCTTGTCCTCTTTGGTCAAGGTTTGATAGCTTATACGAAGCAATTCTTTATACTGCTTCGCAATCTCTTTATTCTCTTTTTCAATAGCAGCCTCCGTCATAGTATATTAAAATTACCACAATCTTTAATGGTTACCAACAAAAATTATGCCTTTAAGTTCCTAATGCGCTCAACTAGAGGAGGATGGGAGTAGTGTACAAAAACATAGGCTGGGTGCGGAGTTAGATTGCTCAAATTGTTTTTGGACAGCTTTTTTAAGGACGAGACCAAAGGCATTGCCGCAAAGGTCTTCTTTGCATAATCATCTGCCTGAAATTCAAATTTTCTGGACAAATAATTCATTGCAAGTCCAGTGACTTCAGAAATAGGGCTGTAGAGCAATGCAAAGCCAATAAGTCCTGCATGAAAACTAGGTATTGAAACTCCTATTGCCAACGAAATGTCCGGATTGTTGATAAAGAGCGAAAGGATAAAAAGGGTGAATCCTGTTAACCCCAATGAAACAAACAAATTAACGACAATATGCTTTCGTTTATAATGTCCCACTTCATGTGCCAAAACGGCCACAATTTCCTCTTCATTTAAATCATTGATTAAAGTGTCAAACAAGGTGATTCGCTTTTCCTTCCCGAATCCAGAAAAGTAAGCGTTTGCTTTTGTTGATCTTTTTGATCCATCAATCACAAAAATATTTTTAAGTTCAAACCCTACATTTTTGGCATACCTTTCAATAGCAGTTTTTAGGCTTCCTTCTGATAATGGGGTTTGTTTATTGAACAATGGGACTATGAGTCGGCTGTAGAATAGATTCATGAATAAAATAACGGAACCAATCAAAATCCAGGTATAGATCCAAAAATTAGCTCCTGTCCATTGATAAAAAAGTATGAATAAAGACAGCACGACACCCCCAAATACTATGGAAAGCAACCCTCCTTTAATTTTATCTAAGAAGAACAGTTTTTTGGTGGTTTTATTAAAACCGTATTGTTCTTCAATAACAAATGTTTGATAGTAGGAAAATGGTGTTCCTAAAATAGTACTGCCCAACATTATAAAGCCGAAGAACACTAAAGCCATAGGTATGGTGCTCTCTGTTATTGATCGAGTGATTGTGTCAATCCATTCAAATCCTCCGAAAAACAAAAAACAAAGAGTTAACAGCAGGGAAAATCCATCAGAAAACAAACCAAATTGATAGTTTGCCTTTTTGTATTGCTGGGATTTTTGATATTCTGTATCATCAAAAACATCATTCAATTCTGCAGGAACGTTGGATTTAAAACGCTTTGCATTGAGGTATTCCAACAGTTGATGAATCAAATACTGAACTACTAAGATGATAATGATGATGTAGAAGAGCGTAGTTTTTTCCATAGGCTATAATCCGCGTTGCCGCTTTGCTTCAAATATAAGTATTGCGGCGGATACCGAAACGTTCATTGAATCTATTTCACCCTGCATCGGGATAATTAGGTTTTGGTCGGAACTTTTAAGCCAAGCTTCTGATAATCCTGTGGCTTCCGTACCCACCACTATGGCAGTGGCGCCTTCAAAATTGCAATCCACGTAGTTTTTGGAGGCGGTAAGGGCAGCACCAAAGATTTGAACCTGATTTGACTTAAGAAATTGGATAATATCCTCAGTAGTACCAACCCCGATTTGATTGGTAAACACACAACCTACACTGGAACGAATAATGTTTGGGTTATAAAGATCAGATTTTGGATTTGCAATCAACACAGCATCTATGGCAGCAGCATCCGCTGTTCGTAGAAGCGCACCAATGTTCCCTGGTTTTTCTGGTGCTTCGGCTACTAAAATCAAAGGGGTCTGATTCTTAAATTGAATTTTTTCCAGGGAATGGGTTTTGCTTTTGGCTATGGCCAAAATACCCTCAGTTGTGCCTCTATGCGCTATTTTTTCATAAACAGCTTTGGATATTTGAATGATTTCAGGATTTCCATACTGGGCAAAAGCAATATTGTTTGGAGTTGGTGATATCTCAGGACAAATAAGAATAGTCTGAATTTGATAACCTCCTTTTTGAGTCAGTTCAAGTTCACGTTGCCCTTCCACAATAAAAAGTCCAGTTTTTATACGTTCCCTAGACTTTTCTTTTAGCAGCAATATCTTTTTAACCAACGGGTTTTGGACACTGCTGATTTCTTTGGGTTCCTTCACAGACCAAAAATACGTATTCTTGTAATCTTAAAAAGGTAATCTCGACAAAACGACAAACAAACAACAATGAAAAAAACAACCATCATTTTTCTATTACTAGCAATTGGTGCATGTAAACCAAGTGCTAAAAAAGAGGAGATTAAAGAGAATATTCAAGAAGAAACCGTTGTGCCTGAAAAGAAATTTCCAGAGAAACTTGTGAAGGTTTTTGATGCACATGGTGGATTGGAAACATGGAAGAGTAAGCGGACTTTGGTATATGAGATGCCAAAACCTGATTTTACCGAGACGCATACTATTGATTTATGGTCTAGAATGGATAGGGTAGATTCCGAGCAGTTTGCATTAGGGTCCGAAGGAGAAAAAGTTTGGTTATCCGATGCTGAAGGTAACTACAAGGGAGACGCTGGATTTTATCACAATTTGATGTTCTATTTTTATGCCATGCCTTTTGTTTTGGCGGACGACGGTATTATTTATAGCGAAACGGATGATTTGGAATATGATGGACAAACCTATCCAGGTATTCGTATTGCATATGAATCGGGAGTCGGTACTTCTTCAAAGGATGAGTATTTTATTCATTATGATACTGCAACTGGACAAATGGCATGGTTGGGCTACACCGTAACGTACAGAACTGGAGAAAAATCAGAAACGGTTAAGTGGATTAGATATGATGACTGGCAGACTATTGATGGTCTGGTTTTACCAAAATCAATTACTTGGTATAATTTTGAGGGAAGTAAAATTTTAGATGCAAGAAGTACTGTTCCATTTGAAAATGTTTCGCTTAGTGAAACTTCAAATTCAGATGAATTTTATGCCAAACCTGAAGGTGCGGAGTATGTTGAGGTGAAAAAGAATTAGGAAAAAAATCTAGTATAACAAGCGCGGCGGTCCATGGACCGCCGCGCTTGTTTTATTTTCCTTCGTATTTTTTGGAATAACGTTTCCAAAGTTTCGTTTGGTGGGTTTCCAAGGAAATATCCCGTCCGTCTATAAATGCTTTGGATAATTGATTGGTCCGCATATCCAATGCATCCCCTTCAGAAATAAATAAGGTCGCGCTTTTACCTACTTCCAGTGTTCCATAATCAGTATCAATTCCTAAGATTTTGGCCGTATTGCCGGTTAGCAATTGCAACGCTTTTTCTTTATCCAAGCCTTGTGCTACAACCTGACCTGCATAAAAGGGCAGATTTCTGGTTTGAAAATTGGAAGCTGAAGCATTTTGCAAGCCTACCAACACACCTGAATCCATTAATAGTTTTGGAAGCTTATAAGTGAAATCATAATCATCGTCATCAAAAGTAGGGAGGGAGTGGGTAAAATTTACCAGAACTGGAATATTATGCTTTTTTAAGTAATCTGCTATTTTATGGGCATGATATCCTCCTACCAAAACCATTTTTTCCGCACCTGATGCTTTTGCACTTGCAATCCCATCCATCATTTCCTTTTCTCCGTTCGCATAGATGTACAACCGCTTGCTTCCATCAAAAACACCTTGCATCGCTGCAAAGGCGGCATTATGCTTTGTCGCGTTGCTCTTACCATAAGCATGAGCATTCTGCATAAAGGTTTTTACTTCATTTACCTGCTTTTGATAATTCTTGTTGGGAATGAAACCATTAGGTTCTCCCATCCACCATCTGCCTTTTCTAAAAATAGCGGGCCAATTCAAATGAATTCCATCATCCAATTTTATGGCTGCATCTTCCCAGTTCCATGCATCAAATTGTACAATGGATGAGGTTCCGGAAATTCTTCCCCCTTTAGGTGTCACTTGTCCAAGCAAAACTCCATTGGGACGCATGCTTTCTACAACCTTTGATTCGGCATTATAGGCAATAATACTTCTAATATGGGGAATGATATCTCCAATTTCATCTTGATCATTACTGGCCCTAACAGCATTTACCTCTATAAGACCTAACGATTTTCCAGGGGCGATAAAACCGGGATAAATATGTTTGCCAGTACCATTAATGGTCTCGCCTTTGGCAGTAATCTCTGGACCACCTAATGCAGTTATTTTTCCATTCTCAAAAACTAAAGTGCAGTTTTCTTTAACGGTACCATCACCAATATGTGCAGTGGCTCCTGTAATGGTTATTGCTTCACTCTGAGTGGGAGCTGGTGTCTGTTGGGCAAATGCAATAAAACTGCATAGTAGCCCAAGAATTGTAAATATGGATGTTACTTTTTTCATGTTTTAGTTTTTAAAGGCTTTCGCAGTGGAACCTACTTTTTTTGTTCTGTTTTGGATCTTGCATTTTTTTACCGCTCTCTTTTTCATTTAACATCATGTTAATGAGTTGACTACGTTCTTGTCTTACGGCTTCTCGTAATGCCTTGTCTTTTTCTAAATCGAAATAAACAGCACCTTCAATTATAGTTTTTTCAGCTTTGGCATAAACAGAAAGCGGATGATTGTTCCATAGAACTAGGTCAGCATCTTTGCCTACTTCGATGCTTCCTACCCTATGATCAATATGCAAAAGCTTTGCAGGGTTTAGCGTCACTGTTTTCCAGGCTTCTATTTCTGACATGCCGCCGTATTTTACTGTTTTTGCCGCCTCTTGGTTTAATCTTCGTGACATTTCTGCATCATCACTGTTGATGGCTACGGTGACCCCTTGGCTTGCCATAATGGCTGCGTTATAGGGGATGGCATCATTTACCTCGTATTTGTACGCCCACCAATCGCTAAAAGTAGAACCACCAACACCATGTGCGGCCATTTTATCGGCCACTTTGTATCCTTCTAAAATATGGGTGAAGGTATTTACGCGGAAGTTGAATTTCTCCGCTACTTTCATTAGCATATTAATTTCACTTTGTACGTAGGAGTGACAGCTTATGAAACGTTCACCATTTAGGATTTCTGCGAGGGTCTCCATCTCTTCATCCATACGGAAAGCTTGGCCGCTTTTCTTTTTATTGTCGTATTCTTTGGCTCGTTGAAAGTAGTCCACGAAAACCTGTTCCACGCCCATTCGCGTTTGGGGAAAACGGGAAAAACTCTGCCAATTGGATTGTTTTACATTTTCACCCAGCGCAAATTTTATAAACTTAGGGGAGTTCTGAAAGATAAGGTCATCAGCACTTTTACCCCATTTTAATCGTAGAATCGCAGAACGCCCCCCAATAGGATTTGCGGAACCATGCAGCAGTTGAATGGTGGTGACACCTCCGGCCAGGTTACGATAAAGATCCATATCCTTGGAATCAATAACATCGGTCATTTTAACTTCTGCGGAAGAATTATGCCCCGCTTCGTTTACTGCAAGTGCACCAATATGGGAGTGTTCGTCAATGATGCCTGCTGTCAGGTGCTTGTCGGTTGCATCTACAACTTTGGCATTTCCTGCGCTAAGTTCTTTTCCTATTTTGGCAATCTTGCCATTTTTAACAAGTACATCAGTAGCTTCAATAATACTTTCCCCAGTCCACACCGTAGCATTTTTAAAAAGCATGTTTTCTTGGGTAGGGATGGCTTTATAGCCATAACCAACATTAGGGTAGGTAAGAGGCATCATCTTGGGAGCATCAGCTACACTATCTTCTTTTGCTTTTGCTTCAAAATTCTTTGTTTTAATGGCTTTTGAAGAAACTTCTTTTCCATTAGGAAGTAGTATTTTTCCATTGATATCATCTGAATCTGATGCAATTTGGGCTATTAAGCGATACGCATCTCCTTGCTTATCCGAAAAAGTTACATTGAGCCAGTCACTAGTATAGGTGATTTTAGCATCGAGCTGCACAGTATCTTTCTTTACTGTTGCTTTTGGTTTATTGTGCTCCCCAGAAAGGGAAATGGAATAGGTACTTCCATTTACAGCAAGATTGTAATCGCCTCGTACGTCTTTTTGGTCTTTGGAATTGATTACATGTTTTCTGCCTTGCACCCAATTTTCATGAAGCGTGGTTCCTTTTTCAAAAATATCCCCTGAAGTAATTAAAAAATTGGCCAATCTTCCAGATTGTAAGGTTCCAAGCTGTTGGGATTTCCCCAAAATGGCTGCTGGAGTAGTTGTTAGAGCTTCTAACGCTTTTGTTCTTGAAAGACCATAGTGGATAGCTTTCATCAATTTTGAGGTGAAATCTGAAGGTGATTTTAGGCCGTGTAAGGTGAGCGAAAATGTGATAGCATTGTCTTCTAATGCTTTTGGATTGGAAGGTGCCAAGTTCCAATGACGCATATCTTTTAAGGCCACATATTGTGCTTCATGCGGGTTGGATACATCGTATGCCTTTGGAAAGTTGATGGGAACAATCAATCTGGCATTGGTTGCTTTAATAGCTTGAATGTCTTCATACTCATCCCCACCGGCCAATATAGCATACTGAATTCCAAACTGGTCACCTATCTTATCTGCTCTTAAAACATTTCCATTGCTTCCAGCAGCAAAGATTTGCATCATGCCTTTGTTTTCAATAAGCGCTTCCAGTGCGCGATCTTTAGTATCCACATTTCCTTTCTCGTACCAATCCATATCATAATACAACTGACGCATTAATGCAGTAGCTCCCATTAAAGAGGTTGGATAAGATTGGTTTTTGGCGATACTTTTTTTGAAGGAGAAATACTGAGCAGATTTATCATTCAATATTCTTTTTGATTCGTTCCCTTGATCATTAAGGGTTACCAATACCCCAGTGCCCCTGGCGATTCCATCTTGAATATGGGAATTCACGACTCCAAACCCCACTTTTCGTAGTTCACCGGCTTTTTTGTCATTGTATGTGAAATTCGAAATGGCATTATTTTCTGGCATAACATGATCGTTCCAATAAAAACCTTCACGGGAAGGGCCGTACTGTGCAGATCTCCCTTGACTTTTTGACTTCTCAGGTTGTTTTACACCAAAATTGGAGAATACATCAATAAAAGAAGGGTAGATGTATTTCCCTTTCAAATCTTCTATCACAGCATTTTTAGGAATACTTATTGTACCCCCAACTTGTACTACTTTACCGTTTTGGATTAGTAGTGTGCCGTTTTCAATGATTTGTGTGGGAGTAACATAAATTTTCGCGTTGGTAAACGCTGTATAGTTGTTGTTTTTTGTTTTGACACCGTCATTTTTTGGAAAATAATCTTGTGCAAACAAGGAAGCACTACCCAAGAGGAGGGTTAGTGCAAATAGTTTCATTTTCATATAAAATTAATTGTATTAGTCGCTTTAAAGGTAGCGGAAGTAGCAATACTGTACAAGCTCCATTTTAGAAGCCATAATTGTTGTGATAGCTTATTAAAAGTCCAACCACGGAATTATAACTTTTTATACCTTCTTCTTGGTTGTTTGCTTTCAAAAAAATATTGAAAATAGATTTAAAAACAGGCTCTAAAGGATTTTCATATTGTTTCCAAAAGTCAGATACTTCTTGAAAGTTCTTTTTAACGCCAGGATGTAATTTTTTTACGACTTCCTTAAACTTCGTCTCATCTCTTCTTGATAAATCGGAAAGACAATATCCCAAAGCATGGGAATATGCAGCATATTTAAAATAAGTGTCCTCATTTTTGGCAGTAACCAAAAAACCAATAAAATTTGTGGCGTCTTCGGCGGAATAGCCCAGTTGGTGTCCCACTTCGTGCCCGCTAACTGTTGGAAGTCTAAACAGTGGAGTTACCCCGTTTACCTGCGCTTCATTGGAAAAAGGATTTAGATACCCTCCATACCCCATATAAGTTAGTGGTAGGCTAAAGAGGGATGTTTTAAGGCTTACGGTCTTATATTCAAAGTTAGGATAACTTTTCTTTAATGCTTTATAGCCTTCTTCAGTTTTTTTGAAAATTTCCTTTTTAGAATATGGGATTTTGACTGGGTCAATACTATCACCAGTGATTTCGGTTTGATAATGATTCGCTTTTTCCACTAAATAAGTAGTGAACATTAGTAGTTCTTCTTTTGTATAGTCTTTTTCAATTTGCAATTTCCATGTGATGGGTTGTCGGTAATAATTCATTCCCCAAAGCAAGTGAAATGCAAAATATGCTACGGACACTACCACCAATATATCTTTAAGGAAAAACAGAGGCTTTTTTGTGATGGATTTCCAATTTCGGTATACATATCTTCCAGCTAAAATGAAAAGGATAAGATAAAAAAGGTCGCCAATGGAGAAAGGTATCCACCCAAAAAGCACTCTAAAAAACTTGGAAATTCCAAGATAGAGGCCATTGCTATAATAGTCTTCTACCAACTCTGGGTAACTGCCAATCCATTTTACCAGAAGTATCTGTAATGGGAGCGATAAGACTAATATGGTCTTTGTTTTTTGCTTCATTAAAAATGAAAAAGGGTATGGGTTTTAATATGAACCTCTAAACTAGAGCTTAATTGTTAGATTCCCAATTGGGTTTTGGCTCTTAACAAAGCTTTATATAAAGGAATAAAAAAGGTCGCACCACTGTGCGACCCTTTGAACGTGTTTTTTAAGAAACTATTCCTGAATTCCAGTGATTTCCAAATCAAAAATTATATCAGAATTGGGTGGTATTGGGCCGCCACCTTGAGCTCCCAATCCTAAATGGGGAGGTAAGTAAATTCGTATTTTGTCACCTACTTTCATAGAGAGGAGTCCTTCTCTAAACCCTGGGAATAGTCTGGCTTCTGGACTAAATTCCATAGGGGTTGGTAAATAACCTCCACCTTGCTTTCTTCTCTCATCATACTTCTGAAATTTTCTGGCTACGTCCTCATAATTGCTGTCAAACAGCTCCCCGTTGGTTAACCAGCCTGCATAGCTTACCAAAACCTTTTGCCCTATTTTGGGTTGCTCCCCATCTCCTTTTGTAATGGAATAAATTTTAAGACCGGAGGCTGTTTCTTCCGCTTCTTCTTTTTGGCTGTTAAGTTCTGCAACAAAATCTTCTTTCATCTTTTTGAAGGCTGCAATAGCCTCTTCTTCTTCTGCGAAATAGGCAGTCATGATTTGGATGGCGTCAAACTTTTTGGCCGCTTTGCCATTTCTAACAATTTCCACCTTATTCATTACTACATCAACCTTTGGCTTGTTTGAAGGGGGGACAACCTCAACACTTGCGATGGTGTCCACAACGTCCATTCCCTGTACTACTTCACCAAAAACAGAATGCTTTCCATTTAACCAAGGTGTCTCTTTATGGGTAATGAAAAACTGACTTCCATTGGTTTTTGGACCTGAATTGGCCATGGACAAAATTCCTTTTTTGGAATGGGAAAGTGAATCATGAAATTCATCTTTAAATTTATAACCAGGGTTTCCACGTCCTGTTCCTGTGGGATCACCGCCCTGAATCATGAAATCCTTAATAATTCTATGGAAAATAATACCGTCATAGTACTTTTTTCCTTTAAGGCTATCTTCTACAAAAGGGTTGTTTCCTTCAGCCAAGGCCACAAAGTTGGCAACGGTTACTGGAGTTTTTTCATGTTCCAATTTTATGATAATATCTCCTCTGCTGGTTTGTATGTCTGCAAAAATGCCATCTCCTAAATCGGCATATTGACTGGATTTGCATCCTAAGAATGTAATTGAAAATAAAGTAATTAAAACAAATGCTTGTTTCATTGTATTTCGGATTTTAATTTAAACTGTCTTGATTTATAATGATTGTATGAAGTTCTACTGTAGATTTTAATGGTGTTCTCGGGCCAATACGATTTCCATCACCGTGATACCCATAAGCTTGTAGTGAAGGAAACAAAAATGTTGCTTTTTCGTTGATTTTAAGCAGTTTCACCGCATTTTGTAAGCCAGAAAACAATTGCTCCTTATCCACAACATAGGAAGTGGGTCCAAAGTCTTCCATGGAATAAATGGTATCATTTTCTAATGTGGTAAGATTGTATGAGAACAATATTTGATCATTCGTTTTTGGCGAATACGAAGCAGTATCATTTTTAGTCTCAAAATAATACCAAAACCCACTTGGGCTTGCTGTATACGAATGGATGGAATCCTTTTGAATTATCTCCCCAATTAATTTTTCTTCCTTTGCGAGTAGTATCTTATTGCGCTCTACGGACTCTTTAAAAAAGCTGCCTGATTTTACCTCTACGGGTTTTCTAGGCTCAGGACCACCACAACTTCCCAGAATCACTAATGCTATTAAAAAAATGAATCTCATGGATTTAATTGCGTTTTATACGTTTTAAGGATGTCATTAAACTTTGTAATTGTTGCTTCCATGCTAATTTCACTTCTTCCTCCAGCTGCATTGTCATGTCCTCCACCATTAAAATGATTTCTTGCAAATTCATTTACTGAAAAGTCACCAATGGATCGTAAAGAAATTTTTATAATACCTTCCTCACGATTCTCAATAAAAATTACGGCAAAAATAATACCTTCTAAAGTTAGGCCGTAATTGACAAAACCTTCTGTATCACCCTTTTTAAAATCGTTGTCATCCAGTTCTTCTTGAGAGAGCGTAATATAGGCTGTTTTATATTGTGGCAAAATGACCATATTGCTTAAGGCCACTCCAAGAAGATGTAAGCGAGATGGGGAATTTGTGTCAAAAACCCGTTGATGGATTTCCATGTTTTCGGCACCGCGATCAATAAGGTCGGCAACTACCCTATGCGTTCTGCTGGATGTTGACCGGTATTTAAACGAACCGGTATCTGTCATGATTCCCGTATACAAATTAATGGCCATGGCTTTGGTAATCCTATCGGTTTCGCCCAGATATTCGATAAAATTATAGACCATCTCACAGGTCGAACTCATACTAACATCTGAATAGGTTACTATGGCATAATCGTCTGGTTGCTGATGATGGTCAATCATAATAAAATCAGCTTCTTTTGCCTTTAAAATGGTTTCTAACTGTCCTGTTCTGGAAAGGTCATTAAAGTCCAATGTAAATATTACCGTAGCCTCATCCAAAGCTTTTTTGGCTTCTGAGTTTTCCTTTTCAAAATTCAGGATTTGCTCATTTCTGGGCATCCACTTTAAAAATTTTGGATAATCATTTGGAGCAACCACAACGGCATTTTGCCCTTTATCTTTTAAGAAACCCAATAAACCCAGGCAAGAACCAATGGCATCACCATCAGGATTTTTATGAGGTATGATTACGATGTTTTGGGGCTTGGAAAGAATAGACTTAATCGTCGTGATGTCCTCTAAATTCATGCATGCAAAGATACAATAATATACTATAGAGGTTAATCAAGATTGGCCATTTTTGAGAACACATCCGCTTACCTTTTCAAGTCAGACAAAAAGAATCATTTTTCAATAACTAAAACCGTCAATTTATGCCTTGCTCGTTAGTTGAAAAAGCGTAAGTTTGCGCAAAATTTAAAGAAATGACTGGAAATAGAACGTTTACCATGATAAAACCAGATGCCGTTGAAAATGGACATATTGGTGCAATTTTGGAAAAAATAACCGCTGCTGGATTCAAGATTGTGGCGATGAAATATACACAGTTAAGTAAAAGGGATGCGGAAGCTTTCTATGCGGTACATAATGAGCGTCCTTTCTTTGGGGAACTCGTTGCTTTTATGACCAGAGGTCCAATTGTATCAGCCATTTTGGAAAAAGATAATGCTGTTGATGATTTTCGTGCGCTTATCGGTGCGACAAATCCTGCTGAAGCAGCTGAAGGAACAATACGTAAATTATTTGCAACAAGTATTGGAGAAAACGCGGTTCATGGATCTGATAGTGATGAAAATGCAGCGATTGAAGGTGCTTTTCATTTTGCTGGAAGGGAAGTGTACTAGTTAAAAATATATAAGTGAAAATTAAAGCCACTGGATATCCAGTGGTTTTTTTAGTTTGAAAATAGCAAAAGTTCTTCTTCACTTCCTGTTGGTTTTACAGTCCCAATCTCAGATAGACCACTTTTTTTAAGGAGTCTCTGTGATTTGGTATTCTCGTGAGAAGTAATGGCGAGAATAGATTCTAATTTCAAGATATCTTTTCCATAATGTAATAAGGCTTCACAAGCTTCAGAAGTGTAGCCCTTTCCTTCATATTCTGGTAAAATGGCAAATCCAAGATCCGGATGCTCTAAATAATCTCGCTTTAAAAAACCGCAAATCCCAATAGGGATGGATGATTCTTTTAAACACATTTTAAAAAGCCCATAGCCGTTTTTTTGATAGGAACTAATTAAACTGGATTCAATATATTCGGTAGCCTGCTCAATTGTTCGTATTCCTCTATCTCCAATGAATTCAATCCAATTTGGGCTATTCAATAGCTTATAAAAGAATGTAGCATCGCTTATTACGGCCTCCTCCACTAATAACCTTTCTGTTTCGACAATTTTTTTCATTGTATTGAGAAGCTCGTTAACGCAGCACCAACTTTTTCACCAATTCCTTGCCTAATTCCTCATTGAGCATGGCAATAATTTTGGTTTTTCCCAAGCTTAACTCCTCCCTAAGTACAGAGGAGGAAAGGGAAATAAAAAGCGTTTCATTTCTTAACTCAATGGCAGTGGTATAATTATTTACTCCGTTCCCCATCAATTTTACCCAGGCATCCCTTGCATCTACCTTGTCCATGCCTTTTTGGAGTTTATTCTCTTTGATGAACTCATTTAAAGCATCACCCAAAGGAAGGTGGGAATTATGTCTTTTAGCCATTATTTTGATATTACAATGGGTTGAAATCGCTTGTAAGAATATTTTATTCCTTCTTCATTGAGCACAGAAAAAGAGGAGGAGTCCAATTGTACTAATTTTTCCTCCCACGCACTTAAATTGTTTTCATATTGAAGGATGATCACTTCATTGCTATAGTTAACCTTGAAGGATTCCGTGATATTTGAAGTGTTGAAGCTACCATCGAACTTGGGTTGGACTTTTTTTCGAAAACCTTGGTTATTTTCTAGATGTATGAAATCAATAGTTGGGTTTACCGTATAATTCTTTTTTGTTCCATCTGCAAAGGCCACCTCTGTAATCTCCCAATACCCATTTAAATTACTCAATTCTTGTTCTGGGATGACGTTGTTTTTGCATCCCAGAAATCCAGTAATCAATAAAAAGAGTACTATTCTTTTCATACTACAAGGTAAAGATTTTATAGCTCTGGCGAATGTTTTTAACTACATTTTCGGTACGCTCCGCATGGGTGTCGCTAATAAAAATCTGTCCAAAATTGTCATTGTCCACCAAGCCGACTATTTGTGATACCCGATTTTCATCCAGTTTGTCAAAAATATCGTCCAACAGCAAAATGGGAGTCGTTTTTGCTTGCTCCTTTATAAAATGAAATTGTGCCAGTTTTAGTGCAATTAAAAAGGATTTTTGCTGCCCCTGACTTCCAAATTTTTTGATGGGATGACCAGCTATGGTAAAGTTGAGGTCATCTTTATGAATTCCAACACTAGTATACTGGATGGCTCTATCTTTATCGATATTGGATTCCAATAAGTCCAATAATCCTTTTTCAGAAAGTTGACTTTCATAGGAAAGCATGATTTGCTCATCTTTTTCTGAGATATGAGCATATTGTTCCTTGAATATGGGAGTAAAGGATGAAATAAATGAAACTCTCTTTTCATGAATCTTGGAACCTAATCCGTGTAATTGCTCATTGTAAATAGAAAGAGTGTTTGGATCAAAAGTGTTATTGGCGACAAAGTATTTTAGCAACGAATTACGTTGCACCAAAACCTTATTGTATTTGATGAGTGTTTGTAAATACTCCTTGTCTGATTGGGAAATCACCCCGTCCATGAACTTTCTGCGGGTATCACTTCCTTCAATAATAAGGTCACGATCAGAGGGAGAAATGATCACTAGGGGCAAAAAACCAATATGATCTGAAAATTTTTCATAGGCTTTGCCATTGCGTTTGATCACCTTTTTCATTCCCTTTTTGAAACTACAGATGATTTTTTCGGTTCGTTCTTCCTTTTCAAATTCACCTTCCACTACAAAAAAATCAGTGTCGTGTTTAATGTTTTGGGTAGAAACCGGATTAAAGTAGCTTTTTCCAAAGGAAAGGTGGTAAATGGCATCCAAGATGTTGGTTTTTCCAACACCGTTATCACCCACCAAACAGTTGATAACCGGATCAAATTCCAATGTTTTGGAAGCAAAATTTTTATAATTAACTAAAGACAAGTGCTTTAAAAACATAAAAGGCTAGAGAGCTATGGCAATTTTAATCACATAGTGATCGATTAAAGATTCCAAAAATAACGAATAAATTAGCTTTTGGTTTTGGATAAAAACTTTATTTTTGCGCGATTAATTAAATCTAGAATGGCAACATACAAGAAGCGAGGCTTTAAGCCAAAAAATAAGGTTGAAGAAGCTCAACTGGATGAGCAGAACAGCACAACGGCCGAGGTTTTTAGTACCTTGGATGAAAGTGCTTCCAAAACCGAGGCTTGGGTTCAGAAAAACCAAAATTACATTTTAGGCGTTATTGGTGTTATAGCCATTGGTGTTCTTGGTTATTTGGGATACAATGAATTTATTCAAAAGCCTAAAGAAGCTTCTGCAGCTAATGAACTTTTTTATCCTCAACAGTATTTTGATCAAGCTTTAGCAAGTGAGACCGCTAAAGATTCCCTTTTTACATTGGCCTTAAATGGAGCCGAAGGTAAATACGGTTTCTTGGATATTATAGAGGAATATAAAGGGACCAATGCTGCAAATTTAGCTAAGTATTCTGCTGGAATGACATACTTGAATATGCAGCAGTATGATGAGGCAATAGCACATTTGGAAAGTTTTTCTTCTGATAATAAAGTTTTTGGTGCCATGGCTAAAGGAGGAATGGGAGATGCTTTTTCCCAATTAAATCAGCCTGAGGATGCTTTGGAATACTACATAAAAGCATTTGAACATGATTCAAACGGATACACCACTCCAAGATTTTTATATAAAGCTGGTGTTGTTGCTATGGATTTAGGTCAGAAGGAAAAAGCATTAGGTTTCTTTGAGCGAATCAAAAATGACTTTTCCACTTCACAAGAAGCAAACGGTATAGACGTACTTATAGGTCTGGCCAAAAACTAGACCATGGCAACCGAGAACAAAAATCTCTCCGCATACGATAAAACTGCAATTCCAAATGCAGCTGGACTTCGTTTTGGTATTGTTGTCTCGGAATGGAACGATACCATTACAGAAGGGTTGTATAAAGGGGCTTTTGACGCATTGGTAGATTGTGGGGCTTCCGAAGAAGATATCATTCGATGGAATGTTCCAGGAAGTTATGAGCTTACTTTTGGTTGCAAAAAAATGTTCAAAACTGAAAAATTGGATGCTGTAATCGCTATTGGAAGTGTTATCCGAGGAGAAACCAGTCATTTCGATTTTGTTTGCAGTGCAGCAGCACAAGGAATTAAAGATCTTAATGTTGCTTATGATATACCTTTTATTTTCTGTGTGTTAACGGATAATAATTTACAGCAAGCTATAGACCGCAGTGGAGGTAAACATGGCAATAAAGGTACTGAAGCGGCTATTGCTGCCATAAAGATGGCTACCCTGGGCAATTAAATTCCAGAAATTCAAGAAAATCAAAATTATCCCTTGACTGTTAACATTTTTTAGCAGCGCTTCCCTATTCTGTTTTTTGAATTTAAGTACCTTTGAGACTACACGGAAAAGGATGTAATGCGAAATTTTCTAAAACTTAGAAAAAATAGAACATACGATTATTCACCTAGGTATTACAAAGGTGAAGGCAATCCGTATAAAATAGAACATAAACTAGATAAATACAGAAGTACAGCCCATTCGCAAAGAGGTTTGAAAAACAAAATTACCTCGGCGGTGGATGATTTAAAGAATGAAGGTGATCGAAATCTAAAAATTCGTTTCCTTGTTATTGTGGCTGTTTTGATATTGTTGTTCCTCTTCATCATCGACTTTGATTTATCCATATTCCTGAACCCCTAATGGCGGACATCATAAAACTTTTGCCAGACCATGTTGCCAACCAAATTGCAGCAGGGGAAGTGGTTCAACGGCCGGCATCTGTAGTTAAGGAATTATTGGAAAATGCCATAGACGCCGGGGCTACTTTGGTAAAACTGATTGTTAAAGATGGGGGTAAAGCGTTGATTCAGGTAGTGGATAATGGTTTGGGAATGAGCGAAACAGATGCTAGACTTTCATTTGAGCGGCATGCCACATCCAAGATTTCCAGTGCCCAAGACTTATTCAACCTACAGACAAAAGGATTTAGAGGCGAAGCCTTGGCATCCATTGCCGCCATTGCCCATGTTGACATGCAAACCCGGGTTGAGGGTTCAGAAATAGGGACACATATAAAGATAGAGGGCAGTAAAATAATAACCCAAGAGGCGGTGGCAACTCCAAAAGGGACTTCAATTTCCGTTAAAAACCTCTTTTTTAATATTCCGGCAAGGCGTAATTTCTTGAAATCTAATCAAGTGGAGTTGCGGCACATTACAGATGAATTTCACAGGGTTGCTTTGGTACACCCAAACATTGAGTTTCATTTTTATAATAACGGGTCCGAGATTTTTAACCTACCCAGAGCCAAACATAGACAGCGAATAAGTCATGTTTTTGGTAATAAAATGACTGACCGACTAGTTCCAGTGGAGGAAGAAACGGAAGTGGTAAAAATATCTGGATTTATTTGCAAACCAGAATTTGCTAAAAAGAGTAGGGGGGAACAGTTTTTCTTTGCCAATAGCCGATTTATTAAAAGCCCCTATCTCCATCATTCTGTAATTGCAGCTTTTGAAGGTCTTATAAAAAAAGAATTATATCCAGGCTATTTTTTGTATTTGGAAGTAGATCCATCATCCATAGACATCAACATACACCCAACAAAGACAGAAGTGAAATTTGATGATGAAAATACGATCTATGCCATACTTCGCTCTACCATAAAACATAGTTTGGGACAATTTAATGTGGCACCGGCCTTAGATTTTGAACATGACCCTAATCTAGATACGCCCTATGCGTATAAAGAAAAGGGTGTTGTGCTACCAAAAGTTACTGTGGACACTGCATTTAATCCATTTCAAGAAACAGCGGAAAGAAAGACAAGTACGTCTACCTATCAAAAGGCGAGTGCCAAAGGATGGGAAAATTTGTTTGAGGGTGCAGATGCTTCTGTTAATACAGAAGATTTTAGCAGTGTTGAAATAGAGTCGGATGATGCGGTGCAGGGAACCTTTTATTCGGAAACGGAAAGCGATGCACAAGCTGGCATGACCTTTCAGCTTAGAAGAAAATTTATTGTGAGTACCATTAAATCGGGGATGCTGGTTATCCATCAAAATAGAGCGCATGAACGGGTGCTTTTCGAAAAGTTTTTGGGAGAAATTACCGTTAAGGAAGGAGTAAGTCAGCAACTTTTATTTCCTTTGGAGCTTAGCTTTTCTAAACAGGAACTCATTATTTTAAAAGAAATAAAGGAAAGCTTGAACAATGTTGGTTTTGCTTTTGAAAGCTTGGAACAAGAAACTGTAAAAGTGACAGGTGTACCCTTGATTGTTTCTGAAAGTGGAATTGGCACGGTATTGGATCAATTAATAGCGAACTATAAAGAAGGGTTTGAAGGAAACTCCATATCCCAGGCAGAACTGCTAGCAAAAGAACTTGCTAAAAATTTAGCAGTGAAATCGGGGGAAGTATTGGATTCTGAATCTCAGTTGGCATTGGTGAATGATTTATTCGGTTGTAAGGAACCTAGCCTAAGTCCGTTCCAAAAGTTGACATACACAACAATCTCCGAAGGAGATATAGATAAAAAATTTAGTTAGATGGGTAGATTGACCGAAGCGGTAAAACACTTGTTGATAGTCAACGTTATTTTGTTTTTTGCCACTCAGTTATATGGGGAACAGATGTATCAGCTTTTATCGCTGTGGTTTCCTCTGAACACTAATTTTCAGTGGTGGCAGGTAATCAGCCATATGTTCATGCACGGTGGGCTTATGCATATTGTGTTTAATATGTATGCTTTATGGGCGTTTGGTACTCCTCTAGAACAAGCTTGGGGGAGAAATAAATTTTTGTTCTTTTATTTTTCGGCGGGATTAGGTTCTGCTTTGCTTCACACAGGGGTCAACTATTATTTGTTTAATGAGGGACTTAATGCATTAGTAAATTCTGGGATGGCGGAAGAACAAGTGTTGGATATTATCTCAAAAGGACAATACAGTCCAGATTGGTATAATCTAGCTTCGAAAAGTACAATAGACAATTTTTTAAGCGCCTATAATACTCCGGCGGTAGGGGCATCTGGAGCAATTTATGGGATTTTAGTGGCCTTTGCATTTATGTATTCCGAAGCAAAATTGATGTTGATTTTTCTTCCTGTACCCATTAAAGCAAAATACTTTGTGCCATTGTTATTGGCTGCGGATTTATTTTTAGGCATTGGTAATGTTAACACAGGTGTTGCTCATTTTGCACATATTGGAGGGGCATTGATAGGTTTTATAATGATGTGGTATTGGAAAAAGAATCAGTTTAACCAAAACAGGTGGAATTAAGATATGGCTACTGGTGGACTTCAATATAATTTTGCTCGTCTTAATATTGCTGAGAAGCTTATTGCGCTAAATGTGCTTGTGCTTATTCTCGATGGACTCTCATCGGCACTTTTTGGGACTTCGGTAGCAGATTGGTTTCATTTGCCAAAGGATTTAATGGAATTTTTTGGACAACCATGGTCGTTGGTCACTTATTCTTTTTTTCATGCTGGTCTAGGTCATATCTTTTGGAATATGATCATGCTGTATTTTGCTGGTAGGATTTTCCTAAACCTTTTTGATAACCAACGCTTTATTAATGTATATTTTCTTGGGGTTATTTTAGGTGGGATAGTCTTCCTGTTGAGCTATAATGTTTTTCCAACCTTGCTGAACACCAATACCGCTTTAATAGGGGCATCGGCTGGGGTAACAGCAGTATTAATTTTTGTTTGCGCGTATATCCCAAACCAAGAAGTACGTGTTATCTTCTTTAATGTTAAGCTTTGGCATGTGGGCGTGTTCTTTGTTTTAGTCGATTTAATTCAGATTAATTATGGCGGAAATGTAGGAGGTAGGCTAGCACATCTTGGAGGAGCGTTATTGGGTTATGTCTATGCACGACAACTCTTAAACGGAAAGGATATTGGTGCAGGTTTCACGAAATTTAGAAGTGCTATTTTGGAGTTTTTTAAGTTCAAAGAAAAAAAAGCACCCCTAAAAACAGTGTATAAAAAAAATAGCTCTAAAAGAAAAAGTGCGGTTGATTATGATAAAGAGGCACATCAGCGTAAAATAGATACTATTTTGGACAAAATAAGCAAGTCGGGCTACGAGAGTTTGTCCAAGGCAGAAAAGGATTTTTTGTTTAAGGCGGGAAAAGAGGAGTAAAACGTGAAGAAAACCTCACCTTTAATAAATCGTGGGATTTATATAGCTAATCTATTAGTTGCAAGTTTACTGCTTGTTGCTAGCGTGTTCTCTTTTTTGACCATCCAGATTATTCCTGCGCTCTCTTTATTAAGTCTATTCGTCCCCTTTCTTTTTCTTCTGAATTTTCTTTTTTTGGTGTATTGGCTGTTAAAACGAAAACGAAAGTTTCTGCTTTCACTTGTAGTTTTGGTAATTGGCTATTTGATTTTTGGCTCATTTTATAAAATTGGAAATACTACAGAGAATGTTCTGGATTCCGATTTAAGTATAATGAGCTATAACACATGGGGATTTAACAAAAACGGATGGATAAAGGAGCCCAACATAGGGGACCGAATCATTGATTTTATTAAGAAAGAAGATCCAGATATTGTTTGTATTCAAGAGCATAGCAGAATACGATATCAACAACTAAGACAATATCCATATCGAAGTGAAACCCCTTATTCTGTGCCAAGAACCACTCAAGCCATTTTTTCAAAGTATCGCATTGTGAGAAGAGGGTCTCTTGATTTACCTGAAACCATCAATAATATCATATATGCGGATATCCTTTACAGGAACGATACCATACGTGTTTATAATGTACATCTGCAATCTTTTAATATTGTGCCCTCATCTGAAACATTTTCAGAGGAAGAGTCAGAACGTAATTATAAGCGACTCATTAAGACTTTTGCGCAACAATTGGAGCAGGCAATAATCTTTAAAAAGCATTTGGAGACCAGTCCCTATACTAATTTAATATGTGGAGACTTCAACAATACTCAATTTTCAAACGTCTATAAGACTATCAAAGGAGATTTCAATGACACTTTTCTTGAAAAAGGAAAAGGCTTTGGGAGGTCATACAATTTGCTGGGATTTCCTATAAGAATAGATTATATCCTTTCCGATCCTGAATTTGAGGTGATTTCCCATGAAAATTTTGATGAAAAGCTATCCGACCACTATCCTGTAATGGCAACATTAAGACTCAAATCAGATTAACAAGCAATCAGTTATATCAGCAATGATATGAATAATTAAAGCCAACCCTATTAGTCGAGTTGGTTTAAAGAAAGGCAAAATACAATACACTACAATAGCCCAATAGCTGTGTAGAGGGTGAAAATTGATACTACACCGATTAGGGTCAAATATCGGTTCGGCTAAAAGATGATCTATATCAATAAGCATTCCTGCCAAAAGAATCAACGCAATTTTTAGTCTATGTTCTTTAAAAAAAAGAAAGGCAATTAAAATCGGGACAATAAAATGTATTCCATAATGAAGTACAAACCTAAACATCTACAAAAGATAAGGATTGCGATTTTAAGTAATCCAGTGTATTAGTGCCTTCATTAAATAGAAGATCCAATATGCTTAGATCAGGTATAAAACCATGGCGTTCTTCAAAAACCTGGGAATAACCTGCCGGGGTAAATGATAGCGGTTTTTTGGCTTCCACCAAAAACCTAGCATCCATATCATTGCTAGTGGACATCTCGAACATTTTGGTTCGCTCGATAGGCATGGGAATACCAAGACAATCAAATGTGGTTTGTATGGTCTTTAAGTTAAAATCGAAAAGGAATTTTTCTCTTTTTTCAAACAAAGGTCTCAGGTCATCTTCGTAGAACTCAAAAAAAGGGGAGGTACGGTATGCTGTTTCCAAGGTACGCCAATGTTGCTTTTGCCAATTGTAAGTGTGGTCTATCTCAACATCTCGATATTTTTGTCGCCCTTCTTTTCCACCAACATGCTTTATGGGTATGTTGAGCATATGTTTTCCTTGATCCGTGCAGATATAACAACGGTTTCTATAGGTCTGCTTCTGAAAATTATCATGGGCTTCCCATATAACGGTATGTTGCGCTAGCACCGAAAATGTGGCAATATTTGGAAAATAAGCGGGATGAACTATTAAATTCAAGAATTCTTTTTTCTTCGTTTTCTAAAAAAGTCAAACACAAACCATCCTCCAAGTAGCATTAGAAAATACTTGAGATAGGAAACAGGTTCTCCGCTACCACCAACAGTGGTAAAGATTCTATCCCAACGAGGACGCCAGTTAACAAGGCCTTCTTTGAAATTGTCAAAGCTAAGCCATAAGAAAACGGGCTTGCCCACAATATGGTTGGCAGGAACATATCCCCAGGTTCTACTATCCTCAGAATGATCACGATTATCACCCATCATCCAATAATAATCTTGTTTAAAGGTATAGGAGTTAGCTTCCTCTCCGTTGATATAAACCTTTTCTCCAGTGACTTTTACGTCATTGTACTCATAATCTCTAATGATTTTCTTGTACAAAGGAATGGTCTTGTAATCGATTTCAACCGTTGCTCCTTCTTCTGGAAGGTAAATAGGACCAAAATTGTCGTTGTTCCAAGGATAAAAGTTTGGTTTTTGTGGATAAGCTCCGCCGTAAACACCTCGCCCTTCATTGGTCATAACGACTGAATCTATACTTTGTTCGTCTTTTAACCTAGCTACCATTTCATCGGTTAGGTTAGCCGTTCTTGACCGTGGTTTTTCTTCGGTTAACGATAGCCTTAATTGTCTTATAACTTCTGTTGGAATCCCTTTTTCCCTTGTAATCAATTCAACCTTTCCATCCGGGGTTCTATTGGCGCCCAAAACAAAACCTGATAGGGCATTATACTGCTCTTGACTTATGTTCCCTGCAATATATTTTCTGATGTAATCTGTGGCATCCACTTCTGCCAATAGTCTGCTAGAAACTCCATTTTGACCATAAATCGTGTAATCGTACATCACTTTAGCTCTATCGGAGAGTTGAAGTTTCTTTCCATTAATATGAACAAAGCCATCTATTACCGCAAGAGAATCCCCTGGCGTTCCTACACATCTTTTTACGTAGTTTGATTTTTTATCGATAGGTTTTTTTACCGCCTTTTCTGCTCTAAAAAATTGATATAAGGTATCCGACGGTAAACTAAAAACAACGATATCATTCTTTTTTACCGTGTTGAAACCTGGCAAGCGCATGTACGGCAATTGCAATTTGTTCTTCCATGACGTTTTGTAAGTGGCAGGGTCCACATCCGCGATATAAGATCGTTTTTTAAGCCCAGGAAGTGTGTCGTGCACCATAGGAGCTGCCAAAGTGGTCATGGGAACTCTTGCGCCATAATGGAATTTGCTAACAAATAGGAAATCCCCAATTCTTAAGGTGCGTTCCAAAGAACCTGTTGGGATTACATAGGGTTGAATGAAATAGGTATGCACAAAAGTTGCAGCAACAATGGCAAAAACTATAGAACTTACCCATTCTCCAAGACCAGTTCTAGGTTTTAAATCTCGGTCTTCAATGTATTTTACATCCTCAGCGTAATTTATATAATAGATATAAAATCCAAGGGTTAGGATTACAGCCCAAGTATCTGTCAACTTGTTTTTTCCAAAACTTCGTATGGTTTCAACCCAAACTACGGGAAACATAAGCAGATTAATGATGGGGATAAACAAAAGCAATACCCACCACCATGGTCTATTGATTATTTTCATTAAAACGACACCATTGTATATTGGAATGGCGGCTTCCCATGCTTTTCTACCGGCTTTTACATAAAGTTTCCAGGTTCCTAAAAAATGAATAACCTGAATGATCAAGATAAAGATGATCCATTGTGTACCGTTCATATAAAAGTTTATTTGTAAGACTACAAGTCTATATTGTTGTTACTTTTTTTATCTCAGATTTAACACATCTTTCATAGAAAACACCCCCGATTTTCCCTTAATCCATTCTGCTGCAATTACCGCACCTAAAGCGAAGCCTTCACGATTATGTGCAGTATGCTTGATTTCAATATCGTCTACCTTACTTTCATAAGAGATGGTATGGGTGCCAGGAACAGTTCCTTCCCGTTTTGATGTAATTGGGATAGTTCTTTCGTTTTCCTTTTCTGAATTCCAAGCTACGTAATCAGTATTTTCAATAATATCTTCTGCCAATGTGATGGCCGTACCGCTTGGTGCATCCAGTTTTTGTGTATGATGAATCTCTTCCATAGTAACACCATACTGATTTAGACCAGACATTATTTTGGCCAGATAGGAATTCAATTCAAAAAAAACATTTACCCCTAAACTGAAGTTTGAAGCATAAATAAAGGCTCCATTCTTCTCATTACAGAAGCTTACTGCCTTATCATAGTCTGAAAGCCATCCGGTAGTGCCAGAAATAATGGGAACTCCATGTTCAAAACAGCTGGTAATGTTATGAAACGCAGAATCTGGAGTGCTAAAATCTATGGCAACATCCATCCCGTTGTAATTCACATCCGTAGTATTTACATCCACTTTGGCAACAATCGTATGACCGCGTTCTAAAGCAATTTGCTCTATCATCCTACCCATTTTTCCATAGCCAAACAAACCAATATTCATATACTAAAATTTTACAACCAGAGCCATACCATAGTTTGGTTTGTTGGTCAAAGGATTAAGATCTAAATAGGGTTGAAAGTCAATTGCCAGGTCATCATCAACATTGTACTGTTTAAGGTGTGCATCAACGTTGGCGTCTATAATATTTAATGCGTAGAGGGCAATGGTGATCAAAAGTGATAAATCCCGATCACGTTGTCTGGCTTCTTGGGCATCCTGGAGTGCTTCCAATGAAATATCGGGGCCATTTCCATCTCCATTTATATCAAAGAACTCATCATCTAAAAACCCAGCACGCCTCCTTTTAAAGGCATCTCTTGCGGCATTATATTCTGTATTGTTAAAAGAGTATACATAAATCCCGGTTCCAATGGCACCCCAAACTATAGGAACCTTCCAATAGCGTTTGTTATAGATTTGGCCCAGTCCGGGAAGTATTGCAGAATAGAAGGCAGCCTTGCTTGGTGCAAGCGGATTTATCCTTTTCTTTTCATAGGTGACTTCCTCAATGGTAATGCCCTTGCCTTCCAAATCTTGGGCTAAGGAGTCAATCTCGGCAGGATGTGGTTGTACTTCTTCATCTTGAGAGAACCCAAAGTTTATAGCCAAGAAAGAGAAGAACAGAAAAAAGAGGTTTTTAGTCACCTGTAAGTAATTTTCTTAAACGCTGAAATTCTTCTTTGGAATGAAAAGGAATCACAATTTTACCCTTTCCATTTTGCGAAGTAGTAATGTCCACTTTGGCTGATAAGTGCTGTTTTAGAGCGTCGATACCTTTAGAAACAAAGTTGGGGACTTCTTTTGATGAAGCTTGTTTTGCCTTGGGACTTCCTTCATTCTTTGATTCTTTATACGCTTTGACCAACTGCTCCGTTTCACGTACAGATAAACCGTCAGAAACTATTTTTTCATAAATATTGATTTGGTCTTTCTTCTTTTCAATATTGATGAGCGCCCTTCCATGCCCCATGCTTACAAAACCATCTCGCATTCCAGTTTGTATAATGGGATGCAATTTTAAAAGGCGTAAATAATTGGTGATGGTAGATCGTTTTTTGCCAACCCTATCACTTAATTTTTCTTGAGTGACCTTAACCTCATCAATCAAGCGTTGGTAGGAAAGTGCAATTTCAATGGGATCAAGATCTTGTCTTTGAATATTCTCGACCAATGCCATCTCCAAGGATTCTTGGTCATTGGCAATTCTAATATAAGAGGGAATGGTTTTTAATCCAACTAGCTTGGAAGCACGAAACCTTCGTTCCCCAGAAACAAGCTGGAATTTGTTGAAATCGAGCTTTCTTACGGTGATGGGCTGAATAATACCCAACTCTCGAATAGAGCTTGCAAGTTCCTTCAGGGCATCATCATTAAAATTGGAACGTGGCTGAAAGGGATTCACTTCAATAGAGTCAATATCCAGTTCCACTACATTTCCAATGACCTTATCCGCGTTTTTGTCCGAAACAGATTGGATATCATTTTCGGGATCTTTTAATAGAGCGGACAGGCCTCTTCCTAAAGCCTGTTTTTTGGTTGCTTTCGCCATTTAAACGGTCTCCTTATTTTTCTTCAACACCTCGTTGGCCAAGTTCAAATAATTAGTAGCTCCTTTACTGCTGGCATCATATTTTATGATACTTTCTCCATAGCTGGGTGCTTCACTTAGCCTAACATTTCTTTGTATAATAGTATCGAATACCATGTCCGCAAAGTGTTTCTTCACTTCTTCAACAACTTGATTGGAAAGGCGTAACCTTGAATCATACATGGTCAACAACATGCCTTCAATATCCAAATCGTTATTGTGTATTTTTTGCACGCTTTTAATGGTATTCAATAGTTTCCCAAGACCTTCCAATGCAAAATATTCACATTGAATTGGAATCATTACTGAATCTGCTGCCGTAAGCGCATTCAAAGTCAATAATCCTAAAGAGGGAGCGCAATCAATTAATATGAAATCATATCGATCTCCCAAATCTCTGAGGGCTTCCTTCAACATGTATTCCCTATTGTCCTTATCCACCAATTCAATTTCGATGGCCACAAGGTCAATATGTGCGGGAATCAAATCTACATTTGGAGAATCGGTTTGAACAATAACTTCATCAACTGCCTTTGTATGTTCCAATAACTGATAGGTTCCCTGCTCAACACCGTCTACATCAATACCTAAGCCAGATGTCGCATTGGCCTGTGGGTCAGCATCTATCAACAATACCTTTTTTTCAAGTACACCAAGCGAGGCAGCCAAGTTTACTGTCGTTGTTGTTTTACCTACGCCACCCTTCTGATTTGCAATAGCAATAATCTTGCCCATTTCATAGTAAGTTAGGTGCTAAAAATACGATTATTTAGGACGCTAAAAAATGTATTTTGTTAACACTAAGTGAATAACCTTAACATTGCACGTTAAAGAAAGTTAAAGTTATAATTACTAGAGTATTAAGATAGGTTAGTCCATCAAAATCTTTAAGATTTCGATGGCTGCATTGCTGATTTTTGTTCCCGGTCCAAAGACAGCTACTGCACCATGATGCAGCAGGTGTTCATAATCTTGTTTAGGAATTACACCACCTACGATGACCATGATATCCTGTCTTCCGTAGTTTTGTAATTCTTTTATAACCTCTGGAACCAAGGTTTTATGACCACCTGCCAAAGAGGATATTCCCAAAACATGAACGTCGTTTTCAACGGCCTGTTTTGCTACTTCAGAAGGGGTTTGAAATAAAGGTCCTATGTCTACATCAAAGCCAAGGTCGGCGTATCCAGTGGCAACTACTTTGGCACCACGATCATGACCATCTTGCCCCATTTTGGCAATCATAATACGTGGTCTTCTACCTTCGGCCAAAGCAAAATCATCAGCCATTTTTTTGGCTTTTTCAAAGCTTTTATCGTTTTTTATTTCTTTGGAATACACTCCTGTAAATGATTGTATTTTTGCTCGGTAGCGCCCAAATGCATCTTCCATTGCATTACTGATTTCCCCGAGTGTTGCACGCGCTTTTGCCGCCTCCACAGCTAAAGCTAATAAATTTTCTCTCTCTTCACTGTTTTCCATTACTTTATTGGAAGCCTTTGTGATTTGTGCAAGTGTTTTTTGCACTTTTTCCTCGTCTCTGGTGGATTTGATTTCTTGAAGCTGTGCTATTTGTTGTTTGCGTACTTTGGCATTGTCCACTTCTAGTATTTGAAGCTCATCCTCATCTTCAAGCTGGTATTTATTCACCCCGAGGATGGTATCTTGCCCACTATCAATACGGGCTTGTTTCTTAGCGGCAGCTTCTTCAATCCGCATTTTTGGAATCCCAGCTTCTATCGCCTTGGTCATTCCTCCTAATTTTTCTACTTCCTGTATGAGTTTCCATGCTTCTGAGGCTATTTCAGCGGTAAGATTTTCCACTACATGGCTGCCTGCCCATGGATCAACTGTTTTGGTAATATGGGTTTCTTGTTGTAGAAAAAGTTGGGTATTCCGTGCAATTCTGGCAGAGAAATCTGTAGGTAGGGCAATGGCTTCGTCCAACGCATTGGTGTGTAAACTTTGAGTGCCTCCAAAAGCAGCAGCCATGGCTTCAATTGTGGTGCGAGCTACATTGTTAAAAGGATCTTGTTCTGTTAAACTCCATCCACTGGTCTGACTATGTGTGCGAAGCATTAACGATTTTTCATTTTTTGGGTTAAAAGTCTTAACCAATTTGGCCCAAAGCATACGCCCAGCACGCATTTTTGCAATTTCTGTAAAATGATTCATTCCTATTCCCCAGAAAAAGGAAAGGCGTGGCGCGAAATCATCAATTTTTAACCCTGCTTTTATGCCTGTTCTAATGTATTCAATGCCATCAGCAAGGGTATAGGCCAGCTCTAATGCTGCAGGTGCCCCAGCTTCGTGCATATGATAGCCTGAGATACTAATACTATTGAACTTTGGCATTTTTATACTGGTAAATTCAAAGATATCCGCCACTAACTGCATAGAGGGTGCAGGTGGATAGATATAGGTGTTACGAACCATAAATTCTTTAAGAATATCATTCTGAATGGTTCCAGACAGCTTTTCCATGGGCACACCTTGTTCCTCCGCAGCAACAATGTAAAATGCCATGATGGGGAGAACTGCCCCGTTCATGGTCATGGAAACGGACATTTTGTCCAATGGAATTCCGTCGAACAAGACCTTCATATCTTCAACAGAATCGATGGCTACTCCTGCTTTTCCCACATCACCGACCACTCGGTCATTATCACTATCATAACCCCTATGCGTTGGAAGGTCAAAAGCTACGGAAAGTCCTTTTTGACCAGCCTCTAGATTTCTTCTATAGAACGCATTACTTTCTTCTGCCGTAGAGAACCCTGCATACTGCCTTATGGTCCATGGTCTTCGAACGTACATAGTGGAATATGGACCACGTAGAAAAGGTGAAATGCCAGCGGCAAAGTTGAGCTGCTCATTTTTTGAGGTTGCTGTTTTGCTGAATTCCTTTACTGAAGACAAGCCAAGATTTTGAATGCTCTTTCTACTCATCGCTAAGTCTTTTTTGTTCCAATTCTTCGGCTAACCGGCTCTCTATAATGGGTTCTATAACCGTTTTTCTGGGTTTGATTTTGACAAAAGGGTATAGCTCTAAGTCATCTTTCATCTTATCTAGACCATTTTGATGCTGATTAGTGCCTATAAGGGTAAGTTCCTTTTTGTCAAAAAATTCCTTTTCTTTTAATGCACTCTCTTTAATTTTCCGTTGGATGGTTCCATTTTTCAATTCGCTTAAAAAGCCTCCTGAAGATTCAATTTGTTTGAACAATGCGAGTGCTTTTTCCGCCAATTGGTTCGTCAGGGATTCGACATAGTAATTGCCTTCGGCTGCTTGGGAAGCTTGATCAAAATAGCTTTCCTCTTTTAGAAGTACTAACTGATTCCGTGCTATGCGTTCACCAAATTCATTGTCTTTATGGTAGATGGCATCATACGATAGGTTGCAAACGGTATCTGCTCCTCCAAGGATACTTGACATGCATTCCGATGTGGTTCTGAGCATATTTACATTATAGTCGTATAGTGTTTTGTTCCTTTTTGTAGGCATTGCAAGAATATGGCAATCACTTTTGATTCCGTACACTTGAGCCAAACTTTTCCAAAGCCATCGCAAAGCTCTTAATTTGGCTATTTCAAAGAAGTAGTTGCTTCCGACCGAGACCTTGAAAGTCACTGGAATATGATTTTCAGCATCACTTGCATGAAGATTGGCAAAATGATTTAGATATTCATTGGCATGTGCCAAACCGTAAGCCAATTGTTGTACCATGTTGGCACCTGCATTTTGGTATAGGGAAATATCTACACCTATGGTATTGATTTCTTTTTGTGTGGATGTTGAACTACAGATTTTCTCTAACTGTGAATGGTCTTTTTCAAGGGAGTGGAACCAATTTCCAGTGCGGGCTAAATTGCCTATTAAATCAATATTCAGATGGATGTTGTGCTTTTTTCCATCTAAAAACTTCAACAAACTCTCAATTTGTTCAGATTCCAAAAGTTTGAAATTGAAATGGAGCGCAGCCTGTTCTAAATTAATGTTCAACAGAAGGTCCTTAAAATTGACACCGTTATCGGGAATAGTAAATAAGATGCTTTGAGCTCCTCTTTTTAAACAATCCAGAGCTTTGTTATTCGCCAATTTTGAGTCCCCGACATAAATAGATTGGGCAATTTTCCAGTGATGTTCTTTGGCAAGATGAAATGTTTTTAAGCTCTCTAGGTCTTCAGCATGGTAAAAGGGTTTTACTTTAATGCCTTCCAAGGATTCCCAAAGTAAGGTTTCATTGTAATCTGCTCCTTTTAAATCAAATTGGATTTTTTGTTTCCATTGTTTTGCAGAAACTTCGGGAAACTCGTCAAACAAACCTTGATTACTCATTATTTTTAGTCTTTAGACTGTCCTCATATTCAATCAGAAAAATCTCCTCATTCTCTTTTTTCATATAGTATTTTTCGCGTGCGAACTTTTCCAATTCCTCTTTGCTAGATAGCTTTTCAAGAATTTTCTTGTCCTTTTTGATTTCACCTTGTAAAAACTCTTTCTGTTTTTCCAATTTTTTAACTTCTTTTCTGAGTTCCAGATGAATCATCAGGGAGTTGGTGTCAAAAAATGCCATCCAGATTACAAAAATGGTAAGTACCAGTATGTACATATTGGTCATGACCTTAAACCATTTTTTATCTTTAAGTTTTTTTAACCCCATTTTATCCTAATCTATCATTTATTATGGTTCTCACCATATCCACCGCAACGGTGTTGTAATGGTTGTTTGGAATAATAATATCCGCAAACTCTTTAGAAGGTTCTATAAATTGTTGATGCATAGGCTTTACAGCAGTTTGATATCTTGTCAATACCTTTTCTAGGTCATGTCCACGTTCCTTAATATCACGCTGAAGTCGTCGGATTAAACGTTCATCGGAATCTGCGTGAACATAGATTTTTATATCGAACATTTCTCTTAGTTGGGGATTGCTCAAAACCAAAATGCCTTCAACTATCATTACTTTTCTGGGTGGTGTTAAAATAGTTTCATCCAAGCGTGTTTCTTCAACAAAAGAGTAAATGGGTTTGTCGATAGACCTACCATCCTTTAATTGTTGAAGATGCGAAATCAACAAATCAAAGTCTATGGAATTTGGGTGATCAAAGTTTACCTTGCTCCGTTCTTCTTTTGTTAAATGGGAAAGATCGTTGTAGTAGGAATCTTGGGATATTACCCCCACTTCATTTTCGGGCAATTCATCTACTATTTGATTTACAACGGTGGTTTTTCCACAACCTGTACCTCCGGCAATTCCTAAAATCAGCATGACATTAATTTAAATCTCAAAAGTAAGCATTTGATAAGATTTTCCCTGTGCTAATATTTGGGCATAGTTAGTGCAGATTTATTTGAAAATCAATGATGGTTGTCATGATTTATAGAAGCTTTCGAGATTTCAGCCCTTTGGGATTGTATGTTGTTATAGGCATTTGTGTTTTTAATTCAAAGGGATTTAAAAGTATATAGCTTTTGGTTTTTAGGAATGCTCATAATTGTTGAAAATAGGAGACAAATACCTTCTTAAAAAGTTCTCTGTTGAAACGGGTATGCCTAATTTTGCAGGATGCAAAAAGATACCCAAAAACCCAATTTTGAATTTGTTGCGCTTATGGCTGCCTTGATGTCAATTGTAGCATTGGCTATTGACGCATTGTTACCAGCAATTTCCAATATTGGAGAGGCCATAAATAGTTTGAATTCAACCGATAATCAATTATTGATTACCATGATATTTTTAGGCCTAGGGGTCGGGCAATTGTTCTTTGGACCACTTTCCGATTGCTATGGTAGAAAACCTATAGTCTATTTGGGATTTGGTATATTCACTGTTGCTAGTTTTATTTGTTTGTTCTCAACATCTTTAGAGGTAATGATCTTTGGAAGAATTCTCCAGGGTATAGGACTTTCTGCCCCTCGAACCTTAGCTATTTCTATTATTCGCGATACATATAAAGGTGATTATATGGCCAAGGTGATGTCTTTTGTGGTGGCTTTCTTTATTCTTATACCTGTTGTTGCCCCCGCTATTGGAAAGGTTATTCTTGACAGCATGGGCTGGCAGGCAATTTTTTACGTACAATTGGTTTTCGGTTTTATTGTGTGCATTTGGTTTTGGAAAAGACAGGCTGAAACCCTTCGACCAGAATTTAAAATTCCATTTTCAAGTCATGTTTTTGTTGATGGTGTAAAAGAGTTTTTGAAGTTTAGGGAAACCATCGTTTTTACTATTATCTCAGGTTTGGTAACCGGTGCATTTTTGGTGTATTTAAGTTCATCGCAGCATGTTTTTGAAAACCAATATGGATTAAAGGAGGCTTTCCCGTATATTTTTGCAGGACTGGCAATTTCTATTGGGTTATCCACATTTTTAAACGGTACCTTGGTAATGAGATATGGAATGCGCAAGCTTTCGCTCATGGCACTTATTGCTTTTTGTGTAATTGCACTGGTGTATACTTTTCTATTTTGGAACACTCCAAATCCAAGTGTCATTGTTTTGGTAGCTTTTCTTTCCGCGCAATTCTTTTGTCTAGGTTTTATGTGGGGAAACTTCCGTTCCATAGCTATGGAGCCCATTGGACATATTGCAGGAATCGGTGCGGCTATCAATGGGTTTGTATCTACATTACTTGCAATACCTATTGCTACATTTATTGGTGATTTTGTGGAACATAGTGTTTGGCCGCTTTTTGTTGGTTTGGCTATCTGTGGTCTGGTTTCCCTTTTAATTGTAATGGCAACCAGAAAACCAAAAAGCGTGGCAACCGCCTAGGTTTTTACAGGGAAATAAATTTCGCCACTACAAGAATTTTCAATTGCACCAGTAACAGAGCTCAAAACATTTGTTTTTTCCTGCAAACGCAGTACTCCCATTAGGGCGAAAACCAATGCTTCTTTAAATGCTATTAATGTTTTAGAAGGGATAACAATATTTATTGATGTCCCCAATTTTTCTTTAAGTGTGTCAATAAAGAAATGATTCAGGGCTCCACCTCCAGCAACAAATAGTTTGTTATGTGGTTTTGTTGCATGCTTATGCACCTCCAATGCAATTTGTTCGCTGTTATGGTGAATGAATGTATGCAACAAATCAATATGGGAAGCATCAGCGTCCTCAATCAATGGGACAAATTGTTCAGTAAACAGCTCGTATCCTGTAGATTTAGGGTGGGGCAGTTTATAGTAATCCAATTGATTAAGCTTTCTTAATAATGGCTTGTTTACTCTTCCGGTTTTAGCCAATTTGCCTCCTTCATCATATCCCAACCCCATTTTTTGGGTAATATAATTTAATGGCATATTGGCCATGCCAATATCATATGCAATCCTTTCCCCATTTTTTTCAAAAGAAATATTGCTGATTCCTCCTAAGTTCAGGCAAAAATCATACTCATGAAATAACAACCGATCTCCAATAGGAACTAGCGGGGCTCCTTGTCCGTTTAGGGAAACATCCTTTGTTCTGAAATCACAAACCACTTGCTTCCCGCAGGTATTGGCCAATAATTGTCCATCCCCCAATTGAAAAGTAAAACCATCTTCAGGTCTATGATGAGAAGTATGCCCATGACTTGCCACAAAATCAACTTCTAAATTCTCATCTTGCATAAAGGTTTTAGCCTGTTCGCCTAACCAAACACCATAATCTTTATGCAACTGGGCATGATCATTTTCCGATAGATAGATGGCATTTTTAAGGTAGTCTTGCATTTTTTTTGAATAGCCAACTTCTTTGGTGTGTTCAATAGAGAATTCCCAATTTCCGTTTTCCTGCCAAAGGTGGCAATATGCTAAATCCAGACCGTCCAAAGAAGTACCGGACATTAATCCTATCACCTTGAATTTTGTCATTATATTTTTCTTATTTTAATAATCAATGAAACAGGCTTTCCCTCATTGCTTATGACTTCTTTTATAGAGAATTTCACCATGGTGAGCGAATTCATGGTACTTACCCAATCCTCAAAAGTTCTGGCATACCATCTGTGACCATCTTGAAAATTCCCAGGTAGACCCTTCCACGAATCTGATAACCATTGACTTTTGTAGGTTACATTATTTTGAATTAGGAAAAATGGGTGCAAGGTTTGAATAAGAATATAGCCTCCTGCCGAAATGGATTTTAATGTATTTTCCAACAGTTCTTGAAGCCCTTCTTTGAGATAAAGACAAAAGTTGAAAACCGCAACATCAAAAGGAGCTTTGGGAATAGGTTTTCCGGCTATGATGTCTTCAAAAGTAAACACATGGTAATCCTCAGTGCCTTGTTTTCTTGCTTCAATCAATAGGCGTTCAATGGCATCCAATCCTGTGCATTCATATCCTTTTTTGCCTATCTCACGAGTCAACCAACCCTCCCCGCAACCAATATCTACAAACGTGTTAGCCTTGATATCTGCAATCGTATCCAAAATTGCCCTGTTGGTATGTTCCCTTGAAGAAATACTGTTATTTTGAATTACCTTGATCCATTCCGAGGCATTCTTTTCCCAAGATGAGATAATATCAGTTTTCATAATTGAACTGTTTTAAGTTTTATTGGAAGCTTTCCTTTGGCCTCTATTTTATCAATGAAATGATGATATGCTTCTTCTTGAAATTCTGGAAAATCTTGATAGACTATTACCGCATTTGAATGTGATTTTAAATC
Organism: Flagellimonas hymeniacidonis; assembly: GCF_008040165.1. Taxonomy (GTDB): domain Bacteria; phylum Bacteroidota; class Bacteroidia; order Flavobacteriales; family Flavobacteriaceae; genus Flagellimonas; species Flagellimonas hymeniacidonis. The sequence continues at coordinate 556,983 of NZ_VRUR01000002.1, forward strand.
CAACACATCAAGCACATAGGGATTTCCAAAGAGGTAAAGAAGAACATTTTTTTGAGCTATTAGCACTTTTATAAAATCCAATAGTTTTTGAGGGAATCCAAAATGGTCTTTTGGTTTTATTGAAGGAGGAAAAAGTGCCAACACAACAGTATCATGTTCCAAGGCTTTAAGCCCTACTTCATCCAGATTATCTAAACTTAATTGGTAATAGTTCTCTCCAATTTTGTTAGAGAAAGTATTTTTTGATTGATTTTCAATTGCAAGATTGAGAAAATGGGAGTTTTTTACATTCTTCACTTCTGCTGTATTTCCATACAGTTGGGTGATTGCGTTAACCGCGATTCTTCTATTTAAGTCTGAAGGGGACAGGTGAGGTTTTATATCACTGTTTTTAAGATTCAAATAAGCATGCTCTTTTAATCTCCAAACTCTTTTAAAACTCTCTTCTATTCGGTTTGGAGATGAGCTCTCCAAAATCTTTTGGATACCTTCTGCAGCATGTTCTGAAAAGCACATCACATCCATTCCCGCTTCAAAAGCAGTTGCCTCAAGTTTGCCTTTTTCTGGAAAATCTTTGGATACGGCATGCATATTCAGGGCATCGGAAATAATGACTCCATCGAAACCCATTTCTGTTCGCAATAAGTCTGTAATAATTTTAGTCGAGGTGGTTGCAGGCTGATTTGAACTATCTAATTCAGGAACAGCTAAGTGCCCCACCATAACAGCATCCACGCCATCCTTAATAAGCTGTTGATAGGGGTAAAGTTCGTTTTTTGATAGATTTTCCTTTGACTTATGAATTATGGGCAACCCTAAATGGGAGTCCGTGTTGGTATCTCCATGTCCTGGGAAGTGTTTTATAGCGCCTTGAATACCTACACTTTTCATGCCATTTAGATAGGCCTTGGATGAAGAAAGGACGTTGTTTTTATCATCACCAAAAGAGCGATAACCGATTACTGGATTCTCTGGATTGTTATTAATGTCAACAACAGGGGCAAGATTCCAATGTACTCCTGCCTCTTTGCAGTCCATTGCAATGTGTTTTCCAACTTCAAAAACCAAATCATTGTTGTCCTGCACAGCTCCCAAGGTGATGGCGTAAGGATATTGAGGTGTATTTTCAATTCTCATAGCCAAACCCCATTCAGCATCAATTGCGATCAGTAATGGAATTTCTGAAGCTTTTTGATATCTGGCTATGAGATCTTTGAAACGATTATAGCTGTTCTCATTATAAACTACCTTCTTTTTGCCTTCGAAGTTGGTGGCAGCACTAGCTCGGCTATGAAAAAAACAAATAGCGCCTATAGCATTTGTTTTCAGTAAATGCTCAATTCTTGTTATTTCTTCTTCTGTATCGTTTATAAAAACGGCAGGCATAAAAAGTTGCCCTACTTTTTGAGCCAGACTCAGTTTTTCCTTTGCGTCTTTATATGAAATTAAGGTGTTAGGCATTGTCGATATTCGTTTTCTTCCCGTAATCTTCGGGATATTTTAAATATTTGAGAACCAAAAATGCTGGTAATGCGGCTATCACTACCCATAGAAAGAAACCATCGTATCCTAACCATTCTTGAATATACCCACTTAACATTCCAGGAAGCATCATGCCTAATGCCATAAACCCGGTTGCAATAGCATAATGGGAGGTTTTAGAAATTCCTTCAGCGATATAAATCAGATAAATTAAAAAGGCGGCAAACCCAAATCCGTAACCAAATTGTTCTATAATTACCGTACCTACTACTGCAAAAAGACTTTGCGTTTGGGTGATGGCAAGTATGGCATATAATACATTGGGTAAATTAAGGGCCAGCAGCATTGGAAACATCCACTTTTTGAGTCCATCCCGTGAGATTAAAATCCCTCCGATAATCCCACCTATGGAAAGCATGATAACACCAACAGTGCCATAAATGGTACCGACTGCTTCTGTTGAATACTCCAATCCGCCTACCTCTAAGGTGTCCAATAAAAATGGAGAGGCCATTTTAACCAATTGCGATTCTCCTAATCGATAAGTAAGGATAAACAATAATGCTACGCCTATCTGGTTTTTCTTGAAAAATGATGTAAAAACTTCCAAGAAACTAGCTGGTTTTTCTGTAGACTCCTTTGCTGATTCTTCATACTTTGGTGTAACAAAAAAGTTGGAAATGGTCAGTATCAACATTAACACTGCTGCGCAAATCATGGTCATGGACCATGCCTTGGTATTGTCTCCATATTTATGCTCAAGATATCCCGCAAAAATGACCAAAAGGCCTTGGCCGGTTACCATGGCAAGACGGTAAAATGTACTTCGCAACCCTATAAAAAAGGACTGCTTTTTTTGTGTAAGCCCAATCATATAATAGCCATCGGAAGCAATATCATTTGTGGCTGAAGCAAATGCTGCCATCCAAAAGAATGCCAGCGTAATAACGAAAAAGGAATTAGATGGCAGGAAAAAACCTATTCCCAAAAATGCCAATGCCACTACCAATTGCATGCCCAAAAACCATTTTCTTTTGGTGCCGTTTAAATCAACCAAAGGACTCCAAAGTGGTTTTAAAACCCATGGCAAATAGAGCCAACTGGTGTATAAACCTATCTCCGCATTGCCTATTCCCAGTCTTTTGTACATGATTACTGATACGGTAACAACAAGAATATATGGAATGCCCTGAGTGAAATAGAGTACAGGTATCCATGCCCATGCTCCTTTATCTTTTTTAACTGTGTTCATTTCAAATACCTCTTGTTTTTTGATTGCATGATCAATCTGATTTTAAGGTTAATGGTTGCACTTTACTTTGATTACCATACGTATCTATAACCATGATATAAATATTTTTTTTTCGCAATTTTGGGGTTAGTTGTATTCGGTTGCAGCTAGAATTTTGACCTACGGAAAGATACTGCTTTCTTATGAGCTGTTTTTGATTTGGAATTTTCGGTGTTGCCTTGTAAAAATGCAAAAATCTGGGAATATTGTCCTGATGTGTAATGCAAATGTTTAGATATTCGTTTTGTATTTGGCTAGATGTTATTGTGGGAGCATTAACCTTTCTTTTTTCTTTAGTAAGCCCAATAGGGTTTTGTGAAGGATACAGATAAAACTTTCTTTTTAGAGTCTTTGAAACGTTTTCATGTTTTCCAATGAGGGACTTGGCACTGAAGAAAACATTTCCATTAATTTCTTGTTGCAATCTTGCTAAAACGAGTTGTTTTGGAATCTCATTTTTTCGTTTCCAGGCTTTGTCTTTGTTGTTTTTTATTTTGTAGGTGCCATTGCCAATATAGAGGTTGGTGTTTTTGGTATTATTTGCCCACCATTTGGTGATGATACGATGTGATGCTGGGGGATAATCCATGCTCCAATATGCTTGAGGGACCAGGTAATCCAACCAACCTTCCCTAGACCACAAAAGGGGGTCGGCGTACAAATCTTCATAGGTTGTTTGTCCTGCTTTGGTATTTGAACCTTTTGGGTCTGTGGAATTATTTTTCCATACTCCGAAGGGGCTAATACCAAATTGAACCCATGGTTTATTCTTTTTGATGACTTTATGCACGTTTTTTACCAAGGAGTCTACATTGCTTCTTCGCCAGTCTTCCATGTTTTGATTTTGTAATCCATGTTTTTTAAAAGAAAGTGAATCGTTGAAGATTTCACCCTTAATTTTATAAGGATAGAAATAATCATCAAAATGAATTGCATCTACATCGTAATTTGATACAACTTCTTCTATAATATTGGTCAGTTTTTGTTGTACCTCGGGCAAGCCAGGATTGTAGTAATATTTTTTACCATATTTAAGCATCCAATTCGGATGTTGGTAAAAATCATGCTCTTTGGACAAAGCCATCGTGTCCAAATCAAAAGTAGCACGATAAGGGTTGAGCCATGCATGAAATTCCATTCCTCTTTTATGAGTTTGGGCAATCATCCATTCCAGAGGTTCATTGAAATCTTTTGGTGTTTCTCCTTCAACACCAGTAAGGTATTTAGACCATGGCGCTAAATCTGTTTTATAAAATGCATCTCCAGCGGTCCTAATTTGCACTATTGCGGCATTGAAGTTTAGATTCTGATAGAAATCCAAGATTTCAATGAAATCCTTTTTTTGCTTTTCGGATGAGTCATTAGCGTTTTTAGGCCAATCAATGTTCTTAACCGTTGCAATCCAAACTCCTCTAAATTCAATCTTTGGAGCTGTATAGGTCACTCGTGATACCGAACAAGAGATGAATAAAAAAATAAGGATTAAAGATGCGCTTCTAAACATAACAGATAAATAAAAAGGCCTACTTCTGGACTAAATGTAGGCCTTTTCGCTTGATTAACTAAAAACTAACAAACTCAAACAAAGTTGTTTATATTGATGGGTCAGCAGGTGTATTTGGATTGCTATTTCTTTCCAAATCGGGGTACGGATAAAAATTCCTGTTCCGTTCTTCATCATAGTTCATGGCCGCACCACTTGGTTGTGGTCTATCAAATCGTCTACTGTCCTCCAAACTCATTCCCGTAAGAAAAAGCTCTGATCGTCTATTTCTTAATACTTCGATAAGCAAAGCATCTACGGTATTGTCACCTGCATATGCAGCTACATTTGCATTTACTTCGAATGGATCATCAGTATCCGTAAGCACTTCATCCAAAGCGGCGGTTGCTGCTGCTAAATTAGGAGTACCTTGTCTTAGATTGGCTTCCGCTATAATAAGATTCATTTCATCTGGAATATACACGGGCAATGAACCTGTATTTACATTAAAGAATCCTGCTAAATCTTCTATGGGTAACCCATTCTGGTTCGTCTCATCTAAAGCGACTAGATAGAAAGCGAGTCTACCATCAGCAGCATCAAAAACAAACTCTGCAGGTAATCCAAAATTGTCTCTAGGTTTAAAGTTAGGGGCATCATTTTGAAACACTCTTGCCCAAATAGGATTTAGATTTTGTGAATCGTATGCAAAAACCGATGTGGAATTCAAATCAACACTATTGGCTGCAGCGATAGCCGCATCATAGTTGCCCGCAAACAAATTGTAACGTGCAGTCATAGCCAATATGGTATTTTCCAAGTCTATATTGCCTAGGGTAATGGCATCGGTAAATTCATCCGAAGCCGCATTTGAAGAAAGTTGGCTACTTGCCTCATTTAAAAGCGTAATAGCAGTCAAAAAACCTTCATTCCTTGATACGAATGTAGCATCGTTGTTATTACTTGTTTCCACAATTACTTGCTCATAGTTTTGTGCAAGACTACCTATGGCCATCGCTTTAAAAAGCTTGGCGTGAGCAATCAACCCACTTTGCGTTCCTGACTCTAGTTCAATGGTTGCTGTGTTTGCTTCAATATCCTCTGCAATTTTTATCACACGAAGCATGGTGGACCATAATCCTTGAACATTTGAATTGAAGTTGGGTAGGGTAGCCCCTCCATCTTCCAATTCTATCATGTTCTGGAATGTAGTTGTAATTCCACCTTCTCTTGTAGTGATTGCAGGTGTCTCCACAATCCATCTTACACCAGTGGTGGAAAATAATTGTTGTAGCCCTACGGCGGTGGCAAGGATTCCTTCACGAGAAGAAAATGTTTGCTCTTCTGTTGCTGCATTTGGATTGTCAAAATCAGTTTCACAAGAGACAACTCCCAGGTAAAGTGAAATGCAAATGATACTATATTTTATACTGTTTTTCATCGTAGCTTTTTTTTGATTAGAAACTAACATTGATTCCTAGTTGATATGTTCTTGGAATTGGGACTCCGGCAAAATCAAAACCTCTTACTCCATTACTTTGACCTGCTGTGTTTATTTCAGGATCCCATCCTGAATAATCATCCCATGAAATTAAATTTCTTCCTACTAAACTCACCTCAACATTATCAATTCCTTCAAGAGGAGGTTTAAATCCGTAGCTGATAGCCAATTCTCTTAATTTTACAAAAGAACCGTCTTCCACAAATTCTTCGAAGATACCTGCCTGCGCACCTCCAAATCCTTTAGGTCTATTGCCCAACAATTCTTGTCCGACATTATAGCCTCCGCCAAAAATCACATTGTCTAGAAGCCTTCTATTCCAATTGAAGACATCGAAACCTTGAACAGCATCCAACTGTATGCGGAGTTTAAAATTTTTGTAGGCAAATTCATTAATCAACGAACCAAACCAATCTGGGTTAGGATCTCCGATTACTTTAGAGCTCTCACCATCTGGTGTGGTACCTCTAAAAGGATATCCATCTGCATCTAAAGAAATACTCCCATCCGCTTCGCGAGCGTAAAATTGCCTAAAAAATACACCTAAAGGCTCACCTTCTATGGCAAAATTAGTTGAGAAACTTCCTGCAAGAGATAATTGTCCTCCTCCCGCTATACGGGTAACTGTGTTTTCATTCTTCGAGAAAGTGGCGGTAACATCCCAAGAAAAATCATTAGATTTTACTGGAGCACCTTTTAACAGGATTTCTATACCCTTATTTTCCAAGTCTCCCACATTTTCAATTCTGGAACCAAATCCGGTGGAAGGTGCCAATTCTCTTGGCAGGAGTAAATCCGTTACATCCTGCTTATAATAGGTAAATTCGATACCTAATCTATTGTTTAAGAATCCTGCATCAAAACCAAATTCAATTTCTTCTTGTCTTTCAGGAGCAATATTTAAATCACCTTGTTCTGGCGCTGAGTTTATATTGCCGTTACCCGCTGGAACTAAGCTTGGAGAACCATTTATGGAAAATGGAGTTAATGTTGTAAATCTTTGGAAAGCTGAAAGGGCGGTTAGGTTACCAGCCTGTCCCCAAGAACTTCTTATCTTGAAAGTGTTAAAAGCGTCTCCAAAAGTATTCTCCCAAAAATCTTCTTCTGATATTACATAGGACAAACTAGCTTTTGCATACAACTGATTTCTTTCGTCCTCACCAAAAGTAGAGGCGCCATCTAATCGTAATGCTCCATTAATATATAGTTTGTCTTTATAGCTAAAGGATTGTTGTAAAAAAGACCCCCAATAGGAAATTTGAGAACGGGTTTCCCCTTGGGCTAATATGCTTCCATCTGAAGCGACTTGCACCACTGGTGCCAACCCATCAGCCTCAATACCTATTCTTTCAAATTCTTCATACTGCCATGAACCACCTAAAGTGGTTGTAGATTCGATATCTTCATTGATTGGTGTCCTGTAGGTAAGGTTTAAATCACTGTTGTATTGGAAATTGTTGATGTCTGCTCGTCTTGAAAAGCCGTTTCCGTTTGGTGAGGTATTATTTATAGGAATAAATGCCGTAGCTGACTGATTGTAAAAGTCAATCCCTAGAAGGTAATTGGCACGCAACTTTTCAGTGATTTTTGCATTTAAACCAACACTGGTAATAACCCTGTTTACTTTTTGACCAAAATCGAAACGGTTAACCGCTTCGGCAGGATTTGTCCTTGGTACCAAAAGTGAGGTGACCGGATAAACACCGGATGCGTCTGGTGCAGGGTTTATAGAATTATCACTAAATACAAAACCTGTTATGGCTCCATACGCAGCATTGATACCACCATTTGGAATATCGTTGCTTACGCTTCGTGTGAAATTCAGACCGGCATTGATATCCAACCAATCAAAAGCTTTTTGCGTGATGTTGGTTTTAAAACCAATACGTTGGAAGTCAGTGTTCTTAATAACTCCTTCATTATCCAAAAAGGAACCAGAAATGTAATAGGAGGTTTTTTCATTACCTCCAGTTACTGAAAGAAAGTTTTCAATCCCAAATCCTGATTGGAAGAATTCATCTTGAAGATTAAACCGCTCTACGGCTACAGTTTCCAAATTTTCACGATCAAAAGGATCAACCCATGCTAAAGGAACTGTATTGTAATCAATTTCTTTACGGAGTTCATTTACTCTTATATTGGTGGTAAAAGTGAATTTGGGATCTCCAGAAGTTCCTCTTTTAGTGAAAATCTGAACGACACCGTTACTGGCTCGTGAGCCATAAATTGCTGCTGCCGCTGCTCCTTTTATTACTTCTATACGCTCAATGTCATTTGGGTTTAGGTCCACCAATCTGTTTTGGGAATTACCGCCTAAATCAACTAAAGCATTACTGTTACTGGAATTGCTTATTATAATTCCATCAACGATATATAAAGGATCAGAATTTCCTAATACAGTACTGGGTCCCCTTAGGCGAATACTAATACCACCTGCAGGATCACCAGAGTTTTGCTGTACCAAAGCACCTGATATTTTACCAGAAATAGCCTGATCTACCGCTATGGCTCCATTGTTGACTAAATCTTCTGCTTTAACAGAGGAGATGGCATTACCTAAGGTTCGCTTGTTTACACCAGCAGGGTTACCGGTTACAACCACTTCATCCAGACTTAACAAGTCTTCAGACATGGCAATGGCATTTGTTACCTCACCGCTTGAAAAACTGACACTTACTTTTTGGGTAGAATACCCTAGATAACTGGCAATAAGCGTGTAATCTCCTGGTTGAAGATTTACTTGAAAACGGTAGTTTCCGTCAAAATCGGTTACAGCTCCGTAAGAAGTGTTTTCAATAAAAACGGAAACCCCCGGAATGGGTGTTCCATTTCTACTGTCGGTTACTGCTCCAGAGAAGGAGCCTGAATTTTGGGAAAATGCACTGGTGCTAAGCACCACACACACCAAAAACAGTACTTGGCGTAAAATTTTTCCATTCATAAAATTAATTTTTTCCATTTAGTGTTGGAGTTAGTTACAAATTCAAGTTCTCGTTTTACTTAATTATTGTAGAGTTCATATCAAAAATATGCAAATAATCGAAAATCTTGCAATGTTTTGCAATTATTTTTGTTAGATATTTCAACGTAAGCCAATTTTTGCATTATTTTACATAACTGTTAATTTCTATTTTTGCCTAAACCAACAACCCATGCTAAAAGAAGAACGCCATCAGGTAATATTGAATGAAGTGCGAATACACAATAAAGTGTTGTTGACCGATATTGCCGAGTTATTAAAGGTGTCTCCGGATACTGTGAGAAGGGATATCAAGGAACTTCATGACGCCAATAAACTTAAACGTGTTCATGGAGGGGCAATTTCGTTAGGGTTTAATCATTACAATTATGCCAATAGAGAAATATATTCTTTAGAGAAAAAATCAAAGATTGCAGAAAAAGGCATTTCGCTGCTTAAGGAAGGTCAGGTGGTTTTGTTAAGCGGTGGTACAACAAACCTGGAATTGGCCAGATTAATTCCGCCTTACCTCAAAATTACATGTTTTACCCCGAGCCTTCCTATTGCGGTTCAATTGTTACCAAAACCAAATATTGAAATCATATTTATCGGGGGGAGGATAAATAAAGATTCACAGATTACCATTGGGGGAGGTCCTTTGGCTGCTTTGTCAGAGTTGAAAGCTGATATCTGTTTTTTAGGAGTTAACAGTATACATCCATCCGATGGTGTAACTGAATTTGATTGGGAAATTGTTCAGTTAAAAAAGGCGATGATAAAGGCTTCTAAAAAAGTAGTTGTACCATCTATATCAGAAAAAATTAATTCTGCTCAACGCTATAAGATTTGCGATGTGGATGCTATTGATTTGTTGATTACGGAATTGGATAAAAAAGATCCATTGTTGCAATCTTATGGAAAAAACATTGGGTTAATGTAAAAAAAGAGGCCCATTATAATGGGCCTCTTTTGGGACTTATTTAAACTTGTACCTTACAAAACCTTCCATGGCCTCGTATTCTGCCATACCTAATTGATTGTACTTTCTGGCTGTTTCTGTATTCCGTTGCTCCGCACGTTGCCAAAATTCGCGTTCATCGTTTCCTGGGAACATGGCGGCATCTTTTTGGGATTGATGCTTAAAAATGGCATTTTTCTTTCGCTCCATGTCTTTTGGACCAATGGGCACTGCCATTTCCATATCTGCAATGTCCCATTCTTGCCATGCACCGCGATAAAGCCATAAATAGCAATCGTCTATCCAATCTACTTTGTCTGCCACCAGTCGGTCTACGGCTTCATATATAATTTGCAAGCATACCCGGTGTGTTCCATGTGGGTCTGAAAGGTCACCTGCAGCAAATATCTGATGAGGTTTCACTTCGTTCAAGAGGTCGTATGTGATTTGAATGTCTTCTTCGGAGTGAGGTCGTTTCTTTACCGTACCCGTTTCATAAAATGGGAGGTTCTGAAAATGTGCATTTTTTTCTTCGACACCGCAATATCTGCAAGCCGCTAACGCTTCTCCTTTTCTTATTAGACCTTTTATTTGTTGAATTTCTGGACTATCAACCTGGCCAGGAGATTTGGAGCTTAGAAACGCCCTGACTTCTGAGAATTTTTTCTCCAGCTCAGTGTTTCCTTCTTGTATATCGGTTGCAAAATCCAGAAAGCGAATGACTTCATCATCAAAAACGGCAATATTTCCTGAAGTTTGATAGGCCACATGTACTTGATGACCTTGATCTACTAGGCGTAATAATGTCCCTCCCATAGAGATCACATCATCATCTGGGTGTGGACTAAATATTAATGAACGTTTAGGGTAGGGGTCCTTTCGCTCTGGACGCTGACTATCATCCGTGTTGGGCTTTCCTCCAGGCCAACCTGTGATGCTGTGCTGAAGTTCGTTGAAAACTTTAATATTAATATGCTCGGCAGAACCTATTTCAGCAACCAAATTCCCCATTCCATATTCATTATAATCTTCGTTGGTGAGTTTAAGAATGGCTTTGTCCAATTTTTCGGAAAGCCATAGGGTCGCTTTTTTGATTAATTTGTCATTCCATTCGCATTCCGTCACGAGCCATGGTGTTTTAACACGAGTAAGGAAAGAAGCTGCTGCGGAGTCTATAATGAACTCACAATTTTCATGATACTGCAAGAAGGTTGCAGGTACACTTTCCCTAATTTCACCTTCAACGGATTGCTCTATTACTCTGGATTTACCCTCACCCCAAGCCATTAAAATCACTCTTTTGGCGGCCATGATTGTACCAACTCCCATTGTAATTGCTTTGGTGGGTACATTTTCTAGCCCAAAGAAATCACTAGCGGCATCTAATCGCGTTACCCTGTCTAGGCGTACTAAACGGGTTTTACTCTTTAAGGAAGACCCAGGTTCGTTAAACCCAATATGCCCGGTTCTACCAATTCCCAAAACCTGAATATCTATACCTCCAGCTGTATTTATTTTTTCTTCATATGCTTTGCAAAAATCGCGTACATCTTCTTTATCCAAAGTTCCATCAGGAATATGTATGTTTTTCTCTTTGATATCAATATGATCAAAAAGATGCTCATTCATAAAGCGGACATAACTATGGACGGAATCTGCTTTCATCGGATAGTATTCATCCAAATTAAAAGTGATTACATTTTTAAAGCTAAGCCCTTCTTCTTTATGAAACTGGACCAAATAGTCATAAACCTTGGTGGGTGTAGACCCAGTTGCGAGACCTAAAACGGCATTTTTGCCCTGTTTTTGCCGTTGTCTTATGAGTTGGGCGATTTCATTGGCTACCCAAAAAGAAGCATCTTGAGAACTCTTGTGGATGTGTGTTGCTATTTTCTCAAACTTTTTGGATTCATCATCATTAGGGTATTCTAATCCTATTGATTTTGGTACTGCTTGTGACATAAATGAAATGGTTTAGAGCGACAAATGTAGGTAAAAAATTCAATAAATGCTTTTTTTTGCAGTATTTAATGCTGCTATGTGCATTTATTAACCTTTCATTAATATTTGTGAATAGAAAACAGAATAAAATGGCATGAGTAATATTTTCATATATTTGCCTTTTGAAACATGGTAGAGTAAGGTGTTTTATGCTCAAAGAGGAACGTCAGCACATAATTTTGAACGAGGTTGCGCTTCATAACAAGGTGCTATTAACAGATATTGCCGAACTTTTGGATGTGTCGATTGATACCATTCGTAGAGATGTTAAGGAGCTTGATGGAGAAAATAGACTGCGTAAAGTTCACGGAGGTGCTATTTCTTTGGGTTTTACTAGTTCCACCGTGCAGAATGCCAATATTTATGCCCTTGAAGAAAAAAGAAAGATTGCCGAAAAAGCGGTAACCATGTTAAAGGAGGGTGGGGTAATCTTTATTGATGGTGGTACAACTTGCTTAGAATTGGCAAGACAGATACCCGAGACCATTAAATTAACCTGTTTCACTATGAGTCTTCAAGTGGCTATGGAACTACTGAGCAAGCCCAATGTTAAAGTGATTTTTGTAGGTGGGGAGATTTCTCCAGATTCCCAAATATCCGTTGGGCTAAATACTATTCATCAATTGTCAGAAATACAAGTAGACTATAGTTTTATTGGGACAGGTTATGTAGATTCTATTTTTGGATTAACGGAATTTGATTGGGATATTGTGCAGGTTAAGAAGGCCGTAATAAAGGCTTCCAAAAAAACTGTACTTTTGTCGATATCCGAAAAACTGAATTCCCAACACCGCTATAAAACCTGTGATATAAACGCCATCAATACGATGATAACCGAATTGAATCCCAACAACAACCTTTTAAATCTTTTTAGAAACCAAGAGATTCATCTTTTGTAATGGAAATGGATTATAAGAAAATTACAGAGAACCCTTCAAATTATGATAATTTGGAGCAAATGGACACCCGTACCATTTTAGACAGTATCAATAATGAGGACAAAAAAATTGCGGAGGCTGTTGCGCAGGTTATTCCAGAAGTAACAAAACTTGTGGATTTGATTGCCGAACGTTTTTTAGATGGAGGCAGGCTATTTTATATTGGAGCTGGCACCAGTGGACGCTTAGGTATATTAGATGCATCGGAGATACCGCCTACCTATGGTATGCCCCACAATAGGGTTATAGGCCTTATTGCAGGAGGGGATGCTGCCATAAGAAAGGCAGTGGAATTTGCGGAAGATAGTACAGAACAAGCATGGAAGGATTTACAGAAGTTTGATATAGACAAAAACGACGTTGTCATTGGCATTGCAGCTTCTGGTACCACACCATATGTTTTGGGCGGAATTAGAGAAGCCAAGAAGCATGGATTGTTAACAGCGGGTATTACTAATAATCCTGGCTCCCCTTTAGCTGTGGAGTCTGATATTCCAATGGAAATTGAAGTGGGCCCCGAGTTTGTGACTGGAAGTACTCGTATGAAAAGCGGAACCAGCCAAAAACTTGTATTAAACATGATTTCTACAGCCTTAATGATTAAGATAGGAAGGGTAAAAGGCAATAAGATGGTAAATATGCAATTGAGCAATACCAAGCTGGTAGATCGGGGCACGCGATATTTAGTTGAAGAATTGGGATTGGACTACAGCGAAGCAGAAAAGGCGTTGATAAAATATGGGTCTGTAAAACGTGCTATTGAAGAAATGAAATAAACCTCTGAAGTTTCATATTCCAGCTTAGTTAGGTATTAGCCTGTAAATACCTTTTCCTTCAACACCAACATAGATGAACCCGTCGGGTGCTTGACGAACATTTCTGATTCTACCCATCCCATCTAGTAATTTTTCCCGATATACTACCTTATTTTCTTCAATGATAAGTCTTTCCAAATATTGAAAGGCCAAGGAACCAACCAGAAGGTTTCCTTTCCATTTGGGATATTTTTCTGAAGTTACAAAGGTCATTCCACTAGGTGCAATGGAAGGCGTCCATTGATAAGTGGGCTGTTCCATACCGATTTTAGTGGTTTCGCTGGTAATTTTAGTGCCACTATAATTGATTCCATAGGTGATAACAGGCCATCCATAGTTTTTTCCTTTTTGAACAATGTTGATTTCATCTCCACCTCTAGGACCATGTTCATGTTCCCATAACTCTCCAGTGTCTGGATGTTTGGCCAACCCCTGTGGATTACGGTGTCCATAGCTAAAAATGGCCGTTTTCGCACCAGTTGCAGTCACAAAAGGATTATCAGTTGGGATACTACCATCAGCATTGAGCCGATATATTTTGCCCCCATCTCTAGTTACGTCCTGAGGATTAACGTCTCTATTTCCTCTATCTCCAACGGAAAAGTATAAAAACCCTGAATTGTCAAACTCAATCCGAGAACCGAAATGTTGTCCTCTACTGGTATTGGGAGATGCTTTATAGAGCAGTTCTTTTTCTACTAGCTTATTTCCAGACAGTTTAGCCCTCATTATAGCAGTGTTTCCACCTTTATCATTACCTTCAGAAGATGAAAAAGAAAGGTATAACCATTTGTTATTGTTGTAATTAGGATGGAGTTCAATATCCATAAGCCCTCCTTGACCACGAACATAGATATCAGGAACTCCCAATATTTCCACACTTTTTCCGTTATTAAAATGAAGTAATTTTCCTGACTTTTCCGTAGTTAAAATACTACCATTTGGAAGGAATGCCATTCCCCAAGGGTTTTGAATATTCTTAACCACGAGTTCAGTACTAAAATCAATGGTTTTGGGAATATTTATGCCTTTATCAGATTTTTGGGCACAAGAAGAGGTGAGCATTACAACGAAAAAATAGGTAACTATCGCACTTTTTTTCATAATTTCACGTTGAAATAATAGATTTTATAGACGAATGACGGCTTTTAATAGTCGAAGATAAATAGAAATATATAAGATTAGATAATTACTATTAGAATATTTAGGTCCCAAATCCGAACATATTCTACCTTAACAAGACTTAACCTATGCTCCCTCAAAAAACAAGGCATTTGCTATATGCCGTGTTGTTGGTGTTCATATCAATATTTTGTTCCACGGTACTAGCAAAAACAGAGGTCAACAGGATACTTACTAGTATAGTATCCACAGTTGTTGAACCTGATTCTGAAAAAACTTCGGAAACTTCAAAAGGAAATGTTTCTACGGACAAAACCCAGGTTTTTAGTTCCGCTAGTATGTTTATGACCATTATACAAGGCGCCAATGAAGAAGTGGTTTGCCCCAACGATGGTAGTACCTTGGCAAAATTCTTTTTGTGTGGTACCAGTGATATTAGAACTCTTACGCTTAGTCAATCGGGTAGTTCCTATGAATGGCAACAGTTGGACCCAAATACATGTGCGCCTACTGTGGTCGATGATTGTCCTACTATTAACGCAGCCTGTACTTGGAATACAGTAGGTACTGGAGCAACTTATAGTTTGGACTCGGCCGGAGAGTTTCGAGTTCGTGTGGATTCTGGACAATTCTTTTATTTTAAGTCTACTTTAAACCCATTGGATCCCCAATTGATTAAGGAAGATATTATATGTGGAAATCCAGGTAGGGTAGAAGTGACCAATGTGCCAGCGGGCTATGAATATAGTTTGAATAATTCTGGTGGACCTTACCAAGACGATCCATTTTTTGATGTGACCACACCAGGAAACTATATGGTATGGGTACGTTTAAAAAATGTGTCAGCAAGTGCATGTCTATTCCCTTCAAACACAGTAAACATTCAAAACTTGGATATTACAGTAGATGTAACTGCCAATGATATTTTATGTAGTAGTGAATTAGGAAGTATAGATGTTCAAGTTTCAGGAGTTCCAGGTTTTTATACCTATCGCTTAATTAAGAACGGCGTAACCGTAGATACTTTCGGTCCAAATGGATTGGATTCTTACACCTTTGCCAATGTGAGTCCGGGTGTGTATAGTATTAGGGTAGACACCAATGATTGTTCCGAAACGGTCACCACGGATACAGGTGGAGCAACTATTGAAATAGGAAATGGAATAAGTCCTTTGGATGTTTCGGCAACAGCTTCAGCTAGTTTTGGTTGTGGAGCTGCTTCTGTTGATGTGGATTTGACCACTTCTGGAGGTACCGCACCATATCGTTTTAGTGTAGACGGAGGACCATTTGGTCCAACATACACAAGCCCTACATCTTTTACAGTGACTACGGCAGCTACTTATGCCATTTTGGTGGAGGATGCCAATGGTTGTCAGAGAAGTGCATCTGTAAATGTGGCAGATATTCCACCACCAATTTTTAATATTACTGAAGAAGATGCCAATTGTGGAGGTTCAAATAATGGTAGAATTACTGTAAATGTAACCAATGGCTTCGGGTATGAAATAGAATACAGTAATGACAATGGAGCAAACTATCAAACCAGTAATGTGTTTTCCAATCTCGCACCTGGAACATATGATATCGTTTTAAGATACGAACAAGATTCTTTTACTTGTACCACATCTCCGATAGTGGGAACCATTGGAACCCCATCAAATATTACGGCTACCGCTACTCCGGATTCTGTGCCTACCTGTACAGATGAAAATGGTGGACAGATTACGATTTCTGGAGTTTCGGGTGGAACAGGACCCTACGAATATAGTGTAGGTGCCGGATTCGGCCCAAATCCAGTATTTGCTAGCTTAGGTGTTGGAACCTATACACCATTAATACGAGATGCAAATGGATGTGTTCAGCCTTTACCAGATATCATTTTTAATACTTTGGACAAACCTACAGATATAGCCTTTACAATCTCTAGCTTAGATTGTATCACTACTACAGCTTCTGTGGGATTGGTTATAACTGGAGGTACGGGACCTTATAATCATGAAATTATTGCCCCAGTGGGGAGTGCTGTGAATAATGGAACAAATAGCACATTTACCGGATTGGGACTTGGAACATACACATTTAGAGTAACAGATAGTGAAGGATGTTCATATGATGAAAACTATGCCATTACAGATATCAGCTCTATAGGTGTTCAAGCGCAGCAAACCAAAGTGGTTACCTGTGTTGGAGATACTGATGGAGAAGGTCGTTTCTTAGTCGATGGATTTAATACTACGTATAGCTACGACATAGACGGAGGAACATTGTTTACAGGTCAAAATAGCGGTATCATACCATTGACAGGACTAGCTGCGGGTAGTTATTTAATTACCGTTACCGATGAAGATACAAATTGTACAGATACTTCCACGCTCGTAATTGAAGAACCCACAACAGCCTTTGCTATTTCCAGTTTGGATGTTACGGATATGAGCTGTCAGAATGGAAATATCGGTGCGGTTAGGGTAAATACTGTTGGAGGATGGGGAGGTAATAGGTATACCTTAACCCAACCCGATAGCTCCACAAGAGGCCCTAAAAATGGAAGCGTTTTCTCCAATCTTTCACAAGATGGATTGTATCAAGTAAGTGTGACAGATGCAAACGGTTGTACTGTAACGGATAACTTTACACTTACTACGCTACAAGCACCGACATTAACGCTGGATGCTGGAGCATCAGATTTTTGCTATGATAATTTTACAGCCGCGACTTTGGTGGTCAATGCAACTGCAGGTACGGCGCCATATCAATATAGAATAAATGGAGGTGCGTTAGGTGCAAGCAATAGTTTTTCAGGTCTTACACCAGGAAACTATAGTATAGAAGTAGTGGATGCAAACGATTGTAGAGACACAGTCACTGCAACTATTGAACCTCAGGTAACTGCATTGGCAACAACCATTCAAGAATTGGATTGTGCCGGTCCCCCTGCACAAATTCAAGTGAATATTAGTAATGGATATACCTCTGGTGGTAATTATGATATTTATGAAGTACAGATTAATGGCGGGGGCTATTCATCAGATAATAATAACATTACAGGAAATTCCTTTACCTATAGTATTCCTAACGACGGTTCAATCACCTCAGATACCACGTATCAGTTTTTGATTACGGATAGTCAAGGATGTACCACAGAATCGAATATTGTAACGATTACCCCTCCTGAAACCATAGCAGGTTCGGTTGTTGGAATCGATACACAATGTGGTGATGCAACCAGTGGAATTGTAGAGGTAATTGCCGATACTACCCAAGGAATTCCACCATATGAATATAGTAATGACAATGGAGCAACGTTTGGTCCTCAAAATATTTTCTCAGGTTATGGCCCAGGAACCCATGGAGGGTTTATCGTAAGGGATAGTAGGGGCTGTGTAAGTCCAGCATATAGTGTTACCATTGCTGCAAGTGTTGCATTGGATGCTACCGCGACTCCTACAGACGCAGTGTGTTCTTCAGGAACTGTAAATGGTTCAGTATCTGTAGCAATTACTGGCGGTAGTGGCGTAGCACCTTTTGATTATATATTGTTGGACGTAAATGGCGTTCCTATAGCATCGTCCATAGGAACTCCCAGCCTTACAGCTAATTTTCCAAATCTTCCTTTAGGTAATTATACTATAGTAACTACTGATGCTCAAGGGTGTGAGGATAGGGATGAGTTTATCATAGATCAGAATGTTTTAGATTTAACACCACTTGATTCACCTCCTGCATTATGTTCGGATACATCATTTCCATATAGGGTCCAAGCTAGTGGTGGTACAGAGCCTTATGAGTTTAGATTGGTGGGTGACCCAACATTTCAATTGGGAACGGGACTAAATAACGATATTTTTGATGTTACTGGTCTCGTGGTCCCAAATGTGACTTACTTTGTCGAAGTAAGAGATGCAAATGGCTGTACTTATATTGAAGAGATAGATTTCTTGACAGCACCGAGTCCTGTAACTGTCACCGCTACGTCAACTACAGCTTCTTGTAATGTCGCAGGAAGTGGTGGAATAGATTATGAGGTTTCAGGGATTTCATCAAACCCAGGAGACTTCACCGTAACACTTGAAAACACCGATACTGGTGCCACCATATCTGGGCCTACATCACATACGAATGAACCTATTCCGTTTAATGATACGTTTACAGGATTGGCACCAGGTAATTATCAAATCATAGTTTCGGATGATGTTACTGGTTGTAGTTCTAGTACTTTGGTATTTATAGGGTTTAGCTCACCTTCTATTGTTATAGACAATAATGTTGAAGCCACCTGTAATACTGGAGCATTTGTTACCGTAAGAGGATTTGGCGGAACTGCACCATTCGGATATGCTTATGTTCCTAACGGAGATCCAGCGCCAACAGTGTTTAGTACGGATACCACATTTGAAATCCCTGGACCTTATGCTTCGGATTATGATTTTTATGTACAAGATGCTAATGGATGTACCGCTTTAACGACTGCAACCGTAACACAGGAAGCGGGAATTCCAACACCTGCCATAGATGTAATCAATCAATGTACAGCAACAAGCGGGTATCAAATTGATGTAACCGCTCCTATATCTACCGGATCAGGACTACCCGAAGAAACCTTTATGTATGATATTGGTAGTGGTTTCCAAAGTAGTGTCAATTTTGTGGTTCCAAACCCAGGAAGCTATGTGATTACGATACGAGATGGGAACGGATGTACCGATACTATCACCGCAGAGGTCTTTGACTTTTTTGCGATTACCGCTGATGCTACTTCTTTCCCAACCTGTAATGCCGGTGATGGTGAGATAACAGTGAATACTACCGGAGGT
The DNA here is from genome assembly GCF_008040165.1 of Flagellimonas hymeniacidonis. Taxonomy (GTDB): domain Bacteria; phylum Bacteroidota; class Bacteroidia; order Flavobacteriales; family Flavobacteriaceae; genus Flagellimonas; species Flagellimonas hymeniacidonis. The sequence continues at coordinate 576,347 of NZ_VRUR01000002.1, forward strand.
AGTGGCAATTTTGAATACCAATTACGAGATGCTGGAACATTGGTCAATATTGGACCAGCACAGAGTTCCAATACATTCACTAGCGTATTACCAGGGGATTATAACATTTTGGTTACTGATTTAAGTTCTAATACATTACCGCTATGTTCTGATGAGGCCATTGTTAATGTATCCACTGTAAATACGCCCGTTATCACTGCGACCCCAAGTACAGATATCTCCTGTAATGGCGCTAATGATGGTACAATTGTGGTAGAGCTTCAACCAGGTAGTGATACAGACACGCCAATAAATTATATTTTATATGACGGTGCTAGCGCAATAGTAATGGCAGGGCCTCAACCATCTCCAGTCTTTGATAATTTGGCACCAGATACGTATCAAGTTGAAGTGGTTTCAGATAGAGGTTGTACAGATCGTTCTGGCAATATCTTAATCAATGAACCAACACTATTGGAGGTAAATGCCATCAATACGGAGTTTAGTTGTAACCCTTCCAGCAATCAATTTAGTACTGCTACCATTACCATTTTTACCGATACTAACGGAGATGGTACAGGAACCGCAACAGGAACAGGTCCGTATACCTATAGTATGAATGATGGTACTCCACAGTTTGATGGTACCAACTTCCAAACTAGCAATACTTTTGAAGTTATTGATAACGGTTCCAATCAAAGTATCATTCTAACCGCACGAGATCAGAATGGTTGTGAAGAGACATCCACAGTAAATATAAATACACCTACAGATATTACCTTTAGCTATAGTGTTAGTCAAATAACCTGTGATGCTTCAGGTGCAGGAGTAAGTCCTGGTTCTATATCAATTATTGTAAACGAAGGTGCCGGAAACTACGAGGTAGAGATTTTACCTTTAGGTTCAGAACCGGCTAGAAATTCTGGTGGTACCGATCGCGTGGTTTGGCCAATTTCAACGCCTGGTGATTACATCTTTGCGGTTACCGATGTTGGTAATGGAGGCTGTTCGTATCTGACCGCAACGGTCAATATGCCCGAATACAATACTATTGAAGCTGTAATTGCTGAGGTAAGACCTGTCACCTGTTTTAATGGTAATGATGGGGAAATCAGCTTGGCGATTAATAATTATAGTGGAATGTACAATTATGAAGTGTTCTCAAGGGACAATTTGGGTGCTGAAACCACAACAGGTGTAACAGGAAGTTTTGATACCAACGCACCAATTAATAGCCCAGAAATTATTACAGGACTTCCAGCAGGGAACCTAATTGTTTATGTTGAAGCTTTAGATACACCTTTCTGTGATGTGGCAAGTAATGTTGTTACGGTAAGATCTCCAGATAGGGCCTTATCGGTTGCCGCAATTCAAACTTCAGAAGTCACCTGTAATGTACCCGGTCTTGGTGAGATTACAGCCACAGGAGATGGTGGTTGGGGAACTTATGAATACCAGTTGATTGCACCAGATGGCACTACAGTTTTGGTGGATTACCCCAATACAAATCCAATATTTCAAGATTTGTCCACAGGAAATTATACTGTGAATATTAGAGATTTTAGAGGTTGTGAAGAAACTACTTCTATAAACCTTCCCCCGCCCACGCCTATAACTGCTGACATTCGAGTAGTAAGTCCGTTGGCATGTAATAATGATAATGATGGTATTATAGAGGCGCACAATATGGCAGGAGGTCAAGGACCTGGAAATTATCTGTATCAATTGAATCGAATCACAGATGGTACGAATAGTGGACTTCAAACCACCCCGACATTTGCAAATTTGTCGGCAGGACAATATACCATTACCATTTTTGATGGATGGAACTGTAGTTTTACAACAATTCCAATTACGATTCAAGATCCTGAAATAATAATTGCAGAATTGGTAGAGCTTCAACCTCCAGGTTGTGGAGATTTAGGACGAATGGGACTTACCGTTACGAATCCAGAAGTAGGAGTGGACTATTTTTATCGAAGAGCTGGAAGCGCAGGCCCATTCACGCCATTTGGAGCTGGTTTATCCAGTATAGAAATCACTGTCGATATCACAGTAGATGCGGGACCATTCCAGTATGAAGTTCAAAACTCAAATGGATGTCCGTTTGAGAGTTCCAACCAGATTTCACTAGATCCAGCAGCACCTTTGGTAATAGCATTGGACTTAACAAATGCAACCATCAATTGTGCAGGAGAGGCAACAGGAATTATTCGTTCCGAGGCATTTGGAGGAATAGGCAGTTACGTATATACCTTGTTAGATTCCAATACACCGCCTAATCCTACTGCGACCAATACGGTAAGACCTGCACAGAGTTCAGGTATCTTTAGAAACCTGAATCCGGGAACCTACTTTGTTTATGCACAGAGTGGAGGTTGTGAGGCAATATCTACCCCAATTGTTATCGAGCCAAAACCACCATTGGTTCTGGAGTATTTGGAAGCAGTTCCGGTTATTTGTTATGGTGACACCAATGGACAGATCATTATTGAAGCCAGCGGTGGTACAGGAGATATTAGATATTCAATATCCGATACTTTAAGTGAGTTCTTTGAAGGTGATGATCCGGCAAATCCAAACAGAAAAACGTTTAATGATTTATCGCCAAGGACGTATGATGTCATTATTCAGGATGATTTAGGATGTACCATTACAAGAACTGTGGAAATAACCCAGCCTTTAGAATTATTGGCAGGGATAGCCTCAACCACTCCAGAAACGTGTTTGGGAGATGAAGATGGAACACTCACATTATCGGTTACAGGAGGTACGGCACCATACTTTACAAGTGTGAACTCAGCTGATGATGCGGATTTTGTGCAGAATGATTCCTTGTTTTTTGATAATCTGCAAGGAGGAGAAACCTATGCAGTTTTTATTAGGGATTCCAATGGTTGCCAGACAAGCGTTATCGCTGATATAGGAGTCGGAATAGAATTGATGGCAGAACCCATAGTGGAGTATGGTTGTGACGGTATTTTCCCCAATAGTACTGCAACTGTATCAATCGCGGACGGCTCGTTATTGCCCAATCTCCTTTTTTCTTTGGATGTAGATGATGTATTATCAGCTACTGAACAAAGAACGTTCGGAGACTTGCCTCCTGGGGAGCATACCGTTTATATTTATCATCAGAATGGATGTGTAACTTTTGTGGAGTTTAAAATTGATGCTTATGAACCTTTGACGTTGCAAGCAGAAAAAATTAGCGCGAACCAAATTAAGGCAATCGCCACAGGTGGATTTGGAGGATATGAGTACTTCTTCCAAGGAGAATCCTTTGGTGAAACCAATATCTTTACGACGAATCAAGATGCAAACGTTACTATTATGGTACGAGATCAAAATGGTTGTGTTGCCAATTTGGTAATGCCATTTGATTTTGATGGAATGCCAGATATTCCAAATTTCTTTACTCCAGATGGAGACAATTTGAATGATTATTGGAGAATTGGTAATAGTAGCTTCTTTCCAGATTTAGAAGTGAAAATCTATGATCGTTACGGTAGAGTTGTGGCTATATTAGATCAAGTTAAAGGTTGGGACGGTACATACGAAGGAAGCGAACTGCCGACAGGGGATTATTGGTATGTTGTAAATGCCAACGACAGAGATAAGCAACAATATGTAGGACATTTTACACTATACAGATAGGAATAAACGTTTTTTGAGTATATTTACAAGTATAACTTTGTACTGTAATTTTATTATTTGAATTGGAACAACCTGACCATTGATTCGGATTCTTATATGGAAATATAGTTCAATTATAGAAATGGGAAACCCGCCATTTTGGAGATATCAGGCTACTTTTAATTGCTTTGAGGATTCTAATGGTAGCAAAATATAAACCCATTCTTAAACGAACTAACATAATGAATAAGAATATACCTATTTCAATTCCATCCTTCTTAACAAACGAATCCGAAAATCTTGAATACTCTATCTTCCAACTAAATCTTTATCTAAACGGTTACAGTGAGTTGGAAAAGCCATACAAAATAGACTACAATACCTTGTTGATGAGCTATCATTTATGCAAGGGCAAGGATATTGAGGAATTTTGCTTAGATCAAACTTTAGGTTATTTTCTTTTAAATCCAGCAAATGATTCCGCAGAAGCTAGGGAGGCTTTTTGCATAGAAATACGAGAGTTTTTATTGGGTATTTAGATGATTTGTTTTGGGCGTTATTTCTTTTATTGAATTTCTAAAACTTCAGGTAGTAGTATCATTAAAATTTATATTTTTGCAATCCATTTTCGGGATGTGGCGCAGTCCGGTTAGCGTACACGGCTGGGGGCCGTGTGGTCGCAGGTTCAAATCCTGTCATCCCGACGAACCACTTTTCAGTGGATATCAGAGCACTGTCAACTGACTGATTGACAGTGCTTTTCATTTTTATTGTATTCACCTGATATCATCTAAAACCATATAAAAGGTGTAGAGTTCGGTGAATGAATTGGTACGTTCCTTGTGCATAATTTTGATAGCATATAAGGCTATTTAGGGTCGTCTTTGCAAACAACTAATGTTTCATTTAAAAGACCTGTATCATGCGGAACAACAGTACATTAAAGGTTCTCATTTTTACCAGAGACCACACAAACAATCCAGAAAGGCTTACCATTTATGCGCGGATAACCGTTGACGGGAAGAGGGCAGAGATCAGTTTGAAACGCTACATTTCGGTGAATGATTGGGACGAAACACGGGGTAGGGTCATTGGCTTCTCACAGAAAGCACGACTCCTGAACAGTTATCTGGACGAAGTCTACATACAGATCATGGATGCCCATAAACAGCTCTTGGGGGAGGGAAAAGTAATAACCGCACAAGCTATCAAGGCCCGTTTTTTAGGGCAAGACGACCAAAACAAAACTTTAAAGGAACTTATAGAGTACCATAACAGGACGCAGGTATTGGTGCTTCGACCGGGTACCATGAAGAACTACTATTCAACGGAAAGATATCTGGATAAGTTCTTGGACGAGAAATTGAAGCTCCCCGACATCTATTTGAAACAGTTGAGCTATAGGTTCATCTTGGATTTTGAGCAATATCTCAGGACTTATCAACCTAAAAAAGCAAGAAAGACCTGTTCAAATAATGGGGCCATGAAACATTTGGAAAGGCTCATGAAGATGGTAAACCTTGCGGTAAGACTGGAATGGTTGGCAAAAGACCCGTTTCGGAATTACAAGCTCAATTTTCATAAAACAGAACGAAGCTACCTTACCGAAAGGGAACTTCGACTTATTGAGGAAACGAGCTTTAGGGGTGCCGGCTATGAAAAAGTAAAGGATGTATTTCTGTTTTCATGCTATACGGGACTCTCCTATATCGATGTCAAGGAATTGAAATCACATCAATTAGTGCTGGGTATCGATGGAAACCTTTGGATACATACCAAACGGGAAAAGACCAATGAAACTGTAAAGATTCCATTATTGCCGAAAGCAAAAATGATACTGGAGAAATATAAGAGTGGAGAGGAAAAAGATGTTCTTGGTAAGGTCTTGCCCGTATTTAGCAACCAGAAAATGAACAGTTATCTAAAGTTTATTGTCAAAGCATGTGGCATACACAAACATGTGACCTTTCATACAGCACGGCACACTTTCGCGACCACAGTCACATTGTCAAACGGTGTCCCGATAGAAACGGTCTCGAAGATGCTTGGACATACCAAGCTTACCACTACCCAGATTTATGCAAGGGTTTTGGAGAGAAAAGTAGGAGAGGACATGCAGCACCTTATTGCAAAAATGGAAACCAAAAACAGTACTGAAGAAATACGATATCTGGAAAAATGAAAAGGCATTTGATGTTTTCTGGATTTGATAGTGGAACGGTCAAATTCGGAAAAGCAAGAGGGTAACGCGCTAAAGCGACGTTACGTTATCAAAATTGATGTTAAAATGTTGAAAATCAATATTTTAAAAACAGATTAAAAGGGGTTTGAAATATTGAATTGTAACAATTCGACCCAAGACCTTTATAAATAGGGCTTTAGATTGTCACAATTGGATGAGAAAAATAAGAAAATGGACAGGTTTGGAACCATACGGCTACACCATAGAACCATTAAAAGGTTCAGGCGATTTTCAAGGAAGATGACAAAATCATATTCTGAGACCTTGGAATCGATTATGGACTTTTTTGAATGGCATGGAATCTCTTCTGAAAGCAGGTTTCCAAAGAGGGTGGATGAAGATGGGGAGAAGACACGCAAAAGAATAAATGCTCTTATTGCTATTGTAAGGGACATAGAAAAGACTCAGACATTGCCTACGAACGAAATGCTATTGGCCCTCTTTGGACATCATGAAATCGTTAAAAAAAGCAAAGAACCCATTAGGGAAGAAACCAAGTTCAAAAAATTAACAAGGGAAGAATGGAATAAATTGGAAAAAAAAGTGTCCAAAATTGAATATGAGTTTTTGGAACAGGATTATAAAACGGCTACAAGAACTGCATTGCATTTTTTGGAAAGGGTGGAGTGGGTCAAGCCACGTTTCGGGAGTCCATACTATAAAGTTGATACGGACGCAGGCGAACTGCACGTTCTTAAAAAGAGATTTAGAGATGGATTTTAAAAGAGCCTCGCTCAGCAGTATTAGTCCTGGTAAGATTTGGGAAGCTTGCAGCGCAAAACTTTGTTTCGCTCGCTTTTGATTACCAAAAAATTGTACATTGTATGAGTAGAACCAAAATCATGCCTTTTACCAAAATCAATCTTTTTTACGTATTGTTCCTAGGTGCATGGATGGCCGCAATAGCTCAAGAAGGAAGATTTGGACAGGAATTATATGCATTAAGTGGGGAAAAGTACTTTAGTACGGCCAATGCGCTAATAGAGGATAATTTGGACAATTCCTTAAAAGATGGTAATGCCTTGGTAGTGGAAATTCTCGCGAACCCTGCCATATCCAATTATCCTGCAGAACATGCCACGGCCTATTACCTAAGGGGTAAAATCTTATACATTCAAGGGAGTTATGATGAAGCGTATGATCCTTTGGATAAGGCCATTACCCTTTATGGGGAAAATAACGATGAAGCCGGACTGGCGAAATCTTATCTGGCCAAAGGGGTGGCCTATACCTATCAAGGCCAAAAAGATAATGCCAAAATCACTTTAGATAAAAGTTTAGAACTATATACCGACGTGGACGATGAATCTGGAGTCGGCCAAACTTTGCATGAACTTGGTCATTTTTACTACATATTTGCTGATGATACCAAGGCTTTGGAGTATTATGAAAAAGCATTGGATGTTCAAAAAAAAATAGATGACAAAAAAGGTATTTCCCAAAGTTATTTTAGAATGGGATTGGCGTACCTTTCAAGTGATAAGGGAGAGTCATTAAGACTCTTAGACCAAAGTAAAAGGCTTAAAGAAGAAATTGGTGATTTAAGAGGATTGGCAAAAGTTGGAATTTCTTTGGGCGTACTTCATGAAGAGAATGGAAACTATCAAAATGCTCTGGATTATTATAAGCAAAGTTTAGAAGCAAATGAAAAATTTGATGATAAGCGAGTCGCTTCCATTATCTATAACAATTTGGGAATTGTCTATTTGGATTTAATGGAACTTGATAGTGCTATTGTGTACCATAACAAAGCCTTAGAGTTTAGAAAGATATTGGGAAATGAGCGCGGTGTCGTACAATCACTTCTCAATATTGGTGAGGTATATCAAAAAAAGAAAGATTTTTATAGAGGATTGACTTTTTTCCATAAAGCAAAAGCAATTAGTGAAGCGAGTAGCAGAAAACCGTTCATGCCCAATATTGTTGAAAAATTGGGAGAGGTCCATTTAAGCCTAAACGCATTGGATAGTGCAGATATATATTTTACTATGGCATTGATCCAAAAACAAGAAGCTGGTAATTTTAATAGTTTAAGTAGCACTTACAGGAATTTATCCAAATTATTCGAAAAGCGAAGGGATTATAAAAAATCTCTAGAATACTTTAAACAGTTTAAAACGGTTCAGGATAGTGTCACTATTAATAAGAAGAACCGTGAACTTGCCGAAGTTCAAGCTAAATACGATACCGCAAAGCAAGAAAGGGAAATCAATGAACTGCAACAAGAAAATAAATCCAGAAAACTGTGGCAAAATATTTATGCAGTTGGGGGCTTATTGGCATTAATATTAACAGTTATACTTTTTCAATTCTTTAGATTCCGAAATAAAAAGAATCAAGAGCTATTGGCCATAAAGGAATCACAAAGACAACAATTAGAAGAGGTCAACCAATTAAAAACACGATTTTTCCATAACATCTCACACGAATTCAGAACACCTCTTACCCTTATCTTGGGGCCATTAGAGCAACTAAAAAGTACAGTTGATTCAAGCATACAACCAACGTTGGATATGATTGAAAGAAATGGAAAACGTTTGCTGAAGCTTATCAATCAACTACTCGATTTATCAAAGATTGAAGAAGGGAAAATTAGCCTAAAAGCATCTCATATTGATATTGTGCCACTAATAAAAGGTTGGGCAACCTCCTTTCAATCCATGGCAGAAATAAAAGGGGTAGGCCTATCCCTTAACTTAAAAAAAGAATCCCATTTTCTTTATGTGGATAAGGAAAAATTAGAAGAGATTATTATCAATTTATTATCAAATGCCCTTAAATATACGCCTTCGGGCGGGAGTGTCTCTTTAGATGTGGATGAAAGCGAAAATCAGTTATATATTACGGTTTCAGATACTGGCGATGGTATTCCAAAAGAAGAGCTTGAGTATATCTTTAACCGATTTTATCAAGCATCCAATGCAAATACGGAGAGCCAGATTGGAACGGGTATTGGGCTGGCATTGGTGAAGGAACTGGTAGAATTACATAAAGGAACTATAACAGTCGATAGTGAAGTTGATAAAGGGAGTGTCTTTAAAGTAGCGTTGCCATTGGGAAAAGAACATTTATCTCCAAATGAAATTGTAACAATCTCTTCAACTATTGCAACTACGATTGAAAGGCAGCAGTCGGACCTTCCAACTGAGTGTGAAACGATAGGAAGTGAAAATGAGGAATTACCAATATTATTATTGATTGAAGACAATGCTGATTTAAGAACATACATAAAAAGTGTATTAAAGAACCATTACTGCATCAGGGAAGCATTTGATGGGGAAGAAGGCATATCGCAAGCCGTTGAATTAATACCGGACATTATTATTAGCGATTTAATGATGCCCAAAGTGGATGGCTTAGAGGTCTGTAAAACATTGAAAGAAGATGTGCGTACCAGCCATATTCCTATTATCCTACTTACTGCTCGCTCATCCAAAGAAGACAAGATAGAAGGCTTGAAAAGTTTAGCCGATGATTACTTGACCAAACCCTTTAACAATGAAGAGCTGTTGGTAAGAATAGAAAATCTGGTGGAAGTGAGAAGCAAAATGCAACAGCACTTTTCAACTGGTGAGATATTAAAGCCAAAGAAAGTAACCCTCAATTCAATTGACCAGGACTTTATCAAAAAAGTTACTGATGTGTTGGAAGTTGAAATTGCCAATGAGAATTTTGGTGTTGTAGAATTGGCCGATGCCGTTGCGTTGAGCAGGTCGCAGCTGTTCAGAAAAATTAAGGCCATTACCAATCTTACCCCAAACGAATTTATTAGGTCATTTCGTTTGCATCGTGCCATGGATATGCTCAAACAGCAAAGTGGTACCATAGCAGAAATTGCATATAGTGTTGGATTCCAAAATCCATCCTATTTTTCAAAGTGTTTCCATGAACAATTTGGAGAATTGCCCAGCGATATTTCGCAAACCAATTAATATTTCTTAAAACCTTGGAATAGGCCAAATGCAACATGCTTTGTATGTATTGCAACATCTTTTGCATTCCATATACATTTCTAAAAAACAATAAGTTACCATGCAACAAATCTGCGCTATAATGACACTTTTCAGGTTGAAGCTATAGGCGGTCCGGTAATATGTTTGCGGTGTTAATCTTAAAAACAAATTATTATGATAACGCCATTAGAAATTTTATCAGATCCAGTATCTATTACTGTATTGGCAATGTATGCTTTATTAATGTTTTGGGAAGCCGTTTACCCGGCACAAGTGTTGCCAAAAGTCAAATTTTGGAAATTAAGAGGATTATCGGCATTTGCATTTTTCTTCTTTTTATCATCTTATTTACCATTGTTTATAGACCCTTATTTAGAACCCTATCGTTTATTGGACCTTACTAATTTAACAACAGTTATTGGTGGATTGGTAGGTGTGTTTTTATATGAGTTTGGCGTGTATGTGTGGCATCGTTCATTACATAAATCTAACTTCTTATGGAGAACATTCCATCAAATGCACCACAGTGCAGAAAGATTAGACACATTCGGGGCATTTTATTTCAGTCCATTAGATATGATAGGATGGACGGTTTTAGGAAGCGTTTGTTTTACCTTATTAATAGGCTTGTCACCACAAGCAATAACGGTCATGCTTTTAGTAACAAACTTTTTGGGCATGTTTCAGCACGCCAATATCAAAACAGCACCATGGTTGGGTTACATTATTCAACGACCAGAAAGTCATACAGTTCATCACGCAAAAGGAATCCACAAACATAACTATTCCGATTTACCAATTTTCGATATCCTTTTTGGCACATTTAAAAACCCTAAAACGTATGAGCATGAAACGGGGTTTTTCCATGGTGCTTCAGCAAAAGTTTTACAAATGCTAATGTTTAAGGATTTGAATAAAATTAATGGGAAAAAAAGTAAAACTGCCAAAACAATTGCCAAAGCAACGGTTGTTTTAATTATAACATTTATGGTATTTAGTTGCAGTAACGACGATTCAGAATCTATAATTGAAACACCAGAACCAATCCAAATAGTAACCGTAAGTACGCTTGCTGGCAATGGAGAAGATGGTTTAGTTAACGGAACGGTTAACGAGGCACAATTTGACTACCCCCAAGATATTGCTATTGATAATGAAGGAACTATTTACGTTGCAGATAGTCGTAATCACGTCATTAGAAAAATAACTCAAGATGGTATGGTATCTACTTATGCAGGTAGTATGCAAGGTGATGGAGACGGTACACTATTAAATGCCAAATTCAATATTCCTAGAGGAGTTGCGGTTGATAACTCTGGTAATGTATATGTTGCCGATACTAATAATAACAAAATCAAAAAAATCACACCTATGGGTGTTGTGGTTACTCTTGCTGGTAAAAGTGAAGATGGATATGAAGATGGTCCAGGTAGCGAGGCTCAATTTAATTATCCAAGTGATATCGACATAGATAGTGAGGGAAATCTATTTGTTGCCGATTATTATAACCATAAAATCCGCAAAATAACACCAGAAGGCATTGTAAGTACAGTAGCTGGTGGTGATATAGGTTTTGCAGATGGCCCTGCGATGAGCGCTCAATTTGACCATCCTACAAGTGTAACTGTAGATGCTTTGGGTAACCTATTTGTTGCTGATAATGAAAACCACAAAATTCGTAAAATAAGTACAGATGGCATGGTAAGCACTCTAGCTGGAAGTATTGATGGATATGCAGATGGTAATGGTGCTAATGCAAAATTTAATTATCCAGAATATGTTGCTGTAGATGGAAATGGGTATCTGTATGTCACAGATACCTATAATTATCGAGTTAGAAAAATAAGCCCTAATGGAGATGTTACCACATTAGCGGGAAGCACAGAAGGATTTTCTGATGGAATAGGTAATATCGCCCAATTTAATCAGCCTAGAGGCATAGCAATAGGCGCAGATAATATTATTTATGCTGCCGATGAAAGAAACCATAGCATCAGAAAAATAACTATTGAGGAATCAAATTAAAAACCATGAAACATATAATAAAAATAAGTTTACTACTAGCATTAACATTAGTAATAATTGGCTGTAGCAAAGACAATTCAGAGCCTATAATCGAAACTCCTGAACCAACACCAACTCAAATTATAACAGTAAGTACAATTGCGGGTAATGGGGATATTGGCTCTAATAATGGTTCAGCTAACATAGCAACTTTCAGTTTGCCTACAGGTATAGTAAGAGATGCGTATGGAAATATATATGTAGCTGATACCGATAGTCATAGAATAAGAAAAATAGATTTGAACGGAACTGTTAGCACTTTTTCAGGAAGCGATAAAGGCTTTGCAGATGGTTCATTGACAGAAGCAAAGTTTAATAAACCAACGGGATTGGTCATTGATTCTAATGGCAATATATATGTAACCGATAAAGATAATAACAGAATAAGAATAATTACTCTAGATGGAAAAGTGAACACTTTGGCAGGTGCATCCAGAGGAGATAAGGATGGTTTAGGTGCTGATGCAAACTTTAATTCACCTACAGGAATTGATGTTGATGTTGATGGTAACCTTATTGTTAGTGATAATGGTAACCATAAAATAAAGATGGTGACTCCATTTGGTATGGTAACCACAATTGCTGGAAGCGATGAAGGGTTTGCAGATGGTATCGGAAATGAAGCCCAATTCAATTTTCCTTTTAATCTGGCTGTCAATAAAGATGGAAATATCTATGTAACTGACGCTAAAAACCACCGTATTAGAAAAGTTACTCCAGAAGGCAATGTAACAACCTTAACGGGAAGTAGAGAAGGTTTAAATAATGGAGTATTGTCTGAAGCACTTTTTAGCCATCCTTTGTCAATTGCATCTGATGATTTAGGAAACTTATATGTGGCAGGAAGTAATTACCAAATAAGAAAGATATCATCTGAAGGTGTAGTGAGCACTATCGCAGGAAGTACTTCAGGATATGATGATGGTTTAGGCATTGTGGCAAAATTTGAAAGAATCCATGACATATGTATAGATGAAAGTAATAATCTACTTATGGCTGATTCCGAGAATTATAGAATCAGAAAAATCACCATAGAAGAGTCAAATTAAATAAGAAGGGACTAAAGTTTCAGAAACATCAATAAAAAATATAGACAATGAAAAATTCAATAATAAAAATAAGTTCGCTACTACTTATGGTAATAGTAATGTATAGTTGTAGCAAAGACAGTGATTCAGAAATTGAGGCCATAGAACCTCCCATAGAAGTATCTACAGACCCCAGTTTAGGAGTGATATCACCCTTAACAGGGCCACAGAAAACAGAAGTAACTATCAATGGTTCCAATTTTGGTACAGATATATCAAAAGTGACTGTATTTTTTAATGAAAAGGAAGCTATTGTTGAAAGTGTTACAGATACAAAAATTGTAACAGAAGTACCTACAAGAGCTTTTACAGGAACTATCAAAGTATTTATAGATGATACAGAATTAATAGGTCCAGAATTCACCTATGTCATTTCTGGCAGAAGGGTAAGCACATTTGCTGGTGGCCTTGAAGGAATGAATGATGGTGTAGGATTAAGCGCAAAATTCAGACGCCCAAAGCATGGTGTTTTTGATGATGAGGGCAACCTATATGTCACCGATAGTGAAAATTACAGAATAAGAAAAATTACCCCTCACAAAGTGGTAAGTACATTTTCTGGTGGTACTAGAGGTTTTGAAGACGGTGATGCCACTACTGCAAAATATGAGTACCCAACAGGGATTACCATAGATAATGATGGCAACTTATACGTAACAGATGCATCTAAACATGCCATACGTAAAATTACCCCAGAAGGTATAGTTACAACTTTGGCTGGAAATGGTTCTGAAGGAGATGCAGACGGTACAGGTGAAGATGCCCAATTTTATTGGCCTCAAGATATTGCATTTAGAAATGGACTTTTATATGTGGCAGATATGAATAATAACAGTATAAGAAAGGTAACTCTTAATGGAGAGGTTACTACCCTTGCGGGTGGAAATCAAGGGGATTCAGACGGTCAAGGAATAAATGCCCAGTTTAAGGTTCCTCATGGTATAGCTACAGATGCTCAAGGAAATATTTATGTTGCCGATACAGGTAACGATAAAATAAAAAAGGTTACCCCACAAGGTTTGGTAACCACAATTGCAGGAACTATTGCGGGCTATGAAGATGGAGTGTCAACACAAGCAAGATTTAATAATCCAACAGATATAATCATTGACGACATGGGCACATTATTTATAGTGGATAGGTATAACTACAAAATTCGAAGTATGTCTTCAGATGGTACAGTTACTACAATTGCAGGTTTAGGTATAGGAGACGTAGATGGTTTGACAACTCAAGCAAAATTTAGATATCCAAACGGGATAGTTCAAGACACAGAAGGAATAATATATGTAATGGATTCTGAAAATCATAAGATAAAAACCATAAAGGAAGAATAAAACTTGAAAAGATAAAACAATGAAAAAGTTAATTATAAAATTGAATATGCTATTCCTAGTATTACTATCAATAAGCAGCTGTAGTAGCGACAATGATACTGTAGCAACGCCAATGGCAACACTATCATCCATAAGTCCAACAAGTGGACCTAAAGATACAGTAGTTACTATTATTGGAGATAACTTTGGAGCAGACTTAAATAAAATTCAAGTATTTTTTAATGATGTTGAAGCAGAGGTGCAATCGGTAGCCAATACAAAAATAGTCACAAAAGTTCCAGTTAGAGCCTATTCTGGTACTGTTAAAATAATAGTTAGAGATGCCGAATTAGGGGGTTCTGAATTCACATACTTACTTAGTGAAACTGTTGTTACAACTTTTGCTGGTGACATTCAAGGAGATACTGATGGCACGTTAGAAAATGCCCAATTTTCAGGACCGGTTGACGGTGTTTTTGATTCTAATGGAAATTTATTTGTTGTAGACAATAGTACTCATAAAGTTAGAAAAATAACACCAGATGGTGTGGTTTCAACTTTTGCAGGTAGTACTATAGGTTATGAAGATGGAATTGGTACAGAAGCTAAATTTAGAACACCATTTGGTATTGCAATAGATGCCAATAGCAATATCTATGTAGCAGATGCAGGTAATAGTAGAATAAGAAAAATTACCCCAGAAGGTGCGGTAAGTACATTTGCAGGAGGCGATTCTGGAAATGAAGATGGAAACGCATTGGATGCTAAGTTTAGCACGCCTCACGCAATAGATACAGACGGACAAGGGAATCTTTATGTGACTGATGTTCTAAACCATAGTATTAGAAAAATCACCCCAGATGGAACGGTTAGCACCTTTGCGGGTAGCACTGTTGGAGATGAAGATGGAATTGGAAGCAATGCTAAATTAAACAGACCTAGAGGGCTTAAAGTGGATGCACAGGGCAATATTTTTATCACCGATTCTTTTAACAATAAAATTAAAAAAATAACACCTCAAGCACAAGTTACCACAATTGCAGGAGACGTAGGTGGCAATAGAGATGGTAATGGCACTTTTGCGCTATTCAATATTTCATTAGGGATTGATGTAGATACAGAAGGCATTTTATACGTTGCAGACACCAATAACCATAGTATTAGAAAAATTAATACGAGTGGTGATGTAATTACTTATGCAGGTAATGGTGATGGCTATGAAGATGGAATTGGTGCGGAAGCAAAATTCGACAGACCCTTCAACATAATTCTTGAAGATGAGTACACATCATACGTAATGGATTTAAACAATAACCGAATCCGAAAAATCACTCAAGAGTAATAGTTAATTAATAGCAGTTTCCCATATCAGTAAAGCTGTTTGCCATAAGCAAGCTTTAATGACAGTAAAAACCTGCCTTTAGGTTGGCAGGTTTATGGGAACATCACAAATCGAAATATTAAAAAAAAAAGTAATCATGAAATCAATTTATAAAACAGTTTTAGTAGCACTATGCATTTTGGTATTTAGTTGTAGCAAAAATGATGATGCTAATATAATAGTTGAAACACCTATTCCAATAGTATCAGCAATAGGTCCCGAGAGTGGAACAAAAAATACAGTTGTAACCATTAATGGTAACAATTTTGGCACAGATGCCAGTAAGGTACAAGTGTTTTTTAACGGCAAAGAAGCAAATGTTAGCCAAGTTAGAAATACTAAAATCGGCACTATCGTTCCGGCAGGAGCATATACGGGAGAAGTAAAAGTAATAATTGATGGTACCGTGTTAATAGGTCCCGAGTTTGAGTATATCCTATCTGGGGCAGTTGTAACCACTTTGGCAGGATCAAGAGAGGGGTTTGTAGATGGTAATGGTATAGATGCCAGGTTTAACAGGCCTACAGGGTTGGCTGTAGATTCAAATGGTAACATATTTGTTGCAGACCCTGGAAACCATCGCATTAGAAAAATTACTCCAGATGGCATGGTAACAACCTTTTCTGGAGGAGAGAAAGGCGATAGAGATGGATTTGGTTCAGCCGCCCAATTTAATGCTCCCTGGGATGTTGATATTGATGCAGATGGCAATGTATATGTAGCTGATTCAGGAAATCATAGAATTCGTAAAATAGCCCCAAATGGAAATGTAATAACCCTGGCAGGGCTCACTCAAGGAAACGCTGATGGAAGAGGGACGGACGCACAGTTTGATACACCAACAGGAATTGCAGTTACGCCAGCTGGAATAGTATACGTAGCGGACTCTAGAAGTGGAATGATTCGAAAAATAGACCTAGAAGGTAATGTAACTTCATTTTCTAGCGGTTTTGGAGTTGTAGTAGGAATTACTATAGATGAAGAAGAGAATGTATTCTTTACGGAGCCTAATGGACATTATATTTGGAAAATTAATTTTGAAAATAATGAGATAGCACTTATCGCGGGTGATGGAGAAGGTGATGTTGATGGACACATTGAAGGAGCACAGTTTCGATATCCAAGAGGTCTAGATATAGATGCGGAGGGTAATATCTATGTGGTCGACGAGCAGAATCAAAAAATTAAAAAGATTAGTGGTGACCAGGTAATCACTTATGCAGGTAGTATTGAAGGAGAGGCGGATGGGTCTGGACTAGATGCTCAATTTAACCATCCGTTTGGGGTGACAGTAGACACCAGCGGTAATGTATATGTTGCCGATACTTCCAATCATAGAATTCGTAAAATAATCCAAGAATAATATGGAACGTTTTAGATTGCAGAATACATTCACGCTTTTATGCATAATTTTTATTGATATCGTAGCTTATTTGTTAATGGCTTTTTTAGTCATGGATGATGACTGGCAATTTGCCAATTCTAAAACCTTCTTATCCATGACCATATATCTTTGGTATGGAGTGAATTCCATTTTTATTGGATACTTACTCTTTTTAGGGATCAAGATTCTCAAAAAAGAAAGAGTAGATCTTAAAGTGGGCAAAGGCAATTAAAAATGATTTATCTATTAATAGGACAAAAAGGAAGTGGTAAAACATTCATAGGTGAATTGTTTGAAAAGCATTTCAACATCAAATTTGTTCGTGTTGAAGATTGGGCCAAACCAATAAAAAAAGACAGAAAGGTAGATGATGAAAACTATCTAAAAGAAGTGTTTGCCGCAGTTGAGAACGGAATTAGAGGCTCATTGCAAAAACGCGAATCATTGGTTTTTGAATCTACCGGACTGACAAAATACTTTGATGCCATGTTGCTCAATCTTCAGTCGGATTTTAAAGTGGTTACCATTGGTGTTAAAGCCACGTCAGAACTGTGTTTGGATAGAGTAAAGTCCAGAGACCAATCCATTCATATCAACGTGTCCGATGAGCAAGTAAACAAAATAAATGATGCTGTAATTAAGCGTAACAGGCAAACAGATTTTGTCATTAACAACAATAACAAAAGTGAACCAAGTTTAGTAGATGAAATAGCCAATATCATCAATAAAAATGTTCAACTAAAAAATAGAAAAACATGAAAAAAATAAATAATATAATATTAACGGACGGAGGTTTAGAAACTGATTTAATCTTTAACCATAATATAGAACTAGAACATTTTGCAGCGTTTCCTTTGGTAGAAGATCATATCCACAAAAACACCCTAAAAAATTACTACAAGGATTATCTTGAAGTTGCAAAGGATAGCAAGACTGGTTTTATATTAGAGAGCCCAACCTGGAGAGCAAATTTAGATTGGGGTTTAAAATTAGGGTACACAAAAGAACGGCTAATAGCAGTAAATAAATTGGCTATAGCGCAACTTGCTGATTTAAGGGAAACATACAGCAAGGATATTCAAAATATCTTTGTAAGCGGCCAAATTGGCCCAAGAGGAGATGGTTATCAAGTAAATACAAGTATGTCCTATTTAGAAGCTTCTGATTATCATAATCTGCAGGTTCAGGCATTTAAAGAAGCTAATGTTGATTTGGTTACTGCAATTACCATGACTTATTCAGAGGAAGCTTTGGGTATTGTGAAATCTACTGAATATCATAATATTCCAGTGGTCATTTCATTTACGGTAGAATTGGATGGTAAACTACCCAGCGGTGAAAGCTTAAAAGAAGCTATTAAAAAAATAGATAACGAGACAGGAGAATATCCATTGTACTATATGATTAACTGTGCACACCCTACACATTTCATAGCTGAGTTGGAGACTGATGAAGCTTGGAAAAATAGAATTCAAGGAATCAGGGCAAACGCATCCTGTAAAAGTCATGCCGAGCTGGATGAAGCCCTTGAATTGGATAAAGGAGATAAAGGTGAACTGGGAGTATTACATAAAAAACTGCAGCTACTACTGCCCGAGTTAAAAGTGTACGGGGGCTGCTGTGGAACGGATGTATCCCATGTAACGACAATTTGTAATGCAATAAGAATGGATAGTGAATCTCTTTTTACAGAATCCGAAGTTCTAGTTCCAATAAACGACACTTTAATTGTTCAGTCGGAGATGGACCCAAAAAGTAATAAGGAGGGATTACTAATTTTAACAAAGAATCTATTAACATCGAATTAATTCGTATTTTCATGGTGCGAAACACCCATAAATTTTGTACAAAAATGTACTGATTTGAACACAGTTTAGAGTTCGGTGAATCAGTTTAGGGAATCAGTGTAAGATATTGATATATAGGATATTGTGATGACTATTTTGATTCAGTCATCCCGACCTTTATCTCGAAACCCTTATTAGTAGGGATCACTTGGAAGTTATCTACTACGGATTTTCTGTATTTCAATACAAAATACTGGTCGAATTTTTTGTCATTGTCGGCATCCACTGCAATCAGTTTAGTGACCTTGGCTGCCGTGGTTTCCCTGTCTTGATTGACGTCTCCCT
Source organism: Flagellimonas hymeniacidonis (assembly GCF_008040165.1). Lineage (GTDB taxonomy): Bacteria > Bacteroidota > Bacteroidia > Flavobacteriales > Flavobacteriaceae > Flagellimonas > Flagellimonas hymeniacidonis. The sequence continues at coordinate 595,522 of NZ_VRUR01000002.1, forward strand.
CATCTTTACTGTCAAACTGCATGGGATAGTCCCGATGTTCCAAGACCTTTATGTTACATGTGGTCTCGGTTCCATCTACATCAATAGTAAAGGTTTTATAAAGTGTTGCATTTAGGGTTCCCGAATTTTGATTCTAGGCCTGCATGCCGAATAAGGTGATTAGGGATAGACTTAATATGTTGAAAATATTTTTCATGTGCATAATTTTTAAGGATTAACAATTTTTTGAAAATGGGGCTCAACATTATTTGAGGTAGGAGGTGAACATCCAATTTCTTTTTTCCAATGCCCTTAAGAAGTCTGTGAGTATCTGTTCGGTGGCAATGTCTCCGATGTCAAGGGATGCTCCAAGAGCGGACATCATGTTTTCATGAAGAATTTCAAAATCCTTTAATATTTCCCTTACCATTTCAATAGCTGATACATTTCGTTCTGTTTCCTTAATTTCGGAAAGTTCCAAAGTCTTTTTTAAGGTAAAGTTGGGCTTGATTCCGAAAACCCGAATGCGCTCGGCGACTATATCGATATTCTCTTTTACCGTGTTGTATTCGTTCTCAAACTCTTCGTGTAGTTCAAAAAACTCTGGACCTTCGACGTTCCAGTGAAAATTTCTGAGCTTATTGTAATGCACCTGATAGTTGGCCAATAAGGTGTTTAGGTGTACCACAATTTCTGCAGTTTCCAAATAGGTAAATCCCAATTTCTTGAATTCTTTGTTTTTTTTGATTTTATCTTGTGTTTTTATAGTTTCCATTTTTATGTATTTAGATTAATAATTCATTGTTGTGTAATCAAAATATATTTGCAACCCAATAGAATTGTATATTGTTTTTGATTAAAAAGATAATTCCGAATAACGTGCGGGATTGAAACTCCCTGTGAAGAATAAATAGTCGATCACTCGACTTAAAACACTAAAGACTTATAAAGTGATTGTGAATGATTCATGTACTTAATATACAGTTATACATGAAAATTTCAAGTATTTAACAGGGTTTAACACAATTAACAAACCTTTAAGGTTCTGTTTTAAAAGCTTTCCAGATGAGATTATATAAATCATAACAAATGTAAATGGCTGACGAATTTATAGGCTCTACTTCCTTTTACAGTGGACTCCTCACAAGTATATCGGGGTTATCAAATACAGAAGCTTTTCAATATTCTTAAAAAACCCTCCAAAAATGACTTGGTCCTTATTAAAGTAGGGTAGTTTATTGTGGGATTAGAATCGAGGTTAATTGTTCCCGATTAATACCCAATTAAATTATCAAGAGTAATTATTATTCCGTTTTACTGCGTTCAAGTAAGCTTTAAAACAGTGATTGCCAATAGAATCACAAAAGCAATCCAGACCAAGGTTTTCACTAAAACAAAGGACTTTGATGTTCCTGTCCTTTTTTTATTTTTTCATTATCCCAGAAATACACAAATGCAAGTGCAATAGAGGCCATTAAATATAACAATATGAGCTTGCCTATTATTATAAAAGCAAGGTATGAAATAACGTGGTACTTTGGTTCACTTGGGCTATTCAGGGCTGTAAAGATTCAATAGTATTACTATTATATTATGAAAGTTTAACTATTAATTATAAATAGTAATAGTATTAATATAGATATTACCATCTATATTTGAACTGAATTTTAAAACTATCAATATGAAAAAGCAGTTTATCACTATCGCAGGCCTATGTTTACTATCGTTTACCATGACTGGTCAAAAATCCGAAAGCGTTACCATTGAAATCGATAAGAGTCAAATTCTTGTGGAGTCCGTCTTGACCAAAGAAGAACAAGAGGCACTTACCCCTAACAAAGTGTTTGAAATTCTAAGGGCTGGCAACGAACGGTTTGTACGTAGTGATCTTACGGCTAGAGACCATTCAGTACAGATTCGAGAAAGTGTCAGGGCACAATATCCAAAGGCAATAGTATTGTCTTGCGTAGATAGCAGGGTTCCGGTAGAAGATGTCTTCGATAAGGGTATTGGTGATATTTTTGTTGCTAGGGTAGCAGGGAATTTCATCAACGATGATATCTTAGGTAGTATGGAATTCGCGACCAAGGTGGCAGGGGCCAAGTTGATTCTGGTAATGGGACATGAGAACTGTGGTGCTATTCATGCTGCAATAGACGGTGCACAATTGGGCAATATAACAGATATGCTCGATAACATAAAGCCCGCTGTGGCCATGTCAACTGTCGCGGAAGGCCCTAGAACATCAGGCAATAGGCTTTTTGTGCACGAGGTCAGTGAGAACAATGTGCGCAATGCACTTAAAAAAATTGTAACGGACAGCCCTATTATTAAGGAACTATTGGACCAGGGGGAGATCGACATCAAGGGAGCAGTATACGACATGGATACTGGAGTTGTCAATTTTTTATAAATACAACATGTATGGAAAGGCCCGCCCCACTACGGGTGGGCCTTTTAATTTTTCCTACCAGATCAAAAATAATCCACCGTAACTGCCTTTGTGATTATCTATACAAAAGGTTCCTGGTCAAGGGCAAAACAAAGCTAAATATCTTATGGTCAATTAAAAAACGCTGTAAAAAGGCTTGACTCTTCCCGGTCATAGTTTTGTGGACAATTGCAAATTGGTTTCATTCCCATGTTTTGATTCAGTCAAATTTCTTAATCTGATTTGAACTTGCTGAATCAGCAGAAATCACTTGAACTCCCTTTGTGACAATTTGATACTCTAACCCCATGGGTAGCTCTAAATTTTCTATAGCTATATCCTGGACGTGATGAAAAACAAAGGCTGGCCTATAATCAGAATCCTCCAATCGTAGCTTTATGTTATTGAATGTTATGCCCTCTACATAACGAACGTAAAACGCCCAGGAGGGTAGTTCTCCAAACATGGTATATTCAGGATAATGGTCAATGTTTTCTGGGACGTCGTCCAAACGCCATAGAGGTATATATGCCATTCCTTTTGATGCCCGTCCAGGATAACTAATTTCAACATTTTCCAAAACAACCCCCGAAATATTGGCTCCTTGGATGCCCACAATGGAAGCTGGGTGACGATTATGAAAATACCCTGTTGCAGGCCCCCTCAAGTCATAATTGAGATCTGGACGGCCGAATGGTATCTGTACTTTGATATTTTTAAAAGTTACGTTTTTTAGTTTGCCTGGCTTTTTGCCACTTCTATAGCCCAATCGCACAAATATGGCATTGCCCGTGTTTATTGCGTTTATATTTGAAACATGCACATTTTCAATGAACCCACCATCAACGGTTTCAATTGCAATTGCCGAGCGAAAGGTATCATAAACCGAAATACTATCAATGGTTATGTTCTTGAACCCACCAATGGAAGCCGTTCCAAATTTAATTGCACTTGCACTGCTTCTTACCCTACAGTTTGAAATAATTACATCATCGTTATATTCATCCTCAAAGTAAGACTTTAGAGTAATGCCGTCATCCGCCGCATTCACATCACAATTACGGATTCGCACATGACGACTGTCAGTAATATTTATACCATCATTGTTCCAATATGCGGTACTGTTCACCTTGATATTTTCTATGGTGACGAATTTGCAAAGGTCATAGGTCTGTACCCAACTGGCAGAATTTTTTATTGTAATCCCAGATACGGCGACCTTTTCACATTTTAAAAAATTGATGATTTTTGGCCGTAATGTTTCACTTGGCCTACCGCTGTAGTTGGGATCAACTATCACCCCTTTATGATGCAAACTGTCAATGGCAAGGGCTAGAGGTCTACCTTGCCCATCAATAATTCCCTTTCCTGTAATTGAAATGTTATTGGCCTTATAGCCCCATATCAAAGCCAATTTGGAATTGTCATCTGTTTTGGATGATACCCTTTCATTTTTCAAGTCTAATTTTGGATAATCTCCAGGGTTTTTGCTCCCTAATAAAAAAGATCCTTCTTCAAACAGAAAATGTATATTGGATTTAATGATCAAAGTCCCCGATACAAACTTTCCTTTTGGAAAAACAACTACGCCACCGTTCTCCTCATGTGCTGCATTTATGGCTTTTTGTATGAACTTGGTATTGATGGTCTTCCCGTCATCGACAGCACCGAAATCCTTTATATTGAATCTTGATAGAGTAGCTTTATAGCTATTGGCGTAACTAATGGTAATGAACAGGTTTAATAATAAAAGGATGTTTCTTTTCTTCATTTTAAGCAGTTGTTTAAATGGTTATACTTATTGGAAAGGTCACAGCGTAATCGCAATGGGTACAAGAGCACTGTAAGAGTCAATAATAAACTTAAATGATAAGGTAAAAAGAGGTTGCAAAACCTCTTTTTACGATTATAAATTTAGTTTATTTCCGATTAATGAAAGGTATTGGTCGGCTCAACCTTCAATGTATGGACTATGCTTTCAAAAGATTTTGGTAAGCTGGTCGTTATTTCATGTTTTATCGCGAAGCCTATCTCTCATTATGTAATGAAAGGTTGGTTGTAAAACTATCCTTATCAGATCACTATGGGATGGTGGACTTTTTAAATGGCTATTGTGGGAACACTGGTGACTACCATTCTTCCGGTAAGTTTTCAGACAATCAAGGCCGCGAGACAAATACCATAAAAGTTTGCATACGGAATGAAGAAAACCTAGTGAAGGCTTTGAAAGAGTAATAACTTCTTTCAGGCAACCAATTCAGTAGTTTCATAAGACGGCAGATTAAACGAACCAAATTGGAGAAAGAATTAAATCCCGAAAACGTACATTACATAGAACTAATCCAAAAATTGATTTTTCAACTTTTACCATCTATCTGTACTATTTGAATTTGTCATTCACAATTTTCTCATGTCTTTTTCAAGCTTAATTCAGATTTGATTTTTATAAGTTCTCCCAATAAGTTGGTTTCTTTAATCTCATTTTTCATTCCTAGTTCCAAAGCAATTCTTGAGAATTCAAGGTTTAGGGTATCAATCTCCGTTTTTCTTCCATTTTTTATATCCTGCAAGGTTGATATCTGTTGCCCATCGGATTTTTTGCTTATTTGGAGAACTCGTTTCTCAATATCCTTTAGGTTCAGTGTTACCCCTTTTAGGGTTGCTATTTGATGGCATTCGGCAATTACTCTTTGCGCTATTTTAAAAACGGGCTTCTGTCTATAAAATATGCCGTTGTCGGCTTCCAACAATGGACAGATCGAATTGAACACGCTATTGGCTATGGCTTTCTCCCAGATAATTTTTTGAATATCGTTTTCCGCCTTAAATTCAAAGTGGATACTGTTTAGGCTTTCGACTATAGCTGTCAAATCACTATTGGTACTTTTAATAGTTCCTATCGGTGAAACAGCCACAGGTTTATAGCTTATTTCGTTATCTGAGTTCATTTGTCCAGTCATAAATAGAACGCACCTATACATCTCAGAAAAGCCCTCATCAATAAAAGGTTGTTCGATATTTATACCATTCTGAAGAATTACCAGTGGTGTATCCTTTGATTTACCTACTAGCTTTTTTGCTAAGCTTTCATTTCCGTAAGACTTATTGGTCAAGACCACTATACCATTCAGGTTTTCAAAATTTGAAATCGTATTGATATTTACAAAAGTCTCAAGTCTGGTTTTATCGTTATAGACAACATTTATCTTTTTATCAAAACTTGATCCGTCATCAACGTTTCCTCTTAGGAGGACAACGTCTTTACCTTCCAGACTCAGGGAAACCGCCAGGACTTTGCCCACAGCACCCGCACCGATTATATAAATTGTTTTGTTCATCGTTTTTCGTTTTTAAACATTCCAATCAATTCAATAGAACTAAATGATTCATTGGCTATTTCAGAATTAATTCCATTTCATATTGGTCAATGGTGTTTTTAAGACCGATATGGTTAAGAAAATTGATTTTATCGTTTCGTGAGGTATCAACATTGTTGATTCTGATGGTATTGGAAATTTGCCCAATAGCTGTAAATAATCGTTCCCAACCATCCTTTGCATCCGTAAAAACATCAAATTGGCCCAAATAGGCGTTCGAGTGGTCTATTACAAAATAGGATTCAAGAGCTGATTCCCTGAAAACCGCATAAAACTCAAAAGCACCGTTCTTCAGTGTTTCCATTTGATTGTCCCATGAGTATTGTTTTTGGTCGATTTTCTTCCAATCAAAAAAATCAAAAGCTACCTTCTTTAAAATGAAAGATGCGCTATCGATTCCATTGTTAATCTTGCCGTTGTAACACTTATAATTTTTAATTACCTCAAAACCGATACGCTTATAGACCTTTAGGGCTGGTATGTTTTTAGTGATGACCTCCAAGGTACATCTTTGGATGCCCTTTTCTCTCAACAAAGGTAGGGCATGGTCATACAAGGCATCGACCAGATGCTTTCCCCTAGAGGAAGGTAGCACCCCCGTGCCCGTATTGTGGGCAACTAGTTTATTATTTCTTTGGTCGATAGCATTGATGATAAAACCTATGAGCTTATCGTCATCGAACATTCCAAAAGACAAACCATAATCAACCTTTCCCGCATGCCATCGCTTCCTGTAATAATCGGGAGCTGTGGGCATTTCCACAAAATACCCTTTAAAGGCATTTAAGAAGCATTCTATTATTAGTTCAAACTTTACGTTTTCAAGACTTCTGATTTCCATGAATTTTGTTTTGATGCCCAATCATGTTGGTGAGTGTTTCCAATAAAATATCATTATTTTTTTTCAAATTTATCTTTGATGGTTTTTTTATGCTGAATTGCCATTCGTTTTAAGAGTCCCACGGTCCGCTTTGCATTCTTCCAATCAACAAGAATATGATCGTGGTAATAGCCAGCTACCACATTACAGCTGATACCACATTCCGCCAATTCAGTTGAGAAGGCTGCAGTCAATCCTATAGCTTCCAAAGAAGAATGCACGTTCAATGTAATCCAAGAGGCCACAAAGTGGGTGTTGAACCCAAGCCGTTTAGCGCTATCTTTTTTGAGGACCAATGTGGTTCCCTCTTCTTCTTTAAACGTTGCAATGGTATCACTTCTATTGATATTGGACGAATCGGAAACCGGCACAAAAAGATACTCTCCGTTGTTTAGTTGAGGCTCCATATTCGCAATAAGTTCGGATAAATCGGTTTCTCCTATTGCTGCACTTTTCCGGGATGTTGGATTAAACTTATAAACGAAATGATGCACCATATCGCCTCAAGAAGCATAAATGGCCAAAAGCGCAATACATAGGAAGCAATGAAGGCCATTAAAGCACCCGAAAAATTAAGGGCCTTGAACAAAAGGTCTTTGGTGCCAACCCTTCCTGAAACATTCAGAAAATAGGCCAAAAGAATCTGTAAAACACCCCAAAACCCTATCCAATCTGCTAGGTTCATACTGTAGTTCTCAATAATATCAAGTGATCTCATAGGTATTGCTATCGGTGAAATCGGTACGTAAGCTTGATCAAAAAAGTGCTCCCAAGGTTTTGTGAAAAAATCTGTTCTCTCAATGAAGATACCAAACCATTTTCTGGTAAGGCAGTATCATTAAAGTTTTGGGACCAAACGAGAAAGAGTTCTGAACCTGGTCGGTACTCCCATCGATACACCAAGTTGGAGCGAAATTGCGCGAAGGAAAAATCTGAATTCCGTATAAATGCGTCACCAACGCCGTCGGAATCCATATCTACTTCGAGCTTGGTTCCGCTAGATGCTGTGTTGATTATATCCAATGGATTCAATTGCTCCTCTGTAAAGGATTGGAGTGGATTTTCCACTAGAGCGAATCGGTTGTACTTGCCTTGCGAGATAAAGGGCTCCGCATAATATTGCAGGGATATATTCGGACCTATGGTTACATCTGCCCGAACCACAAGACTCAAGGTATTTTGGTCCAGTAGTGATACAACGTATTGATTATCCATGCCGTTGATTAGTGTCTCGTTGTATTGAAGCCTATGTTTTATCTGTGTAAGCTTAGGAGTGACCGAAATGCGAAGCCTATCTAACGGCTGGTAGTTGATTCCCAACGTATTTTCAAGAAGGTAGTAGCTACCTTCACCACCGGTTTTGGTCCATCCGGAATAAGTGATAAAGAACTTTCGTCTTGAATCAGTATTCAAGGCCCACCAAAACCCGTGTTGATCGGTCAGTTTAATTCGAGGTCCGCCCTGTAGCAATGACTTGGAAAAAATATGGGGTTGGGAAAAATATCCAAATGCGGACGACCAATTGTTTTGGAAAGTAGCCTCTGCAGAAACGTCCCAATCCACATAGTTCAGCTTACCCTCGAAGTCCCAGTTCAACCAATGTTGATAAGTAGCCTTGGCATTTCTGAAGATGCCAAAGGAGTTGATTGAACGGTAAGAAATACCCGTGTAATGCTGGAACAGGTCTGCTTCACGCAAGAATCCAATATCATTCAGATCAAGTTCAGGGGAACGCCAAGTGACCCCTAGTTCCCCTTGGATATTACCGCTACCTGCTTTGCCCAGTTTGATGTCCCCTCCGGTACCCGTCAATGAGGTTCTGGTGGAGTCCAGGGCTATATGGCCTGCCCCTCTTTGAAATAAGTGCGGAATTGAAAGCTGTGTCCTACGTATGGCTTCTTTTGAACCGTTTACATGGCTCATGACCAAGTTTGCCCCAACGTACCAATTTCGGTCTTGCCATTGATGGAGAAAATCAAGACCCCCGGTTTTGGCCGATTTATGCAAAAAGCTGGTCTCGGGCTGCTCTGCCCGTATCACCGATGTGAATATCCCCCCTATAAATGTTTTTCGGTTATTCAGGTCTTGCAATACGCGGGCCATAAAATAATTGGTCTGTGGTTCAGTGAGTTGTGAGCTTCCATCACTGATTTCTGCAGTCACCTTCGGTGTGAAACTTTCCAGAACTCCAAAAGACAATCCCTTTCTTGTTTTCCCGCTCAGCTTTATCGCACCAAGAATGGCCGTTCTTTGGGGAATATCCGCAAATTCACCTTCATTGAGGGAAACACTGCCTTGAGGTTGCCTCCCTATCCTTCTGGAATAAAAAAGATTGTCAGAACTGTATGGTCCACCTATGATGGGGGAAGAAAACCGATAATCAAATATATTTTTGTTTTCTATAAAAAAAGGCCGCTGTTCTTGAAAGAAAAGTTGAAAACCATCGAGAGCAATCGCTGAGGGATCCGCCTCTACCTGCCCAAAATCCGGATTTATGGTAAAGTCCAAGGTAATGTCATTGGTGATACCAACTTTTCCATCAAGACCAAAGTTAAGGGCCTGCTTGTTACTGTTTTGAAATGGATTATCCGGAATTTTTTCAAAGGTTTCCAATGTACCTACTATAAAGGGTTGTAGTTCCAATTGTTTTTGTGGTTTGATGCCGTTAATGCCCTTTACTATTCCAAATTCGCTTACCCATCCTGGGGCATCTTGGGGAACCCGCTGCCATAACGAAAGCTCCTCGTTCCGTAAAATCCTTCTTTGCACCTGTAATCTCCATGTCTGTATTTCCTCCTTGCTGAACCTGAGCTGGCTCAGGGGGATTTTCATTTCGGCCGTCCAACCCTCGGCATATAGAGCACTTTGGGCATACCAAATAGGATTCCAGGCCATATCTTCTTCGGCTCCGTTCAAGGTGATGTATTTATCGCTTTTGACCCCGGCCGAGCTTAGGGTAAAGGAGAAAGCTGTTCGTTTGTCGTGATAGGTATCAAGAATGATTTCAACCCAATCGCCATTGTAACCATCCCTTCTTGACATCCACCGATTGATGTTTTCAACCTCATCCTTGCATTGAACCCCAACATAGAGAAAGGTATCATCATACAGGATTTTGAAATAGGTCTGTTTTGAAGGTTGGGCACCCTCATTGGGCAATCTTTGGACAAAATCTGAACTCCAGTTTCCATCAGCATCTGACCAGGCTTTATCAGTAAGCCTTCCATCTATAGTGGGTTCATCGCTCGTTCTTGTTGCCCAATGATTCCTTAAAACCTCTTGGGAATTTCCGAAGAAGCTTAAAAGAATAAAACAATATAAGATCAAATTTTTGTTTTCCATGCTCTTTGAATTTGAGGAGCCAAAGGACGGAAGCTTGTTTTCCAAACCATAGCATCGTAGTTGAAATATGCCTGGGTAGGAAGATGAAATTTTTTCAATTAGATATCGGTGGTCATTTAGTGACACCTTTCTAAAGCCTAAAAGAGGAATGATAAACCACTTGCCAGTTTACACAAAGTGGTCTAGACCAGTCAACGGAAAATTGGATGCTGCAGGATACTGAACTCAACCCAAGTTCAAGAAATCTTCCTCGAAATTGGAAATGAAGTCGTGGATATATTTCTTGTTCCGATTGGATTTTTGAACCACCAGATAGTGGTCGCGTTTGAGACCGTTCTTACTAATACGCTTGAACACAATTTCATCTGAACGCTTAAAGGATTTTAGCTGCCATTTTGGAGCACACATGATTCCCATATTGGCCTCTATCATGGAGAGGGTAATTTCGGTAAAAGGAATAGCGGAAATCTTGGCTGGATTGATTCTGTTGGGTTTTAAAAAATGCTCGTAGACCGAGACCCCGTCCAACGGAAACGAATTGATCAGTAGATGCACCTTACCAAAATGACTGGCTTCTAAATATCCTATATCATTTAGGGGGTTTTCCCGGTGCATTACTGCAAATATCTCGTCCTCATGCACTTTAATGCTCACCAACTCCTCTGAAGCAGGTTTTGTGGTGACAATGGCAATGTCTATGTCATTGGACAAAACCTGTGAAATGGTCTGGTGGGTAGCGCCCAAGGTCAGGTCAATATCTATTTCGGGGTATAAAATTCCCATTTTTTGAATAAAATTGGGGATAGTATGAAAGAAAGATTGGCATTCGGCACTCAATTTTATGGCACCTCTGGAGCCCTCTTTTATATGCTCAATGTTACTAAACCCTTCATCTATGGACCGGAACAGTTTGTTGGCAAGCTTATAGAGCTCATTGCCCTCTTCGGTAGGTTCCCATTTGTTACGCGTTCTATGAAAAACCTTAAATCCGAGACGTTCCTCAAGATCTCGAAGCTGGTGGCTCAAAGCGGATTGCGTTAAAAACAAACGCTCTGAGGAATTCGCAAGACTGCCCTCTTCCTTTATCGTCTTAATAAGCCTGAAGTACTTGAGTTCCATGAAGTAAAGATACGATAACACTCATTTGGTCGTAGTTGAATTTTTTTCAACGATGGCCCTTGTACCATTCAATCACCAAACTTCCTGTGGACCATACCTCACTCTATTTTTGGTCATTCATTTTAAAAAAAAGGAAATGAAAGTAACAAGAAAATTCACAAAACTCTTTTTAGTCGCTTTAACCATGACTTTGGTACACTCCTGAGGCAAAGATGATTCTCCAAGCCCAGAGCTTGAGCCGGATTTTGAAATAATGCAACAGGCATTGACCATTACAGAAAATGAAATAGCATCGACAATAAAGAATGATTTGTCCATCGCTTAGGAATATAACATTCTTGTTTCTGTTGATGCTGCCTTCGAAAATATGTTTGAATAAATCAATGTTAATATGGGCGTAGAAATAAATAATATTGGTGAACTAGCGCGAACATTGTGGAGGATATTATTGAAGTTCATACCATTCCTTTTGTAGGATAACTAAATATCCTTTTCTTTCAGCCAATCCTTAAATTCCTCCTTAATTTTCTCATTGGTAAGGGGATAAAGACCAATTATTGCTGTTCCTCCTTTGACTTTTTCCATGACAAATTCTTCATATAACGTCATTTGCAGACATTCTTTTGCTACTTCTTCGGCTAGGTGAGAGGGTACCACCATGATCCCGTCGTCATCGCCAATAATATAATCACCAGGAAACACGGCAACATCGCCACAACCTATTGGCTCATTTATGGCAATAGCCTGATGCAAGGTTAGATTGGTTGGTGCGGATGGACTTTGATGAAAGGAAGGGAAATCTAACTCAGCAATTTCCGCCGAATCTCGAAAACCTCCATCAGTTACAATTCCACTGGCGCCTCGTTTCATGAGTCTGGTAACCAGAATGGAGCCTGCGGAAGCCGCTCTTGAGTCTTTGCGACTATCAATAACCAATACATGACCTTTTGGGCATTCTTCTACAGCTACACGCTGAAGGTGTTTGGGATCTCTAAACACTTCGATTGGGTTTAAATCTTCTCTAGCGGGAATATATCGCAAGGTATAAGCTTGTCCTACCAACGTAGTAGTCATTTTTTTTAAGGGACGAACATTTTGAATGAACTGGTTTCTTAACCCTTTTTTAAAGAGACACGTAGCTACTGTTGCTGTACTTACTTTTTTTAGCTGTTCTATTATATGACTGTTGTCTTTTACCATAGGAAGTATAATAGTGATTTAAATTAAGGTGCTTGTCTCCAAGTTTCACGTAAAAATTTTAAATCATTTTTCATACGTTTGAAAACTTCTTCTTTTGAGATAGTAATTTTTCTGTTTCCGTGTTCGGCACCTCCTAGGTCATATTCAAGATGTAGCGACATGGGCACATTGATACCATACTTTTTTAATAGTGAAAAGTAATATGGAAAATCAATTACTCCCTGACCTAAAGGGACATTTACCGGTTTCCAAGCCCCATTATTTTTACCCCATAAAAAATCTTTGATCACAATAGATTTAATGAACGGTTTTATTTGTCTTAAACCAAGTTCCCAACTACTTCCTCCTTCAACAACGGCATGCCTAATATCGTACTGTACTCCGAAATACTCATTATTGGTGGCTTCCAAAATGGAAGGAAGGTCCCAAATGGGAGCACCAACATGATTGCCAGCGTGATTTTGATAACAACCTATTAAACCTAAGTCTTGATTCAATTGCCCCAGATCTTTTGCTTGCTGTGCATAAATAGCCTGACTTTGGGGTATTGTTCTATCTTCAGGATAAGATAGCCAACCTGTGCGGTAAAAGGTAAAACCTAATTTTGAAGCTGTTTCTAATACCATCTTATTTGTTAAGTCTTTTATATCCCAAACGTTAGTAGTCATCATTTTGGGCTTCATGCCATATTTTTTAATGGACTCCACAGCTTTTGGCAAATCATCCGCCACTCTCTCTGGTAAAACATGACCCTTGGGTCTTACTGTTAAATCTAATCCGTCAAATCCTATTTCCGCTGCTGCTGATGCCATTCCTGAATAATCAAGAAATTGCAAGTGTTTTGAGAATATGCTTACTTCGATTTCATTTTTTAATTTCGGAGCAGTAGGGTAAAGGGTATTCCCTAATCCCATTAATGGAATACTCGCAACGGCTTTAGTAGATAACTTAGTAAAGCTTCTTCTGGAAATCACTTTTTTAGTTTTTTGCATAATCAGGTTCTAATTAATACCGAATAGAGGGAATTAATGTTAAAAATTTGCTCGTCTTACAAATATATGTATTTTTGGTAAACCAAACTGGTTAACCAATTTTAAGAAATAAGCTTTTTACACCGTTATGGGAATTTCCTTTACGAATTACAAGATGCTAAAACCACCATATAGAAAGGTTTGTTTTGAATGTCGAAGAATGCATTGCAACCGTTGAAATTTAACTGAGTACCTAATCACTTTAACAATAACCCACACATTATAGAATATGAACTTTAAAATATTCAAATCGGATTTTACCTCTTATACAGCAGCAGCAGTTGTCATTTTGTTACTGAGTTGTTGCGGAAATGGTAATAAAAAAAAGAACACAACAAGTAATGTTGGGGATGCAACTGAAGTGACCTATGCAAACGACATCATACCCTTTTTCCAACAATGGAATTTAATTTTGGGAGATGGTTCCAACGTGGGTCAGGCGACACACTTTGAGAACAAGAATTTCTTTTATGCCACAAGTGACGACAAGGCGGATTGGGTAGTATTTAAATCACCTAATGCTGGCAATACACATGGCACTTCAAACAATACCAGAACCGAACTTGCTCAATTAAAAAAGTGGTTGCCAAAAACTGAAGCCAATATGAAGGCAACCCTTAAAGTAATGAATGTGGCCACTACTGGGGATTCCCGTGTTGCAGCAACGTATTCTGTAGTTGTTGGTCAGATACATAGTGCGGATGGTCATGAAAATGAACCATTAAAAATATTTTACAAAAAATTTCCAGGTCATACTAAAGGCTCTGTTTTTTGGAATTATGAAATCAATACAGTAGGGGATGATAATTCTAAACGATGGGATTATTCATATCCTATTTGGGGCTATAACTTCTCCATGGTCGGCATAGATGAAAACACTTACCCTCCGGAGCCAGAAGATGGAATAGCTTTGGGTGAAGAGTTCAGCTATGAAGTGGAAATTAAGGATGGCATCATGAACCTAACGTTCACCAGTGAAGGGCATGAGACTAAAACATTCACTAAGAACTTAATAACTTCCGAGTATTCGAAACGGGAGGACATCCCTCAACAGGTTCAAAATTTGTTTGTGCCCATAGGGCAAGATGGGATTGAACGTGAAAATGCATACGCCAACGAAGGACTCTTTTTTAAGCTGGGGTGCTACAATCAAACGAACGGGAAAGACCCTAAGATAAATAAGGTATGGTGTTCCGGAGCGGAAACCTATGGTGGCGATTTACAAAAACAATATGAAAGCGGAAATTACGCTGAAGTCTGGTTTAAATCCGCAAGTATCACTATTCCGGAAGATGCCATATCCAATGCGGGGTATTTTGAAGCAAATGATGGCCTAAGTGCAAAATCGGTATACCCCAGTGAGGTAATTCCTTTTATGGACAAGTTTAAAATTCTGATGGGGGATGGAACGCATGTGGAAAACCTTATCGATTTCGAACACAAGGATTTTTTCTATACTGCAATTGATGGTACCCGGAGATGGGTGGTCTACAAAACACCAAATTCAGGTGTTACCTCAAAAAACTCCAGTAATACAAGAACCGAGTTGCATGAAAAAAGAGAATGGACACCTGAAGAAGGAGGTAATCTGACAGGTACATGCAAGGTTATGCAGGTCTCTGTTTCAGGTGATGCAACGGTTGCAGCTTCTTACTCTGTAGTTGTTGGGCAAATTCATGGTGGTGAAGGCCATGAAAATGAACCCCTAAAAATATTTTACAAAAAATTCCCTGGCCATACAAAAGGCTCCGTCTTTTGGAATTATGAGATAAACACAGCAGGTGACGATAATTCTAAAAGATGGGATTTCTCAACCGCCGTATGGGGCCATGATATGTCCGTCATTGGAAAAGATAAAAATGACTATCCAGAGGAGCCATCGGATGGTATTGAACTGGGAGAAGAATTTAGCTACGAGGTAAATGTATATAAAGGCATCATGTACCTGACTTTCAAAAGTGATAACCACAAAACAAAAACGTTCACAAAAAATCTTATCGTATCGGATTATGTTAATCAATCCGATCTTCCGGAACAGGTGCAGCGACTCTTTGTACCTATTGGGCAAGATGGAACAGAACGGGCAACTGCCTATAAAGGTGAGTTAGGTTATTTCAAACAAGGGGCTTATAATCAAACCAACGGAAAAGATCCTGAAACAAACAAGGTTTGGTGCGCAGGGGCGGAGACCTATGGAGGTGATATTGCTAAGCAATATGAGAATGGCTGTTACACCGAAGTATGGTTTAGAGAAGGAACCGTGGGTCCAGGCATACTACCAAATTGAATCGAAATAAAGCAATCAAGAGAATTATATTTTGAATTTTATAAGAACACTATTATATGAAAACATTTGGAGCAAGTAAAGAATTTATAAAAGGAGAAGATCTTGACTGGGAGGTTGTGGGTGAAGGCCTAAAACGGAAGATTATGGGCTATGATGATAAGATTATGTTGGTCAAGGTTCATTTTGAAGTAGGAGCCGTTGGTCAAATGCACGAACATTACCATTCCCAGGTGACCTATGTTGAAAGTGGAAGTTTTGATGTTACTATTGATGGGAATACACAAACCTTGAAAGGAGGCGATTCATTTTATATTCCTCCACACGCCATGCATGGAGCGATTTGCACTGAAGCAGGGGTTTTAATTGATGTTTTCAGTCCCATTCGTGAGGATTTCATGGAGTAAAAGTGTTAAAATCAACATTTTACTTTTTTTAACGAAAAAATAACATATATTTGGTAAACCAAATTGGTTAACCAGTTTGGAATACCAATAAAAACAACAAAATATGAAAACATAACCCAACAAAAAAGGATAGGTGCACGCCTATCCTTTTGTAGATATCACTTCTTTGGAGGGAAGTAATACTTAAACAAATACACTTTACTGTTACTTGTCAACACAAAACTACGGAATTCATTTGATTTTTGGTGGTCAGTGATGTTTATCAGTAAGTGAAGACGAAAATCACAATGCACAATGTGAATTGAATTTTACTAATCAACATGAATTATTGAAACTAACTAAACAAATGAATTTAAAAACTAAACTATTATTAATTGCAATATTGCTTTCCAATATTCAATTATTTGCTCAGGACAACATCAGTCTTGCTGGCACAGTGAAGGACACAGACAACGTTCCAATTCCTGGGGCGAATGTTGTTGTTTTAAATACAACAAGAGGAACTCAGACCGATTTTGATGGTAATTATTCCATTCAGGTTTCTAATGGAGATGTATTACAGTTTTCATACATTGGTTATGCGACACAAACTGTAATTATTAATGGACAGACATCTATTAATATAATACTTCAAGAAGATACGAGCGAACTGGATGAAGTCGTCGTTATTGGTTATGGTACGCAGAGGAAATCGACATTAACCGGTTCTATTTCCAAAGTAGTTAATGATGATTTGGACCAAATTGCGGTGTCAAGGGTAGATGAAGCCCTTATTGGTCAAGTATCCGGGGTCAATATTCAAGCAACCAATGCGGAAGCAGGTGGCGCTCCTACAATTACCATTCGTGGTTTTGGATCGATAACTGCGGACTCTGGCCCTGCATTAGTGGTCGATGGAATAGTTGTAAGCTCTGAATTTTTGGCAAATATTGATATGAACGATGTGGAATCGTTCGAAGTATTAAAGGATGCAGCATCGGCGGCTATTTACGGTAGTGAAGGCTCTAACGGTGTTATCCTTATTACCACAAAAACTGGTAAGGCTGGTAAAACACAATTCAGCTATCAAACCTACTTAGGTTTTAAGGAAGCTCATGGAAGTGATGATTATAGGAAGAGTGTTGCAGATTGGTCAAGAATAGAGCAAGCCGCTACCGGTACACTTTCTGGCGAAACCTTATACGCGCAGGATCTTGTTAGGATTACTGGAATTGACAGAGATTGGCAAGATGTTTTCTTTGATGGAGGAAACGTTATAAGTCATTCTTTTTCTGCAAGAGGAGGTTCTGAAAATACCAAGTTCAGTGCATCTTTAAGGTCACTACATGATGAGGGTGTTGTTATCACAGATGACTATACATCATACATCGTAAATTTGAAATTGGATACAAAATTGACTGACAAATTAAGATTTGGACTTAGAGCTTCACCATCTTTCACAGAGCAAAGAAGGCTGCCTACATCAATACATAACCCAACACGTCAGTCGCCATGGTTGCCTATCTATCATACTGAGGAAACGCTTGAATTTATAAATAGAAGCAATTACCCAGATGTAGGTGTTGGAGATTATTTCTTTGAAAACCATTTGGAAAACAGGGATTATGATAATGATGGCAATACAGAAAGACCTCGAACTTCTGGTGATTCAAATCCATTCGCACAATACGTTGAGCGTGAACATTTCGAGGATAATACCAAGTTGTTCGGCTCTACATATTTTAGTTACGAAATTTTGGATGGGCTTACAGCTAAAACATCTTTAGGGGTCACTTTAGAACAAAGAACACGAAGAAGATGGGACGGTACAAGGCACCATGCAGCTGGTAATAGCAGGGCTCAATATAATTTACAGAATAGATTCCGTACAAGACTGATTTCCGATAATACGTTGAACTACAGCAGAACATTTGGCGATCACGATCTTGGTTTTCTTGCAGGGATGACAGTGCAGCAGCGGAAATCCGAAGAAAGTATTACTACTGGAAACGGATATTCCAACGATTTACTTAAAAATTTACAAGGAGCAACGGCAATCGCAAGTTTTTCAGAGGTCAATACCGAACTTAGAAAGGTAGGCTACTTTGCCAGGGTTAATTACGCCTACAAGGACAAGTACTTATTTAATGCCTCTTTTAGACGCGATGGTAGTTCTGTTTTTGGTGTAAATTCCAAATATGGTAATTTCCCCGCGGTATCCGCAGGTTGGAACGTAGCCAAAGAAGACTTCTTAATTAACAGTGACCTTGTAACCAATTTAAAGCTTAGGGCCAGTTATGGTCTTACTGGTTCAGAGAATTTTAATGTAGGAGACCAAACTGTAAACACTTGGCCATACTTGGCCTTGTTGCAAAATTCCAACGCCATTGTTGATGGTAGTGTAGCTCCTGGTGTTTCGCCACTTAATATTGCAAATGCATTGTTACAATGGGAAGCTTCTGAAGAATTCACAGTTGGTTTGGATTACGGTTTTTTAAACAATAGAATTTCAGGTTCCATAGATTATTACCAAAGAAATAGTGACGAATTGCTATTAAATAATCCAGTTTCATATATCACAGGCTTTAATAATGGTATCGTGAATTTGGGAGAAGTGCAAAACCGAGGGTTGGAACTTGAACTTAGAACGAGAAATATTGTTAACGAGAAGTTTCGATGGAGTTCTACTTTAATTGCTTCTACCAACCAAAATGAATTGTTGAGTTTTGGTGATTCGAACAATGCACTTATAGAGGATACATACGGTAGAAATTCTCAATGGATCAATCGAATAGGGGAGCCAATATCATCTTATTGGGGTTATGTTGTAGATACTGATGTGTATGATGATACCCAGTTTAGAACAACCTATGTCGACAATCCATGGAATCGAATTAACGGCCAAGCCGATGACACTATCGTTAAAGATCTCAATGGTGACGGAATTATTACCGAAGAGGACAAAACTATTTTAGGAGACCCTTATCCAGATTTGTTGTACAGTTTCACCAATGACTTTCAATTAGGTGCCTTTGATTTATCATTTCAGGTTCAAGGAAGCCTAGGGGCACAAGTAAATAACATTGGAGATCAATACTTCTATAATTGGTTTGGAAATAGGACCAGAAGTGGTGGTGAATTACAAGCAGTAGCCGATGGCCTCGTTCCACATCCATCTTTCATTCAAGAAAAAGTATTGACAAGTGAAGTTATTGCAAGCGCAGATTACTTTTCGCTACGTAATGTAAACCTTGGTTATAATTTTTCAGATGATGTACTATCCAAATTAGGTTTAAGCGCTTTAAGAATTTATGTCACCGGTCAGAATCTGATTTATGTCACTGCTGATGATTATCACGGTTTCAATCCAGAACATGATGATAATGGTAATCCAAGAGCCTATGGCTCCCAAAGAGCAGGAACACCGATATTCAGAACCATGACATTAGGGTTGAACATTGATTTTTAATTACTAAAAAATAAACTATGAAACATATAAAATATTTAATCTTAGCTATCACAGGATTTGTTCTCACTTCCTGTAGTGATGAGTTTTTAAATCCATTACCAGATACCTCAGTTGCGGTAGATGCATTTTTTCAGTCCGATGCAGATGTATTAGCTGGAGTTATTGGAATCTATGATGCCCTTCAAGGGGTCAATGAAAATACCGTAACAAATATTGGTAATGCGAACAGAGGGATACAATTTGAACATCTTTTAACGGAGCATCGTACCGATAATACGAGAAATGCCACACTTGAAGGTTCAAAATCTGATTTTCATAGATACGTGGTAAATGCCAACAACGTAGAATCTGAAGATTATTATGCTTCCATGTATGAGGTGATTTTTAGAGCCAATAATATCTTGAATTTTATTGATGTTGCAGACGCAAGTAATCAAGCAAGTTATACGGCAGAAGCCAAATTCTTAAGAGCTTATGCATACTTTAAATTGGTTAGGTTGTTCAGCGATGTCCCCTTGGTAACCGAAGTGGTCGGGCCTACAGATGAAGAAGCCCTTTTTACAAGAATACCTGAAGCTCAAATTTATACCCAAATAGTAGCCGATTTACAAGAAGCGGTGGCTGTATTGGATAATACCTATAAATCTAGAGCCTCTAGGGCAGCGGCACAAGCCTTGTTAGCAAAGGTATATTTAACACAAGCAAGTCCCAATTATACAGGTGCAGAACAATTATGTGAAGCGATTATCAATAGTGGGGATTTTGATTTAGAGCCTAACTATCATGATGTATTTTATTCAGAATTGAATGATGAAATAATTTTTGCAATTCAATATGAATCAGGAAATGCTCAGGAAAGTCAAAGTTTTTCATCTGAGTTTACTTCTTCAGTTCGCGCAGGTAGAGAAGATGGACAAAACATTGTCAATGATAACCTTAGAATAGCTTTTGTTTCCAATGGAGGAATTAGAACAGCAACATCTATTACCGATTTTGATGGGACACTTGCACCTGATGAAAATGAAGTGGCAAAGTTTTTCCCGGATGGATTTGATGTGAATGCGGATCCTGATCCTTATGGTCCAAATGCCCGAAATGCTGGGAATGATTATATCGCAATACGTTTTGCCGATGTGCTATTGATGCATGTTGAAGCGATACTGGCAGGAGGTTCATCAACGAGTGTCCCAGCTGCCGTAACTTCTTTTCAAAGGGTAAGAGATAGGGCGTTTCCAGATACTGCACCAAACCCAATATCAAGTATATCAAAAGATGAACTTTTACTTGAAAGGCGCGTGGAGTTGGCATTTGAGAATCAGCGCTGGTTTGATTTGTTAAGATTTGGTGTTGCAGATGATATATTGACAGCCCATGCAGCTGAAATGGGATATATCTATAATTCAAGAGCCCTATTGTTACCAATTCCGGCTAGAGAAATAAACATAAGCAAAGGCCTTTTGACACAAAACCCAGGGTATTAATATTTATATAAAAACACTATGAAATATAAAGTAAAAATATTTAGTAATACAAAATGGCTGCTCTTGAGTTTGGTTGTAGCCAGTTTTGTCGTTAGCTGTGTAGGTGATGAACTATTTCGAGATGAGTTACCTGATGCAAATTCTAAAGCGGACACCGTATTTCCAGAAGCTAACTTTGCTTATGCATCATCTTCTGATGATTTTAGAATGATTAATTTCAGTAATCTTTCTTCTGAGGCGACATCATTCGAATGGGATTTTGGAGGAGGAAATACGTCAACCGATTTAGATCCAACATTTACATTCGAAGGTGGTGAAGGCACCTACCCGGTAACATTGACTGCTAGTGATGCAAATGGTATTACGGGTGCTATAACCATTGACGTTATGGTTGTGGAAGGACCATTTCAACCAATTATTCTTGAGGCAGGTTTTGAGGATGACACCTTACCAGAAGGTGGTGGTGATGGCCGAGACTCATGGAGAAATAATGACTTAGGCGGTGTTATTCAGATAACAGGTGATCCGGTAACTTTTGGAGATCAAGGTGCTAAGTTACCCGTTCCTGCTGGGGATCGTATTGGTTACCAAGAGATTACTGTAGAGCCTGATACAAATTATGACTTGAGATTCTGGTATACCATGTTAAGCGGTTCGTCAGACCCCTCACTAACCGTTGCTGTATTGGGTGTTACAGAGTTTGGTCCATTTGGCACCAAAGAAGAAGCTTTAGATGGTGTTATTGCTTCTGTAACCGTTACCGATGATTCAGAGCCCGATGTTTATGTGCAACAGAAGTTGTCCTTTAATTCTGGAATCAATAATACTGTTGCTATCTTTTTTACGAATGGCGAAGTGGAATGTAGATTGGATGATTTCACCATAGATGTTGGGGCTGCCGGTGCAGTACCTCCCTCTGCCGGATTTAGTTCTGCGCAAAGTGAAATCAATTTTTTAGAGTATACATTCACTAACTCATCAACAGGAGCCACTAGCTACGAATGGGATTTTGGAGATGAAAATACTTCCACAGAGGAATCTCCAACCCATATTTATACGGAAGCTGATACTTATACTGTAACGCTTATAGCTACAAATGACTCTGGTTTGTCAACTACTTTAGAACAAACCATCGATATACAGGCACCGGTCACAGCAGATTTCACCTTTGAAGTTGATGCTATGGACTACAAGACCTATATTTTTACGGATGCTTCAGAAGATGCCGTATCTCTATTATGGGAATTTGGAGATGGGTTCCAATTTACTGGAATGAATCCTTCACATACCTACGCAGAAGATGGGACTTACACGGTAACTTTGACAGCATCTAGTATTACAGGTGCCACATCTATAGCCACTGCGCAGTTTACAGTTGCTGCAGGATTTGTGGTACAGGTTCTTAACGGTACTTTTGATGATCATGGAGTTATAGGTAGTGGTAGTACAGGTGATAATGCAGATGCTTGGGACATGACACCTAATCCTACTATTTTAGACGAGAGTGGTGCTGAAATTCCTAGTCCATATACTTGGAGAAATGAGGATTTAAACGATTATATTGATGGAGCATATTGTACCAATGAGCAAATTGGTTCTACCAGTGATGGAAATAATGGAACAAGAGGTGGAAAAATAAGCAATAGTTGTCGACGCTTATATCAACCTGTTCAAGTAGAGCAAGGAGTTGAGTATACTTTCTCAATTGATACACGTTCGGAAGCCATGGGAGTTAATACTGAAGTATTTATTTTAAATACAGAAATCACTACGGAGACGGGTATTGATGCTTCTACTTCTGACCCTGCTATTGATGCGTATTTTGACATTACCAACGATTTCAATGCAGATAAGACTGTGTTTACTACAAGCACCTTTACATTCACTCCATCTACAAATCAAATAGTTATTTATGTAAGGGCTTTACTTGCTGTAGATGGCAGTACTGAGGTCTTTCTTGATAATGTAGAAATAACAGAGAATTAGTATAGAAATCAAGCGATTGTAAAACCACCCAGGCTTTAAATTCGGGACTGGGTGGTATTATAACGCAAGAGCTGAATAAATAAAAATAGATATAGTAACGATTACACCTAATAAGAATTGATAAAATGAACATTTTCCGAAAGAAATCTCTAACAATTTTTTTAATGATATTTCTAGCTGTTGGTGCTACTTCTCAAAACAAGAAAAGTAGTGGTACAGAATCGGATAGCAAAATTGAAAAACGAAATAAAAAGAAGAAAAAGGTAAAACTACCAAATATAGATTTAAGCCATTGGAAGGTTACTATACCCGAGGGTGAAGGAAAAGGAGGTGCAATTAGTGTTTCACCACCTGAGATATTGGACTACGCAAATAATGAGGTTTTAGCACCTTTTATGTACAATGATTCAGTGTCTGGCGCATTGGTTTTTCATGCGTATCCAACTAATGCCACTACGGCCAATACAAAATATTCGCGATCAGAACTTAGGGAACAGATGGAACCTGGTAATGATAAAGTAAATTGGACATTTGCACAAGGCGGTACGTTGAAAGCTAAAATGGCGATGGGCGATGTTTCAAGAACTGATGATGGAAAGTATCACAAGGTAATTATTGCTCAAATACATGGCCGGTTAACAAATGAACAACGAGAATTGATTGGACAGAAAGATAATAATGCTCCACCTATTTTAAAGATTTATTGGCAAAATGGTAAAATCCGAGTGAAAACCAAGGTTTTAAAATATGCAGGGGTGGACCAAAAAGCAATTTTGTACAAAGAAGCGTGGACCGATGATAAAGGCAAAAATTTTGAACAAGAAGTTGGTTTTAGAAAATTTACCATTGAAGTTAAAGTCAGCGATGGTAAAATGGTAGTTTCCTTAAATAAAAATGAGTTTTTTGTTTACGATAATGCCAGTATAAAACGATGGGGAGTATTTGAAAACTATTTTAAGGTTGGAAATTACTTTCAAACTAGAGATGAAGGAGCATTTGCGAACGTGAAAGTTTACGAATTGTCTGTTGAACATTAACCGTTTCAAAACCACAAATAAAAAAATAACTGTTTAATCCAAATACACCATGTTTAAAAGCCTACTCAATCTTATTTGTCTTTTTTTGATTCTTGGTTCATGTCAAAAAAGCAGTTCAGTTTCTCAAGAAAAAGAAGATGAAATAGCTGGTGAGGAGCCTACAAATGATGTTGTAGAGATTCCAGAGCCAGATACTGAGGATACTTCTTTTATACTACCGGAAATTGATTTGAGCAATTGGAAAGTAACCCTGCCAATAGGCCGCCCAGATGAAGTAAAACCCCCGGAAATATTGGAATATGCTACCAACGAAAAGCTAAAACCGTTCATGTATAATGACTCTATTGAAGGTGCTTTGGTTTTCTACACCTATCCTGGAGCCACTACGGCAAACTCCTCTAGATCAAGAACAGAGCTTAGGGAACAGATGGAACCTGGCAGCAATTCGGTTAATTGGACGTTTTCCCAAGGAGGAAGGCTTAAAGGAACATTGGCAATGGACGATATTTCCAAAGATTCAGATGACAAATACCATAGAACCATCATTATGCAGATTCATGGGCGTTTGACAAATGAACAAAGGGATTTGATTGGCCAAAAGGACAATAATGCGCCACCAATGCTTAAGATTTATTGGCAAAATGGTGAGGTAAGGGTAAAGACAAAGGTTTTAAAAGACCCAGATGTTTCCAATGCTGACATCTTGCGCACTGATTCGTGGACAGATGATGAGGGCTTTAATTTTAATGAAGAAGTGGGGTTCGATAAGTTTTCACTAGAGGTCTTGGTTTCCGATGGAAGAATGGAAGTGATTTTAAATGATACAGAGTCAGTTGTATATGAAGGTGATGATATAAAAAAATGGGGCATTTTTGAGAACTATTTTAAGGCAGGGAATTATTTGCAAACGTCTGATGAAGGTTCATATGCTCGGGTAAAATATTATGATTTACTGGTTGAACATTAAGAGTATTTTTTTTGAGTTAGTTTAGTTAAATACCAAAAACTATCGGACAAAATTTTTGACCGATAGTTTTTCATCCAGACACGGAAATTATAGTGAATAAGAATAAAAATAATGCTTTACGGGTTAAAGTAATTTGCTTAAATTTAACAAACCAATCTGGTTAACCAATTTTAGATTGAGATAATTTATGAGAGTTGATATACTTACAAAGAGTGAAAACCGAGAGGTGCAAAAGGAGGTAATTTCCAAGTTGCGAGATTTGATAACTTATAAAAATCTAGAACCTGGAGACAAATTACCTTCAGAAAGAATGCTTTCCGAAAAATTCGGTGTGAGTAGAAGCAATGTCAGGGAAGTTATTCAAAAATTGGAATTTTTTGGCATTCTAAAATCCAGGCCCCAAAGTGGGACTTTTATAGCGGATATAGGACAAATTGCCATGAGCGGTATGATGGATGATATCTTAAGGTTGGAAGACCCCGACTTTAAGTCTTTGGTAGAAACACGAATCCTCTTAGAGCTTAAAACGGTACGTTTGGCTTCTTTAAGAAGGACAGATGAAGATTTAGCAAAAATGAGGCATGCTTTGGATGCATACAAGGAAAAGGTCTTGAATGGGCGAGATGCTGTAGAAGAAGATTTATTGTTTCACTTGGCCATAGCACAAGCAAGCAAAAATAGCACCATGAACACGTTCATGTTGATTATTACCCCGGAGATTATTACAAATTTTGAAAAATACCATGTCTGTGATGCCAATCTCTCGTTAAAGGGAATTCAAGAACACGAAGATATTTATGAAGCTATAAAAGAACAAGATCCAAAAAAGGCCAAAGAAAAAATGAAGGCGCATTTTAAAATCTTGTATCAGTATTGCTATAACATTTAAAGATTAATATTAGAGGTAAAACAAAATTGCACGCTTTTGTTTTTACTGTTTTGAAATATTTGGAGGGAAGAAGAATTGAACAAAATACGATGGCAACTCCTTTTAATGAATAGGGTTTACATATCAAGTTTAAGTTCCAAAAGTGTTTTGCGAAAAGGATGGGTTTCAATATGAACCATTTTGCCTTTAAGAAAAACCCTTGTCAATACTTCCTTAAAACTTAAAAAAATGAAATTAAAAGGCTTAAGGTGGTGGGTAATAGCATTGATTTGCATTGCCACCGTAATCAATTACATTGATAGAACCGCATTTGGCGTAATGTGGCCGGAAATGGGTAAAGACCTAGGTATGGATGAGTCAGATTATGCGGTCATGCTGAATGTTTTTATGGTAACCTATGCCTTAGGCAAGTTTTTATCAGGTAAACTCTACGATAAAATTGGCACGCGATTAGGTTTTGTGTTTTCAATTACACTTTGGTCTGCAGCAGCGGTACTGCATGCTTTTGCAAGAGGCTTGGTATCACTCTCGGTGGTTAGGGCCATGCTTGGTTTAGGTGAGGCCGGAAATTGGCCAGGTGCAGTGAAGAGTAATGGCGAATGGTTTCCGATAAAAGAACGAGCCATTGCACAGGGAATTTTTAATGCCGGTGCTTCATTAGGCAGCGTCATTGCCCCAGCATTAATTGCATTTCTGTATGCTCAATTTGGGTGGCGAAGTACTTTTATCATTTTAGGTTTGATTGGCTTTGTTTGGATTTTTCCTTGGATGTTCATCAATAAGGCAAAACCAGAAAAACATCCATGGATTACAGAAGAAGAGCGCAATCTGATACTTTCAGATCGCATAGCGCCAGTTGACGAAACCAAAAAGGAAAAAGGGCTTCCTTTAGCCAAGATTTTAAGTTATAAAGAATCCTGGGGTGTTTTGGTTTCGCGTTTTTTCATTGAACCCATTTGGTGGCTGTTTGTTGGATGGATGCCCTTGTACCTGAATTCAAAATTTGGCTTTAGTATCGAGGAAATAGGGTCCACCATCTGGATTTCCTACTTGGGTGGAATGGCCGGAAGCATTTTAGGTGGATGGTTTTGTGGTAAACTGATGGAAAAACATTCCGTAGACTATTCCAGAAAGATTTCGATTCTAATAGGAGGTGTTTTGATTTTCATGGGGCTCATGGGCATTATATTCTTTGTGAAAGGCAACAACCCTATGACTTTCATCTATATAGTGGCAGTGGTGTTATTCGGCTTTCAATTTGCTATTGGGAATATACAGACGCTTTCGAGTGATTTACTCAAAGGACCTTCTGTAGGAACATTAGCAGGTTTGGCAGGAACCGTCGCCGCTGTTTCCGTGATTATCATGAATTGGCTCATCCCAAAAATAACCACGGTTTCATACACTCCGGCATTTATTATTATTGCAGTATTGGCCCCTTTGGCCGTACTATCGATATATATCTTAATTAGAAAAATTAAACCAGTCGAACTTGATTCGATATAACGAACATCAAATAAAAGAATAACAAATGATATCAAAAGAAAAGGTTGCAATTATTACAGGAGCAACAGGAGGTATAGGTTTCGAAGTTGCAAAAAGATTGGGGCAAGATGGTTATACAGTGATTTTAAACGGAATTGAGGATGATGCGGGAGCGGAAAGAGTGAAAGAACTTTCAGCACAAGGAATAAAAGCGGAATATTATGGTTTTGATGTTACAAGCGAAGAAGCAGTAACTTCTAACATCACCAAAATTGGTGAAAAATATGGTAAAATAGACGTGTTGGTTAATAACGCCGGCGGATTAGGTGGAAGATCTAGGTTCGAAGAAATGACAACAGATTTTTACAGATTTGTAATGGCACTTAACCTCGATTCTGTGTTTTTTGCTTCAAGAGCTGCGATTCCCTTTCTCAAAAAAGGAGAACACCCTTCCATAATTAACTATACATCAAATGCTGGATGGACCGCTGGTGGGCCTGGAGCCGGAGTTTATGGAACATCCAAAGCTGGTGTCCATGCAATAACTAGAGCTTTGGCAAAAGACTTGGCTGAATATGGTATTAGAGCAAACGCAGTATCTCCAGGTACTATTGATACACCATTTCATGCTCAAATTAAAGCGACGAAACCAGAAGTTTTTGCTTCTTGGGCAAATAATATTATGCTAGGAAGATTGGGTCAACCAGAAGATGTTGCTGGTGTTATTTCTTTCTTAGCAAGTAAGGACGCATCGTTTATAACAGCAGAAACTATCCAAATAGGTGGTGGACAGGCTTTAGGTATTTAATTTCTATAAATAATGAGTAAGTTAAAAGGTAAGGTGGCTATAGTTACGGGTGGTTCTAGAGACATAGGCCGTGCCATTTCCATCAAGCTCGCTAAAGAGGGCGCCAAGGTGGTCGTGAACTATTTCAATTCTGAATCAGGTGCTAAGAAAACAGTGGAAGAAATAAAATCTTTGGGTCAAGAGGCAATTGCAATTAAGGTAGATGTGTCAAATCTTGGGGATATTGCAAATTTAAAAGCAAAAATTGTTGCTGCCTTTGGGGATAAAATTGATATTCTTGTGAACAATGCAGGAGGTCTTTTTGCCAGAAAAACATTGGAAGAATTTGATGAAGCCTTTTACAACTTGGTGATGGATGTAAATTTTAAATCAACAGTGTTCGTAACCCAGGCTTTTGAACCATTAATGGGTAAAGGAGCTTCAATAATTAACCTTTCCTCTCAAGCCGCAAGGGATGGTGGCGGAGGCGGCTCTGCCTTGTACAGCTCTTCTAAAGGTGCGGTTAGCACATTCACTAGAGCTATGGCCAAAGAACTTGGGCCAAAAGGAATTCGCGTAAACGCCCTTTGCCCTGGTTTGATAGGAACCAAATTCCATGACGATTTTACCAAAGATGAGGTAAGGGAAAAAGTGGCCGCGGGTACCCCTCTAAGGAGAGAAGGTAATGCAAACGAAGTAGCAGATTTAGTTGCGTATTTAGCTTCTGACGACGCCTCCTTTATAACAGGAAATAATATCGATATAAACGGCGGATTGGCTTTTAGCTGAGCAAATCAATTAGCAATCAAAAATTGGATTTAAGATGAAGAAAGTAGTGACTTTCGGAGAGATTATGCTAAGATTAGCACCTCCAGGATTTTTAAGGTTTTCCCAGGCAAACAATTTCGATGTTGTTTATGGGGGAGGAGAGTCCAACGTAGCAGTCTCTTTGGCAAATTATGGAGTGCCGGTGGATTTTGTCACCAGACTTCCTAATAATGACATAGGACAATGTGCTTTAATGGAAATGCGTAAACGAGGTGTTGGCACCGATAAAATTATTTTTGGCGGGAATCGTTTGGGTATCTATTTCTTGGAAACAGGTGCTGTTAGTAGAGGAAGTAAGGTAGTATATGACCGAGCACATTCCGCAATGGCGGAAATTGAAGAAGGAATGATTGACTGGAAATCAGCCTTCGAAGGTGTGGAATGGTTCCATTGGACCGGAATTACACCAGCAATTTCGCAAGGCGCGGCAGATGCATGTTTAGAGGCAGTGAAGGCCGCTAACGACATGGGCGTAACCATTTCTACAGATTTAAACTACCGGGCAAAACTCTGGAAATATTGCGATGATGCAAAAAGAGAAGAAATCATGTCCGAATTGACATCCTATTGTGATGTAGTTTTGGGTAACGAAGAAGATGCTGAAAAACATTTTGGCATAAAACCAGAAGGGCTCGACATCACTACTCAAGGCGAGCATGTTAAAGCTGAAGCTTTTCTTTCAGTTTGCGAACAAATGATGAAACGTTTTCCAAAAGCCAAAAAGGTGATTACAACATTAAGAGGTTCATTATCTGCCTCACATAACACCTGGGCAGGAGTACTTTATGATGGGAAGACCATGTATACGTCTCCTGAATATCAAATAACCCATATTGTTGACCGTGTGGGTGGTGGCGATTCGTTTATGGGAGGTCTGATTTACGGATTGCTTAAATATCCGGAGGATGATCAAAACGCATTGAATTTCGCTGTTGCTGCTTCTTGCCTCAAGCACACCATAAAAGGTGATGCAAATTTGGTTACTGTGGATGAAGTTGAAAAACTAATGGGTGGAGATGCATCCGGCCGGGTAGCTAGATAATTAGATCATGGCACAATTTTCAAGAATTGAAGTAGCAAATACAATGAAGAGTACCGGCATGGTACCCCTTTTTTATCATCCAGATGTGGAATTGGGGAAGAACGTGCTCGAAGCCTGTTATAAGGGAGGCGCAAGATTGATGGAATTTACCGCCCGAGGGGATTTTGCCTTTGAGGTATTTTCTGAATTAAACAAATTCGCCATTCAAAAACTCCCTGGTATGATCATGGGAGTAGGCTCCATAACCGATGCAGGTGCTGCCTCAACGTTCATGCAAATGGGTGCCAATTTCATAGTCACTCCATCCCTGCGGGAAGATATTGCTATTGTCTGTAACCGAAGAAAGGTGCTTTGGTCACCAGGTTGCGGCTCTTTGACGGAAATTAATAGGGCGGAGGAACTGGGCTGCGAGATTGTCAAGTTGTTCCCTGGCGCTACATATGGCCCTGGCTTTGTGAAAGCAATTAAGGGCCCACAACCATGGACGAGCATTATGCCTACGGGAGGAGTAAGTACTGAAGAAGATAATTTAAGGGCTTGGTTTGAAGCAGGCGTGACTTGTGTCGGCATGGGATCAAAGTTGATAGGAAAGGAAATATTGGCCAATAAGGATTTTGAAGCCCTCGAGAATCTGGTGAAAAAGACACTAAATACCATTATCAAGATAAGAAACTGATTCCGTGAAAAACCAACAACCCATAAAGAGAACATTTCTAAAAAAACTGCTCGGATTGGTGTTGGCATTCGGCCCAGGAATTTTTGCCATTGGTTATACCGTCGGAACAGGAAGTGTTACCTCAATGATTGTGGCCGGTAGTACTTATGGAATGCAATTGCTGTGGGTACTGTTGTTGAGTTGTTTTTTTTCGGGTATTCTAATATATGTCTACGGTAATTACACCTTGATTACGGGAGAAACAGCCTTATTCGCATTCAAAAAACACTTAAGATGGGGCAAGGTCATTGCCATTCTCATTATTATTGGAATCGCTTTTGGACAGTGGAATTCTTTGATGGGAATTATGGGTATTTCAGCAAACATCATCTATGAGATATTTGCGATTTATTTTCCGCAGATTGTGCAGTATAAATATGAGACGGTCATAGTCATTGCCATAGCGGTAACGGCTATTTTTTATGCCCTTCTTTTGGTAGGTAAATATACTTTCTTCGAAAAGATTCTAGTCATTTTTGTTACCATAATGGGGCTCTCCTTTCTAATATCCCTTTTTATGGTTTACCCATTACCTTCAGATGTATTACATGGACTTGTCCCTAGTATTCCTGAGGTGCAAGGTGGTAAAATGTTGGTGGCCGCATTTGTTGGTACAACCATGGCTGCTGCAACTTTTTTATCGCGCCCACTTTTTGTAAAAGGCAAAGGTTGGACCATCAAAAACCGAAAAGAACAAAAAAAGGACGCGATTGTGGCCGCAATCTTGGTCTTTGCAATAAGTGCCGCTATTATGGCAGTCGCTACTGGAGCACTCTTTTATTATGGAAAACCAGTAACCCAAGTTTTGGATATGGTAAATACCTTGGAACCTGTTGCCGGAAAATTTGCGTTGACTCTTTTCTTTTTTGGAACCCTAAGTGCCGGGCTTTCCTCAATTTTCCCCATTTTACTGATAGTTCCCATTCTAATAGCGGACTACCAATCTGGGAAGTTGGACACCAGTTCCAAGCAATTTAAGCGAATTACGGCCTTTGCTTGCCTATTTGCGTTAATAGTTCCAATATTTGGATCAAATCCTGTTGAGATGCAGATTCTCTCTCAGATTTTCAATGTGTTTGTGTTGCCATTGGTGATTTTTGGGATACTCATGTTGGTCAACAATAAAAGCTTAATGAAAGAATATAGAACAGGTATAGGAATTAATGTTGGGCTTATAGCTGCTCTATTTTTTTCATTGGTAATATCTTATAACGGAATATTGGCATTAACGAATTATTTCTAGAAAATAGGCTAAACCATTTAGAACATTTTGGATGTAGCTTTTAAATTGTAAGTTCATCAATGTTGCTTTCCCTCTACGACTCGCATCTAAAGTTGATTAAAACCTTTACTTCTCATTCAGTTGGTTGACACACCTAAGTTATGGACCCATAAATGGCATATTCCTTTTCTTTTTCAATGGACCAAACAACATTACCATAATCGAAATGCCAGTACTCTTTTATATCACATACAAAATCTTCTTCTTCAAACAGCCCGATAAGCAAGGCCCTATTTTTTTTTGCTTCAGGACTAATATCTGGATGATAGGGATAACATTTTTTTGAAAGATTGATTTCCAAGCCCTTGTTAGTTCCAAAATCCATTACACAATCTTCAAGTTTGTCATAAATCAAAGCATCTACTGCTCCACCTGTAGCATGCATAGACTTTGTCGGAAGAGCAATAAAATAACTTATGATTTCTTTAATTTCAACATCCGACTTTTCGGGGTGCTTTTTTTGGTAGTAGGTAAATTTAGAATCCCATAAAAGTTTTTGATGTCCAAAGGATCTCCAAGCAGAACGAATGATCAAAATTTTATTTTGCCTATCCAATTGTGTGCTGATTCGGTCTAGCTTTGTAAGGATATCTTCCCTGATGAGATACTGATAGTTTTTCGAGATCGAGGGTTCAAGGATTAAATTAAGATTCGTGTTCATCAAACTCACTAGTGGTGAATGATTTTCTCGTACCCAAATGGAGGGTGCTAAAAGTTTAAGCTGAAGGTCTTTTGCTTCGACCGCTTCACAGTATGCTTGCACATTCATATATATCGATTGTGTTTTTTGTAATATGAGGAGTGCTAAATGCTCTTAATAATGCAATATAGTTCAGATCGAATGCTACGGCGTCCCCCACTTTTAGACTTGCTCTGGTGTTATCTATCACGATATGGTCACTACTTGAACCTAAAATGGCCACATTTTGTTTTGGAACAATTCCAGAAACAATAATGTCTTGTATTCCAATCGCTAGAACGGCCCTATTCATCAAGCCTTTATTCTTAAAATTAGGAACATCACCGTTCGCATTTTGATATACTTCCCCATAGGGTTGTGATGGTTTTATTTTTGCTTCGATAACCTCTGCCATTAATGTAAAAATATCGGTAAAAAGCCCTGGTATGGGTTTTCTACAAAGTGCTTCTCTACCTAAAAAAATAGATTCACCCAATCGTAAGCTATTTATTCTGCCCGCATCTTTTGAAGAGGTGAACCAGTTGTAATTTGCAGAATTTCCACCGGACACCATAGCTAGGGTGATTTTGAATTTTTCTTCTAAACGTTCAACTATTGAAGATAACTCATTCATTTTGTGCGCATCAGGGCTTATTCCGCCAAAGCATGCGAGATTTGTTCCTATACCTACCAAGGCCAGACCTTCCAGGTTTAGTACCTCCTTTACATGGGTATTAATTTCCGATGGCATGATTCCTTCTCGTAAGTCACCAAGTTCCACCATAAGAACAACCTTATGCACAATATGGTTTCTTGAGGCGTATTCTGAGAGCTTTTTTAGAACTGCCAATTCAGAATTTAGACTTATGTGTGTATGAATAATCACTTCTTCCGCTTCGCTGAGTGCGGGTATTCTGAGTAACAGGTATTGTGCTCGTATACCTGCTTTGCGCATTTTTATAATATTCGAAATTCTAGAATCTGCAAGAATTTCAATACCATTTTTGACTAAAACGTCAGCGATTATTGGATTGCCCCCAACCACTTTGGTAACCCCTATTATATTGATGCCCTTAGAACCATACAGTTTTTTTAATTGTTGTACGTTGTGGGCAATCTTTCTTAAATCTATATCTATCCTAGGGAGAATCAAACCAGCACCGGCTCTCTTTTTAACTCTGGAAATGTTTTGATCAACTCATTTACCAGTTTATCGCATCCATGTAGTAGGACATCTGTAACAGGTAGATTATATTCTGACTCATACTGACCTATTACATGGTTCACTTCTGCACCGGTCATGTTTTCATGGTTAATGGTAATTGCTATGACCGTTGATTTGGAGAATATTTCTATCATTTCGATTTCGTCTACCAAGTCCAACAGTGGAATTTTGGGATAGTCACAATAACTTTTTCGTTTCGGAGGATGCTGTATAATAATTGCATCTGGCATTGCCCCACGCAGAATGGCACTTGAAGAAGTAAATGCAGGATGGCTCAGAGCCCCTTGGCCTTCCACAACAATAATGTCTGGTTGTTCTTGCTCATAAGCATTTAGGATGGCGTTTTCAACTTCTCCAGTGGCGAACCCTGATGTTAAAACATCTATGGCTACTCCGTATTTGGAGCCTTGGAGCAAGCCTGTCTGACCGGTGGTCACAAAGACGGCATTAAGGCCTTCATTCCGTAATGCTTCTACTACTAATAATGCGGTAGTTCTTTTGCCAACCGCACAGTCAGTACCCATTATCGCTATTATCGGAACCTTTACATCTTCAATACGTCCAGAAAAATTATGTAGATTTTTACGAGCTGGAGGTTTTCTAACGTCTAGTATGGTTACACCGTATTTGAGCGCGACATTGGTATATTGAATGTTATCGTTAAAAAACTCAGGAAGACCATTAATGATGTTCATCCCACTTTTCATAGCCGTAAAAATGATTTCCCTTTGTTCATTGTTTAAAAATGGAGCGAGCGGGGCAATACCATAGATAAAATATTCAGGAATAGTGCTTAATTCTTCTAAAGCATGCTCCATACTTTCAAAGATGGGGATTCCAATGTCTATGCCATCAAGATATTCGCCGGCATCTTGCCCGGTCTTGGAACTGTCTATAATTCCAACAATAGTGTACCTTTCAGATTGCCGAATAAGTCCATTGGCTACTTTACCGTCTACATTCCCAAATTCGTTCTCGCAATAAACCAATGTATTAGCTTTCATAAATGTTGTTTTCTTAAGTTTTCTGAATTAGTGGGATTCCATCGCAAGATTTCAGTTCCCTATCAAAATAAACCAGTTCATTTGCCAAAGGGTCATTTTGAATGGTGCAGTAGTAAACTTTGCGTGCATACAATCGTACTACAAGTAATACCGAAGGCCTCACTTTGGCACAGACGATATCTCCTATTTTGTATCTACTCTCTACTTTACTCTTTTCCATGAGGTGTTTTTTAGCATTAAAACAGCTGTCTTATTCATTTTTTATGGTAGTGCAGATCATTTTGAATTTAAGATTCGCCTCAATTGAACTGGTAGAATGACCTGGTATAAGTATGGAATCTCCTTTTTGCATGAAGGTGGAGTTATTATTGATAACAACTTCCGCTTTGCCCTCGATGATGTAAATAAACCTCAATAAAGGAGATTTTTCAAATGATTGCACTTTGCCATAATCAAATGCAAAGGCCTGTATGACACAGTTGTTTTCAACTTTTATATTTTTTACCGCTATCTCATTAGAACTGTATTCCAGTACATCCACCAAGTTAAACTTCTTGGATTCTTCAAATTCCCCTTTCTCCATAGTTAAGTGCCTAAGGTTGAGGATGTTTTTCTTGATCCTCTTATTCTGTTCTATTTTTGGCATTCCGTTTTGCCCTTTTGGCGGCTTTCTTCTCTTTAGGGGTACTTGAGGGCGCAGTTTTTCCCGATTTCTGTTTTCCTTCTTTTTCTTTGGACATAGTGTATATTCTGGATTAGATTTTGATTATTTTAATAAAACAGACAATAGCAACATTGCCACTAGCAGTATAAACGAGAGAGCACATTTTCTCATAGTTTTATTTTTTGTGGGCCATTAACTTGTAGAAAATAGAAATACAAAAGCAGTTACGGAAAAGTACTATTATCCACTACTTGTATTTGAATAAAAAAAGAGCAGTGTTTTTGGTTCCTGCTCTTTTTATGGCTTCTAAATATTTAAAAGCCCTTATCAACAAACAAAATTAGATTTTCTTTCTCTTAGAACGGTTCGGGCAATGTTTTTACCATTACCTCAAATTATTTTTTTATTCTGATTAAAACTGGATTTAGATTTTTTTCCAATTCATTTTCTCTTGAGGTTTGAGGATTTCCCATATCAAATATTGATCTAAAGACATTTTTTAATTTTTTGAGAATACTATAAACTAAATTGTTTCTTTCAAATATGTCCATATGTTCCGTGTTTTTTGAATAGTGTTGATTAAAATCATAACAATAGGTAAAGGTGCGACAGAATCATGGGAATTTTGCTATATAAATCTTTGCAAACTTTACATATATCACAGGTTCTCCAGGTTTTGTTGTCTTTTTTTCTTCATTTTTTTATAAAAAGAAGGTGTGAGGCCAGTAACTTTTTTAAACTGATTCGATAAATGGGATGGGCTGCTATAGTGAAGTTTATGGGCAATCTCCGTGAGATTGAGCTCATCATATAATAATAATTCTTTCACCCTTTCAATTTTGTGTTTAATGATATAATGCTGTATGGTGATTCCTTTCACTTCAGAAAATGTATTCGATAAATACGTGTAGTCGTACCCCAATTTTTTGGTTAAATAACCGGAATAATTTGTTTTTGGAATTTCATCGGTGTAATGGATCATTTCTATGATCGCGGTCTTTATTCGTTCAATTAAGATGCTCCTCGCGTCATCAAGCAATTCGAGTCCGGATTTAAGGAGGTTTTGCGCAAACAGAATTCGTTTATCTTTTGGAATGTCCCCTAGGATTTCTACCATTCCGAGATCTAAAATTACGTGTTCCAAGTCTAACTTTATCAATTCCTCCCTTACCAGTATTTTGCAGCGTTGACTGACCATATATTTAATGTATAATTTCATGTTTTTGGTTTAATGGTCAAGTAAAAAGCAAAGGTGATTGTCAAGCTAGTTTTCACAAAAAGCAATGAACTTTAATATCTTAAATCCTAGATAGGTAATAAGCTTTTCCAGTTTAATTAACGGGTTCTAAGATTTTTTAAAACCAGTGATTAGTAGTTGAAATTGTATATTTTAAAGGTAATCAATAAATGGTGTCTTGTTGTATGAACACAATAATCTTTTTATTGTTAAAACGGTTATTTTCAATACTCTGAAGCCGTTGTTTGTGAAAACTGAGTTGTTTAGGCTTAATCCTGTCGAATCCAAGTGGGAAAGTAGCAGTTTAAACCACAAATTAAGTGTAAAAACTAGTATTGATGTTGGCACTTCGGGAGTCTTTAAGAATATTGAAGTTACTCTAATAACAACCTTAATTTCTGAAAAGGTTTAAAAATGTGCCTTTTTTAAGGCTAATTGAGCTCAGATTTAAGAATTTGGTAAGATTTGATTTTGATAAACAGGTCTTTTATTTTATAGGATAAAGAATTGCAAGCGGATTAGAGTTCCATAAGCAGGTTAGAATGTTGTTTTACAACTTGTTATGATCTGTCGGTTCTTTCGTCTAGTTGATAGCGTTGTCAATTAAATATTAAGCCAGTATTTGTAGTAATTTATTCAGATATAAACTGCACTTCGAAAAAAGTATTGATCCAAACGGGTTATCCATTAGCAGATATACCCCATTGATTAATTAAAGGAGTATCGCAAGGCAATTCGGTACTAAGTTTACCAGAGTTAGCAACAAAAACCTCAAAACCTCAAAGGCATAATCTAAACCTCCAAGAATGTAAGATAGTTAATACTAAAACGCTTTTGCGGTGTTTTTATCTTAATGTATCATTTGGAAGAGGTTCCGTTGCGCCAAGGGGTTTTGAGGTTGATCTCCTTGGCCGTAACGGTTTTTAAAATTTCGGTTTTTAAAATCTTAACCTACTTGTTAAGGAAAAAAGAGTCATAGCCCATGACTCTTTTTTTATTCAAACACATTGATAGTATAAAAAATCACGCATTAAGGAAACTTCAGAAGAATGAATCAACTATCCATTGGAAAATCAGGAATAATCATTCTGTAAGTTTCTGTACAAAAAACCTACTTTTGTAAAACAACTTATTTAGAGGAAGCATTTTTGTTATGTCAGAACAAGTAGAAAGAATTAAAACATTGATTATAGGATCGGGTCCTGCCGGATATACGGCTGCAATTTATGCTGCTAGGGCAGATTTAAAACCTGTTATGTATACAGGAATGGAACCAGGGGGCCAATTAACCACAACGACAGAAGTAGATAATTTTCCGGGATATCCAGAAGGAATTGATGGTCCTACTATGATGGTACAATTGCAACAACAGGCAGAACGCTTTGGAACAGAGGTTCGAATTGGAATGGTTACTGCTGTTGATTTTAGTGATGAACCTGGGGGAATCCACAAAATAACCGTTGATGATAGCAAACAGATTGAAGCTGAAACGGTGATTATCTCAACTGGAGCATCAGCTAAATATCTGAACATACCTAGTGAGCAACGCTTAAGAGGGGGAGGAGTCTCTGCATGTGCAGTTTGTGATGGGTTCTTTTATAAAGGACAAGAAGTAGCAATAGTTGGGGCAGGGGATACAGCAGCAGAGGAAGCTTCTTATTTGGCTAATATCTGCAAAAAGGTAACCATGTTGGTTCGTAAAGACTATATGAGAGCCTCCAAAGCAATGCAGCATAGGGTTAACAGTTTGGATAACATTGACATCCGATACAACACTGAAGTGGATGAGGTTCTTGGGGAGCAGGTAGTTGAAGGACTCAGAATGGTCAACAATGAAACTGGAGAGAAAGAAGATATTGTGATTACTGGACTTTTCATTGCAATTGGGCACAAGCCTAATACGGATATCTTTAAAGGTCAATTGGATATGGATGAAACGGGGTATGTAATTACTGAAGGCAAATCCACAAAAACCAACAAGCCTGGAGTTTTTGCCAGTGGAGATGTACAAGATAAGGAATACAGACAGGCGGTAACGGCAGCAGGTACTGGTTGTATGGCTGCTTTGGATGCAGAAAGATATCTAGCTTCGATTGAAAGCAAAGAAGCTGTGGTCTCGTAGTTTCATAAAAAGTAAATCGTAAAAAAGGCGCTGTAATCATTACAGCGCCTTTTTTAGTGGAGTGCTAATTCAATTGTTAATCTATGCGTTTGTAATTTTCAGATGAGGTTCTATTACCTTCATCATCTAAAGTGATTTGACTGAACGTATCCTCTTTTAGAATGAGCTCAAAAGTAAAATTTCGCATGGTATCCAACGCTTTCATCATACCATCATCTCCGTATTCAATAACTTCAACCAGCGAATTTTCTGTGATTTTATAAGAACCATAACCAAATCTTCCATTAGGATCATCTGGGACATACCTGGTCCACATAATTTTACCTTTGGAATACATTTTTACTTGCCTGTATCCTTCAGACTTTTCAATGGTGTCTGTTATATTTTGTCCATCAAAACTATAGAAACTTTGAAGTTCCCATGTTCCTTCAATAGAATGTATTGTGTCAGGCTTTGGAGACGCAAACTTTGTGGCTGAAATCAAAATAAGCATCAATAAAACCAATCCGAGTAATTTTTTCATAGTAGAGCGTTTAGAGTTACCGGTTCGTTTTCCCTAATAAGATATGAAATTTTTTGATAATTCGTTAGAAAACAAAGCTTTAAAATGCTAAAAAGACAAGGTTTTTTATAAAAAAAAGACCTAGTAGATGACTAGGCCTTTTAACTGGGTTAGATTGGTTTACTCAGTTTGTAAATTGATTGACTATTGTTTTTGATTGTTGTTCATAAAAATCCTTAGTATTTGTGTACGCTGCCCGAAACAGATTTTTTCTTTTGCACACTTGCTTCGCCAGTATAAGAGATGTCGGCGCCGCTGCTAGCATCTGCTACAAGGGATTCAGATACGTTTACCGAAATATCAGCTCCACTGCTAGCATCTGCATTGCATTTTTTGGTCATTAGTTCGCGAGCCCTAATATCAGCACCACTACTGGCATCGGCATAAAACACATCTGTTTTACCTGCTACCTTAATATCTGCACCGCTGCTAGCATCTGCAGATACTTCTGTAGCGACTAATTCCACATGTAGATCCGATCCACTGCTGGCGTCCAGCTCAATTTTTTCGGCTTCAATTACATTTTGCACAATTAGGTCGGCGCCACTGGAACTTTTTAAAGCGGTAATATCCGGCAAGGAGATATATATCTTTTTAGTGGCTCTTCCAATGTTCTCAATGGCATGAATTCTAAGTTTACCATCTTTGATATCCGTTCCAATTAAATCGATAATGTTTTCATCTGCCTCAACCGCTATTTTAAAATCCTTGTCTTGGGTCACAAATACATCCAAACCTTCTGAGGCGGATACTACGGTAAAGTCTTCAGTTACGTTTCTAGTTTCTTCTACTACTTCTCCATTTCCTCTTTTCCCATCTCCAAAGCTAATGTCGAAGTTACAGGAAGAGGCGAAGATGGCGAATAAAACTGCGATTGCTATTCTTGCTAGTGTTGTCATGATTGTTGTTTTAATGATTGATTAAAATTCGTGTTTACTTTGATTTAAATTTATTTTTGATTTCCCAATTGTTGAAAATGGCTACTCAACTGTTGTTTTTTTCATCTACTTTTATTTTGATGCCGTTCCCATCAATCTTCATTTCAAATTGATCATTCCTGTCCTTTACATCAATGTTAAGTCCGTTCTCATCAATGATTATTTTCCCACCTTCTTCATAGTCATCTTCATCTTCTTCCTGTACCTCTGGGCAATCTTGGCATTTAAGCTCTCCATCATCTCCCATAACCCAGGTATAACCCGTTATACCACTTCTATAATATCCCTGGTCATTTTTTATTCCGCGACCAATATGTCCTCTTGTGGACTCATCAAACTGTACCACTTTTCCTTTTGGCACATAAATGGTTGTGGTCACCTCTTGATTTCTTGCCTTGTTAGAAGTGGCCGTGGTTAAAACTTCATCCAGAACAATTTCGTTTTCCTGAAGGACATAAGCATAATTGATCTCTTTTGCTCTTTCTCTTGCTGCCAGTGTGGTATTCCCATTGGAATCCTTTCTTATGTTCACTTTTATGGATGCATCTTCAGATTTTTTTACTTTGATGTCTACCTCATCAGAAATAAGAATCCTGTTGTCATTTTCATCATAAGAAAAGGTCATACGTCCAAAATGAATATCTTCCATACCGTAATCCAGCTCAGAGTCTTTCATTCTTATGACTAAAGTATCGCTTGGATTTTCAACATAAACCTCATCTTTTATATTAACACTACCCACACTTGAAAATTCAGCAGCTTGTCGAATGCCCAAGGCAAACAATGTGCCTATGGAGATCAGCCAAAGCCCCAAAAGTGAAAACTTGGCAATGTTCCCAATGGATTTTAGGTTATTCACCAGGATTTTCAATCCTAAGTAAAGTAGGAAGAAAAAGGGAATGCCCACTGCAAAAAACAGTAATATGGATACCACCCAAACTGGTGCTCCGGTAGTGTTCACAATCTCATAGAAATCTACTCCGGGAAGGTGTATTGCATCAAAAATTCCCATGGTAAATGCACCTACAAACAATCCTATTAGGGTCGATGCACCAATGATTATTAATAAAATACCGATGAACTTTCCAAATATTTTAAATAAGAACATAATAATGTCCCCGATGGTGTCAAAAAAGGTCTTGGAGCTGCTTTTGACCTTGCTGCCTACTTTTTCGTAGTCAACACTTTTGACTTTGTCTGCAACATCATCAAACCCCTCTTTAACTTTGCGTTCTATATTGCTGATGTTGATGGGCTCTCCCGTCATATCCAGTTTTTGGGAGGTGGAAGCCGCTTCTGGTACTAAAATCCATAAAAGGATATAGGCGATTAATCCAAAGCCCGTGAATACGGCCAATAAAATAAAAATAAGGCGAATCCAAAGCGCGTCAAACCCTAAGTAATGCTCCAAACCGGAACAAACACCGCCAATGTACTTTTGATCTATGTCCCTGTAGAGTTTTTTGGTTTTTTGGGCAGTTTGTGTTTGTGCTTTTCTTGGCTCATCCTCAAAAATATCTTCGTCAACCATATAATCTTCTGGTTGTCCCATAATATTAATGACTTCGTCCACTTCCTTTTGGGTAATGACCTGTCTGTCATTTTCCATTTTCTCTAAAAAGAGTTCTGCTACCCTTGCCTCAATATCGGCTATGATTTCGTCACTTCCGGCGGTACCTGAAAAGGACCGTTTTATGGACTCCAGATAACGTCTAAGCCTATTATACGCCTCATCATCTATGTGAAAAAGTGTATTTGCGAGATTTATATTTACTGTCTTGTTCATTTTTTTGATTCTTATTTTGTGTTGGTTACCAGATTAACTGCACTTCTTAACTCATCCCAGGTACCGTTCAGTTCGTTAAGAAATAACTTTCCCGTTTCGGTAAGCGCATAATATTTACGCGGTGGGCCCGATGTGGATTCTTCCCAACGATAGTTGAGCAATCCGGCATTTTTTAACCTCGTTAGCAGAGGATAAATAGTACCTTCTACCACCAGCATCTTAGCGTCTTTGAGCGCTCCTAGAATTTCTGATGCATATTTGTCCTTATCCCGTAAGATAGAAAGAATGCAATACTCTAGAACCCCTTTGCGCATTTGTGCTTTTGTGTTTTCTATATTCATAACTTCATGGTTCTATTAAATTAACTGTTCGTTTTTGATTGATTGTTTTGATTGATGATTGATTGATGATTTTTCGTTTTTTGATTGATGAATAA
Source organism: Flagellimonas hymeniacidonis (assembly GCF_008040165.1). GTDB lineage: Bacteria > Bacteroidota > Bacteroidia > Flavobacteriales > Flavobacteriaceae > Flagellimonas > Flagellimonas hymeniacidonis. Next base: position 638,172 of record NZ_VRUR01000002.1, read on the forward strand.
ACTCCTTATGCGTTATTTGATGAATTTTATGGTAAATGGATACTTGAACGTTTCGCCTTCATTTGTTCTAATAGTAGCTAAAATGGTATAGACTACATTGATCACAACCAATGCCACCTGTAAAAGTCCAGTAATACCTGCAGGCCAAAACAACCGTCCAAACCTAAAATCATCACTGCTAATGTGAATGTCCAGATTGTTGAGATCACTTAAACGATGGAACCCAAAAAAGTTACCATCAAACAGATCTGGCAAAAAACCAATAAAGAACGGAATGCTGATCAAACCTGCTACGATAGAGTATAACAACATGCTTATTTGAAAGTTAAGCGCCTGCTTGCCATTATAATCTACAAACTTGTGTTCTTTTTTATTGGCCGTCCACAAAATCAGCGGTAAAATAAAATTTCCAAAAGGGATAAAGTACTTTGAAAAAGTAGACGCATGTATGATTGCGGATAAATTTCGTTCGTGTTTGGTTAATGATTCTGTCATGATTTTTGATTGATATTATACAAACAAATTTAGTTTACCTATTAGCTTACCATGCAAATATATATCCAAAAGATGGTACTATGCAAAACAAAGTACTATAATTTAACATAAAATTAACAAATTGGGTTAGTTGCTATTTTCCTTATTTTTGATAATCTTAAATGCATCTTATGGCTTCGAGCGCTAGTAAATTCAATATGTTCACATTTTTTAAGCTTCCGTCTGCATGGTGGTGCGGAGTACGGGTAAAGTATATTGATGATAAAAAGGCAGTTACATCGGTAACCCACCGATGGATAAACCAAAACCCTTTTAAAAGTATGTTTTGGGCAGTTCAGGGCATGGCAGCGGAGCTGAGTACGGGAGCAATGGTCATCAATCAAATTAAAGATAGCGGCAGGAAAATATCGATGCTTGTGTTGAACAATACCGCCAATTTCTCAAAGAAAGCAACGGGCAAAATTACTTTTACCTGTGAAGATGGGCACTTAATTGAAGAAGCCATTAAAAAAACAATTGAAACTGGAGAGGGACAGACCTTTTGGATGCAATCCGTTGGGATGAACAAAGATGGAGTAGTGGTCTCTACCTTTACGTTTGAATGGACGATTAAGTTGAAAAAGTAAAGTGATTCTATATTTACTTGTAACAAAATCTAAATTCAATCAACAGATAAGTAAAACACTTAAAAACAAATCAAAAAATGAACGCACACGAGATAGACTATGAAATCTATGGAGAGGAAATGCAATATGTGGAAATTGAATTGGATCCGCAAGAAGCAGTAGTTGCAGAAGCTGGTAGCTTTATGATGATGGACACCGATATAAAAATGGACACCATTTTCGGTGACGGGTCCGGCCAAGACTCTGGGGTATTGGGGAAACTGTTCTCCGCAGGAAAGCGATTACTGACTGGTGAAAGTCTTTTTATGACCGCTTTTTTAAATATTGGTCAAGGTAAAAAGAAGGCTAGCTTTGCTTCTCCTTATCCAGGTAAAATACTTCCTATTGACCTTTCGGAGAAAGGTGGAAAATTCATTTGTCAGAAAGACGCCTTTTTATGCGCAGCAAAAGGCGTATCCGTAGGAATTGAATTCTCAAAACGTTTAGGGAGGGGACTTTTTGGCGGAGAAGGGTTTATTATGCAGAAGCTGGAAGGTGATGGAATGGCCTTTGTACATGCCGGCGGTACCATGGCTAAAAAAGAATTGGCGGCTGGAGAGGTGTTAAAAGTGGATACAGGCTGTATTGTTGGTTTCTCCCATACTGTAGATTATGATATTGAATTTGTTGGAGGTATAAAAAATACCGTCTTTGGAGGAGAAGGTCTGTTCTTTGCCACACTTAAAGGCCCAGGAACTGTTTATGTGCAATCACTACCTTTTAGTAGATTGGCCGGTAGGGTTTTGGCATCCATCCCACGAGGAGGAAAAGATAAGGGCGAAGGTAGCATTCTAGGTGGCCTTGGGGATATTGTAATGGGTGATAATAGATTTTAATAATCAGTAGTTAGTAGTTAGTAGTGAGTGGTCAGATTTGTGTTTCTTTAAAAAAGATTCATACTTTTTGTAATTATTCAATAAGAGCATACCTTTCTGAACTCTGAACTCTGAACTCTGAACTCTGAACTCTGAACTCTGAACTCTGAACTCTGAACTCTGAACTCTGAACTCTGAACTCTGAACTCTGAACTCTGAACTCTGAACTTCTTTTAATGGACTTCCAAGACCTATTTGATTTTCTTGCCGAATTACAACAAAATAATGCAAAGGAATGGATGGATGCCAATCGGAAATGGTATAAATCCCTTCGTGGGGATTTTATCCTTTGGTTGGACAATCTAGACATGACCATGGCAGCCTTGCATGATGACTATTATCCCACTCCTGGAAAGAAAGGGATAAATCGCATCAATAATAACCTTATGTTCCATCCGCACAAACCCATATACAAAGACCATTTTGGGGCAGGATTGGACAAAGCTCCAAATTCAGCAGACTTTTATATTGAGGTAGGGGTGAAGCAATGTTTGTTGGCAGGGGGATTCTGGCGTCCAGAACCCAAAACCTTGCGAAGTATTCGTGAGGGAATAGACTACAATGGCGAAGAATTACAGCAAATTATAGCGAAACCTTCTTTTAAAAAGTTATTCGGTGGGCTCTACGAAGATGAAAAACTGACCAATGCCCCCAAAGGGTTCGCCAATGACCATCCTCATATTAAATTATTACGAAACAAAACCTTTGCAGTAGAGCATCAAATGGACATGACCGAAGTGTTAAGCGATAGTTTTGAGGAGAAAATTAAAGTAGTTTATATGGAGATGCTTCCTTTCCGTCGATATTTGAACAACGCAACAACGGTTTAATCCAGATTATGAAATACGGAAACGTCAAAAACATTAAAAAGGAATTGTTATCAGATAATTGGTATTCCTTACATAAAGTCACTTTTCAATATCAAAGAGAGGATGCTGAATGGGAAACCCAAATTCGAGAGGCCTACGACCGTGGAAATGGAGCGGTAATTCTTTTATATAATAAGAAAAAGGGAACAGTCATTTTGACCAGGCAGTTTAGAATGCCAACATATTTAAATGGAAATGAAGATGGAATGATGATTGAAGCCTGCGCAGGAATTTTGGAAAAAGGGAATGCCGAGCAGACCATTATTATGGAAGTAGAGGAAGAAACCGGATATAAAATAACTGAAGTTCAGAAAGTGTTCGAATCTTATATGTCACCTGGTTCCGTTACCGAGGTGCTTTATTTTTTCATTGGGCAATATGAGGACACCATGAAGGTGAGTGAAGGTGGCGGAGCTGAAGATGAGACAGAAAATATTGAGGTTCTGGATATGACGTTTCAAAAAGCACTAGAAATGATAGCTACCGGAGAAATTATGGATGCAAAGACTATTATGCTACTCCAATATGCTCAAATAAATCAGTTATTTGGTTGAGTTTTTAACGACCAAAGCCATATGGAAATCAAAAAAGTTGCCTTAGGAGGTGGTTGCCACTGGTGCACTGAAGCTGTTTTTTTGTCCTTACAAGGTGTTACCAGGGTAGAACAGGGTTTCGTGGCCCAAAAGGGCGATGGAAGTTCTTTTTCCGAAGCAGTCATTGTTACGTATAATCCTTCCCAAATTTCCTTAAGGGATCTCGTAGAGATTCATTTGCATACCCATCAAAGTACTTCGGAACATTCTTTTAGACATAAATACCGCTCGGCTGTTTATGTATTTTCTGATGGTGATTATGACGAATCAAACCATATTTTAAGGGAACTACAAACTGAATTCAAAGAAACGATTGTTACCAAAACATATCATTTTAAAGAATTTAAACCATCGGATGAGCAATTTCATAATTATTATTATTCAAATCCTGAAAAACCGTTTTGTAAATCCTATATAGACCCTAAACTCAAGGTGCTAATGGCTAAATATTCCAAGTTTATGAAAGCCTTTACTAATCTCGACACTCTTTAAAGAAAACAATTCTCTTTCTCTATTCAAACACTCGGAATGCCCTTTTTTATTCGTTAAGAATAAGCTAAATGATATCATATTTTTATAACAGAAGTATCAAGATAGAAATTTAATCAATTTTAAATGCTTGATTTAAAGTTAGTTGTAAATATTTATCTGTTTTCTTAGGTTTCCTTACACAAATTGAAAAGTGTAAGTAAGAAAGTCTACCACCGTACTTAACACCAGTTAAAAGCCACAAATAATTTTGCTTTTAAAATTAAAGAAGGTTTGGCCAAATCTCTTCAAATGAATAAAAAGTGGCAAAGTGTTGAAACTGTGTTTATCAATAAAACATCTGGATAAATTGTTGGGGTAACACGATGCTGTCAAAAAAAGAAAACGATTTAAACCTTTTAAAATTTAAAAATGAAAACTTCTAAGCTTCCTTTATTTATAATTCTTGCCACGTCTTTGATTTTGGCTTCATGCGACTCTGACGATGTTGTCGATGTTCCCGATGTTGTGGAGACTGATCCTACAGCTGATGATACTGATGATGACCAAGATACCAATAGTCCTTTTGTTGGAGCTGTATATGCGATGACCAATGGGGATGGACAGATTGCTGGAACCAATGTTCAAGGACCAAATACAATTATTGCTTATGGAAGAGATGAGAATGGAGCACTTACTCCCATAGGTCCCTTTGCTACGAATGGTAATGGCGGTGATTATGATGGTGGTGAAGGACTGGACCCACTAATTTCTGCCTATGCGTTGACGAAAACAGATGATAATGAAAACCTTCTAGCGGTAAATGCAGGTAGTAATACCATTACTTCTTTTAATATTCAAGACGATTATTCCTTGGAGATAGCAGGTACTCCTCAACAAACTGGGGCAATAGGTCCAAATAGTATTGCATTTTCTGCAAGAGAAATAGATGGGGTAAAAGGTATTGTTTATGTGTCTAACATTACACGCCCTGAATTTTTATCTGGCGGTGAACCTATGCACCAAGGTACGGTAACCGGTTTTTGGCTATTAAATGATGGTTCCCTGGATCCAATTTCCGACTCAACTAGGGAGTTAGAAGTAAGACCATCTGCAATCCAATTTTCACCAGATGGAAACTGGTTGGTAGTTACCTCCATTAATTCAGGAGCTGCAGCTTTAGGGTCTGGAAGCGAGGATGAAGTTACAGTGTATAACGTTGGCGATAATGGAGTATTAAGTACAATACCATGGGGAGCAGCCACATCAACCCTAAGGGGAAATACCGAAGGAAGAAACCTGCCTTCTGCAATAGGTTTCCAAATTGTTGGTGACAATTATGTTGTAGTTACCGAGGCAAGAGAATTTCAGCCCGATGGAATGCCACCAGCTTTCCCTGCCTTACAGGATGGTTCAGTATCAACTTGGCAAATACAGTCAGATGGAAGTCTTACACCTATAAGTCTGGATGTAGCATCTGGAGAAAACAATACGGGCAGAACAGCATGTTGGTTAGATTTTACGGCGGATGGAAACACTTTCTTTGTATCCAATGCCATAGAAGCCGGTTTGGCCTCATACAGTTTTAATAATGGTGTAGTTGAGTTGATCAACCAAACTGCCGCGCAAGGACAAGGTACCGGCGGAGCAGATAATGGCCCTGATGCTTTTGCGGTCACCGAAGGTTGGATTGATATGTGGATTACGGACGACGGAGCATATTTATATCAATTATTTGGTTTGGATGGAACTATTGGAATTTATAGAGTAAATGGTCAAAGCTTGGAATTTGTTGGTGAAGAATCTGGAAATCTTCCGGATACCAATACCCAAGGGATAGTGGCTATTTAACAATCCTGTTTTTTAAGTTGTTTTGTTTGATGGAATCGGGGGAAGCTGCCTTCTCCCGGTTCTTTTTTAGTTAATATTTTTCACGAAGTTGATTCAGGACTGATTCAATTTCAATTCGTATTTGAGAGGAAGTAACCATAAAATGATTGTTCATAAAACTGAAAATCAAAATTTTACCCGATTTAGTTTTTAAATAACCACTTAAATTATAATTGTTGCCCAAAGAACCCGATTTAGCAAAAATATAAGGCTCGGAATTCAAATCCTTCCATTTTTCAATAGTTCCAGAAGCATTCCACATAGGAAAAATGCGAAATAAACGTTCCTTCGGAATTTCTGCATATAATTTCTGAAGCACTTGTACCATCGATTTTGGCGTAAATAAATTGTAACGGGATAAACCAGAACCGTCCACCCATCTTGGTCGATGTTCCAAACCCTGCAATTCATTTTCCAGCATGTATGCAATACTAGCATTTGTATTCAGGGTATCCGAAAGCGTGGAGGAACTAACCATCAGCAACTGCTCAGCTAAAAAATTATCACTCTCATAAAGCATGCGCTTATAGATGGAATCGGTTGCTATGCCATAAAGAATCTTTTTTTCGCCTTTAGGAAAACGGTCAATTAACCTAACCTTATTTTTCAAGACACTATCTAACAATTGTTTTGTAAGGAGATTGCTTGTTATAAAGGGAACTTCCAAGGTGTCTTGCTCAGTTGGGCTAATATAAAAGCGATTAGCAAACTCCTGTCTTTGCACAGGCTTTTCTTCTTCCAAAACCTTATTCGAAAAATAGGGAGGAGATACTTGAAGCTCATTGTTGTTAGAAATTGTTGTCACATTACCATACAAAGGGAGTGGACCTTTTTCGGGTGAAAAATAAAAATGATAATCTTCCCAAGCCCATCCAGGACCGTATTTTTCCTCGCTGGAATTAGTAAGGTGTAGCGCAATATTGTTATAATCTTGTAGAAATTTGATTGCTGTGCTATCCTTAAAATAAGGATGCAACCATGAAGGGTCTCCAGTACCTTCAGCATAAATGGTATCGTTTTGAAGAATGTACTTTAGTGTGGGAACCGCTTCTGGTAACAGCTTAGTACCAGTATAAAAGGCTAATATTTTTACATTACTGGCAGGAGTGAAATATTTATCCCCGTTGTTATCGTATATCAACTTACCTGTGTTGGCTTCCATTACCACTAAGCCGTGGAAAGAATTTTTTAGTGGTTCATTTCTTAATCGGGAATCTAATTTTGATAGGTGGCTGGATGAGCACCCATGAAGTAAGAAAAATCCCATTAATGATATGACTATCAAATAGTTAACATGCTGATTATACGGATGGTACATTTTGCGATTTATCGAATTTAACACGAAATTATTTAATTTTTAACTGCAATTTTAAACATTGAAGCGTCATTTTTCTTAATTTAGTAGGGCAACCTTATAATCAAAATAATCAAATTTCTATGCCCAGAGCAATGTTAGATTACACCAAAACTGTTTTGCAAAAAGTTAGTTTTGATGTTAAGCTATTCGCCAAAGAATTAAAGAAAGCTGTTTCAAGGTTATTACCAAGTGAAATTGAAGAACTCAAAATCTGGTTACAATATTACATATTGGACAAGCCAGAATTACAACCCACATTAATATTAATAAAAGCTTAAAAAGAGCCGCTGAATGCGGCTCTTTTTATTTTACAAATTATCCATTAGCTTTTGGCCAATGGGCTTATGATTTTTACATCTTGAAATGCTATAGCGCCTCTTACAATTCCAGCGATAACCTCTTTAATAGCCTCTGTAATTTGAATTTTAAGTTCTGTTTTGTGATATATTAGACTTATTTCCCGTGCCGGCGATGGGTTTTTAAAAGGCTTTAAATATTGTTTCTTTTTTTGATCCAATTCCAGTGTATTCAAGTAAGGGAGTAAGGTCATGCCCATTCCCTCATCTGCAAGACTTACAAGTGTCTCAAAACTTCCACTTTCAATTTTAAACTGCTCATCACTTAGATTTTTTGGCGATTTGCAAAGATTGATAACACCGTCCCTAAAGCAATGCCCATCTTGTAGCAATAGGATATCGCTTACATCCAAATCTGATGTGGTAAGCTGTTCTTCCTGCGATAACCTATGGTTTTTTGGAACGTATCCCACAAAAGGTTCGTAATAGAGGGGACGTTCCTTGATGAACTCAATCTCCAAAGGAGTGGCTGCTATCCCAGCATCTAAATGCCCATCTAAAATGTTTCGAATTAATGCGTCAGTGGGCTGTTCCTTAATAATAAGATTTACTTTGGGGTATTTTTTTATAAAGGTGTTCAAAAACATGGGTAATAAGGTGGGCATTACGGTAGGAATAATACCTATGGTATAATCTCCCCCAATAAAACCTTTGTCTTGATCGACAATGTCTTTAATACGTTCCGCTTCAGCAACAATATTTTTGGCTTGCGCTACAATTTTTTTACCTACTTCTGTAATGGAAATTGGTTTTTTGCTGCGATCAAACAATAAAACATCCAGTTCATCCTCTAGTTTTTGAACTTGCATGCTTAATGTGGGTTGAGTCACGAAACTCTTCTCTGCTGCAAGGGTGAAATTTTTATATTCCGCAACTGCAAGGACATATTGTAATTGGGTAATGGTCATCAATTATAAGTTAGAAGTATAAAAATATAAAAAACCATCAATTTAATCTATAACAGTTCAAGAAAGATATTCGATGCATTGAGGTTGGGAAAAAGAAAATTCAGTTGGGATATAACAGCTCATTAATTTCCAAATCTTTATATTTAGTTTAAGCATTACTGCTAAGTTTAAAAATGACCACAACCGAGCTTAACAAAATAGTAGATTTTCTTAAGGGAGTTCCTTTCTTTTCAGAGGTTAACAAAGCTTCCTTGTTAGAATTATGTAAGCACTTAAAAACTGAAACTTTTGAAACGAACGACTGTATATTTCAAAAAGGGGATGTTGGTGATGCGATGTATGTAATTCTAGAAGGCAAGGTTAAGGTTCATGATAAAAGCCATGTCTATAGTGTATTTTCAAGAACAGATTGTTTTGGGGAGTATGCCATTATAGATGATGAACCTCGTTCGGCTTCAGTAAGTGCTTTAGAAGATACCACATTACTTAAAGTAGAAGGCGCTCATTTTGTTGAATTAATTGCTTCGGATAGGGGTTTTACTAAAGGAATTTTATCGGTTCTGATTAAAAGGCATCGTGAGTTGGATGTTATTCAAGAGCGATTAACAGGGTCAAAAAAAGAGATTGAACTCGCTAATTCCAAGATGTCGGGGCTTATCAATGGCGCCATGGATGCGATTATAATGTTTGATAGTAATTTCAGAATAGTGCTTGCCAATGCATCAGCAAAGGAATTGTTTGAAAATGATGATGTCCTTAAGCGGAATATTCTCTTTTTTATGGATGAAGAGAGTGCAGACCTTTTAGAATCTTTGGTTAAATCAGACCTAGATGGAGGTAGAAAAGAGATGAACAGTTATCTGCCCAAAATTGTAAAAGTTATTGGTTCTAATGAGAAAGAGACCTTTAATGAGGGAACCATCAGCAATTACGGAGATGAGAAAGAGACCTTTTATACGCTTATCCTTAGAAATATTGATGACCGTCTTCTTGCTGAAAGCAAAATAAATTCCCTAAAGAACCAAACGAAGTATTTAGAAGAGGAGATTAAAGAACTTACTAGCGTCTATGGCATAATCGCACAAGATAAATCCATGCACAAAGTACTGAGCCTAGTTGAACAGGTAGCCAACACAGAGGCAACTGTACTGATTCAAGGTGAAACGGGAACAGGCAAAGAATTGGTGGCAAGAGCCATACATACAGCCAGTGAACGCAGTGATAAGCCCTTAATTCGAATTAACTGCGGTGCCATTCCAGCCAATTTGATAGAAAGTGAACTTTTTGGACACGAAAAAGGTGCCTTTACGGGAGCTACATCATCTAGGAAAGGACGTTTTCTATTGGCGGATAAGGGTACTATTTTTTTAGATGAAATTGGAGAACTGCCCATGGATCTTCAACCTAAACTATTACGAGTGATACAGGAAGGTGAATTTGACCCATTGGGAAGCTCCAGTACCATTAAAGTGGATGTTCGTATCATAGCCGCGACCCATAGAGATTTGCTTCAATTTTCTAAGGAAGGAAAATTTAGAGAAGATTTGTTCTATAGATTAAATGTTTTTCCAATTGTGGTACCAGCACTAAGAGATAGGGGAGACGATGTTTGTTTGATAGCAGAGCGAATGGTACAACAATTCAGCAAGAAGTTGAACAAACCTGTACAACCATTAACGCATGAGCAGAAGGCCCTTTTTCTGGAATATCAATGGCCAGGGAATGTAAGGGAATTACAAAACTTGGTGGAACGTGCCATAATTGTATCCAAAAATGATCAAATAGATTGGAATGCCATCATCCCCAATTCGATAAAGGAAAACAAAACAAACCAAGCGGAAGACTCCAACCGAATTTTAACTTCACAGGAGTTGGTGCAATTAGAAAAAGAAAATATTTTAAAAGCACTACGACAAACCAACTGGAAAATTTCAGGAGAAAAAGGTGCCGCGGCTCTACTAAAACTGCGTCCAACCACGCTCACTTCTAAAATTAAAGCATTAGGAATCACACGCCCGGTATAAGTCACGAAATACCGTAAATACGCTAACGATATTTCGTTAATTTATGAAATATCGTAACTCTTTAATTCATTCATTTTACTTGTAATCAATTGATATATAGCTAATTATATTTTTTGGCACGCCAAATGCATCTCTACTGTCAAAACAAAATAATAATCTTTAAAATTTAAAAAAATGATTACAACAGCAAACATTAAAAACGGAGTAAACGTAGATCAGTTGGTAGAAACTATCGGTGCGGTACAACAAAATCCAGAATTGGCCAAGTTCGAGTTCAGAACTAAAAACAACTGGATAGAAGGTGGACATTGTGTGTCCAGTGTTAAAAGCTTTTACGGAGTAGGAGCAGAAGATACCTCTCGTGAAGAAACATTCACTATGGAATGTGACCATCCAAATGTATTATTAGGAAAGGATAAAGCAGCTACACCAGCAGAGGTTGTGCTACATGCCTTAGGTTCTTGTTTAACTGGTGCTATGGCATACCACGCTGCAGCCAACGGAATTGAAATTGAAGGAGCAGAGTCTTCTTTAGATGGTGGTATGGATTTACATGGTTTTTTAGGCCTTGACCCTGAAGTAAGAAAAGGTTTTGACGGAATTAAAGTTAGACTTAAAGTCAAGTCTGATGCAACCGCGGAACAGTTGGAAAACTTGGCAAGGTTCTCTCCAGTATTTGATATCATTACCAATCCTACTCCAGTTTCTATTGAAATTGTAAAGTAAGACTTTTAAAAAGGCCGTAACCCAAAATACTTGGGACGGCCTTTTTTATTTCCATTTCCAGTTATTCTGCCAATCATCACCATCAATTCATGAAAATTAACAAGCATATCATTGTAAACGGTAACCAGGCTGCGGCTCACATAGCTTATAAAATTAATGAGGTATGTCCTATTTATCCGATAACGCCTTCTTCAGAAATGTCAGAGTTGGTAGAGCAGTGGAGTGCTGATCAGCAGGAAAATATTTTTGGTCATGTACCAGATACTTTTGAAATGCAAAGCGAAGCTGGAGTAGCCGGAGCAATGCATGGTGCATTACAAACTGGGTCATTGGCCACTACCTTTACAGCTTCTCAGGGCTTATTACTTATGATGCCCAATATGTATAAAATAGCGGGTGAACTAACCCCTAATGTAATTCATGTAGCCACAAGATCAGTTGCTACTCATGCCCTTTCCATTTTTGGTGACCATAGCGATATCATGGCGGTAAGAAATACAGGGTATGCTTTTTTAGGAGCTGGTTCCGTGCAAGAAGCTATGGATTTTGCGCTTATCTCACAAGTTTCATCATTGGAATCAAGAATTCCGTTTGTTCATTTTTTTGATGGATTTAGGACATCACACCAAACCTCAAAAATTGAAAAAGTTTCAGATCAGGTCATAAGAACCATCATCAATAAAGATTTTATAAGTGCCCATAGAAACCAAGCACTTAACCCAAACAAGCCGTTTGTTAGAGGTACATCTCAAGGTCCCGATGTTTTTTTTCAAAGCAGGGAGGCTGTAAATTCATTTTACAATGCCTGTCCTGAAATTGTACAGAAACAAATGGATGAGTTTGCTAAACTCACGGGAAGACAATACAAAATATTCGATTATGTAGGTCACCCTGATGCGGAGCAAGTGATTATTGCAATGGCATCCGCAACCGAGACTATCGAGGAGACTATCCATCATTTAAATTCCAATGGAAGTAAAATTGGTCTAATAAAAGTACGTCTGTTTAGACCTTTTAGCAGCAAACATTTTATGAATGCCATACCAAAGACTTGTAAGGCGATTGCCGTTTTAGATCGTACCAAGGAACCAGGTTCTACCGGAGAACCCTTATACTTGGACGTAGTGCAATCTTTAATGGAAAACCTAAATATGGGCACCTTTGACCAATTTCCAAAGGTAGTTGGGGGTCGCTATGGACTAAGTTCCAAGGAATTTACGCCGTCCATGGTAAAAGCTGTAATTGATAACCTTAAAACTTCTGAACCAAAGAACAATTTTACTATTGGTATTACGGATGACATAACGGGTTTAAGTCTTAATTATAGCGAAACACTCAAAATTCAGACCCATAACTATCAAGCTATTTTTTATGAAAATGGAGGCGCACAAACCCAATCCCAATTTAATGCAGCTTTACAATTATTGGGAAATTCAACCGATAATTATGTCCAAGGGTATGCGGGCTGTGACTATAAAAAGTCAAATTCGCAAAGTGTTTCCAATTTGCGAATCTCTAAGACTCAAATAAAGGCCCCTTACCAGATTGATGAAGCAGATTTCATTGCTTGCGATGGAATAGAAAACCTTAAAAACGAAGCTGTTCTTCAAAAATTAAAGCATTCGGGGATACTCTTAATTCATTCGGAAAAAGAGGCAGTGGGCTTTTGGGGAGAACTTACGGATGAGCAACAAGAATTGATTCAGGAAAAAGAAATTAGACTGTACATTGTAGACATTCACTTGTTGGGAAATGAGTATTTAATCAATGGATATTCCATTGGAAGCTTGCATGCGTGCCATTTAGCATTGAAGCGTGAATTACTGCATAACTGGCACCTAGAAGATGTACAAGCACACATTGCTAAAGTAGATACATCAATCTTAACAGGATGTTGGCGAGGCAGTTTGGTCGATGATGAAGAGTTTTCAAAAACTCTTTTGGGGAAACTACTGACCGGACGCGGTAACGAATTGCCTGTAAGTGCCTTACCAGTGGATGGTACTTTTGAAAACAATACCTCCCATCTAAATCAAAGAGACACGGCTATGGAAATTCCAGTTTGGGATACTGATTTATGTACGCAATGCGGGGCATGTAGTATGGCATGTCCGCAAGGAGCCATAAGAATTAAAGCTTATGATAATGATATTCTATCAGAAGCACCAACGGGTTTAAAAACTGTAGAATTTTTAGAAGAAATTGAAGGTTTTGATTTACTCAATTATACCGTACAGGTGAATCCAGCGCAGTGCACTTCATGCAACAATTGCGTAGATGCATGTCCGGCAAAAGCACTTATGATGGCTAATGATAAACTAGGCATTGAAAGTGAAAAGGAGAACTGGAATTTCTTTGAAACTATTCCAGAATTTGACAGAACCAAAATTGATACTACCAAAGTAAGTCAGCAGCAATTGCAAGAACCGTTGTTCAAATATGCCATGGGTGTAGATGGTTGTGGAGAGGCTCCCTATTTAAAATTAATGTCGCAGTTATTTGGAGATCGCATGTTAGTGGCCAATGCAACAGGGGCAAGTTCCATTTTTGGTGGAGCATTGCCTACAACACCATGGTCCAAAAATGAGTTGGGTAGGGGGCCGGCATGGTCTAATTCCTTGTTTGAAGATAATGCGGAATTCGGTTTGGGATACCGCTTATCCATAGATCAACAAGGAATTCAAGCTAAAAACCTACTTAAAAAATTAGCTGCCCAACTTGATCCAATTCTGATTCAGAATATTTTGGATGCAAGACAAACTACAGAAATTGAAATTATCCAACAAAGAAATCGTATAACGGATTTAAATAAACAACTGAGAGAAATTGCACAACCCGAAGCGACACAGTTGTTGGGGATTACTGATAGTTTGGTTAAAAAAAGTGTATGGATTGTTGGCGGCGATGGCTGGGCGTATGACATAGGTTATGGGGGATTAGATCATGTTATGGCATCAGGAAAAAATGTAAATATTTTGGTTTTGGATAATGAAGTTTATTCCAATACCGGAGGACAAATGTCCAAAGCTACTCCTTATGGCGCTTCAGCAAAATATGCATCTAAAGGCAAACAAAAACAAAAGAAGGATTTAGGGCTTTTGGCAACGGCGTACGAGGATGTATATGTGGCCTCTGTTGCCATCGGTGCCAATCAAGAGCAAACCTTGAAGGCATTTGTAGAAGCAGAACAACATGATGGTCCATCTATTATTATTGCTTACTGCCATAGTCCAGCACATGGAATTGATATGAAGAAGCCTTCTCAATATCATAAGGCAGCAGTGGCATCAGGTCAATGGTTGCTCTATAGGAATGACCCAAATAGGATTGTTCAAGGATTAAATCCAATGCAGTTGGATTCTAAAATACCCTCCATACCGGTTAAGAAATATTTTCAATTGGAAAAAAGGTTCAATGGGCTTTTTGGTGCAAATGAAGAAAGGCTTGAAAGTATTCAAAATTTTGTGGATAAACGCTTTGTTAAGTACAAGTCATTAGCATCAGAAGTTTCTTTAAAGAGATCTACGGAGTATTCAAAACTAGCTTCTGAGCTGGAAATCGGATAAGGATTCCACCAATTCCATAATCATTTTTTTTGGCACCTCCTACATCAAATGGATTCTGAAAATACGGATGCGTATCTAAGCACTTTCTTGTCAAGACTACTTTTCGTGCATCACGGTAACAGATTCCCAATCTTTTGGTGCTCCAGAAACAGCATATTTTTTTGCATTGGTATTAAAATAACGAACAATGGCATCTTTAGGGTTTTTGGATAGGATCTTTTCAAAAATGGACGATGCTTCACTGAATTGTTGATCAAAAAAGAAATGTATCCCTTTTTCATAATCCTTTTTCGTTTCCAGCTTTAGCGAAATACTCTTAATACTATCCCCATCGATACATTCATAAATCCCTATTGCTTTTTGCTTCCCTTTTACCTTTACTTTTCCCAAATATCTGAAATTGAATCCGGATGCATCTTTCATGGACTTCAGGCAGTTTTCACTAATAATAATTTTGGCGCCATAGTATTTTGTAACACCCTCTACACGTGCTCCACTATTTACTGTGTCCGCAATAACAGCAGGGTCATTTCTTTTAGTATCGCCTATAATACCCATTATTAATGGTCCCGAATGTAGCCCCATTCCAACCGAAATAGGCTCGTAACCTTTTTCTTTTACACGTCGCTTATTATATAATGCCAAAGTCCGCTGCATTTCTATTGCGGAATCCAATGCACTTTCTGCTTTGTTGGGAAATAAGGCCATGATTCCATCTCCAAGATATTGATTTACAAAACCATCATTTTCTTTAATAATGGGTCCCATGCGTCCAACATAGGCATTCACAAATTTAAAATTCTGCTCAGGGGTCATACCCTCTGCAAGTGCGGTATAATCTCTAATATCAGAAAATAAGACCGTCACATTTTTTTCGATATGGTCTCCAAGTCTAATATCTGTTATAGATTCTTTTCCGACGGATCGTACAAATTCGGATGGCACAAATTTGGATGTAGCTCTATGGATGGTATTTAAATTAATATGGGTCTTTATCCTACTCAACAATTCATTTTTTGAGAAAGGCTTGGTCAAATAGTCATTTGCACCAGAGTTGAAGCCAATTACGAGTTCGTTAATGGTGTTCTTCGCCGTCAAAAGAATTATGGGTAAATCACTGGCAGTAAATGTCTTTCTTATTTCTTCGCATACCTCATAGCCAGATATGCCTGGCATCATGATGTCCAAAAGGACCAAATTAAAAGATGTACCATCATTCAAAGATTTTAGGGCTTCTTTTCCAGAACTTACCTCGGTCACCTTATATCCTGCAACGGTTAAATGGTTTTCGAGAACTCTTCTATTAACTGGTTCGTCATCCACAATAAGTATGTTAGCCGCTTCACGCTCTGGCTGAATTCTCTTCTTGTCTATGACATCATTTTCCTTATAGGTACTAAGCGGTTGTATAAAATCGGTTGAAACTAATAAATCTGGCTTCAAGTCCTCTCTTTTTTGGGTACTTCTGGGAAGGGTAAAGGTGAAAATAGAGCCTTTACCTTCTTCGGAAGTGACACTAATAGTGCCACCATGTAATTCAACTAATTGCTTGGTAACGGAAAGCCCAAGACCGGTACCACCGTATTCCCTTTGCGTAGATCCATCACCTTGTTCAAAAGAATTGAAAATGGTTTCCAATTTTTCTTTGGGGATGCCCATGCCGGTGTCAGAAACAGATATGGAAAGCATCTTGTTTTTGGTTTCGGCCAGTAGTGTGATATATCCCTTTTTAGTAAACTTGATTGCATTACCAATAAGGTTGTGAAGAATCTGTTGCAGTCTATTTTCATCGGCATCAACTAATGGGGCTTCTTTGGATATGGAGTTGATGAGCTTCAGTTTTTTATCTGTAAGTAATGGACGTGACAATTGAAGGACAATGTTGGAAACTGTATAAAGGTCCACAGGTCGTTTGGAAAGCACCAAATCTTCGTTTTTAAGTTTGGCAAAATCCAAAATGTCATTTACCAAATGGGAAAGTCTCTTGCCACTATTGGCAATCATATCCAAGTTTTCAAGTGCAGTTTCTGGGAGCTTACCTGCAATTCCATCTTTTAAGGATTCGGTAAGCCCAATAATGCCGACTAATGGTGTACGAAGTTCATGGGAAGTATTTGCCAAAAATTCATCTTTTAATTGGTCAACTTGTTTTAACCTTTGAACAATTTCACGTTCCTTCTTTAATTCTTGTGTTTTTTGTCTAGAACGCCAATAAATAATACCAAAAATCAGCAGTCCAAGACCCCCAAAGAGAAAAATATAGAACTTAATGCGCTGTGTGTTCAGATCACGTTCAAAAGCAACTTGTTGTGCTGTTTGCTTTCTATGAAAAGCAATGCTATCTGCCAATTGTTCCTTTTCAAATTGATATTGTAACTCATTTCGAGTGATTTCCTCTGTTCTGTTTTTATTGAACAAAGAATCTTTGAGCATAGTAAATCTTTTATAAAATTCTAGTGATTTATCTGTGTTTCCTAACCCTTCCCACGCCAAGCTAAGACATTCGCAGGCTTCTTCTTGAACCAAAAGGGCACCCATTTCCTTTCCTCTAGCTAGACTTTCTGCACAATCTCTTTTGGCCAGCTGGTATTTTTTCTGATTTAAATAGGTTTTGGCGCGATATAGATATGTTGTAGCAAGACCTTCATTATCTTGAATTTCAAGTTTTATGCGTAAACTCCTATTTAAAAAGTCAAGTGCCTTTTTATAATCTCCTCTTTCATTATATAATGAACCTATATTAGCATAAGCTCGGGTCAGGGATATTTTATCATCGACTTTTTCTGCGGTCTCAATACTTTTCATTAGGTATTGGAATGCTTGGTCATACTTTTTTTGATTGCCATATACCAGGGCAATATTGTTATAGGCCGCAGGTAGTGATCTAGGATTATCAAGTTCCTCCTTAAGTTTTAAACTATATAAATAATACTCCAGAGCTTTTTCATTGTTCTTTTGCTCAATAAATACGTTGCCAAGATTATTGGTGACACGTGCCAATGCTGGTTTGTCATCAAGTTCTTCAGAAATCTTAAGCCCTTCCAACAAGAATGATATGGATTGCGTATAATTTCCTATTTCATAATGAATTGTTCCTATATTACTCAAAGTAACAGCAATATCCTTTTGACTTTCCAACTTTTGGGAAAGAACCAAACTTCTATTGAACCATACTAATGCATCTTCAAGTTTTCCTTGAACGGCGTACGTATTTCCAACTAATCGAGTGGAAGTAGCTTCCCATTTTAAGTTTTTGTTTTCTTGAGAAAATTCAAGCATTTTCTTTCCAAAAACCCTGGCTGTATCCAGATTCTGTCTAAACTGGGAAATAAAGATTGTATATGCAGCCTCCAATCGTGTGGTATCCTGCACCGAAACATCTTGCCAAACTGTAAGTAGACTGTCCAAGTTTTTATTTTGGGCTGTCAATGAGTGCATGGCCAAGCACATAAACAAGAGTATGCGGAGGGTCTGTTTGATAGTATTGGTTTAAAATGGTTGGTAAACAAGTACTTAAATGTACTGTTTAATGCGTAATGGACAAAATGAAAGAAGCAGGGACATTTTCTGATACACACAATTCATCTCTTATAATTTACAGTTCAGTAATTCCTATTGGCTAAGACTTTTTTGATTGCACAATTTTGGTGCATCAAACAACGAACAGTCATGAAAAAACCAACCCTACTCGTATTAATATTGCTCAATTTGAGTATTACAATGGCACAAACCACAGTTTCAGGTGTGGTGACCGATGCAAAAAACAACCCCATAGCGGGAGCCAATGTATATTTGGAGGGCACCTATGATGGGGCATCTACTACCGAAAATGGGACGTTTAGTTTTGAAACAACTGAAACTGGCATGCAAACATTGATAATTTCCATGTTGTCCTATGATCCCCACTACGAAGTAGGGGACATCTCTTATTTTAAAGACATCAGAATTAGTTTAGTGGAATCTATTAATGCCTTAACCGGTGTTACCTTGACCGCAGGGACTTTTGAGGCTGGCGACAATTCTAAAGTATCCGTTTTAAAACCGTTGGATATTGTTACCACTGCAGGTGCGGCCGGGGACTTTGTTGCGGCATTGCAAACTTTACCGGGTACCACATCAGTTAGTGAAGATGGTCGACTTTTTGTGCGTGGAGGGGAGGCAGGGGAAACGCAAGTTTTTATTGATGGACTTCGTGTTTTTCAACCCTTTAACGCCACCGCAAACAACATTCCTACCAGAGGTAGGTTTTCTCCATTCCTTTTTAAAGGGATTACATTTAGCACAGGAGGCTATTCGGCAGAATATGGCCAAGCTCTGTCCAGCGTACTTTTATTAAACACTACGGATGTACCTGATCAAGAAAAAACGGATATTTCGGTGATGTCAGTAGGTGGCGGATTGGGGCACACCGAAATTTGGGGCGATCAATCCTTAAGCATCAACACTTCCTATATCAATCTTGCTCCGTATGAATCCCTAATACCTTCCAATCAAGGGGTGCGATGGAATAGTCCATATGAATCTATAGCAGGTGAAGCTGTTTTCAGAAGTAAAGGGGCAAAAAGCATGTTTAAATTATACACAGGATTCAATCATGCTGATTTGGATATTGCGCAAGAGGATATCAATTTTGACGATTTTGTTCGCTTTCAGTTAAAGAACAACAATCTTTATTTTAATGCCTCTTACAAATACTTTTTTGAGAATGATTGGACATTAATATCAGGTGCTGCTATTTCTTCGGATTCCAATACCATTGGAATACAAAATGATGGCATTGAGGCAAGCGAAACGGCTTCGCACTTTAAATTTAAACTTAGAAAGAATTTTAGTAGCAGATTCAACCTAAATTTTGGTTCTGAGTTGTTTTTAACGGACTATGATGAAACTTTTAGTGCTCAGGATGGGTTTGAGTTTAATAGTAACTATCAAGACCAATTGTGGGCCAGCTTTTTGGAAACAGATATTTTTTTAAGCAATCAGTTTGCCATGAAACTTGGGGTTAGGGGAGAGCACAGCACTTTACTGAATGACTTTACAGTTTCACCTAGGATTTCTTTAGCATATAAGCCAGGGGATAAGGGCCAATTTTCTTTGGCCTATGGCGATTTTTATCAAAACCCTTTGGCAGAAGTTGCCAAATTTAGACAGGCTATTCAATCTGAAAAAACAACGCATTACATTTTAAACTATCAACATGTGGATGATGGAAAAACATTTAGAGCGGAAACCTATTACAAGAATTATGATGATTTGATCAAGTACGATTCCGAACTTCCCCGGTTTGATTCTAATTTTACCAATACAGGTAATGGATATGCTGCTGGTTTGGATGTATTTTGGAGAGACAATAAAAGCATAAAAAGCCTCGACTATTGGGTTTCCTATTCCTATTTGAATACGGAAAGAGACTATCGCAACTTTAGTGAAAGGGCCACACCTAATTTTGCGCCAAAACATAATCTATCCATTGTCACAAAATACTGGGTAAACAAACTACGCTCTCAAGTTGGATTTTCATATTCGTATGGATCGGGTAGACCGTATGATAATCCAAACACCGATGCTTTTTTGGCAGAAAAGACCAAATCCTTCAATAATTTAAGTGTTAACTGGGCCTACCTTATCGATCAACAGAAGATTTTGTATTTCTCCGTAAACAATGTTTTGGGATTCAACAACATCAATAATTACCAATATGCAGATGCTCCAAATGTGAATGGTGTTTTTGATAGAAGGGCCATAACGCCAGCGGCGGACAGCTTCTTTTTTGTTGGTTTCTTTTGGACTATTAGCAATGACGGCAAAAGCAATCAGCTAGATAACCTCTAAAAGACCTAAGCTATTTTTGCATTTTTAAATAGTAATCTGCAGAATGCTTTCCAGAACCATAAACCAAGAAGAAAATACAAACCAGCAAGGCTATGGTTGCCAACAATAAGTTAGATGTGTTCATTACTCCTAAAAAATTGGCCAAAACCGCTCCAATTAAAATGGGTAACTGTGCCAAAACCGCCCATCGCGTTAATAAGCCCACTACAATTAAAAATCCTCCTACAAAGTGTGCAGGGGCTATATAATGCAAAAGGATCATACCTCCAGGCATTTCCTGGAATGGTCTTACCACCTCAGCCATTTGTTCATGATTGGTCATAAATTCCACTCCTTTGATAAAAAGAAAGACTCCTAGCGCTACACGTACAAGATCTAATGGGTAATAGGTGTGTGAATTGGCCCATTTGTTCAAATTCTTTACTGTTCCCATGGCTTTAGAATTTTAAAAATGAATTCTATAATATACTCATTTTAAACGATATATGAAAATACTCTTCAGTAAATAAGAACCCGATTTGGATTAAGGTGGTTTTTAAAAACGACCTTCATTGCATAAACCAAATCGCTAGTTCATAAGGTCCAATTCCATCTGAATGTCACTGCGCTCGTATGGAGAAACGGCTCCTACAATCTCTTTAAAACCTAATTTTCGATATAAATTAATAGCAGGCACCAAAACCCTATTGCTTTCTAGATACAGCCGTTTAGCATTTAATTCTTTGGCTTTTTCAATAATATGATGCCCTAGAAGCTTACCAATTCCTTTGCCCTGGGCTTTTGGAGAAACCCCCATTTTTGCCAATTCAAAATCAAACCCTTCGTGTTCACTTTTAATTAAAGCGCATACCCCAACAGCTTCTTCTTTAATTAATGCAACAGCAATATATCCTCCCTTGTCCAAAATATATTCTCGAGGGTGGTTCAAGGAAATACGGTCCATTTCCTCCATTTTAAAATATTGGGTGATCCACTCTTCATTTAGCGTTTTAAATGCTTCACTATACTGATCCGTATAAGCGATTATTTTTGGTGATTCTGACATGATTTAATGAAAAAGGACAATTCTAAAACCCAAAAATACATCGAATATCGATAAAAACGTATAGGAGATCAAGAGTTTGAATATCAATATTTTATCCTAATTCATCCAATTTTTTTCAGTTTAAAGCGTTTGTTAACTAGTAAAACCGGTTTTTCAACGATAAAATTGGCTATTTACCGATAAAATATGTAACATTACATTAAAGTTAATAGTAAAACTCTTACAAGCTCCCAAATCTTGCTAATGAGACCAAACAAAAGACATACACCTGGTTCCCTCAGGTCCTTTAACCTACAAACACCATTTGGCTATGGACGTAAAACTACCCCTATTCTCCAAAGGCAGTTCTCTTTTTTGCTACAATTGGATTTTTTATCTGATTTTTTCGTGCCTGCATTTCACGGATTTAAGTGCACAAGAGAGTAATCCGTACGTAAGTTACGATGTGCCGTTTCAGAATCTTTTAAAATTCAATAGATTCCTGATCAACCCGACTTTTTCTGCAGTTAGAGAAAACAAGTCGTACGTAAACCTTTTTCATAGAAGTCAAGGCTCGGATTTTAATGATAACAACCAAAACTATTTCTTGAGCTATAGTGGTCAAATAAATGACCGGATAGGTATGGGAGTTAGTCTGTATAATCAACAAGAAGGAGTTATCTCCAATCTTGGTATAATGGCTAACTATTCCCATGGCATTCAGCTTGGTCAAAAAAGTAACTTAAGTTTTGGAGTAAATATCCCATACTATGTAAGTAGTTTTGATCCTGATAGGGCTGTCGCATTGGAAGACGATCCATTATTGAATGATGCCACCCAAAATTCTATCATATCCTTTCAACCTGGTCTAAACCTTTCCGTCGGTAAGTTTGACTTTGGTGTATTTGCGCAAAATCTGGTTGATTATAATATTAAGACAGGAAAATCTTTAAGTGAGTTTAACGAGAAGACTTTTTCAGGACATATTCAGTTTGCACATGAATTTAAAAATGGTGCTGGTATTTTTGAGGATGGCCGTTTACTGCCTTTAGCACGAGCCAGATTTGAAGGTGAGGAAGACCCTATTTTTGGAGGTGGACTTATTCTTGACTTACCAAAACTGGGATGGATTCAAGGTGGATACGATCAATTCTATGGAGCATCGGCAGGTACTGGTTTTAATTTAAACCGAAGATTGTCCTTTGGGTATAATTTTGAGAAAAATTTAAACAACAACATCGTGGATTTAGGGGTGACCCATGAAATTTCCATTGCTTTTTCTTTTGTTCCATCATTGGCCAAAAATACATTGGCTTCCAATGAAGGCTCCACTCAAAAACCTATTGAAGGTACTTTTGTAGCTGATATTAAAGAGCATAAGAAAAAGAAGAAGAACAAACTAGATGCGAAAACTACGTTGCGACCCACCAATAAAGAGGATTTAGCTTTTTGGGAGGAACAAGTAAAAACACTTAAAGAGCAACAAGAAGACCATTATGCCATAATTGATGACCTGCTCTATAAAATGGATTCGCTCGAACTAAGGAGACAACAGGATTTGGAGGAGCGATTTGAAATGGTCATGCGGATGGTAAAACGTCAGACGGATAATAAGCGTCCCGATATTGAAAAAAATGCCGAGCAGTTATATCTAGCAAAAAGTGATGATTTAGATTCAATCAGTACTGTCCTTGAGACTACAAGTCTTGCTGTAAATGAAAATACTACTATTAAGAAAGAGATTGCCCCAGATAAGAAAGAGATTACTCCAGAGAAAAAGGGTGGTGCGTTTACTGGGGGAGCATTTAAACCAATAGAAAAGTTTATCAATCTGGATGGTGTAGGAAAGGGGCATTATATAGTAGCAAATGTGTTTAAAAACGAGCGCTATTTGAAGAGTTTTATGGCAGATTTGAAGAAAAAGGGATTAAACGCTGAATACTTTAAGAATCCAGATAACGGTCTTAATTATGTTTACTTGGCAAAATATCAGCAGAATGAAGATGCTTATGCGGCCTACCGTTCAAACATGAAAGGTAAGTATACAGATGAAATCTGGATCATGCATGTTGATAATCCACGCTATTCCAATTGGGCGGATACTAAATTCCAGGATAATGAATAGAATAGGTGATTTTAAACTTTTGATTTGTTCATTTCCTGTGCAATGGCCTTACTGCCAGCATCAGATTGATCTGTAAGTTCTGAGGTGATTTTTGGATGATCCTCTGTTCTGGTCTGTGAGAGTTTATATGCCGCTTGAATAGCTGTGATTTCTATTTGAAAACCAATGATGCCCTTTACCTGTCTTAGTGTTTTAGGAGACATATCATGCAGAGAAACAGGGTTTTTAGAGTTTTCTTCATACTTATCTACCAGTTTATGAAGCGATGCCATGGTTTCTTCCTCATTCAAAACTTTCAATCTTCCATAAACATGTACTGCTATATAATTCCATGTAGGAACTTCCTCTTCTTTATACCAAGAAGAAGATATGTAGGCATGTGGGCCATTAAATATGCATAAAATTTCTGTATTTGAATCAAAAGCCTTCCCTTGCGGATTAGCTTTTGCAATATGACCCACAAGAATATCTTTTCCTTCCTTGTCTTTATCCAGTTCTAAAGGAATATGCGATGCCCAAGGTTTTCCATCCACTTGATTCACCAAAATCCCAAAACTGTTATGCATCAAGAAAGCTTTGATTTCTTTTAAATCTTCATTTTTATAATAATGTGGAATGTACATCCTATTGTTTTGTATTTAGGGTAAGAAATACGGGTAAATGATCCGAAACATGCTTGTTGTTTTCCATCCTATCATCAATGTGAATGTAACTATTGACTTTTAGATTCTTTGTAAAGATATAATCTATTCTAGTGTTTAAAACCCTGCTGTGGTCAAAACCGCTAAACGTACCTGAGGGGCCGTAAAATGGTTCTTTTGAAATTTCCATTCCATCATCCATTTTTGTTCTTATAAGCTTTATTGGTGTGGTATCTGGAGTTAAATTAAGATCTCCCATAAGAATGACAGGAAGATTTTTAACGTTGATGTCGTGGATCTTCTGTAAAATCAATTCAGCGGATTTTGCTCTGGCTAATTCCCCTATGTGGTCAAAATGGGTATTAAATACATACAGTTCCATTCCCGTAGTACGATTTTTGAATAGACCATAAGTACAAATACGTTCCATTGACGCATCCCAACCCACCGAAACTTTAGCAGGTGTCTCAGAAAGCCAAAATGTTTCGTTTTCCAATAATTCAAAGTTGAAAGTATTAAACAGAATTGGAGCGTATTCTCCTTTTTGTTTGCCATCATCCCTACCAACTCCAACATACGAGTGTTCCGCCAGCATGGAGTCCAAATAGGAGAGTTGATGATGAAGCACCTCTTGGGCTCCAACGAAGTCAGGTTTGTAATATTGAATTAAATCCACCATGGTATGCTTGCGATTATTCCAGTTATTGATGGTATCATTCACATTGTCATACTTCACATTGTAACTCATAACCCTTGTTTCTTGGCCAGAAATGGGATGCAACGCTAAAGAGATAAAACAAAATAAGATGGAATGCTTGCGAAACATAGAATGCAGTTTAGGAATTATAGTTTGGATTTGTTAGCTCTTATACTTCTCAAACCAAGCCAAGATACCCGCAATCTTTGCAATTAGATTACTTGGTTTGTTTGCAATACCATGAGACGCACCGGGAATACGGACCATTGCCGTTTCCACGCCCTCCAGCTTTAAAGCAGTATAAAATTGTTCTGACTCAGCAATTGGGGTACGATAATCTTCTTCGCCAGTGAGTAACATGGTCGGTGTGGTCACATTGGCTACGTAGGATAATGGAGAACGCCTGAAATAGCTCTCTGGATCTTCCCATGGCTTTTTTCCAAACCAATATTTAGAGAAAAAAGCAGCGCCGTCTGCATATAAGACAAAGCTTGTCCAGTTAATTACTGGTTTAGCTACCACTGCCGCTTTAAAGCGGTCTGTTTTACCAACGATCCATGCAGTCAATACACCGCCGCCACTACCACCGGTAACAAAAAGATTTTTTTCGTCTATAGAGCCTCTTTTTATTACAGCATCCACACCAGACATTAAATCCTCATAATCATGATTTGGATAGTCATGGTGTATCATGTTGCCGAACTCCTCCCCATAACTTGTACTTCCTCTTGGATTGCAATAGAGCACTACATAACCAGCCGCCGCATAAGCCTGTATTTCTGCCGAGTATACAGAACCGTAACTTGCAAAAGGGCCCCCGTGTATTTCGAGAATAAAGGGATATTTTTTGGAGAGATCAAAATTGGGAGGTGTTACGACCCATCCTTGAATTTTTTGTTGATCATATGATGATTCCCACCAAATCTCTTCTACATTTCCCAAATTTTTGAATGAGAACAAATCGTCATTTACAAAAGTGATTCTTTTCGAACCTTTTTTGTCATATACTCCTAAATCTGCTGGATGTTGGGTGCCGCCCAAAGTATATGCCAATCTATCTGTATTGGAAACTGTGAAGGTTGCTGCGTTATAAGGTCTTCCTAAAGATAATCCTCCCAAACCTTCAACTTTGGTGGATGTTGCCCCCGATAGTGACATATGGCCAATTTTGGTATCTCCTTTATCGTCATATTGAAAATACAGGCCTTTTCCATCTTTTGCCCATTGAATATTAGCAATGTTTCTATCAAAATCATTGGATATTTTCTTAGAATTGGCACCAGAAACATCCATGACATAGAGTTCATTCAATTGATACCCTTGCAATTTATCATCGAGTCCTATGTAAGCAATTTTAGTTCCGTCAGGGGATAAGGTAGGTGATTGATCTGGGCCATACCTACTGGTAAGTGCGTTTACCTTGTTATCCACCAAATTTAACTCATATACCTCGCTATTATTGGGTTCAAAAGCCTGATCTGGATTGAAATTGGCTGAAAAATACAGTTTGCTACCATCTTTTGACCAAATTGGCTTACCGTGGTCATAAGCTGTGCTTGTCAATTGTTTGGGAGTACCTCCGGTAATGGGTAAAGTAAATAACTGCATATTACCTCCTTTGATATACCCCTGTCCATCTCCTCTATAATTAAGTTTGTCAATATAAGTGGGAGGCTTGTTCCATTTTGCACCTTCTGGTTTTGCCGGCATTTTTACAATGGACTCTTCTTTTTTGGGTACGAACATATTAAATGCTAAGTATCGATCGTCATGCGACCATGCTATTTGTCCGGGAGCTTTTGGCGTATTGGTCAATGGTGCAATCTCTTTGGTGTCCATCCACATAAGGTAGACCTTCATTTTTTTATCTGACATGTTCGATTTAAAGATGATTTTCTTTCCATCATGTGACCATCTAGGATAAAAATCATTCTGATTGCCGTTTGTAATCGGTCTGTTGTTGGAACCGTCAAAATTGACCAACCAAATGTTGGACAGATTTCTATCGGTCATGACATCCTTAAAATTACGAACATATACAATCTGGTTGCCATCCGGAGAGATTTGCGGATCGGAAATATATTCCATGTTAAAAATGTCGATAAGTTCAAGATTGGATTTGGTTTGACCAAACGCAATTTGCCCTAAAAACAATAGGACGATAATACCTTTTAAAGCTGTTTTCAAAGTGATTGATTTAAGAAGTTTTAAGAGGAGTTAAGATACGTATTAAATTAAAAGATGGGATTCTTTGCGAGCTGCTTTTTTAGGCTCACCTAAAACCCCATTTTTGAAAATTGTTTTCGCATTAAAACTGAAAATAGATAAATTGTTCTCCACTGCCTTGTGCAATACAGATAAGAAAAAACATTGCTGCCCAACATATTCCTAACAGCCAAGGTGAAGTTTTTTCACTTACCGCTTTCATGTTGGTATTGCGCATTAACCAATGGCATATAAATAGCAATGTCACCACGATAAATACTTTTAAAATATCAAAAAGACCTAATATCTTGGCCCCTTCATCATTCATAAAAAGCATGGAGGCAATCATATTTTTAGCAGTTGAAAATTCTCTTGCCCTAAAAAACACCCAGGTAAAATTAACCAAGGTGTAGGTCAATAAGGCTAACAGAATCCCATTCCATGCATTTAGTTTAACGGTAAACACATTTTTAAGAAGTCGCTCCACTATAAGATAAGTGCCGTGTAATGCACCCCAAACAACAAAGGTCCATGCCGCGCCATGCCAAAGTCCGCCCAACAACATGGTGAGCATCAAGGCAACGTACATTCTTGTAATGCCAAACCGATTACCACCCAAGGGAATATAAAGGTAATCTCGCAGCCAGCTGGAGAGTGAAATATGCCAACGCTTCCATAGGTCACGGAATCCAATAGAGGCATAAGGAAACATAAAATTATCAGGAAGAACAATACCGAGCATTAAGGCGATACCAATAGCACAGGTTGAGTACCCAGCGAAATCGAAAAATATCTGCCCTGAAAAGGCAAGTGTTCCAGACCAAGCATCCCAAAAGTTTAGAATTTCTTTTGAACCAAAAACAGTATCCGATGTACTGGATAATAAGGTGTCCGCCAGTACCACTTTTTGAAATAAACCAATGGTGAGTAAAAACAATCCCCAAATAAATTGCTTTGCAGTAGCTTTTTTGGCTTCATAAAATTGACTGATAAGGTCCTTTGCCCTAACAATTGGTCCTGCCACCAATTGTGGAAAGAACGTTACATACAGAGCAAAGTCTAAAAAGGTTTTGGCAGGGCCAATTCTTTTCTTGTAAATGTCTATGGTGTATGACATGGTCTGAAAAGTATAGAACGAAATACCCATGGGCAGAATGATATCCATAGGTTGTGCTTTAAAATCCCAACCCACACTATTGGAAAGCAATACAAAGTTTTCCAACAGAAAATCTCCGTATTTAAAGAAGGCTAAAAAACCAAGGTTGACCACCATACTCAATAGCAACCACAGTTTTCTAACTTTTGGTCGTTCTTCTTTGGCCAATTTGTTACCTGCTGTCCAATCTACCATGGTGGAAATCCATAAAAGTAAAATTAGAGGAGGGTTCCATAGGCTATAAAAGACATAGCTAGCCAGTAGGAGCATTAGTTTTTTTTGCGTCCAGTTGAATAAAGGAGCATAATATAGAATCAATACTACCGTCAGGAAGACGATAAATCCTAGGGAATTGAATAACATGTTTTAGTTGGTTTTTTGTAAAAGGTTATCTTCTATTAGTTTGTTTACCAAGGCTTTGGTGTATGTTTTTGAGTCTTCAGCATTCATATGTGACCAATCTGGCAAGGTAGGTTTGGACATAAAGTCATAATTTTCAAAATGGTAAGCAGGACAATTCATTTGTTGAACAAATTTGTCCCATACCATACTTTTTGGCAGTATTCTTTTTGTGTGCTTGTTCCAACCGTTCTCCGCCTTATGTCTGATAAGAATAAGTTTGCCTCCTCTTTCTTGGAACTTTTTTGCTGCTACTTCATATTTTTTAAGAACTGTCGGAATCCCGTCTTTGATGATTTCATAATCTGGAATATGGGGCAAGAAAGAATTCCAAACATTTTGAACTTTCTCCGCAAACTCAGGTTTTGTTACCATTAAAGGGAACATCATCAAATTTCTATCCTCATCATTGGCGCTAAACTTTAAAAGTTTAAAACGGTTGTCAGGTCGCTCTTCTGTGGTGATATGAATTGTTTTTAGAAGTGATTTTAAATCGAGGTCATTGTAAAACTCCAGCTCTGATGATGTCAGCATCACCAAATGACGTTCTAAGGGTTTTGAAACCCAAAAACCTAGTTTTTGAGCATAGGTTTGATTGTGATAATGATTTACCCATATTTTGGCCTCTAAATTTCTTTGTTCCACTCCTGGCGAGAAGCAAAGGAGCGGGGTAATTCCCAAGATTAAGGTTCCATTGAAATTAGTGTTTTCAACAATATCCTCAAAAAACACCAATGGTGGTTTACCGTCTGTAGCGAGGTTAATAGGTTTAATACCTTGGGTCTCTTCCCAAACATGGGTGTTAAAATCAAACGCAGTTCTAGAAGAACCAATTATAACAATATCCTTATCGGTAGCTGATTCTACCTTTGCTCGGTGCTCTGCCCATAAATATCTATCATCTTCCAAATTGGCCTTATAATAATCTGGTTTGGAACGCCAATACATTTCCCATGCGGCTAGTCCTATAAAGCCAAGTATAATTGCTATTAAAAATGATTGCTTTAGGTTCATGTTGTCATTTCTTTATTACAATATACTATCAGATTTCATGATTTTGATAAATTCTTTGGTAAAGATATCGGCATCTTGTGCAGATAGATGCGACCATTCTGGTAGATGAAACCCCTGCAATTGGGGGTAATCTTCAAAGTGATAGGCTTTCACATTAGCTTTTTTCACCAACTCGTCCCAAAATTTGCTTCTGGGTGTAACGTTGTTTTCAAAATCCCTTAAGTAGCCCATAGATGGACAACGCAACAGGATTACTGTACCGCCCTTCTGTTTAAATTTTTTTAAATCTTCAAGAAAAAAAGCCATAGTTGATTCTTTATCTGGAGGTGGTCCTTCACCCGACATGAAAAATTGCCATACATTTTTTACGGTGTTTGCAAAAGTTGTGTCAGTTTCCATGCGTTTTTTCATCCGAACATTTCTATCGAGCCGTATGTTTTCAAAAGAGTGAAATGGAGGCATTGGATCAAAAGTTCGGTTACCAATTTTCACCTTGCCCAATAGTTCTTTTAAATTGAGGCCATCAACACCTTCAACCTCACTTATAAATGCTAAAGAACTTTGAAGGGGGATTGATAGTTTGTGATTTATACGTTGTGCATAGGTGCGATCATGAAAATGATTTACTCTAGCTTGAGGCCAAGCCCAAGGTGGAGCCTCTGGGTACGTAGTTGAAAAAAATAATCCAGGAGTCACACCTAGTACAATTGTACCATTATAGGGAGAGGTGTTAACAACATCATGAAAAAATGGCAAAGGAGAACAGCCTCCGGATGACAATTGTACTGGCTTGTTTCCAAGCATTTTTTTCCATACGTCCAATTGGATATCAAAGTGAACCCTGGAAGAGCCAATAAGAACAACACCTTCTTTGGACAGATCATCAACTTTAGAACGTTCTTGTGCCCAAAGGGCATCATTATCATCAATGGACTCAGAGAATCCCTGTGAACGCCAATACAATTCCCATGCAGATATGCTGATTGCTGTAACAACTAAGCCAATGACCAGTGATTTTTTTAAATGCATTATACTTTTTGGTTGGTTAATGTAAATAAAAAGTAGGGACACTTTCATGCCCCTACCTATGCTGAACACTAAATGCTATTCACTTGCTACCGCTTGTACTTTGCCATCACTACCACTTAAATCTGGTCTAAAAACCCATAATTCTTGCATATCGCCATTGGTTGCGGCTTCAAAATCCGTAAGAAAGGGTATAAAAGTACCTTCTCCATGCACTTCTTCAAACCATTGTGGAAATTTATCTTCTTCGCTCATCCAAGAAGAACTATCAAAGAAATTCACCCAGACCACATCTTGTCCATCCATGTTGTTCAATTCATTAAAGTATACTCCCCATTGTTGCCCTGGGTCTTTGGTTTTAAAGACTTTGGTCACTTTATCCAGAACAGCCATGAATTGTGTTTGCTTAAAACGTTTCATATCTAACATAAAAATGGCAAGGTTTTTAAGTTGAAAGTCTTTGGTGAAATTGGAACGTTCCATATCTGCCCTCCAATAATTTACTTCAGATTCTGCCAAAGCGTATGGCGCAACATTGGCATTCCAATCTGCGTTATGGCCATTTTCATCTCCTGGTGCATTGTCCATTGCACTCCAAGGTAATGGTCCCATACTCCAAATGTACTTCCCAAAGTTTTTCCCACTGGTTACAAAAAATACACTCGCTTGGTAAGCGCCTTCTGGATGATACTTTTGATTATGTGCTTTAAGCCCAGCTTCAAATTCAGTAATCTTTTCTGGGTGGGCAGTAAGCATAAGGTTAGTGAATACGCCATATTCTTGTGCTTCTTGCGCAAAAATTAAGCATGGCAATAGTAATAAGGTTAGAAATCCTTTTTTCATAATAGGTTGGTTTTAATTATTAGTAATTGTTTGTATTTGTTATTCGCTCGCTGAATTTTCTTCGGCCATTTTGGCCTCGGCCTCAATTTGTTGCAGTGTCAGCACAATTTCAGTAGGATCCCAATACCCTAATTCCCTTACAATTTTTCCTTCTGCAAATTGATATGTTAAATGAATAGGGATTGAAACTTCCTTGCCATTAGCGGCTAAGGTTCCACCCCAGTTTAACCAACAGTTTACCCAAGTTTCCCCATCATCTGTAACCACCATTTCATAGTCTTGATTTTCTTTTTGGAAACCTCTGCTGGAATAGTTGGTATCTGTTTGTTTGTGATAGTCCATGGTTTCACTGGGAGACATGGGATTATCTTTTGTATTGTAATAGGTTTTTGAGGTATCCGCATACATACTAGTATCAAATACTTTGCTATCATAATTAGCAATCAGTTTTTTGACGGTATCTATCTCGGGTGAGTTTTGGGTATACCGGACAGGTCCTTGTTGACATGCCATAAGCAGCGTTGCTGCAATGCAGGTAAAGAGTAGTTTTTTCATAAGGTTGATATTTAGTTGAATTAGCAATTCGTAATGGGTACTCTACAACTTGCTTAATTCCAAACATCATGTATCAATCTATACAACTGCAAGTAAGGGTCTACGTAAAAGGGGAACAAACCGAGAAAAAGTGGGGGAGGTATAGTGAAAATCTCAGCTATCTAATATAGTAAAAATCTGTTAATGAGCTATTTAATGGAAGCGTAAAATGAATTTTAGAGCGCAGAAACGCTAAATCCAAGGTGTTTTTCTTACAAGTATCATAATGATATACACCAAGAACAGTTGGCCTTACATTTCAATTCAACATTAGCGAAGGGTAAATAAAATCTGTAAGCAGTGATTCTGAATCTTTCTTCAGTGTCCAATTGTTATAATTCCCTGCAGTTATAACTACAATTAAATCATTTTTTTCGTCAATGTAAATTCGTTGACCGCCATTACCAACAGCGGAAGGAATTAGGTGGTTTTGCTTTTTGTTGATGGTTATGGCCTTAAATATCCAAAATTGATATCCATACCCCACATTATTGTTCCGGCCAAACCAAATATGCGGTTGTTTAGATTTTTGGGTCCATTCTTTGGATAAAATTTGATTTCCATTCCATTCCCCTTCATTAGCATACAGCATACCAAATTTCATTAAATCCCTGGAAGTTAAGCGAAGCCCGGATGCCGCTGCGGGTAGATTAATGCCTGGGAATTCAGTCCATTCAGACTTTTCTATCCCTAAAGGTAAAAACAAATGTTTTTTTGCAAATTCATGAATGTTTAAACCGCTGGTCTTTTCTATAATGGAGGCCAAAAGTTGAGTAGTGCCCCCATTGTATTCCCAAACTTCTCCAGGAATGGTTATAATGGGCCTGCTTAGCACAAACTCTATAGGGTCATCACTGGAGGTCATTAGAATTTCACTATTCCTAGGATCTGTATAAGGAACATTTTCATTCCATTCCATGCCCGTGGTCATGGTAAGCAGTGTCTCAACAGTAATTTGCGAGCGTAACCCTGTGTTATATTCCTCAAACTCCGGATAAAAGTCAAATACGCTTTGGGAGAGACTATCGATCATTTCCTTTTTCAATGCAATGCCTATACAGGCGGCAACAATACTTTTTGAGATGCTACGCACATCGTGAAGACTATCTTTGTGGTGACCAATTATTCCCAAATCATCGCCCCATAACTCATCCTTGCCCTTAAAGTAATTTTCGTAGACCAATTTGTTGTTCTTGAGAATCAAGACACTATGAATATTTGGGTAAGTTCCTTTTTGGACAGCATCTTCCATACTACTGATAAAAAGGGAATCCATATGGTTTTCTGTAAAACCACCTAACGGAAATTCAATTTCACTTTTTACCGTTGCATTAACTGGTTCTACTTTTTTGGTATCGTTGCATCCAGTTAGCAAGGTGATGATCAACAATGGAAGAAAATAGAAGGTAATGTGGTTTGATTGCATTTCAGTAATATTTGATAATTAGCCACTTCAAAGACAATACATTATTCCATATGTTACACAGCACTATGATTTAATGATCAACTTAACTTCAAAAAACCCCAAAGCATGAAAACATCACTTTGGGGTTTAACCAACCTAAACAAAAACTACTCAAACGTATATGTGCTTTCTACCTTTTCGGTAACCCTGAAATATCCATACGGAACATTATCTGGGTTATCAATATTTATGCAATTGCCAACTAATGCTACGGGAGTTGCACTGAATGGATCTCCTGCGCCTTCAAATTGTTCTATTAAAAGTTGAAGATAGTTGTAGTAATCCTCGGAGGCGCTGAGCAAAATAATATCCACAACATCACCAGGTTGAAATTCTTCAATATTATCTTCTTCATCTTCGGTTTTTTCGTAGAGAAAAGTAGCCTCATTGCCATCAATAAATTCATCCTTAATGTAAAAAAGCTCTGGTAGTAGATCATTTCTGCTCTGAAACCTCAGGAAATAGTAGTTTTCAATATCAGCCGGATCTTGAAATGACACATTTACTTCAAGGGCCTCATCATCATCACCATCCTCTCTGGATTGTGTAATGGAAGAAATATCGGTTACGGGCAATAAGGTTTCAGTGGCTGTGTAGCGTTCGTTCTGGTAGACCACTTCGAGCGAATACGAATTGCCGAATACCGGCACAAAAGAGGAAGTGGTATATTGTCCATTGCCCTGGTCTTCAAAATTGAATACTGCTCCCGAACTGTTGTTCGTTACTTGAACACTTGCACCGGTTACCGATGGCTTGGCTTGGCTATCAAAGAAAGGAGTGGATGTGCTAAGCAAAATGGTCTGCTCATTACCAGCTGTTCCCTTTTCCCAGTCCAATGAAGCTTCAATAGTTAGTCGGATGGGACCTTCTGGAACATCAACTTCAACAACATCTGTACATGATGTATTTACCGCTAAGAAAGTACTAATTAAGATTTTATAGTATAGTTTCATCGTTTTAGAATTTAAAATTATAGGTGACTGAAGGAACAATTCCGAAGATTGCCGTACGGGTCGCTTCGTTGGCTCCGGTTTCAAAATTTTGTCCAAATGAAATGGAAGCAGCATTCTTTCGATTGAACACATTGTAAATGCCAAAGACCCATTCGCCCTTCCATTTTTTATCAGGTCTTTTGTTGGGTTTGTAGGTTGCGGAAACATCCAAACGGTAATAAGCAGGCAATCTATCTGCATTACGGTCTGAATAACTAGCGATGGAAATACCTTCATATTGGTATTGCCCATTTGGATACGTAACGGGTCTACCCGTTTGAAAAATAGTATTTGCGCCAAAACTCCACTTGTCATTGAATTTATAGGCGGCGGTAACCGAAATATCGTGTGTTCTATCAAAAGGAGTATTATACCAATCGCCGTTATTGATTCCAGGGCCACCGGCGATATCACCCGGAGTTCTTTGCTCAGACTTGGACAAGGTATACGCTATCCATCCTGTCAACCTACCCTCATTCTTCCGCATAAGCAACTCAAGGCCATAGGCTCTTGATTCGCCGTTTAAAATCTCTTGTTCTATGGTATTGTTACCAATTAAATCCGATCCATCAATATAATCGATTCGATTATCTACGGTTTTATAATACACCTCCGCCTCTAGGGAATACATTTTATCCTTAAAATTTCTGAAATACCCAAGGGCATACTGATCAGATAGTTGTGGTTTGATGTACTTGCCGCTCGGTGTCCAAACATCTAAAGGAGTTACTGAAGAAGTATTGGATAGTAAGTGTATGTACTGCGCTGCCCTGGAATATCCCATCTTTACTGAAGAATAATCGTTGAGTTGATAGGCTAAGGCAAGACGAGGTTCAAAATTGCTGAACGTTTCTATGCTTTCACTTTTCTTAAAAATAGTTTCACTAATGGGGTCTGCCCTTTGATAAAACTGTAGCGTTGGGTTATACACTAAAGGTTGATCATTTTGATATATGGAAAGAGGCTGTCCGCCCATTCTATTAAAATGACTGAAACGTATCCCGTATTGGGCGGTTAAATTATCTGTGAGTCTATGCTCTGCATTAACATAGGCTGCACTTTCAAGGGCACGTTTCTTGTCCAACTGCAATTCATTGATAGCAGAATCGGGCCCCGTTGGTTTTATTTGGCCGGGATCAAACTCATATTTTATCGTACTAACACCAAAATCTAATTTGAATGCATCACTGAAGTAATATTTTAGGTCATACTTTGCGTTATAGTTTTTGATGGAAGAAATCCAATCAAATTCAAAATCCTCAATCCCCAGCTCATAATCGTATTTGCTATAAATCAAGGATAGATTTGAGAACAACCTGTCGTTAAAAATATGGTTCCACCTTAAGTTTCCGGATGCATTACCGTAACTGCTACTGAACGAGCCATCAAAGTCAAAAACATCGCGGCCAAAATACCCTGAAAGGAATAGTTTGTTATTATCATTAAGGTTGTAGTTTGTTTTAAGGTTTAAATCGTAAAAACTGACACTATTTTTCTCCCCTGCCAATTTTAAGAATAAATGTGCATACGAGCCTCTACCTGCCACAAGAAAAGAACCACGATTATTGAACATAGGACCCTCAGCGGCAAGCCGGCTTGATATTACGCCAACACCACCTGTTAGAGCGAAGTTTTTACTGTTTCCATCTTTTTGTCGCACATCGAGAACGGAAGATACACGTCCACCAAACTTGGCCGGGATGCCCCCTTTGTATAATTTAAGATCCTTTACCGCGTCTGCATTAAAAACAGAGAAGAATCCCAACATATGGGAGGTATTGTAGATGATTGCTTCATCCAAGAGCACCAAATTCTGGTCTACGGCACCACCTCTAACATGAAAACCGCTTGATCCTTCTCCATTGCTAGTAACCCCTGGTAGCACTTGAAGTGATTTGATCACATCTACTTCACCTAAAACTACTGGCATCTGCTTGACTGTTTTTACGTTTAGTTTAGAGACACTCATTTCAGGTTTTCTTAGAATTGCGCGCTCCGGTTCTTCGGCAGTGACCTCCACTTCATCTAATTGTGTAGAAAACTCCTCGATTTCAATATCAATCTTCTGGTTTTTGTCCAATGTAACAGTCATGGTAATTTCCTTATAGCCCAAATGGGAGAAAACCAAGGTGTAGGAACCTTCAGGGGCACTTATGGAGTAGAATCCATATTCGTTGGTAATAGCTCCGATGGTTGTTCCCTCTAAAAAAATGGAAGTGCCAAATAAGGTTTCCCCATTTATTTTATCGGTTACGTTCCCACTAATGGTGTAATTGTTTTGTGCATGTGCTAGTGATACGCCTAGCATTAGAAATAAACCGATGCATAACGTTATCAGCTTATGTCTTTCCTTCTTTTGTTTCATTTTGTTTTTTGATTTATGATTAAAAGCAAACCGAAATATGATTTGTTCCACCTAATGACATTTGAAAAAAAAAAAGGTTGCATCAAAACGAAAAGAAATATTATGAACAAGGGATTTATATTGAAGTACGTAGCAGGTTTTTGTATTGTAAACCTCAAACACCCTGTAAATTAGGTGTTCATATGAGCTCATATGTCGTTTAGCTAAGAATCCAATGTTTGCCAAAAAAGATTAGTTAAATTCAAACCGGCAAACACAAAAATCAATTTAAATGAACAGATTCCTCATTCTACTGGCCATTGCTTTTTCTTTAACGGCATGTACTGAAAAAAATAAGATTCCGGTATATGCATGGATTAGCGGCCCCGGTGAAGCTACAGATAAAGAACTTGTTACCCAGTTTACGGATCTTAAGGAAAAAGGTATAGATGGGTTAATGTATAATGGTGGACATGACCCTGAAACATACAAGAGGGTTGGAAAACTGGTAAAAGAAGCTGGGATGGAATTCCATACTTGGATTCCTACCATGGTACAAGGTGAAAATCCAAAACTGAAAAAGGAATGGTATGCTGTAAATGGTTTAGGAGAATCAGCTTTTGAAAAACCAGCCTATGTGCCGCATTACACATTTCTTTGTCCCAATAAAGACGGAGTTTATGACTTTTTATCCAACTTATACGGTGGAATTGCCGAACTGGATGAGGTAGATGGAATACACTTGGATTATATCCGTTTCCCTGATGTGATTTTGGCAAGAGGGCTTTGGGAGAAGTATGGACTGGTCATGGATATAGAACATCCCCAATTTGATTATTGTTATTGTGATAAATGCACTTCAGATTTTAAAGCAAAGTCAGGGATAGATATTAAAGAGGTAGAAGATCCATCTCAAGTTACGGAATGGAAACAGTTTAGATATGACCTTATTACCAATATGGTCAATCGTTTAACAGAAGTGGTTCATTCCAAAAACAAAAAAATCAATGCCGCTGTGTTCCCTGGCCCTACAATTGCCAAAAAATTGGTAAGACAAGAATGGAATACATGGGATTTGGATGCGGTGTACCCAATGAACTATAATGATTTTTACTTAAAAGGGCCAAAATGGGTCGGTGAAATGACCAAGGAAGAAGTAGCTGCTGCCAAAAATGGAGCTCCAGTATACAGTGGTCTATTTATTTGTCCTAATCCAGAAAAGAAGGGGAGTGAAAAAGACCCAGAAAACCACGGCTTACTTCCAGAAGAAATAGGTGAAGCCATAACAGTTTCAATGCAAAATGGCGCAACTGGTATTTGCTTGTTTACTCCTGGTAGAATGACGGATGCGCATTGGGAAGCTTTTGAAGAAGCTATTTATAAAGATTATAGTAGTCAGTAATTAATATTGTTTAGTAGCGTAGTTTGAGCCCGACAGCCGATTTAAGGTTGGCGGGCTTTTTTATTTACCACTGAGAACAACCCATCCCTAAAAAACTACAATTCAGTAAGTCTTTTTGTTGAAACCCTTCGTTGTACCGCAGTTTTGTAGTAACAATAATCAAAAAACGAACAGTTATGCAAACACTAGCAAAAATTTTAATCCTGTTATTTGTTGGAGCACTTAGTGCACAGGACCAGTACACCAAAGGAATGGAAAAAGCTTTTCAACTCTGGCAAGACCAGAAACCAACAGAAGCAGCTAATCTCTTTGAGCGAATTGCTATGGCAGAACAGGACAATTGGCTGCCACACTATTATGTTGCGCAGATAAATACTATTAATTCTTTTGGTGAAACGGACCTCGAGAAATTATCCAAAAAATTGGACAAGGCAAAGGAGTTTATAGATTTAGCTAAAGCTGTTTCGCCAGATAATCCTGAAATTTTAGTGCAAGAAGCTATGATCAATACTGCTTGGATCGCTTTTGATGGTGCAACTTATGGAATGACATTATCTGGTAAAAATGCACAGCTTTATCAGAAGGCGATGGAATTGGCCCCAGAAAACCCAAGGGTCATCTTTTCAAAAGCGGAATGGGATATGGGGAGTGCCAGATATTTTGGTAAGGATACTACACCATATTGCCAAGATATAGAAAGGGCCTTGGAACTTTTTGCTACCTTTAAATCGGAAACACCATTCTATCCTGGATGGGGAAAGGAAAGAGCTGAGCAGGTATTGGCACAGTGCAAATAGAAGAATATGAAGAATTTTTTGAAGGTTTTAGGACTTTCTTTGATCATTACAGTTGTTGTTGCCATTCTCAGCATTTTTATTTTTGGGAATGGCAACTTTTCCTTGGAATATATCACACAACAAATAGTGATAAGTTTTATTTTCTCATTTGGTTTAACAGCTGTAAACTCTTATTTCCATGATGCTGTAAACCATCGTTATAAATGGGAGAACAATCCCAAAAAACGTTTATGGATAGGTGCTGTAGGATCTCTTGTGCTTACCATTGCGGTTTTTGCACTGTTGCGTTTTTGCATTTACTACTATTTCACAGGCAACGCTCTTGGGGAGTTCATCGGAAATGAGAAATTGACCCCATATTTGATTGCATTGGTCATTACGCTTATAGCTTCCCTTTTTACACATGCCTTTTATTTTTATCGTGCTTTACAAAAGAAAGAGGTTAAAAAACAAAAAATCATTGCAGGTAGTGCTTCGGCTAGATTCGATGCCTTAAAAAACCAATTAGACCCGCATTTTCTTTTTAATAGCTTAAATGTGTTGACCAGTCTTATAGAAGAGGATCCAGATCA
This sequence comes from Flagellimonas hymeniacidonis, assembly GCF_008040165.1. GTDB lineage: Bacteria > Bacteroidota > Bacteroidia > Flavobacteriales > Flavobacteriaceae > Flagellimonas > Flagellimonas hymeniacidonis. The sequence goes on from NZ_VRUR01000002.1 coordinate 678,092, forward strand.
AGCACAAAAGTTCACCACTTCATTGTCCAAAGTGTATAGATATGTTCTAGAACAAAAAAATAAAGACCTGGTCATGGTAGATGAGGAACTCAATTTTGCAAGGACTTATGTGAGGCTTTTAAAAATGCGTTTTGAGGACAGCATTGTTTTTGATATTCCTGAAAAATCTAGCATGCCAGAGGCGCGAATAGTACCGTTATCCCTTCAATTATTGCTTGAAAATGCGGTAAAACATAATGTGGTTACATCTACCAGACCGTTACATATTAGCGTGAGCGAAGAAAATGGAATGCTGGTGGTAAGCAATAACCTTCAACAAAAACAGGTAGTTAAAAAGAGTAGTGGGGTGGGACTTCAGAATATAAAGGAACGCTATGAAATTTTAACGGACAGAGAGGTAAGTATAACTAAAACTGCTTCGAAATTTAGTGTAGCGATTCCTATATTGACCAAACAGTTAACTATTGTTGAAACGCAGGAAACCCATATTGCGGAAAAACGTTACTTAAAGGCTAAGGAACGGGTCAAGGCTATTAAAGATTTCTATACAAACCTGATTACATATTGTATTGTAATTCCATTTCTATGGTGGATTAATTTAAAGACCACAGATTTCATGTGGGCGTTATTTCCAACCATAGGTTGGGGATTTGGTGTTATTGCACATGGCATGGAAGCATATGGCTACAACCCACTCTGGGGCAAAAGATGGGAGGAAAGAAAAATTCAAGAATTAATGGACAAGGATGAATTTTAAAGTTCTTCTTAAAGCTTGGTCATCGGAATGTAAAACACAAATAATTTACTTGCTATCTCCCCCATATTTGTTGTGTAACTACAATTCATCCTTCAAAAATAACAGTTCACGAATCTACTTTTTTAAGAGCCTCCCTTTATATCGAAATTTGATTCATAATTAAAAACAAGAAATCAATCAAAAACATACGATATGGAAAATTTTAACGAATACCAGTTTACCAGAGCAAAGGAAAAGGTAGATAATATCAAATCCTTCTATTCCAATTTGTTAAGCTATTGCATTGTAATCCCAGTTTTGGCCTATATAAATTATAGAACCACAAGCTTTGTATGGGCCATTTTTCCTGCCTTTGGATGGGGAGTTGGTCTATTGGCACATTGGATGAAAGCTTATGGTTACAATCCGATATTAGGCAAGAATTGGGAAGAACGCAAAATAAAGGAATTCATGAACCAGAATGAGTTCTAATGAATCAGTATATTTAAATGTACATCCTAATAAAATAATGAACATGGAAAACTTAAATAAAGAGAGCAGATATATAAAGGCAAAAGAGCGTGTAGATGTACTGAAAAAGTTCTATGCCAATCTCTGGACATATATTATGGTTATCTCTGCCTTGGCCTTGATCAATTATTTAACCAACGGATTTCGCTATATGTGGTTTCTATGGGCCGCTTTTGGATGGGGCATAGGGGTTATTTTTCACGCCATAGGCACCTTCAATCTTAATCCCTTTTTTGGAAAGAGCTGGGAAGAGCGGAAAATTAAGGAATTTATGGAGGAAGATGAGAAAACTAAAAAGTGGAAGTAATCATGGAAAATTTTGAAAAAGAGAAACTAAAAAGAGCCAAAAAGCAGATTGGTGAATTAAAAGGATTCTATTCCCATTTGGCTATTTACATAGTAATCAATACGTTCATTCTTATAAATATTTACTTGAAGACCGATGATTTTTGGCAATGGCAACACTTCGTAACCCTTTTTGCTTGGGGAATTGGAGTTTTCTTCCATGCCTCCAAGGTGTTCAATTACAATCCGTTTTTTGGAAGGAATTGGGAAGAAAGGCAGATTCAAAAATATATCGACAAGGACAAAAAAGAAATGGATAAATACAAGTAAGATGAAAGAAGTACCAACAAGTATGGAAAGGGCCAAGAAAAGAGTGGCATGTCTAAAGAAATTTTACAATCACCTAAGCATATACATTATCGTAAACATCCTGTTATTAGGCATTAAGGCATATTTTATGGGCTTTTTCGAGAGTAACGGCTTAGAGCAAACCGATTTATCTAAATGGGTGGTTTGGAATATAGTATCCACACCGGTTATCTGGGGGTTCTTTCTTGCAATACATGCTGCCAAGGTGTTCAGCCACCCTATGGTCAGAAAATGGGAGGAAAGACAAATTCAAAAGTATATAGATAAAGAGGAAAATGACGCTACTCAATTCTAAAAATTATTTAAATTAAGAATAATGAATGTAATCATCATTGAAGATGAAAAACCGGCTGCAAGAAGATTAAACCGTTTACTTGCAGATTTAAATGTTGAGGTTTCCACAATGTTGCATTCTGTTGAAGAATCAATTGAATGGTTCCAAAACAATCCGCATCCTGATTTAATTTTTCTTGATATCCAATTATCCGATGGTCTTTCTTTTGAAATATTTGATATCATTGAGGTGAAAAGCGCAATCATTTTCACCACTGCTTTTGATGAATATGCACTCCAGGCATTCAAGCTAAATAGCATCGATTATTTGTTAAAACCAATCGACGATGAAGAGTTGGAAAGTGCTGTAAAAAAGTACCAGGATTTTAAGCCAGAAAACCAAAAGATTTCAGTCGATTTTAATGACATAAAAAAGCTGTTGACCAACCCTTTGGAGCGCGAATACAAAAAACGATTTACAGTGAAGGTGGGGCAGCATTTGAAAATTATAAATGCGGATGAGGTAGAATGTTTTTACAGTGAGAACAAAGGTACCTATGCCGCTACATCGGATGGTAGAAATTATTTATTGGATACAACGCTTGAGCAATTGGAGGAGGAGCTATCTCCAAAAGTTTTCTTTAGGATCAGTCGAAAATTTTATGTGAACATCAATCACATCAACGACATCATTTCGTACACTAATTCAAGGCTTCAAATCAAGCTAAATCGCTATAGTGAGCAGGAAATCATTGTAAGTCGAGAGCGTGTTAGGGACTTTAAGTTGTGGTTGGAATAGAATATTTTAAAAAACTGATTATCAATTATTTAATTGTAATAATAAATCTCCATAGATTTTTCTTATGATAGCTTTTTTGCTTAAAATCAGCTGGTTTCCTCCACTCGATTGTCGTCAAACGCGGAAGGCAATAATTTAGGAATCAATTTAATAAAAATTGGTAACAAAACGGCACCTCCTGGCAACATAAAAATAGCTAAGGAAGGAATACTTTTAAAGATATCGAGTAATTGGTTTTGAACTTTTTTCTTCTCATCTGAGTCCAATTCTTTCACGGCAGATTTTGATAAAAGCGCAACTAATTCTTTACTTTCAGTAAGCTCTCTTTTGAGTCTTTTGCTATTTCTTAAAATTAATTTGCTAACGTTTTTCGACATTCCATCATAAAATTGAAGGGCCAAATTTTTGTCTTTTAAATAGGCAACTTTGTCGCTATTTTTTTCAAAGAAATCCTTTACAAAATCCAAGGCCGATTTCACCTCTTTTTTAGACTTCTCAAGATCCTTTCCAAGACTCAGAATATAATCGGATTCTGTATAGTCCAGAGACTTGTCTTCCCAAATGGTCAAGCAAGCCATGTCCATAAAATAATCCTTCTCACATTTGGTAAAATTTTGCTTTAGTACATCTCTATAGGTACCATCAAAATTCGACTCTTCTGAATTCACATATGTTAAGGAAGATGCTAAAAGTTGTATGAGTTTTGCATCTGCTTTCTTTGCTTCTTTGGAATTTAGAGCATGGTAGGCAATATTAATAGTTACATATTCCAACAATTGTGCATGTTCCATTATGGAAGTATACCCTTGCAGGTAAACTCTAAAAATCAATACATCTACATATAAAAGAGAATTGGTAAGACTGTTCCCAAATGCCCTATTAAAGGCATTCCCGCCTAAGTATATTCTAGAGTCCAATAGTTTTTCTAACTGCGATTCCGTCTGTTTTCCACTTAGAATCTTGTTTAGAAAGGATATTTTGCCAACCTCTAAAGATTGATAATAATCAAAAACTGTGTTTACAAAAAGTTCAAAATCCGAGTCACCTTTTTCAAATCGGAAAGTGAAATAAAGTGCTGTGAGTAAATTGATCTTGGCCACTTCATCCTCAGTCAAAGCATGCTCAACATCAATAAATGAAGGAATGTCCAGATGGATACCATAGACGAACCCATTCTTTTTTAAATCTTGATATAAACTTTCAAAATTGGGAAAGTGCGCCGTTTCACCTTGTGCTAGATGCCCAAACTTGTTAATCCATCCAGAAGAAGAGGGGTTCATTAGGTTAAATTTTGTCTTTCAAAATAACACAAATTAAAAGACTTAATACGAAGAATCGCCATCCTTTTAGGTTAAAAGCACATTAAGTTTTTTTTAACATATAAAAACCAAACCCTCTTTCTAAAGGTTCCGTAGGTAGGAACGTAATAAACATAAAAAGTAAATTCAAAATGAAAAAAACAACTAAGTATTTAACAGGCATGGGCACATTGGTCCTTGCAACAATAGCACTAGTGGCAGCAGATCATATTGATGCGCCATCCTCGAGAGGGACGACTGCCGACATTGCTGATTTTTTTGCATTTGAACCAAGTGAAGGTTCAGATGACACCACTTTTATTGTAGATCTTCAGTCCGATGTACTGCCAGAACTAGCTTATGGCACCTTTGATGAGGATGTGCTTACTGAAATCAATATTGATTTAGATGGGGATTTAGTGGAAGATCAGGTGATTCAAGCTATTGCTAGAGATGGTAAAATGTATTTCTTTGGACCTGTTGCCCCATCTACAACGGGATTAAGCAGCCAAGTTTTAACTGATGCTGCCCTTGGAAATGTTGAAATATCATCTACAACTCCAATAGTAGAAACAACGACAGAGGGCGTTTCCTTGTTTGCCGGGCCAAGGCAAGATCCATTTTTCTTTGACTTCTTTCAGTTCAATGCGGTTATCTCTCCAGAGATGGATTCTGCGCCTGGCGGATTTTTTGCTCCCGAGGAAGCAACGGACACCTTTGATGGGGCCAATACACTTTCCATTGCTATTGAAATTCCAAACAGTATGCTGGGCACTCCAACAGCTACAAATGCATTAGGATTAAATGTGTACAAGACTTGGGTGACAACAAACAAAAAACAATAATTAAACATTTAAAATTTAGAAACATGAAACTTAAGCAGATTAAAAGCATAATGGCCTCACTATTTATTTTGAGTTTAGTGGTAGCCTGTAGCAGTGATGACGACGCAATGGTGCCAGATGATATGGCTATGGATGATGATATGATGATGGATGATGATATGATGGACGATGACATGATGGGGGTAGACTTTTCTGGAACCTTTTCCCAAGTAGATTTTATGGGGAGACCAGGAATAAATACCACTTTAAGTTTTGACTTGGATGGACAATCCAGCGTGAAAGATGCACATAACGTAGCTATTCCTTCAGAGATGGTAAGCATTTTTCAAGAAGGTTTTGAAAACAGATTGGAACAATACCATGATGTATACGCCAACAAGTTAGGGTTGGATCCCGCCGCTGTAAACTATGAAAACAACATTCTTGGTTTGGATGCCACCACGCTTACCACTGTTTTGGCAGCAGATGTATTGGAAGTAGCACCAGATTTACCTACCACTTACTTTAATCCGGGGACCGATTTTGATAATGATGGGCGCATTTTGGTTCCAGATGGTGACGAGGTTGCTTTAACAGGAAGAACACCTAGTGACGATATTATTGATGTTTCTTTGATATTGTTCTTTGGTGGAGCGGAAGGCAATCGCTTTAGCGGACAAGATTTGGATGACGATGGTGTGTCAGACCTGCCCAGATTGACTTCAGACGGAGTAGGCTTAACCGCCGAGATTTCTACAACTTTCCCTTATTTGGGAAATCCTGAGTAATTGCTATGAAAGGGAAGGGGAGGGGACTTTGTCCTCTCCCTTATTTAAAACTACAACTACAACAAAACATACAAAAATGAAATATACACTATTGTTTTTAGCGACAATTTTGATGGTTTCATGCCAGCAAGAATCAAAATTTAGAACACATCAAGAAGATTACAATCAGTATTTAGTTGCCACTCCAGCAAAAACAACTTCAAAATACTTTGAACTCTGGAATGCCAAAATAAAACAGGACAGCACACAACTATTGAGTTTCGGTAATGTGGCGAGTGAGTACAATCGCTTTTTTCAAAACACGGGCGATATTCAATATTTAAAGAAAGCAGAACAGGCACTCACCAAAGCCGTAGAGATAGCAGCGATTGGTAAGGCAGGATATAAAAGGGCGTTAGCTCGCAACTATATTTCGCAACATAGATTCAAGGAAGCTTTAAAACTTGCGGAATCTGCGAGGGAATTGGGTAGTGGCCTTGACGAATCCCGTAGCTTATTGTTTGATGTTCACCTAGAACTGGGCAATTATGATAAAGCAGAAGCATATCTTGATAGTCTTCAAAATATGTCTGACTTCGGATACTTGATTCGGTTGGCAAAATGGAATGATCATAAGGGAGATTTAGATACTACAATCCGCTTAATGGAAAAGGCCAAAATAAAAGCGGAGTCATCCAAGAATAAAGGGCTATTAATCTGGTCTTACACCAATTTAGCAGATTATTATGGACATGCAGGGCGTATTAAGGATTCATATGTATACTATTTAAAGGCTCTGGAACTTGATAATCAAAATGCATATGCAAAAAAAGGACTTGCTTGGATTGTCTTCTCCCACGAAAGAAATGGAAAAGAAGCACTTCGTATTCTGGATGCGGTTTTAGAAACCCATAAATCACCAGATTACTATTTGTTGAAAGCAGAAATTGCAGAATTCATGGGCGAAGAATTACTTAAAATGAAAGCTTTTGATGACTACTATACTATGGTGCAGAACAAAGCCTATGTTGATATGTACAATAGTTACAATATAGACTTTTACTTGAATGAATTACTGGCTAACGATAAGGCGATAGCACTGGCCAAAGTAGAAGTTAAGAATAGACCAACCCCAGAATCATACGATTTATTGGCCTACAGTTTTTTCAAAAAAGGAGAAAAAGAGAAGGCCTTGGAACTTGTCGAAAACCATATTAGTGGCAAAACATTTGAACCAGCTATCCTGCAACATGCAGCTGAAATATATAAAGCTAACGGATTAGATTCCAAGGTTTCCGCATTGAAAGAAGAGCTTCTAGGTGCTATTTACGAGTTAGGGCCAACCAAGGAGGGCCAAATTCTAAACCTATAGACCGGTTGATTTATGAAAGGGAAGAGAACATTCATAAAGCAGACATTCTTTATGCAGATTTTTCTGCTATGGGCTTGGCCGATGTTATGCCAGACGAGTTTTTCGGGAAAACTTGTTGATCATACGGGAAAACCTGTTTCAGAAGCCTATATCATTAACAAAAGTGATGAGACATACAGCTATTCAGATGAATTTGGACAGTTTGTATTGAAGGATGCCAGGGTTGGCGATTCTATCGAGGTAGGTGCTTTGGGATTAAAAAAAGAATGGATTTTGGTAACAGATAAAACTGTAAATAGGGACTTTATCGTTGTTATGACTGAGGATGTGTATCAACTAAGGGAGGTAATTGTTCGCCCTACGCTGAATACCTTAAATGAGATTATAGATGTTGATTTGGCCAAAACTCCAGTTAAGTCATCTCAAGAAATACTGAGAAAAGTTCCAGGTTTGTTTATTGGTCAGCATGCAGGTGGAGGAAAAGCAGAACAAATGTTTCTTAGAGGCTTTGATCTAGATCATGGCACGGATATTAGCATAAATGTAGATGGAATGCCAGTAAATATGGTTTCCCATGCGCATGGCCAAGGGTATGCGGACCTACATTTTCTTATACCTGAAAGCATCAAAAGTGTGGATTTTGGCAAAGGTCCTTACTATGCTGAAAAAGGGAACTTCAATACCGCGGGCTATGTAGATTTTGAAACCAAAAATGTTTTAAATGAAAACGTGGCTGAGATACAGTTAGGCAGTTTTGGATTAAAAAGAGGGTTGGGCATGTTCAATGTTGTAAACACAAACGAAGACAAGGCGTATTTAGCTTCTGAAATTATCGCTTCGGAAGGGTATTTTGAATCTCCACAGGATTTTGAAAGGATTAACCTCTTTGGGAAGTATAGCCATTTATTTTCAAATGGAAGTAGGTTGACAGTGGGAGCAAACCATTTTCAAAGTACATGGAACGCTTCTGGCCAAATTCCTGAAAGAGCTGTGTTAAGTGGATTAATAGGTAGGTTTGGAAGTATAGATGATACCGAAGGAGGTACAACTTCGCGTACCTCCATGAATCTTGGTTTCAATACGGTTTTTGAAAATGATGTTAACTTGAAATTGTCTGCGTTTGTGACAAATTATCAATTTCAATTATTTTCCAATTTCACATTTTTATTAAATGACCCAGTTAATGGCGATCAAATAAAACAGGAGGAAAATCGACTTCTTTCAGGATTTGATCTGAGACTTAGCAAGACTTTTGATTTGGAGGACAAATCACTTACCATCAAAGCCGGAACAGGTGTTCGCAATGACGACATTAAGGATATTGAACTTTCGCGTACCCTGAATAGAAATTCAACCCTTCAAAATGTTCAACTGGGAGATATTACCGAAAGAAATACCTACGCGTTTTTATCCGGAAAACTTAAATGGAAAACTTGGTTGATGAATTTTGGCCTTAGATTAGATGGATTCTCTTTTAAGTATGCAGATTTTCTTCAAAACTCATCTACTAATGAGAGAACAGCGGATATGCTTTTCTCTCCCAAGTTAAATTTGGTGTATACCCCAAATAATAAGATGCAATACTATATAAAATCTGGGGTAGGATTTCATAGTAATGACACCAGGACTGTTTTGCAAAGTACAAACCAAAAACTTCCAAAGGCTTATGGAGTTGATCTTGGAGCCATTTGGAAACCGATGGAAGGCCTCTTGTTTAATGCTGCTTTATGGACACTACAATCAGATCAGGAATTCGTTTATGTGGGTGACGAAGGAATAGTGGAACCTAATGGAAAATCTGCCCGTTATGGATTGGATTTGGGAGTACGTTCGCAACTAAACAACCAGATTTTTTTATATGCAGATGCTACCTACAGTCATGCAAGGAGCTTAGAAGCTGAGCAGGGAATGGATTATATTCCTTTAGCTCCTGGCTTTACCTTATCAGGAGGTTTACAATTTTCAAAAATGGGGAACTTTTCAGGAGGATTAACCTATAGGTATCTTGGAAACCGGCCTGCCAATGAGGATTTTTCCATTGCTGCCGAAGGATATTTTATTACTGATATGAATATGAATTATGCTGTTAACAATAACATCTCACTGACTTTTGGTATAGAAAATATGTTCAATACAAAATGGAAAGAAGCACAATTTGTAACGAACTCTAGATTACTTGGAGAAGAAGTCGCAATTGAGGAAATTCATTTCACCCCAGGTACCCCTTTCTCCATAAGGACAGGGCTGCGGTACGTTTTTTAGAAATAGGAAATAGGTGTTTTTATGGTAAAACAACTAATGTAAAGATTGTTGTTTGGTTGTATGTTGTTTTTAGGAAGCGCCATGGGAGTACCGTGGCGTTTTCCTTTAATTTTCAAGTTTTTTGACCTCCTCATCAGGATGAAGAATTTCAATACCTTTTTGAATAACCAGATTGGTGGGAATAGAAATCTTTCTACCATCATCGGTTCGCATAAAAAGGTAAAAACCACTAATATCTTCAACTTTTCCCGTCCAGTCAAAATCTTTGTCCATTACCCTCACGCGATCTCCAAGACGCAACGGATGACTAAAAAATAAAATAACACTAGCCGTTAAATTTGAAAGTATGGACCATTGAGCCACAAAACCAATTCCAACGATGGCAAGAAAAGAAGAAATGAAAACGGAGAATTCTTGTAAATTAACTCCCCAAATTAAGGTGATTACGATAACAGCAAGCCCATAAAAAAACAAGTTACTTAAATAGAAAATGATTTTTCTATTGTTCATGTCTATTGCACTGATTTTACCAAACCTTCTAATTGCTCTTTTGCTCAAAGAATTCAAACCAAATATGACCATCAGTAAAATAAACGTGACTAGAATCTGAACTTTATAAGACATGATACCCTCCATACCAGTTGTAATTTATGCTAGTGCAAATTACCTATTTATAATTTGTTTTCAAGCCGTCTTCAAATTTTTGATTTTTTAAAAGAAGGGCAGTTAAATACAAATTTTTCTACAATGATAAAGATCATATTCTTTGATTATTGAGTGGACTAGTTTTGGCTAAATTTTAAACACGCAACGATGAAAAAAATTGGAATTTCTTTATTGGTAGTGCTCTTAAGCTCTATGAACTTTGTAATAGCACAGGACCAAGCAACAAATGATAATGGGAGTAAATGGCAATTCAGATTGAGAGGAATTGTGGTGACACCAGATGAAAGTGCCGATATTGAGGCTATTGGTGGAGATGCGTCAATATCCACTACTGTGGTACCAGAACTGGATATTTCTTATTTCTTTGATGAAAACTGGTCAGTAGAATTGATTTTAGCCACCACCAAGCACGATGTTGAAGCGGTTGGAACTTCAGCTGGCGATATAGATTTAGGTCACGTATGGTTACTTCCACCAACTTTAACAGGACAGTATCATTTTACTGGTGGCGATTTGGTACCATATCTAGGTGCAGGATTTAACTTAACCCTGTTTTACGGAGTGGATGAGGGCCCTGTAGCGGATGATGTAGACTATGATACTTCCATAGGTTATGCATTACAAGGTGGGTTCGATTATATGCTCAACGACAAATGGTTTTTAAACGTCGATGTTAAAAAACTCTTCTTGAGCACAGATGCAACTATAGATGCAACTACCGCACTTGGTGCAACAGTCGGTGCAGATGTTGATATTAATCCTTGGATTATTGGATTTGGGGTAGGAGTAAAACTGTAGTTTTAGTTTCTCGGTTTAATAAAAAAAAAACGGCTTGGGGTGACCAAGCCGTTTTTACTTTGGATGCTTTTTAGTTAATGCCCTCTACATGTTTTATTGGTCTTACCTCCATACGCCAGATACCTTCCTCAAACCTTGGATCTTGTTTTGCAATGGCAATGGCTTCATCCAAATCTTTTGCCAATAAATGGTAGTACCCCGAAATAATTTCTTTGGTTTCATTATAGGGTCCGTCAACAATTTGGCCATTTTTGTATGATAACATGGTGCCTTGCATTTCCAATGGTTGTGCTGATTTCATCCTACCTTCCTCAGTAAGCCTTTTTAAATACCCTCCAATTTTTTCAATATGCTGTTGCATTTGTTCTGGTGATAAATTGGCTTTAGGCTCTTCCTCACTTCTGATGAGTAATAGAAATTCTCTCATAATACGTTGTTTTAAATTAAGATTTGCCCCTAAGACAACTGAGATGGAGGAATAAGGACAAGGGTATTGATTTTTTTTTGTAAAAGTTCTTTATCCCTTTCATTACGTGCCAAATGGAAAGCTTTTTCGTAATAAAGTTGTGCTTTTTTATGCTTAGAACATTGTTTGTACAATTCCGCCAAGGTAAAATGGTAGAGATAATAATTGGCAATGTCTGACCTAGCTTCCAATTGAAACAATTCTTCAATCGCTTTTTCATTTCCTTCAACCTCAGAAAAAGCTACGATTCGGTTTAGGTGTACAATGGGAGAGTCTTCCAGTAACAACAATTGATCATATAGTGCTAGTATTTGCACCCAATTGGTAGCCTCATAGGAAGGTGAAATACAATGATTTGCTGAGATAGTTGCCAAAATACCATATTTGTTTATGCTATTCCCTTCAGTAATTCTATTCAAATACTGAGTGCCAGTCTGGATGAGTGGAGCATCCCATTTAGACCGGTCTTGTTCTTTTAAATCGATGATTTCACCATCATCTGAAATACGTGACTTAAACCTAGATATATTGAAGTACATTAATGCCAAAAGGGCGTAACAATCTGTTTTGTCCACAATGTTGTTGCTTTCTGTTAATAGTTTTGCTAGGCGAATAGCCTCTAAACAAAGGTCGGAACGAACGACACTATTCTTATGGGAAGGAAAATAGCCTTCTGTAAAAATGAGATAAATGGTTTTGAGTACGGAGCCTAGCCTTTCTTCAATTACATCTTTTGAATCAAGATCAAAGGAAATTGTACGCATTTGCTTTCTTCCGCGAACAAGTCTCTTATTTATGGTCTGTTCATTAGAAAAGAAGGCATTGGCTATTTCCACAATACTAAAGCCCGATAAAATCTTTAAAATAAGCGCAATTTGAGCATTTTCTGAAATTGAAGGATGGCAACAGAAATACATCATTTTCAATTGGCTGTCTTCTATAATTTCCTCAGAAAAAGAAAACGCTTCATCTAAACGTGGTCTTTCAATGGAATTTGCGTAATCTCGTTGGTGTTTTTTCCGTTTAAGAACGTTTAGGGTAATGTTTTTTGCAGTGGTGTATAACCAAGCCTTGGGGCTTTCGGGAATACCCCGCATTTCCCAATGTTCTGTGGCTTTTAGCAAAGCCTCCTGAACAATATCTTCGGCTGTTTCAACATTTTCTGTTCCTAAATAACGAGTAATAACAGCAACAAGCTTTCCATATTCATTTCTGAAAAAATGAGAAGTCAACTCATGGCTTCGGGTCAAATTAGGATCACTCATTTATAAAGATACCTTTCTTTGGTTAATTTACTTCAGTTTTAGTCTAAACCCATAAACTTGCAGTTTACATTGTTTAAAGTCTAAATCTTCTGATCTTTTGAAACCCAGGTTTTCATACATTCTCCATGCAATTTTCATAAAATCTGTAGTGTGTATAACAACATGTTGATGATTTTTCTCTTTGGCTTTGTTAATGCAAGCTTTGCTTAACGCTTTTCCTACTCCTAACCCTCTTGCAGAATCATTTACAGCCAGAAGTCGAAAACCAGAGGCGTTTTTTTCCAAGGGAGCAGTGCCTCCGGAGCCATAATGCTGCATATCACTAAAATATAGCACACCACCCAAGATTTCCCCTTCATTGGATAGTGCAACCAATAGTTCCGTATCAGGTTTCTTTGTGAAATCTCCTATATTGGCGAGGGTATTATAATATTGTGGTTGCTCATCCGCTTTTGGGAATCCTTCCAGTTCAGAATAGACTTTAACCATCAGTTTCCCTATTTCTTTAAACTCTGATGACTTCGCATTCCTAATAGTAAATACGTCAATTGATTTTTTAAGCGGAAAACGTTTGGTGTAGCGCTCCTTAAAACTTTTCTGTTGCAACGCTTGTTCCAAATGGGAGAGTTTTTCTAGAAAATCAGAGTCCACCACCTCTTTTAATACATCTTGAATCCGTTGCCACTCTTTTTCAAATAGGGGCAATACATTTCTCCCGTTTTTTGATAACTGAATGAGCATTTTTCTACCGTCTTTTTCATCTTTAAAGGTTTCTAAATAACCTTGCTCCTTCATTTTTCGGGTTATTTTTATCATAGCTGGATGGGAAAACCCCAAAGCTTGGGCAATTTCCGTTACAGTGAGTCTTTCTCTCTGTTTTAACAACAAAAAGATAACATGCCAGTTAGGTTCAATATCTAGATTTAAGCTAGAATAGTGATCGATGGTGCTAGAAACGATCTTTTCGTTTAATCGTTTTATGCGTGCGGTGAAGCCTAAATGCTCCAATTCTGGAAGAAAATCGTGATTCATGATAATTTACGTAACTGGTTACGTAAATATAATTCAAACCCGACAATTGATATTTATACTTTATCAATTAATTAAGAAAAAAGCAGTTAGGGACCAACTGCACCCAGGGTATAGAGCTGATCTAGGGTAGGGGTTTCGCTACCACCTTCTGGCTCCAAGGTAATTCCAAATGCCTCAGTGGCATCATTGGGGTTAGGAAGTGTAAACATTTTGTTGTTATCTGCGGTAAAATCTTCTAGAAGTCCAATACTAGTCGGTGTTAGTGGATCCAACTTTAATGACCATACCTGATATGCATACCCATCTGGAGGTTCTGGGAGTCCTTGTGCATCAATAATGACATTTTCTTCTTCTTTGTTCCAATACGCTTTGGCATAAGACCTTGGGGATACGGTTTGCCCTCCTAAATCTATTACAGTAACATTTTTGTCGCGTAATGCTTGAAGTAGGGTTTCTTGACTTGTTACTTTGTTACGTACTCCAGATAGAATTTCTTCCAGACTTTGCTTTTCTTGATTGGTGATCTCTATTTCCGATTTTAGAGTATTGTTTTCCAGATAAACCCATATTAATCCTGCAGCAAACAACAGGGAAGCAGCCCAGCCTAAATAGCTGTTCCATGGAGTTTTCTTTTCGGAAGCGGTAGGCAAAAATGGAATTAGATCATCCAGTTCAGGTTTTAGTTTATTAAAACCATCTTCTGGAATTCCGGGAGAGACCGTTTTGGTCAGTTGCAACATTGCGGCTTCAATGGCCTCAATTTCTTTTTGAATTTTGGGATATTGTATGGCATAGTGCTGCACCTCCAAATTTTCTTCAGGGCTAAGTGATCCAGCAATGTAGAGTTCTAAAACTCCGGACGCTATGTATTTTTCAATATCCATTTATAACTGTGTGTTTTTCCGTAATTCGGAAATACAACTTCGCAAACGTGTTTTTATCGTGCCAATAGGCGTTTTTAGTTCTTTAGATACTTCTTTTTGTGTATACCCTTTAAAATAAAGCAAATCTATCAAAAGAATACATTTGTCTTTTAGCCCTTTTAATAAGGACTGCAAACCAATGGCATCAATTTTTCCCTCTAAATCCTCGCCATTTTCATAAGTATCTACGAAAGAATCCATGGAGAGGTTTTTCTTTTGGTTTTTATGGGATTTTGACCGCAGTTCATCGATGGCAGTATTGCGGGCTATGTTCAAAATCCAAGTAAAGAAACGTCCTTTTGAAGCGTCATAATTATCCGATTTATCCCATATTTTGATGAATACATCTTGACAAAGTTCTTGGGAGCGCTCCACATCTTTAATGATGGTATTGATGACCCCACAGATGTTTTCTGCATACATATTGTATAATTTCTCAAAAGCGGTTTTATCCTTTTTCTGAAATTGAAGTATGAGGTCGTCTAAATTCATAGCTGGTCCACCAAAGATATAAAAAGCTATGGTTCAAATTCGACTAAATGCTAGACATGTTGATCAATTAAGATAGCATTGCCATCTGGGTCCATAACGATAAAACTTGCAGGTCCGGTTGTAGTCTCATCGGCTTCAGAAGTAAGTGTTACACCACTTTTTTTAAGCTTTTTTTGAATATCCCGGACATCGTCAAAGGATTGCAATGGTTGTGCATTTTCATCCCACCCCGGATTAAAGGTTAGAATATTATTCTCGAACATTCCTTGAAAAAGGCCAACAAGGGCGTTGCCATTTTTCATGATAAGATAGTTCCGTTCCATTTCACCCGCAAAAACGGTAAACCCCATTTTTTCATAAAAGGTTTTGGAAACTTGCAGATCTTTCACTGCTAGACTAATAGAAAATGCACCTAATTTCATACAATTCTGTTTTAGATTATATAATGGAAATATTGCTCTTTATTGTATTTTCCCATCATGAAAACCGGCTCTTTTCCAAGCCTCTTCTTCATAAACCCAAATATTGGTCACCCTGTATTCACTTTCACTATGCTCCCCATTTTTGGTTGCAGCTGCGGCAACTCTAGCTGTGACAATTGCTGCAGCGTTATGAAATTCGATATTGAGCTGATCCATATCATAACTGTTGATGGTTAAAATACCAGTTTCAATTTCTTGATTTCTCTTTTTCAGATAGTTCAACCATTGTTTTTTACCAATTACTTTGGAAGTTCCATTAGTATGCTTGTAATTATCAGTAATCATAGATTCCAATACAGACAATTTGCCATCAGCAAAAGCAGTGTTGAATGTATCTATTGCCAAAATCAATTCATTTTTTTGTGCCTCGGTAAGTTGTCGGGATTGATTATCGCATGCTACCAAAAACGATAAGAAAATGAAAATATAGAGAAATGATAATTTGTAAGAGTTCATTTTATAATAGCTATCAATACATGATAAACTTAAGAAATTAAATCCGTGTAAGACATTCTGAATTTTGAAGGATTTTATTGGGGATTATTCGCCTTTAAACTTCCGAGGACCAGAAACATTAAAAAAGCCAGGCCTAAATATCCCACCAAACTATACGAATTAAAAGTTGAGAAGCAAAGGCTAAAAATGGACGGTGCAAGAGCGCTTGCCAAAATTAGAAAACTCATTATTTTACCTGTGATGGCACCTAAATGATCCCTTCCAAAGAAGCGGGGCCAGGCTAGAGCATTCAAAACTGCAAAAAAACCGCCCATAATGCCAAAACCAACTATTAAAAATGGTTTCCCTATTGGAGTGGTCAAAAATAGAAAGCCTATGGAAGCCAAAATGCCTCCAAGTAACATTAAATAAAGGTAAAGTTTTAATGGTAAGCGATTGCTCAACCAATTAAATACAGTAGATACTGTAACCGCTACCACCGAACCGGGCAGAAAAATAGAAATGGCGTCTGATTTGGGGAATCCTTCACTTGCAAAAATGGATACCACATGAAATGTAAGTCCAGTAATGAAAAAACTATTAAATGCTAGCATAAGGCCATACATCCAGAAAGAACGGGTGTTCATTGCTTCTTTTAGGGTGAATTGTTTATGGGCTAACACCTTGTTTTCTTCTTTGGGATTTGTCCTGTTACTATCCCCATCTGGTAGGAGTCCATGTTCTTCAGGCTTATTTTTATAGAATAGAAAAACGAGAACACTAAAAATCAATAATCCTATTGCAAAGTAACGCCAGGTAATCTCCCAGCCATTATTGTCTATGAGTGTATTTATCCAAATGGGAGACGAGGAAAAACCAAATGATAGTGCCACGCTACTAAACATATTTACCTTGCCACGATTTTTATCGAACCAAATCATGATCATATTCCTAGAGGCCATTGTTAATACCCCTTGTCCTGCAAATCGCAATAAAAAGAAAAGGCATGTCATCAGTGAAAAAGGAATCCACCAAGTATGATTGTTCAATGTATTTTTGATGAATTCGCTCATTTGTACTGACCATGAGCAAAGAAAAAGTGTAGTCACCAAAGTAAGTGTCGCAAAAAAGGCAACATATCGTGCACCATATCTATCGAACCAGACACCCGCACGCCCAATAACCAAAGAACTTATGATGGTTCCAATCATATAGGCATTGCTAAACTGGTTGCGACTAAGACCCAAAGCATCCTTTACTGGGTCTGTAAAAACAGATACGCCTATGGTTTGCCCGGGTATACTACAATAGACCCCAATGGCACCAATGACCAGAATAATGTAACCGTAAAAAAAAGGACTTTTTGTAGGGTTAATAAAATGGTTTTTTTTGGATTGGGCCATGATTGGTTTTCGGCCACTAAAGTAGTTGTTTGCCCTTAAGAATAAATCAAAAGAAAAAGAAAATACGGGATCAAGCTATATTGATTCCCTTTAACACCAAGGTTTTCCACTCAGGGTGTCTTTTAATATACATAGCAACAAAGGGGCACAAAGGAATTAGTGTTAAATCACGGACCTTGATATATTCCAGTGCTTGTTTAATAAGTTCGGAGCCAATACCCTTGCCCTCATAATCTCTAGGCACTTCTGTATGGGTGAGGTAAATTTTTTCTTTGGCCTTTATATACTCTATCTTAGCAATGGATTCTCCTATACTAAATTGAAATTCCTTTGCTTCAGCATTGTCAATAAGTAGGTAATCAGAGTCCATTTTTTAAGTATTAGGGTGACGGTAACTTAAAGCACCTGAGGGGCATTTGGCAATTTGATTCTTCAACTCATCTGTAGTCGCATTTTCGGCCTTTATCCACGGCTTTTCTTTAGGATTATAGACATTAGGCAACATTTTCACACAGATTCCTGCATGTTCACATAATTTTGGTTTCCAGACCACAAAGATCTCCCCATTAGAATATTCTTTTGTTATGTCCATTTTGAGACAGGGATTAAGTTATTATCGTTTGCTTTAAATTATATTAAAAAGAGCTGCTTTTAAGCAGCTCTTTTACCATTTATTATTGAATAATTCCCGTACAGGCAACACGAGCACCAGCGGCACCGCTGGGCTGGGAAGTGAAATCATCCACTCCTTGGTGAACAATGACCGCTTTGCCAACTATATTCTTGGTTTCGTCATCACAGCCTATGCACCATTCACTGGTGGCAAAATCAACGGTAGCATTGCCTTCTGCGTCAGCTACAAAATTACCGATATCGCCTTTGTGATACCCATCTGCAGCACCCCACTTGGCATGTGGTTGAAAGGTAGGATTCCAATGTCCACCAGTAGATTTTCCATCGGCAGAGGAGCAGTCCGCCTTCTCATGGATGTGGATTGCATGCTCGCCTTCGGTAAGGCCAGACAATGTAGCTTTCATGATTACAGTTCCGTTTTCCTCTGTAAAAGTAACTTCTCCACTAACACCGCTATCACTCTTTGGTTCCATGGAAAATTTGATTGACTTCACTTCTACTACCTCTTCTATAATTTCTTCGACAACATCTTCGGAAGTTGCTTCTGCCTCTTTTTTAGCTTGTTTACAGCTGAACGCTGTGATTAATACTAGTGCCAAGGGAAGCGCAATTATTTTTTTCATCGTAAGTATTTTTAGGTTTTGTCTAAGGTACAGATTATTTAAGGAGGTGTCAATAGTTTTGTTTGTTCGTCATTAGCACTCTTTTTTTATTGGATTTAAATAGAAAATGAAAGTGCTTAAAATCATTGAACCCATTAAATTAAAATACTAATTTTTTCTTTCAACCGTTAACAACATATAGCTTGAAGCTATTAAACAGGCTTTAAAAAAGATAGATATGTTGGTTCATCAACCTTCAAATTATATTAATTTCCTTAAGTATTGCAAAAAGAGAAAGTCTTTTTGCAAAGGGTATCATCATTTAAAAGAAGCTTGGTTCAATGGGCATATTGACTATAGTGACTATGTGAGGTCTCTTTCTAAAATCCAAAAGTCTGCAATAGAGTTGGAACTGCATTATTTTGATATTCTACATATGCGCCTTTAGTCAGTCAACACTTCCTTATTGACTACGAAACAAGATTGGTAATAATCTGCGTCTCACTGTGTAGTGTTTTGTGCACCGGACATTTATCAGCAATTTGCATTATTCTTGCCCTTTGTTTATCATCCAGATTCCCATTTAGTTTTATTTCACGGTGAAATGTATCAATCTTCGCTTGATCATTCTCACAATTCTCACAATCTTCCGCATGTGATTTACTGTAAGATGTGTGCACTTCAACATTATCCACTGGCCACCCTTTTCTTCTGGCATACATTTGAATGGTCATCACTGTACATGCAGAAAGGCCTGCAGAAACGAGTTCATATGGCGAAGGCCCAAAATCATTGCCCCCATAAGAAGTAGGCTCATCCGCAATCATATAATGATTGCCCACTTTCATTTGTGTTGTAAAACCATCTTCACCGTCTAAACTTGCTGCAACTTGATGTTTTGTTCTTAATCTGGAATCTACTTTTTCTGAAACATCCAAATAACGCTTGGCCCAACCAGAAATTACTTCTCCTACATAAATGGAATCTTCTTTTCTTGATAGCAAGTGGTCCGCGCCATCCAAGGAAACAAAGCTTTTGGGGTGATGGGCAGAAATGTAGATTTCCTCAGCATTCTTAATCCCAACAGTGTCATCTTGAGGAGAATGTAAAATCAAAAGCGGTTTACGAAGTGCTTTTGCAGTTTCTGGTAGCGATTTGGTTTCCAAATCGTCCAAAAATTGCTTTTTGATTGTAAAATCCCTTCCACTTAAATTGATTACCGCCTTTCCTGTGGATTGAATCTCTTCAACTCCACTTTTTAATAAATGTTTTACATGCACTGGGTTTGAAGGTGCACCAACAGTGGCAACAGCTTTTATGGATGGAATTTCACTAGCGGCGAAGATTGAAGCAGCTCCACCGAGGGAATGTCCGATAATCAGGGTAGGAGCTTCGTAGTTTTCTTCAAGATATTTTGCTGCCGCTACCAAATCCTCAACATTGCCTGAAAAATTAGTGTCCGCAAAATCACCTTCGCTTTCTCCAAGACCAGTAAAATCAAAACGTAAAACACCAAATCCATTAGAAGTTAACGCCTTGCCTATGTTCTTCACGGCCAGCAAGTTTTTATTGCACGTAAAACAATGCGCAAACACAGCATAGTTATGTGGATGTCTATCAACAGGAAGTTCTAAGCGCCCTACCAGCGTTTGCCCTTCCGCATTTTTGAATGTTACTTTTTGAAGCCCCATATGGTTATCCTAATTAGAGATGTTTTTTTTCTTTTTAAATACACCTCTTAAGTCGGGATTATAGAAGAATCCTATCTGCAAGCGGTCAAAAACAGCATTGCTGAACTGGTTTCGTAAATATCCAAATTGAACACTGCTGTTTTCTGTAATATGAATTCCTAAAGCTCCATAAAGACGATTTTGCCCAAAAAGGTCATCTTGTAAATTGATGAACAACTCATCATAAAAATTCAGAAAAAATGTATCCGTCAAGGGCAATGTTACCTGAATACGATAACGGGCTCTATGTTGGGTTTCAGTTCTAGTACCAAAGTCTAAAAAGCGTTGTTCCAATCGGTAACGGTGTTCAAAAAGCAATTCCCAAACCTTATTTTTAAGAATGAATTGCTCAAAGATTCGATGCTCTTTGCTGTTCCGTTCTCCTGGAAATTCTAAAAAAGTACCATCGGTAGATATATAACCGTAACCTGCAGTTGCTATGGCGCTCGGATTGATGTGATAATTCAAGCCCGTGCGAAGCAATAACTGATTAAAATTTCTTGTGGTTTCATAGAATCGAAACTGCGCCTCAGTATGAATGCTAAAGCGTTCTGCAATCTTATTGGTGCCAAAATACATATACCATGCACCCAGCTCGTTTTCACCAGCTTGTTGGGCGTTCATCTGAATTATTGCGGTCAACAAGACCAATAAACTAAATACCTTTCTCATTAATCTATGCTAAAAGTTTGTGTTTTTTTAAAAGGAGATAAATCCAACCCTTCAACTGCATCGCGGTAAGGTTTCCATTTTTCATCAAAGAAACTGTTGGTTTTTTCCAAAGCAGATTTTAACTCATCTTCTGCAAATTTGACAAGGTTTTTCTCTGTTTCGGTAACTCCCGACTTTCTGGTTTGTGTATAAAAGTCAGCAGTATTCAAACGTTGCATCACATTAATTTCTGGATTGCGGGTAATTCCTTGTCTCTTATCTTCCTTGCCTAAATACAAGGCCACTATAGAATCAATTTGCTTAACAATGTTTGTGGATTCCTTTATTTGGTCTTTGTATTTTTCCTTATCCAATGCTTTCATTTCTTTCTGAAATTTATTGGCCAAGTCTTTACTTTTTACTAATTGCTTTACAGCATCAGCAGCTGTTTGGGTGTAGTCCTGTAATTTTTTGCCCATTTCATACACCTCATTTATTGAAGCTAATGATGTTTGAAGCCTTGGGTCCGTTTTTACAGTAACCGAAGTAGAATCTGAAAGCTCACCATAATGCACTTTTACTTTATACGAACCGGGTTTTACATTAATTCCACCTTCTTCTGCCTTGCTTTTACTGATTTTTCTTGCTGGTCTATCCGGACCTTTCTCATCAAGTTCCCAATAGATTCTGTGGAAACCAGCCTTTTTGGGAGTCTTGTATTTAAGAGTACGAATTAATCGTTCCCCATCATAAAACTTGAAGAAAATAGAATCTTTTGTTTTTTCTTTCTTCGTATCATCTTTTTCTTCAGGTGCTTCCTCTTCATCATCCTTTTTTTCTTTGTCATCTTTTGCCTTGTTACCTTCTTTCAGATAATAGGTAATCATGGCTCCGGATTTTCTATTTTCTCCATTATAAAGGGCATCCCCGCCAAAACGACTTCCCGTGGCTTGTTGGTAAGCAGCATGATAGGCATCTGGACTTTGGAAAAGGCTTATTTCTTTCTGAAGCACTGAGGGATTGCTTGCTAATGTCCTCAACGGACGAATATCATCAAGAACCCAAGCAGCACGTCCAAATGTACCAATTACCAAATCATGTTCCCTTGGTTGAATAGCCAAATCTTTGGTAGATACCGTTGGGAAACCTTCAGTCCATTTTTGCCATGAACTTCCAGCATTAAAGGATATATACAGACCATCATCAGTTCCTAAAAATAGCAGATTCGGATTTTCGATATCCTCAACAATGGAAAGAGTGTAGCTTTCCACATCGTTTCCATCTACGATTCGAGTCCATGTTTTTCCATAATCTTTAGTACGATATGCATAAGGGATGTAATTGAATCTTCTATAATCGTTTGCAATGAGCAAGGCTTCCCCTTTGTTCTTTTTTGAAGCTTTTATTTGGGGAATCCAACTGCCTGAAGGAAGTCCTTTAATATTGGATGTCACTTCTGTCCAACTTGCTCCTCCATTTTGTGTGTAGTGCACGCGACCGTCATCTGTACCTACCCACAGCATATCTTTTTCTACAGCAGATGGCTCGATGACCAAAATGGTACAGTGGTTTTCAGCTCCGGTAGCATCCATGGTAAGGCCACCACTTTCACTTTGCTTCTGTTTTTCCTTGTCGTTGGTGGTCAAATCTGGCGAAATTACTTCCCATGTCAACCCTTTATTGGATGATTTGTGTACAAACTGACTTCCAAAATAAACCGTACTATTATCAAAAGGGTCTTGCCCAATTCCCGCATTCCAGTTAAACCTAAGCTTGGTTGTTGCGTCAGGTGGGGTAGGGCGTACAATATAATTGTTCCCGGTTTTCCAATCATAACGCGAAACAAAACCTTGTTGACTCATGGCGTAACCATATTGGTTATCATCCAAATCTGGAACTACATCAAAACCATCGCCAAAGGCGATTTCCTGCCAGTAACTGTTTCGAATACCTTGTGCTCTCCAGACATAAGCGGGTCCTCTCCAAGAACCATTGTCTTGCATGCCGCCATAAACATTATAGGGATATTCGTTGTCAACACTGATGTGATAGAATTGCGCAACGGGCAAATTGCCAATAAAACGCCATGTTTTCCCACCATCTTTGGTTATGTTCATACCGCCATCATTACCATCAATCATAAATTGTCCATTCTCTGGATGAATCCACCAGGCATGGTGATCAGGGTGTACACCATTGTCTACCTGGTAGGCAGGCATCAACTGTTTGAAATTTTTACCTCCGTCTTCTGAAACATTTACATAGGTAAACACAGAATACACCCTATTTTCATTTTCGGGGTCAACAAAAATATCGGAGTAGTAAAAAGGTCTGTTGCCAATATCATTTTTGTCATTTACTTTTTCCCATTTAAATCCGCCATCAACAGATTTATAAAGCGCATTTTTTTTTGCCTCTACGAGAGCGTAGATGATGTTGGGCTTGTTTTTGGCAATAGTAATTCCTATTCTGCCCAATTCGCCTTTAGGAAAACCTTCTTCTTCAGTTACTTTTTTCCAAGTTGACCCTCCGTCATGGGTAATGTACAATCCACTTCCTTCGCCCCCAGATTTGAAAAACCAAGGGTCACGTTTATGATCCCACATGGCTGCAATCAATTTATTTGGATTGGATGGGTCCATGACCAAATCGGCTGCTCCAGTTTTGTTGTTGACAAATAGAATTTTATTCCATGTTTTTCCACCATCCGTGGTTTTGTAAACACCTCGCTCAGGATGAATTCCCCAAGGAGAACCTATGGCGCCAACATAGACCACATCTGGATTGTTAGGGTCAATGATTACTCTATGAATATGCCTGGTTTTTTCAAGGCCCATGGATTTCCATGTTTTTCCACCATCAAGGGATTTGTAGATGCCATAACCACCGTTAAGGCTATTTCGTGGGTTCCCTTCTCCGGTTCCCACCCAAATTACGGATGGATTGGATTGTTGAATGGAAACTGCTCCAATGGATGCGGTAACTTCTTTGTCAAAAATAGGTGCCCATTTAATACCGCCAGAAGTAGATTTCCATAAACCACCTGAAGCCGTTCCAACGTACATGACATCTGGGTTGGAATGAACGACATCTATGGAGGTTACTCTTCCGCTCATACCAGCGGGACCAATGTTACGGGGTTTCATGTCCTGGACCAAGTCCATGGAAAATTCTTGTGCAAAAAAAGGGATGGATGCCAAGAGCATCAATAGCGTGTAAAGGTGTTTCATTTTAGGAATTAATTAGTCGCCTAAAGATACCAAAAACACCTAGTGGATTTCTTAAGGAGTTGTTAAGGCTACCTTTTTTAGAATCCATGCAATTTTGTAAACCTCTGATTTTCAGTTTTTTTTGTATTTTTATTTTATTGTGAAACTTTAGGTGTCACATTGAATACTGTTCCCTCTATTTTTTTAACCTTAATAAGATTATGAAAATGAAAACTTTGATTTTTACAATCTCATTGTTTTGTTGTTTCAGTATTTGTGGTCAAGACAATGGAAGCACGTTCCTACGAGTTTTTGATTTGGAAGGAAAAAAAATTGCCAAGGGAAAAGTACATTCAATTTCTGATACAGTGCTTACATTGAAGCTAAGACAAATATTCAGAGAGGTAGAGGTGAAAAACATAGGAACAATCAAAACCAAAAGATCTGTTGGGAATAGTGTTGGGGTTGGTGCAATTGGCGGGGCATCATTGGGGATACTTATTGGTGCAGTTGCTAGTGACGAATACGACTTTTTATCTTCAACTGCCCAAACAGCTGGTCTAGGTATTTTTGGAACCATTTTAGGAGCTGTTGGTGGAGGAGTAACGGGGTTATCAAAAAAATCAATAACCTATCCAATTAATGGAGATATTTTGAAATGGCAGGAATTTACAAAGGCAATTGGGAATTAATCCAATTTCTATAAATCTTTAATCTTTATATACTACCCCATCTTTCATTACGAAAGTAACCCCACGCATTTTTTTAATGTCTTTTACTGGATTGCCTTCCACAGCAATGATATCAGCAAGAAAATTCTCTTGAATTCGTCCCAGTTCATTTAAATGAAAGATACGGGCATTGACAGAAGTAGCAGACCGCAATACATTTAAAGGTTGCATACCATATTCAACCATAAGTTCCAGTTCCCTGTAATTTTCTCCATGGGAATACACCCCCACATCACCACCAAAAACAATATCTACTCCAGATTCCAATGCCATTTTAAATGACTTTTTCTTCTTAACAATTCGGTCAGTATCTGGTTCTTTTCCCTTTTTCCAGCCTTTATAACGCTCAATAGCATCGCCAGCGGCAAGGGTAGGGCATAGGCCAACTCCTTTTTCCTTCATCATTTTAAAGATTTCCATTGTGCCCCCATCACCATGTTCTATGGTTTCTACTCCGCCTAAAATGGCACGGCGCATCCCTTCTGGTGTACCGGCATGGGCTACAACATAGCGTCCTGCACTTGTGGCGGTGGCTACCATTGCATCTATTTCTTCCTGTAAAAAGGTAGGTTGAGAGGGCTCATCTTTTCCCCAACGATAATCTGCATATATTTTTATGAAGTTTGCACCATGTCCCAACTGTGTCCGAACTTCTTTAATAGCTTCCGCTTTGCCACTTACTGGTTCTGCTCCCAATGGAACGGTTATCCCATCATGAAATCCTTTTGGTCCATAAGCTCCTGTGGCTACAATAGCAGGACCAGCGACTAACAAACGCGGCCCGGGAATTATACCATCTTCAATGGTCTTTTTTAAATAAACATCTGTATAACCTGCACCCTCAGCACCTAAATCTCGCATGGTAGTAATACCAGCCATCAATGACTTTTTTGCATGGACCACTCCTCTTACGGCTCTTTCTACTGGCGATTCCTTCAAAACTTGGTCGTTCCATTCGGTTTCGTTATAAGGATGTAATAATAAATGGGAATGTCCTTCAATGATTCCGGGCATTAGGGTCATTCCCTTAAATTCCTTTTTTTTGTATGAACCGGAATTTTTTAAATCGGCTGCTGGGCCAGCAAAGGTGATACGATTCTCGGTTACCAGTACTACCCAATTTGAATGTAGTGTCTCTCCATCAAAAACTTGATCAGGAACTAATAACATTTGGGATTTGGCAGATGCCAATACAAGGAAAAAAAGAATAAGAAAGGTAGTTCTCATAGAATTTAATTTTTAGCTGCATTCTCAGCTATTTCTTTTAGTCGTTCTTCAATATCTGTTTTAGACAACCATGTTCCGCGAACCATGACCCCAGAAATATCTGTATAGTTTTTAAGGGCATCCATTGGATTTTTGGAGAGAAGCACCAGATCAGCATCAACCCCCTCTTTTATTTCTCCAAAAGTGCTTTCCATGTCGAAAAAAGTAGCTGGATTGATGGTCGCTGACTGTAGAATTTCCAAAGGTTTCATACCAGCTGCTACCATTCCTTGCATTTCATGTTGTATGGAAAATCCAGGTACGTTAAAGAGTTGAGGTGCATCGGAACCCATGAGAATCCCATGACCATTGTCTTGAAGTTTTTTAATAAGATTTTTTCGGATGGCATCAAATTGTTCCCATTGCGCGGTTTTGAAATCCGAGTTTTCCAAAGACTGTATTTTAACCCGCTTCCAATTTTCCAAAGTAGACTTGGGCATATATTTCATTTCTGGTTCTGCCAATAGGGAATCTACGTCTACTGGTGAAAACCATCGTTCAAACAAACTTTGCGTAGGAACTATCCACACCTTATTGTCTTTTGATAGTTGTACCAATTCGTCAATTTTTGAGATGTCTGCCAAGGGAGTAAAGTTGTAGCCAAAAAAGCCATTGGCGGTTGGATCCACATTTTCGGATTCTGGCACAAGCCCTTCCAAAAAACCATCAACATGATCAATAGTTGCATATTTGCTCTTCAGCGCATGACGGATACCAACATCCACTGGAACATGCCCTGCAAATGGAATTCCTACTTCATTCGCTGTTTTTACAACTTGATCAAATACGTTGCGTTGAATACCAGGATGTATTTTTAGAAAATCATAGCCTTCCTTTTTGTAAGCCGTTATTTTTTCAGTGGCTTCTTCTACCGTTTTCACCGAATTTCCATTGAGGGAAGGGCTCGATGTAAAGATTCGCGGCCCTAAAACCTCTCCACGCTGTACTTGCTCCCTAAGAACCAAATGGTCTGGGTGCCCAAGCATTCCTCGTATTGTAGTGACACCATTGGCCAAATACAAGAACAGTACATCTTCCAAGCGTTCTTTGGAGGTAGGCGGTTGGGGAATGTGTGCATGCATTTCTGTCATCCCCGGAATGATATATTTACCTTCTGCATTGATGACCGTTTTGTATTTTGATATGTCTTCTATTTCTGTTGTATTGATTTGCTTTATCCTTCCTGAGTCTATAAAGATGTTTTGACCAGTTTTGACTTCACCAGTTCTAACATCAACAATATTCGCTTTAGAAATAAGAATACGGGTAGGGCTTATCTCTTCCAGTTTTTGTTTTTCTTGGCATGAACTGACTAGTGTACATACAACTAAGAAAAGAGTGATTTTTTTAAACATAGTTCTGATTTTTAATTGATT
This sequence comes from Flagellimonas hymeniacidonis, assembly GCF_008040165.1. Taxonomy (GTDB): domain Bacteria; phylum Bacteroidota; class Bacteroidia; order Flavobacteriales; family Flavobacteriaceae; genus Flagellimonas; species Flagellimonas hymeniacidonis. The sequence goes on from NZ_VRUR01000002.1 coordinate 705,768, forward strand.
TCTGATGTATTCAAAAGCGCTGTAAGCTGATCTTTGGTGAAAAGCATATTTCCTTTAAGCACGGCAGATATTTCTTTGGTGTTTTTAATTTCTTCCAATGGATTAGCATCTAAAATAACAAGATCAGCCACTTTGCCTTCGGCGATGCTTCCAGAATTGGCACTCTTTCCTAAGAATTTTGCTCCATTTGGGGCAGATGTTCGCAGTGCTTCCAAGGGTGAAATTCCATTATCAACCATCACTTGAAGTTCTCCATGCAATGAAATTCCGGGATAAGTATACGAATTGTAGGCTCCACTATCTGACCCAGCCAAAAGGCTTACTCCTGCATCATTTAAAGATTTAGACAGTTGCCCAAAAAAGATGTCCAACTTTTTTCGGTCCGCTCTTGTTTTTTCTGATGCATTTAATGCCCGGTCTATTCGTTCTTTATAGGTTTTGATGATTCCTTCCCCCATATATTTTAAATAGACATCATTACTATGATCAACTTCATCCAAATAGCTTAAAGTCTTGCCAATGTGAAGTGTAGGTACCACAAAGACATTTTGTTCTTTAAGTTTTTGAAACGTGTTTTGAGCTGTACTATCGGCATAATTGTCCATAAGAGCAGGCATTGCTTGCCAAAACCCAATTTCTTTATTTTTTAGTTTCTGGGTAATTTCCACTTCATTACTAGCACATCCTTTCATGATATAGTACAGATGTTCTATGGCATCTATTCCTGCATCTACAGTTTCATCGAGTGTCACGGTAAAAGGCATATGTCCAGATGTAATCAATTTTCTAACTTCAGCTTCTTTTATGGTTTGTAAATAGTCTTCTCCTGAAATTCTACTGTCATACAACTTCACAAAATCCACATTTAGTTTTTCTAAGGAATCCAAGGCTGTAACAATATCACTTTCATTTTCTACTTTCAAAGAACCGGCCCAAGTGGCACTGGGCCCATCTATTTTTGGCCCAGAAGTAAATATTGTAGGACCAACGAGATTTCCATCAGCGATTTCTTGTTTCCACTCCATGACAGAAGAGGTAAGGTCACCTCCCGCATCCCTAATGGTAGTAATGCCATTGGCAATAAAAAGGTTTAAAAAGTTCTTGTTATTTGCAATAAGAGAATCCCCGCCACGTAAATGGGTGTGATTATCCCAAAAACCGGGCAACACATATTTTCCAGTGGCATCCACAGTGGTTTCTACATTATAATTTGTTTCAGAACCAGCGGTTGCAAGTGCGCTTATTCGTCCGTCGTTAACGTAAATATCTTGAATTTCTATTTTGCCTGTTTCCAGATGTATTACGTTGGCATTGACAATGGCCATATCTACCAGTTGCTTTGGTTTTTGGTTTTGACACGCAGTCAATAACAGCAGGGTGAGTAGGGTGTAGGTGCCTATTTTTATGCTATTTCTCATCTGCTTCCGGGGTTTCTGGTTTTAATGTTATTGTTGCAAAGCGTTACAATTTCCGTTATTCTTTTTTGTCTCGTTTCTTCTCTTTTTGCTTGATTCAACCAGTATAGATAGCTTTTTCGCTGTCCACGCGTAAAATTTTGGAAGTTTTCAAAGGCTGTCGGATTTTTATCAAAAGAAGCTTTTAAATCCTCAGGAACTATTTCGTTTTCCACATCATCCAAAGCGCTCCAAGAACCATTTTTTTTGGCTATTTCGATAACTTTAAGTCCACTTTCATGCATTAAATCAGAAGCTATTAATTCTTCCAAATGATTTTTGTTTACCCTACTCCAGACACTTTTGGGTTTTCTTGGACAGAAATACTGTCTGCGCTTACCATCACCTAAACTTTTCACCGTGCTGTCTATCCAGCCGTAACAGAGGGCTACTCTTACCGCTTCTTCCCAACGCATACTTGGCATCTCATGTTCAATCTTGTACATGATTACATGTATACCGCTTGAGGCTTGATGGTTTTCATGTAACCAAACCCGCCATTCTTTATCGTTTTTAAAGTATATCTCTATGGCTTCCTTCATGCCCTAGTTAAAGGAATTGATAATAGTCATTCCTTTGTTTGTAAACTGATTCATCTCGGTTAAAACCTTAGCTGCTTGTGCTAAAGGGATTGTTTGCTCTACTAACTTTTGAGGTTTTAATTTCCCTTCTTTGATCAGTGCCATCATTTCTGGGTATTTGTGCGCTTGCATTCCATGGCTTCCAATAATTTCAAGTTCATTGGCAAGTACTTTATCCATAGGTATTTTTGGATATTGGTGGTGGCCGGTCATTAATCCCACCTGAATGTGTTTTCCTCGTTTTCTAAGACTACCTATTGAATTTTGACAGGTGATTCCGCTACCTAAGGCATCTAAAGATACGTTAACCCCGCCATTTGTTAGTGAAAGTATTTCTTCAATAACGTTAGATGATATAGAAGCATTTATGGTTTTTAAAGCACCTAATTTTCTAGCTAGTTTTAAAGTATCTTCATTGATATCTATAGCAATGGCCTTTGCACCAAAGGCTTTGGCTATCATAATGGCAGAAAGTCCTACGCCGCCACAGCCATGAATTGCGATGGATTGCCCTTCAGTTATTTTCCCTTGGGCCACTACAGCTCTATATGCTGTAATAAAACGACACCCCAGTGAAGCAGCAGTTATGTCATCAATTTCTTCTGGAAGCCTAACTAAATTAGTGTCCGCTTGATCTATACGAACATACTCTGCAAAAGAACCCCAATGTGTAAAACCTGGTTGTGATTGGCGATCACAGACTTGATGGTTACCTGAATTGCACTGTTCACATGAACCACAACCACAAACAAAGGGAACTGTTACTCTATCCCCAATGTTGAAGTTTTTTACATCTTTACCAAGAGCGGCAATGATACCTGAAAGTTCATGGCCAGGAACATGCGGCAAAATAATATCAGGGTCGTGTCCCATCCATCCATGCCAATCGCTACGGCAAATCCCCGTTGCGGCTGTTTTTAGTATAACACTATGATTTAAAGGAGTAGGGTCTTCAACATTTTTAAGTCCCAAATTCCCTTGAAAAGTTTCATAAACCAATGCCTTCATGACTATTCCTTTCCTTTTTCTGTTATCATTTCTGGTTGTCCAGTTACGTTTAGATTAAAAATGTCATTTCTTGCATAGTGTCCAATAACATCAAAATCTAATTTACTCACTGTTATGTCTTTAAGATTTAACTCTGCCACCAGTGCACCTGCTTTACCAAAGAGAGGTCCAGCAATAATTTTTCCTAAAGGGGACACGATAATACTTCCTCCAGGGCATATATCCTCTTTTTCATTTTCTACTAAATGTTGGTATTCAGTAGGATACATAGATTTGGTGTAGAATTGATTGCATCCCAATACAAAACACCTACCTTCTAAAGCAATGTGTTGCATGGTTGATATCCATTCCTCTCTTGAGTCAGCCGTTGGGGCAATATAGATTTCCACTCCTTTTTGGTACATGGCCATTCTTGCCATGGGCATATAGTTTTCCCAACAAATTAGGCCTCCCATTTTTCCAATCTTAGTATCAAAACTCACTAAAGATTCTCCTGAAGCTTCTGCCCAAACAATTCGTTCCGTACCTGTAGGTTTAATTTTTCGATGTACACCCAATAATCCGGTAGAAGGTGAAATGTATGCCATGGAACAATATAGACTTCCACTGACTTTTAGTCTTTCGGTTATTCCAACTACCAGATATACATTTTGTGACTTAGAAAGTTCTTCTAAAAATTCAAGATCATCCCCATCCAAACAAACACTGTTTTCATAATACTTGGCGTACAATTGTTTTCCCTCCATAGAACGACTTCCTACGGTTGCTCCAAAAGTGAAGCCTCTTGGATACCCTGGGACAAAAGATTCTGGAAAGACAATTAAATTACAGCCTTGCGTCGCATGTGTTTTAGTTAAATCAGCTAGTTTTTCAAAGGTTTTCTGTTTATCAAAGAAAACAGGACTTTCCTGTATGAGCGCTACTTTTACCTTCATAAGTATTTGTATTAAGGTATTAAAAGTTCTATTATCTTATTTTTTGATTATTCTTTTTCAATGGCCTTTAGAAAAGGTTCCATTTTTATAAGGTCGATATCATCTCTTTTTCTCAACTCCCGTATAAACCAACTCTTGTGTCCGGCACCATAGGTGATTAAAAAGCGTTTACCAGAATAGCGATGTTTTTCCAATGCTTTTTCAATATTCCAGTAATGCGCAATATTGATGTTGTCCCAGCCGCCAAGACCCAATTCTACATTAAAAAGCTTATTGTAGACCTGCAGCGAAATATCTTGAATACTATCATAAGTGTCCGTATGTATGAAATGGGGGTCGTTTACTTTTCCGGTCGCTTTATAGACAGAATCTGAACGGTTATTGGCTTCGGTATAGGCATCCCAATCTGATGTTCTTGTGGAATCTTGACTAATGGCAAGCAGTTTTGCACTTCTTTCATCGGCCATGGGCTTTGTCCAACCAGCAGTTGGGATAATCTCAAAATCCATTTCCTTTGTCAATGGAAAAATGACATCCACATATTCTGGAAAACGCATCACTCTTGGTTCTGAAATACTATCATCCCTTTTAAAGCCTTCAACAGCAGCTTGAAACCTATCTGGCGGAATTTCAGCTAAAATAAAATCGGGATTAATTTCTTTAATTAACTTCCTTAAGTACGGAAGATTATAAACGCTATCGGTCAAATGTCCACTATGAATGGTACCAAGTATTAATACCTCATTTTTTAACGGTTTCTGGGCTTGTTCTTCACAACTTAGCAAAAGAAGCAATGCGATGCTGAAAGTTATAAATGTCTTCATTTCATCAATAAGTTTATGATTTTTTCAATGGGACGTAATTCTTCAAGGTTTGCAGTGATAGATTCCAAAACACTTGTTCCAACCACATTAAAATTTCTTTTTAATTCTGAAATGCATTCTTCTGCATCTTTTATCATTAGACCATTAGGAACTTGATAATAGGTCTTATCATAATCTGTGGGTTCCAAGCAATCAAAATCAAAATGCAAATAGAGATTCTCAATGTTTTTGGATTGCAAGGTCGAAATTAGCTCCGGAATATTCAGTTTTTTTGGGTGATAGATACTTCCACTATCCAATCTTATTTTTTCCGCATCATCAATGTCCCGCAACCCAACATAATGAATTTGGGAGCTATTTATGGTACTAAACATTAAATTGTCCATATTGGATTCTCCTTCCCCCAAAAGTGTTCTCAATGGCATACCATGAAAATTGCAACTTGCCGAATCACATGGTTTATTGATATCTGCATGGGCATCAAACCATATAACACCCAGATTAGGGTATTGCTCATTTAAGTAGGATATGGGTACAATTTCAAGACCGCAATCTCCACCAATAGTAGCAGTGGTTCTGGGTTTTTTTGTCTCTAGAAACTGTTTGAATCGCTGCAACTGTTCATGGATGGCATCGTAATTATTTATTTGGAACTTTTGTACTCCATTTTCTCCTGCCGAAATGTGGGATAGGGGTATTTGAATAAAATCTAGATCTTTCAAATATTCCCACACAGCGAAAGCACCTGATTCTATGTTCTTACCTAATCCAGCGCCTTGCCATTGTGGAAAGTAGATTTTCATACTAGCATTGAAATTAAATTTTCTGATGCAGGATGTAAAAATTATTGTCAAAAACCAGTTCACTGCTTTGCAATGTCTCAGTTTTCCATTCTTTACTGGGAAACAGCCACTGTTCCTTACCATCCGTAAAAACCCTGATGGGCATGTCAAAATCTTCTACGGTGTCCACATAGCGGTGTGTAATGGACTTTCCTTCCAGTTTGTATTCCAATTTTGGAATCATGGTTGTTCTCAAATACTGATTGAAGAAGGCGGACAAGTCTTTTTTTGTTTTTTCGCTGATATAGTTTTCAATCTGCTCGGTGGTTACTGTTTGGTGATAGAATTCAGCATTTAACCCCCTTAGAATTTCCCGCCACAATGTATCGTCTTCAATGAGTTGCCGTAAAGTGTGCAACATATTCGCTCCTTTGTAATACATATCGCCAGAGCCTTTTTTGTTGACATTGTAAGTGCCTATGATAGGGATGTCATTTTGAATGTTGGCTCTTGTTCCTATAACGTATTCGGATGCCGCTTTGGTCCCGTAATGATAATCTAAATACAGATTTTCAGAATAGGCAGTAAACCCTTCATGAATCCACATATCCGCAACATCTTTGTATGTTATATTGTTGGCAAACCACTCATGACCTCCTTCATGGATAATGATGAAATCAAACTTTAATCCCCAACCCGTGTTGGACAAATCCCTACCTAAATATCCATTTTGATATTGGTTTCCATACGTGACAGAACTTTGGTGTTCCATTCCTAAATATGGAACTTCTACCAATTTAAAACTGTCTTCATAAAAGGGGTAGGGGCCAAACCAATGCTCAAAGGCCTTTAGCATCATTGGGGTTTGTTTAAATTGCTCTTTGGCCTTATCCAAATTATCACGTAAAACATAATAATCTACATCCAATGTGCCTTTTTCCCCTTCATACTTCTCACCAAAGTGAACGTAGTCCCCAATGTTCACATTTACGCCGTAATTATTTATCGGATTGGATACAAACCAATCGTACAGCTTGTAACCACCAAAGTCATAAAGATATTCTTCCCTTAACCTTCCGTTAGCCACTGCTACTAAATCCTTAGGAACATCAATGGCTATGCGCATACTATCCACTTCATCGTACATATGATCCTTGTTGGGCCACCATGCACTTGCTCCCAAACCTTGACAAGATGTAGCCACAAAAGGATTTCCGTTGTTGTCCTTTTCCCACGAGAAGCCTCCGTCCCATGGTGCTCTTTTTGCCTTTCTTGGGTTTCCTGAGTATTGCACATACAATTCGTTGAACTCTCCCGGGACTTGTTTTTTCTTTAAATGGATAAAATGTGCCGGACCATAAGAAGTATAATTTAGGTCTTCATTGTCTTGCGATACGGCATCTATTTTCAGAGGTTTTTGTAAATCGATTTGAATGACATCTGACTCTTCCAAAACTTTATACCTAATGATGTTGTAACCCGCGATGGATTCATTTTCTGGTTGAACTTTGATGTTCAAATTGTAATAGTTTAGGTCCCACCAGGCGCGTTCTGGGGTAATGCTCCCCCTTAACGTATCTTGTTTAGTAAAGTTTTGGCCATTTATGTTGAAAGACAAACCTAAAGCAAGCAGAATAAGTAGCGTGTTTTGTTTCATGAATATAGAGATATGATTTATCTAAAAACCTTATTAGGAAATACTACCAAACTTTCATGACCATCCTTTCCAACAGCTGCAACACCAAAAAAGAAATTATCGATAACAATACCTTCCAGGGTGTGTTCGGTAACATCACCAACATATTTATAACTATCCCAAGTGGGTGAGGTGGTATCTCTCCAATAAATTTTATACCCTACAGCTCCATTAACCTTATTCCATTTTAGTTTGGCTGAGGGTTCTACAATGCCACCAATTTCAACTGTAGTTGGAGCAGGGGGAGCCCAAGCAATTGAAGCTAAGTTAATGGCATTAACAGCAGTCAATTTTTTAGCATATCCAAAATTTACGTGCTCCAACACATCGCCATAAGCAATTCCATTTTCCACCCTAATATCTTGATGCTGCTGAGTATAGTTTTCATGGGCTTCCATAATTCTAACCCCTGCAAAACCAGCATCGTTAAAAGGTCTATGATGACCTCCTCTTCCAAAGCGATCTAGACGGTAGATCATCATCGGATTCATTTCTGGCATATAAGTCTTGGTAGTTTTATGGATATACCTAGCCAACTGACGAGAGATTCCATCCACTTCACCACCATAAAATCGGCGTGCCCTTCTTTGATCTTCAGTTTCTGTTGGCGGTACGGGTTCCGAAAAAATTCTAAAATCCCTATTGCTGACAACACCGTCAACTCCAGTTATGTTGCCAATCATATCATTATTGATGATTCCAACAATATCCCAACCTTGCTCTTTGGCATAGGCGGCCAATCCTTTTCCTCCAAATAGGCCTTGTTCTTCTCCAGATAGCCCTACATAAATGATGCTACTTTCAAATTGATATTTGGATAACACCCTAGCAGCTTCAATGGTTCCAGCCATGCCGCTGGCATTATCATTGGCCCCAGGAGATTTTGAAGTAAAATTATTTGGATCACTCACCCTAGAATCAATATCCCCGCTCATAATAATAAAGCGGTTTGGATATTTTGTTCCCTTTTGAACGGCAACTACATTTACTACCCAGACATCTTTTACAATACGCTGGCCGTCTCCTTTTTTTACCAAATCTTTTTGATAAAAGACATCTAGACATCCATTACAATCAGTTGAAGTTTTTTCGAATTCGGATTTTATCCAGCGTCTGGCCGCTCCAATACCTGCTGTTTGGGAAATGGTATCGCTCAGGGTATGTCTAGTACCAAAATTGACCAATGTGGTTACATCTTCTTCAATGCGTTCAGCTGAAACGGCATTGACAATATCATACAAGCGAGTGTCCGTTTGGGCAAGAAGAGCTGAAATGCTAAACAGTGCTACTAGAAATGCGTAAAGTTTCCTCATTTTTAAAATTTATACTTTAATTAATCCCATGAAAGTAAGAAAAACAACCAACAAGAATTCTTAAAAATTAGAAAAGAAATTGCACGAAAATTTAAATGGAGAATCATTGTAAAAAAGTAACCTTAATTATCCTGCCATTTTCCACTTCATAGATGGCGACAGCGCTAAAGTTTGCTCCGTTGGCAGTAATGAGCTCTTCATCTATTACCTTGTTACCCATTATTATTCTGTTTTTTACTTCGCAATGAAGGTCTGGGGTACTTTCAAAATAAGTGTTATAGCTTTCCTTCATTTTTTCTTGCCCTTCCATGAATAGTTCGTTAGGGTAGTCAAAAAGCTTAACATCTTTTGAATATGTATCCATGAAGGCCTCAATATCCCGAGCATTGTAGGCCTCAAGTTGTCTTTGAACTACATGTGCAGGAGATTCTTCGGCAACAAAAGCTAGGCGGTTACCTGATTTGTTTATAGCAATTCGGGTAATATTATTTATCTCTTCTTGTCCAAAAAGCATCACTGGTTCCCATTCTATTCCAGATTTGGTATCGAACTTGATAAGGGATTTTCCAACTCCGGCGATAATTATAGTATCATTTAACCAACAGATGTCTTCAGATTTTCTAAACGTATTGGTGATTTTTTTGGTAGCCCCAGAAATTGGGTTCAGCGATTTAATCTCCCACTTTTTGTTCTCTTTGCTGATATAGCTTATCAAATCCGAATTGGGAATTTTGGAAAGGCTTCGACCTACATTTTTCTGTAGCGTACGATTTGATTTATCATTGAGGTTGCTCACTACGAGATCCATTCTATCACCTACCAAAACGGTTGTAACCAAAATATGATCGTTATACCAAACATGATAACCAACTTTTAAATCTTTGAGAATTAGCTCCGATGTTCCTGTATTAACATCATATGCATACAAGCGTTGCAATCCATCCAAATCTAACCGAATAGCAGAAATAGCCTCTTTACCAGGAATTTTCAATGGAGAGTATTCGCTGCCTGCAGGAGTATTGGAAATCCAAGATGTTGTGCTTCCTTGCAAGATATTAAAACGCAAAATATCGGTTTGATCTGCCCTATTTGAGGAAAACAGTACCGTGTTGTCATTTAAAAATGAAGGTTGATTATCATACCCTTCGTTATTTGAGATATTCTTTGGGTTTGACAAAACCGGATTACCATTTGTTACCTGTAAATCAAAAAGATACACATCTGTATTTACCTGACCATTTAAGGACATACAGATAAGCAGCAAGCTTATGATTAATAATCTATTCATTGTTATTTTATAAATCTTTTGAGCAGTTCCCTTACTCGTTTGGTGTTTTCCACATAATATTTGGCTTGTGTTTTTTTAAGCCCAACTTTTACCGTCACAGCTGAATCCGGAAGTTCTTGAAACATAAACTCGTCTGTCCAGTCATCACCAATGGCAAAAACAAAATCATAGTCATCTTCACCCAAAATTCTAACCGAAGCCCGTCCTTTGTTCACATTACTGCTTTTTACCTCCATGACTTTATTCCCGTTCAACACACTAATATCATCGTTACCGATAAGACTTGTTAGCACAGTATTCAATTCCGTAGCTCTTTTTTGACCAAAATCGGGATCCGTATTTCTATAATGCCAAGCCATGGAATAGTTCTTTTCTTCAATAAACGAGCCAGGTGTACGATCAACAAAGGATTCTAAAACGGGTTTGATTTTACCCATCCATTCGTCTTTCACCTTTTCCAAGAGTTTAAATTCCTCGCCATCGCGTGATATCCACACACCATGCTCCACAATCATATTATATTTTTTTGGCAAAAACCACTTAGTGAAGGTTTGTTTATCTCTTCCACTAATTAAGAATAATGTGGTGTTTTCTTGATGATGTAATTTATCTAAAAGGGTGTATAACTCTTCATCTGGGGATGCTTTTTGAGGGTCTTTGTGGAACCCCGCAAGTGTTCCATCATAATCCAAAAACAACAGACGTTTTTTAGCTTTGGAATAGTCAGTGCTTAGTTGATTAAGAATGACGTCCGAAACTTTTTGGGAAACAAAGGGCTCGCTACCTTCTTTTTTTCGATTTAAGGCACCCATAAATTCATTGGCCCAGACCTCTACATTATAACGCTCCAATCTATTTTGCAGGAACATGTTTCGGGCAATTTGCTCTTCCCGCGGCATTGTTATAGCATTCTTTAGCGTATCTGCCTGCTGTTCAAAATTATTGGGATTGATTAAGAGGGCCTCATTCATTTCATAGGCTGAACCTGCCATTTCACTTAAAATTAAAACCCCAGTTTTATCTGTACGGGTAGCGATGTATTCTTTTGCAACCAAATTCATACCATCTCGTAACGGGGTCAACCATGCAATATCGCTGGAAGTATACAGATCAATCAGGTTTTCAAAAGGTAAAGAGCGATAAAAATACCAGATAGGCGTCCAGTTGACCGTGGAAAGCTCTCCATTTATTCTCCCCACCAACTCATCAATCTCTTTTTTAAGCAATTGATATTGTGGAACGTTGGAACGTGAAGGGACCGCCAAAATGATCAGCCTGACCTTTTCCTTATATTCTGGATACTTATTTAAAAAATACTCAAAGGCATTGAGCCGCTTGGCAATGCCCTTGCTATAATCCAATCTATCTATCGATAAAATGAGTTTGGTATCTGGAGCAGATGCTTTGTGGTCATCCAATTTTATTTGAAAATCGCTGCGTTTTTCTTTTGTACTTTGTTGATGGGCAATAGCGGCATCCTTAAACTTTTTATAGTCGATTCCCATAGGGAACGAATCTACCTTGATTACCCGATGATCTAAATAAATATCATTGAAACTAACATCCAATCCCAACAATCTTCTTACAGAACTTAAGAAATGACGCTCATAATCATAGGTATGAAAACCAATGAGGTCCGAACCTAAAAGGCCTTCCAAAATTTCTTCCCGCCAAGGAAGGGTTCTAAAAATTTCATAGGAGGGAAAGGGAATGTGTAAAAAGAAACCGATTGAAGTGTTTGGGCGTTTTTCCCGGACCATTTGAGGCACTAACATTAACTGATAATCATGAACCCATATGGTATCACCTTCATCAGATTGTGCTATAATGGCGTCTGCAAATTTTTGGTTGACGGCTTTATAGGTATTCCAAAAATCCAATTCAAACTCCGAATATTCCAAAAAATAATGGAATAATGGCCAAACTGTTCTATTGCTAAAGCCAAAATAAAACCCTTCAATATCCTTTTCAGTGAGTTTTACCTTAGCACATCCATGTTTTTTTAAAGCATTATCTATTTCAGTCTCCAAGGCTTCTGGCGTTTCCTCATCTGTCAATCCAGACCAACCAATCCAGAGGCTTTCTCCACCGCTATGAACAGATTTCATACCTGTTGCCAATCCACCCACACTGGGAATTGCGGTAAGGCCACCATCACTTATTTGTAATTGTACTGGCAGTCTATTGGAAATAATTATAGTTTTACTCATGAAAAGTGATTTTAGGACGAAAATGTAATAAAATTCCTATTTTTTCGATTTATACTTAAGTAAAAACCTACAATAACCAACAGAAATACAAATCCTTATTATGGATAACCTAAATTACGGAATAATTGGAAACTGCAGAAGCGCTGCATTAATTTCTGATACTGGCTCTTTGGATTGGTGCTGTTTACCTCAATTTGATTCCACCTCAGTATTTGCAAAGCTATTGGATGATAAAAATGGTGGAAGCTTTGAAATCAATGCCAGATATAACTATGAAATCAGTCAAGAATATCATAGAAATACGGCAATATTGGTTACGAGGTACTCTGATGGAGAGAATACTTTTGAAGTGCATGATTTTATGCCTCGATATCATAAATTAACAGGAAAATACAACGCACCTCCCGAAATTGTGCGTTATGTGAAGCATATTTCCGGAACCCCAAAATTTAGCGTTCATTATGATCCTAAATTGGAATATGCCCAAGGACAGACTACCAATCATGCAAAGACAAATTTTATAGTCAGTCTTACAAGCAAGAAAAAATTTGACACCCTCTTTTTGTACACATCTTTTAATAAAGAGGAGGTTTTGGATGGAAGTGAGATAACCTTGAAGGAAGATGGATACTTCTTGATTTGTTACAATGAGAAAATATTAAAACCCACTACGGAGAAAATGTCTTTGGAGTTGGAACGGACCAAAATTTATTGGTTGGATTGGGTGGACAGAACTCCAACGTATAAAAAATTCTACAAGCAAATCATACGAAGTGCAATTACGCTTAAGATGTTGACCTATGATAAAACGGGAGCAGTTCTAGCTGCGGCTACAACTTCATTGCCAGAGACAATTGGCGAGGTTCGTAATTGGGATTATCGTTTTTGCTGGATACGTGATGCATCAATGGTTATTAAGGTTGTTTCAGAACTTGGACATCAAAAATCAGCCAAAAGATACTTACAGTTTATTATTGATTTGATGCCAGATAAGGACGAGAAACTCCAAATTATGTATGGCATTAATAAGGAAAAGAACCTAACGGAGAAAACCCTTGAACATTTGGAGGGATATCGGGGTTCTAAACCTGTACGAATTGGAAATGCTGCCTACAAACAGAAACAGAACGACATCTATGGTATTTTAATGGATGTGATTTATGAGCAATTGGTGAAGTTTAGCAACGACATTGAAAATGGTGAAGAGCTATGGAGCATTACCAAAGGTATTGTCTGGATTGTGAGCAAGCACTGGAGAGAACCCGACAAAGGAATTTGGGAGTTTAGGGGAGAAGATAGGCATTTTACATTCTCAAAAGTATTATGTTGGGTGGCAATGGACAGGGCAATAAAAGTTGCTAAGATTTTTGGAAAGGACCGCAAAATTGAAAAATGGACGGCCTTGGAACAAGAAATGAAGGAAGACATTCACGAGCATGCCTGGAACAGTGATGTAAATGCTTTTGTTCAATCCTACGGATCTAACCATTTAGATGCCTCTGTATTATTAATGGAGTCTTATGGATTTATTCATGCGAAAGACCCAAAGTTTGTAAGTACGGTAAAAGCTATTGAGCAGGACTTAAGTAATGATGGACTATTGTATCGTTATAAAAATGAAGATGATTTTGGATTGCCGTCCTCCTCATTTACCATCTGTACATTCTGGTTTATAAACAGCCTTTTTAAGATAGGCGAAGAGGAAAAAGCTTTAGCTCATTTTGAACGTTTGCTCAGTTATAGCAATCATTTAGGGCTGTTTAGTGAGGATATTGATTTTAAAACAAAACGACTGCTGGGCAATTTCCCTCAAGCGTATTCCCATTTGGCGCTAATTGAATGTGCCATTAATTTTTCACGCAAAAAGAGCGAAGAAAAGATTTTAGAGTCTATTAGTTAGATTTTCTTATAAGTAGCTTTTCTGCCTTGCTTTTAATGTTTGTTAAAAGCAGTTTTAAATGCTCTAGTGTAGTAAAAGGATTCATTAAGGTAGTCCGCAAGTAGTGTTTTCCATTCAATTTGGTCTGCACCACATAAAATTCCCCTTCTTCAAGTAATTGTTGCCTTATCGATTGATTAAGCATATTCAGTTCTTGTAAAGTGAGCTTATCGTCTATATATCTAAAACACAGAATATTCGACATTGGTTCAGTGGCTAACTCAAAATTGGGTTCATGGGATATGGTTTCTGCAAAATCTTTTGCCAAATCATATTGGCGGGTGATAAATTCATCAAACACCTCTTCTCCATATAACTTTAATACAATGTACCAATGAATGGCCATCATGTTTTTGGTGCACTCAAAGGTTTTTTTGCCGCTGTTAAACCATTCATCCTCCTCCGGAGCATCCATTAGATAGTCCGCTCTAAGACTAAAAGTATGCCTAGAATTATTATTTTCTTTAAATAGTAGCGCAGTTGTAATGGCCGGCATAAACAACATTTTGTGCCCATCAATGACTACTGAATCGGCATCTTCAATACCTTTCAACAATCTTTTATATTTTTTAGAAAATATAGCAGCGCCTCCATGAGCGCCATCAACATGGAACCACAGGTTGTTTTTGTGAGCGAATTTTTGAATATCTTCCAAATTATCATGAGCACCAGTAGCTGTAGAGGGAGCACTCCCAACAATAGCAAAAATGTTGATTCCCTGTGATTGGGCCTTTTTGTAACAAGCTTCCATTTTGTCCGTGTCCATTGCAAAATTTTCATCGGAAGGGACTTTGATAATGCCTTTTTCGCCCAAGCCCATAATTTTAGCGGCTCTATCTACACAGTAATGAGCTTCTTCACAAACCATTATACCCAAAGATTCAGTAGAGCCTTCATTCCATACATCATGCTCAACTTTTGCTTTTCTAGCTGATAGTAGGGCAGTAAGGTTAGCCAAGGTTCCACCAGAGGTTAAAAAACCACTTGCGTGCTGGTCATAACCTATTTTCTCGCATAGTTTTTCGGTAACAATACGTTCTATGGCATTGGAAGACATGCCCATTTCGTAAACGGCCATACCGTTGTTAAGTATTGAGCTTAGCATTCCGGTTAAAGCCGTTAGGGGTGCTGTGGGAGCCACCTGATGTCCCATATATTTTGGATGATGAATATGGGTGGTTCTATTTAGAATTTCTTTAAAAAAGTCTTTTTCATCCCCATTTTCAAGAAAGTTTTTCCAGAAATTCAGTTCTTTTTCCGGCTCGTTCCAGCGAATGGTACTCTCATTTTTACCTGTGGTTGTGTTTTGAATATGGTCAGACAACAAATCAATTAGTTTGTATCCGGTATCTTTAAAATCTTCAGCCGAGTATAATGAATTAAGTAAGCTTTTATTCATTGAATAAAGGTATGTCGAAAGCCTAAATCGTCAAAATTAAGCAAGAAAAAACCGCTCCAAAAGGAGCGGTTCCAAATCAGCTTTGTTTCAGCATCATTTGAATTAGTCAAAGGTATACCCATTATCCGCAGCTACTTTGTCCGCAATTTGCGTACGGAGTGCCACGACATTGGGTTGATTTGTATATTTCGTAAAACGTTTTAGTCCCATAAGCATCATTCGTTGTTCATCTCCTTCTACGAAAGAAACAATGGCTTCTTTACCTTTTTGGTTGATGATATCAACAGCTCTAAACAAATAAAGTTTAGACATTGCAATTTGCGTACTTTGAGATTCTTCTCCAAATCTTTTTGCATTTTTCTCAGTCCGTAAGATAGCGGATTCTGACAAATAAATCTGAATTAAAATATCTGAGGCAGACATTAGCAACATTTGATGTTCCTCTAAACTTGGTCCAAACTTTTGAACTGCACTTCCGGCAACCATCAAGAACACCTTTTTCAACCTAGCAACCAAATCTTTTTCCTCTGCGAAAAGCTCAGAAAAGTCTGGAGTGTCAAAAGAAGGGATTCCCATCAATTCCTCTCCAACCGCTGTTGCTGGCCCTAGTAAATCTACATGACCCTTCATGGCCTTCTTTACCAACATCCCTACTGCCAACATTCTGTTTATTTCATTGGTTCCTTCATAAATTCTGGATATACGGGCATCTCTCCATGCCGATTCCATGGGAGTATCTGCGCTAAAGCCCATTCCACCAAAAATTTGAATGCCTTCATCCGTAGTGTGTTGAACATGCTCCGAGACTGCCACTTTTAGAATAGAACATTCAATGGCATATTCTTCTACACCCTTAAGTTCAGCATCCTGATGTGAATTTCCTTCAGCCTCCCTGATTGCAATTCTATCTTCAATATTTTTAGCAGCACGGTAACAAGCAGCTTCGTCTACATATGCGTTGGTTGCCATATCTGCAATTTTTGCTTTTATGGCACCAAAATTTATTATGGGCGTTTTAAACTGGATGCGTTCGTTGGCATATTTCGTTGCTTCATTAATTACGCGTCTTTGTGCTTCCAAACATGCGGCAGCCAACTTGATTCTACCTACATTTAATGCATTCATGGCTATTTTAAACCCATTTCCTCTTTCAGACAACATGTTTTCCACAGGAACTTTGGTTTCGCTAAAAAACACTTGACGGGTAGAGGAGGAGTGGATACCCAATTTTTTTTCTTCATCCCCCAATGTAATTCCATTGTCTGGGTCATTTTCTACAATGAAGCCAGTAATATTTTTATCATCTTCAATTCGTGCAAAAACGATAAAGAGATTACAGAACCCTGCGTTTGAAATCCACATTTTTTGCCCAGAAATGCTATAATGTTTTCCATCTTTAGAGAGCACTGCCTTGGTTTTGCCTGAATTTGCATCAGAACCTGCTCCAGGTTCGGTTAGACAATAGGCTCCAAACCATTCTCCCGAAGCTAGCTTGGGTACATATTTCTGTTTTTGTTCTTCTGTTCCATATAGCGTGATAGGCATAGTGCCAATACCGGTATGAGCTCCAAAAGCAGTACTGAAAGAACCAGTGGCACCGGAAATATAGTCGCATACCAACATGGTAGAAACAAAACCCATTCCCATACCACCATAAGATTCGGGGACGGCCACACTTAGCAGGCCTAATTCCCCAGCTTTACGCATGGTTTCTTCGGTATAGGCGTAATCTTTTTTCTCAAAACGTTCCCAATGCGCCCAAAGTTCTCTGTCTACAAATTCTTTGGTGCTTTCACGCATCATTTTTTGTTCTTCGCTCAGGTCTTCAAGGGTAAAAATGTCTTCACAGCTGGTTTCTTTTACCAGAAACTGGCCTCCTCGTAGGATGTCTTTATTTAGGGTGTCAGTACTCATAGCATTACTATTTATTCATTCTAATTCAAAAATTCATAGATACCCGCTGCGCCCTGTCCTGTACCAACGCACATGGTTACCATTCCATATTTTCCTTGCATATCTCGCTTCCGCATCTCATCGAACAGTTGCACCGAGAGTTTTGCTCCGGTGCAGCCCAGTGGGTGGCCCAATGCGATGGCTCCTCCATTAACATTTACAAGCTCTTGGTTTAAATCCAATTCGCGAATGACCGCCAAAGATTGCGATGCAAATGCTTCATTCAGTTCTATTAACTCAATGTCGCTTTGTTTCATTCCTGCCTGTTTCAAAGCTTTTGGAATAGCTTTTACAGGGCCTATACCCATAATTCTTGGTTCAACTCCTGCTGCAGCATAGTTTACTAAGCGTGCGATGGGTTCAAGGTTCAATTCTTTTACCATTTCTTCACTCATCACCATTACAAAGGCCGCACCATCACTCATTTGAGATGAATTTCCTGCGGTTACACTTCCACCTGCTGCAAAAACTGGACGAAGCTTGTTGAGTGTAGGGATGTTAGTGCCTTTTCTTGGGCCTTCATCCTTCTTTACAGTATATGTTTTGGTTTCTTTTTTTCCTGCTGCGTTCACAAAAGTGTGTTCTACCTCTATGGGAACAATTTGGTCTTGAAACCGATTTTCTTCTTGGGCCTTTAGTGCTTTCATATGAGAGCTATAGGCAAATACATCTTGATCCTCACGAGAAACTTTGAATTGTTTTGCTACGGCTTCCGCAGTTAAGCCCATTCCCCAGTAATAATCTTCATGACCATCTTTGGCAGTGGCATAATCTGGAGTTGGCTTATATCCCCCCATTGGAATATAGCTCATACTTTCCGCACCACCTGCAATGATGCAATCTGCCATACCTGATTGAATCTTAGCTGTGGCGATGCCGATGGTTTCTAATCCAGAGGCACAGTATCTATTGACGGTAACGCCTGGAACATCATCAATATTTAGACCCATTAAGGAAATTAAACGGGCCATATTAAGACCTTGCTCAGCTTCTGGCATTGCATTTCCTACAATGACATCGTCAATTCTTTTTTTATCGAGCTGAGGCAGCTCCTTCATCATGTGCTCAATAGTTTCAGCAGCCAATTCATCAGGTCTTTTGAATCTGAACAATCCTTTTGGTGCTTTACCTACTGCGGTTCTATATGCTTTTACGATATATGCTGTTTTCATTCTAATTTCTTAAAGGTTTACCTGTTTTCAACATATGCTGAATCCTTTCCAATGTTTTTCTCTCGGTACAAAGAGAAAGGAATGCCTCGCGTTCTATATCTAAAAGATATTGTTCGGAAACATAACTGGCTTCGGATAAATCACCACCAGCCATCACATAAGCTAATTTATCGGCTATTTTCTTATCATGCTCTGAAATGTAGTGTCCAGCTTCCATCGAATCTGTTCCAACCAAGAACATACCTAAAGCTTGTTTTCCTAGTACTTTTACATCTTTTCTTTTAGGTGGTTGGGTATACCCAGCTTCTGCCATTAGCTTGGCATGAGCCTTAGCTGTTGCAATTTGTCGGTCTTTGTTTACAACCACTACATCTTTTCCTTTTTGAAGAATTCCTAAATCGAAAGCTTCATATGCTGATGTGGACACTTTTGCCATACCAATGGTCAAGAAATATTCTTGAAGGACATTTAACTCCACATCATTTTTTCTAAAAGTGTCGGATGCTCTAAGTGCCATTTCCTTGGAACCACCACCGCCTGGGATAACCCCAACACCGAACTCTACTAACCCTATATAGGTCTCTGCTGCCGCAACTACTTTGTCAGCATGCATAGAAAGCTCACAACCACCGCCTAAACACATGCCATGTGGTGCGGAAATGGTAGGAATGGAGGAATATCGCATTCGCATCATGCTATCTTGGAACATTTTTATGGCCATATTCAGCTCATCGTATTCTTGTTCCACTGCCATCATGAAAATCATACCAATATTTGCGCCTACAGAAAAATTAGCAGCTTGATTACCAACAACCAAGCCTTGAAAATCTTTTTCGGCGATATCAATAGCTTTATTTAATCCAGCCAAAACATCACCTCCTATGGTGTTCATTTTAGACTGAAATTCCAGATTCAGTATTCCATCACCTAAATCTTCCACTACTACACCGCTATTTTTATAGACTTCGTTGGATTTTCTTATGTTATCAAGTATGATAAACGAATCTTGTCCTGGAATTTTCTCAACAGCCTTTTTAGGAATATCATAAAAATAAGTAGCACCATCCTTAACGGAATAGAAGGTGTCAATGCCAGACTCTTTCATTTCAGTAACCCAAGAAGCTGCCTCTAAACCTTCCGCCTTAATAAATTCCAGTCCTTTCTCCAATCCTACGGCATCCCAAATTTGGAAAGGTCCATGTTCCCATCCAAATCCAGCTTTCATCGCATCGTCTATCTTGTATAGCTCATCTGTTATTTCTGGAATTCTATGTGATACATATGCAAACAGTGCTCCAAAACTTTTTCTGTAAAATTCTCCGGCCTTATCTTTTCCTGAGGTTAATACTGGAAAACGGTCAACAACTTTGTCTATGGTTTTTGTAAGTTCCAAAGTGGCAAACTTTGCACTTTTTTTGGAACGATAATCCATAGTGTCCAAATCCAAAGTGAGAATTTCACTTTTGCCGTTGTCACCTTTCACTTTTTTGTAAAAACCTTGACCTGATTTGCTACCTAGCCATTTGTTCTTCATCAAGGTATTGACGAAACCTGGTAATTTGAACAGTTCAATGCGCTCGTCATTCTTGCAATTCTCGTGAATTCCATTTGCTACGTGCACCAAAGTGTCCAAGCCTACAACATCCACAGTACGGAACGTAGCAGATTTTGGTCTTCCAATCACCGGGCCGGTAAGTTTGTCCACTTCTTCCACCGTCATCCCTAAATCCTTGACCGCATGGAACAAGCTTTGAATACTGAAGATACCAATCCTATTTCCTATGAAGGCAGGTGTGTCCTTGGCAATAACAGATGTTTTTCCTAAGTATTGTTCCCCATAACTATTCAAAAAGTCTAATACTTCTAGAGACGTCTCAGGGCCAGGAATAATTTCAAAAAGTTTTAGATATCTGGCAGGATTGAAGAAATGTGTTCCACAGAAGTGTTCTTTAAAATCGTCACTTCTTCCTTCATTCATAAATTTTATGGGAATACCTGAAGTATTCGATGTAATCAACGTGCCGGGCTTGCGATATTTCTCCAAGTTCTCAAAAACCTGTTTTTTAATATCTAACCGTTCTACAACCACTTCAATGATCCAATCTACCTCTCCGACTTTTGAAATATCATCTTCAAGATTACCTATAGTAATTCTATTTGCAAATTTTTGATGATAGATAGGGGATGGTTTTGATTTTAAGGCTGCTGTCAAAGAATCATTGACCAAACGGTTTCTAACAACCTTATCATTCAAGGTCAGTTTTTTAGCCTTTTCTTTCTCGTTAAGTTCTCTTGGAACGATATCGAGCAATAAAACCTCAACTCCAATATTGGCAAAATGACAGGCTATGCCACTGCCCATAATACCAGAACCGATAACGGCAACTTTATTGATATGCCTTTTCATTTATATACTTAAATTAATTAGCAGTTGTTTTTATATATATTTTTTTGTCGGAAATAAGTTTGTTTATTATCTCCGTGGTCTTGAAGAATCCTACAAGGTCTTCATCGGTAACATGTTCCCTTACTACTTCATTAAACCGCAGTACTACATCTTTGGAGTCTTTTCGTTTCTCCAACCCTAAGGCAGTTAAATGGATCAACACGCCCCTTCCATCTTTTGGGTTTGGCTTCCGTTGAATGTAACCTTTCTCTTCAATACTCTTTAAAATTCTTGACAAACTTGTGGCCTCCATACCCATCTTAGGCCCTAAAGCAGTGCTTGGAGTGCCCTTTTTAGGATCAATACTAAGTAGCGTAAAACCGATAGCCATTGTAAGGCCATAATTTTTTGCTTCTTCGTTATACATTTTTATAACAGCCTGCCACGTGGCCCTCAATGCATAATCAATGGTCAAATCTTTCATAGAAGAGGTTTGGTGTGATCAAATATATGAAAATTTATTATGCATGCATAATAAATTTGAGAAATAAATAGGTTTAAAAAAAGAAAAGCCTACGGTTCTGTAGGCTTGGGTTTATAGCTTGGATTATTCTTTCTCTAATATTCGTAAATACTATTATAAAGACTTAAGTATTTTTCCTTAATTATTTTTCTGCGTAGCTTCATCGTGGGGGTCAAATGACCATCATCTACACTCCAGACATCCGGAGTTAATCTAAACTGTTTTACTTTTTCCCATTTAGCAAATTCTTCATTTGCCGAATCCACTTCTTCTTGTATTCGAGAGATGACTTTATCGTTTAGGATGATGTCTGAATTTTCACCGAAAGTAATCTTATGTCGTTCTGCCCATTCATATAAAAACTCAAAATTTGGTTGAATAAGTGCTGCAGGCATTTTTTCCCCTTCACCTACTACCATGATCTGTTCAATAAAACGAGATTGTTTAAATCGATTTTCAAGTAATTGTGGTGCGACATATTTACCACCAGAGGTTTTGAACATTTCCTTTTTACGATCTGTAATCTTTAGAAACCCATCTGCATCCACCTCGCCAATATCACCCGTGTGAAAATAACCGTCAATAATTACTTCGGCTGTTTTTTCTGGATCTTTGTAATAACCCATCATCACCTGGGGGCCTTTGATACAGATTTCACCATCTTCAGCAATTTTTACCTCGGTTCTGTCTATGGGGATTCCTACTGTACCAATTCTAAAACCATTAGCTCGCATATCATTTACAGAAATAACTGGTGAGGTTTCAGTTAAGCCGTAACCTTCCATAACACCCATTTCCGCTGCATTAAAAATACGGGCCAATCTTGGTTGCAAGGCTGCACTCCCTGACGCAATTAGAGCTAGATTTCCTCCTAGACCAGCTTTCCACTTGCTAAAAATAAGTTTTCGGGCCAAGGCCAATTTCCGCTCGTACCACCAACCATTTTTACCGTATGGTTCGTATTTTAGACCTACTTCTACTGCCCAAAAGAAAAGCTGCTTTTTTATACCACTAAGTTCCGTGCCCTTGGTAATTATTTTATCATAAACCTTTTCCAATAATCGGGGAACCGCAGTCATCACATGGGGTTCTGTTTCTTTCAGATTGTCACTTATTTTTTCAAGGGATTCTGCATAGTAGATAGTAACACCCCTAAATTGATATAAATAGATCAGCATGCGTTCGTAAACATGGCAAAGTGGAAGGAAACTTAGCGATTTGGTCTCTCCATCCACTATGGGGAATCGTTTTGAACTTTCTATGGCATTGCTCACCAAATTATCATGGGAAAGCATAACTCCCTTTGGTCTTCCTGTAGTACCTGAGGTATAGATTAAAGTAGCCAAATCTTCAGGTTGAACAGCAGCTTTTAACTTTTCTACTTCGTCTTGGCTGGAATTGTCCGCTCCGAGGTTCAAAACTTCTTTCCAGTTTTTACAATTTGCAAGTCCATCAAAAGAATACACATCTTTTAATTTCTTTAACCTTGGAGTAACTTCCAATACTTTTTCTAAAACCTCAGAGCAGGAAACAAAACAGTATTTAGCTTCTGAATGGTTTAATACATATTCATAATCGGATGCTGAAATGGTGGGGTAAATAGGAACATTTTGGGCACCTATCTGCAGAATTCCAATATCCATGATATTCCATTCCGTACGATTGGTCATGGAAATTACAGCAATTTTATCGTTGGGTTTCACCCCCATTTTTAAAAG
Source organism: Flagellimonas hymeniacidonis (assembly GCF_008040165.1). Lineage (GTDB taxonomy): Bacteria > Bacteroidota > Bacteroidia > Flavobacteriales > Flavobacteriaceae > Flagellimonas > Flagellimonas hymeniacidonis. The sequence goes on from NZ_VRUR01000002.1 coordinate 728,949, forward strand.
CGCCCGACTAATGGCATTGGCCTGATCGATATAATCCCTTGTTGAGGTTGCAACCCATTTACCATCATATTTGGTAACAAGTGATTTTTCAAGGGGGAATTTTTCCAATTGATAATATGGAAAATCAAAAAGTCTGGTAACTGTTTGCATAGTAAGTTTCTGTAAAGTAATTGCAAAATAGGGAAAGGAAGCGGGATTTTAAAATCAGTTATTCAAAAAGCCCCCTAAATAATTGGTAATCTTATAGCAAATGCAATTTCATTCCTTCATGGGAAGCTACAAATCCGAGTGTTTTATAAAACTCCAAAGCGTCGGGTCTCTTTTTGTCGGTAGTCAGTTGTACTACATGAGCGCCTTTCAACTTAGATTGCTCAATGGCCCATTGAAATAAAATTTTACCAATTCCTTTTCCGCGATAGGCTTCATGTACACGAACAGCCTCAATTTGGGCTCTAATACCTCCTTGGTAGGTTAAATACTGAATAAAGCTTAGTTGTAATGTTCCAATGACCTTTCCAGACTCGTCTTCAATTACCACCAATTCCTGATTTGGATCATGGTCTATATTATCAAAAGCTTTAAGGTATTTTTCCGGTAGAGGCAATTTATAATCCTCACGAAGTTTGCCCAGTTTATCATTGGCAATCATTTGCACAATTACGGAAACATCTTCTTTTTGAGCTTTTCTAATGGTCATTATTTACATTTTCTATCCATTCCCTTGCATTCACAAAAGCCTCAAGCCATGGGGAAACAACATCATTTCTATCTTTTGGATAATGTGCCCAGTTCCACGGGAAAGTGGAACGCTCTATGTGTGGCATAGTCACCAAATGCCTACCAGTTTTATCACATAACATCGCCGTGTTGTAATCGCTGCCGTTTGGATTTGCGGGGTATCCTTCATATCCGTATTTGGCAACGATACTATAGTTTTCTTCTGAAAGGGGAAGATTAAATTTTCCTTCACCGTGGGAAATCCACACCCCTAGAGTGGTGCCCGCCAATGAAGAGAGCATAACAGAATTGTTTTCTTGAATTTTTACAGAAGTGAAATTACTCTCATGCTTTCCAGAAGCATTGTAAGTCATTTTTGAAAGTTGTTCATGTTCTGGATTGATCATATCCAACTCCAAAAACAATTGACACCCATTACAGATGCCTACGGATAAAGTGTCAGGTCTTGCAAAGAAGTCTTTTAGCGCTTTGTTGGCCTTTTCATTGTATTTGAAGGCACCTGCCCATCCTTTTGCACTCCCTAAAACATCCGAATTGGAAAAACCGCCTACAGCACCAATAAATTGAATGTCTTCCAGTGTTTCCCTACCCGAAATTAAATCGGTCATGTGAACATCCTTTACATCAAAACCGGCCAAATACATGGCATTTGCCATTTCACGTTCCGAATTACTTCCCTTTTCACGTAGAATAGCCGCTTTAGGTCGGTTGTTTTCTGATGGAACTCTAGATGATAATGTGCCGGTGAAACTTTCCGGAAAATTATAAGATAGAGGTTGATTTTTATAATTATCGTATCGGTCTTTGGCCAAACCATTTGCAGTTTGTTTATCATCCAGAAGATATGATGTCTTAAACCATGTATCACGAAGTGAAGTAACATTAAGCCCTATCTCTATTCCATTATTTTTGATGCTCAACATGTCCGTAGAAGCTACGGAACCTATATTTTCAAAGTCAATGCCTGCATCTGAAAGTGTTTTTTCAATGGAGGCGTCCTTGGATTGAAACACGATTCCAGCATTTTCCGAAAACAATAGTTTGATGGTATCTGTTTCTCCTAGACTTGACAAATCGAGCTCAGCTCCTAATTGTGTATCCGCAAAGCACATTTCCAAAAGGGTAGTAATTAATCCTCCAGAAGCCACATCATGTCCTGCAAGGATTTGACCTTTTTTGATTAGCTCTTGTACCGTATTGAAAACCAGTTTTAGGTAGCCTGAATCTAATACAGAAGGAGTTTCATTACCAATACCATTGAGGATTTGTCCAAATGAAGAACCACCTAATTTGTATTCGTCTTTTGATATATTGATGTAGTAGATATCCCCACCATCTTTTTGAAGAACGGGCTCAACAATTTTGGTAATATCGTTGCAGTTTCCGGCTGCAGAAATAATTACAGTTCCTGGGGAAATTACATCACCATCTTTGTATTTCTGTTTCATGGAAAGCGAATCCTTTCCTGTTGGGACATTGATGCCCAGTTCAATAGAAAATTCAGATACTGCTTTTACCGCTTCGTATAATCTGGCGTCTTCACCTTCATTTTTGCAAGGCCACATCCAGTTGGCGGATAAGGAAACGGAGTGCAGACCATCTTTTAACGGCGCCCAGACTATATTTGTCAACGCTTCCGCAATACTATTTTTACTTCCTGCAGAAGGGTTTATCAAACCTGAAATAGGGGAGTGTCCTATACTAGTGGCAACACCTTCCTTTCCTTTAAAATCCATGGCCATTACACCACAATTGTTCAATGGTAACTGTAATGGACCTGCGCATTGTTGTTTGGCTACGCGGCCACCTACACAGCGATCAACTTTGTTTGTTAGCCAATCCTTACAGGCAACAGCTTCCAATTGCAATACGTTTTCCAGATAATCATGAAAATTTTCTAAAGTATATGTAAGAGCATCATAATCTCTTTTAACCGTTTTATCATCCATTATGGTTTTAGGAGAACTTCCAAACATATCGGATAACTCCAAATCCATTGGTTTTTCACCAGATTTTTGCGACTCAAAAGTAAAACGATGGTCACCGGTTACCTCACCAACATTGTACATGGGTGAACGCTCCCTAGCGGCTATTCTATCCAATAGATCTAGGTCTTCCTCTCCAATCACCAATCCCATACGTTCTTGGGATTCATTTCCGATAAGCTCTTTTGCAGATAGTGTTGGATCTCCTACCGGAAGTTTATCCGTGTTGATTTTACCTCCGGTTTCCTCCACTAATTCTGATAAACAGTTGAGGTGGCCGCCTGCGCCATGATCATGAATGGAAACGATGGGGTTGTCATGGCTTTCCACCATTCCACGGATAGCGTTGGAAGCCCGTTTTTGCATTTCTGGGTTGGAACGTTGTACGGCATTTAACTCAATGGCAGAACTGAATTCACCTGTATCCGCACTGGACACTGCAGCACCGCCCATGCCAATTCGGTAATTATCACCCCCAAGAATCACAATTTTGTTTCCCTTTTGAGGTATATCTTTTAAGGCTTGCTCCGCTTTTCCATATCCAATACCTCCGGCAAGCATAATAACTTTGTCAAACCCTAGTCGGCGCGCTTCTTCTTTATACTCAAAAGTAAGTACTGAACCAGAAATGAGAGGTTGTCCGAATTTGTTTCCGAAATCAGAAGCTCCATTGGAAGCTTTGATTAAAATATCCATAGGAGTTTGGTACAACCATTCTCGTTCTGGCATTCCATATTCCCAAGGCCTGTTTTCTTCTAATCTGGAATAGGACGTCATATACACGGCAGTACCAGCAAGAGGTAATGAGCCCTTACCGCCAGCTAAACGATCTCTGATTTCACCACCGGAACCTGTGGCCGCGCCATTAAAAGGCTCCACTGTTGTCGGGAAGTTATGGGTCTCCGCTTTTAAAGACAATACGGACTCAAATTCTTCTTCTTCGTAAAAATCTGGCTTATCAGCACTTTTTGGTGCAAACTGAACCACTTTAGGGCCTTTTATGAAGGCTACGTTGTCCTTGTAGGCAGAAACAATATCATTTGGATGTTTTTCTGATGTTTTCTTGATTAATTTAAAGAGGGACGAAGGCATTTCCTGTCCATCAATAATAAAAGTGCCATTGAAAATTTTATGTCGACAATGTTCTGAATTCACCTGGCTAAAGCCAAAAACCTCAGAGTCTGTCAATTTTCGCCCCAACTTTTGGGAAAGGTTTTCCAAATAGCCTACTTCATCTTCATTTAGAGCCAAACCCTCTTGTACATTATATCCGGCAATATCCTCAATCTCCAAAATGGGTTCTGGAGTTACGCTAATGGTATAAATATCTTGACCAAGTCCATCATACTTTTGAAAGAGCATCGGATCGTAATCAGTATGGGTTTCGTTAACGGCATGGAATTCTTCAATTCTGATGATTCCTTCAATCCCCATGTTTTGGGTAATCTCTGTGGCATTGGTACTCCATGGTGTTACCATAGCGGCACGGGGACCAACAAAAAAGGCGTCAAGAGACGCCATATTTATCTTAGGTTGGTTGCCGAACAACCATGTTAGTTTTTCAATGTCTTTTGGTGCAATTTCTTGAGCGGTTTGGACTGCGAACACTTTTGTCGCCACATCTCCAAAGAAATGAATCATATCAGCCTAGTTGTTGAACGGATTAAGAAAATGCAAATTTACAAGTTTACCTTGGATTTTATGATATGGAATAGGGGAGTTGTTAACTATGGGTGTTGATAGATTTGCCAATCAAGCTGAAAGCCTTACTTGTCCATTTTTAAAGGTCATTCATGAATTTAGATGACTATCTGAATTGAGTACAAATTAACTTCAGGAAAACTTGTCATGTGATTAAGCGCAACAATAGTGAAAAACAGCCCCCTGATTTTAGAAGACTGCTTCGAAAAAGTTTGAGATTCCTAATTGTTGTGTGCTTGATGGCATTAATACTTTGTTTTTTGGGATTGGAAGAGGATAGAGAAATATTAAATGGCGTCAAGCATATTTTGCGTAGATTAATCGCTTCACTGCTGCGCTAAACGAACATTCCGCCAGAAGCTTCTATTCTTTGTCCGTTTACCCATTTGGCATCTTCAGTACACAGAAAGGCTATAACACTGCCAATATCTTCGCTTTCTCCCACACGACCAAGGGCAGTTAAGGAGGCAATCATATCCACTACTTGTGGAGCTTGCTCAAAACGTTCTTTGTTAAAATCGGTATTGATAGCACCAGGCGCAACGGTATTAGCTTTTATTTTTCGTTCCCCCAATTCTTTGGCCAAATAGCGTGTAAACACCTCAATGGCTCCTTTCATAACAGCGTAGGCTGCATAGCCAGGGAAAGAAAAACGTGCCAAACCAGTTGAGATGTTAATGATTCCTCCACCATCGTTCATAACATCGAATAAGATTTGGGTTAAAAAATAAACACCTTTCAAGTGTACATTTAACAGATTATCAAAGCCTTCTTCTGTTGTTTCCGCTATGGAGGCGTTGTATCCAAAACCAGCGTTGTTAATTAAGTAATCAATCTTATTGGTGTTCCATTGTTCATCAAGCTCTTGAACCAATCGTTCTTTGAAAATTGGAAAAGCACCCACCTTCCTAGTATCTAGTTTCAGTGCGATACCTTTACCTCCCAATGCGGCTATTTCCTTTAAGGTGTCCTGTGCTGCCGCTTCATTTGAATTGTAAGTAATCACAACATTCAATCCTTTTTTGGCAATGTTTAAGGCCATGTCTTTACCCAATCCTCGGCTGCCACCAGTTATCAATGCAATTTTTGTAGTATTCATGTGTTTTCAGTTTTAATTTTTGAACACCACAAAGTTCTTTGTTATGGCAATGATTTATTTGCGAAGACCAATCCAATATTTGTAAAAATCAAATAATTTCTGCTTTTCTGAACTTAAGAGGGGAATAGGAGGTATGTTTCTTGAAGAAATTTGAAAAATGCGCTGTTTCTTCGAACCCTAAGGAATGTCCAATTTCAGAAACGTTCCAATTCGTGTGTCGAATCAGAATCTTGGACTCTTTTACAACCCTTTCTGCAATAAGAATAGAAGTACTTTCTTGCATGGTTTCTTTTAAAGCCCTGTTCAAATGGTTGATATGAACTCCCAACTGTTTTGCAAAATCCGCAGGCGAACGTAATTGCATTCGTTGGGTTGGGCTTTCTATGGGGAATTGTCTTTCCAATAACTCTGTAAACAATGAGGAAATTCGCTCTGAGGCATTAGAATGCATGTTGGAAGCAAGATTGGCAGGTTGAAGTTTCATTGCGGAATGAATCAGCTCGAAAACCAGGTTTCGAAGAATATCATATTTGTAGGCGTAATCAGAATTGATTTCGGCAAACATTCGTTTAAAAACAGGCGTGAACGAGTCAACTTGATCATCCGTTAATTCAAAAACTGGATGACCACTAGGTTGAAAAACGGGGTAACCAAGTAAATTCCCATACTGATGGAAAAAGGCTTCTGTGAATACACAGAAATAGCCAGTAAGCTGCTCATCAATTTGCTCCCAGTTGTACGGTATTTGTGGATTGGAAAAGACAAAAACATGCTTGTCCACATTCACAATTTTATCAGCATAATGAACCCTGCTTTTACCAGTGACCAAACTTATCTTAAAATACTCCCTACGGTTAAAGGGCATAGGTTTTGCCTTGGGACCAGCAAATTCATCCAATTTGAATACATTAAAATGACCTATTCCAGATTTTAAGCTTTCAGGAACTTGGTTGCCCGATTCTGAATAAAAATTTTCTAAGGTCTTTTTCTTTGCCATAAATCAAATTTATGAAAATCAAACAAAGAGTTAAAATGTAATTTTTAAAACGATACTAGCTAAACTGCCTTTTTGAGGAAACATGAATAAAATAGGAATGATGATTCTGCTCATCCTAATATTTAGTATTTTAGAAGGATAGTTTGCTAATTCAAATCCAACTCTATGAAATCTAATTACCACGCTTTACGAGGCCTATTTTTTGTGTTGACCCTTACAATGGGAGTATCATTGGTTTATGGTCAAAAAACCTATTCAAAATCTAAAATTGCTAAACTGAAAACTGAGGTTGCTGCTTTGGTGGAAGCTGATAAAAAGCAGGCCCAAGTGATGGTAGATAAAATTTTCAGCTTTGCCGAACTTGGTTTTCAAGAGGTTGAAAGCTCTAAATACCTTACCGGTATTCTAGAAGACAATGGATTTGCCATTGAAAATTCTATTTCGGGTATTCCCACTGCTTGGTTTGCAAAATGGAGTAATGGTGACGGCCCAGTAATTGCCATTGGCAGTGATGTTGATTGTATTCCTAAAGCATCACAATACCCCGGAGTGGCCTATCATAAACCTATGGTAGATGGAGCACCAGGTCATGGGGAAGGACATAATTCCGGTATTCCTTTAAATATTTCAGCTGTTTTGGCAGTTAAGAAAATCATGGAGCGTGAGCAAATTGGTGGTACGCTAATTGTTTGGCCGGGAATTGCGGAAGAATTGGTAGCGGCTAAAGCATGGTACGTACGTGATGGCCTATTTGATGATATTGATATGTGCATTTTTACACATGTAAGCAATAATTTGAGTGTGAGTTACGGTCCTGCACGGGGCACTGGGCTCATCTCAGTAGAGTATTCTTTTGAAGGAGAAGCTGCGCACTCTGCTGGTTCTCCATGGCGGGGGCGTAGTGCCTTGGATGCGGCAGAACTTATGAACATCGGTTGGAATTATAAACGAGAGCATTTGCATCCGCTACGTCGTTCGCACTCTATTTTCACAGATGCTGGTGACCAACCAAATGTGGTGCCTTCAAAAGCATCCATCTGGTTTTACTTTAGAGATATTAAATATGAAGGTATTATGGATATGTACGCTACCGCCAATGATATGGCAAAAGGGGCTGCGCTAATGACAGGTACCACCATGAAATCTAAAGTTTTGGGCGCTGCATGGCCAAGACATTTTAATAAAGTGATTGCCGAGACCATGTATTCGAATATTAAAAAGGTAGGACTGCCCAATTGGTCAGAGGCTGACCAAACTTTGGCAAAAGCCGTACAAACGGATGTGAGCTCTAAGAAAATTGAAGGATTGGCTATAAAATTAGATACTATTGGCTTGCCGGTGGTGGACCCCATTAGCGGTGGATCTGATGACATTGGTGATATCTCTTGGAAAGTGCCAACAGTGACCATGCGTTTTCCTTCAAATATTCCTGGCTTGCAAGGACATCATTGGAGCAATGCCATAGCCATGGCGACACCCATAGCACATAAAGGGGTAGTAGCAGGTGCAAAAGTAGAGGCAATGACCCTTATTGACTTTCTGCTTAAGCCAGAACTTTTAAAACAAGCCTGGGATTATTTTAATAACGAACAAACCAAAGAGACCAAGTTTGAGCCTATGATTTCTGAGAACGATATGCCGCCCATATATTTAAACAAGGATAAACAAGACCAGTTCAGAACTGCCCTTGAAAAGTTTTATTATGATGAAACTAAATATGATTCATATTTGGAACAGCTAGGAGTAGAATATCCTACTTTGAAAGAGTAGGAGGGTTACTTTTTCTTTTTTATGATAACCATGTGTCGATAATATGGTCTCTTCATTTTTGGATTGCTTATAATATCAATATCCTAATATGAAAAAGGCTTACAAATCCCCATCTGTCAATTCAAAAGGGAAGTGTATCAATCTTTAAGGTTTTTCTTAGTATTTCGGATTATTTTTCGGCAAAGAATTTAATTTGAAAGGCTATGAAAATTGTTTTTGAGAAAAATCACCAATCCGTAAGGCAATCTATCCATTCGAATTTGATGCTTATTATTTTAATAATAGTTGCACTTCTTTTACTCTTCTTTAAGGATGGCGTCAATCAGGATGTATTGTTAATACTCTAAAGTACTTCCGCTTAAAAAATCCTTGATAATTGTGTTGTTGATGAGATTTAAAGGCTTGACGTTTCACGATTTTTTTAAGAGCGCCATGTAAAAACCATCATAACCTCTTTCAGAGGCATAAATGTTTTGTTCTTTGACCAATTCAAATCCTTCTCCGGATTCAGAATTTAAGAAGGTTGAAACTTGTTCTGTGTTTTCTTGCGGAAGAATGGAACAGGTGGCGTATACCATTTGCCCGCCTTTTTTGACCATTTTGCTATAATTCTGAAGAATTTCTTGCTGCACACCCATGATTCGTTCTATGAATTGGGGCTCCAATTTCCACTTGGAATCAGGGTTTCTTCTTAACACGCCCAAACCAGAACAAGGAGCGTCCAGTAAAACTCTGTCTGCACTATTGTGTAGTTTTTTAATCACTTTTGTAGAGTCTATAGCTCTGGTCTCTACATTGTGGACACCATTACGTCTTGTACGTATTTTCAGCTTTTTCAGCTTACTTTCATAAATATCCAAAGCGATGAGCTGTCCTTTATTTTCCATTTGAGAAGCAAGGTGCAAGGTCTTGCCGCCTGCTCCAGCACAAGCATCAATAACACGTTGACCGGGTTGCGCTTCTAAAAATGGAGCGACCAATTGTGAAGAGGCATCTTGTACTTCAAAGAGGCCATTTGCAAAAGCTTCTGTGGTAAAAACATTTTTGCGCTCTTTTAGTTTCAATGCATCTGGGTATCCATCAATGGCACTGGTTTCAATTTCATTTTCGGCAAGCAAAGCCTGAAGTTGTGTTTTCTGGATTTTAAGGGTATTGGTTCTTAGGATGACTTCAGCTTGTTTATTTAGAGCTGCAATTTCCTTGGTCCATAGATTGTTTCCAAGGGCTTGCTCTCCAAGTTCATCTAGCCAATCTGGAACTGATTCCCTGAACTTTCTTATTTTGGATAGTTCATCAAACTTACCTTTTATACGTCTTTCTGGAGTTTCTTCCAACTGTTTCCAATCTGGTAAGCGAATACCTTTTAAAACACACCAAACTGTAAATAATCGAAACAGATTTGGTCTTGAATACGGTTCATGTACTTCTGCAATTTCAGTGTACAAACGTTTCCAGCGTACAATGTCATAAGTAGTTTCAGCAATAAAACCTCTATCACGGGCTCCCCAGCGTTTATCGTATCGCAATACTTTTTCAATAACCTTGTCTGCATATTCTTTCTCATTGAAGATTAGGTTCAAGGCATCTATAACGGCAAAGACGAGGTTTCTGTGTAAACGCATCCTGAAAATTTTAGGAATGCAAAGGTATGGTTTCTTATATGATTCCGATTACATTTGAAAAAACCTTATAAAATGGCAAAAAAGCTAATATTTAGTATTGCATTGGTAGTAATTGGGTGTTCCCAAAAAGAGAAATCGCAAAACTTTTCAACAGTTGAAATAGAGACGATTTTCAGTGATTCGGTAAGTATCAGGGCTATTGAATTTTTGGATGATAAAACATTGGCGTTTGCAGGAAGCAATGGAGTTTATGGTTCTGTTGATGTTAGAACAAATAAGGTTCGAACCAATATTCAAAAATTTGATACAATACTTCCAGAATTTAGAGCTGTAGCACATACAAAAGTTGACTTTTTTATGCTTTCGGTGGCTAATCCTGCATTGTTATACAAAACAGGTGAAAATGGTAAGATGGAATTGGTTTATAAGGAAGAAGGCGAAGGTGTCTTCTATGATGCCATGAAGTTTTGGAACGATAGAGAAGGTATTGCTATTGGGGATAGTATGGAAGGTTGTTTATCTATCATTATAACAAGAAATGGAGGGAATAATTGGACCAAACTTTCTTGCAATGTTTTGCCAAAAGCAAAAGAAGGAGAAGGGGCATTTGCAGCCAGTAATACCAATATTGAAATTGTTGGTAATAAGGTGTGGATAGCTTCTACTTCCGGTACTGTTTATTATTCTTCAGATAAGGGGCAATCATGGGAAATACAACAAACACCAATATTGAGCGGAGAGCCAACGGAAGGCATTTATTCTGTTGATTTTTATGATGAAAACTTGGGATTTGGAACAGGAGGAGACTATTTAAAACCCACCGCCAACGCTAAAAATAAAATTTTGACAAAAGATGGCGGAAAAACATGGAAGCTTGTTGCAGATGGGCAAGAACCTGGTTATAAAAGTTGTGTGCAATTTGTTCCCAATTCTAATGGGAGAGGTATAGTGACAGTTGGATTCACCGGGGTTTCATATTCAAACGATCAAGGTGAAACTTGGAGACTATTAAGTGAAGAAGGTTTTTACACTATTCGTTTTTTGAATGAATCTGTCGCCTATGCCGCTGGAAAAAACAGGATTGCAAAATTGGTTTTTAAATAAAAAAAGCGACGATAAAATCGCCGCCTTTTAACTAACCTCTAACCAAACCAACTAAACGTTCAGGACTACATAGTGTCGTCCTGATTTCTTGTACCAAATTCCTTTATATTTATAGAGCTTTCTTCCATTGACTACAACAACCCTACGCGCTCTTGGTAGTCTACGTACTTTAATTCCGGTAGGAGCTGCACAAACTACATATTTCTTCCCCCTAGTTTTATACCAAACCCCATCTGAGAAATAGAAGTTTGTTTTTTTATGAACCACAACCTTAGGTTTATTAACTGTTGTAACCACTGTTCCATGTTTTGGATAAACCCGTACAACTGTTTTTTGAGCGCTGGTTGCGGCGCTGGTCCCTAAAAAGGCTATAATAACCAATATTGTTTTTAAAGCTTTCATACTATTTTATTTTAATGGTTTTCTGGAAGTATGACTATGGTATTGGGAAATGGTTTAATTAAAAAAGGAGCCATTTGGCTCCTTTTAATGATTTTTGTCGATTTCCTGGCTTCACCTTTCGCCCATTTTACGCTTTCTGATTTGTTGGAGTAACCGTTTTTTAAAATCTTCTTCTGCTTTAAGGAGCAACAGTGTTTTTTTTGCAGGAATCACTTTCCTGATTTTTGCTATAAAATCTTGTTCGGCATTGTATTTGGCTTCATGCAATGCAACATATTCATCTAACAATGCAGAGGACTCACTACTGGACATATTTTCGAGCAATACAGCTTTGGATTTTAACTCTAGACGTTCTTTTCTTCTTATGCCTTCCAAGATTTTTTCATGTTCATTATATACGGGCCAAAACAATTGGGCCTCTTCACTGGTTAGGCTGAGTCGTTCTGTTATAAAGGCTACTTTTAAGGTTTTTATGCGTTCCCTCGCAGGCCCCTGTGCATAGAACCATGTAACATTCATCATAAGAATGCATAGTGCAAGAAGTCTTTTATTCATAGTCATTGTAATCTAAATTTAAGTCCTCAATATCTTCTACATTTTCATCCAAATATTCTAGGATATTTTCATCTTCCAGGGTGTTATCAAACACCTCATTTATTTCCAAGTCACTTAAAGACACTACCTCAGCTATTTCATAAGTACTCATATTAAGTTCTGTGCTTTCAAAATAGGCATCTAATTCTGCATTGGCCAAATCTTCAAAAGTTATAGGGGAATCTGCTTTCCAAGTTAGCCCAAAAAACAAAATGAATAGTGCGGCAATCGATGCAGCTGCATAGTAGAATTTTTTGTATGATTTAAGTTGAACGACTTTAACCTGTTCGGACTCAACCTTAAATGTATCAAAGTATTTATCCGGAACAGCAAAACCATCTGATTTTGGAATAAGAGATGTTTCTTGGGCAGTTTCTTCTTCATTTATCTTGTCCATGAGGCGCTCATGGAAAGTATCGAAGTACCCTTCAGGAGTTTTGAATTTATTTTTGTGGTTCTCTTTCATTCTACGACTTTGACTTTTAATTGCTTAAAAGGTTTAATCTGCCTTAAGATACGTTTCAATTTTCTTTACTGCCAAATGATATGAGGTTTTTAAGGCTCCTACCGAGGTTTCTAATACTTCTGAAATCTCTTCATATTTCATTTCCTGAAAATACTTCATGGTAAAGACCAGTTTTTGTTTATCTGGTAGTGTGGCCAATGCCTTTTGTAACTTTAGTTGAATTTCATCTCCCTCGAAATAAACATCAGACTGTAAATTTTCTACCAATGACATTTTAAGTTCTTCATTACTGATTCCTGCTTTTTTTGATTTTTGTTTTAAAAAAGTCAGGGATTCGTTGGTCGCTATACGGTACATCCATGAATACAATTTACTGTCTCCTTTGAATCCTTCTATATTCCTGTACACTTTTATAAAAGTATTCTGTAATACATCATCCGCATCATCATGATTCAGGACAATTCTACGAATGTGCCAATAGAGACGCTCTTTGTAAGTGTTCACCAACACCTCAAAGGCCTTTGCCTGACTTTCTTTTTGTTTTAGTTCTTGAACTAAGGTTTCCTCAGCAATCAATTGTTTTTACAATTTGGTGCTATGACTAAGGTAATTGAAAAAGGTTTAATAAGAAATCGCGAAATGGTGTATAATAAAAATTAGGATCATACTCCGACAGGCTCAGGATGACGATTCAATCACTTTTTGATACGCTATTGGGCAAATGATTGCATTTCAACCAATTTTTTATAGCCTTTTTTAGATTTCATGAGTTCATCATGAGTGCCTTGCTCTATAATTTTTCCCTTACTCAGTACAACAATGGAATCTGCGTTCTGAATGGTAGAAAGTCTATGTGCAATGACCAAGGAGGTTCTGTTCTGCATCATTTTTTCCAAGGCATCCTGTACCAAGCGTTCACTTTCTGTATCCAAAGCGGAGGTAGCTTCATCCAAAATCATGATTGGTGGATTTTTCAATACTGCCCTCGCAATGGATAGTCGTTGTTTTTGCCCCCCACTCAATTTGTTTCCACTATCACCAATGTTGGTGTCATATCCGTTAGGCAATTCCATAATAAAATCATGCGCATTGGCTACTTTGGCGGCTGCAATGACTTCATCATCGGTAGCTCCTTCTTTTCCTAAACCGATGTTGTTTTTTACCGTATCATTGAACAAAATGGAATCTTGTGTCACCAATCCCATTAGACCTCGAAGGGATTTTTTGGTAATTTCTTTGATGTTGACATTGTCTATTGAAATTTCACCTGCATTTACATCGTAGAAGCGGGTTACTAAATTGGCAATGGTACTTTTCCCACTTCCTGACTGTCCCACAAGCGCCACCGTTTGTCCTTTTTGGACCTTCAGATTAAAATCCTCCAAAACATAATCATCTTCATATTTGAATGAAATGTCTTTGATAGCAATATCATCTGTAAAATCTGTTTTCTCAATGGGATCTATACTATCAGCAATTGGGTTTTCAGATTCTAATATTTCTAAAACGCGTTCCGCGGCAGCATTCCCTTTCCGTACCCCATAGGAAGCTTTGCTTATTGCTTTGGCTGGAGTAAGGATGTTATAGGCTAATCCCATGTAGGCAATGAAAGAAGAAGCATCTAGGGTCTTGTCCACCAAAACCATTTTACCTCCAAACCAGAGTAATACGCCAATCACTAAAATTCCCAGAAACTCGCCTGTAGGTGAAGCTAAGTTTTGTCTGTTTAGCAAAGAATTAGAGAACCTAAAAAAACGATTTGTAGAAGCTTTAAAAGTGTTAAAAAACTTGGATTCAGCATTAAACGCTTTAATTACTCTCAAACCTCCAAGCGTTTCTTCTACTATGGAAAGGAATTCTCCTTGCTCTTTTTGGACTTTATCTGATTGTTTTTTTAGAGATTTTCCAATTCTGGAAATAATCATTCCAGCAATGGGAATAAAGACAAAAACAAAAATGGTGAGCTTGGCACTAATACCAAACATGATTAAAATAGTAAAAACAATGGTCAGGGGTTCCCGCACTATCAACTCAAGTATAGAAAGAAAAGAATGTTGAATTTCCAATACATCTGAAGTTATCCTTGCGATAACATCTCCTTTTCTTTTTTCAGAGAAAAAAGATATTGGCAGGTCTACTATTTTCTGATACATCTTGTTACGGACATCCTTTAAAACCCCATTTCTTAGAAAAGTAATAAAGTACATGGCCAAATAGTTGAATACGTTTTTAAGAAGGAATAGGACCAAGACCAAACCAATAACCAAGACCAAACCTTTCATTTCATCATCACCGGAGTATTCATTTACGTGATAGTTTATATAGTCCTGTAAATAGTCTTTTGACTTAGAAAAGCCTTTATATACTGGTTCTACCAAAACTTTTTGTTCAGGTTTAAACAATACATCCAACATTGGGATCAATGCTGCAAAAGAAAGCGCACTAAAAAGGGCATAAAGAATATTAAAAAATATATTCAAAAAGCCGTATTTGCGATAGGGTCTCGCAAACTGGATAATCTTTTTAAAGTAATTCATGCACCTATAAATTCAGTTCTGAGAGAATACCCTCAATTTTGGCGTCCAGCCGCGAATTTACGACTTTATAATCCTCCGCTCTCTCCAATTTGGCATTTGTACTGATGTAAAATTTGACTTTAGGCTCAGTACCACTTGGTCTTGCAGCTATTCTGGTGCCGTCCTCGGTTTCGTAAATTAAAACATTGGATTTTGGTAAATCAATGATTTTCTCTTCACCGGTTTGCACATTTTTAGCAATTGAGGTGTTATAATCCTCAATCCAAATTACTTTAGATCCCTGCACGGATTCTACGGGGTTATCCTTAAAATCAATCAACATTTGTTTGATTTCTTCGGCACCACTAATCCCTTTTTTGGTTAAAGAGATTAATTTTTCTTTATAAAAACCAAAGTTTACATAGGCATCGATAAGCGCTTCGTAAAAAGAACTGCCATTTGCCTTTGCATCTGCTGCAATTTCACAAGCCAATAGGGTAGAGGTTACGGCATCTTTATCTCGGACAAAATCGCCCACCATATAACCAAAACTCTCTTCTCCACCTCCTATAAACCTAGAATCTGGAAAATCTTTGATCATTTTGCCAATCCATTTAAATCCCGTTAAGGAAGTTTTGCATTCCACGCCATAGGCTTTGGCCATTTGAGCCATCATTGGGGTAGAGACAATGGTTGTGGCTACAAATTCATTGCCTTTGAGTTCTTTTTGCTTGTATTGGTCCAAAAGGAATTTGGTCATCAGGACCATCGTTTGATTTCCGTTGAGTAATTCAATCTTACCTTCTAGGTTTCTTACAGCAATTCCTAATCGGTCACTATCTGGATCTGTGCCCACTACCATATCAGCTCCAACCGCTTCTGCTTTTTGAATAGCCATTTTTAAGGCCTCTGGCTCTTCTGGATTTGGAGACTTCACTGTTGGGAAAGCGCCATCTGGTTTTGCTTGTTCCTCAATAATGGTTACGTTGCTGTACCCTGCTCTTTTTAATACCTCGGGAATGGCCGTTATGGACGTACCGTGCAATGAAGTGAATACAATTTTAAAATCATCTTTACCCTTGGCATCAAAACTTCCTTTGCTTACGGAAGCTTCAAAAAAAGCTTCGTCCACATCCTGATCAATAAGTTGAATAAGATTTTGATTGGCATTAAAATTAATATCCTCAAAAGACAAAGCGTCTATTTCTGCAATGATGGCATCATCTTGTGGAGGTACAATTTGACCTCCATCTGTCCAATATACTTTGTATCCGTTATATTCTGGGGGGTTGTGCGAAGCTGTCAAAACAATACCGGCATGGCAATTTAAGTGCTTTACCGCAAACGAAAGCTCTGGTGTTGTGCGTAATTCAGAAAATAGAAAAACCTTGATGCCATTTGCTGAGAACACTTCAGAAACCAATCTTGCTAGGGTGTCAGAATTATGCCTACAATCATAGGCAATAACTACCTTGATTTCTTGATTAGCATATATTTTTTTAAGATAATTGCTAAGTCCCTGGGTGTTTTTTCCTAGGGTATATTTGTTGATTCTATTGGTGCCCACACCCATTACGCCCCGCATACCTCCAGTGCCAAATTCCAAGTCTTTGTAGAAGCGTTCTTTTAATTCTTCTGGATCATTTTGGATAAGATGTTGAATTTCTTTTTTGGTTTCGTCATCAAAAAAATCGGATAGCCAAGTTTGTGCGGTTGAAGTAATAGAATCCATGCTAATGGTGCTTGTTTATGGGGGCAAAATTACGAAGAATCTGTGTTTGCAGCCTTCCTAAATATTAATTTTATTGGAGATGGTGTAGCGGGTGTCATTTTTTCTGGAACGGACCATGATTTCCCCTAAAAAGCCCGCTAAAAATAGTTGGGTTCCTATAATCATGGATGCCAGGGCGATATAAAATTGGGGACGTTCTGTGATTAATCTCCCTACTGGATTTACATATAATTTATCCACGCCCAAATAAATGGAGAAGCCCAGCCCTACAATAAACATGAGGACGCCCAAAGCGCCAAACAGATGCATAGGTTGACGTCCAAACTTGGAAACGAACCAAATGGTAATCAAATCCAGAAACCCATTAACAAAGCGTTCCGCACCAAATTTGGTGCTTCCATATTTTCTAGCTTGATGTTGCACTATTTTTTCAGTTATTTTGGAAAACCCTGCGTTTTTGGCCAAAACAGGAATATACCGATGCATATCACCCGAAACCTCAATGTTTTTGATCACATCGCTTTGGTATGCTTTCAACCCGCAATTGAAATCGTTAAGTTTTAAACCTGATGTACGCCTAGCGGCCCAGTTAAAAAGTTTAGATGGGATATTTTTGGTAATGATAGAATCATACCGTTTCTTTTTCCAACCAGAAACCACATGGTTCCCATCTTCTTTAATCAAGTTGTACAACTCCGGAATTTCCTCGGGATTGTCCTGCAGGTCAGCATCCATGGTAATGACCACATCGCCTTGAGCCGCCTTAAAACCAGCGTGTAAGGCCTGCGACTTCCCAAAGTTTTTTAAGAATTGAATTCCCTTTACGGCATTATTTTTTGTAGAGAGTTCCTGAATGATTTGCCATGAACCATCGGTGCTGCCGTCATCAATAAAAATGATTTCATATAAAAAATGATTGGATTGCATAACATTTGCAATCCAATCATGAAGTTCTTTTATGGATTCTTGCTCGTTGAGCAAAGGAATTACAATAGAAATCTGCATTGTTTATTTCTGGAATTCCTTCCAAAAGTAGCATTTTTTGATGTATTATGCTGGTTCTTCCTTTTTAATTATGAGCCCAGTTATGAGTCCCACGATCAAACCAAAAAGTGCACTAATAACTAGTCCAAAGGCTAGAAATACAGGGAAAAGCTTCTTTTGGAACGCTACTCCTTGATCCCATTGTTCTTGTGTAATGCCAGGATTTTCCTCAAAAGTTTTAATGCGTTGAATTTCAGTGGCATTTTCAAGATAATCCGGCTCAATTACATTTGAAAGAACAAGAAAATATAAGGTACCCAGAAGTGCAGCGATTAATCCTACCCCAGCTCCAATTTTAATTGCTTGACCAAGTTTTATGTAGCCATTGTTGGCTTTTTTAAATTGAATCGCAGCAATGACAACAAAAACACCAAGAATGGCGAATTGTATGGATTGAATTGCAAAGCTTCTGTCATAATGTAAATCAGCAAAATATAGCATCACGCCAAACACGATGCCAACCAATCCGGCAATTACGCCGAATCTTGCCGTAAGATTTTTTGTTTTAAGTTTGTTTTCCTCCATTTTTGTCTAAATTTTTGTGTTGATTGTTGCTTGTTAGTGAGTAACTTAAAAGTTTTGTTACACCCAAAATTAGATTTTTTCTTTTTTAGCGTTTTTAGGTTGGCTTTTTGAAAGAAATCATTAAATTTGCACCTCGAAAATTCTGAGAATAAGTTTTAAGACGATGAGAAAAGGTATACACCCAGAAAATTATAGATTGGTAGCATTCAAAGATATGTCCAACGATGATGTATTTATTACCAAGTCTACTGCTGATGCAAAAGAAACTATCACTGTTGATGGTGTAGAGTATCCATTGGTAAAATTGGAAATATCTAGAACTTCTCACCCATACTATACTGGTAAAACCAAATTGGTTGATACTGCAGGTAGAATTGATAAGTTCAAAAACAAATACAAAAAATTCAGTAAAGAGGAAAAGAAAGCTGAATAAGCGATTTTTTCTTAATAATATTGGACGCCTCTGATGATTATCAGGGGCGTTTTTTATTTTTACACCTATCAAACTACCACCATGAACTATATTCTTTCTGATGGACCACAAAGAACATCTCTATTACCATTCACTTTTACACGACCTGTTGCGGAGATTCGAATAGGGATTTTGACCATAAAAGAAAAATGGGAAAAGTATCTGGATACGTCTGTAAGTTATCTTACGGAGAAGTATTTGAGTGAAAAATATCCAATGGTCGATGTTGAAGATAACATCATTATAATTGCCTCTTTTTTACCTAGCCAACAACTTTTGAAGGCCATACAGGACTTAAAACAGGGGGAAGCCATTTTTCTTGAAGACAAGGCGGTGGCTTATCGAACAAAAAATGCTAAAGAGGAATTTGATTCTTCTATGTATACTGTAGTTAATTATACGGAGGATATATTTTCTGTAGACTTTACTTGGGATATCTTTTCAAAAAATGGAGAAGCTCTTCAAGCAGATTTCGATTTAATTACAAAGGGGCGGAAAAGTGCTCCAATTTCAGATACCAATAGATTAATTGCTCCTGAAAATATTTTTTTAGAAGAAGGTGCAAAAGTGGAGCATAGTATCCTTAACGCCTCCAAAGGACCAATATATATTGGTAGGAACGCAGAGATTTGGGAAGGGTGCCTTGTCCGGGGTGCCCTGGCATTATGTGAAAACGCTGTGGTAAAGATGGGCGCTAAAATGTACGGCCCAACTACTATAGGGCCTTATGGAAAAGTCTGTGGCGAAGTGAATAACTCAGTCATATTTGGCTATTCCAGTAAGGGACACGATGGTTATTTGGGAAATGCGGTATTGGGTGAATGGTGTAATATCGGAGCGGATTCCAACAACTCCAACCTAAAAAACAACTATGCTAAAGTGCGGTTGTGGAACTATGCCACAGAAAAATTTGACCATACAGGGCTACAGTTTTGTGGATTGATGATGGGTGATCATAGTAAAACGGCCATTAACACCATGCTCAACACCGGAACGGTCATTGGGGTAAATTCCAATATCTATGTCCCAGGATTCCCCAGAAATTTTGTACCTAGTTTTAGTTGGGGAGGGGCTTCAGGTTTTACTACCTATATGCCCAAAAAAGCTTTTGAAGCTGCTGAAGTGATGATGGCACGCCGTGGAGTCGCATTTGATGAAAAAGAAGCTCGTATTTTGGAACATGTATTTGAGCTGACCAAAAAGTGGCGGAATTACTAAAGAAGTTTTAAGTAAACTTTTAATCTAATTTTCAGAAATAGCTTCGTACTCCTTTAAAAGGGCTGCACTCATTTTATCCTGTAAATCTTTACCTCCTTTTACAAGTTCTGAGACATGTGCTCTATCTTTTTCAGAAACTTTTCTATGATTTAAGCTCCATAACGACATTGCTATCATAATAGGCATTAAGTCAACACCTGTTTTGGTTAACGTGTAAATGTTTTTTTGTTTGTGCTTAGCGTCTTTTGTTTTAATAACAATTCCTGATTCTTCCAGTTTATTAAGTCTGTCCGTTAAAATATTACTGGCAATTTTTTCATCAGATTCTCGTATTTCATTAAAGTATCGTTTCCCATCAAACATAATATCTCTTATTATCAGCAAGGTCCATTTATCCCCAAACACTTCTAGGTATTGATTTATAGGGCATGATGATTTTAACTCTTTCATAGCAAGTTTTATATTAAAACTAGTTGCAAAATGAAATTAGTTTAATATATTTGATAAGTTGTTTTTTGCAACTGGTCAAATATACGTGAAAATACACACTAATGAATAGAGGCTATACTATACCGTAACGGATAAGAGGAATTACATTCCTCCTGTAAAATCAATAGACGAAATACTGGAAAAGTTTAATGGAAAATTTTTAGTGGCAACACCAAAAGCTAAAACTTTATCTGGTGCTCCCTCAGAAGTAGTGCTAGTTATAGAGTTCAAGTCTGTGGATAACGCGTATGAATTTTATAATTCTAAGGAGTATGAGAACTATAAAAAACTGTATGAAAATACCACACAGGGCTGGATATGTCTAGCGCCAGAATATTCTAAAAAAAATTGACACTATTGGATATGGATTTTAAAAAAACAATTGACATTAAAACATCAAAAGAAAATGCCTTTAAGGCAATAACAACTGAAGTGAACAAATGGTGGGGAAATGTAGATAATGAGATGGCAAATGAAATTGGGAGCGAGTTTTCTATTTTTTTTGAAGAGAATACGGAATGGAGGTTTGTGATTTCTGAACTGAAGGAGTTTAATTATGTTGCGTGGAAGTGCATTCATGCAAATCATTCATTTTCAGGGCTCAAAGGCATAAAAGAAGAATGGTTGAATAGTGAGATACAATTTGTTTTTAAACAATTAAAAGACAATATGACACAACTTTCATTTGTACATAAAGGACTAACTCCAGATCTCAATTGTTATGAAATTTGTGATGCCGGTTGGACCCATTTTATAACCAATAGCCTTAAACAGTATTTGGAAACAGGAACTGGAAACCCGAATCTAGTTAATACTCAAAATTAAAATTTCATTATATGAATAATCAATTGCTAGTAAATAAGAATGCACTCGTTTTTGGGGCAAAAGGAGCTTTAGGGGTTCAAGTATCAAAAGCATTAAAAATGCAAGGAGCCACCGTTTTCATGTCAGATATTAATGTAGACGGTATTGTGGAAGAATCAGCATTAGGCCAAATACGAAAGTTAGATACGCTAAACGAGGCAGCTATTAAAGAGTACTTTAATTGGTTTAAAAAAGAGGATGTAAGTGTTGATATTGTGATTAATTTAAGTGCATCAAATCCGGCAGAGTACAATCATGGGAAACCAGCAATGGAAGTGTCCTTAGAGCAATTTATGATGCCTTTGAAATCAACAACCGCTTGCCAGTTTCTCACTGCTAAAGCCGCTTACCCAATTATGTCTAAACAAGGACAAGGAGTTATTGTTTTTATCACATCTACCTTAGCTAAGGTGGGCTCACCTTGGAGTCCTGCTTTAACAGCATCTCATGCAGCTACCGAAGGTTTGTTGAAAAGTTTGGCAAACGAATGGGGACCAGAAGGTGTTAGGGTAATCGGGGTACGAACTGAGGCAATGCCAGACTCCCCAACAATTGATTATACGTTTACCACCATGGGGTTAAACATGGGAATAGGCAGAGATGAAATGCAACAATTTATAGTAGAAAACAAAACTGCTATGAAAAAACTTCCTTCCACAGAAAATACAGCAAACGTCGTGGTTTTAGCAGCATCTGAATTGGCAAGTTACATGACTGGCACCATTGTAAACCAATCTGTGGGGCACATTTTAGAGTAGTTGAATGCTAAGCATGTTTCTTATTTATAAGTTTTGCCAACAACTAAAACTCAAATCAATTTAGTAACTTTGCAGCCCTTAAAATCAGGGGTTTACCATGAGCAAAAAAGTTGCTTTTTATACATTAGGTTGCAAGCTTAACTTCTCTGAGACATCTACAATTGCCAGAAGTTTTACTGGAGAGGGATTTGAACGCGTGGACTTTTCCGAGCATGCGGATATTTATGTTATCAATACCTGTTCGGTAACGGAAAATGCGGATAAACGCTTTAAAACCATTGTAAAACAGGCGCAAAAGAGTAATCCAGAAGCATTCGTAGCTGCTGTAGGATGCTATGCACAGCTAAAGCCAGAGGAGCTGGCTGCAGTGGATGGTGTGGATTTAGTATTGGGAGCAACGGAAAAGTTTAAAATCACCGACTACCTTAATGACCTTACCAAAAATGATAGGGGCGAGGTACACTCCTGTGAAATTGAAGATGCCGATTTTTATGTAGGGAGTTATGCGATAGGTGATAGGACAAGAGCCTTTTTAAAAGTACAAGATGGATGTGATTATAAATGTACTTATTGCACTATCCCTTTGGCGCGAGGTATATCACGAAGTGATACTTTAGAAAATGTGCTCAAGAATGCCGCAGAAATTTCTGCTCAAGGTATCAAAGAAATTGTTTTAACAGGTGTTAATATTGGGGACTATGGTAAAGGGGAGTTCGGAAATAAAAGGCACGAACATACTTTCTTAGATTTGGTGAGAGCCCTAGATGAAGTAGAAGGCATACACCGGTTAAGAATATCGTCAATTGAGCCCAATTTATTAAAGAACGAGACTATTGATTTTGTAGCCAAAAGCAATGCCTTTGTTCCTCATTTTCATATTCCCTTGCAGAGTGGGAGCGATGAGATTTTAAAGTTGATGCGACGTAGATACCTATCCAATCTTTATGTGGATAGGGTAAACCGAATTAAGCAAACCATGCCGCATGCCTGCGTTGGAGTTGATGTTATTGTTGGTTTTCCTGGAGAGACCGATGAGCACTTTTTAGAAACCTATCACTTTCTTAATGAATTGGATATTTCCTATTTGCATGTGTTTACCTACTCAGAAAGAGATAATACCGTAGCTGCGAATATGGAAAACGTAGTGCCTAAAAATATACGCAATAAGCGGAGTAAAATGTTGCGTGGACTTTCGGCCAAAAAGCGAAGGGCTTTTTATGAAAGTCAAATAGGCAGTGAGCGTACTGTTCTTTTTGAAGGGGAGAATAAGTCTGGCTATATTCATGGGTTTACGGAAAATTACGTGAAGGTAAAAGCTCCGTGGAATCCAGAATTAGTAAATACCTTACACCAAGTGGAGCTTACAGATATTGATGAGGATGGTTTGGTGCGTTTTGAATTTATCTCCAGTAAAATTTTGGCATAAAAAAACCTCTCGATGGAGAGGTTTTTTAAAATCTAACTTTTTTGGTTAGATGCGTATCCCTACGGGAAGCATCTCTTTGTACTGTCTGTTCTTTCTTAAAAAACCTGCTATATGAGGGCTAGTAGGAACAACTCGTAGGTTTTTTTCTTGGATTTCATGCAAAACGGCTTTAATAAATGTTTCTTTAAAACCATCTTGGGTAATTTCTTCAGGTATTACTAGTTTGGTTAAAAATACCTTGCGCTCTTGTGAGGAGTACTCAATTTTAGCTAAATGCCCATCAACCTTAGTTTCAAATTGGCGCAAGAAACTATTGTCATTAATTTCCATTTCTGTCATATAGTATTGTTTTAAAATTGACACAGTTCAATTACCAAAATGATAATTCCACTGCTACCCTAACTCTTGCATGTATGCAAATACGTGAGGCTTATTGCAAAAGGGACACAAAATTAGTCAAAAATTCCCTAATTTCCTAGCCAAATCGTTATTCGGTGAGATATGCCCGACAATAGAATACATATATACCTTATGCCGGGAATGGCTGCAAATCCATCAATTTTTGATGGCCTAAAACTACCCGAAGAACATTTCGCATTGCACACCTTGGAATGGTTTGTACCATTAAAAGGAATGAGCTTTGAAGCCTATGCAGTGGAAATGTGCAAAAAAATCACACATAAAAACCCGGTGCTGTTAGGTGTTTCCTTTGGGGGACTTTTAGTCCAAGAAATGGCGAAACATATGGGCACTTCAAAAATAATTGCAGTCTCTTGTGTAAAACAGCATTCTGAACTGCCAAAAAAAATGCTCTTTGCAAAATATACCAAAGCACACAAGTTGTTGCCCACAGGGTTAGTCAATAATGTGGAGCTTTTGGCCAAATATGCCTTTGGTGAAACAGTGACCAAGCGACTCGAACTCTATGAAAAATACCTCTCCATACGAGATAAACGCTATATAGATTGGGCAATTGACAACATTGTAGGTTGGGAGCAAACAGCACCACCTACCAATCTTGTGCACATTCATGGGGTTAAGGACAATGTATTTCCCATTGCCAATATAAAAGATTGCATTCCTGTTAAAAATGGAACGCATACCATGATAATCCATCGGGCAAAATGGTTTAATGAGAACCTGCCTGCAATTATTTTAGAAGAAGGCAGTTCTATATAGTATCTTTATATAACATTAATGAATGAATAGCATGAAGCACATAAAAAACATTTTGGCGGGTATAGGATTGGTTGTAGTTGTGGGTAGTCTTGTTTTTGCGGTACAATCAGACAAAGTGGAAAAACCTGCGGAAGTAGAGGTTTCTGATAAGAATGTGGCCGAAGGCTATAAAATAAGTGCTATTGAAATCCCCAGTGATTTAAATTTTGCTGGAGAACAAGTGCCGTTGGAAGACCCTGAAATTATGGAGCGTGTTGACCGTGAATTTTTGGTGAATACTTATTGGCAGTCTAACGCTTTATTGTTGATGAAACGTGCCAATAAATATTTTCCCATTATAGAACCCATTTTGGCTAAAAATGGGATTCCAGATGATTTTAAATACTTGGCAGTAGCCGAAAGTGGTTTACAGAATGCTGTATCCCATGCCGGTGCCACAGGATTTTGGCAGATAATGAAGGCAACCGGCAAAGAATATGGTCTTGAAGTGAACTCCAATGTGGATGAACGCTATCATATTGAAAAATCTACTCAAGTAGCTTGTGACTATATAAAAAAATGGAAAAAACGATTTGGAAGTTGGACCTTGACTGCTGCAGCCTACAATGCCGGCCCCGGAGGCATACGTAAATACATGAACATTCAAAAAGCAGATGACTACTACGATTTGTTGCTTGGTGAAGAGACAGGTCGATATGTGTTCCGCATTATGGCTATAAAAGAGATTATCTCCAACCCTGATAAATACGGATTTGCGGTTGAAAAAGCAGATTTTTACAACGCAGTACCCACTTTTTCTGTTGAGGTTGATTCTGCGGTAGCCAGTTGGGCCGATTTTGCCAAGCTTTACGAAATCAACTACAAAGTTTTAAAAAGACATAACCCTTGGTTACGTGAACCACATTTGAATAATACTTCTGGTAAAAAGTATGTGGTGGAAATTCCTAATAAGGGGTATTATAGAAACTCGGGTACAGGGCAATAATTTTGCAGACCTTAAATCTCTGTGGTGGGAATATAACAAATGTGTGAGGCGATTATTTATTTTTAGATTTATTGCGTAGACTTATCAATACCTGTTCCGTATCTTTATTTTCAAATGACAACAGTGATTTTGAGTTTATGATCAAGTATTTTTCTACTGTATTATCCTCATTTTTCATTTCGACAGCAATGTATTTTGTTCTCTTTAATTGATATGAATAGGGACAACCTATTTTATCAAAAGAATATGTTTTTTCAGGTCTAAATAACTTCTTCAAAACAATTTTGTCATCAATTATTCGTGCATCACAGACGTGCGTAAATTGATAAACAAGGAATCCAATAAGGTTGAGAAATATTAACACAGCTATCATCATTCCCATATAAAATTCTTGTTTTTTAGCTGCAAAAATTATCACAGGGCTTATTAGTAATAGAAGAATACTTCCCACATATAACCCAGCACTGGTCCAGTTTGAAGATAATTTGATTTCTTGCTCTTTATAGCTCATTTTTAATTTGGGCTGAATTTGAAACAAGGTAAGTTTTTTGACTTCTCCCACGAAAGTCAAATTGATAGATAGGACTTATTATTTGATGGCTTCGCAAACCGCATTTGAACAATGATTCTGGAAAAAATATGTGGTGGAAATTCCTAATAAGGGGTATTATAGAAAATCTGGCACAGGGAAATAGATTTAACAATCCGAGAAATAAATCATTTTGAGTCTTTAGAAGAAATGTAGAAATGCAAATTGAATTGGATAGTATGTATGGTAGACATTATCTGGTTTTATTTGTGAAGTTTTTAAATCTAATCTATTGGCTGGGACAGTCATTATAAGTTAATTCGACAATAAATTCCTTGCTATTTACTTTCGTTATTTCTGAATAACTGTTGTCAGGGGTGTAAATGGCTCCATTTCCAAGATCAACAACTACTCCTATAGCAGTAAAATTGAAAAATATAAACCCAACGCTTAATTTTTTGTCGAAATTTTTTACATAATCAGGACATCCATCCTGTTTTAATTGAACGGTCATATCTTTTGATCTCCGCAGAATTTTAGTAACCTCTCCTTCGCCTAAATATTCTCCGTTTACGTAAATTTTGGCTGTTGGATTGTCTTTTACTTTTATATTGGCACTATAACTATCTGTTCTAAACATTGTGGCACAAGAACTTAAAAAAAATAGGATTCCTAAAACACACAAAAATTTGTAGTTTTTCATAATTCGCTTCAGATTAATATTTAATGTTATACCCCGATGATTTGTTATAAAGCAAATTCAAGGTATTACACTAAATAATTATGAACTGAATTGATGAATAGGGCTTAAGACTTGACCATTGCGTTGGTCGCTTCTAATTAAATTGAAAAAAAAGATGTAATGAGATAATAAAATAAAACAACTTAGATTTTCTTCATCTGCTGTTGCATCATCTTGATCTGCTCTGTGAGCATGTTATTCTTGTCTAGTTTCTTGGCTTCCTGCAACAATTGGGTAGCTTCTCGCTTTCTGCGTTTTTGCATGGAGATGCCTGCAAGACTTAACTTTGCCATGGCTACATCATAATCCATGGTCAATCCAAATTTCAAGGCTTTTTTAAAGTATTTTTCGGCCTGGGTCAGGTTTTTTTGGGAATAAATAATCCCGTGTAGGTAATTGTAATACCCCTGCTGCTTTTTAATTAAGGAAGCCTCGGGATTCTTAATTTTGCTCAACCATTTCTGGGTGCCGTCCATATCCTGCTTACGCATTCTAAGAAAGGCCAAAAGAATAAATTCATTTCTAAAATAGAGGAAGATAAATACCAACGACAGAAAAATCAAGGAAATGCCATTGCCAATATACCCTTCTATAAATTGATATACCGCATACGCAATGATAAGGCCGGCAATAACTAGTTTTATATTTTTGTTGAACATATGCTGTCTGAGATTTTACCTGAATTTAAGAGGCAGCAAAAGTACTAAAAACTATTTTAAATATTTTCTTTTTGCACTTGCCAAAGTAAAAACTCTTCGTATATTTGCGCCCAGAATTTTAGAAGAAGATTTAATTTTCTTACTGGAAAAATCCAATAAAGAGCTCAGAAATGAAAAGAACATATCAGCCATCAAAAAGGAAGAGAAGAAATAAACATGGTTTTAGAGAGCGCATGGCGACTGCCAATGGTAGAAAGGTTCTTGCGAGAAGGAGAGCGAAAGGAAGGAAAAAACTAACTGTTTCATCAGAACCACGTCATAAAAAATAATGACTGTAAATAACTTTTTAATAAAGGTGCTACTTTTTCAAGTTTAGCACCTTTTTTTTGACCTAATTTTGAAAAATTTGTAAACGAGTAACCCTATTTAGAATGCCAAAAAGAGACGATCTTAAATCCATTTTGATTATTGGTTCTGGACCTATTATTATTGGCCAGGCATGTGAGTTTGATTATTCCGGTTCCCAAGCGCTTCGCTCGCTTCGTGAAGATGGAATAGAGACTATTTTGATCAACAGTAACCCTGCCACTATTATGACGGACCCCGTTATGGCAGATCACATCTATTTAAAACCGTTGACAACAAAATCAATTATTGAGATTTTAAAGAATCATCCCAATATCGATGCCGTACTGCCAACAATGGGTGGGCAAACTGCCTTGAACCTTTGTATAGAAGCTGATGAAAAAGGGATTTGGGAAGACTTTGGTGTAGAGATCATTGGAGTGGATATTGATGCCATCAATATCACCGAGGATAGGGAGAAATTTAGGGAATTAATGCTCAAAATAGGTGTTGGGATGGCACCACAAGCCACGGCCACATCTTTTTTGAAAGGAAAGGAAATAGCACAAGAATTTGGCTTTCCTCTGGTAATCAGAGCTTCGTTTACTTTGGGTGGCGCAGGAGCGTCAATTGTTTACGACCCAGAAGATTTTGATGGGTTACTGAGTCATGGACTGGAGGTTTCTCCCATTCACGAAGTAATGATTGATAAAGCTCTTATGGGATGGAAGGAATACGAATTGGAATTGCTTCGTGACAAGAATGACAACGTAGTGATTATTTGTGCCATTGAAAACATGGACCCTATGGGTATCCACACAGGGGATTCCATAACCGTTGCGCCAACAATGACACTTTCAGACCGTACCTATCAACGGATGAGAGATATGGCGATTCATATGATGCGAAGCATTGGGGATTTTGCCGGAGGATGTAATGTGCAGTTTGCGGTAAGCCCAGATGAAAAAGAAGATATCATTGCCATCGAAATTAACCCAAGGGTTTCTAGATCATCTGCCCTAGCATCAAAAGCTACCGGATATCCTATTGCAAAAATTGCAGCAAAATTGGCCATCGGATATAGTTTGGATGAATTAGACAATCAAATCACCAAGTCTACATCAGCCTTGTTTGAACCTACCTTGGATTATGTGATCGTAAAGATCCCACGATGGAACTTTGATAAGTTTGAAGGCTCTGATAGAACCTTAGGGCTTCAAATGAAATCTGTAGGAGAAGTGATGGGGATAGGACGTTCCTTTCAAGAAGCGCTACACAAGGCCACCCAGTCTTTGGAAATAAAAAGAAATGGTCTTGGTGCAGATGGAAAGGGATACAAGGATTACGATACGATTATCCAAAAACTGAAAGTACCAAGTTGGGATAGGGTGTTCGTAATTTATGATGCCATTCAATTGGGGATTCCGTTAAGCCGAATCCACGAGATTACCAAAATCGACATGTGGTTTCTTAAGCAATATGAAGAACTACATTATTTGGAGGTTGAGATTTCAAAACATACCATTGAAAGCTTACCTAAAGCACTTTTACTTGAGGCAAAACAGAAAGGCTTTGCGGACCGCCAAATAGCACATATGCTGGATTGTTACGAAAGTGAAGTGCACAAAAAACGTACAAGCCTCAGCATCAATAGAGTGTATAAGCTAGTAGATACCTGTGCAGCGGAATTTAAAGCCATGACTCCTTATTACTATTCTACATTTGAGGAGGAAATTGAAACGGCAGATGGAAAACGCTATGTTGCCAATGACAGTGAAGTAACCGATAAAAAGAAGATTGTAGTACTTGGTTCAGGCCCAAATAGAATAGGGCAGGGGATTGAGTTTGATTATTGCTGCGTACATGGGGTTCTTGCTGCTGCAGAATGTGGGTACGAAACCATCATGATCAATTGTAACCCCGAAACGGTTTCAACCGATTTTGATACCGCAGATAAACTGTATTTTGAACCTGTTTTCTGGGAGCATATCTACGATATCATTTTACATGAAAAACCAGAAGGCGTTATCGTCCAATTAGGTGGGCAAACCGCTTTGAAATTGGCAGAGAAACTCGAAAAAAATGGGATCAAAATTATAGGGACCAGTTTTGAATCTCTGGATTTGGCGGAAGATAGAGGAAGTTTTTCTACACTATTAAAAGAAAACAATATTCCATATCCAAAATTTGGCGTGGCGGAAACGGCAGATGAAGCCCTAGATCTTTCAGATGAACTTGGTTTCCCGCTTTTGGTAAGACCTTCTTATGTGTTGGGTGGACAAGGAATGAAGATTGTAATCAACAGAGAAGAACTTGAAGCCCATGTTGTTGATTTATTGGCAAAAATTCCTAATAACAAATTGCTTTTGGATCATTATTTAGATGGAGCTATTGAGGCTGAAGCTGATGCCATCTGTGATGGTGAGGATATCTATATCATTGGGATTATGGAGCATATTGAACCTTGTGGAATACACTCGGGGGACTCCAATGCTACCTTACCTCCGTTTAACTTAGGGGAATTTGTAATGCAGCAGATAAAAGACCATACGCATAAGATAGCAATGGCTTTGAACACGGTGGGATTAATCAATATTCAGTTTGCCATTAAAGACGATATTGTATATATCATTGAGGCTAACCCAAGAGCATCACGTACAGTACCCTTTATAGCCAAAGCATACAAAGAACCTTATGTAAACTTTGCTACCAAAGTAATGTTGGGCGAAAAGAAAATCAAGGATTTTGATTTTAAACCTCAACTTGATGGTTATGCCATAAAGCAACCGGTATTCTCATTTAACAAGTTTCCCAATGTCAACAAGAATTTGGGGCCAGAAATGAAGAGTACTGGAGAAAGTATTTTGTTTATAGATGGCTTAAAAGACGATGAGTTTTACAATTTGTACTCCCGCAGAAAAATGTATTTGAGCAAATAGAATTTGCTAATCGGATATTTGGATTGCATCGCAGGTGCCAACAAATGGGACACCATTGGT
Organism: Flagellimonas hymeniacidonis; assembly: GCF_008040165.1. GTDB lineage: Bacteria > Bacteroidota > Bacteroidia > Flavobacteriales > Flavobacteriaceae > Flagellimonas > Flagellimonas hymeniacidonis. Next base: position 759,909 of record NZ_VRUR01000002.1, read on the forward strand.
GCCAAACGCATAGGTTATAAGACCTACATAAACGTTAGCTCCAAAGGCTGGTGCTGTGCCAGGTAAACTTCCTGTTTCGTTATAGGCTGTCCAGTTGTCATCCTCGGTTTCAAAAGTTAGGTTTGGTGTTTGCCAATACACGGTAATAGTTTGGTTTTCACTACCAACAATTCTAATATCCGCTTTCCCATTTGGGGCGGTGTTTGCTCCAATATCATTTACCGAGGAGTTACCATCTACAGTATTTTTTCCTTCGATGGTAAAATGCGTGTTGCCTCTATGTCCAACGACAACATGTGCCGAGTTGAATGAGTCCAATGTTTCAACATGGATCTGAACTCCTGAGAATATGTAAAGCGAGTTCACCGGATTTGGTGCTATTTGGGAATCTCCAATGGAACCAATACCAATATTTCTGGCTATAAATTCAAATGGAAACGACAACAGCTTGGCATCCAACCTCCCTTGGTCATCATTAAAATGTAAGGTGATGTCATCTGTATTATCTGTAAGTTCTGCTCTATACCTACCATCTACTCGCCCTACCTCTGGTAGTGCAGCTTCGTTATTGATGACAAAATCCATTAAAGGCCCAGTTCCCTCAAAATTATCGGTGATAAACGATGTTTCTGGAGTTTCATCAGGGTTTGGGGTTTCATCAGGGTTTGGCGTATCATCATTGTTTGAATCGGAATCATCATTCATCTCTTCTGAAGATTCATCACCAGAAGTAATAGGTTCAATAGCATCGGAGGAACATCCGTTAAAAATCAATACCAATAATAGATACAATACATATAGCTTCTTCATAACCAACTAGTTTTCTGATACATAACGGAATACAGGAAAAGAAAGTATACCGTTTATCGAAAAGAAGAAAAGCTTTAAGGCTGATTTAAAATCAACTAATTCTCGGTAACCACATACCCATTGTTGCCGCAAAAACACCAATGGCTGTTACAATGGTTACAAACACCAATCCAAATGACATTACATATTGGATTGCCGTGCTTTTCTTCTTTTGAGCAATAAAATAAAGCTCCAATAATATTAATGGAATAAGATATTGGCCAAATCCAAGAAAAGTTAAGAAGGGACCTCTAAAGGTTTCAGGATCAAAACCCACAGGGCCTTTATTTATAAATAACCAAAACATTAGCCCAATTCTAAAGAACCATACACCGGCCATAACAAGAAACAATCTCAGTGCCCAGCGTCTATGCACATCAAACTTACGCCCTATGGCATTTCGAATTGTTAAATAAGCAAAAATTAGAATTAATAGACCGTTAAGACTTACGCTGATATCGCCAACTATGCCAGAAATGGTTCCTTTTGTAATTACCATATAAACCCCACTTAAACTGATAAGAAAGGCTGCTGTAATATAAAACCGTCCGTTCCACCTATGAAACTTTGGAGCATAGTTTCTAAGCTGAGGAATAAATTGAATGGGACCTCCAACCATAACAATTACTGCAAACAAAAGATGAATGCCCACAGCAACATTTCCCATGGTTTCACCTTCTACATAGCCATGAGGCAATACTCTATTCCATCGCATAAAGTCGGAATCCATTGCTGCACCGCCATAAAAGGCCGCAACATAAAATGCAAAAAGCCATTGGCCCAAAACTGCTGTAATAAACCAAAGTTGGGCTGAGATTGTAAGCATTTTAAAAGGCCATGGTGTTATAGAGCTTACAACACCTGTTGTGTTCGTTTTAGAAATCATGATTGTTCGTTTTTTGATTGATGATTGATGATGTTGGTGTGTTGACTATGTTGGCACAACAGCTGTTTTATTGGAATTGAAACCTTTGGCGATTAACCAACCTGTCAAGACAATAATATGTAGTCCATTTTGAGAGAAAAAGTAGAAACTAACGCGTTGGTCGAAAATATTTAACCAACAGGCAACAAAAACCAAAGAAATAGCCAACATGCCCCATCCAGATAAAAACCTAGGAACAAGCCTTGTTTGGAATAAAAAATAGTAGAATGAGAACGTAGCTGCTGCAAAAAGCATGAGACCCATAAAATGTGCCCAGAAATACTCCTCAATTTTTAATAACCCAAGGGTGGTGAAGTATTCATTGTCGGTTGCTTCAGTGTTTACAAACGCTTCGCTTAATGATATTAGGGAAAGGTGTGTAACATCACTTGTTATGATGATGGTAAATTGAACTAACCAAATACCAAAAAACCATAGCGCAAAACTGTTTTTGTATTGTTTTATCATGGGAAAGAGCATTATTGCCATAATAATCCATGATACGCTTGCCAACATATCCAACAGTACAGAGGCCCGCATCTGCATTGAATTTTGAAATATTTCGTTTAAAAAATCTGGAGATACTACCATCGACGTTGATAATCCCCTTAGTACTACAGAGGGAATGCCCAATGCCATGATTAATAGCAATAAAAAGCCTACGATTCGACCCGTTCTTTGATTTGATTTCATGATTGTTCGTTTTTTGATTGATGAGATTTTTGATTTGCTTAGATGGGGTATTCCCTAAACTGAAAGAATTTTTTGATGTAGTTATTGAACACATATCCCCATGGAATTACAATAATGTCAATGATTACAGCGGTGATGCATATCCAATAAAATGATTCGGCCTCTGGGGTAATACGCTCCGAAGATTTCATGGGAAGATATACGCTCAATGCCCATGTAGCCTTATAGGCTAATTGTAAAAAAAGCAAGGGTAACATCTTTATGGGGTATCGTACCCCCAATACCATTAAGGTAGCATAAGATGCCCAAAAACTAAAGGCAACTCCTGTAATGTAATCCACTGGCTCGCTAGGGAATAACAAATACTCCCATGCCTCAAATGCAAGCCCAACAAAGGTTAATAAATAAAGGCCGCGCATGAGCACCAACCTAAATTTAGGCGGCTTTTCTATTGGTTTACTTGTTTTTGTGATTGTGGTTGATTTCATGATTGTTCGTTTTTTGATTGATGATTAATGATTGATTATGATTGTCGTTTTTTGATGCGTTTATTGTTAGTCTTGTTTTTTGTTTTGGGTTAAATCAATTTCTTGTATGTCACCTTGTATAGTAAAAGTTCCACTAGAGGTATTATTTTGTCTCACAGCGTCATATGACAACTCAAGTATTCCTGAGCTTTTATCAGAAAATACCAGCTTCAATGTTTTACCTGATACTTTTTCAACTGTCTCAAAATGGGAGCTACCACCAAGCTTTAAAGAATTCAAAAAAGGATTATTTATACGGATGGTAATACTATCATTATTTCTGAGTTTTTGGGAGACACTTATAGTCAGTTCTTCGTTGTGGACCACGGTGCTAATGGAATCTATGAGATAGTTGGGTGCTTCAATCCGTAATTGTGTTAAGTCCGTTTGCTGAAAAATAATCTTAATATTATCCTTAGTTGAAATTCCCGAAAAAGAAGGTAAATTTCTGGTTGCCTTAACCATTTCAACGGTAATCATATCAGCTTTTCCCTTTCTAACATAGCTGTGCACAGACAATTGAAAGGTCAAAGAAAAAAAGATGATAGCACCCAGTGCGCCTAAAAGAATAAGATTACTTTTTTTCATTTTCTTGTTGGTTGTATGCATTTTTCAATTCGTCAAAAGTGATTCCCAAGAGACTCATTTTTTTCACAACCTCTGGTAGTAGCTGCTCCATGAACTCTTTTCGTTTTATTTCCAACACCTTGGTATATCCGTTGCTGGAAACAAAATATCCTATTCCTCTTTTATTATAGATCACCTCTAAATCCTGCAAATGGTTAAAAGCACGAATCGCTGTATTCGGATTTACCTCAACCATCATGGCTACCTCCCGCACGGAAGGGATTCGTTCTTCTTCCTGCCAGCGTTTTACCAAGATATTTTCATAGAAAAAGTCCACAATCTGAAGGTAAATAGGTTTGCTATTGTCAAAATCCATGCTTATACCTCCTTTTCAGTCATTTTAAAATAGGCCACTACAAGCATCAAGGGACCAAAAAGCAAACCATAAAACCAACTGCCAATTGTTGAAAAATCAGTTCCAGCTTTACTAATGGCTTCTGAACCCAAGCTGTTCTCAGAAAATACACCGTAACTATGATTAAAAATTCCAAAAAGGATAAAATTGAATAGCATAAAGCCCAATACCAATAGCCCTAAAACCAAAATGGTTTTTCCTATTCTGTTTTTTGCAAAGGTTATGGCGCCTACTAAAAATAGGGGCTGGATGATGAAATACACTTTTACGACCTTCCAATATTCCTCTGAAAAAAAAGATAATAGCGTAAAGTCTGCATTAAAGACTATGGTTCCCATGGTTACAGCAAAGGTCCCCACAATTATAGCCAAAAAGGTAAATACTAAAGTATAGACTACGGAAGTCAACAGCCATTTGGCTGCAAGCCGTTCTGGTATGGATATAGGAAGTGCTAGGTACAAATGATTTGATTTGGGATTATTGAACTCTCTAAAGACTGAGAAAGTGAATAACACCCCAACTGGAATATAAAACAGGCCAAAAATTCCAAAGAACTCTCCCAAATCCAACTGTTGATCCCAAACCATATTAAGTATGGAAAAAAGGAAAATTAAGACGATGGCAACCAATAATCCTGTAGAAAAAGTGCCTTTGTAAATTGCAAGGTCCCTACGCATAAAAAGCCCAATTCTAGAAAGATTAAACTCCTGTTTCATCATGGGTGTTTTTTAGAATTGTATTTATTTTGTGGGGCTCGCTTAATACACCATTAAATAGAAGCTCAAGGTCTACTTCCGTTTCATTATTTCCCATACGAGGTAAAATGGCTTTACCGCCAAATGATGATTCTGAATACAGGATGGAGGGCTCATCAGAATTGGAGGGTTTTCCAAACCATAGCCTTTCTGAGACGATTCCTAGAGCATAATCAAAAACGACTCGGGCATTATCCAAAATAACCACATGGTTGATTAAACTATGTAAATCCCGTACTTGATGGGTGGAAATCACAACACATTTAGTTTCATCCACAGTAGAGGCCATAACTTTTCTAAACTGACTTTTAGATGGAATATCCAATCCATTTGTGGGCTCATCCATGAGCAATACTTTAGTATTGGTGGCAATACCAAAGGCGATGAGGACTTTTTTCTTTTGTCCAAAGGATAATTTAGAGATGACCTCAGTAGGGTAGAGTTTAAATTCTTCTATTAGGGTGTAAAATTGCTCTTTAGAAAATTCAGGATAAAAAGGGGATTGTGTTTTTTCAAAAGTGGCAATAGACAGTGATGGCAATTCAAAATCCTCTGGAACTAGAAAAATATGCTGTAAACCAAGTACACTTCTCTTTTTTGCACTCACTTGGTCCAAGGTACAGTCACCTGTTTTAGGAAATAGCAAGCCTGTCATAATTTTCATTAAGGTGCTTTTACCTTCTCCATTTTTACCAAAAAGCCCATAAATGTTGCCTGGTCTGAAATCCAAATTGATGGATTTAAGTACTGGTCGACTACTAGGATAGTTAAAATTTAGGTGTCTAACGGTTAACATTTATAGTGTATTAGATAACTAGAACACTGCAAATGTATTTAAAATTTTGAAATCACCAAATATTTTTTGTTGAAGTGCTATAAAACGATAGGGTTGTATGGAAAGAATTATGAATACAAATAAAACGACAAGGGCCCAAATTTGGGCCCTTGTCGTTTTAAGATTAACTGAGTTAAGCTATTTTTCAAGGAATTCTCCAAGCCTATCAAAGAATGATCCCCATCCATTATAGAAGCCCATTTCCTCTTGTTGCTTGCAATATTCTTCCGTTTCATGCACACAATTAAAGGTAAAATGGGTTTTGTTTCCATCAGCATCAAAGATGGCTTGAATCTCTACACCCTCCGTCATGGGTTTAAAATTTGCAGTGGACACTATTTTTTTGTGTTGCACTATTTCTGTGTAGACCCCATCTGCAATAAATACATTGCCATCTGGCATTTGCACAGAATATTTCCAATTCCCTCCGACAATAAAATTATGTTCAACAACTGTGACTTCCAATCCCTTGGGTCCCCACCATTGTGCAATATGCTCGGATTGGGTCCAAGCTTCCCATACTAGGGCTAACGGTGCGTTAAAAGTTCTTTTCAGGGTTAGTGTTCTGTTTTTAGCATCATTAATTGTGCTCATTGTTTTTCTTTTTTGTTTGTAATTGGGTTAGGTAATTCTCAAAAGAGTCAAGTTTTTCTTCCCATAGGCTTTTGTATTGGTCAATCCAAAGAAAAGCAGGAATAAGGTTCTTGGGTTGTATAATGCAATAGCGTTCGCGCCCTTGTTGACTGAAATTTACAATCCCACATTCCTCTAGAATCTTTAGGTGTTTGGAAATTGCAGGCCTGCTCACATCAAACTTTTCAGCTACTGCATTTACGGTAAGTGCGTCTTTAGATAAAAGTTGAATAATATCTCGACGGACTGGATCTGCTATGGCTTGAAAAACATCTCTCCTCATATTTATGTAACTAATCGGTTACAAATATATATGTAATCATTTGGTTACACAAATTTCCAACACATATTTTTGATAGAGTTTAATTTTTTCGAATCAATCTTGATGTTGCTTTTCGTAGAACTTTAGGTTTTTCGTTAACCTATCCATCATTTTTACAATTCGACTCGCTTTTGTCCCTTCGGTCTTGGCTGCATAAACCCAATCCAAGTAAGCTTTCTGTTGTCCTTCTGTAAAAGAACTAAAGGTCTCTAGTAGTTCTGGTGGCTCATTTTTAAAACATGCGATTATGTCTTCAGGAATTTCAATAGAAGAGTTATCCGGAAAAAGGACCACATGCACATAATCACCTGCTTCTTTTTTAATCTTTTTTCGAATCTCAGCTTTAACGGGAAGAAATAGTTTTCCATTTCCCATGGGCATAAGCTTGTATTGGTTCAGCGGATGCCCATCAATAGAACCTTTTACCTTCACCCAGCCAAAAGGAGTATTTTTACTTTGGAGAATTTCTGGGATTGAAGCATACATCCAACCCCCTTTACCTGGAAATTTTTGCAACAAATATTCTTTATCCAAAAGTGGTTTTTCTTTGTTCATTTTTTAAATTGATTTCGATGTGCAAGCTTTCTTTACAAACAACAACGTATATCGTAAAACTAATAAAAACGGTTCGAATTTACATCCAAACCGTTTTACCGATATGTGTTGGAGAATGGCTTAGCTGAACCTTAATGGTTTGTGGGTGCTTATTGCAATTCGGTTCCAAGCATTTATAGTAACAACAGCCATGATTATTTGAGAAAAATAATGGGCATCAAAGGTCTCCATGGCTTTTTTATAGGTCTCGGAAGTCAGTCCTTTCCGATGAATCATGGTAACTTCTTCGGTAATCTGAAGCAGTACTTTTTCTTCCTCAGAAAATACATCTGTTCCTTGCCATGCATCCAATAGAAAAATACGGTTTTGGTCCTCTCCAATTTTCAAAGCTTCTTTTGTGTGCATATCAATGCAAAAGGCACATTTGTTTAATTGCGAAGCTCTAATTTTTATCAATTCATAATGGGGTTTACTTAGCTGCGCATTTCCCAAATAATGCTCCAGGGCAAAGATTCCTTTATAGGCTTCAGGTTCCGTGACATCAATTTGAATTCTTTCTTCCATTTTTCGATTTGTTTTTAGATTGTGACACGAAGGTATTCCAGTAAAAAAGAAAAAAACTTAAACCTGTTTAAGAACGTTTTTTTGCCCGGATTTCGCTCACGTATTCAGGTGTCAATCCAAGAAAGGAAGCTATAAGATATTGTGGCACTCGTTGCGCAAACTCTGGAAATTGTTCTGTAAAATGAAAGTACATTTCTTCTTTGGAGAAATCCAACAGATATCTCATTTTAACCAAACTTGCACCATAGGAAATCTGATAAATGGATCTCAAATATTTTTCCAATTGCGGAAATTCTTGTAATAGCTGTTCTTGTTTTTCATAGGAGATAGAAAGCAGTTTTGTGGGCTCTACTGCTTGAATAGAAAAATCAGTAATAGTTTGATTATGAAAGGCTAAATTATCTGTCATCCACCAGTTTTCTATGGCAAACTGTACCGTACGTTCAACACCCTTATCCGTGATGAAATACAAATGCAGACAACCTTCCAAAACAAAATGATGGTGCGTGCACAACGAACCAGCAGAAACGAGTATTTCTTTTTTCTTTAAACATACTTGCTCAAAATAGGGCAACATGTTGTAAAATTCATCTTCACTGACTGAGATAAATTTATTAAGATGGTGAAACAGCTGTTTGGGCATTTTATTTTCAATATTGAATATGGATGGATTGTTATTCTAATTCTAGCTCATAAATCCTGGATTCCTCTCCCCAAGGATGATAGCCTTGGGCGATATACTGAAAACCATATTTCTCATAGTATCCAATATGTTCTGTGCATAAGTACAAATACTTAAATCCTGCTTGTTTAGTATCACTTTTTGCTTTTTCCAATAACAATGCTCCGTAAGCATTACCACGATGCTTTTCATCAATATATACTGCACAAACCCATGGATATAAATCCCCTCTACTTATAAAATCATTGGTAATAAGACCAGCACAACCAATTATTTGCCCTTCTTTCTCCAACAAATACCATTGCGGTAAAGGATTCCTTGATTCGGTACTATGACTTATGCAATCTTCATAAATTATGGGCAAAACGCTTTTCCAACTATCCTGAAAGTATGCTATAGCTTTGGTTTTGTAGCTAGGGTCTTCTCTTACAGAAATAATCTTCATATCACTCATCCCACTCGGTATGGAAAATACCTTTCTTATCCAATCGTTCATAGGTATGGGAACCAAAATAGTCGCGTTGGGCTTGAATTAAATTCAAAGGCAATCGGCTGCTGGTATAGGCATCAAAATACGTAAGTGCGTTGGAAAGCCCTGGTAATGGAATGCCATTTGTGGCACCATACGCTACCAATTCACGGGCTGCTCCTACAGTTTCCTGTACCTTATCTACAAAGGAAGGGGAGAGCAATAGGTTTTGCAATCCGACATTTGCTTTAAAAGCTTCTGTGATGTCAGCTAACAAAGCCGCACGGATGATACATCCCGCACGCCAGATTTTAGCAATTTCTCCTAATTCCAATTCATAACCGTATTCCTTAGAGGCATCTGCCAGTTGGTGCATTCCCTGTGCATAGGTGATAATAAAAGCAAAATAGAGCGCTTGTTCCGCCTTGGCAGTTAGGGAACCCTTTACTACAGTTTCCGGTGTTGGACGGTCATAGATTTCATCAGCTTTTACACGTTCCTCTTTTAATGCGGAAATTTCACGCATGCTTACCGCAACATCTATGGTGGGAACGGGAATACCTAAATCCATTGCATTTTGCGAGGTCCATTTACCAGTTCCTTTTTGTTTTGCCTTATCCAAAATTTTATCCACCAAGTGTCCATCACCCAAATCGTCTTTCTGCTCAAAGATTTCCGAGGTAATTTCAACTAAAAAAGATTGTAATCGACCAGCATTCCAAGAAGCGTAGGTCTCGTGCAGTTCTTCATTGGTTAGACCACCTGCTTTTTTCAAAAGATCATAAATTTCTGAAGTCAATTGCATTAATCCATACTCAATACCGTTGTGGACCATTTTTACATAATTCCCTGCAGATTTAGGGCCTAAATAGGCCACACAGGGCTCTCCCTTGTATTTGGCAGAAACAGCTTCAAAAATGGGTTTTACATGCTGATACGCATCACGTGAGCCCCCTGGCATAATGCTTGGTCCCTTACGTGCTCCTTTGGCTCCGCCAGAAACTCCAGCTCCAAAGAAATTAATGCCTTTCTCTTGCAAATAAGCCTCTCTTCGGTCCGTATCGGTAAAAAAGGAGTTTCCACCATCAATGATAATATCTCCCTTGTCTAAATGGGGAAGTAGTCCATCTATAACAATATCTACTACTTTCCCTGCCGGAACCAACAGCATAATTTTTCTAGGAGTGCTCAGCCCTTGCACAAAAGTAGCAACATCCGATGTGGCATTTACTTTGTTGGCATCGCCACCTTCTTCAATGAGCGCATTTACCTTTTCCTCATCCAAATCGTTTCCATAGGCAGTAAAGCCATTGTCTGCAACATTAAGAATGAAGTTACGCCCCATCACCCCTAGGCCTACGAGACCAAAATCATATGTATTTGCCATATTCTTTGTTTTTAATGTAGTATTGTCATCACAACACTGAGTAAGCTGTTAGTTGAATTTCGAACCTAAAATAAACGTTATATTCGTTATGCTCAAAAATAATGGCAGTGTTAAATTGTTTTTTGGAAAATAGTATTTTAAACATGCTATTTTTGAAGTATCCAAACCAACAGTACAATTATCTCTATGAAAAAGACCAACAACCAAATGCTCATCATTTTTGGTGCTTCCGGTGATTTAACCGCCAGAAAGTTGATTCCAGCCTTATTTAACCTGTATGTCGCAAAGCAGCTACCCAAAAATTTTGTGGTTTTAGGAGCGAGCAGAAGCGATTTGACGGATGAAGAGTTTCGGGATAAAGTGGTCTATAAAAGCCCCTATCTCGAGGCAAAACTGGAGGATTTAAAGGAAAATTACATTAAAGGATTTGCGGATAGCCTTTTTTATGAGGATTTAGGTAGTGATTATACCGCAGAATACTCAGGGCTGGCGAACCGTATTGCTGGTTTGAACGACAAGAAAGGGACAGGGAACAATTATATGTTTTACTTTTCTACACCGCCCAGCTTGTATGAGCCCATTGCCAAAAACCTAGCGGATGTTGGTTTAAATAGTCAAGAGGAAGGATGGAAAAGATTGATTGTTGAAAAACCTTTTGGGTATAGTTTAAAAACCGCTCAGAACTTGAATAAGGGATTACAGCAGTATTTTAACGAATCACAGATATATCGAATAGATCATTATTTAGGGAAGGAAACCGTGCAGAACCTCTTGGTGACACGATTCTCCAATAGCATTTTTGAGCCTCTTTGGAACAGAAATTATATCCATCATGTAGAAATAACGAATGCAGAGAGCGTTGGGGTGGAAAAAAGAGGAGGGTATTACGATAAATCTGGGGCACTGCGTGATATGTTTCAAAATCACCTCATGCAGATTGTTTCTTTGGTAGTGATGGAACCTCCGATTGGGGATCAACCCGAAGAAATCCGGAATGAAAAAGTAAAGGCGCTGAAGTCACTCCGCATTATGAAGGATGAGAAAACGCTTTTTGATAATACCATCCGAGCACAATATGTCGCTTCGGAAATTAATGGTGAAAAAGTAAAGGGGTATCGAGAAGAAAATGGAGTAGACCCGAATTCAACCACGGAGACCTATGCTGCCGTGAAATTCTTTGTGGATAATTGGCGCTGGCATGGCGTTCCTTTTTATGTACGCACCGCAAAGCGAATGCCAACCAAGGTTACAGAGGTCATCATTCATTTTAAAACCCCGCATCACCAAATTTTTAAAGATTCTGGGGTCAGTAGTAAGGACAATAAATTGATTATTAGAATTCAACCAGACGAAGGAGTATTGATCAAGTTTGGCGTGAAAGTGCCGGGGCAGGGCTTTAAAGTAGAGCGGGCCAATTTGGACTTTTACTATTCCAGTTTGGCACAAACGTATGTAATGGAGGCTTATGAACGACTTTTATTGGATGCCATGCAAGGAGATGCCACCTTATATGCCAGGGCTGATGAAGTGGAAGCGGCCTGGGAGTTTGTGGATCCCATTCTGGACTATTGGAAAAATGGAAAAGATGTTCGCATGTATGGTTATGCTGCTGGAGTTTGGGGCCCTGAAAATTCGGATGAATTGATCGATGAGTTGGGCTATTGGCGCAACCCGGGTTCAAATTTAGCCGATGACCCTGGCTATTGTGTTATTTGCTAGGTTTAGTCAGTAGATAGTCTCAGTTCGAGCACAGTCGAGAACGATACCAAGATCAAAATGAATCATGGAGATTAAAATTTATAAAGACAAACAAGAAGTTGCAGCGCAATTCTCAGCTTATTTTGCTGAATTGGTTAAGGATAAATCAGCCTTTCATGTTGCCTTATCAGGGGGAAGTACACCCAAAATAGTTTTTGATGTGCTAGCTTCAAACTATGGGGATAAAATGGATTGGAGTAAAATTCATTTTTATTGGGGAGATGAACGTTGTGTGCCTCCCACAGATGAGCAAAGCAATTACAAAATGACGGTGGAGCACTTATTTTCTAAAATCGATGCTCCCGAAGGGAATATTCATAGGGTTTTGGGGGAAGCAGAACCAGTCAGGGAAGCCATGCGATATGCCAATTTGTTAGAAATTAATTTGGATAGGGTGAAGGGTGTTCCGCAATTTGATTTAGTCATTTTAGGCATGGGGGATGACGGACATACCGCATCTATTTTCCCACATGAAATTGAGCTTTGGGATGCAACAGATTATTGTGTAGTGGCCACTCATCCTGATTCAGGCCAAAAAAGGGTTTCCATTAATGGAAAAGTGATTAATACGGCCAAAGAAGTGACCTTTTTGGTAACAGGAGCAAGCAAAGCAGAAAAAGTAAAAGTCATTTTGGAAAAAACCGAAGGTTTTGAAACATACCCAGCCTCTTTGGTCAACCCAGCTTCCGGAAAATTGGTTTGGTTTATGGATAAAGATGCTGCCGTAACCTTGGATTAATCCAAGTCCATTTTTGCATTTTCATTCTTAAAAAATTCCAAATAATCGTCTACTTTAAAATTTGAAGATTCATATTTATTGTCTCTGGAGCTTGCAGACGCTTTGCGTTCCAAACTTCTTGCAAAACGGCGTATTCCTTGTTTATCCTTTAGGATAAGACCTGGAATGGGAATGTTCTTTCCGTTTTTAGCCTTTGCTACCATGGTAAAATAAGAAGAGTTGCAGTGCTTTTTTTCTCCTGTGGTAATATTTTCAGATTCCACACGAACTCCCACAACCATAGAAGTTCTTCCCGTATAATTAATGGAGGCCTTTAACGTGACCAATTCTCCAACTTCAATAGGGTTTAAAAAGTCAACACGATTTACCGAAGCAGTCACACAATAGGCTTGCGAGTGTTTTGAAGCACAGGCAAATGCAATTTGGTCCATTAAATTTAAAATGTGCCCTCCATGCACCTTTCCGCCAAAGTTAGAATGGGAGGGGAGCATAAGTTCAGTAATGGCAACTTTTGATTCTTTGGATGTCTTGAATTTTTTCATTCTAATTTTTGAAATGTGGGGACGCTTCGGGTTGTACGTTTGTAATAAAATATTTGGTGTCGCCCAACCAAAAGAATGTGGAATACCGCTCCTTATAGGTAACTTTTACGTATCGACCTTGATATTCCTTCATACTTTCAATGACTTCTTCTTGGCTATCTTCAACCGAAAAGGAAAAAATATTTGTTCCGGACACTCCCTGGCTTATTTGGCCTTCCCAAGTTTTTACCAATACGCCTTTTCTACTGAATTTGATTAACTCACCGGAACGGTACCCCTCACTAAACGGTACATAATAGATAAAGGCAAAATAAGCGGCAATTCCCATAAGGATAAAAGAAATACCAATAAATAGAATTTTTCTCATGATTTACAGTTCAAGGGTTGGTTCTTCATAATCATCTTCTTCAGCACGTTTTAAAATGGGTTCTGGAATTGACTTCTTTGCTTTCGCCCCCATTTTTTTCAGTTTTTCAATGCTAGTAACAATATTCCCACGGCCTTCCACCAATTTGTTCATGGCACCGCGGTATTCTGTTTTGGCCTCGTCCATTTTCTTGCCCACTCTGGTCAAATCGGTTACAAAGCCTTCAAATTTGTCGTATAAAGCTCCGGCCTGCCGTGCAATTTCAATAGCATTTTTTTGCTGTTTTTCATTGTTCCACATCGTATCAATAGTTCGCAAGGTCGCTAATAGGGTAGACGGGGTAACTATAACAATATTTTGTTCAAAAGCCCTGTTGTAAAGCGAATTATCATTGTTGATGGCCACCGCAAACGCGGGTTCTATGGGCACAAATAGCAACACAAAATCTGGGCTTTCCATTTCGTACAGATCCTCATACTTTTTAGCGGAAAGCTGTTCCACATGTTTTTTAAGGGAGTTGATATGATCTTTCAGGTGTTTTTCCTTCAGTTCTTCATCGGCATTGATGTAGCGTTCATAATCTGTGAGTGAAACCTTGGAATCTACTACCATTTTTTTTCCATCTGGTAGATGAATGATGACATCCGGCAAAACTCTAGTGCCATCTTCAAGGGTAAAACTTTGTTGTACACTATATTCACGATCTTTCTCCAATCCCGATTTTTCTAGGACGCGTTCCAAGACCAATTCCCCCCAATTTCCTTGCATTTTGCTATCACCTTTTAAGGCTTTGGTAAGGTTTTCTGCTTCTTGTGTGATTTTTAAGTTTTGTTCTTGAAGAAGTCGTAGTTGCTCTTTTAGTGCGGCATTGATACCAAAACTCTGTTTTTGGTTTTCATCTACTTTCTTTTCAAACTCTTTAATTTTTTTATCAAGAGGTGTTAAAAGACTCTCTATGTTTACTTTGTTTTGCTCCGTGAATTTGGTGCTTTTCTCATCAAGAATTTTATTGGCGAGATTTTCAAATTCCTTAGTAAATTTTTCTTGTAACTTTTCTACTTCCTCCTTTTGCTCCGTATTGATGCGTTGTAGGTTCTCTAAATCAGCTTGGTACCGAACCAATTGATTGCTTTGTTGCTCCTTTTCAGCTTGTAATTGCTTTTTTTCCTCATCATTGGAAAGCAATTTGTCATTTAAGGAGTTCACTGAACTGTTCAATTGTTGTTCTCGTTCATTCCAGACACTCTCATTGGATTTGGTCTTTAGTTTTTGAATGTACATACCCAAAAACAGCCCAATGGCAACAGCAACAATTATGTATATCAATTCGATACTCATGAAATTTAATTCTTGGATAAAGATAACGGATTCCTGTCTACACAGAAATGGGAAATATACTTACTTATTCACTTTAAAAGATCCCGTTTTGGCATCAAACAGTACCATTTCAGCTGGAAATAGGCGTTCAAAATGCTTTTGTTCAATCAATTCACATGGCGCTCCAAATGGATTTTCAGCTCCATCCAAAATTAAAATCTTATCGCATAACTGAATAGCCAAATCAATTTCATGGGTGGTGAACATTATGGTTTTCTGTTTCCTATGGGCTAACTCTTGCAGCAATTTTAAAATCTGGACTTTATGGTATAGATCGAGATGCGTAGTGGGCTCATCCAACAAAATTAATGGGGTGTTCTGTGCCATGGCTCGCGCAATGAGCACACGCTGCAGTTGTCCGTCACTAAGTTCGTGGCATCTGCTGTACTGTAAATCTTCTAATAAAAAGGAAGTCAGACTTTCTTGCACTTGTTTTTTGTCCTCCTCGTTCAAAGTACCTATCCAGTTTGTGTAGGGCTGTCTTCCTAGTGCAATTAATTCTTGAACAGTAAGGTTTTTGGAAGCAGGTTGTTCTGTCAAAACTACACTAAGTTCCTTGGCCAGTTTTGATGAAGCATAGCTTTCTAGGTTAGAATCGTTGATTTGAATGCTTCCGGATAATTTTGGCTGCAACCCCGCCAGCGTTCGCAGGAGTGTAGATTTTCCAACGCCATTTACACCAACTATAGCACATAAATCCCCCTGGTTCAGTTGAAAATCGATTTTCTCTGAAACCACCTTCGGTGTATACCCTACGGTTAGGTTTTCAGCTAGGACGATATGTTTTTCTGTGCTGGACATCAAAATAGCATTTTACGTTTTCTTACTAACAACCAAATAACAACGGGTGCTCCTACCAATGAAGTTATTGCATTGATAGGCAATACATTGGCCGAGTTGGGCAATTGGGCAATGGTATCACACAATAACATTAAAATGGCGCCATATAAAAATACTGAGGGTATTAAAATTCGATGTTCCATAGTGTCAAAAATTTGCCTTGTCAGATGTGGTACGGCCAGACCTATGAAGGCAATGGGGCCTGCAAAGGCCGTAATGCCTCCAGCTAACAATCCTGTTGCAATAATGATGATGAGTCTTGATTTCTTTAATGAAACCCCAAGACTTTGTGCATAATTTTCTCCCAATAAAAAGGCATTCAATCTCTTAATGGAGATAATGCTTAATAGGACGCCTACACATACGATGATGCTCAATAAAATAACCTGTTGGGTAGATAAATTCCCAACACTTCCAAATGACCAAAAAATAAAACGTTGGAGATTTTCCGCAGAAGAGAAATAGGCCAAAACACTTACAATAGCAGCGGTAATACTACCGAACATGAGACCAATAATCAATAGGGCCATGGTATCTTTTACACGATTAGCCACTATCATAACCACCAGCAATACCAAAAAACTTCCTATGCTTGCCGCAAGTGCGAGGGAAAAATCATTTAAAAAAGAGAAGGAAGCAAAACCGGTAATCAGTGACGCCCCCATAAGCAATAAAGCTGCACCTAAACTGGCTCCAGAACTTATTCCCAATACAAAGGGACCTGCCAATGGGTTACGAAATAAAGTTTGCATGAGTAAGCCACTCAGCGAGAGACCACCGCCAACCAATACTGCGGTAAAAGCTTTTGGAATTCTATAGTTCCAGATAATGTAGTTCCATGATTCTATATCAACCTGTCCTCCAAACAGAATAGAGAAAGTAGCTTTGAATGGAATTGCTACTGACCCTAAACTAATGTTTAAAAGCCAAGCCAGGCCTAATACCAAAAAAATCAATATAAAGGAAAAACGATATGGTTTTAGATTACCCATTTAATTCAATGGCATAAAGAAATGAGGTTGATAATCAGTTAAAAGCTCTGGATGCAGAATGGAAATAAGGTCGTGCAATACCAAATCAGGGCGTTGTGGTGCCAGCTCATAAAACAGTAGTCCGCCAGTAACTCCCTTTTTTACCGCATTTGAAAATACTTTTCGATTTGAAAAAGCAGAAAACTGCTCATAGTGCGAATTCGCTTGCAAGAGCTCTTCATACGAAGTATGTAGTGAAGGATTAAACCAAAAATCGGCTTTTTCGCCTTTTTCCAAAACAGCTTCCAAGCTGAGTCCAATACTTCCTTTTTCATCAGTATCTGCCCATAAATAGTCGGCTTGGGCATCTTCTAAAAACTGGGACATCCAACTCTTTCCACCCGCCACATACCAGACGTCTTTGTACAAACCGCCTGTCAACACTGTTGGTTTTTCTTTTGCATTTTGGGCCAATGCTTTGGCTTGTTTGTATGATTTTTCAATATCCTTAAAAATACTATCTGCTTCAGCTTCCTTTTGAAAAAAGGGTGCGAAAAATTTAATCCATTCAGCTTTTCCCAAAGGTGTTTGTTCTGTCCATTCTCCATTATAAACAATTGGGATTCCAGAGCGCTTGAGCGTTTCGTAGGCTTTGTTGGTGCCATTAATTCCAAATCCTATTACCATTTCTGGGTTTAGTTCCAGGGCAATTTCAGTATTGATATTTTCATTGGTTCCCAATTCTTTAATCAATCCCTTGTCAATTTGATTTCTGGCAGCTGATGACGAGATTAGGTCAGTATCAGGAAAACCGACCACAGCATCCAACATGCCCAACAGCTCCAATGAAGGAATATGTGTTGTGGATGTAATCACCATTTTTTCAACAGGGATAGCTATTATGGCATTATAAGCATCCCTCGGTAAGGTGATTGTCGCCAATTTTTCTCTGGGGACCAGTGCATATGTAAAATGCGTTTCTGCTCCTGGCCAAGCTGATGTGACTTCGATAACGGTAAAATCCGAATTTGGCTTGATGGAAAAACCAGTGGCATGTTCTATTTGGATTTTCGATTCACTTTGTTGAATGGGCAATGGTTTCTTTTTTTCTCTACAACTAAAAATGAAGAGCATACAAAATGCGCAAATAAGGCTTAAGTGGAACTGTTTTTTTGACATAGCCCAAAAGTAAGATTATTTAACTTTTGCGAAAAAAGATTAAACAGAATGATTACTTTCGCCGTGAATTTTGGTTCATGCATGATTTTTTTGCATGATTAAAAGGGAATCCGGTGTAAATCCGGAGCTGTTCCCGCAACTGTAAGCTTTGCCGATTAGGTGCTTGCCACAACTTCAAAACCACTGCCCATTGGGTGGGAAGGTAGTGCGCAAGACGCAAGTCAGGAGACCTGCCAAATTCAAACAAAACATGTTAAACTTTCGGGATAGAAGTTTACGTATGGGTACAGACATACTATACTCCCGTTTATTCCATTAAACGAAATGAAAAAAAGTTATTTAGTATTAGGAGCTGCCATTTTGGTGGGCAAAGCACTTGCTGCACAAGATTCGCAACAAGATGCTGTTCAAACGCAACAATTGGATGAAGTTATTGTGAGCGATTCACGTTTTGAATTGAAACGTGAGAATTCGGGTAAAACCGTTATTAAAATTTCAACCGAAGAACTGGAAAGAAATCAAGGTAAAACAGTTGCCGAATTAATCAACACAAAAAGCGGAATTGAGATTACCGGAAGCAGAGGCCGAGATGGTTCGGTTTTTGGTGTTTTTGCCAGAGGTGGTAGGGGCAGACAGGCCTTAGTAATTGTGGATGGAGTTCGTGTTTCTGATCCGTCCTCTTTTTCGCAAGAATATGATTTGCGTTTGCTTTCAACCGCTAACATTGAATCCATAGAGATCATTAAAGGAGCAGCAAGTACCTTGTATGGAACCAATGCAGCAACGGCAGTAATCAATATTACCACAAAGAAAAGCGCAAAGGAAAAAGTAACAGGGAACTTTCAGTCTACCATTGGAACAAATCAAACTGCGGAGGACCAAAATTATAATCTAGGTAGTTTTACCAACAGTGCAGGGGTAAATGGAACTTTGAAAAAGTTCTCGTATAGTGCAGACTTCTCCAACAGATATTCAAGTGGGATCTCAGCAGCGGTGACCCCAGAAAATGAAGAGGATACTTTTTCACACTTTAGCGCTAATGTTAAGCTGGGGTATCAATTTTCAGATAATTTTGAAGTATCCATTTATGGGAATCAAACAAAATTCAATAATGAGTTTGATGCGGCACTGGCAGAAGCTCCCAATCGTTCCAAAACGAGTCAGGATAGAGTAGGTCTTTCATCATCTTTTAAATATAATAAAGGGTCAATTCATATCAACACCGCCTATTCAGATTATGAAACGGACTCTCGAAGCACCTTTGGAGAGAGTATTTTAGATGGTAAAAACCTCGTTGTTGATTTTTACAATAAATATGTTTTTGATGGTAAATGGCATACCATTTTAGGTGTGAATTATATTAAAGATGAAGCCATTTTTACCAATGAAGCAGACTTTACAATTGTGGACCCCTATGCAAACTTGGTTTATATTTCGGACTTTGGATTTAATTTGAATACTGGCATAAGGCTCAACAACCATTCGGAGTATGGCAATCATTTTGTGTATAACTTAAACCCTTCTTATACTTTTACCACGACCAACGGATATGTAAAGTTGTTGGGATCCTACGCGACTTCATACATTACGCCTAATTTGATTCAATTATTTGGGGATTTTGGTTCTAATCCAGATTTGGAGCCTGAGGAGAACAGAACCATTGAAGGAGGGGTAGAGTATTTTGTAAATGATAAGCTGCGGGTTAGTGCCATTTATTTTGACCGAAATGAAAAGAACACCATTGGTTTTGACCAAAACTTTACCAGCATAAATCTGGCCAGTGAAATTGATGCGAATGGAGTGGAGCTTGAAGTTTCTTGGGCACCTATTGATGCGTTTACGTTGGATGCCAATTACACCTTTACAGAGCGTAAAGGCGACAATGCCATTAGAATACCAAAGCACAAAGTGAATTTAGCCTTGGGATACCAAGTGTGTGAAACTACCAGTCTGTCACTTAATTATGCATATACCGGACAACGATTTGATACTGATTTCAGCACGTTTACCGATGTATCCTTGGAGTCTTTTTCTTTAGTTAACTTCTATGTGCAACATGAACTTATGCCCAATAAGCTTAGAGTATTCTTGAATGCTAATAATCTGTTGAACGAAGAGTTTGTAGAGGTAATTGGCTTTACAACCAGAGGTAGAAATATCAGTGCTGGGTTCAATCTTACGCTTTAATTAGCTAACTTTCTAGTATGATCAAGGTTTGTTCTTTTATGCCCGCTGTTACCCAAATGATTTATGACATGGGTCTGGACAATTATTTATATGGAGTCACTTTTGAGTGCCCGGAACAGACCTTAAAGGAAAAAGAACCGGTTGTACGCTGTATTTTGGAAGGAAAAAACCTTTCCAGCATAGAGATTGATACTCTTTTTTCTGCGAGCAAACATCAAGGTAAGGATTTGTATTATGTGGATGAGCCTATTTTAGAAAGGATTTCGCCCGATATCATTTTTACGCAGGATATGTGCGATATCTGTCAGATTGATACCGCATGTACGGCAGCGGCAGTTGCAAATTTGGAGAAACAACCTGAGTTGATTTCCATAAGCCCGGAATCTTTAGAAGATGTTTTTGAATCAGCCGTTACTATTGCTAAGGCAATGGGGAAAGAAGAAGTGGCCTATTCGTATTTGAATGGACTTCACAAGCGCATAGATACCGTTGTTGATTTGCTGAGGGCTGTTAAAGCATTGCCCAAAAGGGTAATGCTTATGGAATGGTTGGATCCCATTTTTAACTGTGGACACTGGATTCCCCATCAAATTGCCTATGCCGGAGGAGTGGATATGCTTTCCAATCCATCTGGGGATAGTATTGTGACCCAATGGGATAAGATTGTAAAATACAACCCTGAAGTTTTGGTGATAGCACCTTGTGGTTTCACTGTTGACCGAACTTTGGAAGAGATGCATATTTTGACAGAGAAAGAAGGATGGGATGGTTTAAAAGCGGTTCAAGAAAATGCTGTTTTTATTGCTGATTTTGATATGTTCACTCAATCCTCGGCGAATACTTTGGTTGATGGGATAGAATTATTAGCGGGTCTTTTTCATCCTGATGTATTAAAAATTCCTGAAGGCTTATCTAAAAAATATAAACCTTTCAATGTTAAAGCACTTCAACAATAGATTGATGAATAAAAAAGAGCGGCCTTAAGGCCGCTCTTTTATTTCTAGTTTCTGTTAAGGGGTTTATCCAAAAACATATTGTCTTTTCCAGGTTTAGCCATTTCCGACCCCATAAGTACTTTTCCAGTCATTTGAGGATCAAAGCTAGCTTTGCTAATAAGTCCAGTAATTTCTTGAATTGCTCTGGCTAACAGAGGTTCGGCTTGGTCTCCTAAAACGCCTAGATTAGCAAAATCTTCTTCAAGAACGATATTAGGTGCTAAACCATCAGTATAGTCTGAAAATCCATCTGCGTTCTCATTTCTACCAACCAAAGGCTGTATGGCCCAGCTATTTTCAGGATTAATGGAATTTTCTCTGGTGGAACTATAGATATAATCGTTTCCTGGGTCATCAACCATAGTAATGGAAAACTCATTTTTCCCCCGTGTTCTTTCCCCGATATGGATAACATTTATATAGGGAGCAAGCCCATTCATGACCAATTCGCTTGCAGAAGCTGAACTATTGGTGGCTATTACGTAAACCCTATTTAGGTTTAGTGTGTTTATGGCACTTCCGTCATTAGTGGTAGAAGCAAAGTAATCCTCTAATTGTGAAGCACTGAACTGTGATTGTATTTTATCGTTCCAACGTTGTCTTATATATAGGTCGTTGGTATTTGTACCGTAGATCATACTCGCCAAAAGCCTTGAAGAATTCACAGAACCTCCAGGGTTATAGCGCATGTCCAAAACTAAATCACTAACACCATCAGCAACAAATTGGCCGAAGGCATCATTCAACTCTTCATCAAAACCACGAGTGAAGCCGTTATACATGATATAACCAATTTTTTGTCCACCTATATCCAATGTATTGGCAACGAGCACCGGGTTTTCAGTCAATCCTTCAAATTTGGTCAAACTAACCTCTTCATCAGAATCGGTGATTGTGGAGCCATTTATTGTGGCAAGTCCTAATGTATAGGTATCATTATCACCAAATAATAAATCTCCAAAGTTGGCTCCAGTCAATTGCTGGCCATCAACTCTGGTAAAAATATCTCCTCGCTGAATGTCTTTACCAGCGGCATCTGAATTTGGTATAATGTACCTAACATATCCAAAAAGATCATCACCACTGCCAAAGCGGACCAATCCGAATTCTAAACCATTACTTTTTGATATTCCATTGAGCCCATTTACAAGGGTGGTATAATCTTCGTTGGAAAAACTAAATCGATCTTCTGCGAATTGAATACTATTGTAGAAATTCAATGGATCAGATGTAGCCGCTAAAAATTCTGTGTATTCGGCATCAGAAGCAAAACGATTGTCCGCTAAATTGGGAACTTCACCTTGCCAAAAATACCATAGATTCATGGCGCGCCACATAAAATTCTGAACTACAATGTCAGTAGGGACATTGGCATCATCGTCATTATTACAGGCTGTGAGGCTAAGGCCTAGCGCAACAAACAGGAGCAAATATTTTTTCATAGCTAATTTTTAGTAAGATTCATCAACTATCATTCCATATAATTCATGAATAATAATTAATATGTAGGATATTTTTTGAATTCTTACAATATGGGATTACAAAATAGATACATATGGGGAGAATACAAACTTTTTGTAACAAAATTCGATATGTGTCGTCGTGATAATGTAAGCGATAAATAAAACTTACAACAACTAGTACAACCAAATGAAACAGGCCGAATTTTTAAATGTGGTAATGCCCTTTAAGGATAAGCTCTATAGACTGGCAAAACGGTTATTGGTTTCTAGGGAGGAAGCAGAAGATGCCACCCAAGAGATTCTTTTAAAACTATGGTCTAAGAATGAGTCCATGGAGCAGTATAAAAATGTGGAAGCCTTTGCCATGACCATGACCAAAAATTTCTGTTTGGACAGATTAAAATCCAAACAAGCAAGTAATTTGAAGCTGGTGCATAGCAATTACAGTGATGAGAGCAACTCGTTACAAAAACAGTTGGAAGCTGAGGATAGCGTGCAGTGGATGGAACGGATTATGGAAGAGCTACCCGAACAACAGAAAATGGTATTGCAGCTTAGAGATGTAGAACAATATGAATTTGAAGAAATCTGTGAGTTATTAGACATGAAACCAACAGCAGTGCGAGTAGCATTATCACGAGCAAGAAAAACAGTACGACAAGAATTAGTAAAAAAACATAGCTATGGAATTGGATAACATAGAAAAATTATTGGAAAAGTATTTTGAAGCAACCTCAACGGTCGCCGAGGAAAAGACATTGCAAGCCTATTTTTCCCAAGAAAGTGTTGCAACACATCTGGAACAATACAGACCAATGTTCAATTATTTTTCCAGCGCCAAGGAAGAACGGTATACTAAGCAGGTTCCATTAAAACCTAGAAGAAACTATTACAAATGGATTTCCGTTGCAGCCGTTGCAGTTTTAACCTTTGGCCTCTATTTTGGTAATGCGTACCAAGAAAGAAAAGAGGCAGAATATGCCTATCAAGAAACCAAAAAAGCTTTTGAACTCTTAGCACAGAATTTTGGTCGAGGCACAGAAAAAGTAGCCTATTTACAAGAGTTCGAAGTCGCAAAACAAAAAATTTATAATAATAATTAAATCGTAAAAAATGAAAAGGAATATTTTAATCTTTTTAATAGCAGTACTGCCACTTTCAGGTTTCTCGCAATCCCTGTTCGACAAGTTTGAGGACTTGGATGATGTTACCTCTGTGGTGGTAAATAAGAGCATGTTCAATTTGTTGGCAAAGATAGATGTTGAGGTGGACGATGCCGAAGCCCAAGATTTTATGGATGTTGCCAGCAGTCTTAAAAGCCTAAAGGTGTTTACTACGGATAACAAACAAATTGGAGATGATATGAAGTCCTCTGTAGACAAATACTTAAGGTCTTCAAGTATGGAAGAATTAATGCGTGTTAAGGATAAAGACGCAAACGTAAAGTTCTATATTAAGGAAGGTAAAGACTCTGATCATGTTAGTGAGTTGTTGATGTTTGTTACTGGCCTAAAGGAAGTTGAAGCAGATGGAAGAAAATTTGAAACGGTACTTCTTTCTTTAACTGGTGATATTGATTTGAACAAAATCAATTCATTGACCAACAAGATGAATTTGCCAAAAGAGTTGAACAAAGCTGGTAAAAAAGGAAACTAAGTGTCATGAAAAAGATAATCATTGCAATAGTTTGTGTTTGCCTTCCCTTTTTTGGGATGTCACAATCCGTACTCGATAAGTTCGAAGATTCGGACAGGATAGGCTCTGTAACCATCAATAAAGGAATGTTGGATATTGTTGCCAGTATGATGGAAGATGATAATGATGAGGACAGCAAAGAGTTTGTTGAAATTGCCAAGGGCATCAATAATATTAAAATTTTTATTTCAGAAGATGCGGGGGCCTCGGCAGATATGGCGGCAACCCTGAAACAATATGTTAAATCATCAAAGTTGGAGGAGTTGATGAAGGTAAAAGACGGAGATACCAACCTTAGATTTTATATCAAGAATGGGAAAAATGAAGACAGAGTTGAAGAGTTATTGATGTTCGTAACGGGAATAGATGACAAAAAACATGGAAGTAATCATCATAATTTTGAAACCGTATTGTTGACCATGACCGGAGATATTGACCTTACCAAAGTAGGTTCATTGACGAGAAAGATGAAACTTCACAAAGGTTTGGAGAAATTGGATAAAGAATAATATCAATCAAAAAAGAACAGATGAAAAATATATTTAAAAGTTTAACGATAGCAGGAGCCATACTTTTGGCTTCCTGTTCATCGCATCAAAGTTTACAGGAGTATTATGTAGACAATTCGGAGAATCCTAATTTTATTGTGGTAGATGTTCCTGCAAGCATTCTAAAAATGGATGGGATTGACCTTACCGAAACACAACAGGAAGCAGTTGAATCGCTTAGAAAGTTCAATCTTTTGGCCTTCAAAAAGAATGCGGACAATGCAGCAGAGTATAAAGTTGAAAAAACCAAGGTAAAAGAGATTCTTAAGGATGATGAGTTTGTGGAATTGATGAAGATTAATTCTTCTTACGGAAAAGGTGTTATCAAATATCTTGGAGATGAAGATGCCATTGATGAGGTCATCATTTATGGTGACAGCAAGGACAAAGGCTTTGCTTTGGTAAGGGTTTTAGGAAAGGATATGAACCCAGCTCATATAGTACAGCTTATGCAGGCCATTCAAAAATCAGATTACAAGGGAGAAGGACTTGGTGAAATTGGAGAATTTTTGAAAGGATAACCAATACAAACATCAAAAAGCGGAATCTGGGTAACTTTTAGTTACCCTTTTTTTATGCGTAAAACTTATACACATCAATTAAAGTCGAATATCCATCAATTAAAGTCGGATTTTTAATCTAAAAACTTGTAAATTAAAATTGTATTTGTTAATCTAAACCTAAATTTAGTTTTATCAAAAGTAAATACCAAAATTAGGTGATGCTTTAAAGTATATTTTATGCGCATTACAAAAACTCCTGGTTATAAATAAAATTTCTTGGCATAGGACCATTTTAGTAGGACTGTTATTTGGGTTACTAATATCGATTCAAATTTCGGCCCAAGAAATTCGCGGTAGATTAGTGGCATTCAAACCTAATCACTTTGAACCATCTGCATTGAACATTATTAATTTAGATACCTGCTTACAGCAAAAATCTGCCTTCTGGTATGCCAAATCAAAAGTTGAAGTATTTCTAACTAACCATAAAGATTCTTTGTTTTCTGAGACCATAACAGATTCTCTAGGATATTTTAAAGCTAAAATTCCAAGTAATAAAAGTTGTTATATAAAAATAGAAGGAAGCAGTGGGCAATGGGGTGAAAAGCAGTTACCGCTCTTTATTAGAAATATTAAACAAGATTACTCATTGGAGATTCCATTTATTCCTTTTTTAAGAATTTATTCCTCATTAGGGGAGTATGTAATTGTTAAACAAAAAAGAAGGTTCCCTTTTCTAAAGAAACGAATGAAACTAGAGCATCATCCGCCAACAA
The DNA here is from genome assembly GCF_008040165.1 of Flagellimonas hymeniacidonis. GTDB lineage: Bacteria > Bacteroidota > Bacteroidia > Flavobacteriales > Flavobacteriaceae > Flagellimonas > Flagellimonas hymeniacidonis. The sequence continues at coordinate 786,027 of NZ_VRUR01000002.1, forward strand.
TGTATGATTACTACAAGCCTGGAAATTATACTTTTCGATATAAAACTTTCCAATACATACTAACAAAAAACCAAAATGAGTTTGAAATAAACTTCCCTGAACTGGCACATAACGTGGTTAGTTCTAATGTGCAAAATATTAAAATGCGTTATTCTTCTCTAGGGGTTCTTTTGCAAGAGGAAGAGACTTTTGAAGAACTTGTTGAGGGAGGAATGAGATTTTTTCAATCATTTATTAATAGAAATAGAAAGTTGCCCCAAGAGATTTTAAAAGAAACGGCTAACCATACGGTTAAAATTGCTTGTATTTATTACGTAAATGGTACGGTAAGTTATCCCATTATAGTAAACTCAGATGATTCTTGGCATGACAAGGAAGCTTTACGACTGATAGGAATTTTGCCAAGATTCACACTTAAACTTGGGCGTGCCCGTGGCCCTTTTTCAAGACATATTGTGAACATTGATATCAACTTTAATTATCCTAAATGATTTCTGTGTAAAATGTACCCTTCATAGATTTTGTGTGACCTTCTTTTTATCTTAGTGTCTCACACACAGTAAGAACACTAACAAAACAAGCAAACAACTATGGAAAAAGCACAAGAGTGGATGAATTATGGGTTGGAATTGGCCAAAGAGTTTGGTCCCAAGCTCATTACGGCTATTCTCATTTACATTATAGGTTCTTGGATCATCAAGAAGATTGTAAAAGCTACGGGAAAAGTAATGTCCAAAAGCAAGTACGATGAATCTTTGCGACGATTTTTATTAAACTTGATCTCCTGGGTGTTTAAAGTATTCCTTATCATCATTGTCATATCAAGGTTGGGCGTAGATGTTACCACTTTTGCCGCGGTTATTGCTGCTGCCGGTTTGGCCATTGGCTTGGCCTTGCAAGGGTCCCTATCCAATTTTGCAGGAGGTGTATTGCTTATGATTTTCAAACCCTATCGCATTGGAGATTTAATAGAAGCACAGGGCGTTTTGGGTGTGGTGAAGGAAGTCGAGATTTTTACCACCAAACTAACCACTCCCGAAAACAAACTCGCTATTGTACCCAATGGGGCCATGGCCAACGGAAACATCGTTAATTATACTGCCGAAGGCAAGATTCGTGTAGACACCGTTATTGGGGTAGGCTATGGAGAGGACATTAAGAAAACAAAAGAGGTTTTGATGAACGTGCTAACCTCAAATTCGCAAGTATTGCAAGACCCTACACCATCTGTAAATGTGATGGAATTAGCGGATAGCTCGGTAAATTTTGCTGTGCGCCCTTTTTGCAAGCCAGAAGATTATTGGGATGTGTACTTTGCTACCTACGAAAATTGCAAACTGGCGTTGGATGATGCTGGAATTGAAATTCCATATCCGCATCAAGTGGAAATCCACAAGAAGGGATAGCTAAAATAATTTGTCACATCGAGTGGCAGTTGAGATACAAAAACGTTCTCGACAGGAGTTCGAACCAAAATATTTACATAAAAAAGCACCTTAAAGGTGCTTTTTTTTATGATGCCAAGTTTTGATTTGAGCAGTCGTTTTTATAAACACCCCATCTATCCATTTCATCTAGATTTTTTCAATAAAATTTCCGAACTTCACCTATCGTCGGATATAAATCATTAAAACGGATTGTATCCTTAAAGTTGTGCGTCACTAAGAAAAAAACGAGCATGGATTATCAGACATTTCAGCCACACCCTGATTTAAGTGCTTTGGTTAAATTTTATTGGACTTTGGAAGTTCCCTTTGACCCAAAAAACCAGAAACAAAAAATTATTCCTGATGGATGTATTGAGATGACATTTAATCTTGAAGATAAGATTAAACGATATGTATCTGAAAGTGAATTTGTAGTACACCCTAATGCTATGGTGATGGGGCAAAGAACGAAGTCCTATTATATAGAACCTTTGGGAAATGTTAACTCATTTGCAATATGCTTTTATCCTCATGGATTCGCAAATTTTGTTTGTACTCCACTTGAAAATTTGGTGGATGTTGAAACCCCAATCGAAAGTCTGTTTGGTGAGATTCCTTCAAAAGAGTTAAAACAAAAAATTAGCCAGGCAACTAGTACTCAAGAACGTATTGAGATTATTGAAATATTTCTGTTAAACAAACTCAATCAGAATACGACCATCGAAAACTTGGTAAAAACAACTGTAGACACCCTTATTTCTACCAATGGAAGTACGCCAATAAATCAAATTTTGAAAAATGATTTATCAAAAAGAAGACAACTCGAGAGAAAATTTAGAAAGCAGATTGGTATTAGCCCAAAGCAGTTAGGTAAGGTACTACGTTTGCAAACAGCTTTAAAAATGTTGCTTAACGGTAATGAAAACCTAACGAGCATTGCTTATGAAAGTGAATATTTCGACCAAGCACATTTTATTAAAGACTTTAAAGAATTTATCGGAAATACTCCAAAAGAGTTTTTAGGAAATGAAAATATGGCTCTTTCCACCCTTTTTTACAAATAGACAAGGTGTCGCATTTTTACAATTTCAACCTTCACAAATAATCTAATTTCATATCATTAATTTAAACAGAGAAAATGAATAGAATTGTACTTAGCACTGCTGTACTACTTGCCCTTAGCCTTATGGCTTGTAACAATCAAAATAAATCTAACTCAGAAGTACAAAAAGTAGATGCTAGCCAAGAGCAAATAACTAATGACATGAAAAGTTTTATTTCCCTTTTTGAAATTCCAGCAACGGATATTTCACGAGCAGTCAGTTTTTATGAAGCGATTTTGGACATTAACATTGAGAAAATGGAAATGCCTGGGATGGAAATGGGAATATTTCCATACGAAGGACAAATGGTTACAGGAGTTATAATGAAAGGTGAAGGATACGAGCCTAAGGCAGATGGAGTAACCATATATCTAAATGGCGGAGATAATCTTCAGCACATTCTTGATATGGTCGAAAAAAATGGAGGAACAATCATCGTCCCAAAAACCGCTCATGCAGATGAAAATGGATTTTTTGCTTTGTTTTTAGATACCGAAGGAAATAAACTCGGTCTAAACTCTCCAAATTAGACGAAGGAAAAGCGACGAACGACATGATAAGTTGAATCCTAAGTTCATCTCTGACGATTCAAAAATGTATGCTAAACCCCAGTATAATTTGCCGGAGTTATTTGCTTAAGTTCACCCTTTATGGATACAGAAACATCAAGTGTATCTATGAAATCTGAAATAGAGTTTTGAGTGATTTTTTCGTTGGTGCGGGTCAAGCCCTTAAGGGCTTCGTATGGGTTTGGATATCCCTCTCTTCTTAAAATGGTTTGAATGGCTTCTGCCACAACTGCCCAATTATCTTCCAAATCTTGCTCGAACTTAGCAGCATTCAACACCAGTTTGTTCAAGCCCTTTAAAGTTGATAAGAATGCGACTTGTGTATGCGCAAAAGGAATCCCCACATTTCTAAGTACAGTGCTGTCCGTTAAATCACGTTGTAATCTGGAAACCGGTAATTTTGCTGATAAATGCTCAAAAATAGCATTTGCTAGCCCAAGATTTCCTTCGGAATTTTCAAAATCGATAGGGTTCACCTTATGTGGCATAGCGGATGAGCCTACTTCTCCTTTTTTAATTTTTTGCTTGAAATAGTCCATGGCGATATAAGTCCAAATGTCTCGATTCAAATCAATATAAATCGTGTTGATTCGCTTTAAACAGTCGAACAAAGCAGCCATATGGTCATAATGCTCAATTTGCGTTGTTGGGAAAGAATGGTATAAACCCAGTTTTTCTTGCACAAATTGTTGTCCAAAAGCTCTCCAGTCAATGTCTGGGTAGGCTACTTTATGGGCATTGTAATTTCCGGTAGCTCCGCCAAATTTAGAAGCACTGGGGATATCGTTCAATAAATTGAATTGTTCTTTTAGGCGTTCTACAAAAACATCGATTTCTTTTCCCAATCGGGTAGGAGAGGCTGGTTGGCCATGGGTTCTTGCCAGCATCGGAATATCCTTCCATTCATTTGCCAAAGCTTTTAACTTTTCAAAAACCTCAAAATAAAGCGGAACGTAAACATCATTCATGGCTTCCTTAATGGAAAGCGGAATAGCTGTATTGTTAATGTCTTGCGAAGTCAGTCCAAAATGAATGAATTCCTTATATTTCTCAAGACCTAAAGCGTCGAATTTTTGTTTGATGAAATACTCAACGGCTTTTACATCGTGGTTGGTGGTCTTTTCAATCTCCTTAATGGCCTTAGCGTCATCCAAGGAAAAATCAAGATAGATTTTTTGAAGTGCTGAAAAGGTCGCACTATTAAAATCAGCTAGTTGAGGAAGGGGAATTTCACAAAGGGCAATGAAATATTCAATCTCTACCTGTACACGATATCGTATAAGGGCTTCCTCAGAAAAATAACCCCCTAAGGCTTCAGTTTTATTGCGATACCTGCCGTCAATTGGTGAAATGGCATTGAGTTGGTTTAAAGACATTACCTGTTTTTTTGAAAGGAGCAAAGATACTTATAAGTTAAGGAGTTTAAAAACCAAGTTTTTTCAAATCCATCAGCGTCTTTTTGGCTCTGGCCTTATACCCTGCACTGTCGTTATGATTGTTTTGTTCCAACACCATTTTTAGTTCAGGGTGTACCCAATCGTATTTCATGCCAAGATAATACAGACTACTCATTGCGAACACTTTAGCAGCCACTTTGTGAGAACCAATAAGCCAGTCAAAACAAACGGTCATGATTCGTTCCAACTGCTCTGGGGTAAGGTTTTGCACAAAAACAGGGTCTTTTGTTTTAAAATAGGCTTCCATAGTTAGCTCGCAGGTATGCGCCATGGGCCTGATAATGGATTCTGAGGTCAAATCCGCCAACCCCTTGGTGAAGTTCTCCAGATGGGGCAGGAGGTAATCAAGCTTTTTTCGCATCAAGTGATCAAACACCCAACTAGCATTAAAAGAGTCAGTTTTGTCCTGGTCAAAAACCTCTTGTAGCAAAGGACCGGTCAATTCTGGGTGAACTGTCAATACACATACCAAATCGTTGATTTTTTCCTTAGAAAGTCTTTCAGAATTCAGTGCTATATGCAATTGCTTTTCCGTCACAAAACCTTAATTTTATAAAAATGCCCAGAGCGATGAAATTAGCAAAAAAAATAGGAATTGCCTTGCTTGTTATTCTAATAGCCATGCAATTTTATAGACCTGAAAAAAACGTTTCGGAATGGGAATATGTTACTGCTTTTGAACTGGAAACACAGCCTTCTGATGAAGTAAAAGTATTGTTGGCAACTACGTGCTATGACTGCCATAGTGACAATACCAATTATCCATGGTATAATGCCATCGCCCCAATTTCGTATTGGCTAGATTATCATATTGAGGAAGGTAAGGAGCATCTTGACTTTTCTGATTGGGAAAATTACTCTGCAAAGAAAAAGGACCATAAGTTGGAAGAACTTATAGAGGAAGTTGAAGAAGGGGAGATGCCACTAAAGGAATATACCTGGACCCATGCTGAAGCCAGATTAGACCCAGAACAGAAAAAAGCATTGATGGATTGGGCAAAAAAAGCTAGGTCTCAGTACCACATAGCTGAGCAACCAAAGTAGGGACACCTTCCGCGGCTGTTTTGGACAATATCGTAAGATTATCAAATTCTGATGAGCGCACGCTCGGGTTGGGATCTATAAAATAGATGGGAGTGCTTCTGGCTGCATAGTTAATTAAGCTTGCCGCTGGATAAACTTGCATTGAGGTTCCTATAATAATCAAAATGTCCGCTTTTTGGGTAATGGAAATCGCAGGTGTTAACATAGGCACCATTTCACCAAACCAAACAATATGTGGACGCAATTGATGGCCATTTTCGTCCAAATCCCCTAAAACTAAATCCTTTTTCCAATCCAGGATGTGGTTTTCATTTACCGTACTTCTCACTTTAAAGAGTTCCCCATGCAAATGCAAAACATTGGAACTTCCAGCTTGTTCATGAAGGTTGTCTACATTTTGGGTTACAATATGCACATGGTGTGATTCTTCCAAGGTAGCAAGAGCGAGATGCCCTGCATTGGGAGACACTTTTAAAAGTTGCCTACGCCGCTGATTATAGAAATCAAAGACTAGTTCGGGGTTTCTTTTAAAACCTTGGGGTGAGGCCACCTCCATAACATCATGTCCTTCCCAAAGACCATTGGCATCCCTAAAGGTTTTTAAGCCACTTTCGGCACTCATTCCAGCCCCGGTAAGGACTACGATATTTTGTTTTTTGCTCATTTCTTTCTAAAAATAAGAAATTCAGATTTCGTTATCTTGTCTTTATGTTTAATACTGATTTGTTGACGTATCTGGAAGATTTCCTCACAGAAGGAAGAAAACAGAGATTCCTTGAAGTCCTTCAGAATCGAACAAAATACATCACCGTTGCCATTGAAGATGTATTTCAATTGCACAATACCAGTGCCGTAATCCGGAGTTGTGATGCATTTGGGATTCAAGAAGTGCATGTGGTGGAAGATCGTTTTGGACAGCGTTTGGACAAAAACATAGCTATGGGGGCAGAGCAATGGGTGGATGTAAATCGGTATGGAACTACTTCTGATTGTATTACAACTTTAAAGGACAGAGGATATCAAATTATTGCCACCACACCTCATAATGATTCTGGAATGCTTTCAGAGTTTAAACTCCACACTAAGACTGCACTATTTTTTGGGACAGAAAAGGAGGGGTTAAGTGAAGAGGTAATGCAAAAAGCGGATGGGTATCTAAAGATACCGATGGTTGGTTTTTCCGAAAGCTTGAACATTTCCGTTTCAGCAGCAATTATTATCCAACATTTGACCCAAAAAATGAGAATATCAAACGTATCGTGGCAATTATCTGACATTGAAATCTTGGAAAAAAGATTGGATTGGACCAAAAAATCTATCAAAGAAGTGGAAGGTATTATCGAAAGATACCTTGACGAATGAAGATTTTTGTAATTTAGGGCATAACCAATTTAAACACAAAATGAGTATACTACTTTACATTTTAGTGGGGATTGTTGTGCTAATTTTAGTTTTGGCACTTATTGCCCCAAAATCCTACAATGTTTCTAGATCTATTGAAATTGCCCAACCCAAGGCAAAAGTCTTTGAAAATCTTAGGTTCTTAAAAAATCAAGATGCGTGGTCTCCTTGGAACAAAAAAGACCCTAATATGGAAAAAAAGTTCACCGGGACTGATGGTGAAGTTGGTGCAACAAGCTACTGGAACGGTAACAAAGATGTTGGCGAAGGGGAGCAAGAATTGACTAAAATTGTGGATGGAGAACGTATAGAATCGGAGCTTCGGTTTTTAAAACCGTGGAAATCCACATCAGATGCCTACTTCATTACAGAAGAGGTAGAGGGTGAAAATACGAAAGTTACTTGGGGTTTTTCTGGAAAGAATAAGTTTCCTACCAGTATTTTTATGCTGTTTATGAACATGGATAAGGCCGTTGGCGGAGATTTTGAGGAAGGACTAGCTAGTTTAAAATCAGTTTTGGAAGAATAGTATGGAACAGAACATGGTGGGTTGGTTTGAGATTCCTGTTGTGGATATGAAAAGAGCCAAAACGTTTTACGACAAAGTTTTTCAAATAGAAATCCAAATACAGGATTTTAGCGGAACATTAATGGGATGGTTCCCATGGGCAGAGGGAAAACCTGGAGCCAATGGATCTCTTATTCAACATGAGGGTTATAAACCCAGCAATACAGATGGTGTACTTATTTATTTCGCCAGCGAAGATGTTCAGAAAGAGCTAGACCGAATTGAAGCTGCTGGTGGAAAGGTTTTGAAACCAAAAACCCAAATAAGCCCTGAAATTGGGTTTATGGCGGTATTTCTGGATTCGGAAGGAAACAGGATTGCGTTGCATTCCAGAAAATAATTATTCCACCAGTTCCAATAGTGCAATATCAAACTCGTTTTCAAGAAGCACTTTTCCGTTGGTTACCATGACCTCCGTTTCAGAATAGGTGTCATATAATTTTGTGCCATCGCCAAAGAATCCCTTTACCCATAGGGATTTTTTACCTTTTGGAAGGTTCAATCCAACTACTACTTTATCTTTAAATTCGCCATTTACATAGGTTCTGGAGAAGACATAAGGTGATTTGGCCAATCTTTTATGTTTACCAGCTCCAATTGCTGGGTGATTTCTACGAAATTGCCCCAACTTCTGCCAGTGCTTATGAATTTTTTGCGTCTGTGGTAAGCTGTCCAGTTCTTCCCAATTCATAAAAGAACGTAGTGTGGCATCACCTTCAGTACCTTCTATTATTAAGCTTCTCGCTGTTTCATCACCATAATACACTTGTGATGCCCCAGGCGTCAATAATAGCACGTTGGCCGCATAAATGGGCTTTTTTCTTTCTTTGTCAAAAGGGTTGCCATCATCATGGGAGGTCAGGTAATTCAGGACACTTTTTCCTTTTAGTTTGGTATTTAAGAGCTTATTATATTTTCTAAAAATGGTTTCATAGTCCTTAGTGGCATCTACTTTTAAATCAAAGTTGATAAGGCTTTTGAAGCCAAAATCGAAGAAATCAACCTTTTTATCACCAAAATCAAATTTTCGCCCGCCTGAAATCCCATAGTTGTACACTTCGCCAACCATGTAGAAGGGATTATCATCCAATACATGCTCTGGATTTTTTTTCTTCCAAGTTTCAAAAGCGTAGGTAGCTTCTTTATATAGGTCGGACCAAGCATTTTCATTGACATGCTTTACAGTGTCTACCCTAAAACCATCTACCCCAAAATCGTTGATGTAATCGGTCAACCATTTAATAATGTAAAATCGAGGTGCTCTTGGGTATCCTGTGCGTTCAAAAAATAATTGTAGTTCATCTAATTCTTGGCTTAGGCGCCCTTCGTCCTTCCATTTGGCAAGCAATGCATCTGGCAACTCCACAGGTTCATCAGATTCTGTAAGAATGTCTGGGAGATTATCAACTAAAGTGCATGCGGTGGTATTTTCGTAGGTAGTAAATTCGCATGTGGGATCAGTTCTAACCCATTCTGCTGGCCAAACAGGGTCTTTTTCCGTAACTGGCCCCGTATGGTTTAACACTACATCTAAAAGCACTCTTATACCTTTGGAATGTGCAGTTTTCACCAATTTCTCTAAATCTTTTCGGGTTCCAAAATTTGGGTCTATAACTGTCCAATCTTTTGCCCAATATCCATGATAACCGTAAGTATTTCCGGTTCCTTCGTTAGTAGCTCCATGAATTTGCTCAACTACCGGAGTAAACCATATCGCATTGATTCCTAAATCTGTAAAGTAACCTTCTTCAATTTTCTGTGTTATGCCTTGAATATCCCCTCCTTCAAAACCTCTTAGAACAGCAGTATCTTCAGTTCTTTCAAAATTGACATCATTTTCAGGATTGCCATTGTTGAATCTATCGGTTAAAAGAAAATAGATGTTAGCGCCTTCCCAAACAAAAGGGGGTTCTTTTTTTTGTACTACTTCCTCAACTTCCATCGAATCTATTTCCGCGGTTTTTTTGACTTCTTTGCAACCAAAAAGCAAAGATAGTACGGACATGGCGGTAAGTAGTTTTTTCATTTTTTGGGATTTTAGCTAAAACTATAAAATGCATGTGGAAATATAAAATTTATTTACATGCCATTTAAAAGGATAAATCAAAAGAAAATAAGCAAAACCTATCGCCTGTTCAGTACTTTATATTCCTCATAGCAGCTTGAAACGGCATCCAATATCTGAAGGTCGTTGGCCGTATTGATAAAGGATTTGGAATAACTGCAATTGTTAAGGATGTCTTCTATATCGACTTTTTCCAGCTGCAGCAATTCGGTAAGAGTTTCTCTATCGAACTTTGATGCCAATAAATTACGGATGTCCTCATCTTCTTTCATTTGACGGAGTTTACGCATTTGCTTGGGTTTTTTTCCAAAAAGATTTCGCAGAAGATCCGCTGGATTTAGAATTGCACCCAATACCTTGGTTACAGCACTTGGACTTTTACTTCCACCTTCATAACTTTTTTGAAGCCCCGAAATGCTGTACTGGTACGCTGTATTAATGGGGAGGTTTTTTACATCAATCTCTAGATAGCCTGTTAGTTGGTAGGGCCTAACAATAACTTCTTCCAAGGCATAGGCTAGTTCCGTCAATGCAATTTCTGTCCCTTCAAATTTGAACATGTCATTGGTTACCCTAACTTTTTGAGACTTAAAACCCAAAAAAGAGAGGTACAGGGTATCGTTAACTGCAGCAGGGATGGTGAATTGACCTTTTTGGTCTGTTATGGTACCCACGACCTTGTTAAGGTTAATAACATGCACACTTTCCATTGAGAAACTGGTCTGCGCATTGATAACGGTAGCTTTTAACTCCCCTTCAACTATCGTATCGCTCTCATTTTGAGCAAAACAAAAAAATGAAATGAAGAAAAATAATGTAAGTAGAATTCTTTTCATGCAATCTTTGTAGTCATAAAAGTACTAAACAAACAAAAATAAACACGAGTCTACCATCATTTAATATAGAATTAACTAATAGAACCCTGGACGTTTTTTACCACTTCTTTTGCTGGAGTTCCCTTTTCTACCTCCTTTAAAAGATTTGTTGTCGCCTCCTTTTCGGTAACCACCGTCTCCTCCTTTTCTATGGCCTCGTTTTCTATCACGTTTTCTTCCTCCACCTTTTCCAGATCCACCAGGGTTTTTAGAAACCTCTACATTAATAAAACGCCCATCCACTTTAAATTCAGTAAAGGTCTGAAGTACTAGTTCCGTATGCTGAGCGTCTGTATTAAAGAATGAAAAACTGTCTTTGGTATCAACATTAAAGACATCTTCTTTTTCAAGATTCAGGGTATCTCTTAGGAAATCTTTAAGCGACATCCAGTCGTAACCATCGCGTTCTCCTACGTTGATAAAGTATCGCACAGAGCCACTTGAGGGACCACTTCCTTTGGAACCTTCACCTCTCTCACCTCTTTCTCTACCACCTTCAGCAGAGTTTAGGTCTCTTGTTTTGCTGTAATAATTGTAAAAACGAGTAAATTCTACGGAAATAATTTTTTTAACCAGTTCTTCGCGATCAACACCTTCTAAAACATCATTAATGGCTGGAAGGTAATTGTCTATCTCTGGATTTATTTCAGTTTCCTTAATTCTGTTGGCCAAATGGTATAACTGTATTTCACAGATTTCGATACCCGTTGGAATTTTCTTTGATAGAAAAGACTGTTGTATTTTGCTCTCGATGGATTTAATTTTTCGCAACTCGGAACGGGTTACAATTACCATTGAAATCCCAGATTTTCCTGCTCGGCCCGTACGTCCACTTCTGTGGGTATAGGTTTCAATCTCATCAGGAAGTTGGTAGTTGATTACGTGGGTGATGTCATCCACATCAATTCCTCTAGCTGCAACATCAGTTGCAACAAGCATCTGCACTTGTTTTTTACGGAAGGAATTCATGACTAAATCCCTTTGATTTTGACTTAGGTCGCCATGCAAGGCTCCCGCATTGTAACCATCTTCAATAAGCTTTTCAGCTACTTTTTGTGTATCTCTTTTTGTTCTGCAGAATATTACAGAGAAAATACCAGGATTAGCATCAGCCAAACGCTTAAGTGCAGGATAACGGTCACGTCCACTTACTTGATAGTATTCATGCTGTACTGTTGAAGTTCCTGCATTTTTAGTCCCAATAGTAATTTCTTGGGGTTTGTGCATGAATTTTTTGGCGATTACCGATACTTCTTTTGGCATGGTTGCAGAAAACAACCACGTGAGCTTTTCTTTTGGTGTGTTGGATAAAATATCCTTAATGTCTTCAAAGAAGCCCATGTTCAGCATTTCATCCGCTTCATCAAGCACGCAATAATCGATTTTTGAAATGTCAACCATTTTGCGACCGATCATATCCTTCATCCTTCCAGGAGTAGCAACAATAATCTGAGCTCCGCGTTTTATTTGCCTTGCCTGATCAGATATGCTTGCTCCACCGTAAATGGCTACCGTACTAAGGCCTTTAACGTATTTGGAATACAGTTTAAGCTCGTTGGTAATTTGCAAGCAAAGCTCACGAGTAGGGGAAAGGATAAGACCTTGAGTGGTTCTACTTTCAGATTGTATTTTTTGAATCATGGGAAAACCAAAAGCTGCGGTTTTTCCAGTTCCTGTTTGAGCTAGGGCGACCAAATCGGTTTCCTGCTCCAATAAAATAGGGATTGCTTTTTCTTGTACTTCTGATGGAGTCTCAAATCCAAGATCGGAAATAGCATCCAATAGGGGTTTGTCCAACCCCAGACTTTCAAATTTTGTCATTTTTGGTATATACCTTAAATCGCAAATATGTTGTGTTGCATAGAGCGATTTTGTATTACCCACTGGAGCCCCTCGCAACACCATGCCCATACCGGCGGCGTTAATAAAGGCGCAAAGGTACACCAATTTGTTAAGTTGGTGACTATAAGTCCTGTTTTTTGAGAAATGCCACAAGCTTTTGCATGGCACGCCCTCTGTGACTTATAGCGTTTTTGATTTCTGAACTCAGTTCTCCGAAAGTTTTATCATGCCCTTCGGGCTTAAAAATGGGGTCATACCCAAATCCGTTTGTTCCAAATTCTTGATGCGGAATGCTTCCGTTAACGATTCCTTCAAAAGTGTAAGCTTCTCCATTTAGATTCAAATGCATTACCGTCTTAAAATATGCTGATCTATCCTGCTGATTTTTCAGTTCAACCAATAATTTGGCCATGTTGTCCTTGGCACTTTTTTGTTCTCCAGCATAGCGGGCTGAATATACCCCAGGTGCCCCCTTTAAAGCGTTAACCAATAATCCAGTATCGTCTGAGAAACAATCAAAACCATAGTTTTGGGTAATATGGTCAGCTTTTATCTTGGCATTTTCTTCTAATGTTGCTCCTGTTTCTGGAATCTCTTCAAAACAACCAATATCATCTAAAGACAGTAATTTGATCTTGGGTGGTAAAAGCTCCTGAACTTCTTTTAGTTTATATAGATTGTGCGTTGCAAAAACAAGTTTCAAGGTAGCGTATGATTCGTTAAAGGTTAAAAATAGTAATTTCGACCTAATAACTTTAGTATCATATGAAGTTGAAATTACCACCTCCCTTGGTCATGGCAGGTTTTGGAGTACTAATGTACCTTCTAGACAGGTTCTTACCTTTTGGGGACTTTGACTTTTTTGGAAGAAGTGAGCTTGCTTTGTTTCTGTTTGGAACCGCATTTTTGGTTATGCTCTTGGCCATTGTCCAGTTTTTACGTGCAAAAACCACAACTGACCCTATAAATTTGAATAAAACAAGCAGTTTGGTCACAACGGGTATTTTTAAATTTACGCGCAACCCAATGTATTTGGGAATGCTATTGTTGTTATTAGGGTTTGGTTTAAAGCTTGGCAATGCATTCAATACGCTATTGGCCGTGGGATTTGTTTATTTTATGAATCATTTTCAAATTAAAAATGAGGAAAAAGCTCTAAATGCAAAGTTTGGGAAGGAATATAGTTTTTATTGCAAAATGACCAGACGTTGGTTTTAAATCAGAAAATTTTGAAGAAGTATTATTTCATATGGTTTTTGTTTTTTGGGTTGGGATTACAAGCACAAACCCAGTTTTTTTCTTCATTTGATGGTACTCAAGTTGCGTATAGTGATGAAGGTAGTGGAAAGGCCGTTATACTTGTTCATGGATTTATCAATACCGGAGGTATGTGGGAAAGATCCATTTTAAAAAAGCAACTTTTAGAATCGGGTTATCGCGTGATTGTCCCAGATTTAAGGGGCAATGGACAATCTGACCAATCGGAAAATCCGGAGGCATACAAAGATGACGCTGAAGTAAAAGACTTGGACCATTTTATAAACCATCTGAATTTGGAGGAATTGGACGTGATTGGATATTCCAGGGGCAGCATTGTGTTGGCCAAATTTTTGGTGAATGAAAAGCGCATAAAACGTGCTGTATTAGGTGGTATGGGGGTTGATTTCACAAATCCAGAATGGGACAGAAGAATTCTTTTTATGAATGCTTTTGATGGAAAAATAACTGAGGAAACAAAAGGAGCCGTAGATTATGCAACCTCCATAGGAGCTAACCTTAAAATTCTTCATTTGCTTCAAAAGTACCAACCAGTAACAAGTCTAGAAGAACTAAAGGAAATTTCTGCTGAGGTGCTCATAATTGCCGGAGACCAGGATTTGGATAATGGAAATCCCGAGGCACTCAAAAATGAGATTCCGAATAGCCAATTGCGTATTGTACCTGGAGATCATAATGGTACGTATAAAACAATACAGTTTTCAAATGAAATAATTCAATTTTTGGACTAAAAATCAACATTTTGGAACATTTTTATCCAGATTTTTGATATATCCATATTTGTAAACTGTTTTTGATAACTTCCAAATTCAGGGATAGAATTAATGTTTATTTTTAAACCCTAATTTTTTGGAGAAATTCATGGTAGAAGTGGGACGCAAGTACGTTTTTGATTTTGATAGTACCCTAACCAGGGTAGAAGCATTGGATGTTTTGGCAGAGATGACCCTTCAGGGAAAATCAAACAAGGAAGAAGTAATACAGGAGATTCAGCATATCACTAATCTTGGAATTGATGGCGATATTTCTTTTACAGAATCCTTGGAACGCAGAATACAACTTTTAAATGCTCATAAGAACGATTTGGAAGGTTTGGTAGAGGAGCTGCGCCAGAAAATTTCAAAATCCATTGCATCCAACAAAGAGTTCTTTGAAAAATTTTCGGATGATATCTATGTGATTTCATGTGGTTTTAAAGAGTTTATTGATCCTATTGTTGAAGAATATAACATCCCATCCGATAGGGTATATGCCAATACGTTCAAGTGTGATGATGAGGGAAATATCATAGGATTTGATGAGACCAATGTCTTGGCTTCCCACAATGGAAAGATAGAATGTCTTAAAAATTTGGATTTAGATGGGGAGGTTCAAGTTATTGGCGATGGCTATAGCGATTATGTAATGCGTGAGGCAGGGATTGCAGATAAGTTTTTCGCATACACAGAAAATGTACATCGTGAAAAAGCTGCTAACAACGCGGATCATGTAACCCCTAACTTGGATGAGTTTCTTTTTGTGAACGATTTGCCCAGAAACATATCGTACCCTAAAAACAGGATTAAAATCTTGCTTTTAGAGAATGTGCATCCAGATGCCTTTGAAAATCTATCAGAAGATGGTTTCTCCGTAGAATTGGTCAAACATAGCCTACCAGAAGAGGAACTTATTGAAAAAATCAAAGGAGTTCATGTGTTGGGAATTAGGTCTAAAACCCAGGTTACCCAAAAAGTATTGGATGCCGCTAACAAATTGTTGGTAGTGGGAGCCTTTTGCATAGGTACTACGCAAATAGATTTGGAATACAGCAAAAAGAAAGGCGTAGTAGTTTTCAATGCGCCTTATAGCAATACCAGATCGGTTGTGGAACTGGCCATTGGACAAATCATTATGCTTATGCGTAATGTTTTTACCAGAAGTATGGAAATCCACAAAGGCAAATGGAACAAAACAGCTGCAAACTCTAGAGAAGTAAGAGGAAAAAACCTTGGTATAATAGGATATGGAAATATAGGGAAGCAGCTATCCGTTTTGGCAGAGGCCATTGGTATGCGAGTTTATTATTATGATGTTGCAGATAAATTAGCCTTGGGGAACGCCACTAAATGTAATACCCTTGAAGATTTACTTTCTGTTTCTGATGTTGTCACCCTTCATATTGATGATAACAAAGCCAATAAGGATTTTATAGGAGAGCGAGAAATCAACCAAATGCGGGATGGGGCATTGTTTATAAATCTTTCAAGAGGTTTTGTGGTTGATATCGATGCACTCGCATCAGCATTAAAAAGTGGAAAGTTGGCAGGAGCCGCAGTGGATGTTTATCCTGAAGAACCTAGAAGTAATGGAAGTTTTGGTACAGCACTGCAAGGATTGCCAAACGTTATTCTTACTCCGCATGTGGGGGGAAGCACGGAGGAAGCTCAACGTGATATAGCCGATTTTGTTCCCAATAAGATAATGGATTACGTAAACTCTGGTAATTCAGTGGATGCGGTCAATTTCCCCAATATTAGATTGCCCAAGCAGACGAATGCGCATCGTTTTCTTCATATTCATAAGAATGTTCCCGGAATTATGGCAAAAATCAATGAGGTATTGGCCAAATATGAGATGAATATTACAGGACAATATCTTTCCACAGATAGCGAGGTTGGTTATGTAATAACCGATTTGGATAAGGAGTATAATAAGGAGGTGATGAAAGCACTTAAGAATGTGGAGAACACCATAAAGTTCAGGGTGCTATATTAATTCTTCTTTAGAATCCTTTTTACTTCGTTTCACCCTATCAAATAACCGTTTCACAACATTTTCCAATGCAGCCGTTTTATTTAAGGTAAATTGTAATCAAATTCTTACTAAAAATGATTACCTGAATGAAGATTGGGAAGTTGCAACTATTTAAAAAAGGTTTTAGGGCGTATTATCTGTTGGTGATTTCCATTGTGTTATTGACCATAACGATTCAATCCATGACCCAATATTCGTTAAATCAGCAAAGGTCAACCGCATTGATTGTAAACCTAGCAGGAAGACAGCGGATGTTAAGCCAAAAGCTTCTTAATGAACTATATTCATGTAGATACCATAACTGTGATTATGCTGAAATGAAGTTGGCATTAACCAAGTTGTACCAAATGAACAGGTTTTTGCAAGAAGGGAACATGGGCTTAAAATTAGAACCTTTGGATGACGAAGAAATTCTTAAGGAATTTAGAAGATTGGAGCCTCATTTGGAATGGATGTATAGTGAATTGAAGGACTTTCAAAATTTTAAAAATGTTTCCTTTAACGATATAAGATATCGTGTAGATCGGTTTTTGGTAATTATGGATGGTATAGTTAATCAGTTTCAGAAAAAAGCTGAAAAAGATATTAAAACCATGATGATTATAGAATTGGAGCTTGCCATATTTTCAATAGTCATTATATTCTTTGAAATCTTTTTCATAGTAAACCCTATTATCAATAGAATTGTGGATCAAAAAAAGAGATTGGCCGAGATTGCATGGCACCAATCCCATGTTTTTAATTCGCATATGAAAAACATTACGGATCTTCAATATGTATTGACCGTTGAAAAGAACCCCGAACGCAAAAACGAAATTTATGGATTTATAGGGGAAGAATTGAACCATTTGAAAATGGTATCCCAAAACATGGTTAAATCCTTAGAGGAAACAACAGAGGATCCCAAAGCACATCATTTGGTCATTAGAAAAGTTGAAGGATTTTTAGAAAAGTATAACCTTATGGGAGAAGAAAAAGAGCTTATTGATGATGATACGGCTCATTCTTAAGAATAGTAAACCCTCTGTATAACTGTTCTACAGCAAATAGTCGTACCATTTGATGCGAAAAAGTCATCTTTGACATGCTAAGTTTATCATTGCACTTTTGGTATACATCATCGCTAAAACCATAAGGACCTCCAATAACCAAAACTAACCTCTTAAGGCCACTGTTCATTTTTTTTTGTAAGAATTGCGAAAATTCCATTGATGAATAATGCTTTCCTTTTTCATCCAAAAGAACTAATGCATCTCCTGGTTGTAGCTGAGCTAAAATCAATTCCCCCTCCTTCTGTTTTTGCTGTGCCTCTGAAAGATTTTTACTGTTTTTAATGTCAGGAAGAATGAGAAAATCAAATTTTATATAATGCTTTAAGCGCTTCTCGTAAATAGCTATGAGTTGGGATAGCTCTGTATTATCAGTCTTGCCAATGGCCAGTAGTGTAATTTGCATAACCAAAATTAATTTTTTCAATCGAAACAAAGACAAATGTAAATTGATGGGAGTAATGTTTTTATTATTTTCGTTAAAACCCCATTTGAATGATTACCCAGGAGCAATTCCAAAAAGAGATACAGTTGATAATTAAAAATGCCATCCGGGAAGATGTTGGAGATGGTGACCACAGTTCTTTGGCCTGTATTCCTGATTCAGCTGAGGGTAAAGCCAAATTGTTGGTAAAAGACCAAGGCATTATCGCAGGAGTGGAATTTGCGGAGCAAGTATTTAAATGCGTTGACCCAAATATGAAAGTGGAACGGTTACTTTCTGATGGCGATGAGGTAAAATACGGAGATATTGTATTTACGGTAGCGGGAGGTTCTCAAAGCATTCTAAAAGCAGAACGTTTGGTACTCAATGCAATGCAGCGAATGAGTGCCATCGCTACAAAGACAAAAAGTTTTGTGAGGCTACTAGAAGGTACCCAAACCAAAATCTTGGATACTAGAAAGACCACTCCGGGTATCAGAGCTTTAGAAAAATGGGCGGTAAAGATTGGGGGAGGGGAAAACCATAGATTTGCACTCTATGATATGATTATGCTGAAAGACAATCACATCGATTTTGCAGGTGGCATCAAGAAAGCAATCCAAAAAACCCAACAATACCTGTTGGATACGGATAGGGATTTAAAAATTATTGTGGAAGCGCGTGATTTAGAAGAAGTGGAAAAAATTCTTGAAGCTGGAGGAACATATAGGATTCTCTTGGATAATTTTGATTATAAAACCACGAGAGAAGCGGTGCAGATGATTGGAGACAAATGTCTTACAGAGTCTTCTGGAGGTATTAATGAAAACACCATTAGGGATTATGCCGAATGCGGTGTGGACTATATCTCTTCTGGAGCGTTGACCCATTCTGTGCACAATATGGATTTAAGCTTAAAAGCAATGTAATGTCTGTAGCCATAGAAGAAGAATTAGAAAAGATTCCGGTGGTCAACTGGTTGGTGAGGCTACTAAAAAAGATAAAACTGAAAGCCTTTGAAGGGCTCTCGTTTTATGACCTATTGGAAATGTATGTGTTGGGAATTGTAAAAGGCACACTATCCTCAAGAGCGAGTTCCATTGCATTCAGTCTTTTTATGGCGTTGTTCCCATTGTTAATCTTTTTAGTTACTCTTTTACCTTTCATTATTCCATATGCAAGCGTAGGAAATGAAAATTTTGATGGTCAGTTCCTCATTTTTTTAGAGTCATTTCTACCCTCGGCAACAAGTGATTACTTTGGTGATATTTACCAACAAATCAAAGATCAAAAACGTGGAGGCTTGCTTTCTTCAACCTTCTTAGTTTCTATTTTTTTAGTGGCGAATGGGGTAAATGCGATTTTTGGAGGATTTGAAAATTCCTACCATGTAGAATTGACCAGAAACTTTTTACGACAATATGCCTACGCACTAATGGTGGGATTAATTCTTTCCATATTGTTGGTCATAGGTGCAGTGGCCTTTGTATATTTTGAGTTTTATATTGTGGAATATACCAGCGAATATCTGGGCAAGACATTGGGATATGATGTAGAAAAAGGAGACGTAATAGGAATACAAATAACCAAGATTGTCTTTTTTATGTTGCTCTCCTACCTTACTACTGCCATTCTATACTATTTTGGTACTGCGGAAGGAAGAAAAGCCAGATTCTTTTCAGCGGGCGCTTTAATGACCACCTTATTGTTTGTACTTACTTCCTATTTGTTTGGGGTCTATGTGGAAAAGTTTGCCCGGTACAACGAATTTTATGGAGCATTAGGAGGATTACTGATTTTAATGGTGTTTATTTGGCTGAATTCGAATATTTTGTTATTGGGGTTTGAGCTAAACGCAACCCTTAATTCTTTAAAGAAGAAACATGAAAAAAGGCAAAAAGCGTAATCATATTGTAGTTCTTATTTTTTTGTTCATGCTTCAGGTTTCTTGGTCCCAAACGGTATTTGGTAAATGGAAAACCATTGATGATCGTAATGGTATAACCAAAGCCATTGTAGAGGTATATGAAGAAAATGGTCTTTTACAGGCTAGAATTCTAAAGATTCTTGAAAAAGGAAAGGAAAATGCCCTATGTATCAAGTGCAAAGGAGACCTAAAAGATAAGCCGGTCACTGGAATGAAGATTATGGATGATTATAAACGGAACAATAAGGGAGAATATAAGGGAAGTAGACTTTTTGATCCAGAACAGGCCATGACATTTAGAGGAAAGGTATGGTTAGATCCAAAAGACAGTAATAGGCTAAAGGTGAGGGGGTATTTGGCATTTTTGTACAGAACCCAAACTTGGCATAGAGTGCTAGATGAATAACCGTTATGCATTATTTTTTAGATATAGTCCTGCCCATTCCATTAGAGCGGCTTTTCACGTATAAAATTTCTGAACAAGAGGCGGATTTTTTAAAAGTAGGTATGCGGGTTGCGGTCCCTTTTGGGAAATCCAAAATCTATACTGCATTGGCCTACAACGTCCATCAAGTGGCGCCGGAATTATACGAGGCAAAGGAAATCTATCAAATCTTAGATGAAAAACCCCTTATCAACACATTTCAATTAAAACATTGGGAATGGATTGCTCAATATTATATGTGCACTTTGGGAGAAGTGTTTCGAAGTGCCTTACCCAGTGCTTTTTTGTTGGAGAGCGAAACCTTGGTGCTGCCTAATAAGGATACTATCATTGATGAATTGGATTTAAACGACAATGAATTTTTGATTTATGAGGCGCTCCAACATCAAACTGCTTTAAAAATAGGAGAGATAAGCGGAATTGTAGATAAAAAAAATGTGCTTCCACTGGTAAACAGGCTGGTTCAAAAAGGAGTGGTGCTTCAAAAAGAAGAACTTTATGAACAGTATAAGCCGAAGCTGGTACGGTATGTAAAACTTGGCGAAGTTTACCAAAATGAAGAAAAACTGGAAGAATTGCTCATCAATCTTTCTAGGGCTCCCAAGCAAAGTCAGGTGGTACTATCACTTTTCCAACTTCAAGCAAAGACCAAGAAACCCATTCCCGTTACAGATTTAGAAAAGGAGAGTGGAAGTTCCCGAGCCGTTATAAAAGCCCTCATCGATAAGTCGGTACTTGAAGAATATCATATTAGAACAGACAGGGTTCAGCATGATGAAAATTCAAAAAACACTGAGAGTATTGAACTGAATTCATATCAACAAGATGCCTTTAAGGCCATAAACGAAAGTTTTGCACAGAAAAAAACAGCCTTACTGCATGGAGTTACTTCTTCAGGCAAGACCGAGGTATATATCAAGCTAATTGAACAGTGTTTAGAAGAAGGGAAACAAGCACTATATCTGCTACCAGAAATTGCACTGACTTCTCAACTCATAGGAAGGTTGCGCGAATATTTTGGCGATAAGGTTTCCGTATATCACTCAAAATATAGCATTCATGAGCGCGTGGAGGTGTGGAACAATGTAGTGGCCAATGCCGATAAGGCTCAGATTGTAATTGGTGCTCGTTCCTCCTTGTTTTTGCCCTTTTCCAATTTGGGGTTGGTGGTCATTGATGAGGAGCATGAAAGTTCTTTTAAACAATTTGACCCTGCACCAAGATATCATGCCCGTGATGCGGCTATTGTATTGGCATCGCTTCATAGCGCTCATTGCGTGTTGGGTTCCGCAACGCCCAGTATAGAAAGCATGGATAATGCGAAAAAAGGAAAATATGGGTATGCTAGTATAAAACATAGGTATGGGGATGTACTCATGCCAGATATTTCTCTGGTTGATATAAAAGAGGCTACCAGAAAAAAACGCATGAAAGGACATTTTTCTGAAACTTTGTTCAATGCCATTCAGGAGGCTCTCGAAGAAGGAGAACAAATTATTCTTTTTCAGAACAGAAGAGGTTTTGCTCCTATAATAGAGTGTACCACCTGCGGACACGTATCGCAATGCCCAAATTGTGATGTAAGCTTAACATATCATCAACATCGAAATCAATTACGTTGTCACTATTGTGGGTATCATATGGCTTTGCAACAAGGTTGCTTGGCTTGTGGAAGCCCTACTTTAGATAAAAAGGGATTTGGTACAGAGCAGATTCAAGAAGAGTTGAAGCAGCTTTTCCCAGAAATTAATGTAGGCCGAATGGATTTGGATACCACAAGAGGAAAGTATGCCTATGAAAAATTGATAACTGCTTTTGAGCAACAGGAAATGGACATTTTAGTAGGAACACAAATGGTGACCAAAGGGCTCGATTTTAGAAATGTAAGTTTGGTTGGTATTATGAATGCAGATTCTTTGTTGAATTTTCCAGATTACAGAGCCCATGAAAGAAGTTTTCAAATGCTCACGCAGGTCGCGGGCAGGGCAGGGAGGACCCAAAAAAGAGGTAAAGTATTGATACAGACGTACAATCCGTATCATCAGATATTGCAGCAGGTTACCACTAACAATTATGATAAAATGTTCTCTGAACAGTATTATGAGCGGGAACAATTTAAATACCCACCTTTGGTGCGTATTATCAAACTAACGTTAAAAGATAAAGATTACAATAAACTAAACGAGGCGGCCCAGTGGTTTGCCAGTTCTTTAAAAAATGTGCTTGGTCATCAAATTCTTGGACCAGAGTACCCACCTGTTGCCAGAATACGTAGGGATTACTTAAAGAATATATTAATTAAAGTGGGCAAGGGACAATCATTGCCACAAACAAAAAATAGCATTAAAAGAATTGAAAAATCTTTTAATGCTATTTCTAAGTATAAAAGTGTGAGACTCGTCTACAATGTAGACCACATATAATTATACGTTGGCAAGTGCTTCTGCCAGTTCTGTCTTTTTATTTCTACTTAATGGAATCTGTCTGCCCCCAACCTCTACATTCTTGCTATTGAATTTTTCAATTTTTTCCAGATTCACTATATAAGATTTATGGATTCGTAGAAACTTTTCAGCAGGCAATTGCTGCTCAAAAGATTTCATAGTGGAAAGAATTACAATATTGGCTTCATCTGTCACCAATTTAATGTAATCTCCCAATGCCTCAATCCATTTAATATCGTTTAAGATAACCTTACGCTTTTTAAGGTTGCTCTTTACAAAAATATGCTCCTCATCTTCATCCACCCTATTTATTTGCTCGTACTTGGCTACTGCTCTTTTAACAGAAGACTCAAAACGGGCTAAGGTGATAGGTTTGTGAAGGTAATCCGTTACATCATAATCAAAAGCCTTTAGCGCATAATCAGGCTTTCCTGTGATTAAAATAACTTGAGGAGGGTTCTCCAATGCCTCTAAAAGGTCAAAACCACTAATGATTGGCATCTCAACATCTAGAAAGATTAAATCGATGTCATGGTTCTTAAGACCGTTCTTAGCTTCAATAGCATTACTATATTCGGCTACTAGGGCAAGATGTGGGTGATTGTTGACCAATTTGGCAACGGCCATCCGTTGCATTGAGGAGTCGTCTACAATTATACTTTTTAATTTCATAGAATGGGGTGATTTGTAGGGTTTTAAATCATCGGCAAATTACATAAAAAAGGCGTTTAACGGCAACAAAAGATGTAAACATGGTCTATTTTGTTGTGTATATTACCATATACGTTACGTAGGTTTGCTTAGTTCATTTATGTTAATAACTATTAATGGTTAAACGAAGATTTTATGCTTTTCTTGCGAGAAGAAGTAATTATTACTAATTTTGCGCTCCTTTAAAAATATAATATATGAACCATTACGAAACTGTTTTCATTTTAAATCCCGTTCTGTCTGAAACACAGATAGAGGAAACAGTTAAGAAATTTGAAGATTTCTTAATTAAGAATGGTGGCAAAATGGTCTCCAAAGAAAACTGGGGACTAAAGAAATTAGCCTATCCCATTCAACACAAGAAAAGTGGTTTTTACCACTTATTTGAATTCACCGTTCCCGGTGAAGTAATTTCTCCTTATGAGCTAGAATTTAGAAGAGATGAGCGTATTATGCGTTTTCTAACTGTTAAGTTAGATAAGCACGCTATTTCTTGGGCAGAAAGAAGAAGAACCAAATTAAAAGCAAAAGCATAGGGTATGGCATCAATAGAACAACAAGCAAAAGCAAAAAAAGACGGGGAAATCAGGTATTTGACCCCGTTGAACATTGAGACCAACAAGCAAAAGAAGTACTGTAGATTTAAAAAATCAGGAATTAAGTATATCGATTACAAGGATCCAGATTTTTTAATGAAGTTGGTGAACGAGCAAGGTAAACTGCTTCCAAGAAGACTTACAGGCACCTCTTTAAAGTACCAAAGAAAGGTAGCCCAAGCTGTTAAGCGTGCGCGCCATTTAGCCTTAATGCCGTATGTTGGCGATATGTTGAAATAAAAAATACTGAAGAATGGAACTTATTCTAAAAGAAGATATACAGGATTTAGGCTTTAAAGACGATGTCGTAACAGTAAAAAACGGTTACGGAAGAAACTACCTTATTCCTAAAGGTTTGGCTGCTTTAGCTACACCATCTGCAAAAAAGGTTTTGGCAGAAAACCTAAAGCAGAGAGCACATAAAGAAAAGAAAGTCATTGATGAAGCCAATAAAAAAGCAGAAGCTTTAAAACAATTGGAAATCAGAATTCCTGCAAAAGTAGGTGCTGGTGATAAATTGTTCGGTTCTGTAAATAATATTGATTTGGCCACTGCTTTGGATAAAGCGGGTCATGAAATTGACAGAAAATTCATTAGTATAAAAGGAGGAACAATCAAAAGAGTTGGGCCATATGACGCTCAAATCAGACTTCATAGAGAAGTGATTGTGGACTTTCCTTTTGAAGTAATCGCTGAGGCTAAATAAATACTTAGTTTTCGGTTAATAACTTAATAAGAGCTATGCGTGCATAGCTCTTTTTTTTGTTCTATGTTTGTAGACACTCAAAAAACTAACTCACTCATTATGAAGAAAATTTTACCACTTGGGGTACTGTTTTTTATGGTATTCACCTCCGCTTTTTCACAAGTCACCACATCCAACATCAGAGGTACTGTTGTTGATGATCAACAAGCTCCCCTTCTTGGAGCCAATGTAGTTGCCGTACACACACCAACAGGGACACGTTATGGCGCTATTACCAATGAAGAAGGTAGGTTTAACTTGCTCAACCTTAGGGTTGGTGGACCTTACGAAGTTACCATCTCATACATTGGATTTAAAAGCAGTGTTAGAAACGATGTATTTCTGTCTTTAGGAAAGACGTTTAATTTTAATGCTTCTTTAGTACCAGATAGCCAAGCTTTGGATGAAGTAATTGTGGTTTCTGACCAAACTGGAACTTTTGGAAGTGATAGAACAGGAGCTGAAACCAGCGTAGGAAGAAGAGAATTGACAAGACTACCAACAATTTCAAGATCTACTAACGATTTTACACGTTTGGAACCTACAGCAAGTGCCGGTTCTTTTGGTGGTAGAAATGACCAATTCAATAATTTTTCTTTAGATGGAGCCATCTTCAACAACCCATTTGGTTTGGATGCAGCACAACCAGGAGGGCAGACTAATGCTACTCCTATATCCATAGATGCCATTGACCAAATCCAAGTAAGTACCGCTCCGTATGATGTAACACAATCTGGATTTACAGGAGCGTCAGTAAATGCGGTTACAAAAAGTGGTACAAACGAATTTTATGGTACCGTTTACGGATTTTTCAGAAATGATGACCTCACAGGTGGTAAAATAAATGGCGATGACGTTTTTAAAACAGGTTTAGAACAAAAGCAATATGGTTTCAGTATTGGAGGCCCAATAGTTAAAAACAAATTGTTCTTTTTCGTGAATTTTGAAAAAGACGATCTCACTTCTTTAGGAACAGATGGGTTTGTACCTAATACAGGTACCGGAGCTGCAAATGAGTCTAGAGTAACGCAATCAGATTTTGAGTTGGTTGATAACCTGTTAAGGCAAGTAGTCATAGGACAAGATGGACAAGGAAATGACATTTTTTACAACCCTGGAAGAATTACAGGATTCAACTTTGACCAAGAATCTACAAAAGGAATTTTCAAGTTGGATTGGAACATTAATGATAATAATCGATTGGCCATTATCTATAATTTCTTGGATGCTTCAAAAGGGAAACCTGCCAATCGTAATGCAATTCAATTTAGAGGGCCAGATTTGGCAACCTTGCAGTTTGAAAATGCTGGGTATGAAATCAATAATAGAATTCAGTCCGTTCAAATAGAACTGAACTCAACCTTGTCTAACAACGCTACAAACAAGTTACAAATAGGGTATACGCATTTTGATGACTTTAGAAGGCCATTTTCAACACCAGCACCTAGTATAACCATTTTAGATGCTGCCGGAACGTCCAGTTATATTATTGCGGGTCATGAACCTTTTTCTATCAATAACAAACTAGATCAAAAAGTATTTCAAGTCACAGATAATTTAAATTTCTTTAAAGGAGATCATACCTATACCGTAGGTTTTTCTTTTGAAAAGTTCCAGTTTGATAATTCCTTTAACTTAGGTGTCTTTGGTGCTCAAGGCGTATTTTTTCCAACGGGAACTATTACAGATTTCCCTGATTTCGCAAGCTCTGGTCAATTACAAGCAGCCTTTGATTCTGCTATTGCTACAGATGCAGCACTTAATGCTGCAGGACCCGGCGTAGCAGGTGGTTTGGCTTTAGCCGAAACCAATGTGGGGCAACTTTCATTTTATGCCCAAGATCAATGGGACATTACGGACAATTTTAAATTGACGTACGGATTACGCTTTGATAAGCCCTTATTTTTTGATACATCAGAAAAAGCACAAGAAGTAATAGATCGTAATTGTTGCTATAATCCAAGTATTGAATATACAGACCCATCAACAGGAGAAACTGCATTTTTTGATTCTACCCAATTGCCTTCGAACGATTGGTTAATCTCACCTAGAGTAGGATTTAACTGGGATGTAAATGGCGATGCTTCTTTACAATTAAGAGGAGGCTCAGGAGTCTTTACAGGTCGTTTTCCATTTGTATGGCTAGGAAATCAAGTGGCGAATCCTAATTTCTTTTTCTACACGGTTGTAGACCCTGACTTTAAATTTCCACAAGTTTGGAGAACCAATATAGGTGCGGACAAACGTTTTGAAAATGGCCTTGTAGCCACTTTGGATGTCTCGTACACAAAAGATATTAATGGAATACACGTTCAAAACTGGGGCTTGGCAGCTCCATCAGGTACGTTGAATACGCCATTTGACCAAAGAGCTTTTTATACAGATGCCGATAAATCTCCTAACTCTGCCTATGTATTTACAAATTCTGATGAAAATGGACGTATTTGGAATGTGGCAGGGAAAGTTCAAAAAACTTGGGACGATGGTTTGTACGCACAATTAGGATATAGCTTCCTGGATGCCAAGAGTGTAAACTCCATCGATGCGGAAATTACGAGTGATGCTTATAATGGTAATGCCATAGTGGGTAATTCCAATACAGCCGTATTGTCCAATGCCAGATATGGTGACAAACATCGCTTTATTGGGGTTATTTCCAAAGCATTCAAAACTGGAACAACCATATCTACCTTTTTTGAGTATGCAAAGGGAGGGCGTTACAATTATGTCCATGGAGGAAATATCAACGGCGATGATATTGCTGGAAATGGTGATGGATTCCAAAACGACCTGCTTTACATTCCAACAGCTTCAGAAGTGAGCCAAATGAATTTTAGCGAACCAGGACAAGCTGCAGCTTTTGAAGCGTTTATTCAACAAGATGATTATTTAAGTGATAATCGCGGTGAATATGCAGAGCGTTACGCTGCCTTGGCACCTTGGAGAAGTAGCTGGGATGTAAAAGTGCTTCAGGACATTAAATTGACTGATAAAAACAAGATTCAGCTAAGTTTAGACATATTGAATTTAGGGAATCTGATCAATTCAAATTGGGGTGTTGTTGAAATCCCAACCTTTAATCAGCTATTGGGTGTTTCTGTAGACGCTACGAATACACCAACCTATACATTTGATCCTAATTTAACAGAAACCTTTGCGGCAAATACCGCTGAAATCTCCAGATGGAGAGCTCAGGTAGGAGTTCGCTATATTTTTAATTAGAACAGTATAATTTATAGCAAGAAAGGCTGCGCAAAAGCGCGGCCTTTTTTATTTTTGCCGAATCAAATGAAAATGATCAGATGAAATATGCAAGACTGACGCAACAGCAATTGGAAGAGTTGCACCCAGAGTTTATTAACTTTTTGGCTACCCAATCCATTACTGCCGATGAATGGGCAAGCATAAAGAAAGAAAAACCGGAAGCAGCAGAAGAGGAATTGGATGTCTTTAGTGATTTAATATGGGAAGGCGTATTGTCCAAAGTGGAGTATCTGGAAAATATTTCTGAGTTGCATATGCATTTGTTCCATCTAACAGAAAAGGAAATGAAACTACTTTCTGTAAAGGTGATGAACCCAGAAATAGATTTACGTACCGAGATTGGGTTTGGTTGGTTCAAGAGAAATTTTCAATCTGACTTTGTAGAGTATCTAACCGCTTCCAAGGCTTATTCTGATGATAAAAACCTAGATAAGTTCAACTTGATCCAACAGGGCGCTACCATTACCAAGGGGGAACTTTACCAATGGTTTGATAAAATCATGGAATAACATCCTTATTTTTATATCACTCCGAGCTTGTCGAAGGGTGGGGAAAATGAAAAAATAAAAAAGAGCCCTTAAGGGCTCTTCTTCTTTTAAGCGTGTTATAAAAAATACTATTCCAAGCCAAAGTATTGCATTACTTCGTGGTAATCGCTTGTATCCACCCCGGTAGCTTTAAGCTGGGCCAGAACCTCATTGCCATTTTTGTTTCCTAATGAGATTTCTAAGGCCACTATCTTTAAAGTAGAATAGAATCCTTGAGCCACTTGAAAATCATTACCGTTAGCAGTTTGATAAAAATTTATGTTTACATCTCCTGCATCATTTGCATTATTACCAACCTCTCTATAGTTCACGGCTGAATACGAAGTATTAAAAATCAGAGGTCCGGGTACTGGATAGATAGTAGAAGTAACATTTTCAAGATAAAAAAGAAAAGTATAGTTGGATAGTTCCTGAACGGTAATGTCTAAGTCAGTGTCATCAACAAGATTAAAGGTAAATATGTTACCACCAAAAGGTGACATGTCTATCTGAGCTACCTGTACATTGGCATTGCCCTGTTCTCCTTGTTCTCCTTGTTCTCCTTGTTCTCCTTGTTCTCCTTGTTCTCCTTGTTCTCCTTGTTCTCCTTGTTCTCCTTGTTCTCCTTGTTCTCCTTGTTCTCCTTGTTCTCCTTGACAATCTAGGCCGTTAAACTCTCCATCACCATTAACATCTTCTGAAGATTGGCTGACGCCATCGGCATTTGAGTCCCAGCAATTGATGCCGTTATCGCCTTTATTTCCGGGTGTTCCAGGAGCTCCAGTTAGGCCGGTATCACCATCAGCTCCATTAGTACCATCTTCACCAGAACAGGATATAAAAGTGATGGTGGCTATAAGACACCCAAGCAGTACAAACATTTTTAATTTCATAATAATATGTTTTATGGTTATTATAGCTCTAAAATATGGTCGTTACCATTTCTAATTTTGTATGAATTGATGTAACCCAATTTTCAATTGACCTTTGGTGTGAAAGAGGAAGCTATACAGGTGCTTTTGCTCATACCAAATCAACAAAGAGTGTATATTTGCACGAGAATTTCTAGTACATGCCACAAAAGCCATCTATACCCAAAGGGACCCGGGATTTTTCACCAGCAGAGGTTGCCCGACGCAATTATATCATCCAAACCATCAAAAAACATTTTGAGGTATATGGTTTTCAACCCATAGAGACCCCTTCTTTTGAGAATTCGGATACCTTAATGGGCAAGTATGGGGAAGAAGGTGACCGTTTAATTTTTAAAATATTGAACTCTGGAGATTTTATTTCCAAAGTGGATGATGTCACCTATAGCTCAAAAAAATCTAGTTCGCTACTGCCCAAGATTTCGGAGAAAGCACTCCGCTATGATCTTACCGTGCCTTTTGCACGCTACGTGGTCATGCACCAAAACGAAATAGATTTTCCATTTAAGCGCTACCAGATTCAACCCGTTTGGCGAGCGGACAGGCCCCAAAAAGGCCGTTTTCGTGAATTTTACCAATGTGATGCCGATGTGGTAGGGGCAAATTCGGTTTTACAAGAAGCAGAACTCATACAATTGTATGATGCCGTTTTTACCGATCTCAAATTAGTTGGAAGCACAATCAAACTTAATAATAGAAAAATTTTATCTGGAATAGCTGAAGTGATTGGCGCACAACATTTGCTGATAGATTTTACCGTAGCCTTGGATAAACTTGATAAGATAGGGGAGGAAGGCGTGCGAAAAGAAATGTTGGCCAAAGGTATTTCTGAACTTGCCATTGAGAAAGCGGCACCTTTATTTACAATGTCCGGCTCAAGTTTGGAACAATTGACCCAATTGAAATCCTTATTGGGCGAATCCGAGATTGGGATGCAGGGTGTAGCTGAGTTAGAGGAAATCATTACTACAGTGGAAGCTGTTGGGTTAAAAACAGCAAACCTACAAGTGGATGTGACTTTGGCCCGAGGATTAAACTATTATACAGGAGCCATTTTTGAAGTTAGTGCCCCTGAGGGCGTGAGTATGGGCTCTATCGGTGGCGGTGGTCGCTACGATGATCTCACAGGTATTTTTGGGCTGAAAGATGTTAGCGGAATTGGTATTTCTTTTGGTTTGGACCGAATTTATTTGGTTTTGGAAGCGTTAGGACTTTTCCCGGAACACTTGGACAAGTCCATTGATGTGCTGTGCATTAATTTTGGAGCAAAGGAAAGCTTGGCATCTTTAAAATTGATAAGTCAATTAAGGGAAAATGGTATTAAGGCGGAGGTATATCCGACAGCAACCAAAATGCAAAAGCAGATGAAATATGCCAATAACCGCAAAGTACCTTATGTGATATTGATTGGGGAACAGGAACTTGCCAATGGGGAGTTTGTGGCAAAAAATATGGATACGGGAGAGCAGGAAACCTATTCTATGGACAGCATAGCAGCTTTTACCGAAAAGCTATAATATTTTCTCTATTTCTGTGATAATGTGATGGTAATACGCTACCGAATGCGGGACAAATCCATCTAACTGCTTAACATCAACTTTTGATTTAAATTCTGATAAACCAAT
The DNA here is from genome assembly GCF_008040165.1 of Flagellimonas hymeniacidonis. GTDB lineage: Bacteria > Bacteroidota > Bacteroidia > Flavobacteriales > Flavobacteriaceae > Flagellimonas > Flagellimonas hymeniacidonis. Next base: position 817,138 of record NZ_VRUR01000002.1, read on the forward strand.
TAAAGCTAACTCTTCAACTTCGCTTTCTTGCTTTTTTAAATTGGACATAGGAACATTTAGCCCACACAGAAAAACATGATGAAATTCGTTATCCTTTAGTGTTTCTGAATGCTCTTGCATGGACTTAAAAACTCCTATTGGCTTTAAATCAGATTTGGTAATAGGTATTCCGATTTCCTCGGCTACCTCACGTAATGCTGCCTGTTGAAAAGTTTCACCAGCTTCAATATGTCCTGCAACAGAGACATCCCAAAGCAATGGAAAGGTTTTTTTGCCCTTTCCCCTTTGCTGAAATAGTATTTTACCTTCAGAAGTATAAAACCAAATATGTACAGTGGGATGAAACAATCCTTTTAGGTGTGCTTCCGATTTTAAACAGACTTTTCCTGTGTAGTTTCCATTTTCATCCAGAATGTCAACAAGTTCATCCATTAAAAATGAGTTACGGTCTCATCCCATTTGAAAACTGAAGTTCAATTGGGATCAATCAAAATAGCTAAACGTCTCGCCCTCTTTTATGGTCAACAGCGTTTCATAAATCAATCGAATAACGTTTTCCACATCGTCCTTATGAACCGTCTCAACAGTAGTATGCATATAGCGTAGCGGCAACGAAATTAAAGCTGAGGCTACCCCACCATTGCTATAGGCAAAGGCATCCGTATCGGTTCCCGTGTATCGTGATGAGGCCAGGCGTTGAAAAGGTATCTTTTTAGCCTCGGCTGTCTCAATAATACGCTCTCTTAATTTGTTTTGTACAGCTGGAGCGTAAGAAATCACGGGCCCAGAGCCCATAGCGGTCTCACCCTCTTTCTTTTTGTCGATCATGGGGGTGGTGGTGTCATGACAAACATCTGTGACAATGGCAATGTCCGGTTTTATGGTTTGGGTAATCATTTCGGCACCACGCAACCCAATTTCTTCTTGCACAGAGTTGGTAATGTATAGTCCAAAAGGTAATTTGTTTTTGTTTTCATGGAGCAAACGAGCCACTTCGGCAATCATAAAACCGCCTGCTCGATTGTCTATGGCACGGCAAACGAACTTGTTTTTGTTCAGTACTTGAAATTCATCTGGATAAGTGATTACACAGCCTACATGAACACCCATTTTTTCAACTTCCTCTTTATCCTTAGCGCCTATGTCAATAAAGATGTTATCCAATTTTGGTGGCTCTTCCTTACTTTTATTTCTGGTATGGATGGCAGGCCATCCAAAAACACCCTTTACAATTCCTTTTTTGGTATGGATATTCACCCATTTTGATGGAGCAATTTGATGGTCGCTACCTCCATTGCGAATTACATAAAGTAAACCATTATCCGTGATATAATTTACGTACCAAGAAATCTCATCGGAATGTCCTTCAATGACAACTTTAAATTTCGCATCAGGATTGATAACTCCAACCGCAGTACCGTAGGTGTCGGTAATAAATTCATCCACATAAGGCTTCAAATAATCCATCCAAATCTTTTGCCCTTCCCATTCGTAACCCGTTGGAGAAGCATTATTTAGGTATTTTTCAAAGAATTTTAAAGACTTAGCGGTAATGATTTTTGAAGCTGCCATGTATATATTTTAGTCCACAAACATAACAATATTCACTTTTATTTAATAGCCAAATCCTAGGTTTATCCTTAATTTTGACAGGACTTTTGCTAAATGGCTCAAATGTTTCGTTACAGTTTGGTTTTTGTTTTTTTACTGATCTTCGGTTTAGGCTTTTCCCAAGAGTCTGCTAAAGATTCGGTTGCAGATTACTACGTTAGGTTTGAGGGTGATTCTATTTTGTATAGCTCTATAGCGCTTGACGAGGTTTTTATTTTTGGTAAACTAGAGTTTGCCGATAGAAAGGAAAAACTCAGATATTATATACTTCGTAGAAAAACCTTAAAGGTATATCCGTATGCAAAACTTGCCGCAGAACGGTTGGTGGAATTAAATGATAGCTTGACTAAAATAAAAAAGAAAAGACATCGGAAGAAATACACAAAAGAGGTTCAAAAATATATTGAAGGTGAATTTTCTGATAAGCTTAAAAAATTGACTCGAACAGAAGGTCAGATTTTAATCAAACTAATTTACCGCCAAACGGGAAAAACAGCCTTTAACTTGGTCAAGGAATTGCGAAATGGTTGGCGCGCGTTTTGGTACAACACTACGGCGAAAGCGTTTAAAATTAGCATTAAGGAAGAGTTCCATCCAGAGAAAATCCATGAGGATTATCTTATTGAAGATATTTTACAGCGCGCATTCGCAGCCAAGAAATTAGAACGCCAAGAATCTGTTTTGGATTATGATTATGCGCAGCTTAGCAATAAATGGAAAAACAATTCTCCTGATAAAAATTAGCTTTTGGGTTTCTTTCCAAAAATGGCTTCCATAAAAATTTTAATGGTGTAAAAACCAAAACCGATTGCTGTTATGGCCAAAAGCAGTCCAATGATTAACACCGGAATGTAAGCAACGTGCTCTTGATTTTTAAAAGCCTGGTATATGACAAAAGGGGCTAAAAACATTAATCCAACCGTAAAACCTATGTATTTCAGTCCTTTTGCTAAAAGTTGTTTGTCCGTTCTCATGCCAAGCTAAAGTAGGAATATTAGCTTATATTTATTCGCTTTAGTAGATAAATTAGGTATGGAACTAATAGTATTGGGAGTAGTGGTTTTGTTTATAATTGTTGCCACTGTACGATTTAAGATGCATCCTGTTTTTTCGCTTACCCTTGCGGCTGTTGCAACTGGTTTTCTTCTTGGTCTTGCACCAAACGATATCATGTCCACGATTGGGGAGGGTTTTGGAAAAACCTTATCAGGGATTGGTCTGGTCATTGCCTTTGGTACGGTAATCGGTATTTATTTAGAAAAGACTGGGGCAACCAAAGTGTTGGCCAATGCTATTTTAAAAATGATTGGGCTAAAGCGCTCGCCTTTGGCCATGAATCTAGCGGGGTATATCATTTCTATTCCCGTTTTTTGTGATTCAGGATTTATTATTCTCTCCTCTTTAAATAAAGCTATCAGCAAAAAAACAGGTATTCCTGTACTGGTCTTTGCCATCTCTTTAGCAACTGGACTTTACGCAGCACATGTTTTTGTACCTCCAACACCAGGCCCCTTGGCAGCGGCGGCCATTTTGGAAGCTGATTTAGGAATGGTATTGATTTTTGGATTGCTTGTTTCTATCCCAGTGTCCTTAACGGGGTATTTTTGGGCCAAGTTCATCGGAAAGTCGTTGGTGACAAAAGAGAGCGAAGAAACATCCAGAGTAAATACCGATGAAAAGGAGCGTAATATTAAACCATTTCAAGCTTTTTTACCCCTATTGGCACCAATTTGTTTGATAGCGTTAAAGTCCATAGTCAATTATCCTACCTATCCATTGGGAAAGCAGGTCGTTTTTCAAATTTTTGATTTTTTTGGTAATCCCATTATAGCATTATTGGTAGGCGTGCTTTTTGCATTTATGTTGGGAAGGAAAGTACCTAGTAAACAGAAAGAAGGATGGGTAACGGAAGCATTTAAACAGGCTGGATTGATTGTTTTGATTACGGGCGCTGGAGGTGCTTTTGGTGCTATTTTAAGAACTATAGATATTGCTTCTGTAATAAACCTTGAATCCAGCTCTGGCATTGGAGGACTTCTGATAGCATTTACTATTGCTGCGGTATTAAAAACCGCTCAGGGATCCTCTACCGTGGCCATTATAACAACTTCTGCCATAATTGCACCGATGTTGGAAACTTTTGGTCTGCTAACCATTACAGATAAGGCATTTACTGTGCTTGCAATTGGGGCAGGGGCCATGACGGTATCCCATATTAATGATAGCTATTTTTGGGTGGTATCCCAATTTTCCAATATTGACGTAAAAACAGCATTAAAGGGACACACCTTGGGAACCTTATGCCAAGGACTTGTCGGCATAACGATGATTTTGTTGCTGTATAAAATAATTTAGTTTTTATTCAATGGTAATGGTCTGCGAAAACTCTTCAACCACCGCGAAATATCCTAAGGCAAATACTTCGGGTTGGTCTACGTTGTCAAATACATCAAGATTGTCCAAATCGGTGACATCAAAAACATTACCTCTTACGGTTGCAACTGGTGTAGCAAAAACACCGCCATTGTCTTCGGTTTGTTCAATCAACAAATCCATATAATTATAAAAATCCTGATTGGCTCCTAAAATACTAATGGTAACATCTTGACCGGGAGTCAGGTTTTTGTCATAGAAATAGGAAAACTGAAATTGTTGCCCTTGGATGAACTGGTCATCCAACGCTTGGAATTCGCCAAAATCAAAATCAAACACATAAAAATCATTTTTATCTGGGTCGTCGGTGAATGTGATGATGACCTCGATATCATCTTCATCGAAAAGGGTTTCTGTACCTTGTTCAATATTGTCTAGAGGGGGGCTAGAGGCATATTCCGTTCTAGCCAAATAAGACCTTCCCTTATGGGTTATTTGAAGAATAAACACATAACCTGGTTCGGCATTGGTGGTTCTTATACGTTGGTCTGAGGTAGCATTGGGGTCAGGAACGTAAATTCCACTCCCCGCGGGCACTTCCGAAAGACTGGATACAAATACTTCTTCAAACAGTTCCGGAGCATCTGGCAAAGGAATCCCGTAAATAATGGACATGCTTTCTACTTGGGTAATGGGATTATCTTCAAAAAAATTGCTGGTTTCCTTAACCCTGATTTCCACAGGAACAAATTCAAGACTTTTGTCAACCCTAAGCAATGCATCTACAACCAGCCTTGGTTCTTCTTCAGGCAATTCAACCGTAATCTCATCTTCACAAGAAAAGAGTATAAAAAAAGCCAACAGTGCAAAAATCCGTTTTTTCATAATCTTAAAATTTGAAATTGTAGGTTACTGCGGGAATAATCCCAAAAATAGATGTTCGAAGTGCTTGGTTTCTACCTGTGTCTTCGTCTTCCCTAAAATTTATGGAAGCAGCATTCTTCCTATTGTATGCATTATAAATACTGAAAACCCACTCAGATTTTACTTTTTTGCGACTATTTCGTTTTGGTTTTAATGTTGCTGAAATATCCAATCTATGAAAATCTGGTAAGCGTTCCTCATTTCTAAGTCCGAAAAAAGGAACCGTAAGGCCTTGAAATTCAAACTGACCTAAGGGATAATTGGTCGGCTGCCCGGTTTGGAACACAAAGTTTGCATTAAAATTCCATTTCTCATTTAAATCATAGCTCCCAAATACTGCTATATCATGTGTTTTATCATAAGGTGTATTATACCACTCCCCAAAATTGATCCCTGTTTCCCTATTGGACCTCCCATCATCAGCAGAGGAAACTCTTCCAGGGGTACGCTGTTCCGATTTGGAAAGGGTATAGGCCAGCCAACCTTTTAATCGCCCCTCGTTTTTCCGCAATAAAAACTCCAAGCCATAAGCTCTGGCTTCACCATTTAGAATAACCTGTTCTATGGCATTGTTTGCAATAAGGTCCGCGCCATCTATATAATCAATTCTATTATCAATGTCCTTATAGAATACCTCTGTCTCTAAAGAAAATTCCCCCTCATTTATATTTTGAAAATAGCCTACCGCATATTGATCTAACAATTGGGGTTCAATAAACGGACCGCTTGGGGTCCATACATCTAATGGAGTAGGAGAGTTGGTGTTGGATAATAGGTGCAAATATTGTGCTAGTCGTGTGTAACTTGCCTTTATGGATCTTTTCCCATTAAAATTATAGGAAAGAGAAAATCTTGGTTCTAAATTGGTAAACTTTTCCAAACTTCCACCTCTGCCTGGATTTATGGTGTCGATTGGGGTTCCTTCTCTATAAATAAGCAAAAAGGGATCAAAGAAAACTGGGTCATCATTTTCGTAGACAAAAAATTCATCTTGTCCAAGCCTATTAAAATGACTTACTCGTAGTCCATAATTAATGCTCAGTCTTTCTGTAACCTTTTGCTCCACATCAACATATGCAGCAGTTTCGTTGGCGTATTTTTTGGTTAACTGATCCTCAACAATTCCGGAATCTGGCCTATTGGGAATTATTTTACCGGGATTGAATACGTAGTAAATATTATTTAGGCCATAGTTTAATTGAAACGAATCGTTGATATAGTGTTTAAGGTCATATTTAAGGTTAAAATTCTGAATGCCGGAGTCCCATTCAAAACCAACAAAATCAAGTTCTAAACCATAGGAATAATCAGAATAGATTACCGATAGATTTGAAAAGAGTTTGTCCGAAAACAAATGATTCCATCTAAAATTTCCAACAGCATTGCCATAGGTGTTCACAAAACTATCGCTAATACTAAAGAGGTCTCGACCAAAATAACCAGAGAGAAAAATATTGTTTCTATCGTTGATTTTATGATTGATTTTCGTGTTGAGGTCAAAAAAGTAGGCCTTATTGTCTACATCAAATAATGGTAAAAACAGATGTGCGTATGAAGCTCTTCCACCCACCAAAAAGGCAGTTTTATCCTTTGTAATGGGGCCTTCTACAAGTAACCGACTGGCCACGGCCCCAATACCCCCATTCACTTTTAATTCTTTGCTGTTTCCTTCTTTTTGAAATATTTCCAGCACAGATGAGACCCTACCACCATATCTGGCAGGAATTCCTCCCTTGAATAATTTAACATCCTTTATAGCATCGGGATTAAAAACCGAAAAGAAGCCAAACAAATGAGAAGAGTTGAATATTGTGGCTTCATCCAGTAAGATTAGGTTTTGGTCTGCCGCGCCACCTCTAACATTAAAGCCTGAGGAGGCTTCGCCAGCGTTGGTTACACCGGGGAGTAGAAGCAACGATTTTATAACATCTGCTTCCCCAAGTACCACCGGAATCTGTTTTATAGTCTGAACAGCCAGCGTATTGACGCTCATTTGTGGTCTTCGTATGTCTATTCGTTCCGAATCATCAGTTACCACAACCTCTTCTAATTGTTCCGCTTTCTCAAGAAGATTAAAATCCTTTTTTATGCTTGAATTTAAGGTGATGGTTTCTCGGATATCTTGAAAGCCCAAATAGCTTACCACTACATTGTAGCTTCCTTCGGGTAATGTAATGGAATAGAAACCATATTCATTGGTGGTCACGCCAGTTTTTAAACTTGGAAAGGCAATGGTTACGCCAATTAGGGTTTCATTACTGCTTGCCTCGGAAATGGTGCCGCTTAGGGTGTATTTTTGTTGAGCATGTAAAAAAAAGCATTCGAGGATCAATAAAAAAGAAAGTAGAATTTGCCTTTTTGACATGTATTATGATTTCTTATAATTACTTAAACCTCATCGCATACTACTGAAGTATTATGGGACGAGGAAAGTCAATTTGCTTCTAAACCATTTTGATTTAAGCCTAATGTTCTAAAATAGACAATTATCAAACCAAAAAAAACGGTTTAACAGATTCTTAATCTAACAAAAAACAATTAAGAAATCGTGGTAAGAATTTGATTGAGCGTTTCGCTTGGACACATTGCTTTTGATGCCAAAAGGACATCTGGCAGATAATACCCTCCTATATCTACAGAATTGCCTTGTGCATTGATCAATTCCTTGGTAATGTTCCCTTCATTTGAATGCAATGCTTCAAACACTTTTACAAAAGTAGATTTCAATTCAGCATCTTCATTTTGGGTTGCCAATGCTTCCGCCCAGTACAAGGTCAAATAGAAATGACTGCCACGAGTATCCAATTCGTTCACTTTTCTTGACGGTGACTTGTCATTATCCAAGAATTTTTCAGTGGCTTTGTCCAGCGCGTCGGCAAGTACAAGTGCTTTTTTATTATTATTTTTTTCACCATGATGCTCCAAAGACACTCCTAAGGCTAAAAATTCTCCCAAAGAATCCCATCTTAGATGGCCTTCTTCTAAAAACTGCTCTACATGTTTGGGCGCGGAACCTCCGGCACCTGTTTCAAAAAGCCCTCCGCCATTCATCAACGGCACAATGGACAGCATTTTTGCACTGGTTCCTACTTCCAGAATTGGAAAAAGGTCTGTGAGGTAATCTCGAAGTACATTTCCTGAAACGGATATGGTATCCTTTCCTTGTTTGATGCGTCCCAAAGTAAATTTGGTTGCATCCATAGGGGAGAGGATTCTTATATCCAGCCCTTGAGTATCATGGTCTTTTAGGTATTCTTTAACCTTGATAATCAATTGATTGTCATGAGCTCTTTCTTCGCTTAACCAAAAAACGGCTGGAGTGTTTGTGGCCTTAGCTCTGGAAACAGCTAATTTTACCCAATCTTGAATTGGCGCATCTTTAACTTGACACATTCTCCAAATATCTCCCTGATCTACTTTGTGCTGAATCAATGTTTCATTAGTGGAAGCACTTACAACTCGAACGGTACCGGGTTTTTGAATTTCAAAAGTCTTATCATGAGAGCCATATTCTTCAGCTTTTTGAGCCATTAAGCCTACATTAGGAACAGTTCCCATAGTAGTGGGGTCAAAAGCACCGTGTTCTTTACAAAAGTCTATTGTGGCTTGATAAATTCCTGCATAGCTACTATCGGGTATTACGGCCTTTGTATCCTGAAGCTTTCCATTTTTATCCCACATTTTTCCAGAGTTTCTGATCATGGCGGGCATTGAAGCATCAATAATGATATCACTTGGAACATGAAGATTGGTAATTCCTTTATCAGAATTTACCATGGCCAAATCAGGACCATTTTCTATACTTTCCGTAATAACTTTTTCAATCTCTGTGCGTTTTCCATCTGGTAGTTCTTGCAATTTATCGTAGAGTGTTTCTAACCCATTATTGGCATTAATACCTAGAGATTCGAAAGTGTCTGCATACTCCTCAAACAAACTCGAAAAATAGGTTTCCAATGCATGACCGAAAATGATTGGGTCGGAAACCTTCATCATAGTGGCTTTAAAATGGAGAGAAAGTAAGAGATTGTCTTTTTTTGCTTCTGCAATTTCCTTTGCTAAGAAATCCACTAACGCATTTTTGCTCATTACCGTAGTATCGATAATTTCATCCTTTTGGAGTGTTATGTTATCCTTTAAAACGGTAATCCCTCCACTTGCATCGACCAATTCAATGCGTACATCATCAGCGTTTTTCATGGTCAAGGATTTTTCGTTACTCCTAAAATCTCCATGAGACATGGTAGCTACATGGGTTTTGGAATCTGAAGACCATTCCCCCATGGAGTGTGGATTTTTCTTTGCGTAATTTTTGATTGCTTTTGGAGCCCTCCTATCTGAATTTCCTTCACGCAAAACTGGATTTACTGCACTACCTTTTATTTTGTCGTATCTGGCTTTGATGGCTTTTTCATCATCATTTTGAGGCTCGTCTGGATAGCTTGGAAGCTTATACCCCTTTTGCTGCAATTCTTCTATGGCTTCTTTTAATTGGGGAATGGAAGCACTTATGTTGGGTAGTTTAATGATATTGGCCTCGGGAGTCTTGGCTAGGTCTCCTAGAATTGCCAAATCATCTGTTATTTGCTGATCTTTATTCAAAAATTCTGGAAACACCGCCGCGATTCTACCAGCCAGGGAAATATCTTTTGTTTCTATGGTAATATCTGCGGTTTTAGTAAATGCTTTTACAATGGGCAAAAAGGATAGGGTAGCCAAAGCTGGTGCTTCGTCGGTTTTTGTATAAAAAATCTTAGCCATCTAATGTTTTTATTTAAGCGGAGCAAATATACAATTTATGGCTGTGGCTATACTAAGGGATTTTGCTAAAAAAAGGGACGTTTTTTTGAAGTAATATAAAAAACAAAAGCCATATCTATGTGTGAACATTGATATGGCTTTCTGAAAAGAGCTAAAAGATTTTATTCTGCGTTGCCGCAAAATTGCAACCATTGATTGCATCCGTTGCTCCTTTGACGTTTACTCAACACCATGTTTTTAATTTTACAACTAAACACCATCATGCAAAGTGTCCTAATAGTTTCCTAAATCTTATCAAAACGGGAAATTGCTCTCCTGTCCGCAAATAAAATTTACTATTTCTCTTTAAGGTCCGCCGAGGCTTCCCAAAATTTGAAATTCCTTTTGTGATCAGTAGTGTTACCAATTAAAAGGGAAACATCAGTATTTAAAGAACGTCAACTTTAAATTAGAAACAAGCTTTTGATATAATCTCTTTCTTATTTCTCCTACTAAAGTATAATAAAGTTGCAGAATTCCAAATTCTGTAATGGATTAAAAATCAACAACGTATGAACCGTGGTTATTAACAATTGTTCATAAAAAAAGCACCTATTAATAGGTGCTTTTAATTTGTATATGCGATTAGGTTTATCCCCTAATCTCTTTAATACGTGCTTTTTTACCGGTAAGTCCTCTAAAATAGAAGATTCTAGATCTACGTACTTTACCTTTTTTGTTTACTTCAACTCTTTGCAGTGCAGGCATGTTGATTGGAAAAATTCTTTCCACTCCAACGGTACCAGACATTTTTCTGATAGTAAAAGTTTCTGTTGCACCAGTTCCTCTTCTCTGGATTACAACTCCTTTAAAGAACTGTGTACGTGTTTTTTCACCTTCCTTAATTTCATAGTATACCGTGATGGTATCACCAGATGAAAATTTTGGAAAATCTTTTTTTGGAACAAATTCGTCTTCAACAAATTTTATTAAGGATTCCATGTTATGCTTTTTTATACGTTTAACAAGATTAACTTTCACGAGTTTCGTCAGAGGTTAATTTTGAGATTGCAAAAATAATGCAATATTTAGAAATGACAAGGTATTTTTCGCTTTTTGAAAGGCACGTTAACCAGCAGACAATCTTTTGACGTGCTTTACTGCAAATAAAAGAAGTCCCAAAGCAAAAAGAATATATGGTATGGCTCCTAAAATACTGATGATTTTGGTAGCCTGGACTAGGGACTCTGCGCCATTATACGCTGCAATTTTATTCCATATAATGCTGCCCACAGAAAAAAGCAAGGTCAAAATACTCGCGACCAACATTAAAATGGAAGCACTATTCTTTCGCTTAATTACAATAATAATACACGCAGCAATTACTGCTAAATGGGCAAATCCATTTATCAAGCCACTTATTATAAAATGTATGTATTGATTGGTTTCCATATTATTCCAATAAATCTGGTCTTAGTTTAGTAGTTCGTTCCATGGCTTGTTCCTCCCGCCATTTTTCTATTTTAGGAAAATCCCCGGTCAATAAGATATCCGGTACTTCTGTGCCTTTATAGTTTGATGGTCTGGTGTACACTGGAGGAGCCAATAAATTATCTTGAAAGGTATCCGTTAGTGCAGAAGTCTCATCATTTAAAACTCCAGGAAGCAATCTAATTATGGAATCGCACAAGACTGCTGCAGCCAATTCACCACCAGATAGCACATAATCTCCTATAGAGATTTCTCTAGTAACAAACAGATCACGCACCCGTTGGTCGACTCCTTTATAATGACCGCATAGGATAATCAGATTTTTTTTAAGCGAAATTTCATTGGCTACTCCTTGATTTAAGGTGCTTCCATCTGGGGTCATATAGATGACCTCATCATAATCCCGTTCTTCTTTTAGTTTGGAGATGCATTTATCTATAGGTTCTATCATCAAGACCATACCGGCCCCACCACCAAATTGATAATCATCAACTTGTTTGTAATTTCCTATTGAATAGTCCCTGAGGTTGTGAAAATGCACTTCTACCAATCCTTTTTCAATGGCTCGCTTTAATATGGAGGCCTCAAAAGGACTTTTTAATAATTCTGGTAAAACTGTAATAATATCTATCCGCATGTCCTGTAAAGAAAGTGGTCAAAGATAGCGGTTATTTGGCTTGATTATGAGTCCAAAAATAATGCAAGTAGGCTTCATCCTTTTCCCAGCCCAATCGTTCATATAGTTTTTGAGCGGGATTGTCCACAGCTGTTTCCAATGCCAATCCTTTATATCCCTTTTTTTTACAGAAGTCTTTTGCGTGATTCAGCAAAGCTTCGCCAACGCCTTTTTTTCGAAATTCTGGTAAAACGAATAAATCGTTTAAAATATAAAATGGTTGTAAGGATACAGAGGAGAAGGTTTTGTACAGCTGTGTAAATCCGCAAGCATTGCCATTTTCTAGCGCCAGAAATACTACGTTTTCCTTATTTGTAAAGCGTTCTTTTAAAAAGGAACGTGCTGCATCTAAATTTGATTCTTGCTCATAAAAGACCCTGTACTCATCAAATAGGGGTGCTATAAGTTCTAAATCTGATATGGTGGCTTTTTTAATTTCCATGCCAAAATCTAAAAACTCCCTTTAAAAGGGAGCTTTTATTATTTTTTGCTTTTGTTCAACTCATCTTGAAGTTGACGGCTTATTTTTTGCTCTCGCTCCAAAGCTCTTCTTCTATGGTCTTCAAATTCCTTTTCTACATCAGCCAATGCAGTTTTGGCCTGATGTGTTAAAAAGTTGCTATTTCTAAACCTATATATAAAGAAAAGTAAAAACAACAATAACCCTAAAATGATTGACCAAAGGATTAGTTTATAGGTTCCCTTGCTTACCATAGCGCCAAAAAAGGACATGCTATCTTTTTCTGAAGTAACAGTGGTAAGGTTGTTTGTGGTTTCGGATAACTTTGTATTAAGTTCTTCAATCTTGGCGTTGTTCCCTTCTATAGTGGCCGATAAGTCCTTTATAGTCGCGCGAGCATTATTGATAGAATCGAAGATGTTGCCTTTAATTCTGTTTAAATCAACTAAACGGACAACTTCATATCGAATACCATTGGCCCTATAATTACCGGACTTCCTTTCCAGTTCTTTAAATTGCCCAACTAGGGTTTCATCGTTTTTGGAATCAGCGTTTTGTTCTTGTGCTGTGAGCGAAAAGCAAAATGTCAGTAATGCAATGGTAAATAGTGTTCGTAAACATTTCATGGTCAATATTCGTATTTAATTTAGATTAAGGGTAGGGCGAAATTACACCAATAAACTAAAAATCAAAAGAAAAACCTTTACTGTAAGCAAAAGTGCTTGAAAATTTTATACTAATAATAAGTATAGCGTCTTACTTTGGCAATATATTTAGCTAGTCTTATTACCTGATGGGAATAGCCATACTCATTATCGTACCAAATATAGAGCACAATGCTTTTTCCATCTGCGGAGACCAAAGTAGCCTTACTATCATAAATGGATGGGGCAGAAGCCCCTACAATATCCGATGAGACCAGTTCATTGCTGAGGGAGTATTGTATTTGTTCAACCAAATCACCTTCAAGCGCATACTTCTTTAAAATAGTATTGATACTTTCTTTGGAGGTTTTATTTTTTACTTCAAGGTTTAATATGGCCAATGATCCATTTGGAACGGGTACACGAATGGCATTGGATGTTAATTTCCCTTTTAGTGATGGCAATGCTTTTGCAACTGCTGCCCCGGCTCCAGTTTCCGTAATCACCATATTCAATGCTGCAGCACGACCTCTTCTATATTTGCTGTGCATATTGTCCACTAAATTTTGATCATTGGTATAGGCATGTATCGTTTCTAAATGTCCTTTTTTTATACCCAAGGAATCCTCAATCACTTTTAGAATTGGGGTTATGGCATTGGTGGTGCAAGATGCAGCGGAATAAATTTTGGTCTTCTCTGGGTCAAATTCGCTATGATTTACCCCATGAACAATATTTGGGACTTCTTTTCCAGGTGCTGTTAATAGCACTTTACTGGCTCCTTTTGCTTCCAAATGTCTTGATAGGGCAGCTTTATCCCTAAAAGCTCCTGTGTTGTCAATAATTAACGCATTGTAAATACCGTATTTGGTATAATCGATATCTTCTGGCTTGCTGGCATTTATAAAAGTGACTGTAGTGCCGTTGATGATGAGTGCCTGGTTCTTTGCATCAACATCCACTGTGCCCATAAATTGTCCGTGCACAGAATCTGTCTTGAGCAAAGCAGCTCTTTTTTCCAATATCTCTTCACTTGCCTCCCCTCTAACAACAACAGCTCTTAATCTAAGTTGGCTACCTCTTCCGGTTTTGGCCATGAGCTCCCTTGCAACTAACCTTCCAATTCTACCAAAACCATAAAGCACTACATCCTTTGGTTTGATTTCTTTTGTGGACTGCGCGTCTTTTAGTTTTTCTAAAACAAATGCCTTTACGTTAAGATGATTGTTGTCATCCGAATGATATTCATACGTTAACTTTCCAATATCCAATTTGGCAGGTGGCAAGCTGATATCATTGATTGCTCTGAGAATTTCAACGGAATCAAAAATGGAAATAGGCTTTTGAACAAATTCCCCAGCATATTCATGTAGGTTGATGATGTCGCTTACATTCTTATCAATGATTTGGTTTTTAAAGAGCACCACCTCAATGGCTTTGTCATACCACAGATCACTTATTATTTTAATGAATTCTGTAGTTGCTTTTCTACGATCTGCCTGGAACGCAAGTTCTTTTTCGTAAGACTTAATATCGCTCATAGATGATGGTTGAGTTGTTGTTTTTAATTTTCGGCAAAATTATATATTTCAAACGTTTTCGTAAAGGATTTTCTAAATAAAAATAGCACCCTGATCAGGGTGCTATTTTTTACTCTTTTACGTTACTATTTATTGAAGAATCAGGCGTTCTTTTTCACCTTTTTCATTAATCATGGTAAAGCTGGTCCTTCCGTATTTCGAAATTTCACCGAAAAACTCCTTAGCATCATCAATGTTTTTGATTTCCTTGTCATCAACTTCAGTGATTACCTTGTTTTTTAAATCATACCTCCCATACCCTTCTGGTACATCAATAATCTTAACTCCCTTTTTGACTCCAAACGTCTTTTTATCTTCATCAGAAAGGTTTTTCACCATGAAACCGGTGGTGGGCAGAATAATCGTTTGCTGCTTTTTAAGGGTTACGTTTTTCGCAATTCGTCTACCCTCACGGTCCACAACAACTTCCACAGTATCGCCAGGTCTTTTAGAAGAAAGATACCCTGTTAATTCTGAAAACTTTCGGACCAAAATATTGTCAACTTGCTTTATAACATCTCCTGTTTGCAATCCAGCTTCTTCCGCACCGGAATCTTCACTAACTTGGGAAATATATACTCCTTCTATTTCATCCAGACCAAGTTCAATAGCTTCTTTAGAATTAATATTAGCTGCAGAAATACCTAACAATCCGCGCTGAACGTTGCCAAATTCCATGATGTCTTCCACCACTTTCTTTGCTATATTACTGGGAACTGCAAAAGAATATCCGACGTATGATCCTGTTTGTGAAGTAATTGCGGTATTTATTCCAATA
The DNA here is from genome assembly GCF_008040165.1 of Flagellimonas hymeniacidonis. Classification (GTDB taxonomy): domain Bacteria; phylum Bacteroidota; class Bacteroidia; order Flavobacteriales; family Flavobacteriaceae; genus Flagellimonas; species Flagellimonas hymeniacidonis. The sequence goes on from NZ_VRUR01000002.1 coordinate 832,415, forward strand.
AGGTCTCCGTTAGTGTTGACCAAAGCGCCACCACTATTACCGGGATTCACCGCAGCATCCGTTTGTATAAAGGACTGATTTCGTCCCAAGGATCTTGCTTTAGCACTAACAATTCCTGCAGTTACTGTTGAAGTCAAGCTAAACGGGTTGCCAACAGCCAGAACCCATTCTCCGATTTTTGCATTATCAGAATCCCCAAACGCTAAGTAAGGAAGTGGTCTGTCAACATCAATTTTCAAGAGGGCAATATCTGAACTGGGGTCAGCTCCAATGACTTCTGCCTCATAGGTCTTCTTATTGTTTAACGTAATCTCGAGTTGACTTGCCTTGGCGATTACATGATTATTGGTGACAATAAAGCCATCAGGAGATATAATAACTCCAGAACCTGTTCCAATTTGTGGAGTTTGTTGACGTTCAAATCCGTAAAAGAAATCAGCTAGGTTATTTGAACCTTTATTAATAGTCAAGTTTTTAACATGAACAACGGCATTTACCGTTTTTTCAGCAGCAATGGTAAAATCAACTTCGTTGATTCCGGCCCCTTTTGCCGATGTAGATAAGCTACTGGTGCTCAAGAAGGGTGTTGCTTCATTTGTAGTAACTAATTTATATGTGTCTTTTTCAAAAAATAATTTATAAGCACCTAAAGTAATGGCTCCCGCAAATAGCGATACGAGGAACAAACTGGCTATTCTTTTCATAATTCAATAATAATTTAACATTTAGCTTTAACAAAATTAAAGCAATTCACTTTTTACTATGTCGCTTTAACTCGGTTTTAACTACAAAAAAATCCTTAAAGAATGTCCTATCTTTGTTTCTTTGCAGACGAATATGGTGCTAGAATTTTTCAAATATCAAGGTACAGGCAACGATTTTGTTGTGGTTGATAATCGATTGGATTTTTTTCCAAAAGACGACCTCAAATTGATTTCTAAGTTGTGTGATAGAAGATTTGGTATTGGAGGTGATGGGTTGATTTTATTGGAAAATGATATAGCATCAGATTTCAGGATGGTCTATTATAATGCCGATGGCAGCAAAAGCATGTGCGGTAATGGTGGGCGATGCGCGGTAGCTTTTGCCCATTATTTGGGTATTATTGGTACGGAGACCACCTTTAACGCCATTGATGGGCTGCATTTTGCCACTTTGGAAGGCGACATAGTCAACCTAAAAATGAACAATGTAACGGATATAAAAGAAAAACCTGCCTACAGTTTTTTGGATACGGGTTCACCACACCATGTGCAACTTGTAGAAAATTTAGAAAGATTAAATGTAAAGATAGAAGGAGCAAAACTTCGCTATGGGATTTATGGAAAATCTGGAAGCAATATCAATTTTGTAGAGCCGGCTGAAGACCAATCGTTTAATGTGAGAACCTACGAACGTGGTGTTGAGGATGAAACCTTGTCTTGTGGAACCGGGGTTACGGCAGTGGCTATTGCTATGCATAAGCAAGGTAAAACTGCATCCAACCAAGTTGATATTAATACACCCGGCGGCAAACTGGCTATTAGTTTTGAGCAACAAAATGGTTCTTACACAGATATATATTTAAAAGGCCCGGCCAAGCAAGTATTTAAGGGAGATGTAGTATGTTGAATTTGAAGGGAAAACAGCTTTACTTAAGAGCGTTGGAGCCTAGAGATTTGGATTTTCTCTACCAATTGGAAAATGATACCTCCATTTGGGAAATAAGTGGAACACTCAAACCATATTCCAAAAAAGTACTCAGACTCTATCTTGATAATGCGCATAGAGATATTTACGAAGTGAAACAACTCCGCCTTTGTATCTCAGATTTAGAAGATACATGTATTGGACTTATTGATTTGTTCGATTTTGACCCAAAAAATAGAAGGGCAGGAATTGGTGTTGTTATCTCAAGAACAAAGGATAGAAATAAAGGATATGGGGCGGAAGCACTTTCTTTAATGTGTAATTATGCCTTCACCACCTTGGATTTACATCAACTTTACGCCAATATTTTAGAAGATAATGAAGCGAGTATTCATCTTTTTGAAAAACAAGGATTTGAAAAAATTGGTTGTAAGCGAGAATGGATAAGAACCAGCAAAGGTTTTAAAAATGAATTAATGTTTCAAAAAATAAACTCCGATGTATCTTAAAAAAGTACTTTGGGCAGCCGCAATTTTAGGTCTTTTGGTCTGCGGATTTATAGCCTATCAGATTTACAATGCCATCTTTAGTCCAAATACGCAGTTCAATAATGATCAGGCCTTTGTTTATATCCCTTCGGATGCCACTTTTTCCGATGTAAAAAATGTATTACAACCTTTGGTGAAGGATCTTTCCACTTTTGAAGCGGTTGCAGAGCGCAAAGGATACCATACGAATATAAAAGGCGGAAAATTTGCTATTGCAAAGGGAATGAACAATAACGAAATCATCAATTCGCTCCGCAGCAACAACATTCCCGTAAAAGTATCCTTTAACAATCAAGAATCCTTGGCGTCCCTTGCAGGGCGTATATCCCAACAAATTGAAGCAGATAGTATATCCCTTTTGAATGCTTTTAGTGATAAGGTATTTCTTAAAGAAGCCAATTTTAACGATGACACCAGATTGGGAATGTATTTGCCAAACACCTACGAATTTTATTGGAACATTAGGGCAGAAGATTTTAGGGATAGAATGCACAAGGAATATCAAAAATTCTGGAATGAAAATAGGTTGGACAAGGCTAAAAAGGTAAACCTATCTCCATCTCAGGTAATCTCCCTGGCTTCCATAGTTCAAAAAGAGACGGTAAAAGCAGAAGAAAGACCGAGAGTAGCGGGAGTCTATTTGAACAGAGTCCAAAAAGGAATTTTATTGCAAGCAGATCCTACGGTCATATATGCCATAAAAAAGGAAACGGGGAATTATGACACTATTATTAAGCGAGTGCTGTATCGAGATTTGGAAATGGACTCTCCATACAATACCTATAAATATAGCGGTGTTCCGCCAGGACCTATTACCATGCCAGATATTGCATCTATAGAAGCGGTTTTAAATCCTGAAAAACACGATTATCTTTACTTTGTGGCAGATGTTTCCAACTTTGGATACCATAAGTTTGCCAAAACACTTGCGCAGCACAACCGAAATAAGGTGCAATATATCCGTTGGCTCAATGAGCAAAAAGTGCTCAGATAATACTGCTTACCGTTAATTTTCAGCGCTTTAACGTAATTTGTGCCCTTTTTAAGAAAAACTTAAGAGCTTTATAAGTGTTAAAATAAAGTCTCCCCCTATATTTGCCGACCAAATTTAATTTCTCTGCTTTAACGCATTGAAATCTTAAATATGAGAGTTATGAAAAGATGGATAGGTTTTGTTTTGCATCTTGCCATGATAGTAATTTTGACAAGTTTTGGTTCATATACCATGACGAAGAAAGTGGACCATAAGGTGCCAGATTCGTTAAAGGTAAAGATGGGCATTGAAACACTTGTGCTTCAAGATTCTGTTTACGACTCAGAAAACAGTCTGGTCACACCACCTTTTTTGGGGAATGCTTATAATGGTTTCAAGGAAGCCTTGGCTTTTAAAGAATCGCAGGGAAGATATGATGTAGTGAATACGTTAGGATACTTGGGAAAATATCAGTTTGGAAAAAATACCCTCAAATTAATAGGAGTGTATGACCCAGATAGCTTTTTGAATGATGCGAAACTTCAAGAAAAGACATTTGAAATCAATATAGCGAGGAACAAATGGATATTACGAAGAGATATTAAACGCTTTAATGGAAAGCGGATTAGAGGGATAAAAATTACCGAATCTGGTATTTTGGCTGCAGCGCATTTGGCTGGAGCGGGAAATGTAAAAAAATATTTGCGTTCTTATGGACAGAACGATGTGGCTGATGCATATGGAAGTAGTATTTCATACTATATGAGAAAGTTTGCAGGATATGATATTTCGGAAATACCGCAAAAACGGAACGCTAAAGTTTAATAAACGACTGTGCAAGTAGTTTAAGACCCAGAATTAAGTTCTGGGTTTTTTTATGCCTGAATGATAAATATTGTTGGCCTTTTATTAAGATCAATTTCTATTTCTCCCCATTCATGAATAATTTTGGTCTGGATAAACTCTGTTGGTAAGGTAATATCAGCAGCAATACATAATCTGGTGCTCTTATGAAGCGTTCGGGTCAATTCCTTTAAGAGCTTATCGTTTCTATATGGAGTTTCCATAAATATCTGGGATTGCCCTGTTTCCTTCGAGATACGTTCGAGTTTTTTCAACATGGCTTTGCGTTCAGCTGCGTCAATGGGTAAATAACCGTTAAAAGCAAAGTTTTGGCCGTTCATTCCGCTGGACATCATTGCCATTAAAATAGAGGAGGGGCCTACCAAAGGAACTACCTGTATTCTTTTTTCATGGGCAATCCTAATCACATCCGCTCCAGGGTCCGCAATTCCAGGGCACCCTGCTTCTGATAACAGCCCAATATTGAACCCACTTATACAGGGTTCTAGATAGGAAGGTATCACTGCAGGGTCCGTAAACTTGTTCAAAGGTTCAATGGAGAGGCTTGGTTGTGGCTTGTTGGGACTTATTTTTTTAATAAACCGCCGAGCGGTCTTTTCATTTTCAACGATGTAATGGTCTGTGTTTTCTATAGTTCTTTTAATAGAAATAGGAAGCACCTCTAAAGGCGCATTGTCTCCCAAAGTTGTCGGGATAAGATAGAGCTTACCTAAAACGAGTCCTGGCTTAGCCTCTTCCATGGATATGACTTATTTTTGTTGCTATTGCTTCGCAGGCTAGATCAATCATTTCAAAAACGTTTTCAAAACCATCATCACCGCCATAGTATGGGTCTGGAACTTCTTTCACACCTAAATTTACTTCATTTAGCAACAAACTTACTTTTTGCTTTTCATTTTCACTTTCCGCTAAACTTAAAATATCCATGAAGTTATTTTGATCCATAACGTAGATAAAATCAAACTCCTTAAAATCATTTAAGGAAAACTTTCTGCATTTCTGTGTACTGATATCGATACCGTACTTGCCAGCTACGGAAATTGATCTTGGATCAGGTGGATTGCCAATATGATATCCTGCAGTACCCGCAGAATCCACAAATACATCCTCAGAATTAACTTTGGACTTTAAAATGCCTTCAGCCAAAGGAGACCTGCAAATATTTCCTAGGCAGACCATGAGAACCTTGGTTTTCATGAAGTTAAAAGGATTAAGAGAATTTTTTGCTAAGATCTTCTATATACTTTCTAAACTGCTTGTCTGTCTCTGCGAGGTTATCAACAGTTTTACAAGCATGCAATACGGTGGCATGATCTCGCTTCCCAATTTGAGAGCCAATACTGGCCAGCGAGGCTTTGGTGAATTTTTTAGCAAAAAACATGGCTAGCTGTCTCGCTTGAACAATATGTCTTTTTCTGGTTTTGGACTGCAATGTGGCTACGTCCATTTCAAAATAGTCGGATACTACTTTCTGGATGTAATCGATAGAAACTTCTCGTTTTGTATTTTTTACAAACTTTTCTACCACCTGTTGGGCCAATTCTAAAGTAACCTCTCGTTTGTTAAATGAAGACTGTGCAATTAGAGAGATAATGGCACCTTCCAATTCTCTAATGTTGGTCTTTATGTTTTTAGCTACATGATCTATGATTTCGTCTGGCATTTCAACCCCATCACGATATAGCTTATTTTTTAGGATTGAAATTCTAGTTTCAAAATCCGGACTCTGCAATTCTGCCGAAAGTCCCCATTTAAATCTAGACAACAAACGCTGTTCTATATCTTGCATGTCTACCGGAGCCTTATCTGAAGTAAGGATAACCTGTTTACCATTTTGATGCAAGTGATTAAAGATATGGAAGAACACATCTTGGGTTCCAGATTTCCCAGAAAGGAACTGCACATCATCAATAATGAGTACATCTATAAGTTGGTAAAAGTGGATGAAATCGTTTCGGGTGTTCTTTTTTACGGATTCAATATACTGTTGGGTAAATTTTTCCGCAGAAATATATAATACGGTCTTTTCGGGATACTTATCCTTTATTTCTACACCGATAGCATGTGCCAAGTGCGTTTTGCCCAAGCCTACGCCTCCAAAAACTAACAAAGGATTAAACGAAGTTCCTCCAGGCTTGTTTGCAACAGCCATACCTGCCGATCTAGCAAGTCTATTCGAATCCCCTTCCAAAAAGTTCTCAAAACTGTAATTTGGATTAAGTTGGGATTCAATCTTGATATTTCTAATTCCGGGAATCACAAAAGGATTCTTTAACTCAGGACTTTTTGAAGTAATGGGCACATCCAATTCTTGAGGACCCACTGCAGTGCGGTTAGCACTTGGAATCTGTTCCGTAAAAGGTTCCTTGTTCCCATACTTATTTTCCATTTTTATAATGTAAATAAGTTTTGCATTGCTTCCTAGCTCCTTGGTAAGGGCAACTTTTAAAAGTTTTACGTAGTGTTCCTCTAACCACTCATAAAAAAATTTACTGGGAACTTGAATGCTAAGTGCTTTGTCTGTTAACTTGATGGGCTTAATAGGTTCAAACCAAGTTTTGAATGCCTGCGGTTGGATGTTATCCTGGATAAAAGCCAAACAATTGCCCCATACGGAATTTGCAGTAACACTCATAAAAGTTTATCCTTAGTTTTGTTGGTTAGCTTTAAAATTTTAATAAAAACATCTAAGGGGAATCAGATGCTTATTGGATGCGACAAATATGTGAACAAATCTTTGAAAAAAAAAATGATTTGGTGGTTGAATATTCTGTTTTTTTTTTGCATGTTTCCCTAACGATAACCAAGCCTTTAAATATATAATTTTTCAGTTAATATATGCGATTAAATTCATTTTCTTTTAGGGTTCGTTATGGAGAAACGGACCAAATGGGTGTAGTGTACCATGGCAACTATGCACAATACTTGGAGTTGGGCAGGGTGGAGTGGTTAAGAGCCCTCGGTATCTCATATAGGGGCATGGAGGAAAATGGAATCATACTACCTGTAATTTCCCTACAAGTTGATTATAAAAAATCTGCGCTGTACGATGACCTACTTACGGTAGAGACCAAGATTAAAAAGCCCCCTTTGGTTAAGATAGAATTTGACTACAAAATCTATAATGAAACTAGGGAATTACTGGTTGAAGCTAATACCGTTTTAGCTTTTATGGATAAGAAAACGAACAGACCCATGAAATGCCCCGACTATATTCTGGAAAAATTGGATTTTTAATCCATACATGTAATTACTACGTGTTGCATCTTTTCAAAAAGTTGTTTGGTTTGAATTGCCTCGCTCTTCCTAACTGAAATGCAGAGCAAACATTTCAGTTCCATTTGTTGTAAAACGATGGTAATTCCTTTTTGCTTGATCAAACGCATTACTTTATCCATTTCAGGATAATCAAACTGCAATTGAAAGTGCGTTGTTATTGTTTTTTCAATGACAACAGCGTTCTCTAAAGCCATTTGGGCAGCAGCGCGGTAGGCTTGAATAAGACCGCCAACACCAAGTTTTGTTCCTCCAAAAACCCTTACTACTGCTACTAAAACATTAGTGATGTTAAAAGATTGAATTTGACCATAAATGGGCATTCCAGCCGAGTTATTGGGTTCGCCATCATCATTGGCTCTATAGGAATATATTTTTTCTCCCAATTGCCATGCATAGCATACATGATTGGCAGTATGGTGCTTTTTTCTCAAGGATTCTATAATAGGTTTTACATCCTCTACGGAAGAAATTGGAAATGCATAACCAAAAAACTTACTTTTCCTATCCTTAAATAGAATTTCAGGGGAAGGCTCTCTTACGGTTTTATAACTATCCTCTTCTTGCATTAAAATAAAGCTACCAGCATAATACTTACAATGGCCAAGGCGATACCTCCCCAATTTTTTAGACTTAGTTTTTCTTTGAAGATAAGAATTCCGAGAAGGGTCGAGAGCATTACAATGGCAACATTATTCAATGTAAAAATAGCTGCGCTATCAAATCCCTCATTTTGAAGTGCCCGTATTAAAAAGAAAATGGAAAAATAATTGGGAACGCCAAGAACAATTCCACCCATAATATTTTTGAAATTTGTTTTCAATGGTTGCTTTACTGCCTTTATACCAATAAAAACAAACCCGGTCAACGCAGCAAAACCAAAAACCATAGATGAGAATATAGCAACTTCTTTAGCGTCTAGGTGATTTTCCTGAAAATACTTCATACAGATATCGATAATACCGGAACCTAAAAAAACAAGCAAAGGCAGTAGCAAAGTCTTTTTAGAAAGTCCAATTGATTTTTCTTTCATTGAAGCAAGATAAACTGCTACCAATGCCAATAGAATCCCAATAATCTGAAAAATTGATAAGGTTTCCCTGTAAAAAATAACCCCAAAAATCACTGGCATCACCAACGACATTTTTGTTGCCACAGAGGCTACGGAGACTCCAGCAACTTGTGAAGCCCTTGCCATGAGATTAAAGACCAAGATAAAAAAGACGCCAAGCGCCATGGCACCTAAAAACCAAGATTTGCTTGCAATTTCTTTAAAATCGATATTACCATCGTAGAGTAGCATGCCAACCATACATGCGACCACATAGTTGGTGATAATTGCATAAAGCGTTTGAACTTTGAAAACATCAAACATTTTAAAAATGACAAAAATTAAACTGGAGCAAAGAACGCTAAGTGCGAGGTTCAGCATTATAGAAAAGATTTTAATTGGGTAATATCTTCTTTGCCTACTTGTAAATTCCAGGTTTTAATGCCTAGGAGGGAAGCGGTATCGGTATTTTCTTTAGTATCATCCACAAACAAGGTTTCGTTGGCTGCTAGTTTATTTTCGGATAGTACAAATTCAAAAATTTCAGCATCTGGTTTTCGCATTCCCATTTCATAGGATAGATAAAAAACCTCAAACGCATTTTTGAATCTATTGAATTTTTCCATTCCCATCTGCTCTTTTACAAATTCAATATGGATATCATTGGTATTGCTTAGCAAGAACAAGCGGTATTGATTTTCTTGTGCCAATGCTTCAATAAATTCCAATCTCCTATCAGGAAACTCCAATAAAATGGCATTCCATGCGTCAATCAAATCTTTATCCGTAGCGCTTGGAAATACGCTGGATACTTCCTCTAAAAACTCTTGGGAACTCTTTGAACCTTTTTCATAATTCTTAAATAGCGCGTCCAGGTCAGGTGTTAAGCTTTTATAGCCAAATTTTTCCATGGCCTTTGCGGTGGCTGGTTTGTCCAAATCAATAAAGATATCGCCGAAGTCGAGAATAATGTTTTTAATCATTTATAAGTAGTGATAGGGTGTCAGATATAATAGGTTTGGTTTCTATAAGCTTTCCCGAGATTTTTGGTGATGGAATACCACTAGTAAATGTAGTCGTTCCCTTAAAGATTCGTGCCTCGTCCCACAAATTGGAATCAATAAAGGCCTGAAGCGTTTTAGAGCCACCTTCAACGAATAAACTTGTTATGGAATGTTTAAAAAGTACTGAACAAATCTGTTGAACAATTTCAGAGGAAAAATCAATCAATTCATAATCAATACCATTCAAGTATTTAGATGAATCATCAGTTTGAGTCAATACAATAGTTTTAATTTTAGCATTCAAAACATGAAAACTTGAAGGGACCTTCAAATCCTTATCCATTATAACACGAATAGGGTGTTTTCCTTCCCAATTTCTAACATTCAACTTTGGATTATCTGCTAAAACTGTGTTAGTACCAACCAAAATAGCTTGTTCCTCACTTCGCCATTTATGAACCAGTTGTTTGGAATATGTATTGGTAATCCAAAATGGAGTAGGATTCTTCGCCCTCATTTTGGATGCAGGGGCCATAAAACCATCCGCTGTCTCTGCCCATTTTAAAATGATGTAAGGTCGCTTTTTCTCTTGAAAACTTAAAAATCGTTTATGATGAACCCTGCATTCTTTTTCAAGAACGCCAACAGTCACTTTGCATCCAGATGCTTTTAATTTTTCAATTCCTCTCCCGGCTACTTTATCATGTGGGTCTTGAAGTCCTATAAAGACTTCTGGAATTTTATGTTCAATAATAAGATTGGTGCATGGCGGTGTTTTACCAAAATGGGAGCAAGGCTCTAAACTTACATAGAGAACTGCGTTGGAAAGCAGCTTTTTATCTTTTACAGAATTAATGGCATTTACCTCGGCATGAGCTCCGCCATATGGATTGGTAAAGCCTTCGCCAATAATTTTATCATTGTGAACAATAACACAGCCAACCATAGGATTTGGTGCAGTAGTACCGAGCCCTTTTTCACCTAATTGGATGCAGCGTAGCATGTATTTTTCGTGTATATTCACATCGCAAAAATAGAATAATAAAACACAATATGGGCGAGGTTGTAATTAGGGAAATTACTCCAGATGATAATGCTCAGGTAGCACAGGTTGTCCGTAAAGTTCTGTTGGAAATGGGTGTGCCAAAAATAGGGACAGCTTATGCAGACAAAGCATTGGACGACATGTATGGGGCATATAATACTGCTAAGGCAACGTATTTTGTAGTTGAGGATAATGGGCAAATCATCGGTTGTGCTGGAATTGCACAATTGGATAATTATGAAGGCAACGTTTGTGAGCTTCAAAAAATGTATTTGTTAGAAGAGACCAGGGGCAGAGGCTTGGGTTCCAAAATGATTACGGTGTGTTTGGAGAAAGCCAAGTCATATGGTTTTGAGCAATGTTATTTAGAGACTATGCCATACATGAAAGCCGCTCAAAAACTATACAAAAAGAACGGCTTTGAATACATAGATGCTCCAATGGGTGACACAGGTCACTATTCCTGTCCGGTTTGGATGCTCAAAAAATTGTAGCATGCTGCTCAAAGAAATCAAGACCATTTTTCATCAGGAACTGGATGCTATATATCCAAAGGAAGAAGTTGATGCTTTCTTTTATAGATTGATAGAACATTACTTGCAGTTAGAACGATTTGTATTGGTGATGCACCCTAATCATACTATTACCAAGGAGGAGGAACAACCACTTTTTGAAGCATTATCCGGATTGAAACTGGAAAAACCGCTACAATACATCACTGGAATGGCATATTTTATGGATTTGGAGTTGAAGGTCAATGCGCATGTGTTGATTCCAAGACCAGAAACAGAAGAATTAGTAGCATGGATTATTTCAGATTATCAAGTTGAGCAGAATCGAGAGCTCAACATTCTGGATATTGGTACTGGTAGTGGATGCATTGCGATTGCTTTGGCAAAAAACCTTCCAAATGCAAAAGTATATGCGTTGGATGTCTCAACAAAAGCATTGGAAGTGGTACACCAGAATGCAACTTTAAATAATGTCGATGTTACTTTGGTGCAAAAAGACATTCTGAATCCAAAACTTGATCTAGAACTTAAGTTTGATATCATCGTGTCTAATCCGCCATATGTGAGGGAATTGGAAAAAGAAAAAATCAAGGAGAACGTAAAAGCATACGAACCCAGTTTGGCACTTTTCGTCCCAGATGAGGATGCATTGTTGTTTTACAGAGCCATTGTTGCTTTTGCGAAAGAACATTTTTCAGAAAAGGGGTGTTTATACCTAGAAATCAATCAATATTTAGGAAAGGAAACCAAAGCACTTTTAGAAGCGCATAATTTTTCAGAAATTGAGCTTCGCAAAGACCTTTTTGGAAACGATAGAATGCTTAAAGCAATAAAACCATGAATATCCAGCAGCATATAGAATCCCTTAGAGAAGAGCTACGGAAGCACAATTATAATTACTATGTGTTGGACAAGCCTACCATCTCTGATTATGAGTTTGATGTAAAACTTAAGGAGCTTCAGAAATTAGAAGAAACGCATCCTGAATTTTATGATGCCACTTCGCCCACATTAAGGGTTGGGGGAGAGGTGACCAAAAATTTTGAAACTGTTCAACATGAGCATCGCATGTATTCCTTGGATAATTCCTATTCCAAAGAAGATTTAGAGGATTGGGAAAAGCGTATCCAACGCATTTTGGGTGATGTTGAGGTCGAATTCACCTGTGAGCTAAAATATGACGGGGCCTCCATCAGCTTGACCTACGAAGAGGGAAAATTGGTTAGGGCAGTTACAAGAGGTGATGGTTTTCAAGGTGATGATGTGACCACCAATATAAAAACGATAAAATCCGTTCCACTACAATTAAAAGGTGATTATCCTCCTAAGTTTGATATACGTGGGGAGATTATCTTAACTCTGGAAGGTTTTTCCAAAATGAATCAGGAACGCTTGTCAAATGGGGAAGAGGCCTATATGAATCCAAGAAACACGGCTTCAGGCAGTTTAAAATTGCAAGATAGCGCCTTGGTGGCTCAGCGTCCTTTGGAATGCTTACTGTATAGTATTACAGGCAAAAACCTAAATATTGCTTCGCAGTTTGAGGTTTTGGACAAAGCACGGGCTTGGGGATTCAAAGTGCCAACGGTGGCAAAATTGTGCAAGACAACAGATGAGGTCATGCAATTTGTGGATTATTGGGATGTGCACCGGCACGATTTACCTTATGAGACAGATGGCGTAGTGATTAAAGTAAACAATTTACGTCATCAAGAAGAGTTGGGGTATACGGCCAAAGCCCCACGTTGGGCAATGGCCTATAAGTTTAAGGCCGAGCAAGTGTCAACGGTGCTACATGAGATCACCTATCAAGTAGGGCGTACAGGGGCCATTACCCCTGTGGCAAATTTGGAGCCTGTACTGTTGGCTGGGACTACAGTGAAACGTGCATCATTGCACAATGCAGATCAGATAGAGAAATTGGATATTAGGTTTGGTGATACTGTTTTTGTGGAAAAAGGAGGGGAAATCATTCCGAAGATTATAGCAGTGGATTTTACCAAACGCCCTGCAGACTCTGTTCCTACTGCTTACATTCAGCATTGCCCCGAATGTAATACGCAACTAGTGCGAAAAGAGGGGGAGGCACAACACTTTTGTCCGAATGATACAGGATGCCCAACTCAGATTACTGGCCGCATTCAGCATTTCATATCAAGGAAAGCAATGGATATTGAAGGCTTGGGTGGGGAAACCGTAGAATTGCTATTTAAAGAAGGCTTGATAGCGAATTATGCTGATCTATACGCGTTGACCAAAGAGCAAGTAATGCCGTTGGAGCGGATGGCTGAAAAATCTGCTGAAAATTTGGTAAATGGAGTTGCAGCTTCAACAGCAATACCTTTTGAGCGTGTTTTATTTGGGTTGGGAATACGCTATGTAGGAGAAACTGTGGCCAAAAAACTGGCAAAAGCCTATAAAAACATCGATGGCTTAGTTGCAGCCACAGAGGAAGAATTGGTTGCCGTCGATGAGATAGGTGGCCGTATTGCTGAAAGTGTTGTGCAATTTTTTGCTGAACCCTCCAATGTGGAACTAATAGAGCGATTAAAATCTTATGGATTGCAGTTTTCGCTATCCGAAGAACAATTGGAGAATCAATCTGATCAGTTAAAAGGGAAAACTTTTGTGGTTTCTGGCGTTTTTGAATCCCTGGGAAGAACAGAACTGAAAAAACTAATTGAAGACAATGGTGGTAAAGTGGCCTCATCCATTTCCTCCAAAACAACTTATTTGGTGGCAGGGGCCAATATGGGCCCAAGCAAGAAAACCAAAGCCGAAGGTCTTGGAATTCCCATTATTTCGGAACAAGATTTTATAGAGATGCTTTAGTTTTCGCAATTTTCACAGTAGGTATTGTATAGGTAGTAATCTTCCAGTAGTTGAAAGGTGACACCGCCTTTATGTGATTCATCAAATAGTCTGCAGAATCTATTCTTATTTAAGTTAATGGCATTGAGCATAATGGTACGATACTCAGGATTCTGAATGATTTCCTTGTTTACTAAAGTAAGGTTCAGGTAGTAGAAAAGAAGGTTTTCATTCACATCTACCATCTTCATTTTAGGTTGTAATAGATGCTCCGCACTTTCCAAATCGGAATAATAGGTTAAAAACTGCGCAAGGCTTAAGTAATCATAGTCCTGTAGCGGTACTTTTTTGTAATTTTTCAATATAAAGCCAACAGATCTGTCTTTGTTGGTATAATCTCGTTGCCGCATATAGAGCTCACTTTTAATAATGTGATAGTTGACCAACATTCTATCTATAAGCGCTTGCTGGATTCCATATTTTTTGAGATTCAAGAGTTCTGTTTTAAAATTATCCTGCTGAACAGGTTCTACGTTATGACGCCATATCCGCATTTTTAATGCTGCAATATTGTACTTGATCTTTTTGTCTTTAGGCGCTAGTCTTTCCAGCTCTAGTAATTCTTTGTATGCAATAAGGAGGTTTCGTTCATCCTTCAAATAGCGAAATGCTGAATTTTTATTGAAAAAAGGTACGTATTTCAATTGACGGGGTATTTCCATGGATGATAATAGATTTGGATCTGCCTCTTTGCCCTTCAATCGCTCAAAAATAGAATTCTGTAAGATTTTTGCCTGATCAATATCATCATTTCCAATTGCTTGGTTGAAAAGGTCGATAATAACCTCTGTTTTCATGTCTTTGTACTTATCAATACGCTCAAGGTCCAATCTGATAATTGCTTTACGGTGGTTCCGTAAATATTTTTCCAACGTTTCGGATGTACTCCCTACAAGTTTGTTCTTTATTTCTTGCTTGCTCAATTTTTTGAATGATGCATATGGCGTGTCAGAAATATCATTTAAAAATTCAACCCAGTTTTCAGAGGTTGAAACTTTGGTTTCAATAGTAGGTTCTTGAAATGCCTGCATGGCCTGTACAATGCTCGATGCGCGATCTTGTTGTAGTTTTAGGTTACGCTCGGCATTCCCTTCTACCGAAGCATAGGCTTTGATATCGATTTTTTTAATATTGAAATCTGTCAACCTTAATGAATCGTAAAGGGGTTTAATGTCCTCTTGTGAATAGCTCGATTTGTTTTTTTCAAATGGAATGGTAAAGGTTAAAGTCTTCTGTTTTAATGAATACTCTGCACCTGTTGCTTTAGAGCTTAGTTTGGTCTTATAGGTGAGGGAATCTAGGTACATCCCCATATCCAATAAGCTCCACTGGTATGATTCTAGGTTGAAGATGGTGTTGTATCTGCATAATGTTCTGTTGCTTAAAAACAGAATGTTAAATTCTACTTCTTTGTTAA
Source organism: Flagellimonas hymeniacidonis (assembly GCF_008040165.1). Taxonomy (GTDB): domain Bacteria; phylum Bacteroidota; class Bacteroidia; order Flavobacteriales; family Flavobacteriaceae; genus Flagellimonas; species Flagellimonas hymeniacidonis. Next base: position 847,605 of record NZ_VRUR01000002.1, read on the forward strand.
GAAATAAAGCGGGTAATTTACCTACTCTAACGCGATACCTGTTTTCTGTTGTCGGCTTCAAGGTCTTTTTTAAGGCTGGGGCATACACTGGCTTTAAAAGCATCCCTTTTATTTGTTGGGGTTCTGGAAATAATTCTGAACAATCGTATCGATTTTTGGTGATAATGTCCACAGCAATCCCGTCACCAGCATTTTTAAAAAGCATATTGAACCACTTCCGGTCATTGATTTCAAAATAAAGGGTATTGGATTTGTCCATTTTGATTGAAAAACCAACTTCCTTGGGTTTTTGTGAGAATAGCTGCAAGCAACGTTGACAATTGTTGCTTCGTTCTGCTTCTGTACGTGGAAATACGATGTCGAAGGTATTTTGGGCTACCACAGAAGTAAATGACACTATGGAGAATAGAAAAACGAAAAGATGATTTAAATGCATCGTTGATTTTATATAAATTTATCTTGAAAAGTAATTTTTGATAAGGTCTAATTTAGGTAAGAATGTGGATAAAAATTGATTTCACGAGTATAAATCAAAATGTGATATAGTTTATTAAGATGTCAGTCCTAAAAACATATGAGGAATTCGTGAATACTTTAATAGAAGCCGAACCTTCAGTAGATTGGCCCGAAGCCATGCAATCGCTTTGGTGGGCTTCCAAAGGAGATTGGAATGCTTCGCATGACATTGCTCAAGAACTGCACACCAAAATGGGAAGCCGAATTCATGCCTATTTACATCGCGTGGAAGGAGATGATTGGAACGCTTCTTATTGGTACAAACTGGCTAACGAATCTTTTCCATCGGATAGTTTAGAAGAAGAGCTTAGAGAGTTGGTGATTTCAGCTTTGAAGAAATAGTCGATTATCACACTAGTTTTTTCTAAATATTCTTCTAGAATTGGGTTGCCTTCAGTTTCTTGTGTCCAACAGATGTTGATGACCCACCATCTTTTATTATCATTCAATAGTTGTATGCTATTGATTCCTCTCATAAAAGGTTTTTTGCCATTCTGGCTTTTAATGGAAGCATTGGTGCTAAATACTTGCGAAATATCCCAAATGAGTGTAACGGATTTATACAAGTATATAGATAGAGGTTGGAAGAGGCAACTTCTACTTCCTGACAAACCGTTGCTCTTGTGCATCAAAAGCAAACTTGTAGATGTCATATTTGCCGCCGCGACCATCTTTTTCCAATTTTTGGGCAACGATCATTTGTTCTCCATCGCTGCGCAAGCTTATCATCCCATAACGAGTAAGGTAGGAGTTAATCTCTTTATATTTTTTTACCATTTTATCCTTAAGCTCTTCTAATATTACAAGATTGGCTGGGATATCCACAAAGTTGGCCTTGAAATCATCGTGCTCATTCTTAGCTTCTTCCCAGTTTTGGTACTTTTTTACCAGCTCTGGAATAGTTGTTGAAGAGAAATCTTTGTTGGACCGAGCAAGCTCAGTACTAAAAATCAAAGGCTTTTTGCTATACCCTGTCTTTCCTATTGCGCCGAGTGTGTCTGGTCTTGGGTGACTGTAGTTTTCATTGTCCCCACTAGAGATTACCGTACCCAAGGCATTTATATTTTCTAAAAACTCATAACTGAACAAATGACTGCCATGGTGGCACGCCTTGGCAATATCGGACTGAAGAATATCCTTAGCGCTTACACCCAATTTATGGTTGATATACTCCCCTGCTTCTTCGTTAATGTCACCACCGAGCATTACCTTTAAATGTTTGTATTTCAGCATTAACAAAACCGAATGCCCATTCTTTGTTTTTCCGTTGTCCTTTAAAAATGGGAGAACCTGTTTTCCGTCTTTTTGGGTAATAATTGGAGCAATAACCTCAAGTGAAAGTTCATTGTTTCCACCATTACCCAACAAAAAACCAGTATGGTTGTTTAGCGCTTCAAAATCTGGTTGAGGCTGTTGTACTAAGGCAAGTGCCATAGTTTCTGGGTATTGAGACCCTTTGCCAATACTGTTTTGAGGGTCGCTCAATATTGATTTCATAGCAGCATCTGTAAGCACTAAGGATTCCAGATACTTTTCCCCATCTGAAAGCTCTTCTACTTTTCCCAACAGCGTATTCCAACCTTTTGTATGATCTACAGGACGCTGCACAATACCACTATGATAGATTTTATCAAACTGGATAGCTGGTTCTTTAAAAATATCTGCAAACCCCAAAAAGTGATCATTGTCTGGATGGCTTACAATGGCCTTAAACTTCATAGGCAAACTATCGTTTTTATCCAGATTAAATCGCCAGTAGAGATAGCGGTACATATTGTCTCCTTTGCCGGCATCAATAAAATAATGTTTATCATCCGGGGTAACCATATGACAACCATCTCCTTGGCCAATATCCACAAAATTGACTTCCAGGATTCGCTGTTTTTGGATATTTTCAATGGAAATCCACCCAGTTTTATTTCTGGAAAGCACTAATACCCGGTCGTTGATTACTTCGGTATCCAGGACAGTGATGTAATCTCCGAACAACAAATGCTGCACCCACTTTGATGAGGTCTCGCTTTCTAGGATTTTAGCATCGGGAAAACCCGCATAAGTGAAATTTCTTGACCCAGTAGAGTTGAATAATGAAGTATCTAATTGTGCCATATTTTTTTGACTGTTTAACTAATTGTTGCAGTAAAAGCAAAAGGGCGCTTTTCAATATAAGAAAATTCTTATGTTATACTGCGAATTGATGTAAAACAGGTATTAAATCGTGTGTAAATGAGCTGATTTATATGATATACCGTTACGAACTCAACGATTTTACACGGAAATACTCACCCCATTTACTGAAGCATTTTTATCCTGATCAAAATAAAAATCAATTCGACCTAAATTAATACCAAAGGCTCCCACTTGGTTGATTAATACGGAATCTCCGTTTTTGTTTGTACGGATGTCCGGCTTATCCAAAAAGGTATGGGTGTGTCCGCCGATAATCAAATTGGTGTAGTGGGTACGTTGCGCCAATTGCGTATCTGAAGGGCGTTCCGGATTCTCATAATCATAGCCCAGATGGGAAAGACAAATGACCAAATCACACTGCTCCTCTTCTTTGAGTTTATGTTCCATATCAGAGGCAATTTCAAAGGGGTTTAAGTACAAAGTTTCCTTGTAAAGTCTTTTTGTGACCAAACCATCCAAAGCTATTCCAAGGCCGTAAACACCTATTTTTACTCCATCTACTTGATAAATTTTGAATGGTTTCACAAAACCATCCATTACCGTATTGCTAAAATCATAGTTAGCAGAAAGTAACTCAAAACTGGCATGGGGTACTTGAGCTAATAATCCATCCACACCATTATCAAAATCATGATTGCCAATGGTTGCTGCATCATAATTGAGTTTGCTCATTAATTTAAACTCCAACTCCCCTCCATAAAAATTAAAATAGGGAGTGCCCTGAAATATATCGCCTGCATCAAAAAGTAGCGTATTCGGATTTTCGTTTCTAATGCTTTCAACCAGCGTTGCTCTTCTTGCAATTCCGCCTAGGTTGGCATATAGCGAGTGGGAATTTGGAAAAGGATCTATATGGCTATGCACATCATTGGTATGCAAGATGGTAATGTGTTTACGACCTATGCTGGAACATGAATTTAGTCCAAGCCCACCAAGTCCAATTAAGGCTGATGTCGCTGCTGTATTGGTTAAAAACTCCCTTCTTTTCATCTATTCAATTGTATAAAACGATCATCAACGGTTGCTTTTAAAGTGTCTACTTTTTTAAAGTAATCTATAATCGCGTTTCGTAAAAGGTAGTCCGTATGGGTAACAGTATTCACATGCTTAAAAAAACCCATCTCTTCACCGCCTTGAACTAAATAATCGGATGTTGCCACATGGTAAACGCGATTTTCATCGAAAGGGCTTCCATTTATATTTACAGATTCCAAAGCGCCTTTTTTGTTTAAAACAATCTGCATTCCTGCTATAGGATGTGCCCGTGTTGCAGATGCCAGAAAAGTAATGAGTTCTCTCACAGCACTACCTTTTAATTCTACTACAGAAATATAATTCTCAAAAGGCATTACCTCATAAGCATTTCTGGCTGTGACATTTCCTGCAGAAATAACAGAACGAATTCCTCCTCTGTTGAGCACCACAAAATCAAGATTTTTCCCGGTTCTAGATTTAAAAAGAGGTTTGGTTTCTTCAAAAACAATATCGGCCATTAAATTCCCCATGGACGTATTACGTGCGCCGTCATCCAGAATCAAGGGTTTGGGAGCATGCGCCAAAGTACTGTCCAGAACTTGGTTTATTCTATCCTTAAAAGGCTTTACAAAAAAAGCGATAGAGTCAGCTTCCTTGTAAGTGGAGTCAATTTTTATTTGTTCGCTTTTAATTTCCGAAAGTCTACTTGTTTCCTGCTTGCAGGCCATCAAAAAACAAAAAGTTACAAATACAACAAATTGTTTTAATTTTAAATAATCCACGTAACTATCTTTGTTAAGTAATCTTGGTAGAATAATTACCTTTGTAAAAATGCATAAAAAATATGTTTTTAAAAGGGCTCCAAGATAAATTTAAAGTTAAATCGGGTCTTAAATTTTTACAGGAGGAAATGGAAAAGGCTCCTGTGGCCTTGGATAGGGAAAAGGGCATTACCAGAATTGGATGTATTGTTGACGTGGACAACTTTCATAATGCGGAAGTATTTTATGAATTGATAGACGAGTTTTCACTTAGACCTAATGCCATTAAGATTATTGGATATAAGCGGGAGTATGATAAAAACTCGCCTTATGCCATTCAAATATTCTCCGACAAGGATTTGGGCTGGAAGGGTGTTATTGAAAACGGATATGTCCTGGAGTTTTTGGGCAGAGAGTACGATATGATCATCAATTATTATGAAGAAGATAATTTAATGATGAAGTTGTTGTCCGTTAAAACTTCAGCAAGACTGAAAGTAGGTTTTGGTACACTGGATCACAAAATCAACGATTTAATTTTAAATACTCCTTTTAAAGACTTTAAAGTTTTTAAAAGTGAATTAAAAAAGTATTTGAAAGTTTTAAAGGAATTGTAATGGAACAATTTGAGGGTACTGGAGTTGCATTGGTAACACCTTTTAATGATGATTTTTCTATTGATGTAAAGGCATTGGAACGAATCATCGAACACTGTATTGATGGAGGCATAGACTATCTTGTGGCTTTAGGCACCACAGGAGAAGCCGCAACCCTTTCCAAAGAAGAGAAACAACAGGTAATGGATACCGTTATAAAAACCAATGCAGGTAGATTACCTTTGGTTTTAGGAGTTGGCGGAAATAACACTGCAGCAGTTGTTGCCGATTTAAAAACACTTGACCTCTCTGAGTTTGATGCCATACTTTCGGTTTCTCCATGCTATAGCAAACCTACACAAGAAGGAATATACCAACATTTTAAAGCTATTGCCAAAGCATCCCCAAAACCAATAATCCTCTACAATGTTCCTTCTAGAACCGGAAGCAATATGTTGCCAGAGACGACATTACGGTTGGCACATGACCTACCCAATATTTTAGCCATAAAAGAAGCGTGTGGAGATATGACCCAGATTGATGAAATTATTAAGGGAAAGCCTGACGATTTCTTGGTGATTTCTGGGGATGATTTTACAGCGCTCCCAACAGTTTTAGCAGGTGGGGCAGGAGTAATTTCAGTTTTGGGGCAAGGTTTGCCAAATGCATTTTCCAGAATGATTGCTTTGGGAAGTGATGACAATGCTGAAGATGCATATCAAATACATCATGCGTTACTGCCTATCATGCAGTTGATTTTTGAAGAAGGGAACCCTGCGGGCATCAAGAGTATTTTTGAATATTTAGGGCTGTGCAAAGCTACAGTGAGGCTTCCACTAATCGAAGCTACGCCGGGTTTAAAAGACAAAATACAAAGTTTTCTAAAGGCATTTGAAAAGGTGCATGCTTAGTGTTCGTTAAATGTTCGCCAAAAGAGTGGTAAATAGCATCTCCTGCACTTATTTTTGGATTCCAAATCAATTTTTTAAATCCGTTGATTATCACTAATTTTGCAAAATGTTTTTGAAAATGAGGTCGATTCTCCCTTTACTCTTTGCCGTAATCTTTCTTACATCGTGTAGCGAGTACCAAAAGGTACTTAAAAACGAAGATGTTAAGCCCAAATATGATTTGGCTGAAAAATACTATGCGGAAGGGGATTACAAAAGAGCAAAAAGATTGTTTGAACAAATAGCACCGAAGTATGTGGGCAAGCCACAAGGTGAAAGGGTAATGTTCTTTTTTGCGGATTCTTATTTTAAAACGAAGGACTACTACCTTTCCGGGTATCAGTTTGAGCGTTTTATAAAATCGTACCCGAAAAGTGATAAAATCCAAGAAGCTACTTTTTTAGGAGCTAAAAGTTATTATGAGCTTTCTCCAGAATATTCTTTAGATCAAACAGACACAGATAAAGCCTTGGCCAAGCTCCAATCATTTATCAATACCTATCCAGAATCAGAATTTTTTGCCGATGCCAATGAAATGGCAAAAGAGCTAACCGCAAAAAAGCAAAAGAAACAAATAGAGATTGCAAAACAGTTTAATAAACTGGGGCAGTTTAATTACCCAATTCTCGTTTCGGCAATAACCTCACTGGATAATTTTATTTCAGATAATCCTGGATCTGTTTACAGGGAAGAAGCACTGTACTACCGTATTGAGGCAGCCACAAGTTTGGCACTGAATAGTACCGAGAACAGAAAAAAAGAACGTCTGGAAGATGCGCAAGCTTCGTATAATACGTTAATGCGCTATTTCCCAGAATCACAATTTAAAAAGAAAGCGGATAATCTATCCGAAAAAATCCAAAAGGAATTAAGCGAGTATTCCAATTCCAAATAAATAGTTTAATACGCAGCATATGCAAGATTTAAAAAATACAAAAGCTCCCGTTTCCACTGTTACCCATAACAGAAATGAGTTTGATGAAAAAACGGAAAACATTTACGAAGCTATTTCCATTGCTTCCAAACGTGCCATCCAAATCAATTCAGAGATAAAAAAGGAATTGTTGGAAAAATTGGAAGAGTTTGCTACTTATAGCGACAGCTTGGAAGAAGTTTTTGAAAACAAGGAGCAAATAGAAGTTTCCAAATTCTATGAAAAACTTCCAAAACCACACGCATTGGCAGTTATGGAGTGGTTGGAAGATAAAATCTATTACAGAAACACAGAGAAAGACGCTTAAGGAATGCTAAGCGGAAAAAACATTCTTTTGGGCATTACCGGGGGAATTGCCGCTTATAAAACCACCTTTCTTGTTCGGTTATTGATAAAAGCTGGTGCTGAGGTCAAGATTGTTATGACCCAAAGCGCCAGCTCTTTTGTTTCCCCCCTTACGCTATCCACTTTGTCTAAAAACCCTGTGTTGACGGACTTCGTCAATGAAGAGGATGGAAGTGTTTCTTGGAACAACCATGTAGCACTGGGACTATGGGCAGACCTAATGATCATTGCCCCGGCAACGGCCAATACGCTTTCCAAAATGGCACATGGTACTTGCGATAACTTGCTTATGGCCACGTATCTATCTGCAAAATGTCCAGTTTATTTTGCTCCAGCAATGGATTTGGACATGTACAAACATCCATCTACCACTACTTCTTTTGAAAAATTAAAATCCTTCGGTAACCTTATGATTCCGGCTGAAGCTGGTGAATTGGCTAGCGGACTTCATGGAGAGGGTCGTATGGCGGAACCTGAACATATTGTAGCGTTTGTTCAAGAAGATTTGGCAAAAGAACTCCCATTGTCCGGAAAAAATGTGTTGATTACGGCTGGCCCTACACATGAAGCTATTGACCCCGTTCGATTTTTGGGGAATCGTTCATCAGGAACAATGGGCTTTGAACTTGCCAAAAGCGCTGCAAATTTGGGTGCCAAGGTCACCCTTATTTCTGGCCCTACAAACCTTAAGGTGGAAAATGACCGCATAAAACTTATTCGAGTTACATCCGCCCAAGAAATGTATGATGCAAGTCATGAACATTACAAAACTATGGATGTCGCTATTTGTGCAGCAGCTGTTGCAGATTATCGACCAAAACAAGTTGCTGCTGAAAAAATCAAAAAGAAAGAAGGCGATTTAAAGATTGAACTGGAACGTAACCCGGATATCCTTTTTTCATTGGGAGAATTGAAGCAAAAACAGTTTTTGGTAGGATTTGCTTTGGAGACAGAAAATGAGCTGGAAAACGCAAAAGGAAAACTTCAGCGTAAAAATTTGGATGCCATAGTACTAAACTCTTTAAAGGACGATGGTGCTGGTTTTGGTGGAACCACCAATAAAATCACCTTCATTGATAAGAATTTGGATATAAAAACGTTTGCATTGAAGACGAAGCCAGAAGTGGCTTCGGACATTTGGGAAGAAATTATCTCCAGGATTCATGCGTAGCATTTTAGTACTCACTTTTTCTCTATTGGTATCGCAAGCAATATTTGCGCAGGAACTGAATTGCACCGTAACGGTCAACTCTGATCAGGTTAGTCAGACCAATCAACAGATTTTTAGGACTTTGGAGCGCTCCCTTAATGATTTTGTGAATAAAAGCAAATGGACCAATAGGGTGTACAAAGAGAATGAGCGGGTAAATGCTAGAATGTTTATTACCGTCACACAATATGAGTCAGATAGGTTTGAGGCAAACATTCAAATACAATCTTCCAGACCGGTTTTTAACAGCTCTTACGAAAGCCCTGTGTTTAACTACAAGGATGACGCCTTTAATTTTCAATATCAAGAATTTCAGCCATTAGTGTTTAATGAAAATGTTTTTGATTCCAATTTGGTTGGTGTACTAACATACTATATATACATCATTCTTGGTTTGGATGCCGACACCTTTTCTTTAGAGGGCGGGGATGATTTATTTAGAAAAGCACAAAATATAGTAACACAGGCACAAGGGTCCAATTTTTCAGGCTGGAGTCAGGAAACAGGGACACGTACTAGATTTGAATTGGTGGATAACTTGCTCAGTAATTCCTTTAGGGAATACCGTATAGCTATGTACAATTACCATAGAAAAGGATTAGATATTCTTGGCGATAACAACAGTACAGGGAAGCAGGTAATTTCTGGGAGCATGCGTTTATTTGAAACACTGATCAAGCGTAGACCCAATGCTTTCTTAATTCAAACCTTCTTTGATGCCAAGTCCGAGGAAATTCAAAATATCTTCTCCGATGGCCCTAAAGTGGACATTGTAAAACTAAAGGAAACCCTTAATAGAGTGGCGCCATTTTACTCTAACACCTGGAACGAGATAAAATACTAGCCCATTTCTCCAAAGAGATTTATCTTTACAGTGTAAATCTTCAGTATTGCTTACAAATCTTTCTATTCAGAATTACGCATTAATAGACGATGTAAACGTTTCATTTTCGGATGGTTTTACGACTATCACTGGTGAAACAGGAGCTGGTAAATCTATATTATTGGGTGGTCTTTCCCTTGTTCTTGGAAAACGAGCTGATTTGAGTTCGCTTAAAAATGAAGCACAGAAATGCATTATAGAAGCAGAATTCAACATTTCAAAATACCAAATGAAGGGTTTTTTCAATACGAATGATTTGGATTATGAAGACGACACCATTTTAAGGCGGGAAATCTTGCCCAGTGGAAAATCAAGAGCATTTGTAAACGACTCACCGGTTACACTAGATATTTTAAGAGGATTGGGAGCACGATTGGTGGATGTCCATTCCCAACACCAAACATTGCGGTTGACAGAAAATGATTTTCAGCTAAAAGTGGTAGATGCTTTAGCAGAGAATAAGGAAAACCTTCAGGCGTACAAAGAACATTTAGAACTTCATAAAAGCGCTTCCAAAGCGTTGCAGGACTTAATGGATTTTCAGGCCAATGCCAACAAGGAACATGATTATAATAGTTTTTTGTTCAAAGAACTGGAAGCAGCACCATTAAAAATTGGAATTCAGGAAGAGTTGGAATCTGAATATGAGCAATTGAACAATGTGGAGCAGATTATGGAACTGCTATCCGAAGGACATCAATTGTTGAATAACGAACAGCTAGGTGTTCTTGGTAGGCTGGCTGATTTGAAGAGAGTTTTTCAAAACCTATCGGATTTTGGAAGCTCCTATTCAGCATTAAATGAGCGTGTACAATCCATATTTATAGAAGCAGATGATATTGCTACGGAATTGGAACATATAAAAGATGGAGTAGAGGCAAATCCAGCTCGTTTGGAAACAGTTAATGGACAGTTACAGCAGCTGTACGATTTACAAAAAAAGCACCAGGTGAGCTCTGTTGAAGCGCTTATTGATATAAGGAATCATTTGGCAGAGCAAGTGGATGCCATTGAAAATATTGAAGAAAAAATTAAGGCAAGAGAGGGTGAGGTTAAAGAAATCACAAAGCAAGTGGAGACATGGGCGATTAAAATTAGGGAAGCCAGAAACGCGGTGATTCCTAAATTGAAGCTGATGCTTCAAGAAAGTCTTTATGCTCTTGGCATGCCTTCTGCTACCTTTAAAATCGAGGTAAATTCTTCCACTAGTTTTAAATCAAACGGAAAAGATGATTTAACCTTTTTGTTTTCTGCCAATAAGGGTTCTGACTACGGTGAATTAAAAAAAGTAGCTTCGGGCGGTGAATTATCCAGAATTATGCTGACCATAAAAGCTATTTTGGCAAAATATGAGCAGCTTCCCACAATGATGTTTGATGAAATTGACACTGGCGTTTCTGGAGAAATATCCAACCGGATGGGGGAAATCATGCAGGAGATGAGCAAAACCATGCAAGTCTTTTCCATAACCCATTTACCACAGGTAGCGTCAAAAGGACAGCAGCAATTCAAAGTATTCAAGGAAGAAAAAGGAGAAGGAACCAGTACGCAGATGAGAAAATTGAATGCAGATGAGCGTATAAAAGAACTGGCAGAAATGCTTGGAGGTAAATCCATTTCAGAATCTGCTATGGCACATGCAAGGCAGTTATTGCAATAACTTTGGCAGTACAAATACAACAACGTAAAACTCGATAAGAATAAATATCTTTGTCGCAGAAACCAACTATAGATAAGAAATATGGCATACAATCTTTTAAAGGGTAAAAGGGGAATCATTTTTGGAGCTTTGGATGAACATTCCATTGCATGGAAAACAGCGGAACGCGTTCATGAAGAAGGTGGAACTTTTGTATTGACCAATGCGCCCATTGCGATGCGAATGGGGCAGATTAAAGAATTGGCTGCAAAAACGAATTCGGAGATTATACCCGCAGATGCTACAAGTGAAGAGGATTTGGAAAATTTGGTGACCCAAGCCACGGAGATCTTAGGAGGTAAACTAGATTTTGTATTGCACTCTATAGGCATGTCCGTTAATGTTAGAAAGGGAAGGGCATATACAGATGAAAAATATGATTTCACTGCTAAGGGATGGGACGTTTCTGCGCTTTCATTTCATAAGGTGATGCAGTCCCTGTATAAGGCTGATGCCATGAACGAATGGGGGAGTATAGTAGCCCTGACTTATATGGCTGCGCAGCGTACTTTTCCAGATTATAACGATATGGCAGATAACAAGGCCTATTTAGAATCTGTAGCAAGAAGTTTTGGGTATTTCTTTGGAAAGGAAAAGAAAGTGCGGGTAAACACCATTTCCCAATCTCCAACTCCAACAACTGCTGGGCAAGGTGTTAAAGGTTTTGATGGGTTTATCAGCTATGCTGAAAAGATGTCGCCATTAGGTAATGCATCTGCTGCAGATTGCGCTGACTATACCGTAAGTTTGTTTTCAGACTTAACAAAGAAGGTGACCATGCAGAATTTATTCCACGATGGCGGGTTTTCCAATACTGGTGTGAGCCAAGAAGTAATTGATGAATTTACAGAGTAACAATAAAATTTAGCAAACAAAGCCATCTCTTTTTGGGATGGCTTTTGTGTTTTTAGATGAGCGTAGATATATCCATAATAGTTCCTGTTTATAATCGGCCTGAAGAAATTCGGGAGTTGTTGGAAAGTCTCATACTTCAAGATTTTAAAGGAGGTTTTGAAGTGGTTATTGTAGAAGATGGGTCAAGCCAGGATTCAAAGGAGGTGATACATGAATTCCAAGAAAGCTTGAACATTTCTTACTACTTCAAGGAAAATTCAGGACCAGGGGAATCGCGTAATTATGGCATGAAAAAGGCCAAAGGAAATTACTTTATCATATTAGACTCTGACTGTATCCTGCCCAAGCAATATTTGGCAGAAGTGAACAAAGAGTTGCAAAAGGAGTTTGTGCATTGTTTTGGCGGCCCCGATGCTGCTGACCAATCTTTCACCACCGTGCAGAAGGCAATCAATTATGTTATGACTTCTTTTTTTACCACTGGAGGTATTAGGGGAGGAAGTGAGTCGGTTGGTAAATTTCAACCCCGTAGTTTTAATATGGGAATTTCCCAAGAGGCTTTTGAGAAAGCAGGTGGTTTTGGTAGGATTCACCCGGGGGAAGACCCAGATTTGACATTTCGTATCTGGAAGGCCGGGTTTAAAACCAGATTGTTTAGTAAGGCCTTTGTGTACCATAAAAGGCGTATTGATTGGAATAAATTCTTTATTCAAGTGAATAAATTTGGAAAGGTGAGGCCCATTTTAAACAGGTGGCACCCTGGAACTGCAAAACTTACCTATTGGTTTCCCACTTTTTTCATGCTAGGATTAATAACTTCAATTGTATTGGCAATTGTTGGTATCATGATTCCATTGCTACTATTTTCGGTATACTTTTTAGTGCTGTTTTTTGATGCATTGGCAAAAACCAAAAATTTAAAAGTGGCTTCACTAACAATTTTTGCCAGCTTAACGCAGTTTACAGGATATGGAATGGGTTTTCTAAAATCCACAATGTTGCTTAATTTTAGTAGCAAGGAACCGGAAGAATTATTTCCAAAGCTGTTTTTTAAAACAAAATAAGGTGTTCAAAAAGGGATGGAAAGGTTTAAACAAGAGAAAAGTAAAAGTGTTTTTGCTCTTTTTGCTATGTTCATTCCTTGCATGGTTTCTTAGTAATCTTTCAGAGCCTTATGAATCTAGGGCCAACTTTGTCCTCAATTATAAAAACCTTCCAGACACGCTATTATTGGGCAACAATGCGGTCAATAGAATAGAAGCAAAAATAAAAACAAGCGGATTTAAGTTTCTCTACTACAATTTCACCAATAAGCGAATAGATATTGACTTATCCGGAATAATCAATCGAAATGGTTCGTACATTTTAACCGAGGATGCGGTAAAAAAGCAAATGGAACGGCAACTTTCTCAGAGTATTTCTCTAATTGATTTAGATAGGCGCGAGCTTAAGGTGGATCTTTATCAAGTTGCATCCAAGGAGATTCCAATCAAGGCAAATTTGGATATTCAGTTTCGACAAAACTACATATTGGAAGGAGAGCCGTTGATCAACCCTACTACGGTTTTGGTAAAAGGACCAAAAAATGAAATAGATGCGCTTACGGAAATCCATACTTCAGAAATTGAGTTGACAGACGTTTCCTCAGATTTCTCCAAAGATGTTCTGCTTGTTTTTCCAAAGACCTTGGACAATAGTATCTTTTCCATTAACCGAGCTAGTGTATCGGGGAAAGTGGCCAAATTTTCTGAAGAAGTGTTTGATGTCCCAGTTCAAGTGGTGAATTTTCCCGAAGGCTATGACGTTAAGACCTTCCCCAATGCCATAAAAATTCTTTGTAAGGCCACCATTGGTCAATTAAAGGTTATTTCGGCAAATGATTTCTTGGTGGTCGCTGATTATAAACAACGCAACAATGCCAATGATAATGTGATATTTTTGGAAATAACAAAAAAACCAGAAAAGGTACATGGGGTTCGTTTGCTAGAGAATAAGATAAACTTTGTTTTGGAAAGGAAATGATGATTGTTGGGTTAACAGGAGGTATTGGTGGAGGTAAGAGCACTGTAGCAAAAATGTTCAAAGACCTAGGTGTGCCAGTGTACGATTCCGATTTGGAAGCCAAACAGTTGATGACGAACTCATCAGAATTAAAAGAAGCAGTCAAAAACCTCATAGGAGAAGGTGCCTATGATGGTGATACCTTAAATAGAAGTTTTATAGCGAACAGAATTTTCAGAGATCCAGAGGTATTAAAAAAACTGAATGCCATTGTACATCCTGCTGTAAAAAAACATTTTTTAAAATGGGCTGAAAAACAAGATGCTTCCTATGTAATTCAGGAAACCGCTTTGATTTTTGAAAACGATTCACAAGATCAGTATGATCACATCGTTTTGGTAACAGCACCCTTAGACCTACGTTTAAAAAGGGTAATGAGCAGAGATGGTGTCAAAGACCAAGAAGTACTTGACAGGATGAAGAACCAAATGGATGATAATGAAAAAGAAGCCTTTTCACATTTTTCAATCCATAATATTGACTTAGAAACCACCAAACAAAGGGTTGAGGAGATACACCACAGACTTGTTGGGCTGGCGGATTGACCATAAATTTTAACATTTTTGTTAAGGTTAGGTTAAACGGTAAATGGCCTAAATGTTAAATTTCTAATTTTACCCCAATGAACAAGAAGCTTTTCGTTCTTCTCGTCATTCTTATGAGTTTATCCCTGACTGGGATAATTTTTGTTCAAGTGTATTGGATAAGAACATCAGTAGACGACAAGGAGGAGCAATTCTCAAGAACGGTTACAGACATACTGGATAAAGTAGCTAGTAGAGTGGAGAAGAGGGAGATGAAGGACTATTCAGATCGTTTGGCTTCCCTAGTAGATAGTATTGGGCAACCTAAAACTACACAGTTCAGAAATTTTTTGTTTGTTGACCGGGATTTAAACTCAGACGAGATTCTTTTTTATTCCCATGGAATTTTAGAGGAAGATTACAATATAACATCAACGTTCTTTGATAATTTAGGTGGGGAGGATACCACCACATTTAAAAACTATACAAGCAAGCGTACCAAGGCTGTCTTTAAAGAAGAATATGGCCTGGATGGCAAAAGCTACAGCTTAACTCCCATTCAGAAGGCTGAAAAAATTGGCGGGTTATCCAAAATAGATAAAGCAGCTTGGGAAGATGTTTTTATGGAATATGCCAAAAGTAGGCCAATTCACAAGAGGGTGTCCAAACAAGAACTGGAATTGCTATTAAGTCAGGAATTAAGCAATAGAAATATAGATATTGATTACGAATACGGGGTATACAGCCAAGGTTATCCGACCAAGGTGAAATCCAAAAAGTTCAAGTTTTCAGAATCCAAAATGTACGAGGCTCCGATTTTTAAGGACAGTGAGGGGAGTACAAATTTTTCATTGTTACTTACGTTCCCGACCATGAAGAAGTTCCTGTTTCAATCGGTAATGAGCATGGCCTTTTTGTCGTTAATTTTTACCCTTGTGATTATGGTGGCCTATTCCAGTGCAATCTATCAATTGATAAAACAAAAGCAAATATCTGAGATAAAGACAGATTTCATAAACAATATGACCCATGAGTTTAAAACTCCCATCGCAACAATAAACCTTGCCGTAGAGGCCATACGAAATCCAAAATCCATAGAGGATAAGGAAAAAGTATTACGGTATTTAGGGATGATTAAGGATGAGAACAAACGCATGCATGCCCAAGTAGAGAATGTATTAAGAATATCCAAGTTGGAAAAAAATCAACTGGACATTCGTAAGGATAGAGTAGATGTGCATGACATAATAGTAGATGCCATTGCGCATGTGGAATTGATTGTTGCTGATAGAGGCGGATATGTAAATTCACATTTAGATGCGGAAAGGTCAGAAGTTTTGGCGAACGACATCCATTTTACCAATGTAATCGTGAACATGCTGGATAATGCTGTGAAGTATTCTCCAGAATCCCCAAAAATAGATATTTATACCGAATTGGTTAAGAACAACATAATTGTTAAAATCCAGGACCAAGGAGCTGGAATGAGCAAAGCAGTGGTTAAAAAGGTGTTTGAGAAATTTTACCGGGAACATACCGGGGACATACATAACGTAAAAGGTCATGGATTAGGATTGGCCTACGTAAAACGAATAATAGAAGATCATCAGGGAGAAGTTTATGCAGAAAGTGAAAAAGGAAAAGGAAGTACTTTCTTTATTAAACTGCCTTTAATTTAATAAACTATGGAGACAGAAAATAAGAAAATATTGTTAGTGGAGGATGACCCTAATTTTGGGATCGTGCTAAAAGATTACCTGTCCATGAACGACTTTGATGTGGTTTTGGCCAAAAACGGTATGGAAGGCTTTGAAAAATTCAAAAAAGACAATTATGATGTCTGTATTTTGGATGTTATGATGCCTTACAAAGATGGGTTTACGTTAGCACGGGAGATACGGGAAAAGAATGAAAATGTGCCGATTATTTTCCTCACCGCAAAAACAATGAAAGAGGATGTTCTTAAGGGGTATAAGGCTGGAGCAGATGATTATTTGAACAAACCTTTTGACTCTGAAGTGTTGTTGATGAAACTTAAAGCAATACTTCAAAGAAAAGCTTCTAGTACGCTGGCAGACAGTAAACAATTTGAATTCATTATTGGTAATTTCCACTTGAACTCAAAGCTTCGCTTTTTAAAATATATGGATGAGGAACCAGTGAAACTTTCTCCCAAAGAAAACGAACTATTGAGGCTACTTGCACTCCATGAAAATGATTTAATGCCAAGAGAATTAGCACTGACAAAAATATGGAGGGACGACAATTATTTTACTTCTAGAAGTATGGATGTGTATATAGCCAAACTAAGAAAATATTTGAAGCGGGATGATGTTGTTGAAATCCTCAACATTCATGGAGAAGGATTCAGACTCGTTGTTAAAGCAGAGAATCAATAAAAGCCGTTTTTTCAATAAAACTTTAACCACCTTAGGGTGGTTTTTTTATGCAAATGAGTTGGCTATTATTGCAGTTGGTTTAATATGGAGGTTACAATTTCATTTGGTGTATTGGCCACAGAAACGATAATAGCTTCCAAGGGCGGTTCAAGAGTATCAAATTGTGATTGAAGTAAATCCAAGGGCATAAAATGTCCATCTCTATTTTCAGCTCTAGATTTGATGAGTTCAAATGAACCTTCTAAATAGACAAACTCGAGATAGCCTTCCATTTCACTAAGCAGTAAATCTCTATAACTTTGTTTTAGAGCGGAACAAGCAATGACAGCTCCTTTTAATTTGTGTTCTTTGGCCAATTGGTTGAGTCTTATGAGCCAACCTTTTCGGTCATCATCATTCAACGCCTTGCCATCACTCATTTTTTTGATGTTGGCTTCAGGATGAAAATCGTCCCCATCATAAAAGGGAATTTGTAAAGTATCGGATAAAAGTTTGCCAATAGTGGATTTTCCAGTTCCAGAAACGCCCATTATAACAAACACTGTGGGTGTATTAGGCATGTGAATTTGTTTTAAGCTGTTCAGTTATCTTTTTAACCACCATTTTTGGTTCCTCATTGTAGTCCACCCATAAAATAGTGTTGTTTTTCCTTAACCAGGTAAGTTGTCTTTTGGCAAATCGCCTTGTATTTTTTTTAATCTCAGAAATTGCAAAATCAAGGGTTATGTTTCCTTCAAGATACTCAAAAAGCTCTCGGTAGCCTACGGTTTGTAGGGCATTAAGATTTTTATGTGGGTATACTTTCCTTACTTCTTCCAATAATCCAGCTTCCATCATAAGATCTACTCTTTTGTTGATTCGGTTATAAATTACCGTTCTATCGGCCTGAATACCAACGTAAAGTGTATTGAAAAATCTTCCCTCTTTTTTCTGGTTTAAAAATGAAGAATACGGCTTGTTAGCGGTGATACAAATCTCCAAGGCTCTTATTAATCGATGAGGATTATCAATATCCACTATGTCGTAATACTTTGGATCGCGCGCCTGCAGTTCTTCTTGCATACCTATTAACCCACCTTTTTCGAGCCTTGCGTTTAGGCTTTCCCGTAATTTGGTATCCACTTCAGGAAACGTGTCCAAGCCATGTACAACCGCATCAACATACAGTCCACTACCACCCACCATGATAATATGATTTTTGTCCTGAAAGAGTTGTTCTAATAACAGCAAAGCCTCTTTTTCAAAATCTCCTACGGAGTAGGGGTCAAAAATACTTTTGTGCTGTATAAAGTGATGCCGAACGGCATTTAATTCTTCACGCGTTGGCACGGCTGTACCAATGTTCATTTCCTTAAAAAATTGACGGGAATCTGCTGAAATCACATCCGTATTAAAGTGCTGGGCTAAAGAAATACCCAATGATGTCTTGCCAATAGCTGTAGGGCCTACAACAGCAATTAAAGTTTTGGAACTCATAGCAGCTCACCACATTTATAACAGTTTGTGGCATCATCTCTGTGGCCTTCAGCAGTGCAGCTAGGACAGGCTTGTGTATTGGTATGGACAACACTCTTTGCCTTATCACCATTTTTATGTCTGGAAAATTCAACAGTTACTATTCCGGTAGGGACCGCGATGATACCATACCCTAAGACCATGATAATTGTGGCCAAAAACTGCCCAATATTGGTTTGGGGAGCAATATCACCATAGCCCACGGTGGTGAGCGTTACAATGGTCCAATAGATGCTTCGAGGAATACTGGTAAAACCGGCTTCATCACTCTCTATAAGATACATAATGGTACCCATGATTACAGAAAGGATTAGAACAACATAGATAAAAACCGCAATTTTTGCCCTACTTGCTTTTAGCGCAGCCTTAAGCTGGGATGCTTCTCCCATAAACTTAACAAGTTTCAATATTCTGAAAATACGCAATAACCGAAAAGCTCTTACCGCCAAAAGGACCTGTGATCCAGCAAGAATGTATGAGAGATAAAGTGGAATGGTAGAGACAAAATCAATGATGCCATAAAAACTAAAAACATATTTCCATGGCTTTTTTATGCTAATCAATCTTGCAATATATTCAAGGGTAAAAAAGATGGTAACCACCCATTCTAGTGTCAATAAAACCGTGTGATAGTGTTCGTCAATCTCCTTTACGCTCTCCAACATGACCAAAATAACGCTGAGAACAATCAAAATGACAAGTACAAGATCAAAAAACTTGCCTAATGGCGTGTCAGCTTCATAGATAACTTCATGAAGCGAATTTTTCCAACCGGAATGTATTTTATGCTCTTTCAAAGGGTAGGCGTTAACTCCAAAATCTTAAGCTTGTTGTTTTTTCTCAAATAAGATTCAACAATAAAAGTAGTGTTTTCATCACTGGACATTGGGGTTATTATGGATTCTAAGATATGAATATTATTTATTTGGTGGTTGAGCTCCACATAGCAAAACCCTTTCAATACTCCATTTTTAATTAAGATAAGGCTCTGTTCTCCTAGTTCACGTCCCCTGTCCAACAATGCTACGTTTTTTCCAACAACACTATACTTTTGAAATGCATCATTTATTTTTTGATTGTATTCTATAGTTTTTTCAATAGCCGTACAGCCATCTGCACAACCATTTTTAGCATGTTCACAAATGGTATCCAGGCATAATGATGAAGCACAGATGCTATATTCTTCACTTATTTTTTTAAGAAAGCTTTTCGCTGAAGGAACACCATTGAATCCTATTTTTTTCTCTTTTTGAAGCTTACTCTTAACAATTTCCAAGGTTATATGTGGTGTGCCGTTCTTAGAAAAATTTATAACATGGGAAAAAAGCTTCTTTTTAGTAATGCTATTGTGTTTAGGTTTTGTCTTATGCAATTCTTGGTACTCCTTTAAGATTGCGATTAATTCACTTCCAGTACGCTCGTAGGAAACTCTTTTGGTTTCTTTTTGAAGCTTGCGGGCCAACTGGCCAACGTTGGTAAAGTGTTGATTGATTCTTTTTTTTATGTCCTTGGTTTTGCCCAAGAAAATGATATCACCATCCTTGTCGTACATATAATACACCCCTGTTTCTGAAGGTAAATCAGAAACGATATCCAATTGCGTAGGCGATAACTCTCCTTGGGATTCTTCACGGATAACCTCTTGGACAATGATTTTTTCTGAATCTTTATTTAGCAGTAACTTAAAAAGTTTTAGGGTAGCAATTGCATCACCATTGGCCCTGTGACGATCACTAATTGGAAAACCGAGAGAACGTACTAGTTTTCCTAGGCTATGCGATTCTGCATCTGGCAGTAATTTTTTGGAAAGGTCTACCGTACAAAGGGTTTTCCGTTGATAATCATAGCCCAAACGCCTAAATTCTGTTCTAAGGATTCTATAATCAAATTGCGCATTATGGGCTACAATCACCGCTCCATTTGTTATCTCAACAATACGTTTTGCAACCTCATGGAATTTTGGCGCAGCCCGTAACATATGGTTGTTGATACCCGTAAGCTTGGCGACAAAGGGTTGAATTTCCCGCTCTGGATTCACCAAGCTTATAAACTTGTCTACAACCCGGTGTCCATCAAATTTGTGAATTGCAATTTCCATGATACCCTCCTCATTATATTTTCCTCCTGTGCTTTCAATATCGAGTATGGCGTACATGAAATTCGCTAAAATAAATTATGAATAGTTACGTGCTCCAAAGATACTACTTCCTATGCGTACCATATTTCCACCTTCTTCAATGGCGATACTGTAATCCCCGCTCATTCCCATAGATAGAACCGAGATGTTTGGCAGTTTTTGTTTCAAACCGTCAAAAATGGTTTTCAAAGAAGCAAATTCTTTTCTCACTTGAGACTTATTTTCGGTAAATGTTGCCATCCCCATCAGCCCCACAACTTTTATATTTTCTAAAGCTGCAAACGTTTCCGAGCTTATTAGCTGATGCAATTCCGATGTGTCCAAACCAAATTTGGTTTCTTCTTTAGCAATGTGCATTTGTAACAAACATGGGATTACCCGATTGTGTTTTTCGGCTTGTTTATTGATTTCTGTAAGTAGGCGAAGGCTATCAACCCCGTGAATAAGCGAAACAAACTCAGCCATATACTTTACCTTATTCCGTTGTACATGACCAATCATATGCCATTCAATGTCTTTAGGAAGCGTCTCCCATTTTTGTGTCATTTCTTGTATTTTGTTTTCTCCAAAAACACGATGGCCGGCTTCATAAGCTTCTAGAATGGCTTCATTGGGTTTGGTTTTGGAGACCGCAACCAAAGTTACGTCCTTTGGTATTGTTTGATTAATTGCAATAAGGTTGTCTTTTATAGACATACTTCAGATTTTCAAATTGTTTTAAAACTCATAAATGGCCAATCCACTTCTCAGTTTCGGCTCTATATAAGTACTTTTTGGCGGCATTACCAGTCCAGCATCGGCAATGGCTTTAATTTCATTCATGTTTATGGGAACTAAGCTAAAACCAACTGCGAACTCACCTGTATCGATACTGTCTTTCATTTTAATGATATTGTTTTTTCCATACCCATAGGAAATACGCTTGTCATTTCTAAGGTCAGAAATTCCAAGAATGGGCTCTAAAATGGTTTTATACAATATTTGAGTGTCCAATTCGCTTAAAGCGTCGGTAAACTTATACACCGTTTTTCTTAAATAAAGGGAATAAAACTCACCATCCAAATACATGCTAAAATGATGCTTCCGAGTTGGTTTGTACAATCCATCTTCCTTTTTTTCAATCCTGAAATGGGTATCCAGTTGAATCAAAAATTCATTTTTGGTAAGACCATTTAAATCTTTGACCATTCTATTGAATTCATAAATTTTTATCTCTGATTCTGGTATCAGATATGCCATAAAAAAATTATAGGCCTCATCCCCGATATGTTCCTTGTTTTCGGTTTTCAGTTTTTTCGCCAGTAGATTGGAAGAAGCGCTTCTGTGGTGGCCATCCGCAATGTAAAGCGCACTGATGGAAGCGAAGGTTGCTTGTAGGGTTTCAATGGAGGCTTTTTTTTCGACTTTCCATAGTCTATGGTTGATTTTATCTGTAGTGGTAAAGTCGTACTCGGGAGTAGTGGATGTTTCTTTTTTAAGAATGGCACTTACCGATTCATTGTCGGCATAGGTCATTAACACAGGTTCTGCATTAAAGCCCACTGTTTGTAAATAATCGGCAAAGAGTTTTTCTCTACGCTGGATGGTATCCTCATGTTTCTTGATGATATCGTTTTGATAATCCAATACACTGCAGGCGCAGAAAAAGCCCAACGTTTTAAAAAGCCCTTTTTCAATTTGGTACAAATAGAAGCAAGGCTGTTCATCTTTTTGAAAAATGGTGTCCTCCAAAAACTCCGTGTACCGGTTATGAACAAGTTTAAATCGTTCTTTTCCTGTAATATTTTTATCGAATTTAAATCCAGGGTTTATAATGTGTAAAAATGAGAAGGGATTGTACTTTAATACCGCTTTCAATTCATTTTTTGAATATTCTTCATATGATCTAGAAGCAACAAAAGCAGCTTTATCCTTTGTTGGGCGAATGGCCTTAAATGGTTTTATTTGGGCCATGCTGGTTTAGGTAAATTGCTTTGAGACTTTTTCGGCTTTTCTAGACTCCGAATAATCATAAAACCCTTCTCCTGATTTCACCCCTAATTTTCCTGCCATAACCATATTCACCAATAGGGGGCATGGGGCATATTTTGGGTTTTTAAAACCATCGTACATCACGTTTAAAATAGATAGGCAGACATCCAGACCTATAAAATCAGCAAGCTGCAACGGCCCCATGGGATGTGCCATGCCCAGTTTCATTACGGTATCAATCTCCTGTACTCCTGCAACACCATTGTATAAGGTTTCTATGGCCTCGTTGATCATTGGCATAAGAATTCTATTGGCAACAAAACCTGGGTAATCATTTACCTCGGTGGGTGTTTTACCTAATTTAGCAGACAACTCCATGATGGTTTTGGTAACCTCGTCAGAAGTGCTGTATCCTCGAATAATCTCCACCAATTTCATGATAGGAACCGGATTCATAAAATGCATTCCAATTACGTTCTCGGGGCGCTGGGTGGCAGCTGCTATTTGCGTAATGGAGATAGAGGAAGTATTGGTTGCTAGAATAGTGTTGGTATCGCATACTTCGTCTAAATCCTTAAATATCCGAAGTTTAAGGTCTAAATTTTCCGTAGCCGCTTCTACCACTAAATCTACTTTTAAAACCCCTTCTTTTACATTGGTAAAAGTTGAAATATTGCTTAAAGTACTTTCTTTATCGTCTTCCGTGATGGATGCTTTTGAAAGCATTCGGTCAAGATTCTTTGTAATGGTCGCCAAACCTTTGTCCAAAGATGCTTGCGCTATATCGATAAGATGTACTTGAAATCCATTTTGAGCAAAAACATGTGCTATACCATTTCCCATAGTTCCAGCGCCAATTACTGCAATAGTCTTCATCAATTTATTTTTTAAAAGATTCAATAATTTGTAGGGCCACACGCAGTGCTTCTGTTCCTTGTTTTAGAGTAACAACGGGTTCTGTGTCATTATTGATGGCGTCTGCAAAAGTTTCTAGCTCATCCAAAATGGCATTATTGGTTTCTATGTCAGGGTTTTCAAAATAGATTTGCTTTTTGATGCCTTCCGCATTTTGCAAGATCATATCAAAATCTCCTGGTTGTTCCGGAGCATCCTTCATTTTTACCACTTCTACCTTCTTTTCCAAAAAGTCCACAGAAATGTATGCATCTCTTTGGAAAAATCTGGATTTTCGCATGTTTTTCAAGGAAATCCTACTTGATGTAAGATTGGCCACACATCCATTTTCAAACTCAATTCTGGCGTTTGCGATGTCTGGGGATTTGCTGATGACGGAAACCCCACTGGCATTGATTTTTTTCACTTCAGATTTTACCACGCTCAAAATTGCATCAATGTCATGAATCATGAGATCAAGTACCACAGGGACATCTGTTCCTCTAGGATTGAATTCAGCCAACCTATGTGTTTCAATAAACATGGGTGTTTCAATCTTATCTTTTACAGCTAAAAAAGCAGGGTTAAATCGTTCCACATGCCCAACTTGCCCTTTGATATTATGTTCATCTGCCAATTTTAATAATTCTGTGGCTTCTTCAGAAGTATTGGTGATGGGTTTTTCTATAAAAATATGTTTCCCTTTTGCTATGGATTTTTTGGCGCAATCAAAATGTGAAAGGGTAGGGGTTACAATATCAACCACATCAACGGCGTCGATAAGCGTGTTGATGTTTTCAAAAAAGGAATATCCAAATTCATCAGCTACTTTTTTTGCATTGATTTCATCTGGATCGTAAAAACCTACGAGTTCATATTTATCTGATTCGTTTAAGAGTCTAAGGTGTATTTTACCCAAATGTCCTGCACCAAGGACACCAACTTTTAGCATACGTACTGTTTTTGTCAAAAATACGGATATGAGATCACTCTTCCATAAAAATAAGAGCGCGCCAACTATAAAATTTGTAAAGAACTCTTTAAATTCGTGTGCCAGACTAAGAAGATGAAAGACACACACAAGCATAGGGGTATGCGGAACAAATTAGCAGAAACGCTATCCGCAAAGGGGATACAGGATGTCAAGGTTTTAGATGCGATTAAAACCATCCCAAGGCATCTCTTTTTAGATAGTGGTTTTGAGGATCATGCCTATCAAGATAAAGCCTTTCCCATAGGTGCAGAGCAAACTATTTCCCAACCCTATACAGTGGCTTTTCAAACAGAACTGTTACAGATTAAGCCTAACCATACTATTCTTGAGATAGGTACCGGAAGCGGATACCAAACAGCTGTTTTGCTCCATTTACGTGCTAAGGTGTATACTATTGAGCGTCAGCAAGAGCTCTTTAAAAAAACCAAACTGTTCTTTAGCAAAATGCATTACCGTCCTAAGAAGGTGATTTTTGGAGACGGCTATAAAGGATTGCCAGAGCAGGCACCCTTCGATGGAATTATTGTGACAGCAGGAGCTCCTGAAGTTCCAAAGTCGTTAATGTCCCAGTTGAAAGTAGGGGGGCGATTGGTAATTCCGGTTGGAGTGGAGGAACAGGTGATGACCCTGTTTACTAGAAAATCTGAAAAGGAATTTGAAAAGCAAGAATTGGGTTCTTTCCGATTTGTACCCTTGCTTGAAAACAAAAACTAGCGCTTTATTGGTTAAAACTCTTTTTTATTCTGGATAGGTCACGTTTGTTATCTCTATCCTTGATGGTTTCCCGCTTGTCGTACTGTTTTTTACCCTTCGCCAGTCCAATGTTCACCTTTGCCAAACCTCTTTCATTAATAAAAAGATTGAGAGGTATAATGGTAAGCCCAGAAGTAGTTACCTCTCTGCGGAGTTTTTTTAGTTCTCTTTTGTTCAACAATAATTTTCGCTCCGCCTTTGGCTTATGGTTGTAATGGCCACCATGACTATACTCATCCACTTGCATATTGATTACAAAGAGTTCTGCTTTGTCATTGAACTCACAAAAGCTTTGAGATAGCGAAGCCTTACCCAAACGAATAGATTTTATTTCGGTTCCACCCAAGACAATACCCGCAGTATAGGTGTCTAAAATTTCGTAATCAAAACGGGCCCGTTTATTTTTTATGTTGATGTTTTTCTGCATTGTGCGCAAAAATAGAAACTCTTATCAAAGAAAATTGTAATGTTACACTAGATTTTACGATTCTTTATAAAACCTAAACTAATGAAAAGAATTTTTATTGGAATAGTATTCCTTTTTTCCCTTGCTTGCAAGGAAAAACCCAAAACTAGCTATACAGTTCAAGAGATTATAGATAAATCTATTGAGGACAGTGGCGGCATGCACTACATTGATCATAACACTTCATTTGTATTTAGAAATAGAAAATATGTTTCTCAGAATGATCAAGGGAAGAAGATATTGAAACGAATCTCCTTTTTAGATTCCATTACGATTACGGATGAAAAGACAAATGCTGTTTTTCAACGCTTTATCAATGATAGCCTCGTTAAATTATCTGATTCCATAGCCAATCGCTACGCTAATTCTGTCAATTCTGTTCATTATTTTGCCAGACTTCCATATGGATTAAATGATGGAGCGGTACACAAGAAAATTCTGGGTGAAGAGTCCATCAAAGGAGTCAATTACTATAAAATAGAGGTCACTTTTGACCAAGACAATGGAGGAGAGGATTTTGATGATGTTTATGTGTACTGGTTTAATAAAGAGACGTTTAAGCCTGATTATTTAGCTTATGATTTTCATGTAAATGGAGGAGGGCAACGTTTTAGGGAGGCATATAATGAGCGGTATGTGAACGGTATTCGTTTTGTGGATTACAACAATTTTAAGACTAAAACCAAAGGAATACCCATTTATGAAATTGGACAGCTTTTTGAAAAAGGCGAATTGGAATTGCTCTCTAAAATAGAGCTATCTGAGGTCGAGGTGAATAAAAATTAGTCCATTTGCAATCGGATGTCTGTAGCGACGCCATCAATGATACGAATGATAAATAGACTGCTGTTGTTATTATCATCGATATGGTCATATTTTTCAATCCCTAACATATTATTGACAAAGTTTGGTGTAGAATTACTGTGGCCTACTACCAAAACATTTAGTCCTTCGTTGTTGGTTTTGAATGCCTCAATATCAACTGAATTGGGATCATAATACTCAACAGTAATATCTTTTTTTACCGCAGTTGGGGCTGCTGTCATGGAAGTACGCTCATAATTAGTAGAGTATATTGCATCCAAGGCAATAGGATCAAAGACTTCCGCCCATCGAATAGCTCTTCCCAATCCATCTTGATTCAGCTCAGGGTCCTTATTTTCAGGGTCAGTCCTGTCCTTTTCTGCATGTCTAATAAAATAGAAAGTTGAAATCACTGGCTCTTCAGTAATTTCCATATCTTTATTAGAGCTATTGCAGCTTATAGCTGTAATAACAAAAATTGTGATGACGAATAGCTGTTTTATTGCTCTCATAATTGCTGATCTAAAGGTCCCCTCTTAAGTTATGTTTATGGTATTTAAATGTAACGTTTAATTTTCATTTCTTGTATGCTTAGACTTTTGATATATTTTTCGTTTGTTTTTACAACAAGCGTGATATGGACGCAGGAACGTACTATTCCAGCAGACTTTAGGCAGCATACTTTAACACAATTTAATGCCAATTTACTCAATGCCACCCACGGTTTAGATTGGAATAATCCGAACTCTTTTTCCATCTGGACCCGTTGGCAGTGGCAGACCATCGATGGTGACCCAACAACACTATTTGCTAATTATTCACACAAAATAAATCAAAAATCAGCTATTGGAATTGGCTTTTTACAGCATAATACGGGAGTTTATTTAAATACTGGAGGAAATATTAATTATGTATATGCCATTCCCCTGGAGGACAATATAAAATTGATTTTTGGAGCTAATGTTTTTGGGTTTCAGGAAATACTGGCGGATGATCGTTTTGTTCCTGATCCAGATATTGATTTACCGGAATTGGAAAGTACAAATGCTTTTATTGTTCAGTTTTCTCCAAGTGCTCGGCTGCAAGTGAATCACTTTAGTTTAGGAATAACCGTGGAGAACGCATTGGACTTTAATTTGTCGGGTAATGATGGAGCCAGCACAGCGGATAGACGAGTTTTTACAGGAACATTGAGTAACGATTTTTTAATAGGTCCTTTTTTGGGTGATGCCGATAGTTTTTTGAGACCAGTGGTTTATGTTAGATCTATTCCTGATCAAGACACTCAGTTTGGGATCAATGGTTTGTTTTCAACCTCCAAATTTTGGGTACAAGGGGGGTACAACAGTTTTTATGGAGTTTCTGGTGGATTGGGAGCAACGATTTCCAAACAACTTTCTATTGGGGGTTTAATTGAATTTGGGATTGATGATATTTTGCAAGACGAAAAGTCTACTCTTGAATTGATTGCTTCCTACCATTTTGGAAAAATGGATAGCAGAAAAAAAGTAGTTGGGTTCGATGTTGAAAGAGATGACGGCTTGGCACTTGAAAGAATTAATGAAGAGATGGAAAAACAAAGACAAAAAGAAATAGCAGCACAAAAAGAACTAGACGAGAGAGAATCCCAAGAAAAAGCAATAGTTGAAGCCCTTCGTTTAGAAGAAAACAAAAAGGCAGAGGAAGAAAAGCAAAAAGCATTGATTATTGAGCAACAACGAAAAAAAGATTCCATTACCCAAGCAAAAATAAAAGCTCTAAAGCAGGAGAAAGCACAAAAGAAATTAGATAGTATTGCAAAGCTTCGTGAACAGAAAGTTGAAGTAAAAGCTAATGAAAAGTATGAAGAAGTGGCTAGTGCAGCAGGGTTGGAACCTGGATTTTATCTAATAGCCAATGTATTTGGGACCAAAAGATATTTTGAGAGTTTTATGCTCACCTTGAAGAAAAAAGGATTGAATCCAAAATCATTTTATAGGAGCCAAAACAAGTTCAATTATGTGTATCTGGAAAGATACGATACAATGTCTGAAGCTCGAAAGGCAAGGGACAGTAAGCTTTTTGGAAACTATCCAGATAAAACTTGGATTTTTAGGGTGAGGGGAAAATAGGAGGGTAGGTGTTAGCTCTTTATCTCTTTCTGTATTAGGT
This sequence comes from Flagellimonas hymeniacidonis, assembly GCF_008040165.1. Taxonomy (GTDB): domain Bacteria; phylum Bacteroidota; class Bacteroidia; order Flavobacteriales; family Flavobacteriaceae; genus Flagellimonas; species Flagellimonas hymeniacidonis. Next base: position 876,188 of record NZ_VRUR01000002.1, read on the forward strand.
GTTCCAAATAGGCAATGGTATTCACCAGGTATTTTCTATCTCTGGTCATTGTGGACATTGCAATTGCTCCTTGAAGCATAGTGAAGAGCTGCTTGGCAAATTGCAAAGGCGGTACTGGCAAATGGATTTCACCTTGTTTAATACCATCTTCTAAAACAAGGGCTATTTTGCCTTCAATCTCTTTTATGGTTTCTTTTACAGCAGCGGCCAATAACTTGTTATTGCTTTGTGCATCTATCCCTACATTAAGAATGGGACAACCGCCAAAGGGCAGTGTAAATACATCGTATTGGCGATAAAAACGTATTAGTGAGAACAATTTGTCCAATGCACCACCTTCAATATCCAATTTTTCATCAATGACGGATAGCAAATGGCTTCTGTTATATTCAAAAGCTGATAAAGCAAGTGCTTCCTTGTTCTCAAAGTTTCCGTAGATGGCTCCCTTAGTCAGTCCGGTAGCCTCTGTAAGGTCGCTCATACTGGTTCCCACATAGCCAAACTTATTAAAAATAGGAGCGACGGTCTCGATAATGTAAGCGGTAGTTCGTTCTGCTTTTTTGGTCATAGTGGTTAGCGTTGGCAATGGGTATTGCTAATATATAAAAAACATATACTGTATGGTATTTTTAAAAAGAAAAGCCCTCACTTTTAACAAAATGAGGGCTTTAACTGCCTTATTCTCTGCTTATTTTACCAACTCATTTTGATTTCTAAAGACCAGTTCATCATCAAATGAATCTAAAAGCACAATGCTCTCTGCTTTAATCTTTCCTGCCAAAAGCTCTTTGGATAGATTGTTCAACACCTCTTTTTGGATAAGCCTTTTTACTGGCCGGGCTCCAAACTGTGGATCATACCCTTTTGCTGCCAAGTAATCAATTGCTTCTTCGGTGGCATCCAAAGTAATGTGTTGCTTTGAAACCAATTTTTTCAGCTGGTCTAATTGCAATCCCACAATCTCCTTAATGTTTTGTTTGCTTAAAGGTGTAAACATGATAATATCATCTATACGGTTGAGAAACTCAGGGCGAATGGTTTTACGCAATAGTCCCATAACCTCGATTCTGGCTGCATGGGCGGCGTTGTCCAAATCTGTAGCTTCTTCAAATTTCTCTTGAATGATTTGACTTCCCATATTGCTGGTCATGATGATAATGGAATTCTTAAAATCGGCAACGCGTCCTTTGTTATCGGTCAACCTTCCTTCATCCAAAACCTGTAGCAAAATATTGAAAGTATCTGGGTGTGCTTTTTCAATTTCATCCAGAAGTACTACGGAATAGGGTTTTCTGCGGACTGCTTCAGTCAGCTGTCCACCTTCATCATAGCCTACATATCCAGGAGGTGCTCCTACCAATCTGCTCACAGAGTGTCTTTCCTGGTATTCACTCATATCTATTCTTGTAATAGCATTTTCATCATCAAATAAATAAGCGGCAAGGGTTTTGGCCAATTCCGTTTTTCCAACTCCTGTATTTCCTAAGAACAAGAAAGAACCTATTGGTTTTTTAGCATCTTGTAGCCCAGCCCTACTTCTCCGTATGGCATCTGAAACGGCTACTATGGCTTCTTCTTGGCCCACAACGCGCTTATGTAACACATCTTCCAACTGAAGCAATTTTTCGCGCTCGCTTTGCATCATTTTGGTCACTGGAATACCGGTCCATTTGGCTACAACTTCCGCAATATCTTCATTGGTCACCTCTTCTTTGATCAACGTTCCAGCACTTTGTTGATTAGCTAATTCATCCTGTAATTGCTGTAACCGTTCTTGGGATTCCTTGATTTTACCATAACGCAGCTCTGCTACCTTGCCATAATCCCCATTTCGCTCTGCACGTTCTGCCTCCAGTTTAAAGTTTTCAATATCCTGTTTTGTTTTCTGAATATTGTCTACAACAGTTTTCTCACTTTCCCATTTGGCAAAGATTTCATTTCGCTCTTCTTTGAGATTGGCAAGTTCTAGGTTTAAACTTTGAAGTTTTGCCTTATCATTTTCACGCTTGATGGCCTCAATTTCAATTTCAAGCTGCATAATTTTTCGGTCAAGGACATCTAGCTCTTCAGGTTTGGAATTTATTTCCATTCGTAGTTTAGAAGCCGCCTCATCCATAAGGTCAATGGCCTTGTCTGGTAAGAACCTGTTGGTAATATAGCGCTGTGAAAGCTCCACGGCAGAAATTACTGCTTCGTCTTTGATTCGTACTTTATGGTGCGCTTCATACTTTTCTTTAATCCCTCTTAAAATGGAGATAGCACTTTCAGTATCTGGCTCATCAATAATCACCCTTTGAAACCTTCGTTCTAAAGCTTTGTCCTTTTCAAAATACTTTTGATATTCATCTAAGGTAGTGGCTCCGATTGCTCGTAATTCTCCTCGTGCCAAAGCGGGCTTAAGAATGTTTGCAGCATCCATGGCTCCTTGACCGCCACCAGCACCCACAAGTGTGTGAATCTCATCAATAAAGAGAACAATATCCCCATCTGAAGTGACCACCTCTTTGATGACTGCTTTTAACCGTTCTTCAAATTCTCCTTTAAATTTAGCTCCAGCAATCAAGGCTCCCATGTCCAATGAGTAAATAATTTTATTCTTTAGGTTTTCTGGAATATCCCCTTGAACAATTCTATGTGCCAACCCTTCCGCTATTGCTGTTTTACCCACTCCTGGTTCGCCTACCAACATGGGGTTGTTCTTTGTTCTTCTAGAAAGGATTTGTAAAACACGTCTAATTTCTTCGTCTCTACCGATTACGGGGTCTAGCTTTCCGCTATCAGCAAGTTGATTAAGGTTTTTAGCGTATTTATCCAAAGAATTGTAAGTGTCCTCTGCACTTTGGGAAGTTACTTTTCCGCCTTTGCGCAATTCTTGAATTGCTGCATTTAAGTCTTTCTCATTTACACCTTGGTCCTTTAATATCTGAGCTATTTTACTCTTGGACTTAAAAATGGCGAGCAGCAGATGTTCTATGGAAACAAACTCATCTCCTTGCTTTTTTGCAATGATGTTTGCTTCATTAAGTGATTTTCCTGCTTCCCTGGAAAGCATAATATCCCCGCCAGATACTTTAGAGAAACTTTCTAGTTCCTTATCCAGAATTTGGTTGAGAAAAGCCGTATTGACATTCAGTTTTTTTAGAATAAAGGGCAACACATTCTCATCAACCTCAGCAATTGCTTTAAAAAGATGCTCATTTTCTATTTGCTGATGTCCGAGCTCTTGAGCAAGTTGTTGGGCTCGCTGTACTGCTTCTTGTGATTTTATAGTGAAATTATTAAAATTCATTTCAATTGTTTTATTTCCTTTGGTTCAAGAACCTTACCATAGGAAAGATACGGTCAAAATGTCGCTTAAACCCTTAAATAGCAGGACATTTCGTCAGATTGTAAGCTTTTTGTTCTTGCTCGACATATCTATTAAATTTACAGCATGGGAATATTCGATAGTGTATTTGGAAAGAAAGAAAATCCTCAAAAAGAAGAAAAGCAGATTCCATGGATTCCGTTGACATCTATTGAGCAGTTAGATGAAATTGTAGAGAAATCAAAAACGAGAACTCAGCTCATTTTTAAACATTCCACAACATGCGGAATTAGCAGAATGGTATTGAATATGTTTACTGGGTCGTATACTTTAGGAGATGAGCACGATGTTTATTTTTTGGATCTTCATGCCCATAGGGATGTTTCTAATGAGGTGGGCTATAAGTTCCAGGTAATGCATCAATCCCCACAACTTTTAATCATTAAAAAAGGAGAAGTAACGTATCATACTTCACATGGCGCTATTGCAGACGCTGATTTGGCGCAGCATGTTTAAGGAAAGATATGGTTGATTCGAGCGCAGTCGAGAACTCCTTCAATGAATTAGTCCAGGGCTGCTCAACTCCGCTCGTTTCAACCTAAAAATTAATCGTTATACTGATTTCTGGCTATAAACTGATTTTGGGTAAGGATTGATTTCAACCTTGCCTTTAAATCTTCACCAGCATCATATACCATTTGTTCATTGCTAGGAAATGGCACTGACCTAATATCCAACAAAGAAATCAAATCTGTATCCAAAGCTCTTTTATCTCCTTTATAATTTGCGTACACATGTTCAAAAACAAATTCACTGGATAGGGGGTAGGAGTTAATTTCCTGACCGTTGGATAAGTCGGTGAAACTTACTTTGGCTCCAATTTGAGCAGCTTTAAATTGCGTGAACTCATAAAAGTTACACTGTACAGTTCTGAACTTATCTACTTTAATTTGATTACCCAAGCTGTCTTTTACTGCATTCCCTTGCTCATCCAATAAGTACTCGTACCCGTCCTTAATTTGTCTTTCTTTTACGATTTGCTTTTCGTTTATACGCTCTGGAGAAATATTTATCTCCCTAAAGTTTACATTCAATGCATAATCGTACTTGACGTTGGACAATGGGTTTGCGTGATACTCAGTCCAAAAATCATTAATACCAAAGGCGTTAAAATCCAACAACTCATCTTCTAAGCGCTCCGGAATGATTTGCTCTGTCTCATTTCCTATTTCAACTTTCACATATTCAAGGCCTTTTGTATATGCCTGGTCCATTTTGGAAACAGTTTCCTTGTAACCAGGATTGATATCTTGCAGATACTTAAGTTCGTTATATGCAGATCTGTAGTCTACTTTTTCACGGGCAGATGCCAACAAACTTGAAGCATTGTTATACAAATAGTTGGACAACTCATTTTTGGTTGCCAAAATGTTTGAATCGTAATTGGCGAATCCAAAAGAAGCATTTCTGCCCTCATCTCTAATAAACAATGGCAAAAGCGGTCTAATACGCTGTTGAAGTCCCTTTAGCTTCAAATATTTATTATAAATGGCTTCTAGATTGGCTGGGTTTCCATCTTTCTGTAAAAAGACAATTTCCTCTTCTTCTCGTTGCGCATTCTTTTCAAAAGCATCCTCAAGCATTAATATATAAGCTTGATTCCCTTTTTTTGTTTTGTTTTCGGACAAGTTTTTAATTGCTTTGTTCATAGCGGTAACATAGTTGCCACTGTTTAAAGCTACTTGGGTTTTCTTGACTCCTCCACAGGCGACGAGTAACACCATTGTACTAATGAGTAATATTTTTTTCATGGTTTTCTGATTTTATCGGTTTTGATGTAGTTTTCAACAGCCGTGCCAAAAACCTACTTTTTAATAACGAAAAAGGGCAAGGGGTAGTATAATATCGATGAAATGCACAAAAAGGGCATCTTTTTTATGGAGTTTAAACATAGTCAGGCTATTGTTAATTGTCGTTTGATAAAATCAATTTCTACAACAATTTTTATCAATTTAATTCCCTTTTCTATTCGTAATTTTAGCACTTCTTAATTTTAACATAGATGCAAAGAGACCACCAGATTTTTGAGCTTATAGAAAGTGAAAAGGAAAGACAGATTGAAGGAATAGAACTTATCGCCTCAGAGAATTTTACAAGTCCTCAAGTAATGGAGGCTGCGGGTTCTGTTCTCACCAATAAGTATGCTGAGGGATATCCGGGAAAGCGGTATTACGGAGGATGCGAGGTAGTTGATGAAGTAGAGCAGTTGGCCATAGACCGTGCAAAGGAGCTGTTTGGGGCCGTTTATGCCAATGTACAACCACATTCTGGTTCTCAAGCAAACGCCGCGGTATACCATGCATGTTTACAACCTGGCGACACTATTCTGGGCTTCGACTTATCGCATGGGGGGCATCTTACCCACGGTTCACCGGTAAATTTCTCTGGCAAATTGTATAACCCCGTGTTTTATGGGGTGGATGAAGAAACCGGAACATTGAATTATGATAAGATCCAAGAGATTGCAAATAAGGAAAAACCAAAACTGATTATTGCGGGTGCATCTGCCTATTCCCGTGATATGGATTTTAAACGGTTTAGGGAAATAGCGGATAGCGTTAACGCTATTTTATTGGCTGACATTTCCCATCCTGCTGGACTCATTGCCAAAGGCATTATGAACGACCCAATCCCACATTGCCATATTGTTACTACGACTACGCACAAAACCCTGCGCGGACCTAGGGGGGGGCTTATATTGATGGGAGAGAATTTCGAAAACCCATTTGGTATTCGTTTAAAGAACGGAAACCTTCGTAAAATGTCAGGCTTATTGGATTTGGCCGTATTCCCTGGTAATCAAGGAGGGCCATTAGAGCACATTATTGCTGCTAAGGCTATTGCATTTGGCGAAGCACTTTCAGATGATTTCCTTCACTATATGCTTCAAGTAAAAAAGAATGCAGATGCCATGGCAAAAGCATTCATGAAAAGAGATTACAAGGTGATTTCTGGAGGAACGGACAATCATATGATGTTGATCGACCTTAGAAATAAGAACATCACTGGGAAAGATGCAGAAAAAGCATTGGAACTAGCTGCTATTACGGCAAATAAAAATATGGTGCCTTTTGATGACCAGTCTCCATTTATTACATCAGGGATACGCTTTGGCACCCCTGCCATTACCACTCGTGGTCTTAAGGAAGCTGATATGGAAACTATTGTAGCGTATATCGATGAGGTTATTATGAATCCAGAAAGTGAAGAACATATTACTCAAATAAGACAAAAGGTCAATGACTTAATGAAGTCACGACCTTTGTTTAACGCTAAATAGCTAACGGTAGGGTGTTCTTAGGTTAAGCCTAAGGTGTAAATGTTTTAATCCAGAAGGAAAAAGTCTTCTTTACATAATTTTTTGTTTTCCAAGGCGTATATCAATACATCGTATTGTAAATCATCCTCAAAATACAATCCCCAATAGTCAAAGTATTTTTTTTGATTGTCTAGTGGGCCAAAAACGTTTTGTGTATTGTCTTCAAAAACTGGAACAAAAATCTCGTAAGGCATTTCTGTTAGTCCTTTGGTAAAATATACAAAGTGTTCACTTGTTTTGAAGATGATTTCTCCCAATTGTTCTGGAATACTGTAATCATAGATTCTAGATACAATGACGGAGGTGTCTTTAAAATGAAGGGAAAGCTCAGCAATATCTATACTATTTTTATTTTGCTTTCTTAATTTTTGAAAAGCCTCATCAAAAGTAGCTGGTTCTTTTACATCGTTCTCATCTATGGTAAACCCTCCCCAATTTCCAGTATTGAAATGATGCAGACTTTCGGTGAGTCCAAAATTGCAATAAATATTTAAAATTAGGTCTGTTTTCTTCTTCCCTGTATGATAACGACATTGGACCGTAATGTTTGCGAAAAACTCTTTTTCAAGAATTTTTACAAACTCATCTAGCCCATTTGCTGTGACAAAAGTTCTTGTACCATTTAGGGGGAAATTCGGATTCGCTTTTTTGTCGATTGGCATATTCAGCATTTTTCATAGTTGTTCTCTATCAAAGTTAAAACGAATCTTTTTTTCGGGATTGAAGGAAAACCTTAAAAATTCTGGGGGTTTTCTAGTATTCGAGCACTTTTTTTACCCCAAATGCTAAAAAAACAACATGAGCACACCAAGATGTGATTTTATGCAGCATTAAAAAATCAAATAAAACCTCTGTTCTTTGCAGCAAGAATTAAAGCCAAATCGTTCTCATTTTCGGTGCCGAAAAGAGATTTTAAATGCCGCTTTCTATTTTCAATTGAAGAAGGAGATAGCCTAATAAAGTTTTCTAGGTCTTTGTTTTTTGTGCCTATGGATAAATGGTACAATATCTGTTTGTCCTTTTCATCCAAACTAATATCGTTGGTCATTTTCTTTCTAATGGCAGAAAGCGCTTTTGAAGAATAATATGGTGGATTTAAAGTTATTGTCTTGACAGCTTCTTCAAGCGTTTTGGGATCTATATCCGTTTTTATAAGATACCCATCTGGGTCCACAGATTTAAGAATACTGTTTATTCTGTAGTTATCACTAAAAGAAGACATAAAAACAATCTTGGTATCTGGCACTAGCTTTCTTGCCAAGACCCCTAAATCTTCACCTGTGTGCGGTTGATCTTCATTTGGAGGGAACAACTGTACATCTAAAAACAAAATATCGTATTGAAAAGAGTGTACTGACTCTTCTATCATTTTTCTGCCAAGCTCATAGGTATTAGCCGTATCGACAATAATACTATACCCTTCAAAGACTATGCGTTCTAGAATAAACTTATAGCCGAGCATGGTCATTTCATGATCATCAATTGCTAATATTCTAAGTGTCTTCATACCGATACTTTTAATTTGTAAACTTAGACATTCAAGATGTGTCTTCGTTCCATGACATCCTTTTGGTTGTCCACTTTTATATAACTATACGGAAGGCGCACCATAATGGTTGTTCCTTCTCCTTTTTTACTGTTAATGGCCAGGGTGCCATTTATTTTTTTCACTCTGGAGGTAACGTTTCGTAATCCAATGCCTCTTTTCCCTTTGCCAATATCAAAACCAACCCCATCATCGGAGATGGTTAATTGCAATTGATTCCCTTCTGGTCTAAAATCGACGGTCACCTGTTTACATTGCGCATGTTTCACGCAGTTTTGGAGCGACTCTTGAACAATTCTATAAGCGTTTATTTTAATATCGCCTTCCAAATCGTCCCACTCCACACTATTGTCATATGTAAAAGAACAATCAATTCCAGAGGACCTGTTTATACCATAAATCAGCTCTTCCAGAGATACAATAAAGTTATAAAATTTTTGATAAGAAGCATCACTAAGCTCATGCGAAAGGGTTCTTATTTCTTCCTCTAGTTCGCGAAGTTTTTCTATGAGCTCCGCGCGGTGTGCAATGGATGCTTCGTCCTCTTTATCATTTAATCCACTGAGAATTAGTCTAATACCTAGCATTTCTCCTAAAATACCATCGTGCAGTTCTTCCGAAATGCGTTTTTTCTCCAGTTGCTTGCCTTCTTCAAATTTGCCTTGCTGGGAAAGCATAAGATTATAGATTTCTTGGTTGCTCTCTTGCTGTTTTTGTTGAAATTTAAGCCTGTTATTGCTGATACGTTGCGAGATAATGGTAAACAAGGCTATACCTGCCAAAACAACACCAAGAGCTATAGCAATCCATATCTGTTTTTGGCGGGAGAGCAGTTCATTTTCTTGAATAACCTCATCGGTTTCTAAACGGATACGGGCAAATTTGTCTCTTTTGGCACGCTCTTCTTCTTTGATTTTTTCGCTAAGCTCATAATATTCATTTGAATAGGCCACCGCTTGATTACCGTCCAAAATTGTCAATAATCGTAAGACTTCTAAGTGTTGGTCTGTATTAGAAGTTTCTCTTGAAAGTTTGAGTGATTCTTTAGCATTTTCTTTAGCTTTTATTGAGTCACCTTGAAAGGCTAAAAACTCTGCATAATAATGTTTCGCTCGGGCTTGATCTTCTGAAAAACCAATACTATTATTTAAGCTAATCGCTTGATTAATTAGTTTATTAGCGGTTTCAACATCATTTTTCCCCTTAAAAATAGAGTATGCCATGCTGGTCATACTTCTAGCAAATAAAACCGGATTTTCGACTTTTAAACTTGACTCTTCAAGTAATTCAGAATATGCTTTTTCTGATTTCTGATATTCTTTGTTTTCCAAGAATACATAAGCGATGTTATTTTTGTTTTGCCATTCTAACCCATTCTTATTAGATGAATTGTGTTTCTTAATATATAAGCCAGCTCGTTGGTAGTATTCCAATGATTTTTCATGATTATTCATGCTATTTGTAATCACACCCAGCAAATTATAGCAATTATAAATACGCATATTATCTTCTAGATTCTCGAATATACGCAAGGCTTCAGTTGCACTTATCTCAGCACCTAGATAATCTTTGAAATATTCTTGAATGTCACCCATTCCATAGAGAATTCTTCCTCTTAAGGATTGGGATATGGAATCTTTGGGCAGTAGCAGGAAGTTTTTATACGCTTTTTGATAGTGATAAAAGGCACTATCCATAACTCCATAGGATTTAAAAAAAGAGGCCATATCCCAGTGCGATTCCCCTTGGGCTTTGTGGAGTTTTTCTTTTTTTGCCAGTTGTAATACTTTTTGGTTCATTTTCCTGAACCCTAGTGAGTCTTGAAGCTTTTTATAGGCCAATGAAATTCGGGAAAGATGGTCTAGACTTATCGTGTCATCGGATATTGAAATTGCTTTTTCCGACGCTCTTTTTAAGTATGCTTTTCTGGTACTTGTTGGCAGATGGGCACTGTCTCTGGCTGCATTAATCCATTCATTTATAACATCTGAACTTGGAGAATTGAGTGCCTTCACCTCTTTGGATTGTTTCCCACAGGAGGTTAAAAGTAGAAGAATAAGTATTAAATAGTTGTTTTTCAAATTAATGTGTTAAAAAGTACTCGGTAATTTGTTTTCTTTTACTACAAGGTAAAAAAAAAGCCCTAATCCGCATCGGAAAAAGGGCTATTCAACAAAATCCTTAATATTTATAATTCTCGGTCGTCATCCAATATTGATTTCAAACCAAAAAAGGCTTTTTTATTGAGATCGATACTTGCATCTTTTTCTTTCAATCCAGATTTAGCTGATTCAATGACCACTATATTTTCTGAAGTGGAAGAAGTTCTTTCATCAAAGTTGTCGCTACAAAATGACATGCAAGAGCAAATAAAAATGTAAATAATACTACGAGTAAATGTTTTCATAACATTGGTGGACTAATGATTATTGTCGATCATCATCACTCTTATCGCTACCGGTATTTGCATCTTGATCTTCTAACTGTGCCATTAGTGCTTCTGTTTCATTTACATCTGTTTCAGCTTCGCATGAGAACATTCCAAGGGTCATTACTGCTACTGCTAAAATACTCAACGTCTTTTTCATAATATTAGGGTTTTAGGTTAGAAAAATGGTTTATACAGCCAAGATATCTAGAGCCTAAGAGTAGAGCCCTAATGGTATGAATGTTTTAGTAAATGGTGCAGTTGTATTAGAATTTTAAGGGAATCTGTAAGAATTAACCTAATTAAGAGGTCCAACCGCCGTTTTGGAGAGCATTTCCTTTAAGGCATCTATTTTTACCTTATAGGTTTTAGAAAAGGGAAGTTCTTGTTCATAATCATTACGCAACGTACATATAGATTTGCCATAGTTGATACGTGATACATACCTACTGTTTAAAATATAGCTTTGATGTATGCGGATAAAGCTTTTTGGAAGCCTTTGCTCAAAAGATTTTAAGGTCTTAAAGGCACTTATTACGTTGCCATCGCGCATAAAGAAGTCGGTGGTATTGTTGTCAGACTTTAAATACAGAATGTCTATGGTATTCAAGTAACGGTAATCGTTATATGATTTTAAACAAATAGTGGACGGCATATGCTGTTTAGGATGCCTTACCCTTAAGCGCAAAATAGTCTTTCTGATATCAAACTCATTATGGGGGAGGATCCAATAATCGAAAAAACCACTTTTTATGGCATTGTATGCGTACTTTTTGGAGGTGGAAAAACCTATAATAAGTGGGAGGGCCTCCATGAACTGATTAAGTTCCGAAACCATATGAAAATACTCCATGCCCTCTCCTTCAGATAAATTGATGAAAACCACATCTGGAGTAAATTTTAAAATAGCATTTAAACCATCTGCAGCATCATGGGCAACCCCTACACAAGAGAAATCTGGATACTCCTGCAAATAAAGTTGCAGTTGCAGCTTAGAAGAAGCATCAGAGTCAATTATAGTATAGGTATATTCCATCTGTAATGTACTGGGTGCAAGTTACTAACGCCTAAAACAACCTCGTTGCAGTTTTCCCTTAAAAAAACTATGGATTTTCCTCAAAAACGCCTTTTTTTTGTTAAAAAAGACCACTTTCCAATTGTAAAACTAGTTTTCCGTAACATTTTCGTATGCTCCAGTATCCGGATTTGGTAACCTGCTCTCTCCTAAAATATCCATAGTAATCGGAGGAACTATATTGGGGTCTGCAAGATCAATTGCAGCGGAATTATCGCTTATACTAAATTGATTTTGGAACGGCCTTGCAAAACTTGGATCATCATTAAAAATAGAGTTGAGGTATATACTGGAATCATCAAAATTATAGAGAGGATTATCTTGGAATTGACTATTTGGGTCGTTGAACCGGATAAGACAATTTTGAAAGTAGCTATTGAAGGCAGCACTTGGATTTTGCACGAAGGAAAGTTCTACCGATTGACTACCATAAATAATACAGTTTATAAAGTTTGCAGCTTGCAAGTCTTGAGTACTAATTCCTTCGGTTGGGGATTCCTTAAAGTTGTTCAGGGAAAGTGCGGTGCCATTCCGTAAACCATTGTTCCAATAATTAGCAAGGGTACAATGGGTAAAATTGTATGTTCCTCCAAAGCTACCATAGAAAGAATGACCCCCAGCATTGCCCAAAACCACATTTTCTGCCATTATATTGGCTCCAATACTCCAGAGGTTATCGTTTTGGCTGTTATAAATCTGTGTTTTGCTTAGAATCAAGTGAGGCGAGGCTGAAAGTCCATCTCCATCCACACGAAGTCCTACCGTTCCATTTTTAATAGTAAGGTAATTGATATTGGCACTGCTTCCTTGCCTCAACCAAATAGTGCCCCATTGCCCTGGTTCTTGGGCATAGGTGGGTTCTAAACGGTCGCCTTCAAAAATCACTTCGTTTTCCAAAAGCTCTCGGTTTTCGCTTAAAAGGCCATTAACAACTAATGCTCCTCCTTGTTCCACTAAAATTCCTGAATCATTATGAAAATGTACTCGTGTACCAGCCTCCATAGTCAGGGTAGTGTTCTCCGGTACGGCGGCATAACCATATATGACGTAAGGCTTTTCGCTTGTGAACAGCAATTCATCTGCTTCTAAAAAGAAACCCTCTACTCGAATTTCGTTTCCATCTGGATCTAAACCCAGCACAAGAGTTTCTTTGGTTCCATTGGATAATGTTCTGGGATATAAAAAGATGGCGTCCTTCACCAAAGTGACCAGCGGCACTTCTTGGGTGTTAACCCCACTTCCAAATAAGAGTGCATCGGTGTATAAAAACTCATTTTCTGTAGTTGGTGTAATATCAAAAGTGGTTTCGATAAAAACATACAAGCTGTCTTTGGCCAAAAGCGGAACATCATTAAATTCCTTGCCTGCAAGACCATCTACATTTAACCTGTAACTGCTGTTCTGTCCATTTTGCAAACCAACAAATGGAATTAACACGTCATCATTACTGTTGTTATATACCTTTAAGGTATAGGTGCTACTTCCAATGTTTGTAAAGATGGTATCTAAAAAAACGGTGTCTTTAGAAAATTGAAGGTTGCCAGAACTTGGCGCATAATCAAAATCTTTTCGGCATGAGCTCCAGAATATGGTAAGCGTTAGCCCAAAAACAATCAAGATTACTTTTATATACCAGCGGTTCACGTTTTGTTAAATAGATTTTGGATGGATTCGGGTACTCGTTTGGGCCTAAATGTTTTTGCATCCAATAGGCACCACTCTGTAGAGGCTTTAACTAAAAGTTGACCTGTTTTATTGTTTTTAATCTCCACAACTCTAATAGATAAAGGCCCATTTGTGTCCTTTATATAGGTAAAAACTTCAATAGTATCGCCCAATAGGGCGGATTTTGCATAGGTAATATTATGGTTTTTAACCACCCAAATATTTTCTGACCGTATGGACTCCGTAGTAGCTTTAAACCAATGCTTTTTAGAGATTTCTTGAATCCATTCTACATACCTAATATTGTTTACATGGTTGAGATCATCTAGGTCTTGGGGTTCTACTTTAAAGACTTCCTTATATTCTTGCATTAGCTTTTTTTACGGATTTTAACCTCAAAAAGCTTGTCCCAATTTTTACCTGTCACAAAAAACGTCCCTCTTTCTTTATGATAGGCAACACCATTCAATACAGAATTGCCTTCATCCCATTGCGGCCCCTTGTTCACTTTGTTTTTTAGTCCGCCAAAATTAATGACTCCCTCTATAGCTCCAGAAACAGCATCAATGATCATCATGCTTTCTTTTTGATACACATTGGCGTATAGTTTTCCGTCTACATATTCCAGTTCGTTGGCCATATTAAAAATGGATTTGTGGGTAACCGTTTCAATATGACCTTGTTCTTCCAATGTTGAAGGGTCCAAAAACCAGATTTTTTCTGTTCCATCACTTTTAAAAAGCTTTTCTCCATCATTGCATAAACCCCAACCTTCCCTACTTTCTCCGTAACTAAAGTTTTTAATTTTTTCAAAATTGGAGGGATTGTACACATACCCTATACCGCTTTGCCATGTTAATAGGTATAGTTGATCGTTAAGAAGTGTAAGTCCTTCACCAAAAACCGATTTATCCAAGTCTATCTTTTGAAGAATCTCACCAGTCTCAAAATTCACTTTTCTAAGCGTAGAAGCTCCTCTTTTTCCAGTGCTTTCAAAAAGCACCCCATTATTAAATTCCAATCCTTGCGTATAGGCAGTGGGGTCATGCGGGTAAGTGTTGATAATTTCATAGGTGTAGACTTCTGGCGCACGAGCAGCCAAAAGGCGAATCTTTTTCTGAATCTCTACGGATTTTTCTTCAAGACTTATCCTAGCCACTAGAATCTTGTTTCCCAATGTTTTTTGATTGAAGGTAAGCTTACCATTGGTTATTGGCAATTCTTGGCCATCTATAAAATAGTGCACCTGACCAATTTCAATCTCTTTTTTATTTTTAATGGCAACGCCAACCTGCTGGTTTTGCTGAAACTTATTTTTGTTTCCCTCTAACTGAATACTAAAGAGTTTGGATGGATCTGCATCTCCTCCACAGCCTAAGAAAAAAAGTAAGAATCCGAAAATAGAAAGTAGCTTGGCCATAGTTTTTACAACTTGTTTCATTTTTTATACACTTGGTCATCGAAATTAAGAATGAAATAGGATTGCGGCAAATTTTAAAAGGTCGTATATTTGCATTTGGCAAGTCCTACACGACCAGCTCCTGCAAAATCCCCCAGGGTGGGAACACAGCAAGGGTATGTGGTCGTAGCGGTGCGATGTAGGTAGCTTGCCTTTTTTTGTTCCCTAAAGTCACGTAATTGTGAATGCTTCAACTACAATTTTAAACCGTAATGATGGATAAAAAAGTTGTTTTGATAACTGGTGGTTCCTCAGGCTTGGGAAAGGCCATCGGAACTTATTTGACCTCCAAGAATTTTAAGGTTTATGGCACTGCCAGAAATCCCAAGAACTACCAAGATTTTGATGCTTTTGAATTATTGCCTCTGGATGTAAAGGTTCCAGAGACTATTACCAAAGCAGTTGCAGATATCATCTCAAGAGAAGGAAAACTGGATATCTTGATTAATAATGCAGGTGTTGGAATCACAGGTCCAATTGAAGAAACGCCCCATGAAGAAATCTTAAATGTTTTTGATATCAATTTCCATGGCCCCATACATGTGATGAAGGCCGTTTTGCCTCAAATGAGAGAACAGGGTGGGGGAAAGGTCATCAATATAACATCCATTGCCGGTTATATGGGTTTGCCATTTAGAGGGTATTATTCAGCGTCGAAGGGAGCATTGGGCATCATTACTGAAGCATTACGGATGGAGGTAAAAGATTTTGGTATTTCCATTACCAATCTTGCTCCTGGGGATTTTGCAACCAATATAGCGGCAGGTAGATATCACGCTCCGGTTATGGATGGTTCACCATACGAAGCGGTATATCAAAAATCCTTGGATTTAATGAACGAGCATGTGGATGCTGGTGGTGACCCCATTCAAGTTGCCAAGAAGGTATATGCCATTATTCAAAAACAAAATCCAAAGATTCATAACCCTGTAGGTGAGTTTATGCAGAAGTTTTCGCTGTTTTTGAAGAAGATATTACCAGACAAAATCTATGAGCGACTTTTGCTCAATCATTATAAGCTGTAAAGCGATGGCATGTTTTTTGATAATTAGAAAAACATGATACAACTGAAAAGACTTACCGGAATTTGTTCACTCTCCCTACTATTACTTTTTGGAGGGTGCGACGAAATTTTTGAATGCATTTTTAACATCAACCCAGAAATTCACAACAAGCAATTACTTATTGGTTTCGTTGGTGAAAGGTATTCAGATATTGTTACCGCGGAGATTAGCAATGAGGTCAATGACAATGATTATGATTATTTCTTTGATGTTATTGGGGAACTTCCGCCGGGTATTTTTTATGATTTTAATAGAAGATCAGTAGAATTTTTTGGTACTCCTGAGGAAACGGGCACGTATAGGTTTACAGTGGAATTGTTTGTTGAAGGTTATGATTATGACGGGTATGATAGAAGCCCAACATGTTCAGAATCTACAGTAAGGGAGTTCACTATTCAAGTGGTGGAATAAACAGGCTTCATATATTTTTATCAAATACTAAGGACAAGCCTGCTATTGTTGTAAATTCGCAACTAATTCCATATTCACTTAAAACAACTCAATACGAATGAAATTTTTTATTGATACAGCCAACCTTGATCAGATTTCCGAAGCACAACAGTTAGGAGTTTTAGACGGTGTAACTACAAACCCCTCTTTAATGGCTAAAGAAGGTATTACCGGAAAAGAGAATATTTTAAAACATTATGTAGCTATCTGCAATATTGTGGATGGTGATGTTTCTGCAGAGGTAGTATCCACGGATTTTGCCAATATGGTCAAAGAAGGGGAAGAGCTTGCTAAGCTTCATGAGCAAATAGTAGTTAAGGTCCCAATGATCAAAGATGGGGTAAAAGCCTTAAAATATTTTTCAGACAAAGGAATACGAACCAATTGTACGTTAGTGTTCTCTCCAGGACAGGCATTGTTGGCTGCCAAAGCGGGAGCTACCTACGTTTCTCCTTTTTTGGGAAGATTGGACGATATCTCAACAGATGGACTTAATCTTATTGCAGAGATTCGCCTTATCTATGATAATTATGGATTTGAAACTCAGATTCTAGCTGCATCTATACGCCATACTATGCATGTTATTGACTGTGCAAAAATTGGGGCGGATGTGATGACAGGGCCATTATCATCAATAGACGGTTTGTTAAAGCACCCGCTTACTGATATTGGATTGGAAAAATTCTTGTCAGATTACCGTAAAGGCAATAGTTAAGGAAAAGAAACTTAAAAAGGTGTAAAATGCCCTTAGAACCTTGTTCTTGGGGCTTTTTTATTAGAAAGAAGTATATAGGTTAGCGAAGGCGTCGACAATTAAAGTGTCCTTGGCAATCACACATTTGTTTAAACCATCAATAATCATAGCGGTTTGGATTTCCTTAAAATCTTCTCCATGAAATTGCTTGCTTTTTTCCAACCCGTGCTCTTCTACCATGCTAATCCATTGCGGATAGGATGTTCTAACGTTGATGCCCACAAAATTATAGTCTGGATACTTTTTTTGCAGTTTAGCGACATGACGGGTAACATTTCTAAAATGCCTTTTCTGTGAAGCCGTCCAAAAATAAAATACCGTTTTTTTCTGCTTGCTTAATTCCTGTAACGAAATTTTGTTTTTGTCCACATCGGTAAGGATTAAATGTGGTAGTGCATTATTAGGCTGCAAGTTTTGAATGCCTTGGTATAAATGGGTGATTTCTTCCTTATGTTTTTCGTTGGAAGAAAGCATTCGGAACTTATCAATGAAAATCTGACACTCCATATTGGTAGAGTTGCGTTCCTTCAATAGATAGTCCATGGCAATATTTCTAAACAGAATATCCCTAAGCTCTGTTTCTTCAACCAAACTATCTACAAGCGTTAGTTTGTGCTTGTTGAAGTGTAAATGACTGCTAACAGGTTTTTCTTCCCCTCCACAATTTTTCATACATGCCATATAAGAAAGATTGCCAAAGTGGTATTTCATAAAATCAAAATAGGGTCTAAAGTAGGTAAGGTCCCTATTATTTAGATCAATGGCTTTTCTATAATCATAGAAACCGCCGTTTAGATTATGCATGGTTTCTTCGCCAGTCTTCTTTTTATGATAAAAAGGGTACTTTTCTTTGTGTATGTAGTTATTGTAATCAATAGAGGCTTTGGCCATCACTAAAGCCCTGTCAGATAGCTGGTTATCTATGGCAAGTTCTTCAAGGTGTTCAAGCTTTAGCAAACGTAAAGAATCAATCTTTTTGTTGAAGGAATCGGGATCCAAGTTATAATAGCTGTATACCAAAGGTTCTTCCTTTTCATCTGCAAGGAACATTTCTATTAAGAAATTATTTATTTCGCTCCCTTTGCCAGAAAAGACCAAAGATTCATCGAACTCCATGGTGTTCAGGCGAATTAGGATACTATCCCCTTCCTGTAGATAGAGATATTGTAGTTCGGGACTATGGTCAAAATGATAAAGGCCTTCCTCAATACCTTGTAAATTAAATGAAAAGCGATTGCCCTCGTCTAACTTTACAGAGTCTACATATGTATCATTTTTATACAGTACAACATACTCACTCGTAGGGTTAACTATCTCCCCGCCAAAAAATACGGAAGGACACTCTCTGGATTTTTCGGAGCATGCCAAAATGGAAAGAAAAGAGAGGCCGAGTAAAAGTCTTATCATAAAACAGGATCAATCTTGTTTGACCAACAAAATTACGGATACCAGAAAACCCTTCTTGTTAAGGGCTAGTTAAATGTTGTAAAACATTGTATTTGTGTAGTTTAATAAAGTGCTTTTAAATTGGAAATAAGAGGTGGTTTTAGCTATTTTTGCAAAAAATATATCATTGCATGTTATCAGTATCTAATTTATCAGTGCAGTTTGGAAAAAGAGTCTTGTTTGATGAGGTAAATGTGACCTTTACCCATGGGAATTGCTATGGGATAATTGGCGCCAATGGTGCCGGAAAGTCTACCTTTTTAAAGATATTGGCGGGGCAAATAGATGCTACCTCGGGGCATGTCCATTTAGAGCCTGGAAAAAGGATGTCCATTCTAGAACAAAACCATAATGCGTATGATGATGTTCCCGTATTGGAGTCGGTGGTAATGGGCAATAAACCCCTTTTTAAAATTAAGAAAGAGATAGATGCACTCTATGCAGATTATACGGATGAGAATGCAGAGAAAATAGGGGAGTTGCAAGTGCAATTTGAAGAAATGAACGGATGGAACGCAGATAGCGATGCTGCTGCGCTGTTGTCCAACTTGGGTATAGCGGAAGAGCTACACTATACCAATATGGCCGATTTGGACTCTAAATTGAAGGTTAGGGTGCTTTTGGCCCAAGCCTTGTTTGGTAACCCAGATGTGCTGATCATGGATGAGCCTACAAACGATTTGGATTACGAAACCATAAACTGGCTAGAGAACTTTTTGGCCAACTATGATAATACGGTAATCGTAGTTTCTCACGACAGACACTTCTTAGATGCCGTGTGTACTAGCATTGCGGATATCGATTTTGGAAAAATAAATTTGTTTTCTGGAAACTATACATTTTGGTACCAGAGTAGCCAATTGGCTGCAAGACAAAGAGCACAGCAAAACAAAAAATCAGAAGAAAAAGCCAAGGAACTTCAAGAGTTTATTCAACGCTTTAGTGCCAACGTTGCAAAAAGCAAGCAGGCAACATCCCGTAAAAAAATGCTGGATAAGCTTAAAATTGAAGATATCAAACCTTCTAGCAGAAGGTATCCCGCGATTATATTTGAAAGAGAACGTGAGGCCGGAGACCAAATATTGAATGTCGAAAAGCTTTCCGCGACTTCAGATGATGGAGATTTGTTGTTTCAAGATGTGAATATCAACTTGGCAAAAGGGGACAAGGTGGCCATAATCTCCAAAGATTCAAGAGCAACCACCGCTTTCTATGATATTATAAACGGAAAAGTGCCTGCAGGTAGTGGAGATTATAAATGGGGAGTAACTACAATCCAATCTTATTTGCCAGCAGATAACGCTTCGTATTTTGAAGACCCTATTAGTTTGGTGGATTGGTTACGCCAATGGACCAAGACGGAGGAGGAAAGAGAAGAGGTGTACATTAGAGGGTTTTTGGGTAAAATGTTGTTTAGTGGAGAAGAAGCCCTTAAGAAATGTACGGTGCTTTCTGGAGGAGAAAAAGTGCGTTGTATGTTGAGTAGAATGATGCTCTTACGTGCCAATGTGTTGCTGTTGGATGAGCCTACCAATCACTTGGATTTGGAAAGTATAACGGCTTTCAACAATTCACTGAAGAATTTTAAGGGTACCGTTTTGCTAACGACCCATGATCATGAATTTGTTCATACCGTGGCCAACAGAATTATAGAATTGACTCCTAAAGGATGCATAGATCGCTATTTAACTTTTGATGACTATATGTCTGATAAATCAATCAAGGAACAGCGAAAGAAAATGTACGCTATGGCAGCGGTATAACACTTTAGCTACGCATTAAAATACTTACTGTTCCAAATAGCTGGATTAAAGTTTTTTCCCAGAGCAAATCCATAAAAAATTACAATGGAGGCGATAGCCTTGAACATAAAGAAGAAAATAATCCAAAATTCTGCTGTGGAGTTATTTTTTGAAAACAACCCATTGGGTACCATAAGCGAAACCAAATAGCTTATCAGTACGACTAAAAAGGTTAGATTGATTATATTTTTAAATGGCCACGCCAGCATTTTACGAAATGGATGGAGGTCATTCCCCCATTTATGGATCAGGTAGAAATAATTATTTCCAATGGGAGCAAAGAGGAGTGGGTCATCCCTGTCTTCCAATTTAAAAAGTTTGGATGGCGCCATAACTTTATACCCTTTGATGTCAATATCATGATCAGCTTCTAGGGTCTTAATTTTGGTAATGGCCTGCTCAGGAATTTTCCCTTTAAAATAACTGCTGTCCAGAAATCGAAGTCGGTAATTAATACAGATTTCCTTTATTTGATCTAGATGATAAATGTATTCCGTTTCTAAAAGGTCAAAATTGAAATTATTGACAACTATTTTGTTTTTAGAATGGAGCTCCGTATTAATTTTAGCTTCTTGTGTAAAGTTGCTAGCTAAAATGTGCTGTACTTCTTCTAAAAGTTGATGTTCTTTAGCACTCTTTTTTCTTTGTAGATACAGCTTATGCTCAATGTCTGTATTTTTGAATATCATGTTCACTTTTCTTAGCAATTCCCTCAAAGTTAACGAATTGTAATACTGTTTTAGAATTGAGTGAAAAATCAATATGTTAACATTATGTTAAATTGATTTCTGAGTTTTCAAAAAACTGCTCCGTTTTCATAAAAAGATGTAACTTATCGAAGATTTTGGTATTTGAACGTCTAACTATATTTTTCAGACGTATATTTGAAGCAGTCCCAAAGATTAGAACAACTATGAAAGCCCCCATTAAAAGAATCCTACTTGGTCTATGTTTTGCCTATACGTTATCGATTTCTGCCCAAGAAATCAGCGAGTCAGCTACTAAGTCCATTACCCAGAATACTATTGAATCTGATAAACATAAGATGCTTCTGGCAGCTGTAAAAGCTACCCAAATGGAAGATATCTTAGATAAATCGGGACCCTTTACAATTTTTGCACCTTCTGATGCTGCCTTTGCAAAATTCTCCAATGAAAAAATGGAGCAATTAATCAATTCCAATGACAAAAGCGAATTGAAGTCTTTGCTTACCTATCATATGGTTGCAGGGAACCTATCGGCTTCACATATTTTAAGAGCTATGTGCAAAGGAAATGGAAAAGCTAGTTTTACAACCATTCAGGGAAAGAAACTAATTGCCCATATGGATGGTTATGATATTGTCTTAACGGATCCTGTTGGGAATACTGCAAGAATTACTGCTGCGGACGTAAATCAAAAAAATGGTGTCATTCACGAGATTGATAGCGTGATTGTACCAAGCCAAATGTAGTTAACGCAATTCAGCTCCCAATTCTTTTTGATAACGAGCCAATAACTTGGACATTATTTTGTCAATCTGTTTATCGGTCAAGGTTTTCTTCTCATCCAATAAAGTAAAACTAACGGCATAGGATTTTTTCCCTTCCGGCAAATTTTTGCCTTTATAAACATCAAACAAGTTCACCTTTTTAAGAAGATTTTTTTCGGTATTCCATGCCAAATTGTATACCTGCTGAAATGAAACGGCTTCATCCAATTGTAAAGCAAAATCACGAGTTACTTCTGGGAACTTAGGAATTTCTTTAAACTGTTTATTTTGCTTGCTTAAGGAACTAAGGATTAAATCCCAATCAAAATCAGCATAAAACACTTCTTGTTTAATATCGAATTCCTTTAATATAGCCCTGTTCACTAAGCCATAAGTTCCTAATCCAGAGCCATTTAGATTGCATTGCAAGCCTTCCGCATAAATGTCATCCGAATAGGGTTCTATGGATACATCCCTTAAACCTAATCTATCTAAAATGGTTTCCACACTTCCTTTTAAGAAGAAAAAATCGGTTTTCTTAGCAGATAGGGCCCAGTTATTTTTAGAACGATTCCCAGAGACAAAAAGCGCTAAATGTTGACACTCGTTATTCTTTTTTCCAGACTTATGATAGGTCTTTCCAAATTCAAACAGCTTTAAATCTGTTTTCTGTCTGTTATTGTTATAACTAACCGTTTGCAATCCAGAAAACAGCATTGAAGTCCTTAATACTGATAAATCAGCACTTAAGGGATTCAACATATCGACAGTTTTTTTCTTTGTCTCTACAACATTTTGAGTTCCTGCTGCAACCAAACTATTGGTCATAATTTCATAGAAACCCTGAGCTGCCAACATGTTTCCAACAATATCCTGAATCCGATAACTTTCAAACCTGGAAGTCTTGGCAATGGAAGCGGTAAGCTTTTCTTTGTAGTCAATGTTGTTATAACCAAAAACCCTTAGAATTTCTTCAATAACATCTACTTCGCGTTCCACATCTACTCTATACGTGGGAATGGTGAGCCCAAGACCGGATTCGGTAACATTGTTCACCTTTATTTCCAGCGAGGCCAATATAGACTTTATGGTATCCCGTGGAATTTCCTGTCCAATCAAGGAGTTGATTTTATCAAAAGTCAAGAAAACTTGACGTTCTTGTGCTTTTTTAGGGTAAAGGTCAACCACCTCTGAACTAATATCCCCACCTGCAATTTCACGAATCAATAGTGCAGCCCTTTTCAGCGCATACTCCGTCATATTAATATCGATTCCTCTTTCAAACCTAAAGGAAGCATCGGTATTTAAACCATGTCTTTTTGCTGTTTTTCTAATCGATACAGAATCAAAATAGGCACTTTCCAAGAATATGGAAGAGGTATGTTCGGTTACACCAGAATGTATTCCTCCGAAAACCCCTGCGATACACATGGGTTTCTCCGCATCACAAATCATTAAATCATCTTCGTGAAGCTCACGCTCCACATCATCCAAAGTTGTGAACTTTGTTCCCTTGGGCAAAGTCTTTACCTCAATTTTCCCTCCTTTTATTTTAAAGGCATCAAAAGCATGTAAAGGTTGGCCCAACTCGTGAAGAACATAATTGGTCACATCAACCACATTATTAATAGGAGATAAACCAATAGCTTTAAGTCTGTTTTTTAGCCAATGAGGAGATTCTTGAACAATAATATTACTGATGGTTACACCACAGTATCTAGGTGCCAATTGGCTATCCTCAACCTCAACATCGATTTTAAGCGATCTATTATCGATGGAAAAATTACTGGTGGAAGGAGTTACCAATTCCTTGGAGATTTCCAATTGTTCCAGTCCAGCCTTTAAATCACGAGCCACACCAAAATGGCTCATAGCATCCGCACGATTGGGAGTAAGTCCTATTTCGAATACTTCGTCATTTTCAATTTCAAAAACTTGTGCACAAGGTGTGCCTGGTTCCAGTATTTCACTCAGGACCATAATACCATCATGGCTTTCTCCTAAGCCAAGTTCATCTTCAGCGCAAATCATGCCCTGACTTTCTTCACCTCTAATTTTCCCTTTTTTTATCTTCCAAGCTTCACCTTCCTTGGTGTATAGGGTAGTGCCAATTGTAGCAACAGGCACCTTTTGACCAGCTGCCACGTTGGGAGCTCCGCAAACAATTTGTAAAGGAGCATCTTCACCCACATCAACAGTGGTAAGTCTAAGTCGGTCTGCATTCGGATGCTTATCGCAAGTAAGTACGTGGCCTACCACAACACCTTGTAATCCTCCTTTAACCGATTCAAAGCTAGAAATGCCCTCAACCTCCAAACCTAGGTCGGTCAACACTTCTCCTGTTTTTTGCGAATCCCAGTCAATTTGCAAAAATTGCTTTAACCAGTTGTAAGAAATCTTCATACCCCAATTTTAAAGTGGACAAAGATAAAACAATAGGGGAAGAGATTCAATGTAAATAATATTCTAAACAATCGCCTTTATTGTAATTTTTGCGTTGTATTTTCGATTTTAAGGATAAATCTTTCAGAATATGAAAAGAATTTGGTTTTTAGCAATAAGCTTCATGCTTTTATTTTCTTCTTGTGAAGAAGAGCAAAAAGAACTTCTTACCGGAAAATGGTGGGCAAAATTGGATGTTTCAGAAACGGAAGAACTCCCATTTAATTTCACATTATCAGAAAGTAAAGAAGGTGGCTATCGCATAGAAATGTACAATGCAGATGAGACAGTACTAGTTGACGAAATTGAAATAAACAATGATTCCATTCATATCAAAATGCCCATTTTTGAAGGATATATTTCTGGAGTGTTTTCCGAAAACGAAATCAGAGGAGATTTTATTAAAGAAAGTTTGGAACGCATTGTTCCTTTTAAAGCCGTTTATGGAGAACGGGATAGATTTGAGGCAAACCAGCCCGCTAATAATGATATCTCAGGAATTTGGGAAACCTATTTTGATGTTGACACAGAGGATGAGTACCCTGCCAAGGGAATATTTATGCAAAATGGAAACAAAGTAAATGGGACTTTTAGAACTACAACTGGTGATTATAGGTATTTGGAAGGTACAGTAAGCGGCGATACCCTTAAGCTTTCCACGTTTGATGGTGCACATGCATTTTTGTTTACGGCTCGAGTGACGGATAGTACCCTGCAAGGCCATTTTTATTCAGGTAATCACTCGGTTGAAAAATTTGTGGCAAGAAGAAATGAAGCTTTTGAACTTCCAGATGCGAATACGTTGACTTTTTTAAAGGATGGATATGACAGTTTTGATTTTTCTTTTCCAGACGAAGCAGGCAATTTAGTGAGTTTGTCCGATGCAAGATTTGAAAATAAAGTAGTTCTTGTTCAGATTATGGGAACATGGTGCCCGAATTGTCTGGATGAGACGCGTTTTTATGTGGATTTTCTTAATGAAAACCCTGAGTTGGATGTTGAGTTTGTAGCCTTGGCTTTTGAGTATGCCAAGACACAAGAAAAAGCATTTGAAGGTATTGCTCGGCTTAAAAAGAGAGTGGGAGTGGAGTATCCAATCCTATTGGCCCAATTTGGTAGTTCTAGTAAGCAAAAGGCGAATGAAAAACTACCGATGTTAAACCATGTATTGTCTTACCCAACCACTATCTATATGGATAAAAATGGAGCGGTCAACAAAATACACACTGGTTTTAATGGTCCTGCTACTGGCAGGAAGTTTGAAGAATTTAAAAAAGAGTTTTCCGAAACTATAAGTATGCTAACCGAGGAAACGGTTGAGCTTAAATAATGGTAGACTTTCCTAGGTCGATGTTTTCATCATTCATATTGAAGTCATCCTCGCTGTCAACAATATTTTCGGCAATAAAATCCCCAACCTGATTGGTGCCATATTGGCTTTTGGTTTCTAAATCGGGAGTAACCACACCTTTCTTTAAAGATTTATCTACCGCTTCTCTGACAGCCATCGCTTCTTCAAACAGTTTAAAATGTTCTAAAAGCATTGCGGCCGATAGAATGGAAGCAATGGGATTTGCAATATCTTTCCCCTTGGCTTGCGGATAAGAACCATGAATGGGTTCAAACAGCGCATTTTCATCCCCTATGGATGCCGAGGCCAGTAACCCAATAGAGCCACCTATAACACTGCCTTCATCTGAAATGATGTCTCCAAACATATTTTCGGTTAGGATAACATCAAACTGTTTTGGATTAAGGATGATTTGCATCGCCGCGTTGTCCACAAACAAATATTCCAATTTAACCTCTGGATAACTCTCACCAATTTTGGCGACAACCTTTCTCCAAAGCCTAGATGATTCAAGTACATTGGCTTTGTCCACTAAAGTGAGTTTATTTCTTCTGTTTTTAGCCGCTTTGAAGGCCAAATGCGCTATTCGCGAAATTTCTTTTTCAGAATATTCACATAAATCAGAAGCTATAGTACCTTCTTTGTTGATTTTTTTCTCACCAAAATAAATGCCCCCAGTCAATTCTCGGTAAATGGTGAAATCGGTTCCGGAAATAATCTCTTTCTTTAGCGGTGAATTCTCTATAAGGGTCGGAAAAACTTTAACAGGTCTAATATTGGTATAAAGCCCAAGCGCTTTTCTTAACTTGAGTAATCCTTGCTCTGGTCTTACTGTCGCATTGGGATTGTTGTCATATTTAGGGTCACCTATAGCTCCAAATAATACGGCATCCGATTCCTTACAAAGATTCAGGGTGTTATCTGGCAGTGGACTTCCTTTCTTATCGATGGCAATTGCACCAACCAGTGCTTCCTTATAAATAAAATTGTGGTTAAAGGTCTCTTCAACGGCTTGTAGGCACTTCACGGCTTGGGCTAAAACTTCCGGTCCTATACCATCTCCAGGCAACAATGCAATATTCAGATTCATTTAATGGTGATTTCAAGTGTATTAGAAGTAGAAATAATTATGCCAAACTTTGAATGGCAATATCACTTGTTTCAATAATTTGATGGATATCATCGTCCAAAATTTCTTTTTTCTGATCTGCAAACTTTAGAAAGTTTTCATAAACCACATCCAATTGAAGCTTAGTGAGCTCATATCCCACATTTTTTGCACGATATGCCAAAGCAGCACGTCCACTTCTTGCAGTCAGAACGATTGATGACTCACTCACTCCTACATCTTTAGGGTCAATAATTTCATAGGTTTCCCGCTGCTTAATAACTCCATCTTGATGTATTCCAGAGCTATGCGCAAAGGCATTGGACCCAACAATGGCCTTATTGGGCTGTACTGGCATTCCCATTTTTTGCGATACCATTTGGCTGGTGTCTAAAAGGAGTTGGCTGTTGATGCCTGTGTCCAAGTTTAGATAAGGATGCTGTCTTAAGATCATTACAACCTCTTCCAAAGAAGTATTTCCTGCTCGTTCTCCTATTCCATTAATGGTGCATTCTATTTGTCTTGCCCCATTAACAACTCCAGCGATAGAATTTGCTGTTGCTAAACCTAAATCGTTATGACAATGGCAAGAAAGTATTGCTTTATCAATACCCTTCACATTTTCTTTTAAATATTTCATTTTTGCCCCATATTCTTCTGGCAAACAATATCCTGTTGTATCTGGAATATTCAAAACTGTTGCACCTGCTTTAACTACAGCTTCACAAACTTGTGCTAAAAATTCATTGTCAGTTCTACCAGCATCTTCGGCATAAAATTCCACATCTTCAACAAATGATTTTGCATATGCAACTGCATCTACCGCACGCTCTATAATTTTTTCACGGGTGGTATTAAACTTGTACTTAATATGGGAGTCTGATGTTCCAATTCCTGTGTGAATTCTTGGTCGCTTGGCAATTTTAATGGCTTCTGCAGCAACCTCAATATCTTTTTTAACGGCACGGGTAAGACCACAAACCGTTGCATTTTTTACCAATTTGGCAATCTCCTGAACAGAATTGAAATCTCCTGGACTTGATATAGGAAAGCCTGCCTCAATAACGTCTACTCCCAAAACGTCTAAACGTTCTGCGATGACCAATTTTTGTTTTGTGTCTAATTTACATCCAGGAACTTGCTCTCCGTCCCTTAGTGTAGTATCAAAAATTTGTACCTTATCTTTAGCCATTATTGTTGTCAGTTTTATCTAAACCTTACGAAGATATAGTAGGCGTTGGCAAGAACTGTAAAATGCTAAAATCCATTACAACGTTAAATTGTATTTCATAAGGATTAATGTGTTGAAATACAAATGGTTAATTTATATTTTTTACGATGACAAATGCCCATAGGGACACGCTGTTTGTGTTAATAAAATCCCTTTCTAAATCAGAAAAACGACAGTTTAAGCTATATGTAGGAAGACTTGGGGTGAATACGGATGCCAAGTTTTTGGCACTTTTCAATTTATTGGACAAGATGCGCACCTATGATGAACGTCAGATTTTGGATAGTGGCATTGTGAAAAAATCACAGCTTTCAAACCTTAAAGCACACCTATATAAACAGATTCTAGTGAGTTTACGGCTTAACCCGGTTAACCAAAACATAAGGGTTCAAATTAGGGAGCAGCTTGATTTTGCTACCATTCTTTATCAAAAAGGACTGTACAAGCAAAGTCTCAAGATTTTGGATAAAGCCAAAAATTTTGCCATTGAAAATGAAGAAAAAAATGTTGCCTACGAGATCGTTGAACTCGAAAAAATTATAGAGACGCAATACATTACTAGGAGTATTCCACGACGGGCAGATGAACTTACTACGCAGGCAAAGGAACTTTCTGCGCATAATGTGATGACCAGTAAGCTTTCTAACCTTTCTCTTCAACTCTATGGAATGATGTTGAAAGTGGGCTATGTGCGTAACGATGAAGATTTAAAAAGCGTTCAGGATTATTTTGAGGCACATTTACCTGCATATGATTTGGATGATTTGGGCTTTAGGGAAAAACTATGGCTATACAAGGCTCATTTGTGGTATAGTTTTTTAACCCAAGATTTTTTATCGTCCTATAAATATGCAAGTAAATGGGTGGATCTCTTTTATGAAAACGAAGAGATGATAGCCTTAAATCCTGTATTCTTTTTAAAAGGGAACCATTATTTATTGGAATCCCTCTTTTTTGTAAAATACAGTTCCCAGTTTAAACAAACTTTGGAAAGAATGGAGCAGCAGTTGAGCAGCCCAAAATTTCCTCAGAATGATAATATTACCTCACTTGCTTTTTTATATCTCAACTCCAACAAGCTCAGTCTCCACTTTTTAGAGGGCACATTTGATCGTGGTTTATACTTGGTCAATATTATTGAATATGGGATTAAAAAACATAGGGACCGTATAGATGAGCACCATATTATGCTCTTGTATTATAAGATAGCCTG
This sequence comes from Flagellimonas hymeniacidonis, assembly GCF_008040165.1. Classification (GTDB taxonomy): domain Bacteria; phylum Bacteroidota; class Bacteroidia; order Flavobacteriales; family Flavobacteriaceae; genus Flagellimonas; species Flagellimonas hymeniacidonis. The sequence goes on from NZ_VRUR01000002.1 coordinate 905,379, forward strand.
TCTTTATTTTGGAAATGATGACAATAAAAATTGTATTGTCTATTTAAAGAAAATTATTTCCAATAAGAATCTGAAAATGCGCGAAGACCTTATGTGCTTTGCAAGGGTGCTAAGCTTGGTTGCCCATTATGAAGCTGGAATGGACTACCATCTGGAAGTACAGCTTAAAAGTACCTATAAGTTTCTTTTGAAAATGAATGACTTGCATGCCGTACAGAAGGAGATGATCAAATTTTTACGTAGTCTGGGCGATATTTATCCGAGTGACCTTAGAAACGAATTTCAGAAGCTGTACAATGAGTTGAAGAAATACGAGAATCATCCATATGAAAAAAGAGCATTTTTGTATTTGGATATTCTTTCTTGGTTAGAAAGTCACTTGCAAAATAAACCTGTAGGGCAAATTATTAGGGAAAAAGCACTGGCAATCAAACGTTAAACACAAGCATTCCAAACAGGATCGTTTGGTGGTTTGGCCACAAATCTGATGTTTTCTTTTTTTACGGGATGTTCAAATTCCAAACTTCTTGCATGTAAATGAATTCCTCCGTCTCTATTGCTGCGATCTGCACCGTACTTTAAATCTCCTTTTATGTGGCATCCCATTGTATTCAACTGCGCTCTAATTTGATGATGCCGCCCTGTTTTTAAATCAATTTCCAAAAGGTGGTAAGAATCAAGTTTTTTGATAACTGTATATTCCAAAATGGCCTTTTTGCTATTGGAAACCTCTTTTTTATAGGCATACGATTTATTTTGCTTTGGATTGCGAACAAGCCAATGGGTCAATACTCCATTTTGATTCTCCGGAGCATTTTTCACCACTGCCCAATAGGTTTTTTGGGTTTTCCCTTCAGCAAAAAGTTTATTTAATCGTGGTAGGGCTTTGGAAGTTTTAGCGAAAATTACAATACCCGAAGTTGGCCTGTCCAAGCGGTGTACAACACCTAAATAGACATTTCCTGGTTTGTCATATTTTTTCTTGAGGTATTGCTTTACCACCTCACTTAGTGGTACGTCGCCAGTTTTATCTCCCTGGATGATATCACCTGGTCTTTTATTTACCGCAATAAGATGATTGTCTTCGTAGAGTATATCTACATTGGAAAAATTGGAATGGGTGGTGTTATCTGACAACTAAAAATGATTAACTCTTGGAGAGATTAATATTGTTCTTCTTCATTAGGGAAATCCCGTTGCTTTACATCATCCACATATTGTGAGATTGCGTTGCCCATATCCTCATATAAATTCATATATCTACGCAGAAAACGGGGATTAAATTCATGGGTCATTCCTAATAAATCATGAACAACAAGCACTTGCCCATCTACACCATTTCCGGCACCAATGCCAATGATAGGAATAGAGACACTTTCAGCTACTTCTTTGGCTAATTTTGCAGGTATTTTTTCAAGAACAATTCCAAAACACCCAAGTTTTTCTAGCATTTTGGCATCCTCTTTTAGTTTTTGGGCTTCTTGTTCTTCTTTGGCCCTTACCGTATAAGTCCCAAATTTATAAATGGATTGGGGAGTGAGGCCTAAATGCCCCATAACCGGGATGCCTGCTCCTATAATACGCTTCACGGATTCTTTTATTTCTGCACCTCCTTCAACTTTTACTGCATGCGCTCCACTTTCTTTCATAATCCGAATCGCAGAGCGCAATGCTTCTTTTGAATCACTTTGATAGCTCCCGAAGGGAATATCAACGATGATTAAGGCTCTTTTTGCAGCCCTTACCACAGAACTGGCATGATAAATCATTTGATCTAGGGTAATGGGGAGTGTGGTTTCATGGCCTGCAATGACATTACTGGCTGAATCTCCAACCAGTATGACATCTACATTGGCAGAATCCACAATTTTAGCCATGGAATAATCGTAAGCAGTTAGCATGGAAATTTTCTCTCCATTTTGTTTCATTTCCACTAAGGATTTTACGGTAACCCTTTTGTATTCTTTTTTGGCAACTGACATTCAATACAATTTAGTGGTTAAATGTAAGCAGATTTGTTTAATTTGTGTATCAATCGAAAAACTTCAAAAATGAAAACTTTATTTGTATCGGTATTGTGTCTAGTTTGTTTTGTGAAAACTAGTGCACAAGGCCCTAATCCGCCTGAGGTAACTCCTGAGCAAGAAGTTAAACAGGTAGTTGAAGCCTTCTTTGATGGTTTCCACAAACAAGATTCGTTAGCAATGAAAAGCTTGGTCACGGATGATGTGGTATTGCAAACCACCGCCAGAAACAAGCAAGGAAAAACGTTGTTTAAAACAGAGAAATTTGATAAACTCATCACATCCATCACTAGTATTCCCGATAGCATATCATTTCAAGAAAAATTGACTTCTTTTTCTATTCAAGTTGATAGAACAATGGCCAATGCTTGGGTTGGTTATGAGTTTTGGTTGAATGGAAAGTTTAGTCACTGTGGAATTAATTCCTTCCAACTCGTTAATTTTGATGGAGATTGGAAAATTATTTATTTGATTGATACCAGGGGTAGGGCAGGATGTTTAGAAGAATAATCCCCTTTGCGGTTTAGTAATCTAACTTTATTTCAAAGAAACATACATCCGCATTATGGTAATGTGATGGTAGGCCCAATGTGTTTTTTAATTTTTTCATTCCCAAAAAGGTAAAGCCACAGCTTATATAATGATTGATTAGTCGCACATTATTACCACAAGTGTCCATTCTTATGAAGTCTTTTTTACGCTCTTTTGCGAAAGCAATAGACCATTCAACAATTTTCCTTACAAAGTTGTTGCCCCTAAAGTCGGGGTTTGTGGCTATCCTATGAATGTAAATGGCGTCATCGTTCTCACTACCTTCCCAAATCTGCGGATCGCTATAAGATATTGCCCAAACACAGGCTATTTTGTTTTCGATGAGTAATTTAAACTGCCTATTCTCTGAAATTTCGGTGGTGATAAGATGCTCATCAAATTCTGGCCATAGGTTATCAGGAAACTTTATTCTTTGGTATTCAGTAGCCAGTCCATAAAGTCTGAAAATTTCTGAAAGATCTTCTTTGGTGCTGTTGGTTATCGTCATGAATTAAAATGATACTAAGTCTGTAGGATACTATTGTATAAAGTCAAATTTAGTTCGATAAAATTTTAATATCATCAATTAATCGAAGGATTTCATCATTATCCGTTCCATTATAAACCCCGCGTATTCGTTTTTTTTTATCTACCAAGACAAAATTTGGAGTATGTATAAAATCTTGCAAACCTCCATCACCTTCATCCACAGCAGCAAAATAGCTTTTACGTGCCAAATGGTATATGTGCCTCTTATCGCCAGTGGTAATGTTCCATTTGGTATCAATAACCCCGTTTCTGTCGGCGTACGCTTTTAAAATAGGAATGCTGTCCATTTCTGGTGTTACGGACATGGATAGCAGCATTACTTCATCATTCTCAAGAAAAACCTGTTGTAATTTGCCCATATTATTTGACATGATAGGGCAGATACTTGGGCACCTGGTAAAAAAGAAATCGGTGACATAAATTTTATTATCATAATCAGCTTGTGTAATGCGTTCCCCGTTCTGATTCATTAGAGTAAAATTAGCCACTGTATGCGGGGCTTCACTGTTCTGGAGACTGACATCTACTAGTTCTGGATTGAAATCTTGAGGACCATAGATAGGTAATTCCGATTTACTATTGAAAAAGAGAAACAAAAAAATCAAAATACCAATAGCTATAAGAACTATTGGTATTTTAAATGCATTTAATTTTTTGAATTCGCCCATTGGCATGCGCTTATAAAATGGAGGTTTCAATTTTAATATCGGAATGTGCCCAAGCTTTATCAAATTCTTGTTTTATGGTGGCAGCTTCTTCCATTTTCCCTTGAGCTTTCAAACTATTGTGTAAGCCCATCAGTGACCAACCATTTTGGCGTAGGACATCCAAGTCTTCCCTATAGATTTTTTCCGCTTCTTCATATTTTTTGGCATTCATTAAAATGGCACCTAGGTTCTGTCTTGTTGGGATATGCCATGCCGCCGGCTCGGTATAGGTGAGAGCATCTTCAAATTTCACTGCATTTTGAAGGTGGGTTATCGCTTTGGAAATATCACCATTTAAAGCAGCTAACTCGCCAGCCACTACTTCGTAGGCTATGTTTGCGGAACTACTAGAAGGATTTTGCGGGGTGGCCACCAAATCTGCCAAATCAGGGTCATTTTTCAGAGCTAGAATGGCATCTAATTCTTCTTGCGCTTCTTTACTGTTCCCTTTACGCACAAAAGCCATTCCTCTGGCATAGTGTCGTATTAGGGTTAGATGCTTAATGTCTGGGTTTGGCGCTGGGATGGTAAGAATCTCATTCCATTTGCCAAATCTGGTATATGCCAACATGGGGGTAGCGGCAAAATCTTGTAAAAATGGCATAGTGATATACTCTCCAATCGGCACTTTTTCTGCGGTTTTTTTAGCGGCATCAATAGCAATGTCGCTATCTCCTAGCAAACTAGCTGCCGACCATAAAAAATGGATGTTATGCGGGTAATATCCTAAAGGATATAGACCTTGTGAGTAGCATTGGGAAATATAATCCTCATCAGCCAGAATAGCGGCTTGATTAGCTGTCACCGCATCCAAATAACGTCCCACGCGAATATAAATATGTGAGGGCATGTGGACAATATGACCTGCAGCTGGCATTAATCCACCTAACTTATCTGCACTTGCAACACCTAAATCCGGTTTAGGTAATTCCACCATGTGAATATAATAATGGTGTGCACCTGGATTGTTTGGATTGATTTCCATCGCTTTTTCAAGAGCTGCTTTGGCCTCTGGAATGTTTGGAGAAGGATTCCCTTGAGCATCCCAATAATTCCATGGTACTGTGTTCATTACCGAGGCAGCATAAAGCACTTGAACTTCTGCATCTTCTGGAAATTGTTGCAATACTTTAGCCATTTCATTCATATAAGCCATATTGAGTTCAGCAACATCTTTTGTAAGATCTTCACTATAGCGCGCTGTTAAAGCATGAATTAGAGCTTTTTCCTTTACAGTGGCATTGGTAGCCAGACTTTTGGCTTTGGCCATAGCCTCGTTGGTCTTTATTTTACGGTCTTCTGGTGACAATGGATCGTTGATGTTAGGACCTAATGCATAGGCTTGACCCCAAAAGGTCATGGCTGAGGTTGGATCCAAACGTGAAGCCTCCATAAATGATCGATGTGCCTCTGCATGGTTGAAGGCGTACGTAAGCCTTAACCCTTGATTAAAGAATGTTTGAGCTCTCTCATTTTTGGTGGTAATGGTGTAACGCAAATCTCCCAAATTTTCAAAAAGGGGAGAGATTTGTTGTGTGGAATCAACCACATCAAGCAGGTATTTGGTGGGGGTACATTTAATAAAACTAAAAGAAGCTTTCTGATAGTTTTTAGATGTTTTTGCCGAATTGTTTTGGGTCAAAAAATGGACCGCTGCTAATACGCCCAGTACTACTGCGACCAAGCCAAGTTTAGTTTTCATAATGTTCAAATTATAAGGTTTTCTTCCTTGTTATTGTGATAAAAAATTAGTGGGGGAGTATTATTCTAATCTATTAGGCGCTGTCTCGGGAGATGATAATCACGGCGCTTGAATTAGCGAGCAGAGAATTTTATCAAACAAATCGCTAATAATCGGTAACGAAGGTAACAAAAGTTATGGAATTACAAGAGGGTATTTTATTCTTGTGCATGGCTGCTAGCTTCTTCTTTTTCTTTTTTTCTTGAAACTAAAAGATGTGGATACGGTGTGGGCATTTAACCCATTGGACCTGTGATAAAAAAAGTAACGAAAAGTGAAGGAGTTCAATCCCTTGTTCTTTCTTGCATCTGGCCAGTGTCTCCAGCCCATACCAAATTTGTAAGACTGAAAAGAAGATAGATCATAATCGGAAGTGTAATAGTCGTCATTTGGATTATGTTCACCCAAAGGCGCAAAATACTTGGAACCATTTTGCGTATAAAACCTAAAACTGGGAAGCAATGTCCATTTATGGCTAAGCTTTAGTGCAGTTTCATTATCCAGTGTTAATCCAAATATTCCAAAATCGTCCACATAACCACCAATTTTGTTTCTTAAAATAATACCGCCAGAAGTAAAACTATTCCATTTTAGCGAAAGTGCTGCTTTATAGCGCTTATTGGGAAACTGCTCCACTGCTCTTGTGTCATCGGTAAAAAAGATTCTATGAAAAGGAGTTGCTAATAGTCCTCTTTGTAAACTGAGTACAGAAAAGATTCCAATAGTATTTTTTTGATTTACGACTTGGGTAAATCCTAAATTCAAATTATAAGAATCTCTTTTATACTCATCGTACCATTCTTGAAATCGCAATTCTACCGGATAAATTAGAAATTGCGGACTCGCCAAAAATCCACCCTCAAGTCTTCCCCATCGTAAATCATCATTAAATATTTGCAATTGGGCGGTATAGGTCCGCATATCATTTTTGGAAACTTTTGATATGCCAATGGATTTGCCGAAAGAAAAATAATCTGATTCTATAGAACCACTAAGCCCAACATTCACGGCAAGCTTACTTTTTTCAAAATAACGGGAATAATGTAAACTGGAGTAGGAGCGGGCGTCCAACCTAGAAGCAGAAGACATGACCCTATCAATATTATCCGTGGATGCGGATGAAATAACATCAATTCCAAATTGAAAATCAAGCCCGTTTTTCCCAAACGACTTTTTTAGATTGAATGTAGGTCCAAAAACACTTAATTGTTCGGTTCCCTCACCTCCGGTAACTGGTGAATTGTCCCCACTTTGTACGTAGTGGTTATACAAGAGCTCTACTTCGGTTTCATTTATCTTAAAGGCATTGTTTTCTTTGTTTTGCGCTTTGGAGAATAAGAATGAAAATGCGAGGCTACCTACCAGTATGGTTCTTTTGTTCATATATCAATACGCTAATTGCAGCCACAGCCTCCGCTGCCCTTATTACCTTCTGCCACCAATGCACCTTCTCTTATGGTATGCACATAATGTTGAAATTTGATATCACTGGTTCCTGACATTGACATTTCTGGGTCATTTATATATTGTCTTTCATAGGGTTTTAATGTGGTGGAGCAAGACCAAAGAAAGAAGTGGAAAAATAGTAAGAGTATAATGCTATATAGAAACCGCTTCATAGTGTAGTTGTTTTGTAAAGAATATTTTGTTTTGATCATCAATAATGATTCCATGGGTTTTTGGTAATTGGTTTAAAAAAGAAAGCCCTTTATCAATTCCCATGGCATAAACCGCGGTTGCCAATGCATCAGAGAGTTCAGCACTTGGTGAAACTATGGATACACTTTTAATTCCTTTTATGGGTTTTCCATCTTTTGGATTAATGTTATGAGAGTATCTACTTCCATTATGAATAAAATGTTGCTCATAGTCACCGGATGTTGCAACTGAAGCTTCATGCAATGGAATAGTAAGCAATGTCTCATTTCTGTTATCAGGATTAGCAATGCCTATTTTCCAGGGCTCACCTTTTTCGTCATGGCCAAAGGCGGTCAGGTCACCACTAGCATCAATATATCCGCCAATAACATTATTTTCTTTCCACATCTTTCTAACCACATCGGCAGCATAGCCCTTTCCTATGGCGGCAAGACTAATGTGCATTCCTTTTGAATTTAACTTTACTGAATTGGTTTCAGGGTCTATCGAAATTTTTCGATATCCAACTTTCTTGAGTGCTTTCGCAATACTATGTTTAGCAGGAAATACAAATGCTTCATTTTTAAAACGGAACAATTTTTTTAAGGGACCGACGGTGATGTCAAAATAACCGTTTGAAATACTGGATATTTTTTGGCTCCGGTGTAAAAGTTGCACAACTTCATTATCTACATGTACGGTGGCCTCACCCGCATGCTGGTTGATTATAGAAATTTGGGAGTCGGGTTTAAATTCAGATAGCAGATTTTCTATTCGCTGGATTTCACGAATACCTTGCTCCAAATATTGATTTGCTATAGCAGCATCTGAAGCAATCAAACCCAGTTCAAAAGAACACCCCATCAATCTGCATTTTCTTTTGAATCGATTCATTTTACCTAATAAGATTCGATTTTATTTGCGCGATGAAATCATCAATGCCCTGATCGTGATAATTAAGAGGAATGATTTCCCCGGTGGTGTTCTCTACCAAAATTATTGTCGGAAAAACGCCCTGAAAATTGAACTTCTCAGCTATTGATGCATTATATGTCTTTGTAGCTTCGTCCTGCTTTTTTCGTTGCGGAAAATCTATTCGTTCAATCTCGATATCCTGTTTCTCCAAAAAATATTTGAAGTACGGGTCTGAGAGCACATTTCTATCAAATCTAATACAATTTACGCACCAGTCCGAACCTTCAAAAAATACCAATTTATATTTAGTACTAACAGATTCCTTTGTATTAAAGGAAAAAGAAAAAAGAATGAACAGTAAGGGAATGTATTTCAAGAGTGTTGAGGTTTTTAACCGTTAGACTCCTGTAATTTCTGAAAATTTACTGTATAAATCAACAATCACTTAAAAACACTCCTACAGCAAGTCCTCCCTCAGAAGTTTCTTTGTATTTCGTATTCATGTCTTTAGCGGTTTCCCACATAGTGTTGATTACCTTATCCAAAGGTACTTTAGCTTCTTCTGGATTGGTGTCCAGGGCCAATTCTGCAGCATTAATTGCTTTAATGGCTCCCATTGAGTTACGTTCGATGCATGGTATCTGTACCAAGCCGCCAATAGGATCACAGGTAAGCCCTAAATGATGTTCCATGGCAATTTCAGCTGCTACAAGAACTTGTTCAGGAGAACCACCTAATAACTCTGTTAAGGCGCCAGCTGCCATAGCAGATGAAACTCCTATCTCTGCTTGGCATCCACCCATAGCGGCGGATATGGTTGCTCCCTTTTTGAAGATACTTCCTATTTCACCTGCCACCAACAAGAATTTTTTGATATGGTCAAAACCTGCCTGATGGTTCTCAATTACCATATAATACATTAACACCGCTGGGATAACTCCTGCACTGCCATTTGTAGGGGCAGTTACCACTCTACCCAATGATGCATTTACTTCATTGACCGCCAAGGCAAAACAACTTACCCATTTTAAAATGGACCGGAATTTAACTTCGGTCTTTCGAATGGTCTGGAGCCATTCCTCCGGATTGGAATAGGGGAGGTCTCCTTTTAGTTTTTGATGCATTTCAAAAGCACGTCGTCTTACATTTAGTCCACCTGGAAGGGTACCTTCGGTATGACAACCCAAATACATGCATTCCAACATGGTTTCCCAGACGCGCTGCATTTCTGTATCGATTTCTGTTGATGTTCTGAGCGATAACTCATTTTCATGGACAATATCAGAAATGGTTTTTTGCTGTTTTTCACAATAAGCAAGTAGTTCAACGCCTGTTTTTATGGGATATGGGAAAGTCTTAAATGTTTCCTTGTTTTCCTTGGAGTGCACCAACTCTTCCTTTACAACAAATCCGCCACCAATGGAATAATAAGTTTCTGCTTTGGATGTTCCATTTGCCAAACGTGCTTCAAACCGGATTCCATTGGAATGAAAGGGAAGAAATTCTTTTTTGAAGATGATGTTTTCCGTAAAATTGAATGAAATTTGTCGCGTTCCAGCAAAATTGAGTTTCGAGGTAGCCTTAAGATGCTCAATGGCAGGATCTATACTTTCGGTAGGAACGGTTTCGGGGTTTTTGCCCAACAACCCCATCACTACTGCAATATCTGTGGCATGCCCTTTTCCTGTAAGGGATAATGAGCCATACAAATAAACTTTTATGCCAATAACTTCTTCAAAAAGATTTTGCTCTTGTAGCTCTTTAATCCATCGTTCTGCTGCCCGCCATGGACCAAGGGTATGGGAACTGGAAGGTCCGACACCAATTTTGAGCATATCAAAAACACTAATACATTCCATTGATCATATTTGGTGTTTCAAATATAAGACGCTCCAAAGTATAAAATTGAAATTATCGATAATGATATTTAAAGGATCAAGGAATAAGTGAACCTTGACTTGGTTCTCATATTTAGTGTGATTTGTTCCCCCTACATGGGTGACAGCTTGTCATATTCTTTGACATGGCATAATCATTGACATTTCTAGAGCGAGACAAAATTGAATTTTCAACAGATATAACTTTAGATACAATGAGCAAAATTATAGGTATAGACTTAGGTACGACCAACTCCTGCGTCTCTGTGATGGAAGGTAACGAGCCCGTGGTAATTCCAAATGCCGAAGGTAAAAGAACAACACCTTCTGTAATTGCATTTGTGGAAGGCGGAGAGATAAAAGTGGGAGATCCTGCAAAAAGGCAAGCGGTCACCAATCCGAATAAAACGATTTATTCTATTAAGCGATTCATGGGGAATAAATTCTCAGAATCTAAAAAAGAAGCAGATCGTGTTCCTTATAAGGTAGTAAAAGGAGATAACAACACTCCAAGAGTAGATATTGATGGTCGTTTATACACACCTCAAGAACTTTCAGCTATGATTCTTCAGAAAATGAAGAAAACTGCTGAGGATTACCTAGGACAAGATGTAACAAGAGCAGTAATCACTGTTCCAGCATATTTTAACGATTCACAAAGACAGGCTACAAAAGAAGCTGGTGAAATAGCCGGTTTAACGGTAGAACGTATTATTAATGAACCTACGGCTGCATCTTTAGCGTATGGGATGGATAAGAAAGATACGGACCAAAAAATCGTTGTTTTCGATTTTGGAGGTGGTACGCATGACGTTTCCATTCTTGAATTGGGAGATGGTGTTTTTGAAGTATTGGCAACAGATGGGGATACACACTTAGGTGGAGATGATGTAGATCAGAAAATTATTGATTGGTTGGCTGAGGAGTTCAAAAAGGATGAACAGCTAGATCTTAGAGAAGATGCAATGGCTTTGCAACGTTTGCGTGAAGCTGCTGAAAAAGCAAAGATTGAATTGTCGTCTTCTGCACAAACTGAAATTAATTTACCATATGTTACTGCAACAGCATCTGGTCCTAAGCACTTGGTAAGAACATTGTCAAGAGCCAAATTTGAGCAGTTGATAGATGATTTGGTAAAAAGAACAATAGAACCTTGTGAGACAGCATTAAAAAGTGCCGGGCTTTCAAAAAGTGATATCGACGAGATTATCTTAGTAGGTGGTTCAACCCGTATTCCTGCAGTACAAGAAGCTGTAGAGAAATTCTTTGGAAAGAAACCTTCAAAAGGAGTAAATCCAGATGAGGTAGTAGCCGTCGGTGCTGCTATTCAAGGTGGTGTATTGACAGGAGATGTAAAGGATGTATTGCTGTTGGATGTTACCCCACTTTCTTTAGGAATTGAAACCATGGGTAGTGTTTTCACCAAATTGATTGAGGCGAACACTACAATCCCAACAAAGAAATCGCAAGTATTCTCTACTGCAGCTGATAATCAACCTTCGGTTGAGATTCATGTATTGCAAGGAGAGCGTCCAATGGCGGCAGATAACAAAACCATTGGTAGATTCCATTTAGATGGTATTCCACCTGCGCCAAGAGGTACACCTCAGATTGAGGTTACTTTTGATATTGATGCCAACGGTATCATTAAAGTATCTGCTACCGATAAGGCTACGAACAAAACCCAGGATATCCGAATTGAGGCTTCTTCTGGATTGACAGAGGAGGAAATCCAAAAAATGAAGGCAGAAGCGGAAGCTAATGCGGAATCAGATAAGAAAGCTAAGGAGACTGCGGATAAGTTAAATGAAGCAGATGGCATGATCTTTCAAACAGAAAAGCAATTGAAGGAGTTCGGTGATAAATTGTCAGATGACAAGAAAAAACCGATTGAAGAAGCTTTGGAAGAATTGAAGAAAGCTTATGAAACCAAAGATTTGGTAGTGATTGAACCAGCTTTGGAGAAAATCAATGAGGCTTGGAAAGTGGCATCGGAAGAAATGTACAAGGCTCAGGCTGAGGCACAAGGTGCAGCAGGAGGAGAACCTACTGCTGATGCAGGTGCAAATGGAGCTGAGAATGGAGCTGCTGAAGGTGACAACGTTGAAGATGTTGATTTTGAAGAAGTGAAGTAAATTTTCAAATACATAAATAAAAAAGCCCGCAATTTGCGGGCTTTTTTATTTAATATGGCATTATTATGCCGCATTTAATTGATGTATTTCCATCTCTTGAAGCTTCTTTAACGCCTCGGCTTTTGAGTTCACATTAAGTTTCACATAAATGTTCTGAATGTGAAAATTCACCGCGCTTGGGGTAACACAGAGTCTATCGGCAATCATCTTATACGTATATCCCTGAGTGAGGAGTTCAATGATTTGATTTTCCTTTTTTGAAAACCTTTCAAAGGTTTTTGTTTGGAAAGAGTGGATGATTTTCCTTGCAACATCGTGCTCCAGAGCTACTCCATGCTGATGCAGTTCCTCCAGTGCATTGAAGAATCGATTTTTGGTCAGGGGCTTGGTCAAAAAACCATCTGCTCCCTTTTTAAAAGCCTCCCTTATAATGTTGAAATCACATTTCTCACTTGTCATTAAGATTTTAGGAGGGGTGTTTTGTTTATTAAAGTACTGAATTCCGTCAATTCCAGAGATTCCAGTTAAATTAACTTCGGACACAATAATATCTGATTCAATTTTTCCTGAAAGAGACATGAATTTATTTACCGATGTATGTATTTCTGTTAATTCGTACAATAGCTGGTCGCTAAAATAGAATCGATAAAGGGGGTGTAAGTTTTCATCATTATCAATAATCACGATTTTTAATGGGTCAGTTTTCATAGGTACTAGATTTGAGTTATCTGATTTTGTCATTTGCATCTTCATTTTACCCTATTATTAGGGCAAAATGCATCCTGTCGGCCACATCGAGATAGGGGTGTTCAAAAGGAAAGCTTATGATCATCAAAGTATTAATTTATAATACAATGATAAGCTTCACCATGGTCCTAACCAGACATGCTGATAACAATCCTATAAAGGATTAAATCAATAGAAGTTTAGAAAAGGTTTTGGAGTGCTAGAAAAGAACCCTTGTTTGATTAGGGGGACTTGATCCTGCACTGTGAATTGTAGCTTTTTTCATTAGTATAAGATTTGGGATTTGTGTTATTTCAAGAATTAAATTAGGTTTTTTTTTCTTTCAGAAGAGCGTTTTGTAGTTTTTTTCGTTCAAATGCACTTTGCTGTTTTTTGTAAAAACAAACACGACAGACGATGAGGCATGTGCTATAAAGCGCTTAAAACTAAACGTTTGTAGTATATGCAACGAAATAGGATGCCCTTTTGGAGCATCCTATTCTTGATAAAATCGGTCCGGGTGAAATAACACAACCCGTTTCTATGATAAAGTGCAGTTCCCCCTGTTTAATCTATCATAGTTCTATAATATTCAGTATTTGACAAAATCAGATAAGTCTCAGGTAGTGGACCAATTTTTCACATTTTAATCTTCAAAGGAGGTGCTTGTGTACTTGCTAGAAGTTCCAGTGTTCAATGCTGTTTTAAGATTCTCATCGCTATAAGCTACCATTGTACCATCCATAGATTGTCTTCTATAAGCGATTGTTACTTGCTCAATAGTATGGTTTTGACCTCTGTTGGACACCACATAACTCTCTCCTTTTTCAACGTCAAGTTGTATGGCATAATCATCTCTACTACTGTTAATATGACTTCCCAAGTTTACAGAAGGGGTGAGCTTGTTATAGGTAACTTGAGTGGCGTAGAGGTCTAGACCTCCGAATCCATCCCGTCCTTCGGAAGCAAAGAACAAAAGTGTGCTGTTGTATATATTTGGATATAATTCATCTTCTTTGGTGTTGACCTTGGGGCCAAGATTTTTGGATACACCTAAACTTCCATCCGCATTGATATCAGCAACATAGATGTCATATTTTCCATAGCTCCCTCTCATATTCGAAGCAAAGAAAAGGCGTGTACCATCTTCTGAAACTGTAGGGTGCTTAGCAGAAGCATATTTTGGGCATACCTTTAATTTGGTAATATTGCTCCACTTGCCATTGATGTTTTCGGCACGATAAACCTCGTGTATAAGTTCCTTTTTTGAAAACAATCCATACAATGGCTTTTGCTCATTGGATTTGCTAAAATATGCCGTTTTACCATCTTGTGTTACCGACATTGAGGGAATGTAACCTTCAAGTGTGGATAAATGCCCATTTTGATTGGTATTTTCGATGGTTTCTTTACTGTTTTCAAATTTTATTGGATTTTGAGCTGTAGTCAGTGTTACACAAAATAAGCCAATAATTAAAGTTAAGCTGTTTAAAGAACGTGTCATGATGTATAGATTTGGGGGTTAATACATGACAAAGTTGAGCAAAGTTTTTTGAGAATTACTTATCAATTTTTCATAGGTTTTAAATTTTAACGAATAAAAACCGCATTTCATCGAATATATTTTATTCTTTTAACACTTGAAAACAAGCAATATGCAGATTAACGTGTTTTTGTGCATTTTAGCTGATTATTAAAGACTCGTGTTTTTCAGGTCTCTGAAAATACCTAATCGTAGGTTTTGGATGAATTCAATACTAATCGATTAATTTCTCTTAATTCCTGTGCGGTAAGATTTCTCCATTTGCCCACTGGGACATCCAATAACACATTCATAATGCGAACACGCTTTAATTTTTTCACTCTGTAATCCAAATGTTCACACATTCTACGAATCTGCCTATTTAAGCCTTGGGTTAGAATTATTTTGAACTGATGGGAGCTTAATTGTTCTACTTCACATTTTCTGGTTATTGTATCCAGAATAGGTACCCCGTTTCTCATTTTTCTGAGAAAATCATTGGTAATGGGTTTATTAACAGTTACAATATATTCTTTCTCATGATTGTTTCTAGCGCGTAGTATTTTATTGACGATGTCTCCGTCATTGGTCATAAAAATGAGCCCCTCACTTGGCTTGTCCAGTCGTCCAATAGGAAAAATGCGTTTGGGATAGTTTATGAAATCGATAATATTGTCCTTTTCCACCCTTGTGTCTGTTGTGCATACAATACCGACGGGCTTGTTAAAAGCCAAATAGATAGGTTTGTCCTTTGGCTCGGAGATTAATTCGCCATCCACTCGAACCTCATCCTTTGGAGTAACTTTTGTTCCCATCTCCGGGATTTTTCCATTGATGGTAACCCTACCTTGATCTATCAGTTTGTCCGCAGCTCTTCTAGAGCAGTAGCCAACTTCACTCAAGTATTTGTTAATCCTGGTTTCCTTCATAGTGGAAAAAATGGATGTTACTTTGGTAATTGATTTTCAATAAGTTCCAAAAATATGATTTTTGATGCGTAATCTTCCATTTTCGTGGATAGATCATATAGCACTCATTAAGCTGTTTATATTAGCTAGTTGCTCTATGATTCCTATTGTATGGATTCCAAGGTTTGGAATAGGGGACGAAATTACCCTTAAGATTTTTCCCTAAGATGTAAAGAGGTTGAGAAGCTAGTTAGAAATGCCTTCTCCTTATTGTCTTTTTCGGGCTTCGAAATTTTTCATGAACTTTTCAGCATTGGTGCTTGATGCGCCTCGCCCATACAATTTCAACTCTACAAGATGGTCTTCGGCCTTATCAAAATTGTTGAGTATGGAATAGGCCAAAATACAGTTCCAATGAATTCCTACAGCAACCTTTGTGTTTATTCGAGCTTTTTTGTCTTTTAAATTCTTTTCAAGTAAGGCGTCCTCCCAAATTTTTATTGCTTCTTTGATTTTGTCCAAATTAGCTTGGTTTTTCCCATCACCGAAATTGATTAGTGCACGACGGATAATTTCTATTGCCTGGTCTAGCTTTGGATAGCTGGTTTTTTTGCCTTTTGCTGAATTGAATCTTGCTTGCTCCGATTTTTCCTGATAACCAAAAGTATCATTTAAAAAGTTGGCAGCATTTGACAAAGCAGATGTATAAGAATTTTTTTGTAATTCTTGTAAAAAGACCAGTTCGTTATTTTTCCAATACTCCTTTAATTCAGCATTGGAGTCTCTTTTAGGGGTCTCCTTATTATGTGTTGCATTGTCAACTACCTCATTCAAGTATACATTTCCATCTTTGTCATAAACGTTGACCGATACAGGGTTTTTGTACATTATTTCATAAAAGAAAACAGCATTTTCCTTGTTCTTTTCAAACTTTCCTTCATACTCGAATCCGTTAAGCAATATTTCGGCAGTGAAATCAGAATTATCCATGGCTTTTTGAAATCCTTCAATTCGTATGTACTCGTTAGCCATTACCTCTTCATCCAGGACTTCACCAGTATATATGCGTTCAGGAAGTATAGGGTTTCTTGGTTTACCAGCAATCAGCTTTTCCGCTGCTGAATAATTTTCGTAGCGCTCTATCTCGGCTAGATATTCATCATGAATTCTTTCCAATTTCTCTACAAAGGCTTTTTCTTGCTCTAAAATTGAAGGCAAATTTTTCTGTACAACTTTTGGAGTGTAAGTCCAGGCTAAATTTAATTCAATGGTGGGGTATTGTACATAATTGAATTCTATTTTTTCAGTGCTCACTCTTTGTGCTTGTGTAAACATGCCGCTTACGAACACTACTATCAAAAGGAAATTTTTCATGATTTTTGAAAAAAAATTATCAAAGGAGGTTTTAAGAAGAACTTTCATAGCCTGAAGTTAAACTGCCTTTTGTTCTTAACGAGACAACAATTGATAGCACAGATGTTTGGGTTTATAAAAAGGCACTCTGAGTTGGTGTAATTTTCCGAAAACAATTCACGTATATAGCAAGAGCTAAAAACAGGGTCATGGATTCTTTTTTTTAAATTGGGTTAAAAGGATTTTAAGTTTCAATAAGAATGTCATAACTTTTGTTGTTACTAAAAAATCCAGCATGTCAAAATTAAATGTAGCTGTACTTGGACCTATCCCAAGAGATCATATTACCACACACCATGGGGAAGAGATAGAAAAATATGGTTGCGCTACACACACTGCCATTGGGTTGGCCAAATTATTGGGCTCGGATGGCAAGGTCCATTTGGTGTCCCATGTCCGAAAAAAAGATGAAGGGCCTGTTAAGGAGTTACTTTCTTTCTATGACAACTTGGATACCACACATATTACTTCAGATGCTGATCAAGGAGATGTAATCAGTTTAAAATTTATAGACCAAAATAATAGACTTGAAAAGCAAACGGGATTTATGAACCCAATTGTACCAGAGGATTTAGAAGGCTTAATGCATTGTGAGGTTTTCGTTTGCGTTCCCATAACCGACTATGAAGTGCCTTTGGAGACCTTAAAATACATCAAAGCAAATAGTAATGGCTTAATTATTTTTGATGCGCATGGTCCTACGAATACCATTACCATATCTGGAGATCGAAAAATACGCTTCTGGATAGATCGCGATCAGTGGTTACCTTATATTGATGTGCTTAAAATGAATTTGGAAGAATCTAAATGTTGTTGGTTTGAAAAAGAATATCAGTTAGAAGATTTAACTCATTTTGATGAACAGGATCAATCACATTTGTCAGATTTTGCAAAACATTCGCTAGACAGAGGAATCAAATCCTTAATTGTAACGCTGGATGCTAGTGGGGGAGCGGTCTTTTTTAAAGAGGGGGATACCATACGGAGTGAAAAGGTTAAATCTGTTAAAGTGGAGCATGTTATCGACACCACGGGGTGTGGAGATTCTTTTGCAGGTGGATTGGGTTATGGTTTACTAAAAGATCCTACGAACTACTTAAGAGCAGCCAAATATGCCAATGCCCTAGGTGCTTTAAGAACACAAGGCAGAACGTTTGAAGTTTTTAAATCCAAAGAAGAAACGGATCAGATTATTCTTGACAATTATGGTAGCCTTTAAACTGTTTAAATGTAATGTTGTTTGTTGTGCTAAATCAACAGTTATTTCTCGGCACTTTATTACTCCTTCGGGTTCATATGCATCCTTCCAGAGGTTTACTGGGCCATATGCCATGACCTCACCTAAAAAGCGGCAAAATTCATTTTTATCAACCTCTGCGATGAACGCTGAAAATTTATAGGAAAACGTGTGGCAGAATATACACCAGTTGGGTTGTACTTTTTAGTCTATTTCCAGTAATTATTGGCCTGTGTTATTACTACAAATTCCATAGCTAACTTTCATTGTAGATGCGAAATCATTTCAATGAGATATTTCCTTATAACTTTTAAAAAAGTTAATCCAAATATTTCTAGAAAGCCTAAGAATTATGGGCAGCAGGAGAACCATGGTCAACACAATTAACCAATAGGTTGTTATCAAGTTTAAGTCTAGAACTAGGAAGAAAAGGACAAACGCCAATCCTCCAAAAAAAAGACCAACGGGGTAACTTACGTACATGGCGCCAAAGAAGAAAGAGGGCTCCATCTTATATTTTGTATTGCAAACGCTGCAGCGTTCGTTCATCTTTAATGTTTTCCGTATTTTATATGGGTTTCTCTCAGAATACATGAGTTCACTTTGGCATACTGGGCAGCTGCCTTCTATAATACTGTTAAGCTTGGTTCCTTTTAAAAATTTCATGCCTCCCTATTACTTGTGACTTTAAGACTATACTGATTTTTACCGATTATACGTAATTATAACTTACAAGTCTGATTTATAATTGAATACTGTACAAAAATAAGAATCAATCTATTGATAGTTCTCATACGTTAATTGCTATTTTTTGTACTTTTAAGACATATTTATATGAATACGATACCCATCTTAAATATTGCCCAGTTTGATAAAGAGGAATCTCTGGATAACTTTTACAGTAATGATTTAAAGAAGCATTTGCAGAAAAACGCAGAAATCTTCCACAAACCTCATAAACACGATTTTTTTCTTTGTGTACTATTTTTAAAAGGCTCTGGTAGACATGAAATAGATTTTAATTTATACAAAATAGAACCAGGGAGCGTATTCTTTTTAATGCCCGGACAGACGCATTATTGGAAATTCGACGATGATCCAGAAGGGTATATCTTTTTCCACTCCCAAGAATTTTATGAACTCTTTTTTTTGAATAGAAAGCCACAGCAGTTCCCATTCTATTATACGTTTAGTAATCCGCCATACCTGACTGTGACACCCTCAAAACGCTCTGTTTTAGAAGCATATTTTAGGGAAATTTATGAGGAATATCAACGAGCTCCTATGTATCATATTCAGAAAATAGCCAGTTTGGTAAATCTTGTTTATATAGAGTTGTCAAGACTTTATGTTACAGAAGAAGTATCGAATAGGGCTTTATCTCCTACTTATTTACAGACTTTGGCTGCACTGGAAAAATTGATTGCAGCGTCTTACAAGGTGGAAAAGTCAGCTAAATTCTATGCAAATAAACTAGGTTTTACAACGAAGCATTTGAATAGAATTACTAAAACGACACTAAACAAAACTACTACGGAATTAATTACGGAACGGCTCATTCTAGAAGCCAAACGATTGATTGTACATTCTGAAAACCCGTTATCCCATATAGCGGAGGAATTGGGATACGAGGATTACGCTTATTTTTCTAGAGTGTTTAAGCAAAAAACAAATACAACGCCTTTAACATTTAAAAAAGATTATCGTTTGCTTAAACAGGGGTAATTGATTTTTGTTTGATTAAAAAAAGATACTTTGATGATCATAGCTCTAAAAAACAAGTCCCCAATAATCAATGATTATTGGGGACTCTGCGGAGAAAGAGGGATTCGAACCCCCGGAGGTGTGACCCTCAACAGTTTTCAAGACTGCCGCATTCGACCACTCTGCCATTTCTCCTAATGCGGGTGCAAATATACTAACCTTTTTTATTAGAATAAAAACCTTATTACTTTATTTTTTTCGACCTAAACAATCCAATTTTACCTACTACTTTTGCGCCCATGGATCAGTGGTACCATTATGCACTTTTAATTGTTGTGGGCTTCGCGGTTGGTTTTATAAATACCGTTGCAGGTGGGGGTTCTTTACTTTCTTTACCCACATTAATTTTCTTGGGATTGCCTCCTAGTGTAGCCAATGGAACCAATAGAGTGGCCATTGTAATTCAAACAGCAATGGCTACTGCCGGTTTTAAAAGTAAAGGGGTTTCTACTTATCCGTTTAATATTTATTTGGGTATTTCAGCCTTTTTAGGCGCTATCATTGGAGCAAGAATTGCTGTTGACATTAAGGGTGAAACATTTAACCGAATTCTTGCCATTGTAATGATGGCCGTTGTACTGATTATCATTTTTAAGCCCAAAATGAAACTCATTGAAATGCAAGAACGCCTTACAGGGAAGTATTTATGGCTAAGCATTGTGGTCTTTTTCTTTTTTGGTATTTATGGCGGTTTTATCAATGCAGGTTTGGGTTTTTTAATGATTCTATTCATGCACTTTGTCAATAGAATGAATTTGGTTAGAGTAAATGCTACAAAAGTAGTGGTGGTTTTTATTTATATGTTATCGGCTTTAGCAGTTTTTGCATTTAATGATAAAGTAAATTGGAAACTTGGATTTATTTTGGCCATTGGAAATGGAACAGGTGCTTGGGTAGCCAGTAGATTCTCGGTTAAAAAAGGAGATGGATTTATAAAGACATTTTTGGTGGTGATGGTGGTCATTATGGCCATTAAATTATGGTTCTTTACGTAACGATTAAAAACTTAAATTAAACATATGCCTGGGTTTGAACTTTTTGGAGACAATGAAAGGAAACAAGTACAAGACGTACTGGATTCTGGGGTTTTAATGCGCTATGGATTTGATGGAAACCGACAAGGGCATTGGAAGGCAAAAGAATTGGAAGCTGCCTTAGTTGAAAGAATGCAAACGAAACATGTTCATTTGGTCAGTAGTGGAACTGCTGCCCTTACTGTAGCATTGGCAAGTGCAGGAGTTGGAGCAGGGGATGAGGTGATAATGCCCACATTTACATTTGTAGCAAGCTTTGAATCTATTTTAGCTATTGGAGCTGTCCCAATTCTTGTGGATGTAGATGATACATTGACACTTAGTCCCAAAATGGTAGAAGAAGCGGTTACAGAACGTACCAAAGTTGTAATGCCTGTGCACATGTGTGGTTCTATGGCAGATTTAGAAGCGTTACAATCTATTTGCAAAAGACATAATTTGTTATTGTTGGAAGATGCATGCCAAGCTATTGGGGGCAGTTACCAAGGAAAACCATTGGGAAGCATAGGTGACTTAGGTTGTTTTTCGTTTGATTATGTAAAGACGATTACTTGTGGAGAAGGAGGGGCTTTAATTACTAATAAGGAATCGTATTATGAAAATGCCCATAAATATTCTGATCACGGACACGACCATTTTGGTAGCGATAGGGGAGCGGAGCAACATCCATTTTTAGGATATAACTTTAGAATCTCCGAGTTGCATGCGGCTGTAGGGCTGGCTCAAGTTTTAAGGTTGGATGATTTTTTAGCGATTCAGCAACGGAACTATACCATTTTAAGAGAGGCGTTGTCCAATATTCCAGAAGTTACGTTTAGACGTGTTCCCGAAGGTGGAGTGGAAAATTATTCGTTTTTAAACTTCTTCCTTCCGAATGAAGAAACTACAAGGAAAGTGCACCAGAGTTTAGGTGCATCTGGAATTGATGCTTGTTTTTATTGGTATGATAACAACTGGCATTATTACCGAAAATGGGAGCATTTAACCAATTTGAAATCGTTGGGCAGTCTACCCAAAGAAGTTATAGATGGCTTACCTGACTATTCAAAATCGGATTTCTCTGCATCGGACCATTGGATAGGTCGCACTATTTCATGCTTAATTAAGCTAAGCTGGACGGAAGATGAAGTTCATCAACGGGCCGAAAAAATGGTAAAAGTAATTCAGGAAATAGTTTAATAATTTACGTACTCCACAATCTCCAGACCGTAGCCAACCATACCAACACGGCGTGTTTTCCCAGAATTGGTCAATAATCTTATTTTGGAAATATCCAAATCGTGAAGAATCTGAGCCCCAATCCCAAAATCTTTGGTATCCATATCAATTTTAGGCGCTTTTGTAACGCCATCAGGGGACTGTATTTTTTTTAGTTCTGCCAAGCGCCCTAACAAATTCATATTTTGGTTTCCTTGATTAATAAAAATCATCGCACTTTTTTCCTCCCCGTTCAACGCATCAAACATTTTGCGCAATGTTTTATCGGGGTTATTCGTCAAAGTGCCCAGGATGTCATTATTGACCAAGGTAGAGTTTATACGGGTCAAAATAGGCTCGCCACTTTTCCAAGTTCCTCGAACCAAAGCAATATGTACTTGATCATTGGTAGTTTGTTGATAAGCGCGCAAACGGAAATCCCCAAACCTTGTTTTTATATCAAATGCTTCCTTACGTTCTATAAGACTATCATGTTCCATCCGATAGGCAATTAAATCCTCAATGGAAACAATTTTTAAATCAAATTTTTTGGCTACTTCAACAAGTTCAGGCAAGCGGGCCATGCTACCATCTTCGTTCATAATTTCAACAATCACCCCAGCTGGCTTAAGATCTGCAAGTCTAGCAAAATCAATAGCGGCTTCTGTATGGCCGGTTCGCCTAAGCACTCCGCCTTCTTTTGCAATTAATGGGAAAATGTGCCCTGGCCTTGCCAAATCGTGTGGTTTAGTGATTTGCTCCGTAAGAGCGATAACCGTTTTAGCTCTATCCGATGCCGAAATACCTGTAGTCACGCCATTTCCCCGTAAATCCACTGAAACAGTAAAGGCAGTTTCCAAAGGGTCCGAGTTGTGCGTAACCATTTTATGAAGGCCCAATTCTTCACACCTACCTTCGGTAAGGGGGACACAAATAAGCCCACGGCCATGTTTGGCCATAAAGTTTATGGTTTCTGGAGTAATCAACTCAGCAGCGGCCAAAAAGTCTCCTTCATTCTCCCTATTCTCATCATCTACGACTATTATGACCTTACCTTGTCTAATGTCTTCAATGGCATCCTCAATGGCATTGAGTTGTATCTTTTTTTCCTTGGTAACCATTATTCTTCCGAAACTTTTTCTTTCTTTTTAAAGAGATTCTTTATCCCATCAATGATATGTCCAAATCCTATTAACCCTTTATCGGCAGTAGCTCTTCTAGTTAAAGAGATTCCAAGTGGTAACATGATCAATGTTGGGAGCCAGGCTCCTAAAATGTTATTGATATTTCCTTCCTTGGCATAATTGCTAGAAAATACTCCAAGAAAATAATAGGTCAAAAATAAGATAATAGCAACTACCATGGGCAGTCCTAACCCCCCTTTTCTAATAATGGCACCTAAGGGCGCTCCTACAAAAAATAGAATAATACAGGAAAATGCCAATGCATACTTTTTATGTAGAGATAATATATGGCTATTATAAAATTTAAATCTTTTTTGGAGTTCTTCTTTTTTTGAAACCACGGTAGACAAAATACCAGTTACGGTGGATTTGGCACTACCAATGAGCTGTACTCGTTTCCATTCTGGAAGATCTGTTAAAAATGCTTCAATGCTTTGAATACTATCTTTTTTAATTTCCTCCTTTTCTAAAGTTTTAACTGGTATTGGTTTTTCAGCTTGTGCTATTTCCGTGCTATCATTTTTTGCAGCTTTTGAAAAAGCACCCATACGGGTGGTAATGTTCTTGGAAAAGGCCTCCACTTTCTCCAAATTATTTTTTCCAAGGGAATCAATATCCTTAATCAAGCGGCTAACATTTTTCATTTTATCCGTGGTAATATTACGGTCCTCTTCTAAGTCTTGATTGTTCAATTCTGAAATGTCAATATTGATAGTGTAGGTTTCAAATTTTGATTTGGCGAACGGATGTTTTCTTTTATCCTTGCTACCTTTTGGTTTTAGCTCCTCATAGTAGTTGCCATCTTTCAGGACCAGTTGGATGATATCTGAATCCTCACTACTGATCAATTCCCCAGATTTGGCCTTGATTACCGTATTGTTTACGCTTTGATTGGTTTTTTTATGGATGATTACATTATCTAAAAAGCGATCTTGTTCCCCATATTTTCTATCCACTTTTATGTTCATTCCGGAACCCGTTCCTTCAAAGTCGCTGAAAATACCTTCGGTAATGGCAGCAGCAGGCTTTACTTTGGCAATATTACGTCTTAGGTTGAACATTTTTTGCTCCGACTTTGGAATTACCGTATTTGCAAAGAAAAAAGTAACCCCGCCCAATAGAATGACAAATAGGATCAAGCTCCGCATTCCTCTTTGCAAAGAAATTCCAGAAGCTTTCATGGCCGCAAACTCATAGTTTTCAGCAAATGTCCCGAAAGTAAGGATGGATGCCAGCAACACCGTCAGCGGCAATACCTTGTCTACCAGTGTTGGGATGAAATAAAAAATAAACTTACCTATAATAACTATCCCTAGCCCTTTTCCTGCCAAATCATCTATAAAGAGCCAAATTCCCTGAAAAATGAAGATTACAATCAGGATAAAAAAGGCACTAAAGAAATTGTAAAGAAATCGGGATAATATATAGTTGTCGAGGATTTTCAATGCTTAATTTCTTATGATATAGTAGCCCTTGTCCTCATACTTTTTCTCATTAAAAGTAAATAGGGTACTGGATAGCGATTGATTTGTCTTAAATGAATTGACGGTTATAGACGTTTTGGTACTATTCTTACCTGTTTGAATGAGTTTATAAATGTGTTTCGTCTGCGTGTCAATACCTAAAAGAATGGATTTTATCTCAGTATTAGAATCTATTGGGGTCAGTTTTACGTACTGAATTTTTCTTCCACCTACATTTTGTAGGATATCCCATTGATAATTATGTCCAGATCTATAAAATGTGAGCATTTTTGATGGGGTAACATTATTATCATCCTCGGAAACCTGCTCAATGGTAATCTCTTCGTTTTCGGGAACAATGGTGTATACTTTTTTACCATCATTAAGTTGTTGTGCGCCTAAATAGTCCAACATATATTTATCACCACTGATGGTCACATTTCCATTGGTTTCTTGTTTTATGTTGGCTTCGGTATTCTCCAAAGTAGACTTAAAATCGATATAGATATTGTCGTAGCTCATTGCTTTGGTGTATACCTCATCCAACAAGGTTTTTGCTTTGGATGAGTTTTGTCCATAGGAGAAGGCCCCTATAGCAAGTGCACCGATAAAAAGTAACTGTTTTTTAAACATGATGTTATTTTGTTTCATTTTGTAAAAGTTGCTCTAAGGCATACATGTCTGGAACCAAAACCTGGCGCGCTTTACTTCCTTCAAAAGGCCCTACAATTCCAGCGGCCTCCAGTTGATCAATAATTCTTCCAGCTCTGTTGTATCCCAATTTTAGTTTTCGTTGAATAAGCGAAGCGGAACCTTGTTGTGCTGTAACAATGACTTCTGCAGCATCTCGGAACATAGCATCTCTATCCGCGATATCATAATCAATCCCCGTGCCAGAATCTTCTCCTACATATTCAGGAAGCAAGTGGGCATCTGGGTATGCGCGTTGAGAACCAATATACTCTGTTATTTTGGCCACCTCTGGGGTGTCTACAAAGGCACACTGCAAACGGGTAACATCATTTCCTTGTGTATAAAGCATATCACCACGCCCAATAAGTTGGTCTGCACCCTGTGCATCAAGAATGGTCCTTGAATCTATTTTTGAAGTCACTCTAAAGGCAATACGTGCTGGGAAATTTGCCTTAATAATTCCGGTAATGACGTTGACAGAAGGTCGCTGTGTAGCAATAATCAAATGAATTCCAATGGCCCGTGCCAATTGTGCCAATCTGGCAATAGGAGTTTCTACCTCTTTGCCAGCAGTCATAATTAAATCTGCAAACTCGTCAATAACCAAAATAATATAGGGGAGGAACTTATGCCCATCATTTGGGTTCAATTTTCTTGCCTTGAATTTTACATTATATTCTTTGATGTTACGAACCATTGCCAATTTCAGTAATTCGTACCTATTGTCCATTTCAATGCACAAGGAATTCAAGGTGTGAATTACTTTAGTGTTATCCGTAATAATGGCATCTTCAGAATCTGGAAGTTTGGCCAAGAAATGACGTTCGATTTTATTGTAAAGGGTAAGTTCCACTTTTTTGGGATCCACCAAAATAAACTTAACCTCTGCCGGGTGTTTTTTATATAATAAAGAGGTAATGACTGCATTTAACCCGACAGATTTTCCTTGACCTGTTGCCCCAGCCATAAGCATGTGTGGCATTTTTGCCAAATCTACCACAAAGGTTTCATTGCTGATGGTTTTTCCAAAAGCGATAGGAAGTTCCATCTCTGCCTTTTGAAATTTATTGGATGCAATCACCGACCGCATGGATACTATTGTGGCATTTTTATTAGGCACTTCTATACCGATGGTTCCTTTACCTGGAATTGGTGCAATGATTCGGATGCCTAATGCCGCTAAGGAAAGTGCAATATCGTCTTCAAGATTTTTGATCTTGGATATTCGGATACCCGCTTCGGGAACAATTTCGTAGAGTGTCACCGTAGGACCAATGGTTGCCTTGATCTGGGCAATTCCAATTTTATAGTTTTTTAAGGTGCTTACAATCTTGTTCTTATTTTCTTCAAGCTCTTCCTGATTTATGGTGATACCACCAGAAGCACCGTGGGGGTCTAGAAGATCAAGAGGAGGGAATTTATAATTACCCAGTTCTAATTTTGGGTCAAATTCTCCAAAATCCTGAACCAGCTTTTCTGCTTTGATATCTTTTTCTTCTTTTTCCTCAGTAACTTTCTCAACCTTTAAATCAATATCCATTTCTTCCTCCTGTGGAAGGTTTACATCCAACCCAGCTTCTGTCTGAAGGGGTGGAATATCTTTTTTGTGTGTATACGTATCAACCACAACAGGTACATCCGCATCTGTACTTAATTCTATGCTATTTTCGCCAGCAACAGAAACTTTAGGGTTGGTCTTCTTAAAATCGGATTTGATGTTTTGTTTTTGTGAACGAAAGAAGCTGGCGATTCCCTCTGGGGTAAAATTGAAGAGCTGAACCAAAATGACTATCAAAACAAAAATCAATAAAAGAAAAACTCCAATTTTTCCTGTATAGTCTTGAAGGAAATCGTTCATTTCATAACCAATCAAACCTCCTAAAAGTGGTTGCTCCACAGCGAAAAAACCCAAAGCTACGGAGACCCAAATAATACCTGTTAAACCCCAAATCCATTTTCCAATAAGCCCTTTTTTATCCAACCCAAGAAAAAGATATAGTCCTGTAACAGCTAGCAACAAAGGGAAAGCAAAGGAAGCAAGGCCAAAGCCTTTGTACATAAAAAAATGACTTACACCAGCGCCAAACTTGTTCAGTAGATTACTGGCTTGTGCATTTCTGTCCTTAAACTGGGAGAGCATGCTTTGATCTTCTTGCCAAGTAAAATAATACGACATAAACGAGAAGAATAGGGCAATACTGAGTACAATTAATAAACTACCCAAAATGATTTTATTTTGTTTGGATAGTCTTAGCGAAAAACTCTTTTTGGCGGATGTAGGTTTAGATTTTGTCCTCTTCTTTGCCATTCAATTATTTAATAATGGGGCTAATTTACAAATTTACGTTGCTAAAGGTGTTAACAGATGTTACTCAAACAAATTTTGGCAGATAAATGATGAAACCAATAATGCTTGCGATAATGGATACTATCATAACGGCACCAGCAGAGATATCTTTTATAAAACCAATTTTTGGGTCGTTATTGGGTTGAATATAATCTGATATTTTTTCAACAGCAGTGTTTAGACCTTCTATGCCCATAACCATACCAATAGCCATTAATTGCATCACCCATTCCACATGCGAAATTTCAAAGTAAAAACCAGCACCGGTCATTACTAGCGCAATCACAAATTGAATCTTAATGCTGGATTCGGTTTTCAAAAGTAGAAACATCCCTTTTAAAGCAAAACCAACACTCTTGATCCTATTTTGTATGAATGATTCTTTAGGCATTCATCAACGCTTGGAGTGCAGCTTTATAATTGGGCTCGTCCGCTGTTTCTTGAACTTGTTCTGTGTGAATAATTTGTCCATCCTGATTCAATACAACAATAGATCTAGAAAGGAGTGATTCAAACGCGCTGTCTGCAAAAGCAACACCATATTCTTGTCCGAAGCTTCCTGTTTTATAATCGGAAAGCATTTCTACATTTTCAATTCCTTCTGCTCCACAAAAACGTGTTTGTGCAAAAGGTAGATCTTTGGAGATGCACAAAATTTTTGTGTTTTCCAATTTAGCAGCTTCTTCGTTAAATTGCCGCACCGATTTTGCGCAAGTACCTGTATCAACGCTTGGAAAGATGTTTAACACCACTTTTTGTCCGCTGTAATCTGAAAGAGAAACCTCTGAGAGGTCAGATTTTGTAAGTTTAAAATTTGGTGCAGTCGTATTGATTGATGGTAATTCCCCAACGGTATTTGCTGGATTTCCACCTAGTTTTATTGATGCCATTTTGTTAAAATTTATTTTGGTGTGAAGGTAAAAATATTACTGTTTGCAAAGATTGTTCTTGTAAAATATTTAACCAGAATTTATAAGACTGCTATGATGCTGATTGTGGAGTGGCCAATTGTTTAATTTTTATTTGCAAGGCAGCAAACAATAATGTGGTAAAAGGACTCAACCAATTAAAAATAGCATATAGGAAATATTCCCCAACGCCAACACCGAGAACACCACTATGATAAGCGCCACAAGTGTTCCAAGGAACCAAAACCGACGTTACCGTTCCTGAATCTTCAAGGGTCCTACTGAGGTTTTCCGGAGCCAAGCCTCGTTCTTTATATGCCTTAGAGAACATTTTACCAGGCACTACAATCGCTAGATATTGGTCCGATGCGGTCACGTTTAAAGCCAAGCAACTTCCTACGGTGCTTGCAAAAAGCCCAAAAGTGGTCTTTGCCATGCTTAGCAGTGATTTTGTGATGCGCTGTAGTGCGCCAATACCGTCCATAACGCCCCCAAAAACCATTGCACAAACAATTAACCAAATGGTTCCTAGCATACCGGACATGCCTCCTGAGGAAAATAAATCATTTAATGCTGGGTCGTTTGTGGCAATATTGGTGTCCACTGTTATGGCATTTAAAATTCCTTTATAACCGGATTCAAAATTTAGGCTTGTGCCTCCGCCAATCGTAGTTACAATTTCTGGTTGAAAAATTAAAGCAAACACACCCCCGAGTAAAGTTCCGATTAGCAGGGCCAATAGGGGAGGAGCTTTTTTAACAATTAGAAAGATGACAACAACTGGCACTATAAAAAGCCATCCATTGATATTGAAGGTAGCACTGATATTTTGCAAAATGGCATCTGTATCGGCAACCCCGGAGGAGTCTAGCGTAAAACCTAAAATAATAAAGACCACAAGGGTCACGGAAATTGTTGGGATCGTAGTCCAGGCCATATACCGTATATGGGAAAATAAATCACCCCCAGCCATAGCCGGAGCGAGATTTGTTGTATCACTTAAAGGCGACATTTTATCTCCAAAGTAAGCTCCAGATAATACTGCACCTGCAGTCATCCCCAAAGAGATGCCCAAAGCTTCTCCTATGCCTATTAAGGCAATACCCACAGTTGCAGCAGTTGTCCAGCTACTTCCAGTAGCAATAGAAATGATGGCACAAATAATAACACAGGCGGCTAGAAAAATAGTAGGGTTTAGTATTTGCAAGCCGTAATAAATCATGGCGGGAATAATACCACTGACCAGCCATGTTCCTGAAAGTGCCCCTACCATTAATAATATCAGCAGTGCACCAGTAGTGGACTTCACATTTTCAGCCACTTCGGCTAACATCTGCTTGTAAGAAACTTTATTAAAAAAGCCAACTATGGCTGCTACAGCACCTCCTAATAATAGAATAAATTGGTTAGAGCCACTTAAGGCGTCATCGCCAAAAACGTATACATTGTATGCCAGCATAGCCACCAATGCAAAAACGGGGATTAACGCCTCCCAAATATTCAGTTCTCTATTTTCAATGATTTGTTCGTCTTCGCGGTATTTGGCTTTCTTCTTTTTTTCTGACATTAGTTGGAGTTTGGTAAAAGGTAATATTACGATTTTGAACCTTGTTCTCCAAACAGAGTTTCTAAAGCAATTTAAACCAAGACTGTGCTATTCTCGAGAATATTCAATCTTTCCATACAAGAACGCATTGCTAAATAGGTTCTGTGGATATCATTATCCAAGCCTATTGAAAAACGTATGAGTCCTTGAGAAAGCCCCAACGCTTCCTGCTCTTCCAAAGGAATTTCTGAGGAAGTGGAGGTACCTGGTGCACTAAATAAGGTTTTATAAAAACCAAGACTAACGGCTAGGTAGCCCAATTTTTCTTCTTGCATCAGTTCCATTAGCGCATTTGCTTTGTCCAAACTGCCAACATCCAAAGTCATTAATCCGCCATAACCATACTCTTTATTCATTTGTGCTGTCATGATTTTATGACCAGAATGATGTTCCAAACCTGGATACACCACTTTAAGACCATCTTTTTGAAACTGTTCCGCCAAATATTGCGCATTTTCACCATGCTTTTTGATTCGGATATGAAGGGTTCGCATGTTTTTAAGGACCGAAGCTGCCCTTAAGCTATCCATGGTGCTTCCTAAGAGCATACCTGCTCCGTTGTTAACATCTTTCAGGCTTAAACAGAAATCTTTTGAAGCACATACCGCACCTGCAACGCAGTCACTACTTCCATTGATGAATTTGGTTAAGCTATGTACAACAATATCCGCTCCCAATTTGGCTGCATTAATGCTTAGTGGGGCAAAAGTGTTGTCCACAACCAAAGGGATACTATGTTTTTTTGCAAGTTTGGAGAGCGATTGAATATCTGCTACTTCAAGCAAAGGATTGCTCACAGATTCGCAATAAATCATTTTAGTATTTGAAGTAATGGATGCAGCTACTGAATCTATATCCGTAATGTCAACAAATGTGGTAGAGATATTAAACTTCTTTAAAAAGTTTTTGAGAAATGCATAGGTGCCTCCGTAGATGGTTCTACTACAGACAATATGATCGTTTGCATTGCAAAGTTGAAGTATCACAGCACTAATTGCACCCATTCCACTAGCATAGACATTGGCCGATTCGGTTCCTTCAAGCTGTGCCATGGCTTCACCCAAATATAAATTTGAAGGGGAAGAATGCCTGCTATAGAGATAACAGCCCTCGGTATTGCCCTCAAACGTATCGAACATGGTTTTTGCAGATAAAAAGGTATATGTTGAAGAATCGGAAATGGAAGGATTTACCCCTCCAAATTCTCCAAAATATTGTAAGTCTTGGATATTGTCTGATGCTTTATAATTCATTGGAATACTTTTATGTAAATGTATTTCGTTATAGTGTTAAAGTCAATCATTATTAATGTTTATAGATTTATTTCCTATATTTTTCTAATTATTAGAATATTAAACTAAATTTGATTTGATATCTCGATATCAGTAGAAAAAACATCAGGATGAAACTGGATGAAACCGACAAGCAGCTCATAAAATTGCTACAAGAGGATTGTAAAAAGACTACCAAGTATTATGCGGATATTTTGCAACTATCCAAAACCGCTGTTTATGAGCGCATTCGACGTCTAGAGCGTAACGGGGTTATTACCAATTATGTGGCCTTGGTTGATAAGGAGAAAGTACATCGAAATTTTACCGTTTTGTGTCATATTAAATTGGTGCAACATACAAAGGAAAATGTATTGCGGTTTGAACGGGAAATTTTAAAATTGGAAGAGGTTTCTGAATGTTTTCATGTAAGTGGGGATTACGATTATATCTTAAAAATTAATATGGAGAACATGGAAAGTTATAGGGCTTTTATGGTAACCAAACTTACGGCGATAAGCAATATTGGAAGCACTCAAAGTTCCTTTTCTATAAGTGAAGTAAAGAATACCCCCTCTGTGCATATTTAGCAAAGTTTAACGTAAATCCATGTTAAAAGGGGGTTCGTATTGGGATGATATTCCTAAATTTTTGGTCACATCAAAAAACGAACAACAATCAAAAAACAACTTTTTAAGCATGAATTTCCGTATTCGAGTTTTGCTCACGATACTGGCAACAGTTATTGGAGGGCTATCGCTAGTACTGTATACCACCATTTCACAAGATATACTATTTGATAATTTAAGCTTCTGCACATCCACAAACCAAGAACTGATTCTTGGGAGTATGGCTTTTTTTACATCCGCTGTCTTGGCAGGCTTTATTGCTACATTAATTGTGGTAAAGGACAATTATTTGCCTCACAGCGTAATCTCGCTTTTCATTGTAGCAAAAATGTCTTTTGCGGTGCTATGCGGACAATGGCATGGACCGTTATGGTTTGAAACCGGAATACACCTGTCGCTTATTGGTGGAATTTGGTTAGGAAGATATGGTGCTGTAAAATTTCCGTTGGCGCCGATGTAAATTGAAATTATAAAGATTTCAGATAAGACAGCATTTTATTTCTAGTATTACTATCTGGTATTTTGCCAAGTCCGGCACTCATATTATCAATCATATGATGGGGCTTTGACGTTCCTGGGATGACGCAGCCTACATTTTTATTGGATAGGATAAATTTTAAAAAATATTGCCCCCAGCTGTTTATATCCTGCTCTTTTGCCCATTCTGGCAAAACTTTCCCCCTGGTCAACCTGAATAATGATCCACTTTCATAAGGTTGATTTATGATGGTTGCGGTTCCATACTTTTCAGCAGTTTCAAATAAGGAGTTTTCAGCATGTCTGGATCGGATGGAATAATTAAACTGAACAAAATCGGGTCTTTCTGCCTTAATGATTTTTTCCAACGTGCTATGCGAAGAATCAACATAATGTGTAATGCCCCAATACCGAATCTTTTGCTGCTCTTTCCATGCCTTAAGTGTTTTCACATGCGTTTGCCAGTCCACTAGATTATGGATCTGTATCAAGTCCATTTTATTTCTTTGCATTTTCTGGAAAGATGCATCCATTTGACGAATGCCGGCTTGTTCCCCAGATATCCAAACTTTAGTGGCATAAAACAGCTTGTTTCCAAAATCTTGTTTGCTGGTAAGATCTCCAACCACTTTTTCCGAACTTCCATACATAGGGGAGGAGTCAATCACAGTTCCACCCATACGGTACATTTCATAAAGAACTTGACTTAAAACCTTGCGTTGTTCTTCATTATTGCCAACGTCAAAAGTTTGCCAAGTACCCAAGCCAACTACAGGCAATTCCTCACCTGTAGAAGGGATAATTCGTTTAAATATTTTTCTATCAGAAGGCATAAAAGAATATAGCGAAAGTCCAATTCCCGCTAAAAGTGATAATTTTAAGGTTTCCCTACGGTTATACATTGTTTTCATATGTCTTGTCATTTAAAATTAAAACATTCTCTTTTTGTTTTTGGTGTTTTCCCAATGTAAACCCAATGTAACTCCATAAAAATGCAATGGGAATTGCCAAAAAGGCAATTGCACCCAACCCCCATCCAATGGCAACAAGTCCTGCGAACATCCAGCCAACCAGAGCATCCCCTCCTCGGTATATAGCGGTGTCGATGAAGTTTTTAGCCTTATACTTTTCATCAAAAGAGGTTACGGTAAATAAAATTTCTTTTCCAGGACGTAAGAGGACGAAATTCCCAGATCGATGAATAATCATCAGTACAGATATGATACTTAGTGATGGGTTAAGCCCCAGAAAGATAAGACCGAGTCCCATGATAAATGGAATAGATGCCATTACTATGGATAACCCAACCATTTTTACAATTTTACTGGTAAAGAAAAACTGACCAACAATTGCAATGGCATTAACAGTAAAATCGATATTTGAAAAATAACCAATACGTGCTGAAGTACCAGTTAAGGTTTTTTCTACAATATGTGCTTGTTCAAAGTAAAGTACGGTGGAAATGGAAGTGTAGAGCACCACAAAACCAACAATTCCCAGCAGATAATAGGATTTGGTAATCATTTTAACGCCTTCAAACAAATCAATAATAACAATAGAAGAATGTTGAGCTGCCCTGTTGAAATGATTTTTTTTAGGTGATAGGGCCAAAATACTTAGTATACAGAAGAGTGCCATCAATAAAAATACAGCTGCAAAGAGCAACAATATGCTAATAGAAAATTGAGCACTTAAATACTTTGCAATTACTGGCCCAGTTAGGGCCCCTAAACTTCCGCCGGAAGCTATGATTCCAAAAAACCGTTTGGAAGATTTACTAGAAAATATATCTGCCATAAAACTCCAGAAAAGCGAGACCACAAACAGATTAAATACACTGAGCCAAATAAAAAATGAAATGGCCACAATTCGTGTTGACCCAAAAATTTCAAAGAGTGCATAGAACAACAGAATATTTGCCACAAAAAAGGAATAGGAAAATAGAAGTACGCTTCTAATGGAGTTTTTGGCAATCAAGAGAGCAAAAACAGGTACGACTAGCAGCATAGCGACAAAAGTGCCTGTAAACAACCATTGCATGTTTATGGCCCCATTTACAATACCCATTTCATCCCGCAAGGGTCTTAGAATAAAATAGGAGCAGAGCAGACAAAAAAAGTAGATGGATGACCATGTCACCAGTTTCAGTTCGTTTTTTTTCATGGAGTTGTTGCTTCCGTTTAGAGAAATGCCAAACTTCTATTGACGAATCAGTCCTGCTTCTTAGAAGCAATCTTTTTCCCGGTGCCCTTAACGGTAAGATTGAATTTGGTAATGGGCATATCTGGAAAATTTGCAACATTTTTTCTTGTGTAAGAGGTGTTGCCTTCATCAAATAGGTATATATCCTCATAGCGCTCTTTCCCATTTCTCACATCCAATTCGCCTTGAATGGTCATAGCGCGGGTTATGGAATCGTAATTCAAGTATTCTTTTGCCGTTCCAGGCCAGTTACTATAGATTCCTATCCGCTCAAAACCATCAACAAAGTTTCCGTATCTAATGGCTTCTAAAAAAGTTCTCTCTCTGTCTTTAAACCGGCCGCTATCGCAGGTGACCTCACCCTTGCAAATAATATATTTAGGTTCCCTATTTAAATCAAGATCATAATAGCAGGTTTGGGTGCCTTTTTCGGTAAACCAAATTCCCTTTTCTGGATGGTAGGTATTGTAGAACTCGAATTGTATCTCCCATGTTCCAATTAAAAAGTCTAGATTTCTGATAGAAGGCTTGCTTTCCGCTTTTTGAGCAAAAAGAGTACTGGAAAAGAATAATACAGTGAGGAAAGTAAGTAGCTTTTTATATGTCATTTTGAAAAGGAATTTGAATTAATACTGGAACTAGTTACAAATTCCAAGTCCTTTTCAATGGCGCATTGGTAAATCTATATGAGTGATTTATAAATCAAGGATTTTATGAGTGGTTATCCCTGAATTTGGACGGTGTGGTATTCTCAGTTTTTTTAAAAAAGCTATTAAAAGAAGAAAGGGAGTTAAAACCACAGTCGTACGCAATGTTGGCAATTTTAATATGGGCGTAGTCTGGATGCAACAACTTTTGTTTAGCCTCCTCAATTCGATATCCATTCAAAAAATCGGGGAAGCTTTTCCCAATCCCATTATTGACAATATAGGACACCAAGTATGAAGGTAGCTTTAGCGCTTTTCCAACTTTGTTTAAGGTGCAATTTGGATCTAAAAATAATTTTTGCTCCTGCATTAAAAGATTAAGCTGTTTCACATGCGCATTGAGCTCCCTCTCCGAAAGTTTAATATTCTGATGCTTTTTAGAGGGATTGTATTTTAAAAGTGATGGATTTTTAAAGAGCAAAAAGGCCAAAAAATAGATAAATGGAAGGTAAATAATGGGGCCTAACAAGTAAGGCGTTATGCCCAAAATATAATTTGAAAAATATAAAAATTGAAACACCGCTGTCCCAATCAACAAAGACAATATCCAAATAATGTGGCTATGGGTCAAAGGAGTGGAACGCTTAGAAAAAAAGTGAACCCCTAAAAGAATTAGCCCTAGAAAGCTATAGCTGATTTGGTGAAACAATAAGGATGTATATCCTCCAGCATACCAAAAGCCATCCAAAGAAAGCGTGGTGATAGACAACAGCAACAAAACCCCTGGTAGAAAATGCAAAAGGTTGAACCAAGACCATTTTCTAGGAAATAAGAAATGGAGTGCATAAAGAAACAAGGCTGGTCCAGAGACAGCGTGGGCCATAAAACCGAAATTAATTACCCAGATGGGGGTACTATCCAAATATACCCAGAGAATAGACTTGGCAAGTCGAATGGTTATGGCAACAAAAAAAAGACAGAGCAAAAGATTTCTATAATCTTTTTTACGCTCATAAAAACTATAAAAGGCCATCAACAGGCTTTGTGTAGCACCTACTCCGGCAATGAACACTTCCAATTCTTTGTTGATCCTGGCTGTTTGCATATTCTAAATGAAACTCAATTTAAACAAATTTTATGGTAATTAAATGAATGTTTAAATTAAAGATATATACAGTTCTTCCCTTGATAAAATCAAATCTAAAAAGAAGCACCTCTTTTCACATAAACATTGTTATTTTTGTAGTGATTATCGAACAAAGTAATATCCCTAAGAATTAGATATGAATCAATACGATGTGGCCGTTATTGGCTCTGGACCTGGAGGCTATGTAGCGGCAATTCGCTGTGCGCAATTAGGAATGAAAACAGCAATTATAGAAAAGTACAGCACCTTGGGCGGTACCTGTCTAAATGTGGGTTGTATTCCATCAAAAGCACTTTTGGATTCTTCGCATCATTATGAAGATGCCATAAAACATTTTGAAGAACACGGAATTGATATTCCTGGAGAAGTCAAAGTGAATTTAAAGCAAATGATCGCTAGAAAACAAGGAGTCGTTGACCAAACAACCAAGGGTATCGAGTTCTTAATGGATAAAAACAAGATTGATGTATACCAGGGAGTGGGAAGCTTTAAAGATGCCACGCATATTAATATAGATAAGGCCGATGCCAAAACGGAGACCATTGAGGCAAAGCACATCATTATTGCCACGGGTTCTAAACCATCTAGCCTACCTTTTATAAAAATTGATAAAGAACGGGTCATAACATCAACAGAAGCTTTGAAGCTCAAGGAAATCCCTAAGCACATGATCGTGATTGGCGGTGGGGTTATTGGCTTAGAACTTGGGCAAGTATACAAGCGTTTAGGTTCAGAAGTTACCGTAATAGAATTTATGGACCGGATTATTCCTGGAATGGACGGAGGACTTTCCAAAGAATTGATGAGGTCATTAAAAAAGCAAAAAGTAAAATTCAATCTATCCCATAAGGTAAAATCTGTTGAAAGAAAAGGGAATGAGGTGATTGTAAAGGCAGACGATAAAAAAGGACAAGAAGTCACTTTTACCGGAGACTATTGTTTGGTTTCTGTTGGGCGAAGACCTTACACAGATGGATTGAATGCCGAAGCCGCTGGAGTGAAATTGGATGATAGGGGTAGAGTAGAAGTCAATGACCATTTACAGACCAATGTTTCCAACATTTATGCTATTGGTGATGTGGTTCGCGGAGCGATGCTGGCACACAAAGCTGAAGAAGAAGGAACTATGGTTGCAGAATTGATTGCTGGTCAAAAACCACATATCAATTACAATCTAATTCCTGGAGTTGTGTATACTTGGCCAGAAGTTGCAGCCGTAGGTAAAACCGAAGAAGAATTGAAAGAAGCAGGTATTGCTTATAAAGTAGGACAGTTTCCCATGCGTGCTTTGGGTCGTGCCAGGGCCAGTATGGATATAGATGGTTTCGTGAAAATATTAGCGGATAAAGCTACAGATGAGGTACTAGGTGTGCACATGATCGGTGCCCGTTGTGCCGATTTAATTACAGAAGGGGTCACCGCTATGGAATTTAGAGCTTCAGCAGAGGATATAGCGCGAATGAGTCATGCGCATCCAACCTATGCTGAGGCTGTAAAAGAGGCTGCTTTGGCTGCCACGGAGGACAGAGCTCTTCATATCTAAACCGCAGTTATGATAAGGAAATTTTTGTTTTTGGTAGGACTGATTCTGGTTTCCTGTAGTTCAGATGACACTGGTGAGGTGCCCGATGGAGATACTCCAGAGCAAACTGGACTTACCGAATTCCAACTCGAATTTATAGAAGAATATCATTACGTTACCTTTAATCTTAGCCCAACCTCTTTTGGTGGGAATCTTAATGAAAAATGGAGCGAAGAAGTCAAAATCTTTCTAGATGGGGGTGCAGATGCCAGTTACCAAGAATCTGTCGAAAATCAGATTTCTACCCTAAACGATTATATGACTGATGGAACTACATTGGAAGTTGTAAATGCGCTTTCAGAGGCAAACGTACATTTGTATTTAGGTCCAGCGGTAGATATAGAAAACTTATGGCCGGATATGTTCTCATTTCTTTCTCAAGGTAGTTTTCAAGGCTATGCGCTCTATTCAAGTAGTTCATCTAACATCAACTTCGGCCGTATTTGGGTAAACAATGACGGAATGCCCATATTTACACATGAATTAGGTCATGTTTTAGGCTTTGGCCATGCCAGTGATGCACGTTGCGGCCAAAACTCAAGCTTTATGTGCTCAAGTCTATCCAATGGATTCTCAACTTTTGATACAGGCATGATTAAAACACTATATCATCCCGATATCACTGTTGGAAAGACATTTCAACAGCTTCGGCCTGTTATAGAAGAATTATTGCTATCTGAATCCATTGCACTTTAACCATATATTTCAAAATAGCTCACCTACTTTTTGAAAAGGACTCAAAAATAATAGTCGACAATCACCATATTACTTAAAACAATGAGTCCTGACTATCGAAATAGCCAGGACTCTCCTCCTCATCATAGCAACCCTACTTTATTAATGTTACCTCTGGAAAAGCAGCCTTATAGCCAAACCAAAAGGCATTATGGGAAGGAAAACGTTCTAATTTTGTTCCATTGGAATTGAACAATCCATTTTCTTTGAGACTCCATGCAATTCCGTTTTCATCAATGACCTTACTGCCTCGGTCATAATCTTTAAATTTTAAACCTTTGGTTTTAAACACGCGATGTGCACTTGTTTTATCTGTAAACACCGTAAATGCGACTGTGCCTATTTTATTTTGATAGATAGGATGCTTTCTTAAAAAGTTACTGCTAATGGCTAAATTTTCATTAGATACATCTGGCAATCTTAGTGCAAGAATTTCATCTTTGTTTTTTAAGCTGCTGTCAATTTTGGGAACAGTAAACATTAAGTCATCGGTGGAAAAGTAATCCTTATAGGCAACACCCTCTCTATAGTCCCTTCGGTGCCCTGTATCCAAGGATAACACTTTGGTGTCTGGATGTCTTTTCTGCCATTCACCCCAAGTAGTGGTCACCACGCTTAAATAATCAAGTTTTATTCCCTTACCTACCAGAGGCCCAATAACAGGCTCACCTTCCAAAGTACTCCAAAGCGATTGGGTGGCCTTGTCATACATCAATTTATTAGAACGATATAAAAACCCACTAGTGCCCAATTCATGATTGGTGCCTTCGTGTTTTGTTTTATATAAAATAACCGTACCACATAAGGTGCAATACACTCCTGCAACATCAATTCCACCAACTTGGTCCACAAACATTTCATGCCAAGCCAAGATTTGTTTTGGATAGGCTCTGGCATCTCCATTCACTTCAATACCAAAAACGGTGGCACTATCGCTTAGGTACGTTGCTTCCAAAGGACTTATCATTTTAGGGTTGCGCAATGGTGGAATACCATCTTGAAGCACACCTCCCCAACGCACTTCATCCAACCGTATCAAAGATTGCTTGCTTCTATTTGAAAAGTATTTTTTAAATTTTGGATCAATATATTCGTGCAGTTCTCCTTTAAATTGATAGTACTCTTCTGAATAGGTTGCATTCTTATTCCATAACCATTGAAACCATTTGTCGTAATCGAAACCAAACTGTTTATTTGTCTTTTGCTCCAATAATTTGAGAAGTTTATTTGAATGAGCGGTGGATCTAGAAAAATATATGGATTCCAAAAGCATGATTTCATAACTCTCCTCCCAATTAGAAGCTATAAAACTTAATGCTCTGGCTGTTGCATCTGAATCACTTTCGTTCAGTAAATCCAAAAAATAGGAGGTAATTTCTTTTTGGTTAGCCATAGCCTCACTCTCCATTTTAGGTCCAGAATTATTTTGGAAATAGTATAGGGATGCCACGGAAAGGTAAACAGAGAAAAACAAAAAACTTTTAAGCTTGAATGCTGTTAACATAAATATGCATTTATGCTAGTTCAGTCGATTTAAAGGCCTAGAAATCTTGTATTTAACTCTTTTTTATGAGAAGAATAGGTTTACTGGTTTTTGGCCAAACCAAAAATACGATGCAGAAAAACTCTTGTTTTAAGGTATATTTCTTTGCGGATGGGTTTGCTAGCCTTATATAAATCGACACTTTGATTTTTGGCATAATCCAATCCCCAGGCAATGTTACCCTTAATTTCAGATTCATACTTGTTGTACCTCAATGCAAGAAATGTGCAGGCAAGCATAAATACCAATGTTGTTGGAATTACTACTGACGGTGTTACTATATGGTTAAAGAATCTATACAAGCCCAAGCCAGTAAAGCTACCATATAGAATTATAAAATGGATGACATAAATAGATAAAGTGTTGGCACCAATGCTTAGCACTGTTTTATTCGTCATGAACTTACGAAACAGCATAAAAACCGCGAACGCAAGGAGCACATCTCCTAACCTGATGAACAAGTAATTGTTAAAGAAGATGTCTGCAAAAAGTTGCACACCAGTCAATCTATGTATAAACAGAAATACATCTGACGAGGTAAAAATTAGCAAACAACCCACAGCAAGTGCCGTACTTATGGCAACATCATACAAATACTTATAGTCTTTAAATCTGTTAAACAGGATGGATATAAACCCTCCTAATGTGGCATAACCCAACCAAGGGATTATTGTGAATACAGAACCGTTGGCCTTAGTAAAATAATTGGCTATCGCATCTGGCAAAAATGAAAATGACCATTGTTTATAGGTTGGTTCAAAAAGAAATAAAACCAAAGTAATCCCTATAAGCAAAGATGGGAAAAGGTATTTTTTCTTTTCAGCCGAAAAAAGATAAATCCCGATTAAGGCCAAAATGGAAAGCCCTATACAATGTAAAACATCGACCAAATAGAAGGAGTCATAAATTTCCCCATTAAAAATCCCAAAAAGATTCATGCGCAACAGATAGCCTATCAACAATAATTGTAGACCTCGTCTAATTCCTTTTTTCACTCTTGGATTTTCGAACCCTTTTTGAGGGACTTTAATGAGCAGGTAGGTGAAAATAAAACCAGAAACCGTGAAGAAAACGGGAGCGGTTATACCTCTAAAATAAAGCCAAACGGTAAAAATAATGTTCTCCCTGTCCCTAAAAACAGGGTCTAGCAAACCATCTATAAAATGCCCTTGAAGCATCATTAGAATAGCCCATGCA
Source organism: Flagellimonas hymeniacidonis (assembly GCF_008040165.1). Classification (GTDB taxonomy): domain Bacteria; phylum Bacteroidota; class Bacteroidia; order Flavobacteriales; family Flavobacteriaceae; genus Flagellimonas; species Flagellimonas hymeniacidonis. The sequence continues at coordinate 946,928 of NZ_VRUR01000002.1, forward strand.
CGCATGGCATCTATAAAAAATAACCTGTTGGTTTTGGCTTTCATTGGTAAACTATTATCCTATATACTTGCCTAACAGCTAGTTTGGACGTTTCGCGATGCGAAATTAGACAAAATACTCGCAAGTATTACCCAATTGAGGTATTTTAGCGAAACAAACAACATTTTCTATATATGGCTGCAATTTTGGCATTAGCAGGAAGCAATTCTTCAACTTCTATCAATTTTAAACTCGTGCGGCATACCGCTGCACTGATACAAAACCATGAAGTTCAGATGCTAAACATGTCAAGATATCCTTTCCCTATATTTAGCGAGGATGAGGAAAAACAAAAGGGCTATTCCAATTCTTTAATTGAACTAAAAAATGATATCGCCAACGCAAATGCGTTGATACTTTCTGTAAACGAGCACAATGGCAATCCCTCCGCGTATTTTAAAAATGTATTGGATTGGTTGTCAAGATTGGAACGAAAGTTTTTGTTGGATACAAAGGTGCTGTTAATGTCTACGGCTCCAGGAAAAAGAGGAGGAATTGGTGCATTGGAGGTAATCCAAAACTTGTTACCTAGGTTTGGTGCCGAAATTGCATCTACATTTTCTCTGCCCTCTTTCCATGAGAATTTTAATGAAAATGGAATAAGCGACGAAACCCTAAAAAAACAACATCAGGTAGCCTTGGATGTGTTTTTGGAAACCATTAAGTAAATTTCATTGCGTAGCCATCGTTCCTTTTCAACGCCCTCTCATTTAGCATATAAAAACGCTTTGTTGGAATGGTCAAAATCATATGATAAAATTGTATGGTTAGACAGTAATGAGCATGTGAACAAGTACACCTCTTTTGATGCAATTCTTGCCATTGACGGACAGACCGATAAGTCTAAAAAATGCTTTAAAAACACCGATGAAGTAATAGATTTTATCGATAATGAGAATGATTGGCTGTTTGGTTATCTTTCATATGATTTAAAAAACGAGTGGGAAGACTTGGTTTCGAAGAATTATGATGGCCTGGATTTTCCTGAAATCCACTTTTTTCAGCCAGATAAAATTATAACCGTAAAGGAGAAAAAAATCACCTTTTTATATCTGGATAGCATTTCTGATGAAATAGAGAAGGACTATAAGGAAATTCTGGAAATTGTACAGTCAAAAGAAAAAAAGAACACGCATTTTCAATCTATCCGTATAAAACTCAGAATCCATAAAGATGCCTATTTTGAGAAAATAAAAAGAATGCTATGGCACATTCACAGAGGAGACATTTATGAGGCCAATTTTTGCCAGGAGTTTTATTCGGAAAATACCAATATTGACCCATGGGAGACTTATCGACATTTAAATATGATTTCTACTCCTCCCTTTGCTACTTTTCTTCGGTTGGAGGATAAATACCTACTATGTGCGTCACCAGAACGCTATTTAAAAAAAATAGATCAAATGGTTGTATCACAGCCCATTAAAGGCACATCGGCTAGAGGAGAAAATGAAAAGGAAGATGAAGAATTTAAAATTGCGTTGCAAAATGATGCTAAGGAAAGGGCAGAAAATATTATGATTACGGATTTGGTTAGAAATGACCTTTCTAAAAGTGCATTAAAAGGTAGTGTAACAGTAGAGGAATTATGCAAGGTGTATACCTTTGAGCAAGTTCATCAAATGATTTCTACGGTTGTTTCAAAAGTGCCAAAGGGTAAAAACCCATTTGAACTGATTAAAGAAACCTTTCCTATGGGTAGTATGACGGGAGCTCCTAAGATTTCAGCAATGAAAATAATAGAGGAGTTGGAAGAAACCAAAAGAGGACTTTATAGCGGAGCGGTTGGTTATTTTGATCCTAAAGGAAACTTTGATTTTAATGTGGTGATACGGAGTATTTTATATAATGCTTCCAGAAAATATGTTTCCTTTTCGGTAGGTAGCGCCATAACGGCAAAATCGGATACAGAAAAGGAGTACCAGGAATGTTTGCTCAAAGCCAAGGCCATGAGAAGTGTTTTGGAGCAGCGCTGATGTTTATTAGTATTTTAGCCAAGTGTTAGAAGAGTTCAATAAGGAAATAAAAGACCGTTTTTCTTTTTTGCAAAAAGCGAGCCTGCTCGTGGCGTGTAGTGGAGGAGTGGACAGCGTGGTCTTGACTCATTTATGCGTCAAATCCGGATTTAAAATTATTTTGGTACACTGTAATTTTAATCTGCGGGGTAAGGAGAGCGATGAAGATGAGCAGTTTGTGCGTAGGCTTGCGAATCAATTTAAGGTTGAGGTATTAGTAAAATCTTTTGATACCAAACACTATACTCAAAACCATAAGGGGTCCATTCAAATGGCGGCAAGAACACTGCGATATGAGTGGTTCGCGCAACTAGCAGCAGAAAGGAAAATTGACTACATTTTAACCGCACATCATTTAGATGATAGTTTGGAAACCTTCTTGATCAATCTCTCAAGGGGTACGGGAATCGATGGTCTCTCAGGCATTCCAGCCCAAAATGATAAAATAGTTCGACCACTTATTGGTTTTTCAAGAGCTGAGATTCTTCAGTATGCCAAAAACGAAAATTTTAGTTGGAGGGAGGACAGCAGCAATATGGAAAGCAAGTATTTGCGCAACAAAATTCGCTTGGAAATTGCACCTAAACTTAAAGAACTTCAGCCTGCTTTTTTAAAGAACTTTAAACAAACACAGGTTCATCTAGAGCAAACTAATTCCTTGATTAAAAATCATATCAACCAAGTAAAGGAAAATCTGTTCAAGGAAAAAAATGGTGTAATTTCTATTGATATCGAAGCACTATCAGCGCTAAAACCACAAAAAGCATATTTGTACCAGCTTTTTAAGGAATATGGATTTAAAGAATGGGATGATGTGTACGGACTTTTAACAGCAATGAGTGGGAAAGAGATACACTCCACAACCCATAGATTGGTAAAGGACAGAACGGATTTAATTTTGTCAACAAAAGAAACAAAATCCCGACAGACATTTCTAATCGAAAAAGATGAATTAAAAACTACAATACCTATTCCTTTGACTATTGAAGAAGTCGAAATCATGGAAAAAGGAGCACCAAATGTGGTTTTTTTGGATAAGGAAAAGTTAAACTATCCGTTAATATTAAGGAATTGGCAAAAAGGCGACTATTTTTATCCATCTGGAATGAAGGGGAAAAAGAAGTTGTCAAAATTCTTTAAAGATGAGAAAGTTGATGTGCTTTCCAAAGAAAAACAGTGGTTGTTATGCTCAGGCGAGCATATTGTTTGGGTAATAGGCAGAAGGTCAGATGAGCGATATAAGGTTGATGATTCAACTAAGAATATTTTAAAAATTACATGTTCTGTATGAGGTATTTGTTACTACTCTTAGGTTTCTTTTTTGCATGCTCTACTGTTCAAGCACAATCTGATGATGACCCTGCTCTTTGGTCGCATGAAGTGAAGCAGCTATCAGACACGGAATACGAACTTGTCTTTAAAGGGAAGATTTTTGAAGGATGGCACGTCTATTCCCAGTATACGGCTGAGGGCGGTTCTTTACCAAGTGAGTTTACTTTTGAAAAAGCAGGAGAAGAATATGAATTACTTGGAAAAACTGAAGAGAGCGAGACGATTACGGAATACAGCGACGTTTTTGAAGTTGACGAAACTTTTTTCAAGAAAGAAGCCATTTTTACTCAAAGAATTAAGCTCTTAAGTCCAGAGGTTTCACAGATATCTGTTAACCTATTCTATCAAATATGTAAAGAAGTTTGTATTCCAAAGGATGAGCTATTTCAAATTTCGTTAGATGGAAATGCTTTTGTTGCCGCAGAACAGACTGTGGATGAACGCAGTCTTATCCTTGGGTCATCATTAAAGTTGGATTTAAAGAACAAAGCACTTTTAAATCAAGGTGATTTTGAAAATTTAAAAGGGGGGTCCAATCTCTGGATGATTTTTGGTCTGGGCTTTTTAGGGGGGCTTATCGCGTTATTGACACCATGTGTTTTTCCAATGATCCCACTTACAGTATCTTTCTTCACTAAGCAAACCCAACAAAAGTCGAAGGGAATAGGGAATGCCATATTATATGGCTTCTTTATTGTATTGATTTATTTTTTATTGAGTTTGCCCTTTCATTTGTTCGATTCTGTAGATTCTCAAATTCTAAATACCATTGCCACCAACATCTGGCTTAATATAGTCTTCTTTGTCATTTTTGTGTTTTTTGCTTTTTCCTTCTTTGGGTATTATGAGTTGACCTTACCAAGCTCATGGGCCAATAAAATGGATGCGGCATCTTCCAAAGTGGGAGGAGAGTTAGGAATATTCTTTATGGCGTTGACGCTTGCCATTGTTTCCTTTTCATGCACAGGACCCATTTTAGGAGGTCTTTTAGGAAGCACCACCTTGGCGGAAGGCAATGTGGCCATAAATCTTTCAGCGGGAATGGTAGGCTTTGGATTGGCTTTGGCGCTTCCATTTGCCTTATTTGCGCTATTTCCTGCATGGCTAAATTCCTTGCCAAAATCTGGAGGTTGGATGACCACAGTGAAGGTCGTTTTAGGATTTTTAGAATTGGCACTAGCATTTAAATTTCTTTCAAATGCAGATTTGGTTGGAAACTGGGGTATATTCAAAAGAGAAATATTTTTGGGCATTTGGATTGTATTGTTTGTATTGTTGGCACTTTATCTTTTCGGTGTATTCAGATTTCCGCATGATGGTCCAAAGCAAAAACTTTCACCCACCCGAAAATTTATCGGATTGTTAAGCGTAGCTTTTTCTGCATATTTAATATTAGGGCTGCTTAACATTACCAACTTGAAATTGCTAAGCGGCTTTCCTCCACCAGATTTTTATAGTGTAAAAGAAACAAAGAGTGACTGTCCATTAGGCCTGGATTGTTTCAAGGACTTTGAAGAGGGGGTGGCCTATGCACAAGAAGTAAATAAGCCGATTCTTTTAGATTTTACAGGTTGGGCTTGCGTAAACTGCAGAAAAATGGAAGAAAACGTATGGAGCGATTCCAAAATATATCCATTGCTTAAGGATGAATACGTGCTTATTTCATTATATGTAGATGATAGGAAGGAACTTCCTGAGCGGGAGAAGTTTGATTTTAAATACGATTCCGGAAGAATAAAGACTATAGAGACCGTTGGTCAAAAATGGGGAACTTTTCAAACCATAAACTTCAATGCAGCCTCCCAGCCATACTACGTGTTACTTTCACCTAATCTAGAAATTTTGAATGATGCTGTACAGTACGTGGACACAGAAGTGTATGAAGCATGGCTTAAATCCGGTTTGGAAAAGTATCATCTTTCCATGAATAAATAGGTTTGGATTACTTGATCTAGAGATTCACCCTTTTTGGAAAAAAGCTTAACTTAGTTCCGCTAAATTAACTTAACCAAACACCCCGTGAAGAAGTTCAAGAAAGTACTTATAGTACTTGCCGTTTTGTTACTTGTTATAATCTTTGGTGCCTTTTTGTTTGTCAGTGGTTTAAAACCTGACTATGAAGGACAAAAAACCTTGCCTGGACTCCAGAGTGAAACGACTGTTTTTTTTGACACATATGGAATTCCCCATATCTATTCAGATAATGAAGCTGATGCTTTTCGTGCACTGGGCTACGTCCACGCCCAAGAACGTCTGTGGCAAATGGAGCTGTTAAGACGAGTTGCAAAAGGAGGGCTTTCCGAAGTATTTGGAAAAGACTTGATAGAAACAGATAAGTTTTTCCTTTCGCTTGGAATAGATGATTATACAACCGAAACGGTTTCTAAATTAGATATGGATAGTGAAACGATCATGCTTTCCAATGCCTATTTAGATGGAGTAAATGAGTTTATAAAAGAAGGGCCAACCCCAATAGAGTTTTACCTTACTGGATTGGAGAAAACCTCTTTTTCTCTTGAAGACGTTTATAATGCCGTTGGTTATATGGCTTTTAGTTTTGCAATGGCCCATAAAACAGACCCGTTGTTGACCAACATAAAAAATCAATTGGGAGAGGATTACGTAAATGATTTGGCTGTTGATTCGGATACCTCTACCACTTGGATTAAAACATTTAAGAATTCCGGTTTAGATTCCATTGATGTTAATATCACTGCCAGTGTCTCTCGTGCTTTGGAAAAACTTCCTGTGCCTCAATTTATTGGAAGTAATAGTTGGGTGTTGGCCCCAGAGAAGACCAAAAGCGGAAAAGTTATTTTGGCAAACGACCCTCATATTGGTTTTGCCCAACCTTCAGTTTGGTATGAGGCCCATATGAGTACCCCTAGTTATGAGAAATATGGCTATCATTTTGCTGGGGTGCCATTTCCAGTATTGGGCCATGATAGAAATTTAGCATTTGGGCTGACCATGTTTGAAAATGATGATATTGACTTTTATTTTGAAGAAACCCACCCATCCGACAGCACAAAATATAAAACCGAAGAAGGTTGGAAAGCGTATGAGTTTGTAAACAAGAACATCAAAGTAAAAGATGGAGACGATATTGCTTTTACCTATAAAAAAACCAGGCACGGACCAGTATTAAATAATATTGCAAAAGAAATAAAAGGAGAACGTCCCATTGCCATGTCATGGATTTATACTCAAGTTAAGAATCAAGTGGTGGATGCCTTGTATGGTATTGGCCATGCAGAAAATATGAACGAGTTTGAAGCAGAACTACCTAAAATTCATGCACCTGGATTAAACGTAATGTATGGTGATGCAGCTGGGAATGTGGCCTGGTGGGCTACTGCAAAATTGTACCAAATGCCAGATAGCCTATCTACCAAATTTGTACTGGATGGAACAACAGGGGAACAAGAACGTTTGGGTTATTTTGATTTTTCTGAGAACCCAAGTGCTGTGAACCCTCCATGGAACTATGTGTATTCCGCCAACAATCAGCCCGACTCTATTGCTGGAATGTTATATCCCGGGTATTATTTACCTGAGAACCGTGCCATGAGAATTGTGCAATTGTTAGACTCAAAAAATGATTGGGATAAGGAATCAACCTCAGAAATGATTCTCGACGTTACTTCAACAGTAAACCCTGCTTTGGTAACAGAACTGATCAAACTGCTTGATGTGACCCACTTATCCGAAGAGCAGTTGGTACAAATAGATGCACTCAAGAATTGGAATGGGGAGTATACGCTGGAAAATACAAATGCAGTACTATATCATAGGTGCGAATATTATGTTTTGAAAAATACATTTGAAGATGAATTGGGTCCTGAGCAGTTTAATCAGTTTTTAAGCACGCACCTGCTAAAGCGTCATATTGCCAAAGGCACTGGTATGTCATCTGGCAAATGGTGGGATAATGTTCACACAACCGATAAAATTGAAACCAGGGATGATATTGTATTAAAATCTTTTGCAGATGCATGGCAATCATTGATCAATGATTTTGGTACCGATTTCAGCCAATGGACATGGGACAGGGTGCATACGTTGGAACATCAACACCCTATAGGCAGCGTAGCGTCTCTACGTTCGTTTTTTAATGTGGGCCCATATCCTGTTAAAGGAACCAAAGAAGTAATCAATAATATGGCTTTTCCCTATGACAGTACGGGCTTTTATAAAGTTAATTCTGGCCCCTCAACACGTAGGATCATTGACTTTTCTGATATAGAAAATAGCATTAGTATTTTACCTACTGGACAATCTGGGAATCCATTTAGCAAACATTACAAGGATCAAGCAGAACTTTTTGTAAACGGAGAGTTTAGAAAGATGATGATGAATAGGCAGGAAATTGAAAGCAAGGCAGAATCCATTTTGACATTTTCCAAAGAATAGCCCAATTCGCACAAGATGTTTAAGAACTATATCTCATATGTTCTTTATGATAGTAGAATCATCAAGATTTTATGTTAATTCTTGATGATTATTTATTTTTTTGACACTTGTTAAGTTTAATGATTATAAATAGTATTTTAGACTTAGCTAGTTTGAATAAGAATCGCCCTACCCCAAGCGGAAACCTAACATAAGTATGATTTATTTTTTCAAGAAGTATTTAGCGCCAATATGTAGCTTTGGCTTTTTTTTATTGACCTATGCTCAAGAAGATTCTCAAGAAAAGCACTACAACTTTTTTGATGATCAAGTGGGTATTGAGAACACTGGATTATATAGGGGTATTGTTTATGCGGAAAAATACAGAACCATAAACGAGAACACACAATTCTTCCAAACTCGAGATTTTCAAAAAGGGAGTGTCTGTTATGATGGTCAGTGTTATTATGATCTTGATCTTAGGTATGACGTATATGAAGATGAAGTTTTATTAAGACTTATCACCAAAGCGGGTGGTGGCACCTTAAAATTACTGAAAGAGCATATTGAGCGTTTTCAAATCACAGACAATAAGTTTATCCAAATTCAACCCGAGGAAGCCCCTTTGCTCAACAATCATGGTTTTTACGAAGTTGCATATGAAAGTGCCGTTTTTTCATTGTATACAAAATACCTAAAGAAAAGCTTTGAACGAAAAGATAGGAAATCACTTTACTACGAGTTTTTAGACGGAGCCAGTGAAAATGTACTCAAGTACAAAGGCAGCTATACCACATTTAATACCAAAAAGGAGATAGTAACCCTGTTCCCTGAATTTAAAAGAGAAATAGACAAATTTTACAATGTAGCAAGAGGCTTAAGAAAATCTAATCCAGATGGCTTCAAAATTAGTCTTGTAAAACGCATTGAAATACTACTATCTCAAACCGCAAACCAATCAAAATAATGAAAAAGGCTTTAATCACGCTCGTACTTTTTATGGGCATGCAATATATTGTTGCTCAGGAGAGTATTCCTAGAATTTCGGTTTCGTTCACTAATGTGGATGTATCGGATGCACTGGATATGATAGAAAGTAGAACAGAATACAAATTCTTTTATTTAGATGAATGGCTTCAAAATATTAAAGTAACTGGCAATTATGAAGATATGCAGGTGAGTCTGATACTTGATGATTTATTTAAGGACACGGTATTGAACTTCTATATTTCGGATGATCAAAAAATATTTCTCTTACAGAACAATCAGATCTACGATGCCTTACCTGATGATTTTTTTGGGGAAGAAGAAGAGTTAGTAGAGGACGAGATAGGGTATGAAGAGTTGAATGATTTAGGTCCACTATTTGTAAATTCAGATGACAATAGTGCTACACGCGGGCTGCAAGTGGTTAAGATTGGGAAAGAGAATAGAAACAACAGGAGAAGGACATTTACCCTAACCGGAAAAGCGGTTAACGCCAAAGGACAGCCTATTCCAGATTTAGCGATTATTGCCCAAGGAAAAGATATTGGAACCTCTACAGATGCTGGGGGAAATTATAGTATGACCCTTCCTGTTGGTGAAAACATTATTGAAACCAGAGGACTGGGAATTCAAGGTTCCAGAACTAAGGTGATTCTGTATAATGACGGTTCTTACAATTTTCAATTGAATGAGAGTTTTGAAGTTTTGGATGAGGTGGTTGTGCAAGGAAACAGGGATAGAAATGTTGAGACAGCGCTAACGGGAGTTACACTAATTGAAGTTGAAAAAATAAAGAATATTCCTTTGGTATTGGGAGAACGGGATATTCTCAAGGCAGCAATTACGTTACCTGGTATCACCACTGCTGGTGAAGGAGCCGCTGGTTATAACGTAAGGGGAGGAAGAACAGATCAGAACCTAATCTTATTGGATAATGGGGTTATTTACAATCCATCCCACTTTTTCGGAATCTTTTCTGCCATTAACCCATTTAGCACAGGAACTGCGGAAATATATAAAGGAAATGTCCCTGCAGAATTTGGGGGAAGACTTTCCTCCGTTTTTGATATTACCACCAAAGATGGCAATACAGAGAAATTTTCAGGTGAAGCTTCCATTGGCCCCGTTACAAGTAATATAGTGCTTGAAACACCAATAGTTAAAGATAAATCGGCATTGCTTGTTGGGGGTAGAGCTACCTACTCCGATTGGATTTTGCGCTCTTTGGACGATGAGCAACTCAACAATAGTACCGCTTCCTTTTTCGATGTGGTCGCCAAATACAATCATACCATAAATGAGAACAACGAGATAAAAGCAACTGGATATTTTAGTCGTGATGAATTTAGCATTACATCAGATTCAATATTCGATTACAGCAACAGATTGGTTTCTTTAAAATGGGATCATAAGTTTAGCGAAAAAACAACTGGAAGTTTGATCCTCTCCAATAGTGAATATAAGTTCGGAATAGAGTTCGATGGAGAATCTAACGATGATTTTGATTTAGGCTACAAAAACAATGAAACGGAGTTCAAAATAAAAATGAAATACCTCCATAGCGACAAACACAAGTTTGATTATGGAATATCGAGTAAACTATATGTAGTAAACCCGGGAGATATTGTTCCATTGGATTCTGGATCAGACGTTTCTTCCTTGACCATTCCTGAAGAACGGGGGCTGGAATCTGCTGTTTTTTTATCGGATAGTTATAAGGTAAACGACAAGTTGTTGATAGATATGGGACTCAGGTTTTCCTTCTATGCCGCACTTGGAGCTTCTGCACAGCGAATCTATCAGGACAATGCACCCAGAAATAGTGGCACTCTGGTAGAAACACAAGAATTTGATAAAAACGAGGTAATTGAAACCTATGGAGGACCAGAATTACGTCTTTCGGCGCGTTACTTTATCAAGCCAGACTTTTCAATTAAGGCGAGTCTTAACAATGCCTACCAATATATTCATACCCTATCCAATAACACAACGGTTTCCCCAACGGATACCTGGAAGCTTTCAGACTTAAATATTGAACCGCAGGAGGCATATCAAGCATCGCTGGGACTCTATAAGAATTTTGAAGGGAATAAGTATGAGGTAAGTCTTGAAGGCTATTACAAACAACAAAAGAACCTTCTTGACTACAAAGTAGGCGCACAGTTGCTGCTTAATGAAGCTATTGAAACAGAAGTATTACAGGGAGACGGAAAGGCATACGGTGTGGAGTTCCTTGTAAAGAAAAACGAAGGAAAACTAAACGGTTGGCTGGGATACACGTACTCACGATCATTTGTAAAACTGGATAGTGAGTTTAGTGAAGAACGCGTAAACAATGGAGATTTTTTCCCATCCAATTTTGACAAACCACATGACATAAGCTTGGTTGCCAACTATAAATTTACCAGAAGATTTAGCGCTTCGGCAAACTTTGTATATCAAACCGGTAGGCCAGTGACTTTTCCAATAGGAAGTTTTGCCTTCAACAATTCTGAATTTGTTTTTTATAGTGATAGAAATAAGTTTAGAATTCCAGATTATTATCGATTGGATTTAAGCTTCAATATGGAAGGGAATCATAAGATCAAAAAATTTGCCCATAGTTTTTGGAGTTTTTCCATCTATAATGTTTTAGGAAGAAACAATCCTTACTCTGTATTTTTTGTTACCGAAGATGGTGATATAAAAGCATTTCAAAGCTCAATTTTCGCCATTCCTGTTCCTACCATAACATATAACTTTAAGTTTTAAGGGAATGGTGCTACTAAAAAAACATTTTTACTTTTTGGTAGCATTGGTTACCTCCTCATTATTTGTAGGATGTATTGAAGAATTCACTCCAAAGACTGAAGAGTTTAGCGATTTTCTTGTGGTAGAAGCTACGATTACCAATGAAATGAAGCATCAAAAGATTTATCTAAATAGAACCTATGCTTTTGAAGACGAAACCCCGCTTCCAGAAACAAATGCCCAAGTAATGGTACTGGATGGAGCCAGTAATCAGCACACTTTTGTGGAGTCGGAACCTGGAGTGTACACCTCTACTCAACCTTTTAATGCTGTTTCGGCAGCGGATTATCAACTCAACATTACTACACAAAGTGGAGAGTCCTTCAGTTCTAATAGAATGGAGCTGCCAAAAGGTTCTGCCATAGACAGTTTGTACGTAGAACGTATCGTAACAGATTTGGGTGAAGAAGGCGTAGGTATTTTTGTGGACAACTTCAATGATCAGGACGCCTCTAAAAACTATAGATATGAATATGTGGAGACCTACAAAATAATAGCCCCCGATTGGAACGCTACTACCTTGATTAATATTCCTGATATTATATGTCCAAGAACAATTAAGGTTGGCAGGGAGCGGGAGGAAAGAACTTGTTACACATCCAAAAGTTCTAATGATATCATTTTGGCAAGTGCTGAAAATTTTGATGAAAATAGGATTAGGCGCTTCCTTGTTCGATTTATAAATAGAGAGAACTATATCCTGTCGCATCGGTACAGTATTTTGGTTCGGCAACACGTAGAATCAAATCAAGCATTTTCGTTTTATAGTGCCCTTAAGGAATTTTCAAGTTCAGAAAGTGTGTTTTCCGAAACGCAACCTGGATTTTTGGAGGGAAACCTATATTCAAACTCAGATACAAGTAATAAAGTCTTGGGCTATTTTGATGTGTCTAAAATTTCTGAAAAGAGAATTTTTTTCAATTATGAAGACCTTTTTCCAGGTGAGGATTTACCTCCTTATGCCGACCCATGTGTAAAGGCGGCCCCAAAAATAGCTGAGGGCCATGGAGCAGACCCAAGATGTATATTGGCATCACTTGTAGATTTGGATTTAATACGATATGTAACCGACAATCCCGGTTATACAGGCCCGCAAGGGGAGGGAGGCCCGTTTTTAACAGTTCCAAGAATATGTGGTGACTGTACGGTTTTAGGAACAACAGAAGTTCCAGAATTTTGGACGGAACAATGATTTATGAAGGCGATTCTTGAAGAAAAAAAAAGTTGGTTGATCATTATAACGATAGTGCACATGCATAGTTGCGTGGAACCTTTTGATGCTAAAACAGGTGAATTCTTAAGCGCTTTGGTGGTCGATGCAACGATTACGGATGAGCAAAAAAATCAACAAGTTTTCCTTTCAAGAACTTTTAAGTTTGAAGAAGAATCGCCTACCGCAGTAACTGGGGCTCAAATAATGGTAGTGGATGGTATGGGCAATACTTTTGATTTTGAAGAAGTTTCTGCAGGAATGTATCAGTCCACAGCGACCTTTGCTGCTGTGCCTGGTAGAACTTATACTTTGTCCATTACAACACCAGATGGAAAGTCTTATCAATCCAATGCAGCTCAACTGCCAGAACCTGTTGCCATAGACGATGTTTACGCCGAACGTATTGTAGATGATTTTGGAGAAGATGGAATTGCTATTCTTGTGGATAGTTTTGACGCTACAGGAAATTCACAAAACTTTCGGTACGAGTATAATGAAACCTATAAAATCATAGCCCCAGAATGGAACGCTTTTGATTTAAAAAGCAACGGTATAGATTGTGGAGTGGATGTTATTCCCAAAACAGTTCAAAATCAGGTTTGTTTTGGAAACGCAGTATCCAACAACATTATTTTGACCAGTACAGCCAATTTTGATGAAAATAGAATAAGCAAGTTCATGGTCAGGTTTATTAACCGGAACAATTACATTATTTCCCATCGATATAGCATTGAAGTCACTCAATACACCCAATCCAATGAGGCATTTGCTTTTTTTGATGCCTTAAACGAGTTTTCAAGTGCGGAAAGTGTTTTTTCGGAGAGCCAACCAGGATTTTTGGTCGGCAACGTATTTTCCGAGGATGATCCCAACGAAAAAATACTGGGCTATTTTGATGTGAGTTCCGTATCTAGAAAACGATTTTTCTTTAATTACGATGATTTATATCCAGGAGAACCTTTGCCTCCTTATGTGAATAATTGTATGGAAATAGCTCCTAAATTGATTAGTCAAGGTGGTGCCAGATGTGTATTGAGCGCTATGGTAGAAGCAAATCAAGTAAGTTATTTAAATGTTAATGATGACCCACCATTTGAAGAAGGCCCATATCTAGTGACAGCAAGAGAATGTGGAGATTGTGAAGTTTTAGGGAGTAATATACAACCGAGTTTTTGGACAGAATGAGTAAAGGATACAAGATATTCATGCTGATGATTACCCCATTCTTAATGATGGTTATGTGTTCTTGTATAGAGGCTTTTGATACTAAGTTTGAAGATTTTGAAAGTGCTGTTGTGTTTGAAGCCGTAATCACAGATGAGCTTAAGCAACATGAAGTCAGACTTACCAGAACCTATGAGTTCGAAGATGATGGACCGGAAGCAGAGTCCAATGCTGATATTCAAATTGTGGATGGGGCGGGAAACACTTTTAGTTTTCAGGAAACGGTTCCTGGTACCTATGTATCCAACCAATCTTTTGCTGCCCAAGCAGGAAGAACATATCAATTGAAGGTAACAACCAATGATGGTAGATCATATAGCTCCACAATAATGGAGATGAGTGAAAGGACAACTATCGATGAAGTAACGGCACAGCGTATTATAAACGATGAAGGGATAGAAGGAATGGCGATTTTTGTTGATAGTTTTGACCCTTCAGGTAACTCAGTGAATTATAGGTATGAATATGAAGAAACCTATAAAATAATTGCACCACTGCATAATAAAAATACTTTGGAGATTGTATTTTCCGACTTTCCTGATTGTGAAGCTAGAATTGTGCCTAGAGAAGTTGAAGAACGTGTTTGTTTTGCCACCAACTTATCCAATAGAATTATTCAAACAACAACCAGTGAATTGGAAGAAGATAGGGTGGATAAGTTTCTTGTTCGTTTTATCCCAAGTGATGACTTTATACTATCACATCGATACAGCATTTTGGTAAGGCAGTATGTTCAATCCAGTATTGCCTATTCCTTTTATGAGACCCTTAACGAATTATCGGGCAATGAGAGCCTTTTTTCAGAAACACAACCCGGATTTTTAATAGGGAACATTTCTTCCGATAGTAGTAAAAATGAAAAGGTTTTGGGATACTTTGATGTTTGTGCCACCAATGAAAAACGCATTTTTTTTGATTATAAGGATTTTTATCCAGATGAACCGCTTCCTCCATATATCGTCCCCTGTGTGGAAAATTCCCCATTAGTAATTAATTTCCCTCCAGGCACTTGTCCATTGATTAGACAATTAGAATTGGACATAGTGGAATTAATTGGAGAGAATGAGGGACAATTTCCACTTGGAGGACCATTCATAATTGTTCCCAGAGAATGCGGAGATTGTACAGCACTCGGCAGTAACATAAAACCCAGTTTTTGGACGGAATGAGTAAAGGAAACGAGATATACATGCCAGTGGTTGCATCATTTTCAATAATGTCTATGTGCTCTTGCATAGAACCTTTCGATGTTGAGTTTGAAGATTTTGAAAGTGTTATCGTGTTGGAAGCAACTATTACAGATGCGCAAGAGCAACAACGTGTATTTTTGACCAGAACATTTGAGTTTAAAGATGATGGTCCTTTTCCCGAGAGCAATGCGGATGTAAGGGTTGTGGATGGAGCAGAGAACACTTTTGTATTCGAGGAAACCATACCAGGGGTTTATATTTCTAATCAAGCATTCGCTGCCCATCCTAATACAGATTATCAACTACATGTTGAAACACAGGATGGAAGATTCTATAGTTCAGATGTAATGACGTTGACTCAAGCCACACAAATAGATCAACTTCGGGCTGAAAGAGTTACTAATGATTTGGGAGAAGATGGAGTGGCTATTTTGGTAGACAGTTTTGATTCTACTGGAAATTCTGTGAACTACCGTTACCAATATGAAGAAACATATAAAATTATAGCACCAGATTGGGCTCGGTTAGACTATGTAATTCAAAATCAGAATGGCGCAGAAACATTGGAATTGGTACCAAGAAGCCTTGACGAGCGGATTTGTTACAGCACCGATATCTCAAACATAATCTTACTTACTAGTACTGTAGATTTAAATGAAGATAGAGTATCAGAATACATGGTAAGGTTTATAAACAAGGACAACTTCATTCTATCTCACAGATACAGTATTTTGGTTAAGCAATTTGTGCTATCTAACGCAGCTTATACCTTTTATGAACGACTAAACCAATTTTCTCAAAGCGAAAGCTTGTTTTCCGAGAATCAACCTGGTTTTTTAGAAGGCAATATTTTCCCAGAAGACAAAGAAGAAAAAGTATTGGGTTTTTTTAGTGTAAGCAGCGTGACAGAAAAAAGGATATTCTTCAATTACGAAGATTTGTTTCCCGATGAAAGATTGCCGGATTATGTGGACCCGTGCAGACCTACAGGGATTAATAGTGGTTTGTTGGAGCAGGTAAGGGCTGATGTCGTAAAATATTTTGGAACAATTATAGATAATGTTACAGGTGAAGAAGAAACTGCTGTAGTGCCACGGGTTTGTGGCGATTGTACTGTTTTAGGCTCTTCAGAAATACCAGATTTTTGGATAGAATGAATAGATCAAAAAACAAATACAAAATCATATTTGCTGCATTGTTAACAATGTTGACATCTTCCTGTATTGAGACTTTTGAAGCCACTTTTGAGGATTTTGAAAGCGCCATCGTGGTAGAAGCCACCCTCACTAATATGATGGAGCAACAAACGGTTTTCATCACAAGGACATTTAAGTTTGAAGAAGATGGTCCTTCAGTGGAAACCAATGCCAATGTCCAGATAGTAGGTGGTGGCAATACGTATTTGTTTCAGGAAAATGAACCAGGATTATATGTTTCAGAGCAAACCTTTGCTGCGCAACCCAATACAACATATCAACTGTTAATCACAACCCAAGATGGGCGTTCATACAGTTCAGATGAACAGACGTTTACCACAACCACTCAAATAGATAATGTACGAGCGGAAAGAATCACAAATGATGATGGGGAGGATGGTGTCGCTATTTTGGTTGATAGTTTTGATGCTAGCGGCAATTCCCTAAACTACCGTTATGAGTATGAGGAAACGTTTAAAATAATAGCTCCTTTCTGGTCGCCTCTATCCTTAGAAAGGACCCCATTAGATGTAGCCACCCAAATATGTGAGGTTAGTGTTGTTCCAGATGATAAATCTGAGGAGACCTGTTTTGCAAGTGATTTTTCAAATGCCATAATCCAGACCAGTACGTTGGATTTGGGTGAAGACCGCGTGGATAATTTTATGGTCCGTTTTATAAGCAGGGACAACTATATCATCTCCCATAGGTATAGCATTTTGGTGCGCCAATATGTGCAATCCAATAGTGCTTTTACCTTTTATGAGACCCTTAATGAATTTTCAGGAAGCGAAAGTTTGTTTTCCGAGACCCAGCCAGGCTTTTTGGAAGGTAATATTAGATCAGATTCAAGTGATGATGAAAAAGTGCTGGGCTTTTTTGATGTGGCATCTGTAGTGGAACGGCGCATTTTCTTTAATTACGAAGACCTCTTTCCAGGAGAGCCACTTCCACCTTATATAGATCCTTGTGAATTAAGTTCTCCGGTACTAAGTACACCAGGAATGCCACCCAAATGTGTGCTTGCAGTTCAAACAGACCTTAATTTGGTCAGTTATGCGGGAAATAATGACAGCAGCGATCAAACTGAAGGACCCTATTTTGTAGTACCTACTGTTTGCGGAGATTGCCAGGAAATTGGAAAAGTGCAACCTCCAGATTTTTGGATAGAATGAATAGATCAAAAAACAAATACAAAATCATATTTGCTGCATTGTTAACAATGTTGACATCTTCCTGTATTGAGACTTTTGAAGCCACTTTCGAGGATTTTGAAAGCGCTGTGGTTATTGAGGCAACGCTTACCAACATAATGGAACAACAAACGGTTTTCATTACAAGGACATTTGAGTTTGAAGAGGATGGTCCTTCAGCGGAAACCAATGCCAATGTGCAAATCGTAGGTGGTGGCAATACGTATTTGTTTCAGGAAAATGAACCAGGACTATATGTTTCAGAGCAGGCTTTTGCCGCGCAGCCCAATACAACCTATCAATTATTGGTCGCAACCCAAGATGGGCGTTCATACAGTTCAGATGAACAAGCGTTTACCACCACCACTCAAATAGATGATGTACGAGCGGAAAGAATCACAAATGATAATGGGGAGGAAGGCGTGGCCATTTTTGTTGATAGTTTTGATGCTAGCGGCAGTTCCCTAAACTACCGTTATGAGTATGAGGAAACGTTTATAATAATAGCTCCTTTCTGGTCTACTAGGGGACTGGAAAGAACCCCGCCAGACCAAGCCACCCAAATTTGTGATGTTCGTATTATCCCTGATGAAGAATCCGTAGAGACCTGCTTTGCAAGCAATTTCTCAAATGCCATAATCCAGACCAGTACGTTGGATTTGGCTGAAGACCGTGTGGACAATTTCAGGGTCCATTTTATAAGTAGTGAGAACTACATCATCTCTCATAGGTATAGTATTTTGGTGCGCCAATATGTACAATCCAATAGTGCTTTTACCTTTTATGAGACCCTGAAGGAATTTTCAGGGAACGAAAGTTTTTTTTCCGAGACCCAGCCAGGCTTTTTAGAAGGTAATATTTCATCAGATTCAAGTGATGATGAAAAAGTGCTGGGCTTTTTTGATGTGGCATCTGCAGTGGAACGACGTATTTTCTTTAATTACGAGGACCTCTTTCCGGGAGAGGAACTCCCACCATATATTGACCCCTGCAGATTAAATTCCCCACCTCTTAGTACTGGGGTTCCCCCAAGGTGTGTTTTGGCTAGTCAGGTGGACCTTAACTTAGTCAGTTACGCAGGAAATAATGATAGTAGCAATCAAAGTGAAGGGCCTTATTTTGTAGTGCCCAATGTTTGTGCTGATTGCCGAGAAATAGGAGAAGTGCAACCACCAGATTTTTGGATAGAAGAGTAATGATATTGGAAAGAAGAATGATAAAATTATCGCCCATTTTACCTAGAAAAATTATGATTGCCTTAGCTGGAATCTTTCTTTATGGTTGCATAGAACCCTTTGAAGGGACCTTTGAAGACTTTGAAAGTGCATTGGTGATAGAGGCCACAATAACTAATGAGATGCAACAGCAGGAAATTTTACTCACCAGAACCTATGAGTTTGAAGCTGATGGTCCTTCTGCGGAGCCAAATGCCATGGTCAATGTGAGTGATGATACCGGAAACGTTTTTGCTTTTGAAGATACAGGAGAAGGAGTTTATCTTTCCACACAACCTTTCGCAGCACAAGCAGGTAGGGCGTATCAACTTTCAATAACCACGCAAGATGGTAGAAGTTATGGCTCAAATATGGCGCAATTGACCGCTGAAACATCAATTGATGAAGTGATTGCAGAACGTATAGTCAATGATAATGGGCAAGATGGGATGGCCTTACTGGTAAATAGCTTTGACCCTACAGGCAATTCCAAAAATTATAGATATCAATACGAAGAAACCTTTCGCATTATTGCTCCTGAATGGACCCCAACCTCTTTAATAGGAGACCCGGCGGGAGGTTGTGCAGTACTTAAAGTACCAAACACGACGGATATAGAAGTTTGCTATGGCACGGACAGTTCCAATACCATAATACTTACTTCTACAGAAGATTTAGAGGAGGATAGAGTCAACAGGTTCATGGTGCGTTTTATAGCAAGGGACAACTATATTATTTCGCATAGATATAGCATCTTGGTAAAGCAATTTGTGCAGTCCAATGAAGCATTTACCTTCTTTGAAACCTTGAATGAACTTTCAGGTTCTGAAAGTTTGTTTTCTCAGACCCAACCTGGTTTTTTACAAGGAAATGTATTTTCCAATGATAATAGAGATGAACGTGTATTGGGGTTTTTCGATGTTAGTTCCGTTTCTCAAGAACGCATTTTTTTCAATTACTCGGATTTTTATCCAGATGAACCATTACCACCATATATAGAAGAATGTAGACCCAGCTCACCTCCAATTGCCTCCCCAGGTGGTTGCGTACTAAGACCTATTCTTGAAAGCGGTGCGGGCATATATGCAGGGGACAACGGAGAACCAATGGATGGCGAGGGTCCTTTCTTTATAGTGTCACGTGCATGTGGAGATTGTAAAGTCCTAGGGGCATCAGAAGTACCAGATTTTTGGATTGAATGATAAAATTAGTAGACACATACCGCCTTTTATTGCCCATTTTTGTGGGATGGCTCCTTTGCAGCTGCATAGAACCTTTTGAAACGGAGTTTGAAGATTTTGAAGACGCCTTTGTAGTAGATGCAACTATAACAAATGAAATGAAACGGCAAGAAATCATATTGACCAGAACATTCAAGTTTCAAGATGAGGAAGTGCCCACTGAAGTTGGTGCTAGGATTATGGTGAAAACTGATACAGGAGAGGAATTTATTTTTGAAGAGACCGACTTTGGGAAATACATTTCCAATGTTTCTTTTTCGGCAGTTCCAGATAAGGACTACCAATTATTGATTGCATCTAGAAATGGCGAAGAATATTCTTCAGAACCAATGAGATTGCCGCAAGCCTCAACTATAGATACTTTGTATGCCAACCGGGTAACGAGTGATTTTGGTGAGGAAGGAATAGGTGTTTTTATAAATACGTCGAATCCTTCAGAAGATTCAAACTTTTACAGATACGAATACGAGGAGACCTATAAAGTAATTGCTCCAAGATGGAATCCTAAAGAATTAGAAGTTGTGGAGGGGGTCTTTACAGATAGCATAATAATAGTTCCTAGATCATTGGACGAAAGGGTCTGCTATCCAACAAATGTTTCAAATCGCTTTATCCTAACAGATACAGATGACTTTGATACAGGGATAGTAACTAATTTTATGGTTAAGTTTATAGAGCAGAACAATTTTATAACTACACATCGCTATAGTATTTTGGTGCGTCAGTTTGTACATTCAATGGAAACATATAATTTTTTGGAAACCTTAAATGAGTTCTCAATATCTGAAAGTGTGTTTTCTGAGACACAACCCGGTTTTTTGGAGGGGAATATTACAGCTGAGGACAACCCTTCTGAAAAAGTATTGGGCTTCTTTGATGTAGCTGCAGTTTCAGAGAAACGCATTTTTTTTGGATATCGCGATTTTTTTCCAACGGAAAGACTACCAGAGTATATTGAACCCTGCGTTGAGAATGCCCCAGCTATAGGACTTGTAGATTTGATTAGATGGGATTTAGTAAAGTATATTGAAGTTAATGATGGAATTATTCCAGGAGGAGGTCCGTTTATCACTGTACCCGAAGTATGCGGGGATTGTACGGTATTGGGAACTTCGGTGGTTCCAGATTTTTGGATAGAATAAACTTAGAATTATGAAAAAACAAAAAAGTACATTTATTTTATTAGTGTTGATGGCTTTGTCGCTAAATGCGCAGAACAATGCTATTACCAGCATTCCGCAAGAAAGTGTATACTTACAGTACAACGAATCTTTGTTGTTTTCTGGAGAGCATTTAAAATACAAGATCTATTGCCTTGATAAATCAAAGCGAACACTTACCCGTGTTAGTAAAATGGGATATGTTTCGTTGATCAACAAGACTGGTGAAGTGGTATTTGTTCATAAGATAAAGCTAACCGATGGTTCAGGGTATGGAGATTTCTTTGTTCCAACCTCTGTGCCTACGGGCAGCTACAAACTACTGGGTTACTCAGAATGGATGAAGAACTTTGGAAGAGAAGATTTTTTTCAATCGGACATTCATATCATAAATCCATACCAAGTTACGGAGGAAGCTTATTTGGAGCAGCCTATGGATTCTCTTAATCCCGTAGCAACCCGTAGCATTAAACAACCCATAACTAACGGAAATAGGAACCTGAATAAAAATTCTTTATTGCGTTTGGCCTTGGACAAGGCAATCTCCGGAAAACGGGAAAAAGTGGCATTGACTATATCTGGGACTGATGCATCTACCTTTACAGGAGACTACAATATATCTATCCGAAAAATGGATTCAATTTCTTCACCCCCCCAGATAAGTGCAGAATTCTTTTTTAGCGAAATGCTTAAAAGAGGAAAAAATGCGAGTACGCCAAATGGAGTTGTCAATTTACCAGAATTAAGAGGTGAAATAATATCAGGAGTTATAACAACCAAGGATTCGAACCTGCCTGCTGAAAATTTAAGAATTTCATTGTCCTTGCCAGGGGATAAATATCTGTTTAAAGTAGCTACCTCTGATAGTGAAGGTAAGTTTAGATTTATCCTGGATAGGGAATATGATAATTTGAGTGGAGCGCTGCAAATATTGTCAGACGATTTGGACAAGTATGAGGTTACAATGGATACTCAAAAGATTGACCGTTCAGGCATTCAGTTTACAGATTTTGTGCTTACAAAAAGATTGAAGGATTATATCTTGGAAAAAAGTATTCAAAATCAAATTGAAAATGCGTATCGCGCAACCAAATCAGACTCTATTGTTCCTGCAAATCATGTGGCACCTTTTTACAGAAAATTCACTACATCCTATGATTTGGATGATTACACCAGATTTAATAGTCTGCAAGAAACCATTGTGGAAGTTGTAGATCAGGTAGGAATTAGAAAATTGAGTAACGGAGACCAGGTTTTTGAAGTAAGACCGGAAATTGGCTATACCGACAATAGCCTGTTACCTATGGTATTTGTTGACGGTCTTTTTATTAAAAAGCACCAGGATTTTATGGATTATAGTTCAAAAAAGATAAAGACGATAAGTTTCTCAAGAGACAAAGTCATTGTTGGCTCACAAGTATTTCAGGGTGTTATTTTGTTTGAGACAATCGATGGTGGTTTTTACAATGATTTTTATACGCCACACATTTTAAATGTTGATTTGTTTAAACCACAGTCTAGAAAAGACTATTACATACAGCAGTATTCTGATAATGCTGCACAGAAACGCATCCCAGATTTTAGGCAGCAATTGCTTTGGGAACCAGACTTGGACTTATCGGCTGGTGAAAAGGAAGTTGTTTTTTATACATCAGATATTCCAGGTCAATATGAAGTTGTTTTGGAAGGGTTTACTTCTCTTGGCAGACCAGTGTCTGTTAAAGAAAAATTTGTTGTGGAATAGGGTAATATCCATTTAATCCCGATTAAAACCATAGGCTTTACCTATAAAATTATGTAGAACTCACCCTCTGGGCAGTTGTTGGTATAAATTATTATCCAAAGGCTGATAAGATAGTTATATTTAGAAATAAGGATAATTCAATGTTATAGTTATGTCCTTTTTCAAAAACTATCCAATAATATCACTTCCAAAAATCAAGGTGGTAATCCTTACCGTACTTGCATCATTTTCATGGAATGCAAAACTAGTTGCCCAAGTTGAGCAAAATGATATAGCATATTATAAATGGTTTGATGAGTTAATCGGCATCGAAAATACTTCACTTTACAATGGTATTGGCGCTGTTGAAAAATACAGGGTCATTAACGAACACCATAAGTTTTATAAAACGACCGATTTTTTATCTGGTTCTATAGTATATGACGGCCAATACTATAGCGGGTTGGAGATGAAGTATGATTTGGATGAAGATGTAGTTTTGTTGAACCAACAGAGCGGATTACGGATTGTGCTTTTACAACTTATTAAAAACAAAACAGAGCAGTTTGCCATAGACAATCATACTTTTATTAATATCAATGACAGCCTTTCTAGGGCTAATGGTATTTTGGGATTTCATGAGGTGCTTTTGCAAAATCCAAGGCTTAAATTGCTTGAAAAGCACACAAAAAAGAGATTCAAACGCCAAGGCAAAAAATCACTTTACTATGAATTTAAAAGTAGGAATTTTAATCTCCTATTCTATAAAGACAGATATTATACCGTAGGTAACAGAAAGGATTTTATCAAGATTTTCCCCGAATTTAAAAAGGAAATTGAAGCCTATTCCAGAAAAACCTTCCCCAAATCGAATTACCGCCAACATTTAATAGCGCTTACCAAAAGAATCGATGAATTGTTACAACAAAACGTTAACGGCAGATGAGACTATTACTTACAATCATATTGCTGCTAAGTTTTAAATTGATTATTGCTCAAAATGACACCATTGGGGTTACGATTTCTTTTAAAGATGCTCAAGTCACCGATGTTTTAAATGAAATAGAAACCTTAACGGAATATCGATTTTACTATGTAAAGGACTGGTTGGGCACTACACCTGTCTCTGGGAATTATCAAAACGCAGGAATCCAGGATGTATTACAAGATATTTTTAACGGAACTGTCATTAACTACTACATTCTAAAGGATAAGAAGATAGCACTAAATAGGAATAACATTATATATGATGAACTGCCACCAGGGTTTTTTGGGCATCTTGAAAAAACGGAGGAAGTAGAAGACCAAGAAAATACAATAGCAAACAACGCGATTTTTGTGGACAAGGATGATGTTTCAGAAAGGAATGAAGTGGAAACTGTTCGAATTGGAAAAGCGCATATTTCCACACGGAACAGATTTACGCTTACAGGATATGTTCAAAACAAGAAATCTGGAGAACCTATTGCAAATCTGTCTATTGTTGCTAAAAACAGTAAAATTGGAACGGTTACGGATGCTTCAGGATTTTATACAATTGAATTACCTTCTGGATTAAATGTTCTAGAGACAAGTTCCTTAGGTATTGAATCTATGCGCAAGAATGTCATCATATACAATGATGGACGACTAGATTTTCTACTTAATGAAAGCGTTGAACGATTGGAAGAAGTCGTTGTTAGGGCCGATATTGCCAAAAACGTGGAGGAGGTCGCTATGGGAACAACAGAGATCTCATCCGAAGAGACCAAGAATGTCCCTGTGGTACTTGGAGAGCGTAATATTTTAAAAATAGCAACCACTTTACCCGGCATTAGTTCGGTGGGTGAGGGAGCTACTGGATTCAATGTGCGTGGTGGAAATGCTGATCAAAACCTGGTCATCATGGATAATGCCGTGATTTATAATCCAACCCATTTTTTTGGCATTTTTCAGGCAATAAACCCGTTTACTGCTGAGGACCTCAAGATATACAAAGGAAGTATTCCTGCGGAATACGGCGGAAGACTATCTTCGGTTTTTGAGATTACCAATAAGGACGGCAACACGGATAAATTTGCTGGGGAAGCCTCAGTGGGACCAGTCACCAATAATGTAGCACTTGAAATACCCCTTGTTAAAGAAAAATCAGCACTTATTGTTGGAGGCAGAAGCTCGTATTCAGATTGGATATTAAGGTCATTGGATGAAGAGTCTCTAAAGAACAGTCAGGCCTCATTTTACGATGCAATCCTAAAATACAACCATAAAATCAATGATAATAATGAGATAAGGGCAACAGGTTATTATAGCCGGGATGCTTTTAGCATAACATCAGACTCCCTATATAATTACAGCAACAGACTATTTTCTCTAAGATGGAGTCATAAATTCAATGACCAAAATAGTGCTGACCTAATATTGGCCAATAGTCAGTACAAATTTAATATTGACTTTGATGGTGAAACCAATACAGATTTTGGCTTTGGATATAAGGTGAATGAGACACATTTGAAGTATAGAATGAGATACCTGCTTAATGAAAAACATAAATTTGATTATGGTATTTCTTCCAAACTCTATGCGGTAAATCCAGGTGATATTGATCCTGAAGGGAATGAATCTATTATTGAACCCCAAAGTATCCCCAAAGAGAGGGCTTTGGAAACTGCCTTGTTTTTTTCAGATACTTACGAGTTTAGCGAACGATTATTACTGGATCTAGGTTTTAGATACTCAGCCTATTTTGCTTTGGGTGCTTCTGTACAGCGTGTTTATGAAGATGGGTTGCCAAAAGAGGAGGGGACTTTGGTGGAGAGTGTTGAATATGATAACAATGAAATAATCAAAACCTATACTGGACCTGAGGTTCGTGTTTCGGGACGGTATTTTTTGGGAAAGGATTTTTCGATAAAGGGCAGCTTCAACAGTACCTATCAATATATTCATACGTTGTCTAATAATACAACAGTATCTCCCATAGACACATGGAAGCTATCGGACCTAAATATTGAACCCCAAAGAGCGAATCAGTTTTCATTGGGTTTATATAAAAATTTTGACGATCATAACTTCGAATTAAGTCTGGAAGGCTACTATAAAAGGTCTAAAAACAATTTGGATTTTAAGGTAGCAGCAGAGCTTTTACTCAATGAAACTATCGAAACTGAGGTGTTGCAGGGAGAAGGGAAGGCCTATGGTGTGGAGTTTTTACTTAAAAAAAACAGAGGCAAATTTAACGGCTGGCTAGGATATACTTACTCAAGGTCATTCATTAAATTGGACAGTGAGTTTGCTGAAGAATTGGTAAATGATGGAGCATATTTCCCATCTAATTTTGACAAACCGCATGATTTAAGTCTTGTGGCAAACTATAAATTCACAAAACGTTTTAGCCTCTCAACAAACTTTGTATACCAAACGGGTAGGCCTGTAACATATCCTATTGGAAATTACACGTTTAGAGGTGCGGATTACGCTTTCTATAGTGATAGAAATAAATTTAGAATTCCGAATTATTATCGGCTGGATTTAAGTTTTAATGTAGAAGGAAACCATAAATTGGAAAAACTTGCCCATAGTTTCTGGAATATTTCAATATATAATGTACTGGGCAGGAACAACCCTTATTCTGTTTTTTTTATCACAGAAAGCGGAGAAATTGAAGCCTATAAAAGTTCAATTTTTTCAATCCCGATACCAACGATTACCTATAATTTTAAATTTTAAAAACAACAAGATTCTAGCAGATGCACAAACGTCTATTCCATATCACTTTTCTCATCCTGCTAACAAATATGCTTAGTGGTTGTGTAGAGTCTTTTGATGCCGCTACCGAAGATTTTGAAAGCGTTTTGGTTATAGATGCCCTAATAACCAATGAGGTAAAGCATCAAGAAATAAACCTCAGTCGCACATTCCGCTTTGAAGAGGAAAAGGCTGGAAGTGAAAGTAATGCTCTTGTTAAGGTTGTGGATGATATGCAAAATGAGTTCATCTTTGAAGAGAACAACCCGGGACAATACGTATCGGTAAGTATGTTTGCCGCGCAACCCAATGTAAATTACCAATTATCCATCACCACGAGTGAGGGTAGTATCTATGAATCCACCCCGGAAGTACTTCCCAAGAACACCCCTATAGATGATTTGTATGCATCTATGGAAACCAATGATCAAAACGTGGAGGGTGTGGCCATTTTGGTGGATACCTATGATCCAGAAGGGGAATCCCAATATTACAGGTTTGATTATGAGGAGACCTATAAGATCGTCGCACCTTTTTGGAATCCGCTTGAATTGATTATTGAAAATGAAGAACGTTTATTTATTAGACCGGTTCCAAGGGCCCAAGAAGAGCAAGTATGCTATAATACTGTGAATTCCGTCAACATAATCTTAGGAGATACCAGCGGATTTAGTGAGGATAGATTAAACCGTTTTGAGGTTAGATTTTTGGCAAGGGATAATTATATTATTGGCCATAGGTACAGCATTTTGGTAAGGCAGTATGTCATATCCAGAGAGGCCCATATCTATTACGAAACCCTTAATGAATTTTCGGGATTGGAAAGTATATTTTCCGAAAACCAACCAGGCTTTTTTAATGGAAATATAAGCCCGAAGAACGATTCGAAGGAAAAAGTTGTCGGATTTTTTGATGTGTCATCAGTTGATGAAAAAAGGATATTCTTTGATCATAAGGATTTTTTCCCAGAAGATCTAGTTCCTGCATTTCCTTTTGATTGTCCAATAACCACTCCTACAGGAATTGAGTTTATAAATGGAGTAAGATTTGAGACAACAGAATATTGGGCAAACCACTCTCCAGAAGATGCTTCTGAAGGGTTTTTTAAAGTAGTCCCAAGAATTTGTGGGGATTGTACAGTACTGGGCAGTAATATTGTTCCCGATTTTTGGATAGAATAATTATGAGACTTATAAATAAAAATATTCAAAATGTTATAGTAATTCTTTTTGTAGGAACACTAAGCCTATTCGGGCAATCCATAAAATCAGATAAAAACGGGCGTAAAATCCCCAATGAAAAGATTTTTGTACACTACAATAGCACTTTATTATTTGCTGGGGAATATTTGCTCTACAAAGTGTATAACCTTAATCATAAAGGATTAAGCAACCTTAGTAAAATTGCCTATGTGGAATTGGTAGGAGAGGACATGGAGATTGTATTTAAGCATAAAGTGCGTTTAGAAAATAGTGCTGGACAGGGAGATTTTTTTATTCCGTCCACGGTAAAATCAGGAAATTACAAACTCATCGCTTATACCAAATGGATGAGGAATGGGAGCGAAAACGATTTTTTTCAGGGAGAAATAGCGATAATCAACCCCTACCAAAGTGACCAAAAGAATATCCTTAAAGACAGTAGTAATATTTCTACTAGAAGTGTAGCCCTAAATCCAAATAAGAAAAAACTATCAATACCAGAAGTTGGTAATAGCAGTGTTAAAATACACTTTGAACAAGATGCTTTTAAACGAAGGGCCAAAGTTTCTTTAAGAATTGAGGATGTATCAGATTTATATACCAATGGTTCATATTCCATTTCAGTAAGGAATATGGATACCATAAAAAAACCGCAACCCCTTAGTTCAGAAACATTTAAAGAATCTTGGGGCGAAGAGCATGAAACCTCAAATACTAAAATTGAAAACCTAATGTATCTCCCAGAGTATAGGGGAGAGTACATTTCTGGTAGAATTTATTCAGAGGATTCCACCATGTCTGTTGAAAGTGAAAAAGTAGCAATCTCCATTCCAGAGGAGAACGGATATGTTTTGAAAGTAGTGGCAACAGATAAAAATGGTATGTTTTCCACAAATTTGGAAAAGGAGTATAGTGGCACAAAAATGGTTGTGCAGGTTTTGGGTGAAAACAGAAAAAAGTACAAAATAGCGTTGGATGGGGAAACTGCCTTGGATTACTCCGATTTAGTTTTCAATAGATTTAAAATTACTCCTAAGATAAAGGATATGATTGTTGAAAGAAGCGTCCATAACCAGATTGAGAATGGCTATTTTTCAATAAAACCTGACTCTATAAAACCTATTCACGCTATAGTTCCTAACTACCAAGGTATGTTGTATACGTATAATTTGGATGATTATACTCGATTTTCAACAGTTGGTGAGACCTTGGTAGAAGTAGTTGAGTTGGTATGGGCCAAAAGGATTGGACAGGATGAATATACGTTTCAAATAAAAGAGAATGATTACGATTTTTATACGAGTCCAGACTTTCCTCCTTTAATTATTGTTGATGGAATTCTTGTTCAAAACCACACCCATCTTTTACAATATAATGCCAGAAATGTAAAAAGTATTAGCTTCTTGCGGGATAAATATATAGTTGGGCCCAAAATTTTTCAAGGTGTTTTGGTTGTTGAAACCATAGACAAAGATTATGTTTCTCCATACGGCGGTGAGCATAGAACAAGTATGGAACTGTTTAGACCTTTACCCAAGAAGAGTTATTATTATCAGGAATATGGTAATGAAACCGATTTAACCTCAGATAGAATTTTGGATTTTAGATACCAATTGTACTGGGATCCCAATCTTACTTTATCTGATTCTCAAAATGAGGTGATTTTTTATACTTCAGACATACCGGGTGAATATGAAATGGTTCTGGAGGGCTTTTCATCAAGTGGAAATCCTGTATCGGTTAAGCGGAGATTTATGGTGGAATAAAATTTAGTATATTAAGGTAATTGATCTCAAAGAACTTCTATGAGACGAAGATATACCTTTTCACTTCTTTTTTTGCTTCTTCTTCTAAGTTGCATAGACCCATATGAGCCAAAAACAATAACTTTTGAAGACATTTTGGTCGTGGAAGCACTTCTTACGGATGAATACAAACATCAAGAGGTAATTCTAAGTAGATCCTATGAGTTTGAGAGAGAAGCTCCCTATCCAGAAACAGATGCTTTAGTGCGGATAATCAATGATTTTGGCACCGTCTACGAATTTACCGAGGCTGAGCCTGGAAGATATGTTTCCGTCACCCTTTTCAAAGCTGAAACCAACTATGAGTATACACTTTCTATCATAGCCAGTAACGGAACGTCATACAGTTCAACACCAGAACAGCTAAATGGCACATCGATAATAGAAGATTTGTATGGCAATAGGGTAGTGGATGATTTTGGTGAAGACGGAATTGCAATACAACTTGATAATTCCAATATTTCAGATACCCCAAGTTTTTTTAGATATGAATATGAAGAAACGTACAAGATTATTGCACCACGCTGGCTATCCTATGATTTTGCGTTGGTAAGCTCTAATTCAGTAGGGAGCCAAACGCAGGTTTTCGCAACTAACGGCTTAGAGAGTGTAATATTGGTTCCTAAGGAACAAGAGGAAAGAATTTGTTATGGCACAAACCGGTCCAAGAACATCATTATAGGTACTACGGAAGAACTGGAAGAAAATAGGTTGTTAGGGTTTAAGGTGCGGTTTGTGAATAGCGATGATTTTATACTCTCCCATAGGTACAGCATATTGGTGAAACAATATGTAACCTCATTTGAAGCGTATACCTACTACAAAACCCTTAAGGAAATATCAAGTTCTGAAAGCCTGTTTTCTGAAAACCAACCTGGTTTTTTTATAGGGAACATTAAGTCAGAAAAAAATAGGGATGAAAAAATAATCGGCTTTTTTGATGTATCCGCAGTTACTGAAGAGAGATTATTTTTTAATTACTCCGATTTTTATCCGGGAGAGCGTCTTCCTCCCTATGTGAACGCGTGTAGGTCCATTAAGCCAATTACCTTATTGGAACAGGTCCGACTGGATATTGTTCATTACAATGACCCTGGAGCATATGAGGATGAAGATGATGCACAAATTGCGATTCCTCGTGAGTGTGGCGATTGTACCGCTTTGGGTAGCAATGTTAAACCTTCTTTTTGGCAAGATTAGAAAGGTATTTCTTTCCATTACTTCATAGTCAATAAACCATCTATCGATTATAAAGTGATATACATCAAATTAAAACCCAGTATCCGTCAAACAGAACTTCTTTGTTGAGTAGAACTTAATAAATTATAGGTTCTAAGTATCAAAGAACTTAAATGAAATGGCCTTCTATTTTTTTCCTTTTTCATCTTTTTCTAAGTTGCGTGGACCCATACGAGCCAAAAACAATAACCTTTGAGGACATTTTGGTGGTAGAAGCGATTCTAACGGATGAATACAAACACCAAGAAGTAATTCTAAGCAGATCCTATGAATTTGAGAGGGAAGCCCCCTATCCAGAAACAGATGCTTCAGTCCAGATAACAAATGATTCTGGAAAAGTATATGAATTTACCGAAATGGATCCAGGAAGATATATTTCAGTTGTTCCATTCAAGGCAGAAAAAGGTTATGAATATTCACTTTCTATTAAATCCAGTACAGGAAAGACTTATGGTTCCACGGCCGAACAGCTGCATCAACCTGTAAAAATGGATAGTCTTTATGCAAAGAGGATCAATGATGATTTTGAAAATAATGGAATGGCGATATCCATAGATAATTCAGATCCAACAGGTCGGTCTAGGTATTTTAGATATGAATATGAAGAAACCTATAAGATCATAGCTCCTTATTGGCTGTCCTATGATTACAAGATTGTTAATGCCGGGTCCGTACATGAAATGGATATAGTTTTTACCTCTAATGGATTTGAAAGCGTTATTTTGGCCCCGAAGGAAGAAGAAGAGCTTATTTGTTACGGAACAAATGCTTCTACAAGAATTATCGTAGAAACCACCGAAGGCTTGGATAAAAGTGAGCTTACCAATTTTCAGGTTCACTTTATTGAAAGTGATGATTATATACTTTCACACAGATACAGTATTCTGGTAAGGCAATTTGTGACTTCCTTTAATGCCTACAACTATTACAAGATCCTTAGGGATATTGCGAGCTCTGAAAGCCTTTTTTCTGAAAATCAACCAGGTTTTATCGTGGGGAATATTAGTGTTGTCAATAATCCAAACGAAAAAGTCATTGGCTTTTTTGATGTATCATCTGTTTCCGAGAGGCGACTTTTTTTCAATTACAAAGATTATTACCCTAAAGAAAGGCTTCCACCTTATGCTAGTCCGTGTCATCCACAAAAATCAATAACCCTAATGGAACAGGTTAGATTAGATTTTGTACATTATATTGAGCCAAATCCTTTGGATAACCCTCCCTTGAATGCTATTCCTAGAGAATGTGGGGATTGCACTGCTTTAGGTAGTAATGTTAAACCTTCTTTTTGGAAAGATTAGAATACGGGAAAGTTTCTTCCAGTAAAGAGTCATTCATTAACTATAAAGTGGCCTACATCAAATTAAAACCCAGCATTGATCAAAGAGAAATTTATTGTTAGGTGAGATTACCTACATTTCCATCCTGATCAACATGATTCTCTTTTCGTAAATGTTAACAAAAGTATACGGTAGTGCAGTTTTTGGAGTTGAAGCACAAATCATTGTTGTTGAAGTAAATGTTGACAAAGGAATTGGTTACCACTTGGTGGGACTACCAGACAATGCCGTAAAGGAAAGTAACTACCGTATAGCCGCCGCACTACAGAACAACGGATATAAGATTCCAGGAAAGAAAATCACCATTAATATGGCACCGGCCGACTTGCGAAAAGAAGGCTCTGCCTATGATCTTACTTTAGCGTTGGGAATACTCGCTGCGTCCAATCAAATAGAGCATAAATCAATCGGAAAGTACTTGATTATGGGAGAACTTTCATTGGATGGGGATTTGCAACCCATAAAAGGAGCTTTACCTATTGCTATAAAGGCACAGGAAGAGGGTTTTAAAGGATTTATACTTCCCGAAGAAAATGCCAAGGAAGCTGCAGTTGTGGGCGATTTGGAAGTATACGGTGTGAAAAATTTAAAAGAGGTCATAGATTATTTTGATAAAAAAAAGCCGCTCCGACAAATAAAAATCAATACTAGAAAGGAATTTCTTCAAAAAGCAGATTTTCCAGAATTTGATTTTTCAGATGTAAAAGGTCAGGAAAGTATAAAACGTTGTATGGAAATCGCAGCCGCTGGTGGACATAATATTATTTTAATTGGACCTCCGGGCTCTGGCAAGACGATGCTAGCTAAAAGATTACC
This sequence comes from Flagellimonas hymeniacidonis, assembly GCF_008040165.1. Classification (GTDB taxonomy): domain Bacteria; phylum Bacteroidota; class Bacteroidia; order Flavobacteriales; family Flavobacteriaceae; genus Flagellimonas; species Flagellimonas hymeniacidonis. Next base: position 979,965 of record NZ_VRUR01000002.1, read on the forward strand.
TTCTATTTTACCACCAATGACCTTGCATGAAGCATTGGAGACCACAAAAATTCATAGTGTTGTAGGGAAAGTGAAAAGCAATGGGTTAATGAGCCAACGCCCTTTTAGAAATCCACATCACACCATAAGCAGTGCCGCATTGGTCGGTGGGGGAAGTTATCCGCAACCAGGTGAAATCTCATTATCCCATAATGGAGTTCTGTTTTTGGACGAACTCCCTGAATTTGAACGAAGGGTGTTGGAGGTGATGCGACAACCTATGGAAGATAGGGAAGTAACCATTGCAAGAGCAAAATTCACTGTAACCTATCCAAGCAGTTTTATGCTGGTAGCTAGCATGAACCCCAGCCCTGGAGGTTACTTTAATGACCCAGATGCTCCGGTGACTTCTTCTCCAATGGAAATGCAACGGTATTTGGGTAAAATTTCAGGACCATTATTGGATAGGATTGATATTCACATTGAAGTTGCTCCGGTTCTGTTTGAAAAACTATCCGAAGAACGAAAAGGAGAAAGTAGTATTGAAATTCGAAAAAGGGTCATTGGAGCGAGGGATATTCAAACCAGAAGATTTTCAAATTTAGAACAGGTGCATTATAATGCACAAATGAATACCAAGCAGATTAGGGAGTTTTGTGTTTTGGATGATGCTTCCAAAGTACTACTTAAAAGTGCTGTGGAACGGTTGAACTTATCGGCACGAGCTTATGACAGGATTTTAAAAGTAGCTAGAACAATTGCGGATTTGCAGAATGTGCAAAATATTTCAACCCTTCACATTTCGGAAGCTATTCAATACAGAAGTTTGGATAGGGAGGGATGGTTGGGATAATCATCAATTGGAGTAATCCTTGATTTTAATCGTTCTATGGTATTTTTTGAATAATAGAATAGCAAAGTAAAGAGTCAATGGCCTGGCATTTAACTTTTCTTTGAACTTTTGAGAAGATTTATTAAAATAATCAGTAATACTATATATGTTCTCAACCCCTTCTTTTTTAAGTAGTTGATAGCTATGATATCTCAAGTACGGAGCTAAGTTTTTACCCCTATAAGATTGATAAGTGTACATATTTAATAAATAAGCTTCATTTAACTCTAATTTAAATTGTTTCTTTCTATAATTAAAGCCGTTGTATTCTATAGACATAAATGCAGTTATGTCCCCACTATGTTTTAATCCAATACATTTTAATCCATTGTCAAAACGTTCTATAAGAGTCTCAGTATTTACAAAGGAAATATTTTTAAGTTTTTTTATATCGCTAAGTGTTAAAAAACCAATTTCAAAATCTTCTTTGTTGCCTTTAATAACTGGCTCAATATAAATATTAACTCCTTCTTTAACCCAATAATATGCTCCAATGTCCAAACCTATTCGGGTAAGAAAATTTCTAAGAGTCATAAGAAAAAGACCATGCTTAATTCTTATAAAGAATAATCTAAATTTATAAAACTTACTCCCCTCCTTTGCTCTCATAAGCTTAATGGTTAATTGGTAGTCTACCATATTCGCCATTACCACTCTTTAATCCCATTCTAAGTCTAAATTCTTTAGAAGACATTATTGTTCTTTCATTCGCTTCTGCAATAGTATGTATTCTATTTATGAAATCAAGATTAGAGGCTAGTTTAGTGCGTTTACTATCATACCATATGTTATCTTCAATTCCAACTCGCACACCACCACCAGTTGCAATACCAATAGAGTTCATTTTTAATTGCGCAGTTCCAATACCAGCCAAACTCCAAAAAGAATTTTTTGGTAAATCATTTATCATAATACCAGTGTTGAGCAGGTTTGCTTGGGCACATGCAATATTCCCCAATATAAGATTGAAATAATATGGTGGCTCAATCAATCCTTTTCTCTCGAGATATTTAGCATAATTAATCATTCCAATATCAAAGGCTTCCAACTCAGGAACAATTCCATTTTCTAACATTGTTCTTGCTAAATCTTGAATCATTTTTGGAGAATTCTGACTAGCAGTAGCGTTAAAATTAAGAGAACTCAAAGTTAAACTGCCCATATCTGGTTTTAAAGCACCTTCAAGAAAAAGAGGATCTGCTCTTTTTTCAAATTCTGAATAATCCCTTCCACTCAATGACACACATAGTACTAAACTTGAATTGTATTTTCTGATATCTTCTATTATTTTACCGTATGTATCCCTCTTATAGGTTGGATTTCCGTTTACAGCATCCCGTGCGTGAAGGTGTACCATGGTAATGCCAATTTCGGAGGCTTTTAGCACATCCTCTACAATCTCTGATACACTTATCGGTACATGAGGTGTCATTTCCTTTGTGGGAATCATTCCGGTTGGGGTGAAATTGACAATTAGCTTTTCTGACATAAGTGGGAGTATAATTGAATTTGAAAATGGAAATTATTTTCGAAAATATAGATACGAATCGTTTTTGCAAATTTTCTCAGATAGGATTACAATATATTAGCTGTCATGCATGAGTAATACATAAATGAATTTCTTAACCTTTTCGCTTTCAATTTCTTAAGTAAATCGTAAAAAATGATGTATTACATAAAAAAATAAGTTAATTCTACTCATTTTCAATCTTTTAAACTTGATTCTGAAGTATTTTTGCGCCCGTTTTAAAATAGTAGTCATGCAATGTGTAGAATTGAATCCCGTTGGCAACTTTGATCCATGGGAACAAGAAAAGATAGATGAATTATTGCATCAAGAAATATCACAATCCCTTGGAGATCGTTTGGTTTTTGAAAATGAAAGTGTTAAACTTTGGGATTTACGCCTAGATCCAGGTGAGCGCATACCTTTTAGGAACCATAACACCAATTATAGTTGGGTTTGCACAACAGGTGGCTTAGCATTGACTCGCCATGGTGATGGCAAAATTAACATGATTAAACTTGAACCAGGAGATACCGAATATTGCAAAAACATTGGTAAAAATTACACCAATGATTTAGAGAACATAGGTGAAAATACTATTGCTATTAATATTTTGGAATATAAGGAGAGCAATGTTGGAAAACAGTTATTGTTCACTGATTAAATCACTTTTATATTCGCTTTCAACCCTTCAATAATACCAAGGATGTTTTGCACGGTATCTTCCATGTAATACTTCACTGCCAAGTGCGGAATACGAACCGTAGTAAAACCATTCTTAAAAGAATGCATAGCTTGCTCTAAATCACTTATTGCTTGTTCATGGGTTATCATATTGTAATCCTTATCAATTTCAATATTGAGTTTAACCCTTGAAATGGCAATGTCCACAGATTTTTTGCCATCCCACCATTCTAACATGGGATGGGCTCCAGCTTCTTTTAGAGCATAAAATAGTTGTATGGCCTCTAGAGGGGTATTATTGTCTAGAATAATCTTTTTGATAAGTCGGGTATGTCGTTCACAGAGTTCCACTCCTAAAGAATCCATAGATTCCTTATGTTCGTGGTACCCGATATTTTTGTCACAATCCTTACATGTCATGAGTATCGGTCAAGTTTAGGTCAATTATACAATTTGGGACTATTATAACTTTTGCATTTTCATATTCGTATAAAAAATCGATGTATAACATGGCACTTTTAGATGAAATGCACTTTCTTAGATGAAATGCATAGATTAGGGCAAAACTTTTTAAATTAATGACAGAAAAAGAGACATATGTTTAAAAAAATAGGGCCGGGAGTCTTGGTGGCAGCGGCTTTCGTTGGTCCAGGGACAATAACGGTATGTACATTAGCGGGGGTTCGTTTTGGATACACCCTCGTTTGGGCTGTTCTTCTATCCATCTTGGCGACTATAATACTTCAAGAAATGGCAGGGAGAATTGGTGTAATTTCTCAAAATGGGCTTGTTGATGTAATAAAGGAAGAACTCAAAATAAAGTGGATAAAAAATACTGTCATTGGAATTGTATTGGGAGCCATACTTATTGGCAATGCTGCATATGAAGCTGGTAACATAGGCGGCGCAACTCTTGGACTTGAGGGTTTATTGGGCGAAACCGTTCTAAGTACTTTTTTCCCCGCTATTATAGGTTTTTTTGCTTTTCTACTATTATGGTTTAGTAGTTACAAAACACTAGAAAAGATATTTGTTGGACTAGTTGGTATTATGGGAGTATGTTTTGTGGTCTCTGCCATTATCACCAAACCATCTTTAATTGCCATTGCCAAAGGAATGTTTGTCCCCAAACTTCCAGAAGGGAGTTTATTAATGGTAATTGCTTTGGTAGGGACAACCGTGGTCCCGTACAATCTGTTTTTGCATGCCTCTTTGGCCAAAGAAAAATGGAAGTCCAAAGACCAATTAAGTGCTGTTAAATGGGATACTGTTATTTCAATTGCTTTAGGCGGAATTGTTTCAATAGCAATAGTAATTACAGCTAGCGCTGCACCAATACAAGAAGTTGGCAATGTAATGGATATGGCAAAAGGTTTAGAGCCTTTATTTGGAAAAGGAGCTATTTATTTTATGGGGATAGGTCTTTTGGCCGCAGGAATAACTTCAGCTATAACAGCCCCATTGGCCGCCGCTTTTGTAGCGAGCAGCTGTTTTGGCTGGGATGGCGGTATGAAAAGTAAAAAGTTTAAACTTACCTGGTTCATAGTGTTGTTTTTGGGAGTTTTCTTTTTGTCTTTCGATATAAAACCAATCCAGGTAATACAGTTTGCCCAAGTTGCCAATGGTATATTGCTACCTGTGATGGCTATGTTATTGCTGTGGATAGTCAATAAAAAATCTGTAATGGGAGAATTTAAGAATACATTATTGCAAAATATTTTTGGAGTACTGATTGTTGGGTTTGCCATATTTTTGGGAGCGAAAAGCATTTTAAAAGTAATCGGCTGGTTCTAGATGAAAGAATTTAGTATTGATATCAATTGTGATGTTGGGGAAGGTATTGGGAACGAGTCTGAACTTCTTCCTTTAATAAGTTCATGCAACATAGCCTGCGGAGGACATGCAGGAGACATTTCAAGCATTACTGAGGTAGTCAAACTGGCAAAATTGCATAAGGTAAAGATTGGTGCACATCCTTCATATCCTGACAAAGCTAATTTTGGTAGAGAAATAATGAATATTCCATACTCAAAATTAAAGGAGAGTCTCAAAGACCAACTTAAGACTTTTGAAGATGTGCTTCAACAGGAGAAAGCTAAGTTCAGTCATATAAAAGCCCATGGTGCTCTGTATAACCAAACAGCAAAAGATAGCGAATTGGCCTTTCATTATTTAGAGGTCATACAGCAGTATAAAGATTTCGCTTCATTATATGTTCCATATGGTTCGAAGATTGCAAAACAAGCTTTGGATGCAGGATTCAAAATAATGTATGAGGCGTTTGGAGATAGAAACTACACAGATAACTTAAGTCTGGTTTCTCGAAAACACGATAATGCTCTTATACAAAATCCTCAGAAAGTATTGAAACATATTCTTTCTATTATAAAAGAAGGTAAGGTAATTACCAATAGCGGAAGAAAAATCGAAATACATGCTGAAACAATTTGTATTCATGGGGATACTTCCTCAGCATTGGAAATATTGATGTATCTTTCAAATGAATTACCCAATCACAGCGTACAGCTACAAAAGTGAAGAGTTACCCCATAAGAATAAGACCATATGGTAAGCATGCCGTTCTAGTAGAATGGCCAAATTTGGTAGACAAATCTATTTTAGAAGATATTCTTGCGTTTGTGGACTGTTTTAAAAGTCTGAATTTACCAGGATGGGAAATGTCAGCTGCCTATAATTCATTAACCATGGTCAATCACTTAGGAGAAATTGACTATGGGCACATCAAGAAATTGATTGATGAGTGCCATTCCAAAAAAACAAAAACTAGTAACAGAACAGAGCGGTATTTATGGCGAATACCAGTTTGTTATGATTTGGATTTTGGGATTGATATCGAAGAAACAAGTGCAACTTTGGGTCTATCTGTAAAAAAACTGATAGAATTGCATACTTCTTTTGAATATACGGTTTATGGAATTGGATTTTTACCTGGATTTATGTACTTAGGAGGATTACCTGAAGACTTAGAAATTCCAAGGCGAAAAGAACCCAGATTAAACGTAGCCAAGGGTTCTGTTGGGTTGGCTGGAAAACAAACAGGGATATATCCTCAAGACTCCCCTGGAGGTTGGAATATTATTGGAAGCTGCCCCGTTTCAATATTTAATCCTGATTTGGAAAAACCATGTTTTGTAAATGTTGGGGACAAAATCCAATTTTATAAAATATCCAGTGCCGAGTACGATTTACGAAAAATAGAAGGTGAGGTTGGTATTTACAAGCCAGAAAAAACAATACTGAATGCTTAAAGTACTAAAATCTGGTTTTTTTGTGACCATCCAAGATTTGGGGCGATTTGGATATAGAGATATAGGTGTTCCAGTTTCTGGGGTCATGGATCAAATTTCCGTTAAAAAAGCCAATAAGCTTTTAGACAATAAGCCAGAAGCTGCCGTAATGGAAATAGCCATGACGGGTCCTACTTTGCTATTTGAATCTCCAACATATATTTGTTTATCCGGAGCATATCTCTCCCCTGCACTAAACAATAAGCCCATTGAAAACAATAAGGTTATCAAAGTTTTAAAAAGCGATGTTTTGTCTTATGGGCGACTTGAAGAAGGATTTAGAAGCTACTTGGCCGTTAAAGGAGGTTTTAAAACAAAGAAGGTTTTAGGAAGCTATTCCCAGTATTTTCCAGTTACAGAAAATAAGTGCCTTGAAGATGGTAACGAAGTGCTCTTTGATGAGACCGTTTCTTTTAATCCGTTGTTGTCGGGTATTAAGATGGAAAACCACTTAAAGTTAGCCGATTTGGAAGTATATAGAGGGCCTGAATTTGAACTTTTGACGGATCAACAGCTGGCATCACTTTTTTCAAAACCTTTTACAGTTTCAAAAGCCAACAATCGTATGGCATATCAACTGTCAGAGCTTATAGCGGGACATAAAGAGTCTATGTTGACCTCTGGGACATTGCCTGGAACAGTGCAACTTACCCCAGCGGGGAGGTTAATAATTTTAATGAAAGACGGACAAACAACAGGGGGTTACCCGCGGATACTTCAACTATCTGAAACTTCAATTTGTGTATTGGCTCAAAAAAAGTTCGGAGATTCTATTTCATTTACGCTGCAATAAAGGAAGATTATATTTTCTTGTATACCTCTTCAAATGGTATTCTAAAACGGGGGCCGTAAATCCCTTTTTCATCACGAATCCCACATCCTATGACCATATTGATTTCGGCGCCAATCGGTAAATCCAATATTCGTCTTATTCTCAAGGTATCACTGCCTTCCATAGGGCAGGTATCATAACCAATCGCTGCCATGCTAATCATAAAGTTTTCTGCTGCCAATCCTGCGCTTTTATGTGCCACTATACGCATATCCGAATTTCGTACTTGTCGATAAACAGGTTTAAAAATTCCCAAAATTTGAAAAACAGCGTATTTCATCCACCCAAGCAGCCCAAAAAAGTCAAAATAAACAGTAGGGATAAGTTTGCGGTAATAATTAAGGGCAAACTTTTCTCTTGAGGTATAAGAATCTTTAGGTTTCTTTCCATAGGCCGATTCCAGAAAATCAAGATTATGCTTCGCTCTTTTACGCCATAAGTCCTTACGGGAAATCACTACGACCATTTGTTGTGCTGTTTTGGCAGCATTTTGACCCAGACAGGCTTTTGTCATTTTTGCTAAAATAGCTTTGTCAATAACATGGTAGAATTCCCATAATTGCATATTACTGCTAGTGGGTGCCAAGACGGCATTTTCAATACATTGTCTTACTTTTTCAATATCCAGTATGGTGTCATTTTTAAAAACACGAACAGAACGTCGATATTGAATTGCTTGGGTAACGGTTTTTTCCATATTGCTAAAGATACCTAATGTGGTTTTATAATTTTTTTTGTACTATTGAATTGTGAAAGCAAAAAATCTGATTAATAGTGTGGTCATTATTGTTCCTCTTTGGGAGTGATACAGATTTGCTATTAATCAAAAAAAGCCTGTATCAAGCAAATGATACAGGCTTTTTTTATGCTCCACAAAATAAATGAATATGGGATTTTAAATTGATTTAAATATTTGAATATCAATTAGATATATCAATATTAATTTAAATGAATTTAGAACCTGTATAACTGTTAAAATTATTGAGTTTTGGAAACATCTATCTTTGGTTATTGGAGTAAATTCAACAAAAACCTGGATTTGAAAGAAATGTATTAATGGAATTGAACAAGTATAGTAAAAATGTAACCCAAGACCCAACACAACCAGCCGCACAGGCCATGTTGTACGCTATTGGATTAACAGAAGAGGACCTTAAAAAGCCTTTAATCGGAATTGGAAGTACAGGCTACGAGGGCAATCCTTGTAATATGCACTTGAATGAATTGTCCACTTATGTAAAAGAGGGAACGCAACAAGGTGATTTAGTCGGGTTAATATTTAATACTATTGGAGTTAGTGATGGCATTTCTATGGGAACATATGGTATGCGTTATTCCCTTCCATCTCGAGATATCATAGCAGATTCTATGGAAACCGTGGTTCAAGCAATGAACTATGATGGTTTAGCAACGGTTGTTGGATGCGATAAAAATATGCCAGGAGCTTTAATGGCTATGATTCGTTTAGATAGGCCTTCAATCTTGGTATACGGAGGAACGATTGCATCTGGCTGTTTGAAGGATAAAAAATTGGATGTCGTATCTGCATTTGAAGCTTGGGGACAGAAAGTCGCAGGTACTTTGAATGAAACTGATTATAAAAGCGTGATTCAAAATGCGTGCCCTGGGGCTGGAGCCTGTGGGGGCATGTACACAGCAAACACTATGGCCTCTGCTATTGAAGCGTTGGGTATGGCACTGCCCTATAATTCATCCAACCCAGCCGTTGGAGATAGAAAAAAACAGGATTGTATTGCCTCAGGTAAGGCATTAAAACATTTACTGGAGCATGATATCAAACCAAGTGATATCATTACCAAAAAATCTTTGGAAAACGCTGTTAGGCTAATAACCATTTTAGGTGGCTCAACAAATGCAGTACTTCATTTCTTGGCCATTGCCAAAGCTGCTGAAATTGAATTTGGATTAGAAGATTTTCAACGAATTAGTGATACCACTCCATTCTTGGCAGATTTAAAACCAAGTGGGAAGTACCTCATGGAAGATTTACATAGCGTAGGAGGAGTTCCAGCAGTAATGAAATTTATGCTTAAGCATAATATGTTGCATGGCGATTGTCTTACCGTTACTGGAAAGACCATAGCCGAAAATTTGGCAGAAGTAGCTGATTTAACAGAAGGGCAGAAGGTGGTTATGGGCCTTAACAACCCGATTAAAGATACTGGCCATCTTAGAATACTTTATGGTAATCTAGCTATCGAAGGAGCTGTTGCTAAGATTACGGGTAAAGAAGGATTGCATTTCTCAGGACCGGCAAAAGTTTTTGAAGGTGAATTTGATGCCAATGACGGTATACGTGATGGATTGGTGAAAAAAGGTGATGTGGTGGTAATTCGCTATGAAGGACCAAAAGGAGGTCCTGGTATGCCAGAAATGCTGAAGCCAACAGCGGCCATAATGGGAGCTGGTTTAGGAAAAGACGTAGCCTTGATTACCGATGGAAGATTTTCTGGGGGGACACATGGCTTTGTTGTAGGGCATATAGCTCCGGAAGCTCAAGACGGAGGAGCTATTGGATTAATACAAGATGGCGATATCATTACCATTGATGCCGAAGCAAATAGCATTTCTGTCGATATTTCAGATGAAGAATTAGCGAGCAGAAAAGCAAAATGGGTACAACCACCCTTAAAGGTGAAAAAAGGAAGTCTATACAAATACGCCAAAACAGTTTCTTCGGCCTCCCAAGGTTGTGTTACTGATTTGATTTAACAATATAGTCCCAGAGGGATGGGGGTTTCACTACTCCAAAAATTGGACGCATATGGAAACATTGAGAGCACAAAAAAAGGAAAGTAAAAAGAAAACCCCAATAAGAATAAGTGGGGCAGAAGCCATAATACATTGCTTGTTGGCAGAGGGTGTGGATTTGATTTATGGATATCCTGGAGGGGCCATTATGCCTGTGTATGATGAACTTTATAAGTTCCAGGACAAGTTAACGCACATCCTTACAAGACATGAACAAGGCGCTACGCATGCTGCTCAAGGCTATGCTCGTGTAAGTGGAAAAGTTGGAGTGGCCATGGCGACCTCGGGGCCTGGTGCTACAAATCTAGTTACGGGAATTGCAGATGCTCAGATAGACTCAACACCTATGGTATGCATTACGGGACAGGTACCAAGACATTTGTTGGGCTCAGATGCTTTTCAGGAAACTGATATTGTTGGAATTTCCACACCCGTTACCAAATGGAACTACCAAATTACAAAGGCTAGCGAGATTCCAGAAATAATGGCTAAAGCATTTTATATTGCAAGGTCAGGTAGGCCAGGCCCGGTCCTAATTGATATTACTAAAAATGCTCAGTTTGATGAATTAGACTTCGCCTATGAAAAATGCACTGGGGTACGTAGTTACAAACCTGTTCCAGAACCAGACTTAAAGGCCATTGAAGCTGCGGCATCATTGATCAATAATGCTAAAAAACCTTATATCGTATTTGGACAGGGGGTAATATTGGGCGAAGCAGAGGCAGAACTCAAAGCTTTAGTAGAGAAAGCCGGTATTCCAGCAGCATGGACTATTTTGGGACTTTCTGCAATGGATACAGATCACCCCTTAAATGTAGGAATGGTAGGTATGCATGGCAACTATGGGCCAAACGTATTGACCAATGAATGTGATGTGCTTGTTGCTATTGGGATGCGTTTTGATGATAGGGTTACGGGGAGTTTGGATACCTATGCCAAACAAGCTAAGGTAATTCATCTTGAGATTGACCCAGCCGAAATCAATAAAAATGTAAAAGCTGATGTGGCAATTTTAGGAGATGCTAAGCAGACACTGGATTTATTATTACCACTTGTTAAAAAGAATGACCATAGCGAATGGAAAAATGAGTTTGATAAAAAATATCAGATTGAATATGACACCGTCATTAAAAATGATATAACCCCTACTAAGGAGGGACTTACTATGGGGGAGGTCATTGAACAAATCAATATTGCATCAGAACACAAGGCAGTAATTGTAACCGATGTAGGACAACACCAAATGATTGCTTGTAGGTATGCCAAGTTCAAACAATCCAAAAGCAATATTACCTCCGGAGGGCTAGGAACTATGGGTTTTGCTTTACCAGCAGCTATTGGTGCTAAAATGGGAGCTATGGATAGAGAAGTGGTTGCTATTGCAGGTGACGGAGGGTATCAAATGACCATTCAAGAACTTGGAGTCATCTTTCAGCATAATGTGCCAGTTAAAATAGTCGTTTTAAATAATGACCATTTAGGAATGGTGCGTCAATGGCAAGAACTTTTCTTTGAAAGCAGATACGCTTCTACCGTAATGACAAACCCTGACTTTGTAAAGATTGCAGAGGGGTACCATATTAAATCTAGAAGGGTAGTGGAGCGCTCAGATTTGAAGGATGCCGTTACAGAGATGATTGCTTCCAAAGATCCATACTTTTTAGAAGTTAAGGTTGAAAAAGAAGATAATGTATTCCCAATGATTCCTTCAGGAGCATCGGTTTCAGATATCAGGCTCAAATAAGATGGATCAGACCAATATTTTAGATGCACCAAGTGTGTATCCAAAACTACTAATCAAGTCACAAGAGACTGGGTTTTCTATGCCTTCCGATGTATATATTGGAACGCTGTTGAAAACATTGATAGCCTCCAAACCCAAAGGAAAATTTCTGGAATTGGGTACAGGCATTGGACTTTCCCTTTCATGGATGCTAGAAGGGATGGATGAAGATTCCCAGATAATAAGTGTAGATAACGATGAGAAGCTGATAGCAATAGCGCAAGACTTCTTTGGAGAAGAAAAAAGACTTTGCTTGGTATGTGATGATGGCGAAGCTTGGTTGTCCCAAAATCAAGATGAACGATTTGATTTGATTTTTGCGGATGCATGGCCAGGAAAGTATAGTTGTTTAAATAAGGTGTTGTCCTTGGTTAAACCCGGAGGCTTCTATGTGATTGATGACATGGTAGCACAACCCAATTGGCCAGATGGACATGAAGAAAAGGCGATTGAACTGGTTAAAATATTAGAGGAAAAAGAAAATTTTACGATAACTAAAATGAACTGGTCTACAGGAGTACTGGTTGCGGTTAAAACAAAATAGACATGGAAAATCAATGGTATACCATTTCGGTTTATTCAGAAAATAATATTGGATTGCTCAATAGAATATCTGGAATATTCTTAAAGAGACACATTAACATAGAAAGCCTAAACGTCTCTAAATCAGAAATTGAGGATGTTTCAAAATTTACTATTGTAATTTTCGCCACTGAAAATTGGGCAAGAAAGATTGTACAACAAATAGAGAAGCAAGTTGAGGTAATAAAAGCATATTATCATACAGATGATGAGACCATTTATCAAGAGTCCGCTTTGTTTAAAATAGCGTCCAATTTACTGTTTGATGAACGACAGATTCAAAACATTATCAAGGAAAGTAACTCGCAAATTGTTACAGTGGCCAGAGACTTTTTCGTGTTGTCCAAAACCGGGCGCCGGCATGAGATAGATGAAATGCACGATGCTCTGGAGCCATATGGCATTATGCAGTTTGTACGCTCAGGAAGGATTGCAGTCAGCAAGGCTACAATGCCCATTACCAATATTTTAGCAGAATTTCAAAATCAATAAATAGCACAAAATCAAAAACTAAAAATGACAAATTACTTTAATACACTGTCGCTGCGTGATAAACTGACACAACTTGGGAAATGTAGATTTATGGATTCCAATGAATTCGCTGATGGCGTCGCGGCACTAAAAGGGAAAAAGATTGTAATTGTTGGATGTGGGGCACAAGGTCTAAATCAAGGATTGAACATGAGAGATTCTGGATTGGATATTTCGTATACCCTTCGGGAATCGGCCATTAAAGAGCAGCGTCAATCCTTTAAAAACGCCAAAGAGAACAATTTTAATGTGGGTACCTATGAAGAACTAATCCCTACCGCGGATTTGGTTATCAACCTTACCCCAGATAAGCAGCATACCAATGTGGTGAGCACTGTGATGCCCTTGATGAAAAAAGGAGCTACGCTTTCCTATTCCCATGGCTTTAATATTGTGGAAGAAGGAATGCAGATTCGAAAAGATTTAACCGTAATAATGGTAGCACCTAAAAGTCCAGGTTCGGAAGTACGGGAAGAGTACAAAAGAGGCTTTGGTGTACCGACGCTAATTGCTGTGCATCCTGAGAATGATCCTGAAGGAAAAGGTTTGGAGCAAGCAAAAGCTTATGCAGCCGGTACCGGTGGACACAAAGCAGGAGTTTTGGAATCATCTTTTGTGGCTGAAGTAAAATCAGATTTAATGGGAGAGCAAACCATTCTTTGTGGATTGTTACAGACGGGTTCCATCTTATCTTTTAACAAAATGCTGGAAAAAGGTATTGATGCTGGTTATGCTTCCAAATTAATTCAGTACGGATGGGAAACCATTACCGAAGGATTAAAACAAGGTGGAATAACCAACATGATGGATAGACTTTCCAATCCTGCTAAAATTAAAGCATTCGATTTGGCTGAAGAACTAAAAGGTATTATGCGTCCACTGTTTCAAAAGCATATGGATGATATTATGAGCGGACATTTTTCTAAAACCATGATGGAAGATTGGGCTAATGCAGATAAGAACCTATTGGATTGGCGTGCAGCAACTGGCGAGACTTCTTTTGAAAAGACTCCAGCCGGGAGCAATGAAATTTCTGAGCAGGAATACTATGACAATGGTGTTTTGATGGTAGCTTTTGTAAAATCTGGAGTTGAACTAGCCTTTGAAACCATGACAGAATCAGGAATCATTGGAGAGTCTGCATATTATGAATCGTTACATGAAACGCCATTGATAGCCAATACCATTGCTAGAAAGAAATTGTTTGAAATGAACCGAGTGATTTCTGATACAGCGGAGTATGGCTGTTATTTATTTGATCATGCTTGCAAGCCTTTACTAACCGATTTCATGAAAGCAATAGATACAGATGTTATTGGAAAGCATTTTGGCGAAGGAAGTGATAATGGTGTGGACAATGTGAAATTGATAGCCGTTAACAAAGCCATGAGAGAGCATCCTGTTGAGATTGTGGGAGCGAGATTGCGCGAATCCATGACAGCAATGAAGCCAATAGTGTAAGGATTAGCTTTTTTGCGCTGAAAACCTAAAAACAATTGTGAAAGGAACGGCGACCACATATTTTCCTAGAATAGAGGACATTCAGGAAGCAGCTAAAACCATAAAAGCAGTAGTTAGTAAAACTCCCTTGCAACAAAGTATTCGCTATTCTAAGAAGTACAAAGCCAATATTTTGCTCAAGCGAGAAGACTTGCAAAGGGTGAGAAGCTATAAGATTCGAGGTGCTTTTAATAAAATTAGTTCACTATCTAAATCGGAGTTGCAAGAAGGTGTGGTTTGCGCCAGTGCTGGCAATCATGCGCAGGGAGTCGCTTTTGCCTGTAACCACTTGGGTGTTAGCGGCACTATTTATATGCCCGTGGTGACGCCAAAACAAAAGATTGATCAGACCAAAATGTTTGGTGGAGATTGGGTGCAAGTGGTCTTGGAAGGGGATACATTTGATGATTCTTATAAAGCAGCTGAACAATTTTGTAATCAAAGCGGTAAGACTTTTGTTCATCCTTTTGATGATAAAAAAACCATTGAAGGTCAGGCCACAATTGGTCTTGAATTGTTAAAGCAATCTGAAGAACCGATTGATTATGTTTTTGTAGCTGTAGGTGGTGGAGGTTTGGCTGCAGGCCTTTGTGCAACATTCAAAGCATTATCTCCAAAAACTAAAATTGTAGGTATAGAGCCTGCTGGCGCACCTTCCATGAAAACCTCCATTGAAAAAGGAGTACTCACAGAGTTAGAGCAAATCGACAAATTTATCGACGGGGCGGCGGTGCAAAAGGTAGGACAATATACATTTCCTATATGCCAAGCACATCTACACAAGATGGAAACGGTTCCCGAAGGGAAAGTATGCCAGACCATATTAGAATTGTACAACAGGGATGCAATAGTTGTTGAACCTGCGGGAGCACTGACCTTGGCTGCCTTGGATGACTACAGAGATGAAATACAAGGTAAAAATGTAGTGTGTGTCATTAGCGGTAGCAACAATGACATTACCCGTACCGCTGAGATTAAAGAGCGAGCACTGCTGTATGGCAACCTTAAACATTATTTCATTGTACGGTTTCCGCAACGACCGGGAGCATTAAAGGAATTTGTTGTGGATATTTTAGGCCCCAATGACGATATTACACACTTCGAATATTCAAAAAAATCAAGCAGAGAAAATGCACCTGCTGTTGTGGGGATTGA
Organism: Flagellimonas hymeniacidonis; assembly: GCF_008040165.1. Classification (GTDB taxonomy): domain Bacteria; phylum Bacteroidota; class Bacteroidia; order Flavobacteriales; family Flavobacteriaceae; genus Flagellimonas; species Flagellimonas hymeniacidonis. The sequence goes on from NZ_VRUR01000002.1 coordinate 995,493, forward strand.
ATTGAAAGCTGCTGAAGATTTAGAACCATTGATTCAGCGAATGAAGACCAATAATTTTTTCGGAGATTATCTAAACAACAAGCCTGATCTTTTTCAATATTTAGTCTGATCATTTAACAATTCAGATGGTTTTCATTATAAGTGTCCCAACTAAATCGTTTTCGTAGCTAAACCTTTGAAAACACAGCATTTGCAAGCCATTTTTGTGTTAGCTTTGCACATTGTTCAGGGCTATTTATTGAACATAATTAACTAAAAGCATAACAATATGCAGACCAAAACAACGATACCGGAAGCATTCCGAATAACGAAAGAAATACACCAGAAAACCTATTTGGTCAATGGAGAATTAAAGGAATGGAAAGGAAAAAATACGACTGTGATTTCTACAATTTCTTCCACTAAGGAGTATGCCCACACCGTATTGGGAAGCATTCCAGATATGGGAGAAACAGAAGCCATGGAAGCTCTGGACGCTGCGGTAAACGCATACAATCAAGGTCAAGGTGTATGGCCGACCATGAAGGTGAAAGATCGCATTGAATGTATGGAAGCCTTTGTGAAGAAAATGGAGGCGAAGCGCGAGGAAGTTGTGAAACTTTTGATGTGGGAAATTGGGAAATCTATGCCCGATTCTTATAAAGAGTTCGACCGTACCGTTGAGTATATTTATGATACCATTGAAGATTACAAGCAATTGGATCGCAACTCTGCCAAGTTTCAAAAACATGATGGGGTATATGCTCATATTCGCAGAGGACCGCTGGGGGTGGTTTTATGTTTAGGACCCTATAATTACCCGCTTAATGAAACCTTTGCATTGCTTATTCCGGCAATTATTATGGGAAATACTACCGTTTTTAAGCCGGCAAAGCATGGTGTTTTATTAATTACACCACTTATGGAAGCCTTTCAAAGCAGTTTTCCAAAAGGTGTAGTAAATATTTTATTTGGTAGGGGTAGGGCGGTAGCGGCTCCGATTATGAAAACAGGCAAGGTTGATGTATTGGCATTGATTGGAAATAGTAAATCTGCCAATGCACTGCAAGACCAGCATCCAAAGAGTAATAGATTACGATTGGTTTTAGGGCTTGAAGCCAAAAATCCAGCAATAATTTTACCTGATGCCGATTTGGATCTCACTGTTAATGAATGTTTGGCAGGTACCCTTTCCTTCAATGGGCAGCGCTGTACCGCATTAAAGGTGGTTTATGTTCATGAAGATATAAAGGAGGAGTTTTTAAAACGATTTTCTGAAAAGGTAGATGCTTTAAAATTTGGTAACCCTTGGGATGAAGGAGTAAAACTCACCCCATTGCCTGAGCCTGGAAAACCAGCATATATTAAAGAATTGTTGGACGATGCCAAAGTTAAAGGAGCAAAAGTTCAGAATAAAAAAGGAGGGAAACCATCAGATAATTTTATCTGGCCAGCGGTATTGTATCCCGTTTCCAAAGATATGCGGGTATATGAAGAAGAGCAATTTGGCCCCATAATCCCTGTTGTTTCCTTTAAAGATATTGAAGAGCCCTTAAATGATATGGCCGAGTCCAATTACGGACAACAGGTAAGTTTGTTTGGAAAGGATGTGTATACCCTATCTCCATTAATAGATACACTGGCAAATTTGGTTTGTAGGGTAAATTTAAACAGCTCTTGTCAGCGAGGTCCAGATGTATATCCTTTTACGGGTAGAAAAGACTCTGCACAGTCAACACTAAGTGTACATGATGCGTTGCGTTCGTTCTCTGTACGTACTTTTGTGGCTTTTAAAGACAATGAGTTGAACAACGAAACCATTGAGCAGCTGTTGGAAGCTAAGGTGAGCAACTTTTTAAGTACGGATTACATTCTATAATAAGGGCTTTTAAAATTAATATTGGAATAATTGAGCACGTTCACCATGTCGCTCCTTTAAGGCAATGGCATCGGCCAGCCCTCTAATGTAGTATGTAAAGCTGCCTTCCCAAATAGTCTTTGTGCCCAATTCTTCATATTCAGGGATGTTTTTGATATGGAATTTGGCTGCTTCAATGTCACCCAGAATCAACAAAATAGATGAAAGATTGGCATTAAGCGCATTTTGAATCACAGGATCTGAGGCACGAACCAGCTTATCTGTAAAGTAATTTCTGGCATATTCCAAATCAGGGGCAACCTGTTCCAAAGTCTTCCTTTTCTTTTTACTTAAGGAAGAAAGGGAATGGATACTCTTTTTAGCTATTTCGCATGCATCATTTAAAGCCTCATGTTCTTTGCCCTTAACTCCGAACATGGCGCTATAAGCATTTGCTTTTTGATTTAGGAAATGATCTTCTAAAATGCGTCCGGCTTCCTGAATGAAATATTCTAAAATGGCAGCCTCGTGTTTTTTTATTCTTTTTTCCAAGAGTTTTCTTTTTTTCTCGGGTTTTTTGGTCATTTTGTATTTCAACTTAAAAGAAGGGTTAAATACCAAATGCCGTAAACGCAGTTTTTTTGTAAAGCCGTCCCTATCATCAATATAATATATGATTTCCTTGTCAAGAAGGACTTTATCTTCTGCAGTTTTTACCAGTAGTCTGGCCGCTACATTGATTTCTCCCATAATGCTTTCTGGATCCGAATAATCTACATCGAGTTGAACGTGTTCCATCTTAAATGTATCGGTGCTCAACTCAATAGAAAAATCAGGGTCGGTTTGCACCCAAACAAAGGGACGGGAATTCAACATGTATTTCTTGCTCCATTTTGTTATGGTATCTCGAACGGCTCGTCTTCTAAGTCTTGCGCGTTCTTCAGAATCCATTTCACCTATCTGCATGGCCCAGTTCATTTCATCCCAAAAGTCCATGGGGTCTAATTTGGTATTCACTGTTGTAGAAAAGGTGCGAAGGGCTTCATCCATAGGAGTAGCGGGCGAAATTTGATATGCCCATGCCACTGGAGCTTTGGTAAGCTTTACTTTTTTTTGCCCTGTACCGAGTATAGGAATTAGCAAAACAAAGGACAGTAAAAATACGTTGTAGGATTTCATTGCTATAATGCTTGGTATTTGTATAGGGGACTTATTAGATTATCTACTCTAAATTAACATTGTCCATCTATCGTATATAACATTGTTTGAGGGATGACGGTTCGCAATTGACCAATGGTTACATTTCGGATGTCTGGGGTTAAAGAAAGGCCCTTAGAAAATTACTAAGGACCTAACCATGCTGAAAACAAATTTTATTAATTAGCAGGAGTAGAGCGGGTATAGGAGAAAGCACCTCCATTACCCTCTTCCCATGCAGTAAAGGTTAGGGTGAGATAAATGTCGTCTTCCACAAGCCATGCCCCCAGTTTTTTGCCTATTACATGAGAAAAATCCGTTGTGGATTGGGTACCAACGCCCTCAACTACGACTTCAAAATCATCTTTGACGGTAGAAGTATGAAGTTCTTCTTCTTCCAGATAATAAATAATAGAAGCAATGTTATGGAAGCTGTAAAAATTTGTAGGGTCACCCAAAGTGCCATAAAGATTAAAATCAGCCCAAGCTTCATGACCATTACTTCCAGTATCATCCAATAGTGCCCAACGTACATTTTTGGTGCCCCCACTTGGGGCTATTGTGTTGATATCCTTAATGGCTGCACTGGCGTCATCGTCAAAATCTGCAATTAAGTCTGAATTATTGTCATCAATGTGGATGGCATCTTCCTTGAAGTTGTTTGGGTGTGACCACCATGCAAAGTTGTACATAGGGCCAGCATCTTGGCGCGTGAAGATGACATTTTCGGTCAATTTATCTTGATTTTTGGTGGCAGTCCAATCTACCTTGGTGGCTTTGCTGAAGACCATGTCCGGGCCATCCCAAACAAAACCAGAAAAGCCATCACAGTTATTGTCCAAACCGTCTCCTGCTATTTCGATAGCGCCAGGATTAATGGTCGCCAAGTTGTCGTTACAATCATCTTTGTTGGCAACGTAATTTTCTATATCGGTGCGGCAACCGAGTGCCACCTGGATATTTGCTTCGTCTCCGAAACCATCCCCATCCAAATCTCGATAATAAACAAAATTGCTATCAGGGTTAACATCTGAATCAGTATCATCACAATCAAAAGCATCGTTGTTTTTGGTGTGATTTTCAGGTTCGGCCGCACAAATGGACAGCTGCATGGATTTTTCCTCAACACCAAAACCATCACCATCCAGATCTTCATAATAGGTTATCATTACATCTGGTTTTACGGTAGCATCGGTATCATCACAATCCCCACCTATTTCTACATAACCATCTGGCCTTTCTATACAGCCAATTTCGGTAGCGTTAGAGTCTCCAAAACCATCTTTATCCTTATCAAAATAGAAGGTTCTTTCACTACAGCCAGGAAATATAAGGTCATCCTTATCATTGGTATCTGTATTATTTGCCACAAAACCCGTAGGTCTGGAACATGCACTTTTTGAGACTGCTGCATTTCCAAAGCCATCGCTATCGGAATCTTGGTAAAAAGTTTTGGTAGCGCAACCATCATCGTTACTACATGATGTTATGGCCATAAAGGAAAGTAACAAGGTAAGGTTACCAATCTTTTGTGAAGTTTTCATACTATTTGTCTTTTAGGGTTAAATTTTAGAAGTATTACCACAAATTCTGCATGGTAATCGAGGATAAAACTACTAGTGCTTAAAGTGCATTTAAGGACTGGATTTATAAATAGGGCAGGACAATTGATGAATACCCCTTTTGAATGGATGAAATCAAAAATATTATAGGAATTGACTTACAAGAAATGAAGTTTAAATTTTTTAGGAGTGCCTTTGGCTGAGTTTGCGAACTTTTATCTGCCCTGTATTTAATGCAGGGAAACAACAATACATAGAACAGGGGCCTTACAAGTCCCCTGTTGTTTTTAACTTTATAAGTGCAATGCCATTAGTTGGAAGTGCCAAGATCGTCCACGGGACGTCCCGTACCATAATTGACATTGATTATCTTGACCTCTCCATTTTTTACGGTAATGGCCCCCACAGGTCCCGAAAAGGGTTCTTCTGCAATATTTGCATGCTCGGAATAACCAGAACCGGGATTTGTAATGGTGTAGTTTTCGCTCCATGTATGCTCCGTGGTCACAAGATCCTCTAAGAAACCGGTTAAAGCTATGGTGGCGCCAGAGCCGGCCTCCGTTAACCCATCCAAGGTTTTTAGGGTAAGCCCATAAGCTGAGTTGTACCCTCGCCCCACATATATATTCTCCAAACCTGTAATCTCCCCATCCTTAATGATCACGCTGGCCGTGGTCTGCTCATGCTCGGGTTCTATGATCAGTACCTCAGGGGTTATGTAGGACATCTGGTCCAAATAGGCATGGACTTTTTTTCCACTATTTCCAACAGTGTTCAATACGGATTTGTTAAAATCCAGACCATGATCCTCCACTTTTAAATAATCTTCCAAGGGATCGATTATCTGGCCTACGCTAAAATCCCCATCCTCGTTTAAATTTGAAGCCAGAAAGCGGGTATCCGTGATCTTATTGCCCGGTACATTTGCATAGGTATACTGTATTTCCGGTAAAAGCACATAGGGCTGTGAAATGGTACTGTTGTCTAATTCGGTAAAATGTCTAAAGGCCATGTCAGTGACCTCAAGGGTGGCAGGTTCGGTGGGGTCTCCTCCAGATATTTCAAAGTCTGGTACGGTGGTGTACCCAAATCCCGCATAATATACATGAAAAACATCCACTTTACCTGAATAGGTGAGGGTTCCGGTGGGTAGGGTACCTGGAGTTGCACCAAAAATCAACTCCACATCAAAAACCTGATGGGTGAACTCTTCAGGAACATTAAGGTCTATGATACCCGTGGGCAAAGATCCAGATCCATCAGCCTCCACAATGGCCAGAAATACATCGGAGGTCATATCATCTTCAAGTGTGAACCGCGCTCTGACAAAAACATCTTGAAAGGGATTATATCCACTTCCACCATCTGTGATAGTAATGGATTGAAAATCCCAAAGCATATCGGCATGTATCCCGGCAATAGTATCTATAACCGACTCCGGAGCGGTTATCGTTACCGTTGGTGAAATTTGGTAACCTGACCCTTGGGTAGCCCTGAATTTTACGTTTGGGAAATCTTCTTCAATTGGAAAATCATCTATTAAACCATTTAACTGCGCTGGAAGAATGGAATTTCGGCCACGCCTTTCAATGGGCATGGTAAAGCCTCTCCCCGGTAGAGGAACAGGATCAAACTCGGCAATAACATTTGGAATAGCCGGGGTAGTGGTAGGGGTAATATCTGGACCAAATACAGCGGGCAAAACACCTACTTGTGGTGCCTCATCTGCACCGTTTATGTTTGAGTAGGCCAGGCGCTGACCGGCCTCCACTAAGGGAAAAAGCAGTTCGATCTCCGTACCTTTAACATTAGCCGGCACTTGCATGCTGTATTCACCAGAGGTATTGTCCACCAATGCGATACCTATATTGCCCTGGGTAAAGGTGAAGGATCCCTCTATATAAATGGATGTGTTACCAACACCGTTGCTGTTTTCCAATCTGGAATGTTGGGCATTGACCTCAGCATCCAAATTGGCGCGGATGGTAATGTCCTGTGGCACTTCTGGGGCGCTGTTGGTAAGGTCTGTCTCTATACTTACCACTCCTTTTATGGTTGCGGCACTTTCCCCGTCCAATCTAAAGACCTCAATTTTTGAAGCCTCAGAAGTTTCAATGGGCACGATCTTATTGTTTATGTTTTGGTAGTGTACGCCCTCCAAGAGGCTCCCAAAGTCTACCATATAAGAAAAATTGGCAAAGCTTGTAGCGGATACGGCCACATGGTAGCCACCCAATAGGATATCCACAAAAAGAGCATTGCCGTTCTGGTCTGTTGTTGTAGTGGCCACGGACCCATCCTTTTGGTTGGTAATAGTAATGGTAGCCTCGGCAACGGGGCTTTCATCGTCATGTAGGGTAATGGAGTAGTCCAAAAGCCCAGAAGCCAGGGTAATGGCTGCGGCATTTTCTTTGGCCTGCTCCTGTGTTAGTTCTTTTTGTGATTGTAATACGTCCTCTTCGGAGAAGTCATTTTTACAAGACTTTGTCACCAAGCCGAAGACCAGTGCCAAAAGTATAGGGGCGAAGGTATTTTTTATTCTTTTCATTTTTCTTTTTTTTGATGGGACACGGGTGTCTAGGTAATTAAGCGCAATACTTAGACTTTTAAGGGCAAAAAGGGACCGTAGGCCCCTTCTCTAAACTAACTAACTCAAAAAAAACTAATGGTTGCACTACTTATTATTCAATATCATTAACACGCACACCTGTACCGTAATCGATGTTTACGATCTTGGTCTGCCCATTTTTTATATTTACAGTGGTTCCCGATGATATTGGTGAAAAATCTTCTTCTGCAATGTTCAAATCCTTAGCATAACCGGAACCTTTATTGACTAGAGTATAGGCACCGCCCCATGTTACTTCTCCTGTTACTGTATTTGTAGTAAAGCCGCTGAGGCTAAAAGAGGCCCCGGTGCCCTGGATGGCATCCACTGTTAGGTCCACTTCAATGGTATAGCCTGTACCCGTGTTGGTGACCGTTAGGGAAGTGATTTCGCCATCATCGTTTACTTTAAGCGTGCCCTCTGCCTGCTCATGTTCAGGTTCTATTACAATGGCGGTAGGGGTGGAATAGGAATATGGATCTAAGCGTATTCCTGCTACCGGGTCGGTACCGTAAAAAGCATCATCATTAAATACAATGTTGCCATTCGAAACACGTACAGCCAAGTCGAGATTCTGAACCTGTAATTCGTTTTGGGGAATACCGTCGACATCACGTTCAAAAACTTCAAAACCTTCAAAACCTTCATCAGTCACAATAACTCCCGGAGAGCTTTCATATTTATAACCCACCTCTGGTAGTACCACGTACCCTTGGGTATTGCCCGTATTGTCCAGATCAAATTCATATTGGAAGGCCATATCCGTAATTTCCAAGGAAGCCTGTGTGGTTGGTTTTCCTCCTCCCTTTATGGTGATGGAAGGGATGCTGGTATACTTGTCTCCGCGATTCACTATTTCAAATTGCCGTATCTCTCCATTATATGTAAAACTACCAGTGGCTGCAGTAGTTTCTCCACCTTGCGGCTCAAACCTGATGGCAATATCTGTTACTACATAATCAGTAAATAATTGTGCAGGAACATTCAGCAATGGACGTTCTTCAACAGGAAGGTTTCCTGATCCATCTGCATCAAGTTCTTCAATGAAAAAAGAAGCCTGTAAAAGATCATCCTCGCCTATAATGTCTAAATATACTTCCACTTTTGATAGCGCTTCATACTCGCCAGGGGTCAAAATTTGGTACATGTCGTCAAATTCCCAATCTACCCAAGCTTCAATTACAGCTGTGTCGCCAACCACTACAGGAAGTGGGTTTTCTGGCGGGGCATCAACGGTTATGATAGGGGTTGTCTTAAAATCGTCTGAGCCTTTACTGCCCCTGAACACGATATGCTCATTTGCTTCTAAATCGATTTCATTGGGAAAATCATTAATGGAAGCATTAAGCATGGTCAGCAACAGTCCACGACCCTGGGGCGTAAAGTTGCTTGGGGTAAAGCCCCTGCCCGGTGCCGGTGGGGCAGAAAAATTGGCCGTTGCCCCTGAAATGCTGGGAGATGTGTCAGCTATTGCGTAATCGGGGCCAAACAAAACGGGCTGGGTCCCTGTCTGCACCCCTACATCCACACCATTTTCCATGGACCAGGCCAGGGTTTGGTCTGTCTCTACCAAAGGTATCAAGAGTTCTATCTTGGTCCCGTCTGTACCTGCAGGTACCTGCATGGAATATTCTCCAGTGGTATTGTCTACCACCGCGACACCTATATTGCCTTGGGTAAAGGTAAAGGAACCGAGTACATAAATGGAACCAAAGGAACCACCTCCACTGCTCTCCAATCCAGAGTGTTCTGCGTTAACCTCGGCATCCAAATTAGCACGTATGGTAATGTCTTGTGGTACTTCTGAAGTGCTATTGGTAAGATCTGTTTCTATGCTTACCACTCCTTTTATGGTAGCAGTACTTTCACCGTCCACAATAAAACCTTCAATTTTTGAGGCTTCAGACGATTCAATGGGTACAATCCTTTCATTTATATTTTGGTAATGTACGCCCTCTACGGGTTTTCCAAAATCTACTAGATAAGAGAAATCTGAAATATTTTCTGCGGATACAGCAACATTGTGGCCACCCAATTTAATGTCCACAAAAACGGCATTACCGTTAGCATCCGTTGTGGCGGTGATTACAGTGCCATCTGCTTGGTTGGTAACGGATACGGTTGCACCGGCGATGGGCTTGTTGTCCTCATGCAGGTTTACCGTATAATCCAGCAAACTGGAGGCCAGTGCTATGGCGGCCGCATTTTCTGCTGCTTGTTCATCTGAGAGTTCTTTTTGCTGCTCGAGCAAGTCTTCTTCGGTGAAGTCATCCTTACAGGAGGTGACCAATATGCCAAAGGCCAGCACGGTAAGTATGGGAAATAAAGTGTTTTTGATTCTTTTCATTTTATTCGGATTTAAATAGATTCAACAAAAAATTTATAGGTATTGTGTTTATGTTTTTATTTAAGGTGCAACTCTAAAAAGGAATAGGAAAAATTAATGCCAAACCTGTGCGCATTGAGGTCGCCAACAATATTTTCGGGTTGCCCAAATTGAACATCGTTTAGATCTGTAAAGCCTCTTTGGTAGATAAACTCCAGAGAAAAGACCTCTTTGTTGGGGAGGTTAAAGTCTAACGCAAAACCAGCGTGTGCAGCTAAGTTTACTGTTTTGTAATCTCCGCCCACTTCTTCCCACTCATTGGAAAGAATGACCCTAGTGCCATCATTAAATATAAAATAGGAGTCATGGTTTTCCCTGGCCCTAAAAATATATGCACTGCTGGCGCCTACGATTAGTTTTGGCTGTATGGCCGCATTATTTAGGTCTGGAAGGCTTAGCCTAGCAGAAAGCTGCGCATTGGCAGCGTGCATAAAAACCTGACGGTTTTGGTATTCCAGTGCAGCGATGCCCGCATCTGAAAAACTGTTGCCCCCTACATTAAAAAGGTTTAAGTCTCTGGCGAGGTCCGTACGACTACCGCCAAAAACATCGTATTGTAGATCAAACTGCACCTGCAAATAGGGCAGGGCCTGGTATCTAGCAAAAGCGCCAATATTTCCTGTCATCACCGAACCCGGTCGACTAAATTGGCTTAAACCGCCCCCAGCTTTGGCGCCTATATTAATAAGTGCATTCCTAGGGTTGATTTCTTCATCTAACTGTTGTGACCATCCCTTTTCAGGGAGTGTGATCAAACACAGGATGGATACATAAAATAGTATTTGCTTCATAGTTTTTTGTTTGTTTGAAGACTTTACATGGTTAAAAAAACATTCTGTATACATATCATTTTAAATAAAGGTTGATTGCGCCTTTTTAAAAACCGCAAGACATGATCAATTGGTTTCTAGGCGCTTGCAAATTATTTATAAGTGGTTTTGATTTTTTGTGATTGCTGCATGGATTTGGTAAGGATCCTCGGGGTATATGCGCAAGGTTTTTCATGTAGTAGGTTTCATAGCTTTGGGTTACTTTTTGTTAGGTTGATGAAAACTCAACAATCAGCACCAAATTTAAATAGCAGCCATGTCCAAAATGCACCAGAATTGACGGATGTAGGGTTTGAGTTGATGGTTAAGGGTGAAGGGTGAAGGGTTGGAGGGGGAAGGGTAAAGGGTGGGAGGTGAAAGGATTGGAGGCGATACAAAATAAAAAGCCCCATGCATTTGCACAGGGCCTTTTGGATAGGTTGGTTGTTATTTTTCTTAGATATTGGCCGCAAGCCAATCTCCAACTTCGCTGGTTTTGTATGCTTTTCCGTTTTCGGCAAGGTCTTCGGTGACTATGCCCTCTGCCAAAGATTTGTTTACAATGGCACGTATGGCTTCGGCTTCATCATTTAAATTAAAATCTTCGAATAGCATTGCCGCGGACAATATAGTCGCCAAAGGATTTGCAATATCCTTACCCGCTGCTTGTGGATACGATCCATGAATGGGTTCGTACAATTTTGCGGTTTCTCCCACAGATGCCGAAGGCATTAATCCCATGGAGCCTGAAATTACGGAGGCTTCATCTGTTAAAATGTCTCCAAATAAATTTTCGGTGATGATCACATCATAATCACTTGGCCATTGTACCAAGCGCATGGCAACGGCATCGACGAATTCATAGGAAACTTCAACTTCTGGATAGTCTTTTTCCATGGCTTGTACGGTTTCTCGCCATAGGCGTGAAGATTCCAACACATTGGCCTTGTCCACACAACAAAGTCTTTTGGAGCGACCCATGGCCATTTCAAAACCTTTCTTTGCCAACCGCTGAATTTCTGCACGAGTGTAGGTCATGGTGTCGAATGCGGTGTTTCCATCATCCTTTCTTCCCCGTTCTCCAAAATACACTCCGCCGGTCAATTCACGCAGAATAATTAAATCGGTACCCTCAATGCGCTCTCTTTTTAGTGGGGATTTATCAATCAACGAAGGAAATGTAAACGTAGGGCGAACGTTGGCAAATAATCCTAATTTTTGGCGCATTTTAAGCAATCCCTGTTCCGGACGTACTTTGGCTGAGGGGTCGTTATCAAAACGTGGGTGCCCAATAGCGCCAAACAGCACTGCATCTGCGCTGGCACACACTTGGTGGGTTTCGTCTGGATAGGGTTCGCCAACGGCATCAATAGCGGCAGCTCCTGTTAGGGCTGGTGTCCAGTTGATTTCGTGATTGAATTTTTTTGCGACGGCGTTGGATACTTTTACGGCTTGATCAATGACTTCGGGACCAATTCCGTCTCCTGCCAAAAGGGCTATGTTTAATTTCATTTATATCAGTTATCAATTGTTGATTAATTGGTTTAAGGGCAAAAGGTAAAGGGATATATGTGAAAGGCTATTGTTCATCGGTCATTGTATATTGACAATTGTCAAATAAGGTTAAGCATTTTTTCTGTAGCTTTTATGGCAGATACCGTTTGGTCGGAATCTAAACCTCTAGTAGTAAAATCTTTTTCTTTCATTCGCCAGGTTATAATTGTTTCACAAAGGGCATCCGAGGTACTCCCAGGTGGAATTCTAACGCCGTAGTCTACCAATTTGGGCAGTTCCATCTTTTCCTTTAGATATACCTTTTTCAATGCATTGATGAAAGCATCAAATTGTCCATCACCCTGTGCGTTTTCTTCGTAAGCTTTTCCATCGATTTCTATGGAAAGGGTAGTGGAAGGCTTTAAGCCTTTGGAATGGGTGAGCACATAAGACTTTACAAATACACGTTGTTGATGCAATTTACTGTCCAGAACATCCGAAATGATGTAGGGAAGATCTTCTTTGGTGACTCGCTCCTTTTTATCGCCAAGCTCAATAATTCGCTCCGTAACTTTTTTGAGCTCATTATCATTTAAGATTAATCCCAACTCCTGGAGATTTTTTTGAATATTAGCTTTTCCTGATGTTTTTCCTAGTGCATATTTGCGTTTTCTACCAAAACGTTCAGGCAACAAATCATTAAAGTAAAGATTCTTTTTACTATCTCCATCTGCATGTATTCCAGCAGTTTGTGTAAAAACATTATCTCCAACAATTGGTTTGTTGACTGGGATGCCAAAACCAGTAAAGGCAGAAACCAATTTGCTTACTTTATACAATGATGATTCTTTAACTCCGATAGAAATATTCGGCATAAAATCGTTAACCACAGCGACCACACTTGCCAAAGGAGCATTACCAGCACGTTCACCCATACCGTTAACGGTAAGGTGCAAACCATGGCATCCCGCTTTTAGTGCTTCCATAACGTTGGCAACACTTAAGTCATAGTCGTTATGACCATGAAAGTCAAAATGTGTTTCTGGATATCTATTGATAATTTGCCCAAGAAAGTCTGCTGTTTCATGATGGGTTAGAATACCCAAAGTATCTGGAAGCAATATTCTTTTTATGGGTTGAGAGGTAAGAAAATCAAGAAATTGAAAGACATACTCCGGTGAATTTCGCATACCGTTACTCCAATCTTCCAGATATACATTGGTGATAATACCTAAATCTTTGGCTTTGGAAAGGACTTGTTCAATATCGGCAAAATGTTGCTCTGGGGTCTTTTTAAGTTGGTGTGTTAAATGATTAAGAGAGCCTTTGGTCAATAGGTTTTGCACCTTGGCACCGCTTTCCTGCATCCAATCTAAGGAAACACCCTTGTCTACAAAGGTGAGTACTTCCACTTTGGAAAGGTACCCCTCGCTTGCTGCCCAATCCGTTATGTTTTTAACCGCTGTGAACTCCCCTTCTGAGACTCTTGCAGAAGCAACCTCAATCCGATCCACTTTAAGTTCTTCCAGCAGCAGTTTGGCCAGGGTAAGCTTTTCTGATGAAGAGAAGGATACGCCAGAGGTCTGTTCACCATCCCTAAGGGTGGTATCCATGATTTCAACAGTACGTTTTTTCATTTTACTTTAGTAATCTTCCTAAAATGCTTTAGAGCGGGGTGTCTTGGGCAAATTCTTGAATGCCTTTTTTAATGTTCAATAGATAATCAATATCATCAAAGCCATTCAACATGTTTTCTTTCTTATAATCGTTGATGGCAAAGCCTTCACTTTCTCCTGTTTCCAAAATGGTGATGGTTTGCTCAGGCAGGCTTATCTCCAATTCGGAATCTGGATTGCTTTCAATCGCCTTGAAGATTTTATCCAAAAATTCCGCACTTACTTGAACTGGAAGGACCCCAATGTTTAAGCAGTTGTTTCTAAAGATATCTGCAAAGAAACTGGATACTACGCAACGGAAGCCGTAATCATACACAGCCCAGGCAGCATGTTCTCTTGAAGAACCGGAACCAAAGTTTTTACCACCCACCAGTATTTTGCCACTGTAGATAGGATTGTTGAGCACAAAATGCTCTTTTGGGGTATTGTCCGGATGGTACCGCCAATCCCTGAATAAATTATCACCAAAACCCTTTCGCTCCGTTGCTTTTAAAAATCGTGCAGGAATGATTTGATCGGTATCCACATTTTCTATGGGTAATGGTACCGCTGAACTTCTTAATGTGTTGAATTTATCGTAAGCCATTTTTTAATCGGTTGTCAGTTGTCAGTAAACAGTTATAAGTTGTCAGCTATCAGTCATCAGTTTTCTGAACTCTGATATCTGATATCTGTTTTTTTATTTTATACGGTTTGTAATTCCATCAATTCTCTTGGATCAGTAACCTTTCCAGTGACTGCCGCTGCCGCTGCTACCAATGGACTTGCCAAAAGCGTACGGGAACCAGGGCCTTGTCTGCCTTCGAAATTTCTGTTGGAGGTACTTACCGCGTATTTACCCGCTGGTATCTTATCATCATTCATTGCTAAACAAGCTGAACAGCCAGGTTCTCTTAACTCAAAACCGGCTTGATTCAGGATATCTAAAATACCTTCTTCTTTAATGGCCTCCTCTACACGATGTGAACCTGGAACCAACCACGCGGTTACATTATCGGCCTTTTTTCTTCCTTTAATAATGGAAGCAAAAGCTCTAAAATCTTCAATTCTACCATTGGTACAGCTTCCTAAGAACACAAAATCAATAGGCTTCCCAATCATGGCATCCCCTTCATTAAAGGCCATATACTGCAACGACTTTTTATAGGTAGCGGCTCCGCCTTCAACAGCCTCAGCCTGCGGAATACCATTTTGGATTCCGATACCCATTCCTGGGTTGGTACCATAGGTAATCATAGGTTCTATTTCACTTGCATCAAAAGAAATTTCTTTGTCAAAAACAGCATCTTCATCCGTGTGCAAGGTCTGCCAGTACTCCATGGCCTTTTCCCACGCGTCGCCTTTGGGAGTGTATTCCCTTCCCTTTATATACTCATAGGTTTTTTCATCTGGTGCGATCATGCCACCACGGGCACCCATCTCTATACTTAGGTTGCATACGGTCATACGGCCTTCCATCGACATATTCCTAAAAACATCGCCAGCATATTCCACGAAATAACCAGTAGCTCCAGAGGTCGTCAATTTGGAAATAATAAAAAGCGCCACATCTTTTGGTGTCACTCCTATACTCAAATTTCCATTAACATTGATGCGCAAACTTTTTGCTTTAGGTTGCATGATGCATTGCGTTGACAGCACCATTTCTACTTCACTGGTTCCAATACCAAAGGCGATGGCACCAAAAGCGCCATGTGTAGAGGTGTGGGAATCTCCACACACTATGGTTGCTCCTGGGAGCGTAATTCCATTCTCAGGGCCTATAACGTGAACAATGCCATTTTTCTCATGTCCAAGCCCCCAATAAGGGATGTTGTGTGCTTTTGAATTTTCTTCCAAGGCTTTAAGCTGATTGGCGGAAAGTTTATCCTTTACAGGCAAATGTTGATTTCTTGTTGGAGTGTTATGATCTGCAGTGGCGAATGTACGCTCAGGATACAACACTTTTATGCCCCTGTTTTTAAGTCCAAGGAAAGCAACGGGACTGGTCACTTCGTGTACCAAATGCCGATCAATAAAAAGTACGTCAGGACCATTTTCGATATGCTGCACTACATGTGCGTCCCAAACCTTATCAAATAGTGTTTTACTCATCGTTCTGTTCAATAAATTATAAGCTTGTAAATTTAAAATAATGAAAAAAACCTGCTTTCTATTTGCTACGAAAATTACGATGTTCAAGGCATGTTTTTCATCAAATGGGAACCTGACTTTCTCTTTTTGTTGATTTAAAACAAAAAACTTCTCAAATGTTATCCGGTCTATTGATTTTTGAAGCTTATGTATGATGCCCCATTTGAAATTTTGGGTATTCCCGATGAGCGTTTACCAAATTGGAGCTTTTTTTTTAAAACTTACTCATTGGCTTTGAATGAATTATGTCTAATAACCTGAACTTTAACAGCTTTCGTCTTATTTTAACATTGCTGTAACGCTATGGAAACAATGTGCTCGCTACTTTAGAGACTCGACCTAAAAGTTTATTCATTAACACATCAAAAACGAACAAATGAAAAAAAGTTACACGGCCATTTCGGCCATGATTCTAGTTGCAATTTTTTGTATTTCCAACAGTGCTTATTCTCAACTGAACTTTCTGCCCAGGGGTAGCCAAATGGCAAAAGTTTCTCAGCGAATTGGAAATACAGATGTTACAATTGTTTATTCCAGACCTAGCGTAAATGATAGGGAAATATGGGGAGCCTTGGTTCCTTACGGAATGAACAACTTAGGATTTGGTACCGCTACAGAATCTCCTTGGAGAGCTGGAGCAAATGAGAATACCATATTCAAGACCTCAGACGACCTAACTATAGGCGGAAAAACACTACCAGCTGGTAAATATGGCTTACATATGATTGTAAATGAAGATAACACAGCTACTGTTATTTTTTCCAAAAATCATGATGCTTGGGGGAGTTATTTTTATGAGCCAAGTGAAGATGCCCTTCGAGTGGATGTTGAAACTAAAGAAGGCCCCCATGTAGAACAGCTTATGTATGTATTTAACGAAGTAGATGCTACATCTGCCGTTGCTTCGTTGAACTGGGGAAAAAAGCAAATACCTTTTAAGGTAGAAGCTGATGTTACCGGTAATGTATTGGCAGATATTAGACAAAAATTGCAAACATCACCAGGATTCAATCGTCAGTCTTGGGAGCAAGCCGCAAATTATGCATTGAACAATAATGGGGATTTAGATGAGGCTCTTGGATGGGTTGATGCTGCCATTGCTGGACAGTTTTTCAGTCAGAAAACCTATAACAATCTTAGTATCAAGTCTCAGATTTTGGCAAAACAGGGAAAAGAGACCGAAGCAAAAGCCCTCATGAAGGAAGCTTTACCGTTAGGAACGGTTTTTCAAGTTCACGGGTATGGAAGACAACTCATTGGCCAAGGAAAAACTGATGAAGCCCTTGAGATATTTAAGTGGAATGCTAAAGCGCATAAAGGAACATGGCCTGTACACTACGGATTGGCCAGAGGATACTCTGCCTTAGGAGATAATAAGTCCACAGTGAAGCATTTAAAAATTGCCATGCAAAATGCGCCTGCCCAAGCCAATAAGGATAGGGTTGCGGCCAATTTGGCAAAAGCTGAAAAAGGAGAAGCAATCAACTAACTAAATTTAACCAAAGTTAAAGTTGAAAGATGCCTGGCGAGAGCCGGGCATCTTAGCTTATATAATTCCAGATTGTTTTCTGCTGCATCATTTTAGTGAACGCGTAGCGAATCAACGCATTTTCTGCTTTTTCTAATCTTGGGTCGGTTTTCAATAGTTGAATAGCATGATATCTAGCTGTTTTAAGAATCTGGTTATCCTTAACGATATCTGCAATTTTAAGATTGAGCAGCCCACTTTGTTGGGTACCCATTAAATCTCCCGGGCCTCGCAATTTTAAATCAACCTCAGCAATTTCAAAACCATCATTGGTGCGTACCATCGTTTCTAATCGGGTTTTACCATCTTCGGATAATTTATGGCTGGTCATAAGAATACAAAAGCTCTGCTCGGCACCTCTGCCCACACGTCCCCTTAATTGGTGCATTTGGGAAAGACCAAAACGCTCCGCGCTTTCAATGATCATTACGGAGGCATTAGGAACGTTAACGCCAACCTCAATAACTGTTGTAGCTACCATAATATGGGTTTCACCCTTTACAAAACGTTCCATTTCATAATCCTTGTCAGCGGGTTTCATTTTGCCATGTACAATGGATATTTGATATTCCGGTAATGGAAAATCACGGGCAATACTTTCGTATCCATCCATTAAATCTTTATAGTCCAATGCCTCTGATTCTTGAATCAAAGGGTAGACGATGTAAATTTGCCGTCCTTTTTTTATTTCATCTTTAATAAATCGAAATACCTTTAATCGATTGCTATCAAATCTATGCACTGTTTTTATGGGCTTGCGCCCAGGGGGTAATTCATCAATCACAGAAATATCTAAATCTCCATACAAGCTCATTGCCAAAGTTCTTGGGATTGGGGTGGCTGTCATCACTAAGATATGGGGAGGAATCTCATTTTTATGCCATAATTTGGAACGTTGGGCTACGCCAAACCGATGCTGCTCGTCAATGATGGCCAGCCCAAGATTCTTAAATTGAACCTTATCTTCCAGAACGGCATGGGTGCCTACCAAAATATTCAACTCGCCATTTTCCAATTGCTCATGAATAATAGTACGCACCGATTTTTTTGTGGAACCTGTAAGCAAAGAAATGGTAATGCCCATATCCCCAATCAATTCTTTTAACCCATTGTAATGCTGATTGGCCAAAATCTCCGTAGGAGCCATTAAGCATGTTTGAAACCCATTATCAATGGCCAAAAGCATACACATTAAGGCAACGATGGTTTTTCCAGAACCAACATCCCCTTGAAGTAGTCGATTCATTTGAGCATTGCTGCCCATATCATTCCTGATTTCTTTTATGACTCGTTTTTGGGCATTGGTAAGCTCAAAAGGAAGGTGATTTTTAAAAAAGGAATTGAAATTTTCACCCACCTTATCAAAGGGCATTCCCTTTATTTTTTGCTTTCGCAATAGCTTTTTGGAAATAAGTTGTAATTGCACATAAAAAAGCTCTTCAAATTTAAGCCGAAACTGTGCCTTGGCCAATAATTCCTGATTTTTTGGAAAGTGAATATTAAAAAGCGCTTCACTTTTTGAGATTAGTTTGAGCTCATCCAAAATTCCACTTGACAAGGATTCTGGAAATTGCCCTTTGCATTCTAAAAATAGTTGTTGCATCATTTTGGCAATGACCCTATTAGTAATACCCTTATTGCTAAGTTTTTCGGTTGAAGGATAAATAGGTTGCATGGCAATTTTTAAACCTTGTTGATGCTCCGATAACAATTCCATTTCTGGATGTGGCATGGAAAAAGTGCTACCATAACGTGTAGTCTTGCCAAATACCACATAAGGCTCATTGAGTTTTAGATGTTCCCTTATCCATTTATGCCCCCGAAACCAAACCAATTCCATTTGCCCAGTTTCATCCACAAAACTGGCTACCAAACGTTTTCCGCGTTTTTGCTCAACAGTTTTAAGATGCACAATTTTACCAATGACCTGTACGTCCGCTCCGCTTTGCTGTAATTGGTTGATTTTATAGTAACTGGTTTTATCCAAATAGCGATTTGGAAATAAATGCAGTAGATCTTGATAGGTCTGTATCCCCAATTCAGATTGCAAGGTTTCGGCCCGATTGGGACCAACGCCTTTTAGATACGGAATAGGTGTTTGTAGAAAATTGGGATTCATCAAACTAAAATATGTAATTTGGATTGACTTTTGTTATTTACAAATCATGAAGCTGAGCCCCATCGCTATTTTTTTCCTTTTTGCGCAAATCCTTGCTTCGCAAATTCAAGATAAGGTTGATTTTATAAGAGCCGAAGTTTTTGTTGAACCCATTCCGGAAGAAAAACAGATTAACGGCAGGGTTCAATATGAATTTCAGGTGCTAAAAGATGTAGATTCTGTTTTTTTGGACGCGGTCAATATTGATTTTTCATCGGTTTTGTTAGGTGCTGAGAAGGTAAAATACACAAATGATGGAAAAACAGTTTCTATCAGAAAAAAATTAAAGAAGGGAGACACACATTTTCTGGATTTGAGCTATCAAACCAAACCAAAGCAAACTGTCTATTTTTTGGGATGGGAAGATGACAATCCTTTCAATAACCAAATCTGGACGCAAGGTCAGGGAAAATATACCAGTCATTGGCTTCCCAGTTTTGATGATATGACTGAAAAGGTGGAATTTGATTTATCTATTTCATTTAATAAAGAATACGAAGTGTTTGCAAATGGTGCTCTAGTAGATAGAAACGAAAGCATCTGGAAGTTTGATAGTCAAAAACCAATGAGTAGCTATTTGGTTGCCTTTGCTATCGGCAATTTCAAAAAAGAGAACATCACTTCTACTTCAAAGATTCCAATAGAGTTGTACTATGAACCCAAAGACAGTTTAAAAGTAGAGCCTACCTATCGTTATAGCCAGAGAATCTTTGATTTTTTGGAAAAAGAGATTGGTATACCCTATCCCTGGCAAAATTACAAGCAGATTCCCGTTCAAGATTTTCTGTATGCAGGAATGGAAAACACGGGAGCTACTATTTTTTCGAACACCTTTATGGTGGACTCCATTGCTTTTTTGGATAAAAACTATGTGAATGTGAATGCCCATGAAATGGCACACCAATGGTTTGGCAATCTGGTAACAGAACAAAGCGGGGAACATCATTGGTTACATGAAGGGTTTGCTACTTACTATGCCTACTTAGCAGAAAAAGACATCTTTGGAGAAGACTATTTTTATTGGCGCTTGTTGGAGACCGCAAGGGCATTAAATAATTTTTCGGGAGATGGAAATGGCGAGGCGTTGACCAATTCAAGTGCTGGTAGTCTTACTTTTTACGAAAAAGGAGCTTGGGCATTGGTAATGCTCAAGGAACGAGTAGGGGAGTCCAATTTTAAAACGGGCATCCAGCATTATCTAGATAAATATGCTTATCAGAATGTGACCATTGCCGACTTTATGTGGGAAATGGAAAAAGCATCGGGAATGAAACTTACAGATTTTGAGGAAAGCTGGTTGCAAGAATCTGAGTTTCCGTTTGAGGATGCAAAAAAGTTTCTCTCAGATAAGAACATGTATATATACATATATTTTGATATCAAAAATAAGATAGGCACACAAAAAAGCCAGGTTGAAACCATTTTAAAAAAGGAGTGGGATTCGTTCAATTCTGAGCAACTCAAGCATCAATTGCTTTTGGATTATGGAAACCAATTGTCTCCTGAATTTATCAAAGAAATATTGAATACTGAGAATGTTAAAGTAAGGCAAGGATTAGTAATCTCATTAACAAAGATATCTAAAGAATTAAAAGGTGATTTTGAAGTGCTTTTAATGGATAAAAGTTATAAAACTATAGAGGCCATTCTTTATAGACTTTGGACCGACTTTCCAGAAAATCAAAAATTGTACTTGGATAAGACCTCCAATATTATTGGACTTCCAAATAAAAATGTGCGTTTGTTATGGCTCACATTGGCATTGGTAAGCCCGGAATACCATTCAAATTTAAAGCCCAAATATTTTGAGGAACTTAGTGGGTACACTGGTTCTGAATATCACTTTGAAGTCCGATTACTGGCTTTCCAATATTTAAAAAATATAGGTGCTTTTAGTGATGAAACCCTAAAAAACTTGCTTAAAGCTTGCAATCATCATGTATGGCATTTTAAAAAATCTTCAAGAAAGATTTTAAAGGAATTTTTGAAAGGAGAAGGAAGTATAGCCCGACTTAAAGCTATATACCCAACACTAAAGCAAGAACAACAACAATATTTAGACAAAGCATTAGGCAAATGAGAGCATTGGTTATTTCTGGTGGTGGTAGTAAAGGTGCTTTTGCAGGTGGTGTGGCGCAATTCCTAATTCAGGAAGCCAATCATAAATATGACTTGTTTGTGGGCACTTCCACCGGGAGTTTGTTGATATCCCATTTGGCATTGAACAAACTGGATAAAATCAAGCAAATCTATTCTTCGGTAAACCAAAAGAGCATTTTTAATAGTTGCCCTTTTGTAATTAAAAAGAAGCATGGTATCGAGATGATTGCCATAAATCATTGGAACGTGGTCAAAAACTTTATCCGCGGAAAAAAAACTTTTGGAGAGAGTGAAAACCTAAGACACCTGATACGGGAATCCATTACGGTAAAAGAGTTTAATGAGTTAAAGAAAAGCACAACGGATGTCGTGGTTACAGTTTCCAACCTGTCCTTGAATCAAGTAGAGTATAAATCCATTAACGATTGTACCTATGATGAGTTTTGTGATTGGATATGGATTTCATCCAACTATGCACCTTTTATGAGCTTGGCCAAACGAGAGGGTTGTGAATATGCTGATGGAGGGCTTGGCAGTCTTGTGCCCGTAGAAGAAGCTATAAAACGTGGCGCTACGGAAGTGGATGTGGTGGTATTGCATACCGAGGTTAATTACTTAAATCGTATGCCCGTAAGAAATCCGTTTGAATTGATGACCACCATTTTTAGCTTTATGCTAGATCGTATTGAGAACCAGAATATCAGAATTGGAAAGTTGGTTGCCAATCAAAAAGATGCGATTATTAACTTTTACTATACCCCAACGGTGCTTACTACAAATTCCTTGATTTTTAATAAGGAGCGAATGACCTTATGGTGGAAAAGGGGTTACTTATATGCAAAGAATAAAAACGAAGAGACCAGTCCTATAGATCCTGATCACCAAGAGTAAGGTGTGTTACCATAGTTCTCCCACCTCATTCTTCACAAAACTCAGTGCAGTGGTAGATGGGGATTGTTTTTCCATGGTTTGGTTCAAAATATCTTCACGGAGTTTATCTGGAGAGTCTGTCTCGCTCATACCGGCAGAACGTATAATTTGAATGGTAGCATTTTTCGCCGCCTTTATAATATTCCAACATTCTTCAGACATATAAATCTGCTGGGAAAGGTTATGCTCAAATTCTGTTTCAACCTGTTTTATCAGTAGATTTTCGTAATCAATCTTGTTTTTTCCTTTTGGTGCAACGCGCACTACCAAACTATTGATGGCGATACGTTCCAGAAAAAGGACCATTCGTTCATAGGCCTGCAATCGAATTGGAAGGGTGTCTTTTTGGGAATCTTTGTGCAACAAAAAGCGTCTTCGTCCATCCTCATTTCGGGTATGCAATCTAAAAAAATAAAAAGCTACGGCTCCTGTTACAACTGCAGGTAATAAATAAGCAAAAAGTTGAAAGATTTGATCTCCAGTCATGCGATAGTTGGTTTTTTTGATTTTATAAAAACTAGAACGCCATAATGCTTTAAAAAGTATGACATGATTAATCAAAAACCAAACACATGTTTATTGAGCAGTTTTGACACTCTCTTTCACTTTGTCATAAAACTCACGGTAATTAGGCTGCAATTTAATATTGATGCCCTCTTTAAAGTTTCCATCTTTTACCGAAACACCAATATTTTCAACAGGAACTTGATATGTGCTCGCTAGTTCTTTGGAAATTGTTGTTGCCTGATCAAAAGTTACTCCAAATTCTCCAGTGATATTCAGGCCTTCAACCTCAGCACTCAATGCGGTATTGGCCTTGATAACCGCAGCTACCTTTTCTAACCAACCCCTGCCTTCATCTGTTAAATCGTTACCAGTATCCGAACCAAATAGGGTGTTTAAACTGTTAGAAATTACAATGCTTCCGTCCACAAAATCAGCTTTTGCTTCACTTCCCATAGTTTGCTTTACCCTTCTGAGCAAAGCAACTGTATTGGAATCGTTTGCTGATATCATTTGATTAATACGGCTAAGTTGTCTTTCTTTTCGGTCCAAAGCAGCTAGGGTGGCGTTAACATTTTCACTGCTCTTTTTTGAAAGCTCTGAAAAACTACTTAGATTTTTTAATAGTGTAGCGTTGGCATCCCTAAGTGCTATATTTTCGACTTCCAAGGTTTCCGCTTTACCAGAGCTGGAGGAAATTTTTCTTTTGGCTTCTGCCAATTGCTGTTCAATATCTCGTTTTTCAGTTTTTAAATTCTCTATCTCAGCAAAAAGCTCGCTCTTTTTTTGCGAAAGTCCTGCAGCGGTAAAGAATAATGCCAATAAAATAGGTAAATGTCTTTTCATAGATTCGGTATTTATGGTTTTGTTGTTATAGTAGGCCTAAATTATAATGTTTTTTCCGAAATCACCTTTCCACCAAGATAATTGCAATCATAAAGTTCTTGCATATTGGTAAACGGCACCTCTGTTTTTTGGTAGCCGTATACAGCTTCTAAATCACTACTTAGGTAGTCATCATCTACATTCACTTGAACATCATTCATGGTGAATTGACTAGGATGTTCATACCCAGCTGCATGCGTTATTTCCAAAAATTCCTTTCTAAACGTCTTGAAATATTGCGCCAATCGGTCAGATTTCAAAGGAACGTTGATACCATTTTGCAACCACTTGCTCTGTGTGGCCACTCCAGCTGGGCATCTATTGGTGTGACACACTTGGGCCTGAATACAACCGATGCTCATCATAGCTTCGCGTGCAACATTAATACAGTCTATTCCCATAGCAAAAGCCATGGCTGCCTTAGCAGGAAATCCAAGCTTACCACTGCCAATAAAAACAATACGGTCGCATATACCCCGATCCTTAAATATTTTATACACTGAAGAGAATCCATAAACCCAAGGCAGGGAAACATGGTCTGCAAAACTTGGAGGTGCTGCACCGGTTCCTCCTTCACCGCCATCAACGGTAATAAAATCAGGACCTTTTCCTGATTTTTTCATTAAATCTGCAAGTTCTTCCCATTGGCCCAATTTGCCAATGGCAGCTTTAATACCCACGGGAAGTCCAGTCTCTTTTGCAATGGATTCAATAAGTTCCAATAATTCAGGAATTGAGCTAAAGGCTTTATGCGTTGCCGGGGAAAGTACATCTTTACCCACTTCAACACCTCGAATTTTAGCAATTTCCGAAGTGATTTTAGCCCCAGGGAGCACACCGCCTTTTCCTGGTTTGGCACCTTGAGACAATTTTATTTCTATGGCTTTAATGTTCGGATTTTCATCCACCAAAATTTTCATTTTTTCCATAGAGAAATTACCCTCCCTAGATCGAACTCCAAAATAACCTGTTCCAAAATGAAATATAACATCGCCACCTTGTTTGTGGTATGGTGATAATCCCCCCTCGCCAGTATTATGGTATGCCTGACACTTTTTAGCGCCTTTGTTCATAGCTTCTACCGCAGCAGCCGATAATGAGCCAAAGCTCATTGCGGAAATATTTATTACGGAGGCGGGTCTATATGGCTTTTTTCGCTGGTTATAGGCACCAATCACCTTGGCACATGGTAAAAAATATGGGTTTTCTAGGTTTGGATGGTTTTTAGGGGTTTCATATCCAATCATTGCATTTTTTACAAAAATATGCTGATGGGCATAAATGTCCCTATCTGTTCCAAAGCCCTCGTAATTGTTTTCTTTTTTAGCCGAAGCATAAATCCAACCCCTCTCAATCCTGTTGAAAGGAAGCTCTTCTCTGTTATTGGCAACAAAATACTGACGCATTTCTGGGCCAATACTTTCCAGCCAATACCTAAGATGGCCTACTATTGGAAAATTATGACTGATGGTATGGGCGCGTTGAAAAAAGATATCCCGTATACCCACTAGAATCAGAAATACGAGAATCCAAGTCCACCATGGAATACTTGCTAAAAAATCCAACAAAGGTTCCATTTTACAGATTCAGATAGTCTAGCGCCAGTTGTGTCATCGTTTTTACACCAAGCAGCAATCCACTATCATCAATTTTAAAATCTGGCGTATGATGTGGAAAAGATTCCGTACTACCTGGAGTCATACCACCTAAGAAATAATAAAAACCAGGGACTTTCTCTTGAAAATAACTGAAATCCTCGGCGCCTGTGATTGCTTTGTGTATACTCACATTTTCATCTCCCGCCACTCGCTTGAGGGTAGGGGCCATCTGAGCAGTTAAATCTAGATCATTGTACGTGATAGCGGTCGAGGTTTGGATGTCAATAGTGGCTTCACCTCCATAGACTTTGGCAATGGCCGGAACCATTTCTTCCATACGTTTGTTAATATGCTTTTGCATCTCATAATCCAAAGTTCGTATGGTCCCTATCATTTCAGCACTTTCTGGAATAATGTTGGAGCGCACTCCACTTGTGATTTTCCCTACGGAGATTACTGCAGCTTCATTAATCAATTCGGTTTCCCTACTGATGATGGTTTGCAGACCATCAATAATTTTTGCGCTTATAAGAATGGGATCTACACCACCCCAAGGTTGTGAACCGTGGGTTTGCTTTCCTTTTACATTGATAACAAACCGCTGTGCAGAGGCCATGCTGCCCCCTGGTTTATATTTCACGGTTCCTACAGGTGTTTGGGAGTTGATATGAAGTCCGAAAATAGCATCAACATTTGGATTGGTAAGCACCCCCTCTTTTACCATTAATAATGCACCGCCTTCTTCACCGGGTGGTGGCCCTTCTTCTGCGGGTTGAAAAATAAATTTCACCGTTCCTTTAATCTTGTCCTTGTTTTTAGAGAGTACCTCAGCAACTCCCATTAAAATAGCAGTGTGGGTATCATGGCCGCAAGCGTGCATTACCCCAACACTTTTGCCCAAAAATTCGGACCTAACTTCAGACTTATATGGCAAATCATTGCGTTCTGTAACAGGCAATGCATCAATATCGGCTCTAAGTGCAACAACCTTTCCTGGTTGATTTCCTTTAAGTAAACCAACAACACCTGTAACCGCAACTCCAGTTTGAACTTCAATTCCTAATGATTTTAGGTGTTTTGCAATCTTCTCAGCAGTTTTAAATTCTCGATTGCTTAGTTCGGGGTTCTGATGAATGTCTCGTCTCCATTCAATAACCTTGTTTTCAACCGCAGAAAAATCTTTTTCTAGGTTGGGACCTTGTGCCCAAATGGAAAAACCTGTCATCAGGAATGCGAACGTTAAAATTTTGTGCATATGCATGTATTTGAGTTAGAATTTTATGAGTTGATAACCATCATTCTGAAGCTGAATTAAGGCTGTCATTGCCGAAAGCGATATTTTAGCACCAGGAATGAGGTCTTTTTTTGGAAAATTACGCGATTTTGAAGATTGGCCACATAGAATAACTTCGACGCCAGCATCCATGAGTTCTTTAACGAGGTCGTAGTTTGGATTGGAGACACCAAATCTAGTTTCATAAGCTTCATTTTGAATAATATCTTTAGAAGCCTTATTGTGCACTACTAGTGCCACTTTAAGTTGAGATAATGGAACACCACTCTGTGCGTGCATATTTAAAAAACGAGCAGCGGTTTCAATGGTCTTGTTGACTTCTGTATGTGATTCGGGACTGGTCATAATGTCAAAAACCACTTTAAATTCTGCATTTACATCGGTTTTAAAATCAGGATTCGTAACTGACCAGACCTCTCCATAATTGTCCAAAACAGGTCCAGCTTGTTTCTCCTGAGCATTTCCATAAGTAATAAAAACAAAAAACAAAAGTGCAGTAAAAAGATTCCTCATGTATTACAATTGAGTTTCTAAATATATCAAATTCAATTTAAAATGAATGCTGTGTTTATAAGTATTGAAAGGATGATTTTAGCATGAAACCATTATTGGCTAATTTCACGTTTACTTTTAAAAACAATAGAGCGTTTGAGTACTTTTTTAGAGGAATTAAATGATGCGCAACGGGCCCCCACACTTCATAAAGATGGTCCCTTAATGGTTATTGCTGGTGCAGGGTCCGGAAAAACACGGGTTTTGACCTATAGAATTGCTCATTTGATGGAACAAGGAGTTGATTCCTTTAATATTCTAGCGCTAACATTTACCAACAAGGCTGCTCGGGAGATGAAAAAGCGAATCGCCACAATAGTTGGAAATTCCGAGGCAAAAAATCTGTGGATGGGTACGTTTCATTCCGTTTTTGCAAAATTACTTCGTTTTGATGGGGACAAACTTGGATATCCGAGCAACTTCACCATTTATGATACCCAAGACTCCCAAAGGTTAATTGCTTCCATTATAAAAGAAATGGGCCTCGATAAGGATATTTATAAATACAAGCAAATTCAGAATAGGATATCTTCTTATAAGAACAGCTTGATTACAGTAAAAGCATATTTTCAAAACCCAGAACTCGTAGAGGCAGATGCTATGGCCAAGCGACCAAGGCTTGGGGAGATTTACCAAAACTATGTGGATCGTTGCTTTAAGGCCGGCGCTATGGACTTTGACGACCTTTTATTGCGTACCAATGAATTGCTGACCCGTTTTCCTGAGGTTTTAATGAAATATCAGGATCGGTTTCGATATATACTCGTAGATGAGTACCAAGACACCAACCACTCGCAGTATCTTATTGTAAAAGCGTTATCCGATCGTTACCAAAACATCTGTGTTGTTGGTGACGATGCACAGAGTATCTATTCCTTTAGGGGAGCCAATATCAGTAACATTCTTAATTTTCAACGGGATTATGATGATGTAGCTGTGTATCGATTAGAACAGAATTACCGATCCACAAAAAATATTGTGAATGCTGCCAATTCTATTATCGAAAAGAACAAAGACCAATTGGAAAAGGTGGTTTGGACTTCGAACGATGAAGGCAATAAGATTAAAATACACAGAAGTATAACGGATGCTGAAGAGGGCAGGTATGTAGCCGAGTCTATTTTTGAAAATAGGATGCAGCAGCAAATGGGGAATGGTGAATTTGCGGTTTTATACCGTACCAATTCCCAATCAAGAGCCATTGAAGATGCACTGAGAAAAAGGGATATTCCATATCGAATTTATGGAGGGCTCTCTTTTTATCAACGCAAGGAGATTAAGGATGTATTGGCCTATTTGCGTATGGTTATTAATCCAAAGGATGAAGAAGCTCTAAAAAGAATTGTCAACTTTCCTGCTAGGGGAATAGGGCAGACTACCATTGATAAGTTGGTGGTTGCAGCCAATCATTATGGCCGTTCTATTTTTGAGGTTATTGAGCATCTGGATAAGCTTGATCTAAAGATCAACTCGGGAACCAAGCGAAAATTGGAAGACTTTGTCACCATGATAAAGAGCTTTCAAATCATGAATGAGGGTGCTGATGCCTTCACACTTGCAGAACATGTAGCTAAAAAAACTGGCCTGCTTTTAGAATTTAAGAAAGATGGTACTCCAGAAGGTATTGGCAGAATGGAGAACATCGAGGAACTCCTAAATGGTATTAAAGATTTTGTCGAGGGGCAGAAAGAATTGGCTGATGCTACTGGGAATATATCGGAGTTTCTTGAAGATGTTGCCTTGGCAACTGACTTGGACAAGGACACAGGAGACGATGACCGTGTAGCTTTGATGACGATTCACTTGGCCAAAGGATTGGAGTTTCCGTATGTATATATTGTGGGAATGGAGGAAGATTTGTTTCCTTCGGCCATGAGCATGAATACTAGAAGTGAATTGGAAGAGGAACGCCGTTTATTTTATGTTGCATTGACCCGAGCCGAAAAACAAGCTTTTTTAACCTATACCCAAAACAGATACCGATGGGGGAAATTGATTGATGCAGAACCTAGTAGGTTTTTAGAGGAGATCGATGATCAATATGTAGAGAACCTAACTCCAGTAAATGATGGTTATCGGTACAAACCTATGATCAATGCGGATATTTTTGGTGATGTTGATAAGAGTAAATTGCGTCAAATTAAACCAAAAAATGGCAATCCACCCAGTGTTCATAAGCCCAATGAAAATCAGCTTCGCAAATTAAGAAAGTTAAAACCAGAGCTATCCTCCCCAGCGAATAATACAAATTCGATTGACCCGAATCTAGAAGAAGGGTCTTTAGTCAACCACACCCGATTTGGTAAGGGAAAAGTACTTAAAATAGAAGGTGTTGGCAATGATAAAAAGGCTGAAATCCAGTTTGAAAGAGGAGACATTAAAAAATTGCTTCTCAGATTTGCCAAACTAGAAATATTGAACAACTAAGCTGGGGTTAGTCATAACGAATTTGCGCTAAGTCACCTTGGTCTGCGATATGAATAGCCTTTAATGATTCTTTAAAATAGGTATCGGTATATTGAGTTCCGTCGAATTCCAATGCTGAGAATACGATTTTTGACCCCATAATTTCTGGAATTAAAATAAGAGAACCATCTTTTTCTATGCTTGACTTTATATGAGCTCGATGACCCAAAACAGAATATTCGGAAATTAAAGAACACTTCTGATTGGGAAATATGTTAGCCTTACTAGCTGTATTATCTGAAATGGAATATGCATCAATTCTATTACGGTAAGTAAGCTCTGTAGCTTCTTCCCAACCATCCAATATGTAAATAGGAGTTCCTTTTTCAGTCTTTAAAGTATAAATATCAGTTAAGTTAAGGGGTTCTCCATAGAGAGTAATGGGGGTTACTTTCCCATCAATGCTATATAATGCTTGGTTTCTAATGGTATGGTTTAAATTGCCCTTGGGTAAATGCCATGAAAAAACCGCTATTCTCCCATCATCTGAAGTAGCTAACAAAAAGCTTGGTTTCTTCCGAGAATAATGTTCGCTTACTTCTTCCAAAAGATTGGGAGTGTTTATACTTTCAATGATGCTTACAACTTTATCATTTAGAGCCGTTACCGCTTCAAGCGACACCGTATTTTCTGAATCAGCAGATTGTTCATTAAAAAGTTGATTTAAACTGTATACAATGTCTCTACCATTGTTGAAGCTATATTCAAGTGCATCTTTATTTGTTCCTTTTTTATTGGTGCAACCAAATAGAGTGACAATAATCCACAAAAAGGAAATTTTGAATATTGGTTTGGGTATCATGATATATCAATCAAAAAAAGGGGCTATGAAAATTTGTAGCGTAAAAGTGGTTGTTATTTTGAGTAAATCAGTATTGAAATGAATTGATGCCCTATCCCATTTGATGAATCAGCAGTTTGGGAAAACCGATGGTAGTTTGAGCTTTTATTGGATTTCAGTACTAATCAAAGATAGTTGTCAAAGAATTTTGACCATATTCTTTGTTACTTTGTGTAAAATCTAGGCAAAGAAGATCAATGGCTGAGTTTATAAAGCTTTTTGAAGAAAACCCAAACCCTAAACAGGTTGAAAGGATAGGTAATATACTTAGGAAAGGTGGTTTAATAATTTATCCTACCGATACGGTATATGGTCTAGGGTGTGATATAACAAATTCAAAAGCGCTGCAAAGGATTGCTCGTATTAAAGGCATAAAGCTGGAAAAAGCCAACTGGTCTTTTGTATGTGCTGATCTTAGCAATCTATCCGATTTTGTTAGGCAAATAGATTCTACCACGTTTAAGATTCTGAAAAGGGCCCTACCTGGTCCTTATACATTTATTTTACCTGGAAACAACAGCCTACCAAAAGATTTTAAGAGGAAGAAAACGGTAGGGATTAGGGTTCCCGACAATGAAATTGTTAAAGCTCTGGTCACTGAACTGGGAAATCCCATCGTTTCCACATCAATCTACGATGAAGACGACATCTTGGAATATACTACCGACCCTGAACTTATTTACGAAAAGTGGGAAAATCTTGTTGACGTGGTTGTTGATGGTGGCTATGGAGGAAACATAGCATCTACGGTAATAAATTTATCCGAAGGATATCCAGAAGTTGTTAGGGAAGGAAAAGGCACTCTGGATATTTTTTAATAAAAAAAAAGCGGCCATTGGCCGCTTTTCAATATTTATATATTGGTTTCTTAGTTTCCTGATCCACCAATAGCAGGATCTTTCATTCCTTCTTCTATCATGTTATAGAATTGATCAATTTTTGGAAGAACAACAATACGCGTTCTTCTGTTTTTAGCACGCTCTGCTGCCGTATCATTAGAGGCCAATGGTACATAAAAACTTCTTCCTGCTGCTGTCATACGCTCAGGAGCAACATTAAACTCATTTTGCAATGTTCTTACGATTGCCGTTGCTCTTTTGGCACTTAAATCCCAGTTATCTACCAGTACTCCACTAGAGTAGGGCACATTATCTGTATGTCCTTCTACCAAGAATTCAAAGTCTGGCTTGTTGTTAACCACTTTGGCCACTTTGCCTAAAACACTTTTGGCAGCATTGGTAATATTATAGCTTCCACTACGGAACAATAATTTATCAGAAATTGAAACAAAGACTACACCTTTCTCAACACTTACTTCAATGTCTTCATCATCCAAGTTTCCAAGAACTCCTTTTAAACTTTGAACTAAGGCAAGGTTTACAGAATCTCTTCTGGTAACCGCATCTTGTAACTTTCTGATGGTTAAATCTTTCTCTTGTAGACTTTCCAATGATTTTTCAAGATTTT
The DNA here is from genome assembly GCF_008040165.1 of Flagellimonas hymeniacidonis. Lineage (GTDB taxonomy): Bacteria > Bacteroidota > Bacteroidia > Flavobacteriales > Flavobacteriaceae > Flagellimonas > Flagellimonas hymeniacidonis. The sequence goes on from NZ_VRUR01000002.1 coordinate 1,027,518, forward strand.
CAGCACCTTTGGTTGTTAGCGTAGTCAAATTACCCATGTTGTTGATCAACTCTTGGTTATTCGCCTTCAAAAATGCGTTTTGATCTTCCAGCGTTTGCAATTTGGAAGTGGCAGATGCTTTTTCTTCTAAACAATCGTTGAGCTTAACGGTTGCCGAGTTCAATAAATCCTGGGTTTCTTTTTGTTGTGCTTCCAGTTCAGCATATTTCTTTTGTGATACGCAAGATGACAATAAAACTGCCATTGCTAATGTTCCTAGGAAAACTTTTTTCATGGTTCTGATTATAAATTATGAATTGTTAGATATCAATGCTAAAATTTGAATGCCAAAATTAGGTAAAAAGCGAAATTGGAATATTCAAGCATCGTTAATCTTTTACTAAAATGTTAAAATTCTTTACTTGATGTACGAAATGAGACCAAACAATGGATGTTGTTGAATAGTAATTTAATATAAAATTAGCTTTTTCCCTTTTTTTGTAAAGCTTTCTAAAGTTAGCATAAAAACTTAAATGTGCGCGCAGAATAGCTATACAATGACTAAACTTGAACTGAAAAATAAAACGGAGCGCCGCAATACCATCCAACAGCAATCGCATAAAAATGATGAAGAGCGCCTTTTTTCTTGGTAAGTTTTTGGTAATGGAGTAGAGCGAATTTCTAAAATTAAGGAAAGTCTTTTTTGGATTCATGTTTTCTAGAGTGGAACCTCCCAAATGATACACCTTACTTTCCCCTACATAAAATACTTTGTGTCCGGCATTTTTGGCCCTCCAACAAAGATCAATTTCTTCTTGATGGGCAAAATAGTCCTCATCAAACCCATTTAGCAATTTAAAAACATCACTTTTAATGAACATACATGCCCCTGTTGCCCAAAAAACCTCTTTGATATCATCGTATTGGCCTTCGTCTTTTTCGAGAACTTGAAATATTCTCCCTCTACAAAAAGGATACCCTAATTTATCTATAAAACCGCCTGCCGCACCAGCATATTCAAAGTACTCTTTTCGTTTTAAATCCAAAATTTTGGGTTGGATGATTCCAGCATTTGGTAAGCTGTCAAAGGCGTTTAGAATAGGGTTTAACCAATTAGGTGTTACTTCAACATCTGAGTTCAACAGACAAAACACATCAGCCTCTATATGCTTTAACCCATCATTGTACCCTTTGGCAAATCCACCATTTTCACTGTTTTCAACAATATTGATTTGCGGATAAGCATTTTTAACAAATGCTATGGAGTCATCTCCACTAGCATTGTCTACAAGATGTATACTTGCTCCACTTGAGTGGGCAATAACGGAGGGAAGAAATCTTTCTAGAAGCGCTTTTCCGTTCCAATTGAGTATGACTACGGCAACTTTCAAAACGGCAGCAAATTAACGGCTAAAATCAGGAATTTCCTTCAAAAACCGATATTTTTCCTTTTCAATGTCGGTTTCGCAGTAAAAATGGTCAATTCCATTGGTAACCATAAGATAATTGGATTTTAAAAGATAATTATATTGGGCAATCTGATCAAAGGTAGTTTGAGCAATCTTCACATCAGGTGCTTTGCACTCCACCAAAATTTGGATATTACCATTGGGTTTAAAGACGACGATGTCATAGCGCTTTTTTAACTGGTTCACCACCAATTGTTTCTCCACATTGATAAGACTTTTTGGGTATTTTTTAGTTTCCAATAGAAAATGGATAGTATGTTGGCGTACCCATTCTTCAGGCTGAAGTAACACAAATTTTTTCCGGATTACGTCAAAAATATGGAGCCTATTTTCGCTACTTTTGATTCTAAAGGAATATTTGGGAAAGTTCAATGGTTGCATTGGACAAATTTGATGATTTTTTCTGAATGGATAGAATAAAGGAAATAGTTGCTAGTATAAATGAGGGAAACCCGAAACCAGTATATTTTTTAATGGGGGACGAGCCCTATTACATCGATAAAATCTCAAAATATATTGCTGATAATATCTTGACAGAGGATGAAAAGGGGTTTAACCAAATGGTGCTCTATGGTAAGGAAACAAGCGTTGATGAAGTGGTGTCCAACGCTAAGCGATTCCCAATGATGGCTGAACATCAAGTGGTTATTGTAAAAGAAGCGCAACATCTTTCCAGAAATATAGAAAGCTTTACCGCCTATGTAGAAAATCCGCAGCCATCTACCATCCTTGTTATTTGTTATAAGTATAAGAAGCTTGACAAGCGTAAGAAGTTGTATAAGGCCATACAAAAGTCTGGCGAACTTTTTGAAAGCAAGAAACTATATGAAAATCAAGTTTCTGAGTGGATACGAAGAACGCTCAGTGGGAAAAAATATAAAATATCGCCCAAAGCTTGTATGCTATTAGTAGAGTTTTTGGGTACGGATTTAAGCAAAATTGGCAACGAACTCGACAAACTAACTTTGGTGATTCCGTCATCTGTTGAAATAACACCTGATTTAATTGAAGAGCATATCGGTATTAGTAAGGACTTCAATAATTTTGAGCTAAAAAAGGCAATAGGCGAAAGGAATATTGGCAAGATTACACGTATTGTTGATTATTTTGCTCAAAACCCAAAGGATAACCCATTTGTAGTCACTATTACTCTTTTAAATACTTTTTTCACCCAACTGCTTCAATATCATGGACTCCAAGACCATTCCCCTGGAAATGTGGCAAAGGTGTTAGGGGTTAACCCGTATTTTGTAAATGAATATACCGTTGCTGCAAAAAATTACCCAATGAAAAAGGTGAGCAAGATTATTTCAAGCTTACGAAAATTGGACCTTAAGGGTAAGGGGGTAGGAGCAAATAACTTAGCGCAAGCTGATCTTTTAAAAGAGCTTGTTACTGAGATTGTTTGAAAACTATTTTCTATCCACGCTGTATTTGCCGGGACCTAAAAGAAAGACTACAATAAAAATGGTGGCGTAAAGTAGTGCGAGCTCCTTTTTACCAAAAGGATCAGCACCATGATAAACCAAACCAGCCACCAGCATTGTAATCACAGTAGGAATAGCAGCCCACCTTGTTTTAAAACCAATGATTAATAGGATAGGGCAAATAAACTCACCAATTACGGTTAGAAATAAGCTTGGAGCTTGTCCTATACCAAGTGGATTAACAAATTCGGTGTTACCACTGATTAATTTCTGAAATTTGGGTAAACCATGGGTTAGCATAAATGCAGCAGGAACAATCCTTAAAAGGGCAAGACCTAAATGGATTAAGATATTATTTTTCATTCAAGGGGAATTTTATTTTCGTGAAAGTATAAATAATGTATTATATGATTGCAACAATAGTTTGCAAAAATGAAATTTCGGTGAGATTGATTGTACAGTGATTCTCATTTCAAAAGATGCCTGAAACTACCTCAATTTTGGAAATGAACCAGGGTCCGCTTCACGCATAATTTCATAGACTTTTTCGAAAACATCCTCGGCATTGGGTTTTGAAAAATAATCTCCATCTGAGGCATACGCGGGGCGATGGGCCTTGGCGGTAAGTGTTTGCGGTGCACTATCTAAATATTGATACCCTCCTTGTTTTTCTATAATTTCTTGCATTAAGTATGCAGAGCACCCACCTGGGACATCCTCATCTATAATCAAGAGTCTGTTGGTCTTTTTTAGACTTTTTAACAGGTCATGCTTTAAGTCAAAAGGTAAAAGGGACTGCGCATCTATTACCTCGGCATCGATACCCACTTCAACCAGCTCATGAGCCACTTTTTCTACAATTCTTAGGGTAGATCCATAGGAGAGCAAGGTAATATCTTTGCCCTCTTTCAGGGTTTCAACCACTCCAATAGGTGTACAGAACTCTCCTAAATTGGATGGTTTTTTTTCTTTTAAGCGATAACCATTTAAACTTTCTATTACCAGTGCCGGTTCATCACTTTTCATTAAAGTATTGTAAAACCCTGCTGCCTGAGTCATATTTCTAGGGACTAAAATATACATTCCACGAAGTAGATGTATTAAGCCACCCATTGGTGATCCTGAATGCCATATTCCTTCCAACCTGTGTCCACGAGTTCTAACAATTAGTGGAGCCTTTTGCTTACCAACAGTGCGGTACAAGAGCGTAGCCAAATCATCACTTAAGGTTTGTAAACCATAGAGGATGTAATCCAAATATTGAATTTCCGCAATGGGTCTTAATCCTCGTAGCGCAAGCCCAATTCCCTGACCTATAATCGTAGTCTCCCTAATTCCTGTATCAGAAATCCGTAAGGAACCATACTTTTTCTGCAACCCTTCCAAACCTTGATTTACATCACCAATGTTACCCGTATCCTCGCCAAAAACCATAGCTTCTGGGTACTTTTCGAAAAGTGCATCAAAATTATCCCTAAGGATTACCCTTCCATCAACCTCTTCTATAGTATCTGCGTAAAAAGGTTCCAAAGACTCAAGCTTTGTAGCATTGGTAGGGAGTTCGCTGTAGAGATGAGAACTGTACTTTGGATATGTGGTATCTAAAAATGCCGCAATCCATTTTTGTAGTTCTTGTTTTTCCTGAGTTGTCTCTCCCAATAGGTATCGTAGTGCAGTTCTTGCCTTTGATGCCAAATCCTTTTTTAAGGGCTCTTCAATGGCAATAAGGTCATTTTTTACTTTTGATATAAATGTACGGTTCGGGCTTTTAGATGCCGCTCCTTCAAGGAGGCTTACAAGCTGCTTTTTTGCATCTATATGTGGTTTTAAAAACTCTGCCCAAGCCTCTTTTTTAGCCGCTCTAACTTTCTGTTTTATTTCTCTTTCAAGATTTTTTAGTTCTTGTTCCGTTGAAATGCCATTTTCAATGACCCATTCCCTAAAACGTTTGTTACAATCATTGTCACGCTCCCATTCTAAACGCTCTTCAGATTTATACCGTTCATGAGACCCTGATGTGGAGTGTCCTTGTGGTTGCGTAAGTTCGGTGACGTGTATTAATACCGGAATATGGTTTTCCCTTGCAATATCCGAAGCATTCTCAAAGGCATGAATAAGAGCAGTGTAGTCCCATCCCTTAACTTTTAATATTTCGTAACCATCATTGTCTTCATCTCGTTGAAGGCCCTTTAAGACCTCAGAGATATCACCTTTAGTCGTATGAAATTCCGCAGGAACTGAAATGCCATACGCATCATCCCAAACACACATGACCATAGGCACTTGCATAACCCCGGCAGCATTAAGCGTCTCGAAAAAATGTCCTTCACTAGTACTTGCGTTTCCAATAGTACCCCAAGCAACCTCGTTTCCATTATCAGAGAAGTTCGTTTGGCCTAATCCGTCAAGGTTTCTATATATTTTGGATGCTTGTGCCAAGCCCAACAAACGTGGCATTTGACCAGCAGTACACGAAATATCAGCGCTGCTATTTTTCTGTTTCGTTAGGTTTTTCCATGTACCATCCTCATTAAGGCTATGGGTTACAAAATGACCTCCCATTTGTCTCCCGGCACTCATGGGTTCTTTTTCTATATCAGTGGTAGCGTAAAGCCCATGAAAAAATTCCTTAGGACCCATAAGGTCCAAAGCCATCATAAAGGTTTGATCGCGATAATAACCGCTTCTAAAATCTCCATCTTGAAAAGCACGGGCCATGGCAAGTTGTGGAAGTTCCTTACCATCTCCAAAGATTCCGAATTTGGCTTTACCAGACAATACCTCTCGTCTTCCTAGGAGACTACATTCCCTACTGGTTACTGCAACTTCATAGTCTTTAAGGATTTGTGATTGAAAATCATTAAATGAAATGTCGTTACTTGTATGGGAATCTGGCTTCATAAACGGTTGCAAATTTCTGCAAATTTACAAAAATAAGGACGAAAAAGCAATGGGTCACCCTGTTAATAAAGTAACAATTTTGCAAAAAATATTTATAAAAATGAAGAATTATTTAATTCGAACTATATGAAAAGCTGTTTTATTGAGAATATATCAAACTAAAACCATTTTCTGGTAAAAAGGCGTATTAACGTTTTTGGACTCAATGTTACTACAAATCGAATACGTTCGCCATAATTAGGCTGGGCGATTTCATATCCATTATTGGAGTATACCGGGAAGTATAGTTCGAAGAAATCCGTGACGAAATTTAAACGCACTCCAGAATCGTATTTAAACCTTGCATTTTCACCACGATTTTTAATAGCACCGATATCACCATATAATTCGATCCACTGCCATACGTTAAAGCTAAGATTGCCGGTTACAATCCAATCGTTTCCGAAGCGATCATCAAAAATAGACTTAAAACCACCTTCCGATAGAATGAACTGCTGACTGGTAAGGCCTGAGGCATTTTGAGACCTGTTCAAATAGTTTAGATCAAAAAGATAATCTGTGGGACGGTCCAATGCAAAGCTAAAAAAGTCGGAGTCGGTGGCATTGCTGATAAATTTTCCTGCATAGAGCCTTAGATTCAATTGCCGGTTATTATCGAACAGGGTCCGTTGTTCCCATTCGAAGGACAGTTTTGAAAAATTTCCTGACACTTGACCATCGAGTACCCAAGATCTGTACCTGAGAATATTATTGTCAACATCACCATAACGAACATTGAATACGCTAAAATCAGGCTCCGTATCAATTTGATCAATAATACCTTCATCAATGTTTCTGAATACATTTCTAAGTCTTACGAATAAGAATTGTCTGCGATTTGAAATGAAATCATTGGGTCGCCAAATAAAATTGACGGCCGGGGTAATTGTTGTAAATCGAGAATTTATGTCAAAAAAGGCACTGCTGGCACTCATGGTATAATTGATGGAGTTCAATTTGCCCTTATCGAAAAAATCACGTATTCTAAAACCAACACTTCCTACTAAGGATTTTTCTTTCATCGAATATCTTGGTTTGATATCAAAAGAGAAAGGTTGATTGATAATTGGTCTATTGTTCAAGCTGATACCGGCAGAAAGGCCATTATTGACATCAAACTTAAATTCGGGCACATAAAACAATTGATTGTAATATGGATTCTCAATATCCTTTAAAAAACGAAGCTGCAATTTTTTATTACTGGAGAAAAAACCATTTAGACTTTTCCAGTTATTTCTCTGGTTTACTTCGGGAATCTTTTTATCGTAATTTAAAACCAATCTGGTTTCATTATTTCTTGGTATCGTAAACGTACGTGAAGTATCAATATCTTTAAACCAATACTTCGATACCACTGAATCTTTTTGAAGTCCAAATAGGGATATTGGAACATTAGAACCGGTTCTATTTTTAATAGTAAATGAAATGGAATCTTCAGTCTTGGTTACTTTCCTTATTTTAAAATCGATGTTGGTTCTAAGTGCAACATATTCATCAAAAAACCAACTAATATCTTTTGTCGACTTTTTTCTCAACATCGTCTCTAGCGTTTTGGCCTTTAGATTAGGGTGTAGCTTAAACTGGTCATAGAACTCCAGAATGGTACTGTCAATTTTGTCATAACCAATGTACTCGCCCAAGTATGCCATGCCCAGACCGGCCTTGTAACTATTTGCTATTCTTTGATTGAATCGTGTTAGGGAATCGCTAGGTGTAGCTAATGCCTGATGGTCATTTCTTCGCACAGATAACATCTGTAACAGGTAGTACTGTTCGTTGAAGTCGGTTTTGGCGAGGTTATAAGAGCGAAAACCCCATAAGCGTGATAGTTTTCCTGTAAGTTTTTGATCAGGGTAATACTCGTCAACATATTTGATCAACAAATAATAAACAATACCATCCATAACCCATTTTTCCTTGCGCTCATCTAAAAACAATGTTTCTTTTAGGATGCTGTTTAGGGCCGTTTTAAGGAACTTCATTTCAAACTGAAACTGTTCTCTATAGGGTCGTATAAAATTCGGTAACTGATTGATTCCATATAGCGGGCTTCTGTTATAATCCACTTCAGCCACCAAAAGGTTTTTATGTGGGTATTCTCCCAAATTGTCTCTGATGAACTTAGCAATTTTATTTATCGAGATTCCTTGGGAGATTTCATCATACTTGGAAGTTTCGATATCGGAAGTAACGGTTAAATAATTTGTTATGTGTGTAGTGAAATCCTTTAAGGGTGTGAGCAGGATTTGGCTGTTTTTTTGTTGTTTTCCAATTAAATGTGCTTCGTTTCCAATTGAAAAATCAGTATTTGAATTCACTTCGAAGTTAGTAGCCAAATGCAATCCTTTGGGATAAGTGATACGTATTTCAGTATTTGTGACATCGGTAATTTGATCGTTCAAATCTTTATTGGAGTATAGATGCCATTTATCATCAAAAACGGCTGGTGTAAGATACCAATCACGTAAATAATAACCTCTTCTGTAACCGTGACCATAATCCGTATATCGGCTACTTGGCAAATCAACTTGATAAGTTAAAAAGAGTTCTGCTGATGCTCCGGGTTCCAGGGGTTTGTTGAGCATTACCTTGATGATGTCAATAGCTCTAGTTCTTTCCCATTTTACTCCTCTATAGTCACTATCGACAATGCTTGTTATCCTGGTAAACCCTCTATTTTTATCATTTGCAAGATGGAGACTCTTGTTGAACTCTTCACCAAACTTTTTTGCCAAAGCCGTTTTTTTACTGGAATATGCATGGTTCCAATCATTGAAATAAAGGGTGAGAAGGCCACGGTTAGAGTCATTAACATAAGTAAACTTCTGTCTTATCTCAATTTGCTTCGTAGTTCCATTAAGCGTAGCACTTATTTCATTTTTATGCTGACCATAAGCGATTAAGCCCAGCAAGAAAAGAGGTGTAAGTAAAATTCGCCTAAATGAAAGAATGCTAATCAAGGTCAGTGGGTTAGAAATTCGGGCTTAAGTCACGGCCTTTGTAAAAGGCATCAATAATGTGAACCACTTCATCTTCAGTATCTACTATTTTTATAAGATCTAGATCCTTGGGGCTGATATTACCGGCTGCTAACATAGTATCTTTAATCCAGTCAATAAGTCCACTCCAAAACTCGGTCCCCACGAGTATAATTGGGAACGTATGTATTTTGTTGGTTTGTATTAGCGTAATCGCTTCAAAAAGTTCATCCAAGGTTCCAAACCCTCCGGGCATGACCACGAATCCTTGGGAGTATTTAACAAACATGACCTTTCGTACAAAGAAATAGTCGAAATCCAAGCTTTTATCCCTGTCTATATATGGATTGTCATGCTGCTCAAATGGAAGCTCAATATTAAGTCCAACGGAAGTACCTCCTGCTAAATGCGCTCCTTTATTTCCTGCTTCCATAATTCCAGGGCCACCTCCTGTAATAATTCCATAACCTGCATCTGCTACACTTTTAGCCACTTTAACGGCAAGTTCATAATAAGGCTCACCGGGTTTTATACGAGCTGAACCAAAAATGGAAACGCATGGTCCAATAGCACTCATTTTTTCGAAGCCACTAACAAATTCTCCCATGATTTTGAATATGGCCCAGGAGTCATTTGTTTTTATTTCATTCCATCCTTTGTGATGTTGTTCTTTCCGCATGTGTGTACTTTTTTATTAAACTGCCGACGCAATTTTGCGTTTGGCACTGTCCAGCTCCTTTTTCAAAAACTTAGCTGTGTAACTTTTATTGTCTTTGGCAACCTGTTCTGGCGTTCCTTTTGCTACAATCATACCGCCGCCTCGGCCACCTTCATATCCTATATCAATAATATGGTCCATCATTTTAATGACATCCATATTATGCTCAATAACCAAAATGGTATTCCCTTTGTCCACCAATTGATTCAAAACTTCCATGAGTACTCGAATATCCTCAAAATGAAGACCTGTTGTGGGCTCATCAAGAATGTAAAAGGTGTTTCCAGTATCTCTTTTAGAGAGTTCTGTAGCCAACTTTACCCGCTGTGCTTCTCCACCAGATAATGTTGTGGACTGTTGTCCCAATGAGATGTACCCCAACCCGACATCTTTTATGGTCTTCAGCTTTCTATGGATTTTTGGAATATTTTCGAAAAAATCAACAGCTTCATTAATAGTCATTTCCAAAACATCGGCAATTGATTTTCCTTTATACCTGATTTCTAGAGTTTCTCTATTAAAACGTTTACCATTACAAGTTTCGCATTCCACATAGACATCGGGTAAAAAATTCATTTCAATAACCTTAAGACCACCGCCTTGACATGTTTCGCACCGCCCTCCAGCAACATTAAAGCTAAATCGCCCAGGTTTGTACCCACGTATAGTAGATTCTGTGGTTTTTGCAAATAAGGCTCTAATTTCACTAAAAGTGCCTGTATACGTTGCGGGATTGGAACGTGGCGTTCGCCCAATAGGGGATTGATTGATATCAATAACCTTATCCGCATGGTCCAATCCAGTTATTTTTTTATAGGGCATTGGCTTTTTGACCCCATTAAAATAATGGGCGTTCATAATAGGATAGAGTGTTTCATTGATTAAGGTAGATTTACCGCTACCTGAAACCCCGGTTACACCGATAAGCTTACCCAATGGAAATTCTGCAGTAACATTTTTTAAGTTATTCCCCGTACAACCAGTAAGCACAATCTTTTTTCCAGTTCCTTTTCTTCGGTTAGCAGGCACTTGGATTTCCCGTTCTCCAGTAATATACTCCGCCGTAAGTGTATGGTGTTTTCTTAAGTCTTCTGGTTTTCCTTCCGAAATAATTTCTCCACCGTGTCTACCTGCCTTGGGGCCTATATCAATAACATGGTCTGCATGCTCAATCATGTCCCGATCATGCTCCACCACAATAACAGAATTCCCAATATCTCTAAGGGATATTAAGGAATTGATTAAACGTTCATTATCCCGTTGATGTAAACCTATACTTGGTTCATCTAAAATATAGAGCACTCCAACCAATTGTGAACCTATCTGGGTAGCAAGTCTAATACGCTGTGCCTCGCCCCCTGACAAGGATTTTGAACTTCTATTTAGTGATAGATAATCCAAACCTACATCCAATAGAAATTGAATTCTAGTTCTAATTTCTTTGACTATTTCTTCAGCGATTTTCTTTTGGTTCCCTTCTAAGGTATGCTCTAACGCTTGAAAGAAAGCAGCCAATTCTGCAATATCCAGCTGAGCTAATTCTGCAATATTCTTTTCTCCAATCTTAAAATAGAGCGATTCTTTTCGCAATCTTGACCCGTTACAGTTGGAGCATACCACCTTATCCATATAATCTTTGGCCCAACGCTTTATGGAGGTTGAATTGGCTTCTTCAAACTGAGTTTTTATAAAGTTGGAGATTCCTTCATAGTCAATTTTGTATTGTCTTTTTACCCCTAAAGTTTTTGAGTCAATCTCAAAACTGTCGTTTCCGCCATTAAGAATGACATCCATGGCTTCTGTTGGAATTTTTTCCAAGGCATCTGTAAGCTCAAAGTTATAGCGTTGCGCTATGGTTTCCAGTTGTTTAAAGGCCCAGGATTTTTTGTATTCGCCTAGAGGAGCAATACCACCTGCTTTAATGGACAGCTTTTTATCTGGAAATATTTTCTGTTCGTTTACTTCGTAAACGTGTCCAAGACCATTACATTTTGGGCACATCCCTTTAGGGGAATTGAAAGAAAAAGTGTTGGGTTCTGGAGTGGGGTAGGAGATGCCCGTAGAAGGGCACATAAGGTCTCTACTAAAGTATCTCGGTATTTTTTCGCCCTCTTCCAAAACCATGAGCACATTATCTCCGCTATACATGGCCGTATTGATGGTCTCATTAAGGCGTTTATGAAAACCCTCGCTCTCCACAACTTTTAAGCGATCTATGACAATTTCAATATCGTGGGTTTTGTAGCGATCCACCTTCATTCCCTTAGTGATGTCCAAAATTTCGCCATCAACTCTGACTTTTACAAAACCTTGTTTTCCAATTTGTTCAAACAACTCGCGGTAGTGGCCCTTTCTGGATTTCACCACAGGGGCTAAAACATTTATTTTCTTATCCCTGTAGGAATCAATGATTAAACTTTTGATTTGTTCATCGCTATAGCTCACCATTTTTTCCCCAGTATTGTAACTGTATGCATCACCCGCTCTTGCAAAAAGTAATCGGAGAAAATCATAGACTTCGGTGATGGTTCCAACCGTAGAGCGTGGAGATTTTGATGTTGTTTTTTGCTCAATGGCAATGACCGGGGAAAGCCCGTCTATTTTATCTACATCTGGACGTTCCAATCCCCCTAAGAATTGCCTTGCATAGGCAGAGAAGGTTTCAATGTATCGTCGTTGACCTTCAGCATATATGGTATCAAAAGCTAAAGAAGACTTTCCGCTACCGGATAAGCCGGTAATGACAACCAATTTTTCCCGAGGAATGGTAACATCTATGTTTTTTAAGTTGTGAACTCTTGCCCCGCGGACTTCAATATTTTCTTCGTAGTTGATCATAGCACAAGATGCTAATGTAAACAATTGAGCAGTAAAAAAGAAACGGGAATAGGTTTAATAATGATGTATTGTAAGCCTTATTTCTTTAGAAATTCTGAATAGACGAATCATGTTTTATTTGGCCACTATTTCTCATTCAATTATATTGTTGTAAAACCATGAATATGTACGTAAAATCAATAAATATTGGTGTTTTGAATATTGTTTTGGGATGTTTTGCGTTCCTTTCCTTTTTACAACTATCGGCTCAAAGGGACATCATCATAGATGCGGACACTGGTAATGAAGTAGATGATTTTTATGCTCTTGCTCGAATTCTGTTGGAGCCGACGGTCAATATTACTGCTTTAAACGCCGCGCATTGGCAAACCAGTCATTGGGCCATTGAAAATACTATGGAGAATAGCCATCGCCTTAATCAGCAATTATTGGGAGAAATGGGATTGTCGCTAAAAACAAATCGTGGTGCTATGGCACGTATGTATGACTGGGGTGATCGGGCTCAACATTCAGCGGCGGCTTATGAGATCATAAAACAAGCTAAAGCAAATGAAAATGTTACTATTTTGGTGCTAGGTGCTTTAACCAATGTAGCTTCAGCGGTATATATTGAACCTGCCATTGCAGAAAAGATTGAAGTGTTTTGGCTAGGAACAACTATGGATTTTGAAAAAGGGGTTTTAAAACGAGATGATTTCAACCCTTTAATGGACCCTTATGCTTTGGATTATTTGTTAAACTCTAAGGTTGTCATGAACATTATGCCAGTTAGCGTTGCAGTAAAGATGGAAATTGGTTTTGATACGTTAAACAACAAGATTGGTAGTCATTTCCTTGGCAAGTTTCTTATGAATCGCTGGACAACGCACTTGGATGGTTCACGAAAGAGTAGAGTGTTATGGGACTTGGCATTGATTACCGCTTTTATACACCCAGAATTGGCTACCGCAAAACAGATTATGACTTCAAAAGATAGTGGTAACCGAGAAATAATGTTCTATACTCAAATAGATGCCGACGCGATATATGAAGATTTTTATAAAACCCTATTGGCTTTTGAAAAAGAGTAAACTATTTTTAGGCTTTAAATAAAAAGAATAGTAGTTAGGCATGAAATTATTAGGAATAGGATCTCGTATTGATCATCCAGAATATGGAAAAGGGGTAGTTACAAATGTTTCTTCCAAGCATTATTGGGTTACTTTTTTAGAAAATGGATTGGAAACTATCGATATTGATTCTGAATTTGAAGTGATTGAAGGGGTAGAAGACGAAGTGGATAGTGTTAGTTTTTTTGATGTGGAACGTTCCTTGGTCTCCATTCTCCAGAAATGGAGCGATGCTTCTGAAAAAGTGGCCTTGGCGGATAAATGGCGTGGAGGGAAACTTATTTTAGAACCGGGCGATGATTTAGCCAATAAAGAAATGCCCATTGACACCTTTTTTCATAAGATTGTGATGGTACGCGATCGCATTCGGGTGATGGAACAGAAAATCAATAGTAGTAAAAACCTCGATGACCAAGAAAAGGTGGACTTACAACAATACATTACCCGCATTTATGGAAGTTTAACCACCTTTAATGTATTGTTTAAAAATAAGAGTGACCAGTTTGTTGGGGAGCGAAGTAGGTGATTTCTATTTATGTTTTCTAATTAATCCGCAAATTGTTTTCGTATCAAAGGACTTCCTAGCAGACTAAAAATGAATTTTACATTCATATGAAATGAGGAGGCCAAAGAGGCGATATCTTCCTTGTATGCTTCCAGTGCTTCTTGATTGTAATAGACGCCATTTAAAATTACTCCTGAAATTGAAGTGGTGTTTTCAATTTTCTCCAGTGGATTTCTTTCAAGAATTACCAGGTCTGCAATTTTACCTTTCTCAACGCTTCCAAGCTCATTTTCCACATGGCTATAGGTTGCGGGAATAATGGTAGATGCCCTCAATGCTTCTAAATTGGACAGACCGCATACAGTAAGTTCTTCAATTTCTGTGTGAAGCGCAAAACCTGGAAAAGCATAAGAATCTGTAACATCAGTTCCTGTCATAATGGGAACCCCTTTTTTGTGTGCCATACCAATTTGAAATTTGGCAGATTCATATAACTTCATGTTTATTCCTCTTCCTTCATTCGATTTATTGTATTCTGCAGCCCTTCCAACATCTGGATTCCACCATAGTTTTTTTCTAAGTGTGGGGATATATTTAAGATTGGGGTTTTCTATGTAATTCTGGTCATTGGCAAATGCAGATATTTTCAACATTTGTATGGTAGGAACCCAGTGTGTATTTCTTTCTTGCATTAAATCCATCAAGCGCTCTGCTTTTATGGTATCAAAATTTTCGCTCATAGATTTTTTGGACTCGTAGTACATGGCTTTTTTATCCTTTGCGATCAATAGCTTGTCCGCATTAGGAAAACAATCGAACATAAATACTCTTCCATGTTCAAAACTACGTTGTCCTAAACCAATGGCCTCCTCCAAGGAAACCCCCAAAGGTTTGTGCCCAGCGATATGCATACCATATTTTGGTGCTTCTTTTGCAATTTGTTTGTATGATGCAACCGGGATGTCTGAGTATACTTTAATAAAGTCGACACCTTCTTTTTGATAATACTCTAATAGCAAAGGCACATCCTTTACATCCTCCACACTAAAAAACTTGGGATAACCTGAGGGAACCGAATTGTCACCATTTATTTGATAGCTGCTCTGCAGAACATACCGAGGAGTAACTTGCTCATGATTTTCCAGTTTTTGATTCCAGCTGAGCCTGTCTTGGGTACCAGCCCAATAGCTGTCTTCCTTGCCCATTTGCCCTGATAGATCCCTTATGGAAGTGACACCATTTGCAATGTATAACGGATGATGTAACCATTTGGAATGTTGCGTTGAATGTGTGTGCATATCCCAAAGCCCGGGAATAAGATATTTTCCGTGACCGTCTATGGTAAAATGGTCTGCATCGTTTTTATCTGTTGGTAGGCTGTCTATAGCCTGGATTCTGTTCCCTACTATCCAGACATTTCTATTTTTTAGGATATCGCCAGTATGTACATCAATTATATTGATATCCTTTATAAGGATGCTTTTGTGTTTTTCTGGCAAGGCTATTTCCGGCATTGGCCATAGCAGTCCTGCGATGATAAAAAGTCCAAACACCACAAATGAAATCAGTACAAATTTTAAAGTTTTAAAAACTTTCCTCTTCATCCTTAAGTTTTAGAAGTTCTTAAGAGATGACGATGCTGTATTGATTATGTTACCCGATTTAAAGAAAATAATAAAATGAAGTAAGTGATTTTAAGCTTTGGAGTAGCATTTTAAAATCATAGCGACGCAGACAAAAATAATACAGTAGGTTTCGCTATCGGTTGGGCTATAATTTATTGTTGTGTTTTTTCAATTGATTATTTTTTTAATATAAAACCCGACTAATTACTTTTAAATCATGCTATGCATCATTTTTTTGATGTCGCCGGCTTCATACAACTGTTGTAGCATTGCACAATATACCTTTGTAAAACGTTCGTTTTTTGCAAGTCCACCAAACAGCGATTCTAGTTGAACAAATGCCAACATATTGTTGGCAGTTTCTTTGGCAGCATCATGCAGTTTGCCTTGCATAGCATCTATAATCTCTAAAGGCTGCCCATTTTGGTCTACTTCCTTATCGCTGTAATAACACCAGGCTGCAATGACCAAGGTGGCGAGTTTGATGCTTCCGCCTATGGCTAAATTTTCATGAATTGTGGCTATCAAAAATTTGGGTAATTTGGCCGAGCTTTCTGAGCAAATGCGGCTGACGCTGTCTTTGATATTGGGGTTTGCAAAACGTGTAAGCAGGCTGTCTTTGTAGTCCATCAAATCAATGCCTTCAATGTTTCCTAAAATGGGTGTGGCTTCTGTATCCAGAAAGGTACGTAAATACCTTTTGAAGACTTTGTCTTCTATACAGGCATTGATGGTTGGGTGGCCGTGAATGGCTCCTAAAAGCCCCAAGACCGAATGACCGGCATTGAGGAGACGTAGTTTCATTTTCTCATAGGGCCCTACATCAGGCACGAATTGTACGCCTACTTTTTCAAAGGCAGGTCGTCCATTCGAGAATTTATCTTCTATTACCCACTGTATAAAAGGTTCACATGTCACAGGCCAAGCATCGTCGACACCATAGCTTTGAGCTAGGCTGTCGATATCTGCCTTGACTGTTACTGGTGTAATACGGTCAACCATGCTATTGGGAAAGCAGACTTCTTGGGCTATCCATTTTGCCAAGTCCGGGTCTTGTACTTCTGCAAAGGCGAGTAGCATCTTACGCGTCATGTCTCCGTTATGCTCAATATTATCACAAGACAGTACCGTAAAAGCTGGTAAAGCTGCATCGCGACGTCTTTTTAGAGCTGCGGTTAGAAATCCGTAAACGGTTATTGGGTCCTGTGGGTGTCGTAGCTCGTGTTGTATGTCTGGGTTGTCAAAATTAAATTCTCCCGTTGTTGGGTTAAAATTATAGCCTCCTTCGGTAATCGTTAGTGATACTATGCGCGTATCTTTATGTGCCATGCGGGAGATTACAGGTTCGGGGTCTGTGGTGCCCATTTTGAAATCAACTATCGACCCCATGATTTCGGATTCAATTTTTCCGTCTGGGTGTTTGACCATAAGCGTGTAGAGATGGTCTTGTGCTTTTAAAATGTCGCTTAGTTTGGTATCCGACTCACGTAAACCGATTCCGCAGATTCCCCACTCTGAGGCTTCTCCCAGTTGTCTAAGTTGGTGCAAATAATACGCTTGATGTGCTCTTTGAAATCCGCCAACACCAATGTGTACGATTCCGATATTAGTAGCAGAGCGATTATACTTTGGTACAGGAAGACGGCTTCCAAGTTCTTGTAACTTATCCTGGTTTAGATGTATTGTTGTTTTCATGCCTATGCAGCTGTGTTTAATTTTTTACGTTTGAGCGCCCAATAGGCTAGCACGAAATAAATGATAGTACAGATGAAAGCATAGGTATAAAAGAGTTCCCGATTTTCGATATAATTTGATTCTGTAGCACTACCGAACATTACATTACAGGCCAAAACCAAAGTGGCTACCAAGGCCGAAATGGCTATGAATTTTAATCCTTTAGAGAATAAAGAAACATCCTTTGAAACAACAGCCTCGTTCTTTGCCTGCTCCTCTTGAAAACGTGCAATGGCTTCCTGTTGACGATCCTCTTCTTTTGCTTCCTCCACGTAGCTCTCTTTTGCCCCATATTTAGATGCAAGCAAAGTATACACCAAAATGGTAAAAAACCAAGTAGGGATAAACAGATAATAAAAGGAAATCACATCTAAGAAATTCAACCCAAAACCAAAGACTAAGCCCAAGCCCCATGTCGCAACGGCAGGCATACTAAAAGTTAGCTTGCGGTAGGAAGACCAGTAGCGCGTATAGCCAATGCGAGGGAAAATCTGATGTTCTGCAAATACAATCGCCCCAACAGGTACTACCAGCAAACCTGCGTAGGTTAGTAGCGGTAACATTTGTGAAAATACAAAGGGGAAACATGCGATGGCCACAGTGACCAAACCGACAATCATCGTCGTTTTCTTTCGAGAATGCTTGTTAAAAATAGCTTGTGCCGCCAAACCTGCTCGATACAGATTGGTAATTGCGGTCGTCCAACCTGCAACAATTACAATCACAAAACCTGACCAACCTAGAGCATAATAGGCCACATCACCTGGATCTAATTCTACGATAGATTTTCCTAAAATAACTGCGGCACCTGCACCCATGATTCCGGCAGCTATCCATGCTACATAATGACCGAACATCATACCTGTACTGGTAGCATAACCATAGTTTTTCTTTTTTGCAAAACGTAGAAGTGCCATATCAATCAATCCGAAATGGGTAATGGTATTAGCAGCCCAACCAAAGCCGATAACTTCGACTAATCCGATTCCTGGAGCACCATCGCTGTTGATTCCTGTCCAGATACTCTGGTCGCCGAGGGTCATAAAATCGGCCCATCCGGCTGGTAAAGTTTTATCTAATACATCTAAAGATAGGGCAGGGAGCAGCACCATAGCGCCACTTGTAAACATTACAAACAACCAAGGTGCACAGATGCCTGAGAATTCAGAAACGGCATTGAAACCATAAATCGCAATAGACACCACAAAGATTCCAACAGCCAATACAATCAATATAAACCATGCATTGGTGGGGTACCAATTGAGTTGCGCAGGAATATTAAAGGCAAACCGAACCGCTGTGGATGAGACCGTTATCATCGCCGCTGAAATCACCGAAAAGATGATGACATTGGCCCAATTGTACAGCTTGGTCATTGAATCGCCAGCAATCTTATTCAGATAGGTATAGAGGCTTAAGCGGGTATCGACGGCAATAGGGGAAGTGATGAACCTCCAACTCAATACGGCTAGAATATTACCAATCAGAAGACCGAGGATGATGTCCATCGTCTTTGCGCCAAGCGCCACAAAGGTCGCCCCAATCACAAACTCTGTTGCTGCAACATGCTCGGCAGCGTAGAGGCCCGCAAAATGAGTCCAATCGTGTAATTTGTGTTTGGCTACTGGTAATTGTTCTTCATCTAGATTTTCAAATTGTTTAAAGTTTGTCTTTTCCTGCATGCTTGTTTGGTTAATTGTATAAGGATGAGCTTATGGAATAGTATTTAGTCATAAATACATCACAACAGTATTAGCTATGAGGAGTTTTAATTCCTCTTTAGCGAAAGATAATGAAGTTCATGGATTTTTTTTCAGAATCAAGCGGTTATACGGTAGGTTATTGCTTATTTTTTAACAATAACTACGCTGTTATTTTATGATTCCTAAGGCCCAAGCATTTTTTGCCTTTACCAAATTTCGCAAGGCATGTTTTATAATCCACTTTCTTGCTTTCGTGGCACTTGGAGCCCAACGTTCCACGAGTGCTTTAGCAATATCAGGATTATCTTTTAAAATATCATTAATGCAATTGGCCACAGAGGTTTGCACATATTTGCTTGGGTCATCTTTTAAGTTTTCCAAAATGGGTAGGATAGGAGCGGGGTCTTTAATAAAGAGATCTAGTTTGCTAGCCCAGGGCAGTCTGGGCCGTACCCCTTCGCTACTCAACCTGCGCACATGCTTGTTTTTATTTTTGGACCATTCTTCCATTACTTTTAGGGTCCGTTCTGGGTATATTTCTAAAAAGGGGCGAATGGTATATTCCCCGGTATTTCGTTTGGTAATTTCTTGAATGGCATTCATGGAAAGGTCAAAATGCTCCAAGCCATATTTTTCTACATACTTGGCTATGGGCATGATCCAATAATATTCTTTAAACATGCCCGTTTCCTTTTCGTTTTCGGGGCCTAAAATTTTTACTAATTGGGAGATAGCAATGGTGTAATCGTCCGAAAGATGTTCTTTTAAAGCATCCGCAATCCATGCTACACGATCTTTAAGTTCTAGATCATCTACCTTATCGGTTACTGTTTGCACAAAGGAACTTTTGTTAAATGCAACCCCTTGTTCCATGAGTTTGTCCGCCAACAGATTTGCCAAATCTGCATCAAACCAAAGTTTTAATTGTTTAAAGGCCATTGTCTATGCCGTTTCTTTCTTTTCACTAAGATACTTCCAATACCGTTTTGGGACATGTTGTGTGTGCAATTTTCTGTTGATTCGGGATTTGATATTGGTACTTTTAAAATAATCGTTCCATAAAGTTTGGTAATCATATTCCTCATTTAAAAAGGCATCACTTTTATGGATTTTATTAAAGTGAACTTCTTTTAAGTTGAGGGAGATTAACTCCACATGTTCCAGATTATAATAAATCCCATATTTACGCTTTACATCATAGATCAACCATTGTTGGTCCGCATACCTGCTTCTAAAGTGTTTTGAGATCAATGGCAAGACATCGAAGTCAGGCTCAATATTGGCAAAATAGATGTCATCCTTGGTCAATTGAAACCGTACAAAGGCTTCCATTCTGTGTTTTTCCCTGCCTACGGAACGTGCCAATTGGCTAATGCGAAGTACAATGCCATCTGAATAATCCATTTGTTTAGGCCCTTTGGTGGCCATCAGTTTTTGGATGTACGTGTATAGCATAAGTTCTATGCCGTCCGTCTCGCTTAAAAACGCAAAATAGACATTGGTTATGGCATTATGGCTTGTATTGCGAATACCATTCCATACGCGCTTGGCCTTTTCCACATTGGTGAAAACCGTTTCTGTTTCGGAAAAGAGTCCGTTTTGGCCTTGGGTGTTGCGTTGAATATCCATTACCTCTATTCTTTCTTCAAAGGCGACAAAGACAGTGGTAAGAAAGCCGTTAAAGCTTCCGTCGTAAATTAGGGTTTTTGATGGATTCATAATCTGCTCTTTTTTGATGTTTTGTTCTTTAAGGTTGTCAAGCCTCTTTTGAGGTTGCTTTTAAACGCAATGAAATCATAGCCAAGATTTAAGATTGCTTCTCGGCTGCGTTCTAGGTGGTCAGGTCTTTCTTGTGATTGTATGGTATTCATGCTATTTTAATTGAATAATGACAATTGTGTACTATACTGATTCCGAAACTTTCCTGTAGATTGTTGTAGAATCATTCCTTTAATCTTCTCCGCGTCCAAATCCTTGCGCTCCCAGTTTCTAGAATCGCAAATCATAAAATATTTGGCACGGTTGAGGGCCACTCCAATTTTCTTGAGGTGATCCCAGTTCAATTTTCGAAACCTACGGGCATTCAAAATCTTTTCCACTGATCGCATACCCATTCCTGGTATACGGGCGAGCATACGCTTATCCGCATGATTGACATCCACAGGAAAATGATGCATGTTCCGTAAAGCCCAGGAAAGTTTTGGGTCTACATCGATATCCAGATTGGGATGGTCATTGTTCAAGAGTTCATTGACGGCAAAACCATAAAAGCGCAACAACCAATCCGTTTGATACAACCTATTTTCTCGCAACATGGGCACTTGTGATCCAATAGAAGGTAGGCGATTATCTTCTGCAACAGGGACGTAGCCAGAGTAATATACCCGTTTCATATTGTACTGCTTGTAATAATAGGTGGCGGAATACATAATATCCTTATCCGTTTCACCGGTTGCACCCACAATCATTTGGGTACTTTGACCTGCAGGGGCATATTTTGGGGTACTTTTAATGACTTTATGTTCATTTTTAAAGCGAATCAATTCATTTTTAACCTTAAGCATGGGCTTGGTAAAATCCTCATGTTTTTTATCGGGAGCTAATAATTTTAGACCAGAAATAGTTGGGATTTCTATATTGACTGAAAGTCGGTCTGCATACAGCCCAGCTTCATACATCAACTCATCGCTGGCATCGGGGATGGATTTTAAATGGATGTATCCATTAAAGTTTTCTTCCAACCGTAACTTTTTGGCTACAGCGATAAGGCGTTCCATGGTATAATCTGCATTCTTGAAAATACCCGAACTTAAAAACAGCCCTTCAATATAATTTCTTCTATAAAAGTTGATGGTCAAATCCACCACTTCTTGAATCTTAAAAGCAGCACGTTTTACATCATTGCTCTTGCGCGTAACACAGTAAGCACAATCAAAAATGCAATGGTTTGTCAACAGTATTTTTAAAAGAGAAACACATCTGCCATCTTCGGTATAACTATGGCAAATCCCCATTTTAGATGCATTGCCCAGCCCTTTGTCTTTATTTGCCCTGTCGCTACCACTGCTGGCACAAGAAACATCGTATTTGGCGGCATCGGCCAAAACATTCAATTTTTCTTGTATTCGATTAAAGTCCATCCTTTTTTGTAATTAATCCAAAATTATGGAAATATTCCTAAAAATGGAAATATTCCAAATTATTTTTTGGAAATATTCCAAATTTGCTATATTTGAAATATGGAGAATGAGTTAACACTAAAACGGTTTATTGATATTAGAAGAGAATTGGGACATACCCAAGCCGAATTTGCCAAGCTTTTAGGAGTGTCCAATACCACGGCAGATATTGAACGGGGGCGAACTAAATTATCTGGTAGGGTAGTGGCCGAGTTATTGAAACAATTCAATATTAATCCACTTTGGTTGTTTGGTGAAAGTGAAGAAAAGCATTTGGAAACTTCCAGAACAAGCGTAATCCCTAAAGTTGTAACCGTAGATAGTGCTGATAATGATAATATGGTATTGGTGAATGCGAAGGCTGCTGCGGGATATCCGCAAAACATAGCAGATACGAGTTGGTACCATCAATTACCAGCTTTTGATTTGCCTATTCCAGAATTTCGCAATGCTACCTATCGTGGTTTTCAAGTGGAAGGAGATAGTATGTTGCCTAATTTAAAGCCAAACGATTGGGTATTGGCCAGAGCAGTTGAACATATTGACCACGTAAGTGCGAATAAAATGTATGTTGTGGTGTTGCAAGATGCTGTATTGGTCAAAAAGATTGAAAAGCGTCCAAACTCTAATAACATTAGCTTGGTTTCTTTAAACGAAACCTATCCACCATATGATATTAAGCCTTTCCAGATACAGGAAATATGGGAAGTAAGCAGTAAGTTGACTTTTAATGTTGACGCTACTACTGATACGGGGCTGTTAAGACAGCTTCATCAATCTATGGAAGAATTAAAACAGCAGATGGGAAGTGTGAAAAACTAAGGGACACATATGTGTCCCCTAATAAAACAATCACTAGTTCTTTAGGCCAAACTAAACGCGATGAGTGGGGAGTGCTTGTTGAGTATGGGCTTACTGAATTATAGTTCAAGAGAAGCCTAAGAAATTATTGAAAAGAAATCTTTTAATCCGCTTATTATACTTTGCACTGCATAAGCTGCCAAAATCAGTCCCATGATTTTACTGATAACCGTAATTCCATATTCCCCAATTCTTTTTTGAACCATATTTGCAGCAAGAAGCAAAAGTGCAGTCAATATTATTACCACAAAGACTAAAATAGCAGTAACCGCTTGTTGTTGAATAGTATATATATGGTTGTCTGTCATTAAAACCACCGCCATAATGGCTCCGGGAGAAGCAATGGACGGAATGGCAACTGGAAATATTGTGACATGCTTATAATCGGTTATTCTGTGTTTTTCATTCTGGGGCTTTCCCTCACCAAATATCATTGTTAATGCAAATAAAAATAAAATGACTCCGCCAGAAATCTGAAAAGCATCTAAAGAAACTTGCATACCTTCTAATATTAACTGTCCGATAACGATGAAGAATAAAAGAATTAAAAAAGCAACAGCTGCAGCTCTAATTGCAATTTTTCTTTTATGTTTTAAATCAAAGTGTTTGGTGGCCTCTAAATACACGGGTACAGTGCCTAAAGGATCAATTACGGCTATT
The DNA here is from genome assembly GCF_008040165.1 of Flagellimonas hymeniacidonis. Taxonomy (GTDB): domain Bacteria; phylum Bacteroidota; class Bacteroidia; order Flavobacteriales; family Flavobacteriaceae; genus Flagellimonas; species Flagellimonas hymeniacidonis. The sequence continues at coordinate 1,051,243 of NZ_VRUR01000002.1, forward strand.
AGAAACAATATGGTGGCTATAACTTCATGCATTTTAATAGATTCGTTTGCCCAATGTAGTGAATGATAATCCCTGAGATCCTGAGGTAGAAATCATTACCGCCTCAAAAAGAGGTTCTGGGGTTGTCTCTTTTGTTGCCCATTTAAAAAGAAAATTAGCCCCTGTACCGCCATCCTTATCCTCTTCATTAATTACAATATGTATTGTTTCCAAGGGTTTTATGAATATAGGGGTCGAAACATAATTTTTAAGTAAGCTGCCAAATGTGTCGTAATAATTTGCACTCAAAACATAAATACTATCATGAATGCTTGTGTTTCTTAGGCTTACGGTGGCGGTAAGGTCATGTGTTATATTTTCTGAATAGCTATAAATCTGTGAGTAAACAGATAAATAAGTATTTCCTACTGATAAAGAGTCCTGTTCGTTAATTACCATTGTTCTATCTCCAAAACCTCTGTTAGCAGGAAGTTGATTTCTGTCCTTTTCAGCACAGGAACAAAGCATAGTTGCAAACACTACGCTTATTACCAAAACGGTATTATACTTTTTCAGTTTCAAGTACATAGTACAAATATGGAAATTTTTTGAATTAGAATGATTGATAACCTTTAATGTTTCCCATATCCAGAGTTAAAGGACCCAATTGATGGGATTGAGGCAGATATGCTCCACTTTCCATCACTTTCCAATCGTCCCAGGTAGCTTCAATTCCACCGATAGGTATAATTTTCACCCACATTTTAAAACTATTGGGAAATCCGTCCGGGTTTAACTTCCATAGGTAATGGTCTCCTGGAGTTGTGCCACCTTGGGAGTACGATACCAACAAACCCTGGGAACCATCATCGAGCATTACTATACTTCTTGTGGTGCCTTTATCAAACACCTTATAGGGTGCTACCAACCAAAAAGAATCGTTATTGAACATTTTAAGGGCCTTGGCTATCTCGTTGCTTTCTTTTTGCTGTGAAATGCTTTTTCCTGACTTCATCACCTTGCTCCGTGTAGTATTGACCAAATCCAAAAGCACAAGGAACTCATCCCATTTAACTTCAACAACCCCATTTTCTTTATCCCATTTGTATTGGTTTGCTCCGTTTCTGTAAGACCATTCCAGAAAACGGGTATTCTTATACCTTTGATAATCAAGTGCATTTAGCATCTTATGGGCTAGCATATCTGCCTGAGCACTGGAGTTTTCTTCTGGAAGGGGTTCATGAATATACCATAAGAAAAGTAGCCCTCCCAAAAATAAGATTCCAATAACCTTTAAAATGCGTTTCATTAAAAGAGCCTTTCCTTTATGCAAGAAGCAAGGGTATCTGCCGCTTCTGGATAAAGTCTGAACCAAAGCTCTGGTTCAAAAATTTCCAGTTCTGCCAAAGCCCAATTACCATCATTGTCTTTAAAAATATCGACTCGAGCGTAAATAGGAAGTTCTGGAGCTGCTATAACCACCTTTTCAGCAAAGTCGATTTCTTCTTGTGAAGGGGTGTACTTTTGAACGCTACCACCGAAATCATCTTGCACCCTAAAGTCTCCTGGTTTGGCAATTTTCAATACGGCATTGGTGAACTTTCCGTTAAATACCATCATTGATATTTCCCCATGTTCCACGATGTTTTGTTGAAACTCTTGCAGCATCATGGCTTCTTCTGCAATTAAATTCTGAAAAATAGCTTCATGTTGAACAATTTCTTCCGGTAGAATTTTATAAGTGTGTCTTGCTCCACCCGAAAAGCAGGGTTTTAGAACAAAAGCTTTAGAACTGAAGTTATGGTTTTCAATTGCGTTGTTATACGCTTCTTTTAAACTGATTCCTTCACTTTTTTCAATAAACAAGGTTTTGGGAATCGTAATTCCGGCGTCAGCCATGTTTTGCATATAATGCTTGTCTATATTCCAGCCAATTAAATTTTCGGAATTAATGAGTTGTGTCTTGTTAGATACATCATTGAGCCAAAGGGAAAATTCTGGAAAGCGCTCAAAGCAATCCCATGTGCTTCTGAACAAAGCATATTTGGTAGTTGTCCAATCAAATTCAGGATCATCCCACGACTTTCTTGCTACCCTAAGTCCATTGCTTTTCAAAGCATCTGAAACCAGTCCATCTTCTAATAAAACATTGTCAATTGATTTGCTCGTAGTTTTTGGATCTATTAACCTTGGGTCAGTGAGAATTACAACATCATAGGTCATTGCTGTCCAACTTAGTATCCAACTGCAGTATCATCACCTCTTTTGTCAGCACCACCTTCCAATCTTCCATCTTTCAATATCCGTATGGCATCAACTTTTCCTATGATTCGGTTTCTTCCTTCAAAAATTTGATATCCTTTTTCTTTGAGGCTTGATTTTAACTCTTCTGAAAAACCTTCTTCCTCGAATATTACAACATCTGGTAACCATTGATGATGAAAACGTGGGGCATTTACGGCCTCTTGCATGCTTAAATTGTACTCATAAACATTAAGAATGGTTTGCGCTACTGCAGTTATTATAGTGGAACCGCCAGGAGTCCCCACCACCATATAAAGTTTTCCTTCTTTTTCCACTAGTGTTGGGGTCATGCTACTTAACATTCGTTTTTCAGGAGCGATGCTGTTTGCTTCAGCTCCAATAAGACCGAACATATTCGGTACACCAGCTTTGGAACTAAAATCATCCATTTCGTTATTTAAAAAGAAGCCAAGTTCTTTAGAATACAGTTTAGACCCATAGCCACCATTCAATGTAGTTGTTGCGGAAATTGCATTTCCTTCGCTATCTACGATAGAGTAGTGGGTGGTTTCCATACTTTCAACGATTTCTACTTCACCATGACTAACATCTGAAGATAGCGTTGCTTTTTCAAAGGAGAAATCTTGCATCCGTTCCTGTAAATAGGCATCACTCAAAAGTTTGTTTAGCGGGATATTGGTGAAATCAGGGTCGCCCAAGAAGTAATTACGATCTGCATAGGCACGTCTGGCCGCTTCGGTAAATAATTGGACTGATTTTACCGAATTATGCCCAAATTTTGAAATATCATGCGGTTCGATCATCTTAAAGATTTGATTGATGGTGACTCCTCCGCTACTTGGCGGACTCATGGAAATAACACGTAGGTCTTTGTAATCAAAAACTACAGGTTCACGCCACTTTGCTTCATATCTTTCTAAATCTTCCGTAGTAATAAAACCACCCTTCTCTTGTATGAATGCTGCTAGCTTTTCGGCTACTTCACCTTTATAAAAACCATCCCTACCATTTTCCAATATTTTTTCCAAGGTTGATGCAAGTGCTGGGTACTTAATAGTATCTCCCTTAATAAAGTTGGCTGCAAACTTGGTGCTATCCCCATTTACCTGGATAAAGCGCTCTTTATAACTTTCTAATCTCTTCGCTTGTTTTTCGGTGACAACCACACCTTTTTTGGCCAATTCAATTACTGGAGTAAGAATATCGGAAAGCGGTAATGTGCCAAATTTTTTGTGTACTTCAATAACGCCAGCAACGGTTCCCGGAACTCCTACTGCAGTGGCACCAACGATACTCATATCTGGTATAACATTGCCTAAGGAGTCCAAATACATATCTCTATGTGCTGATAGTGGAGCTTTTTCTCTATAATCCAAACCGCCGATGTCACCGTTATTTTTTCGGTAGACCATAAAACCGCCACCGCCAAGGTTACCGGCAAAGGGGTAGGCGACTGCCAAGGCCAATTCTGTGGCGACCATGGCATCAAAAGCGTTACCTCCGTTTTGCATAATTTCGGAACCTATTTTGGAGGCTTCCTCTCTTGCGGAAACCACCATGGCCTTTTCGGTTACTAATCCTGTGGGGAGGGCAGGTTGTTGTTTACAGTTTAGGAATAAAAGAAATGGGAGCGCAAGTATTATTCTTCGCATAGGGAATTAAATTTTTGTTTGGAAAAGGTAATCAATTCTTCAAAAAAAAGGGTAAACTCATTTTCAAAAGCACTATAGTGCTCTTCTAAATCTAAAATGGCAAAATTCATTTTGGATTTGTTTTTTGTTCTTCTGTTCATTCCGGCAAGTACTTTGGAAATGCCATCTAGATTGGCATAACTCAACAACCAGTTATCCGTAATCATATAAGGCATCATACGTTGCGTTGCTAGCGGCAATATGGTATAGTTATCTTCCAGAAGGTCATAGAAGTTTTCCACAAATTCTTCCAAGGGAACCTTTGAGTAGTCCTGCCAGTTTTTTGCTAGAAAATGATCATAAAAAATATCCACAATCACCCTGCTATAATGACTGTAATTTTTATGAAGTCGTTTACTGCTTTGTTTGGCAATATGGTGTGAGTCGGTAAAGGTGTCTATCTCTCTATGCAATAAAATCCCTTTTTGAATCTTTTCAGGAAAGTGTTTGTATTTATTTCCTCGAATATGGTCGGCAAAAAAGTTCCCAAGTGTTATCTCGGGATTATCAAAGGACAAATAAATATGCGCCAAGAAATTCATTAATATAATTTTCTTTTCTGATGAAATTTACAAATTCAAAACATGGAATCGGGAATAGCCGTTTATATTTGCAAAAACTTTTTTAACAACTATGACGCTTATCAAATCGATTTCTGGAATACGTGGTACAATTGGTGGAACTACAAATGATAATCTCACCCCGATAGATGCGGTAAAGTTCGCTGCTTCGTATGGAACATGGTTAAAGGATTATGCTGGCAAAGAGAAGTTGACTGTTGTTATTGGAAGGGATGCTCGTTTATCAGGGGAAATGATTCAGAACTTGGTGGTTTCCACCCTTGTTGGTCTAGGGATTGATGTGGTTGATCTAGGCTTGTCCACAACACCTACAGTTGAAATTGCGGTTCCTTTGGAAAAAGCGGATGGAGGGATTATCCTTACCGCTAGTCATAACCCTAAACAATGGAATGCCCTTAAATTACTAAATGAGCGTGGCGAATTTTTGGATGCAAAGCAAGGAGCGATTATTTTGGAATTGGCTGAAAAAGAGGATTTCAACTTTGCTGAAGTTGATAACTTAGGAGAAATCATTAAAAACGATTCGTATATCGATATTCATATCGATGAAGTTTTGGAGCTTCCTTTGGTAGATAAAGAGGTGATAAAAAAGGCAGGCTTCAAAGTTGTCGTAGACGGCGTTAATTCCACAGGTGGAATTGCCATTCCGAAGCTATTGGAAGAATTAGGAGTAGAAGTGATAAAGTTATATTGTGAACCTACTGGGCATTTTCCGCACAATCCAGAACCTTTAAAGGAGCATTTGGGCGACATCTGTAAGATGGTTGTTGAAGAAGAGGCTGATTTTGGTATCGTGGTAGATCCAGATGTTGATAGATTGGCTTTTATAAGCAATGATGGAGAAATGTTTGGTGAAGAATATACCTTGGTTGCATGTGCTGATTATGTATTGGGAAAAACAAAAGGCAATACAGTTTCTAATCTGTCTTCCTCCAGAGCACTTCGTGATATTACAGAAAAACATGGCGGAACCTATGAAGCGGCAGCTGTTGGAGAAGTGAATGTGGTCACTAAAATGAAAGCTAACAATGCAATCATTGGAGGAGAGGGTAATGGAGGAATCATTTACCCTGAAAGTCATTATGGTCGCGATTCTTTGGTAGGGACTGCTTTGTTTTTAATGCTTATGGCTGAAAAAGGAGGTACTGTTGCCGAGCTTAGGGCAAGTTATCCTAGCTACTTTATGAGCAAAAAGAAAATTCAGCTGACACCAGAGTTGGATGTGGATGCCTTGTTGGAAGCCATGCACAACAAATATAAAAACGAGCAAGTATCAACCATTGATGGGGTGAAAATAGATTTTGCTGAAAACTGGGTGCATCTTCGGAAGTCTAATACCGAACCTATTATCCGTATTTATACCGAAGCTAAAAGTCAGCAAGAGGCAGATGGCTTGGCAAATCGGATTATAGAAGAAATTAAAGAGGTAGCAGGATTAGAATAATCTCAATAATTCAATTCGTAGATGATATCTTGACTGTTGAATTCAGCAGCATCAATATTTATTCTTTTATCAGAATCAAGCCATAATTTCCAGACACCGTCTTCTTTTTTTAATCCGACATTAAAAAGACCATAACCCCTAACCACTAAGTCGGGGTCATCTTTTCGTTTGGAACTAAAACGGTAATATCCTGTTTGGTATGCCAATTCCTCTTTTTCATCGATGGCGGTAGTTAAAATGGTAAAAGCTATTCCCAAACGGTCATCGCGTTGCCTCATGTCGTCCAAAAAACCTCCAAAATTATCCATGTAGCTTTGTCCGTTTTCCACGATATTCTGATCTAAATAGATTCTGACAATATCTGGTGAATGGATAGATCTCAGTTTTTTTGAATCTAAATTGGCATATGCTTCCATAAACGGAATCCAAATATCTTTTTTGATAGCGGTCATGGTCTCTTCAGAAATCTTCTTTGTTTCTTGTGCCACGGATACTCCAAAAAAGCACAGAGTGATTAGGGTGAAGAGTTGTTTCATCGTTTCATTTTTTGATTGGAATAGAATTTATGAAACAATACATAAAGAAAACAAACTTTAAGAAAAGTTTATAGCATAAACTCTTTACTATGGGAGTAGTCCGTTTTTCCATTGAACGATTTCTCTATTATACAAAGCATCCAATCCCATCTGCACACATATAGCTGCTTTGGCTCCAGTAAGGACATTGGATTTTGGCATGGAATTATGAAAGACACTGTCCCTAAAATCGAGCAATGCCTGTTTGCTTGGGTCTAAATGCTCTACTTCTATTGGAATTCCTTTTTCTTGATCCCATTTTATTGTAGCTCCTGAAACCCCATCAACTTCACCAATTTCTTTGGTGCTTTCTATCTTTTCTGGATAAAACCAGGCTTTTGTATAATCAATTATGATAGTTCCCTTGTCTCCAAAAACCTTAATGAGATAATCATCTTTTGAATTACTGGTTAAGCATGTGAATTTGGCCCGGACTCCATTAGGATAACTATAGATCATATGGACGTTATCCAAAGTTTCCCTTCCGTCTTTCCAATAATCTATTCCGCCATCACCCATAACTTGGGTTGGAACTGCATTTAGGACCCAATTGCTAAAATCCAATTGGTGAGAGCATAACTCTGCCAAAAGCCCCCCTGAAAACTCGCGGTACATTCGCCAATTAATAGCTCTTTCATGCTCTGGGTTTTGTACTTTTCTTCGCCAGTTACCATTTCGGTTCCATTGACATTCTATTGCCGTAATCTTTCCAATTTTTCCATTTTGAATTAGGTCAACAATATGTGTGTATAATCTGGAACTATGATATTGGTGTCCGGTTTGGAATATTTTTTCGGATTTTGAGGCATTTTCCACCAATTCCTTGATTGCTGAATATCCTTTTACCAAGGTTTTTTCACAATACACATGTTTCCCCGCATCAAGGGAATCAATAGCAATTTGACTATGTGTGCTAAATGGTGTGGCGATTAAAACCGCATCGATTTGCTTATTGTCTAAAAGAGCCCTATAATCAGAATAGCCATTTGCTTTCCCTTGAACTTTTTCTAACCCACTTTGCAATCTAAATGGAAGAACATCAGCACATGCAACAACGTTTAGCCCTTCCATTTCATTAATGATAGGAATAAACCCGCCCCCTCTGTCTCCAGTTCCGATGACCCCTATATTGAGCGTGTCATTTTTAGATGGATACAGTACACTGGCATTTATAGTAGATATTCCGGCTGCAACTATACCAGTTTTTGCAACAAAATCTCTTCGTTTCATTTTTTATAGTTTAGGTTCCCAACCTTGCTCGTATTCTCTTTTCCAATTTTCCATAACGGCATCATCATTAAGGACTTTTCCGGTAGTCGTATCAATTTTCAAGGTGTGTCCGGCATCCTGAGCCATATTTCCTAAATGGCATAACATGGTAGAAACGCTGGCATCGTTAATATCTGCTTTTAAAGACTCGTCCTTTCTTATGGCATTGAAAAAATTGGCAACATGATCAACGTCCAACCCACCTATGCCTTGTGTGTTTGTGGTTGCACTTTGAGATTTTTCAAACTGAAACTTCACAGGATTCCCACCTAAATCATAAAGCTTGTAAAAATTCCTGCTCAACTCAATACTTCCTTTGCTTCCGTAGATGGTTACACCCCTTCCAGGCCGTTCTGGTTTCATGATACCGCGACTATGCCCTGTCCAAGTAATGAATTTATCATCAGAGAACTTATAGGTTACTTGTTGATTATCAATAAATTCCCAATCATCATTGAACGTGTATTTCCCACCAAAAGAGGTAACAGTTTCTGGAAGGTCTACACCCAAGGCCCATCGACATATATCAATTTCATGTGTGCCATTGTTGTGGATTTCTCCGGTGCCCCAAGTTCTAAACCAATGCCAGTTATAGGGATGAATATTGTCGCGATAATCTTCTCTAGGTGCCGGACCTTGCCAAAGATTCCAATCTAAAGTTTTTGGAACACTCACTTTATTTCCTGTACCAATAGATCCTCGATTATTAGAATAATAGGCTTCTCCTTTATAGACATTTCCTATGATTCCGTTTCTAATATCTTCAACAGCTGCGACGGACGTTTGTGCTGATCGCTGTTGATTGCCCATTTGTACTTTTTTGCCATATTTATTTTGAGCAGCGACTAGGAGTTGATTTTCATGTGGGTTATGGCTACAAGGTTTTTCTACATAAACATGCTTTCCAGCTTGCATGGCCAAAATGGCCATGGGAGCATGCCAATGCTCTGGAGTAGCTATAAAGACAGCGTCAACATCTTTATCTTCCAATATTTTCCTGAAATCTTTTTCTACTTTGGGCACATAGCCAATATGTTCTTGACACCAGACATTATGCTCTTCAATAATTACATCATCAACATCACAATTGTATAAGATTTTGGCATTGGAATCTTGGTGAATGGCAATTATATGTGCTTTAGCACGACTACGAACTCCTATAACTGCTACTCCTAAGCGATCATTGGCACCTAGTATACTTGAAAATCCCGTGGTGGGCATCAGTATTCCTCCCAGCGCTAAACCAGTACTGCTTACTGTTGTCTTTTTTATAAAATCTCTTCGAGTTCCCATGATTATATTTTAAAGTTGTTTGATTTTTATGTTCCTAAAGGAAACCCTGTCCCCGTGATCTTGCAACAGAATGTTCCCTTTATCCGCTTCTCCGAATTGAGGCCATGTAACATACTTACTTTCGGAGACTAATTTTCGATACGCATCACTTTTACGTTCATACTCCAACACTTTTGCTCCATTAAGCCAGTGCTCTACGTGGTTATTATTTGAAATGATATGTGCTCTGTTCCATTCCCCAATTGGGCTTACATATTTGGTAGAATCTGCTTGAATAAGATCATAAAGCGAACCTATGGTTCTGCTTCCTTCATGATTCCCCAATTTTGCATCTGGGTGACGAGCATCATCTAAGATTTGAAACTCAAGGCCAATTGAAGAACCTTCCCCTTTGTTTAGATCGGTGTTTACATAATATTTGATTCCACTATTGGCACCCTCTGTAATTTTAAATTCCAATTTCACTTCAAAATTATCGTATTGGTTTTCTGTAACAATATCCCCACCAGCTTCGGATTCACCCCCACCAGAGGATAAAACGGTCAATTCCCCATTTTCCATGATCCAACCCTGTTCTGGGAAATGGCCCAGTTTTGCACCGTGCCAACCTTTGGTGGTCTGTCCATCCCAAAGCAACTCCCATCCATCTTCTTCCTCATGCTGTGTTAGCATGTTTTTTGTGACTATAGGTTGTAGCGGAGATACTGTAGTGTACTTTTCAACATTCTCTGTGACTATCTTGATGTTCTTCCATTTTATTTCGGTTCCAGCTTTTTGGCTTTCACCTATACTGTGTACTTGCAAGCCAATAAAACCTTCGGAAGTAATATCATCGATTAGGTAAGCCGCAGGAACTCCGTTGACCCATGTTTTTATGGTGTCGCCAAGCGCTTCAATTCTGTAATGATTCCATTGGTTTTGTTTGAATGCTTTTTGAGCTGCTTCATTTTTTGATAAAGGATTCAACCAACCTCTTCTACTTTCATCGTAGATACCCGCACTCCATGCACGATCGGATGGATCAATTTCTACTTGATAACCATGCACGCGTCCGTCAAAATATTCCGGAATGCTATTACTTCGTATTTGTATCCCTGAATTCATGGTAGAATCCACCAAATATTCCAATTCCAGTATAAAATCGCTATAGTTTTGGTTGGATGTTAGAAATGTGTTTGGTGTGTTGTGTACTGTCTTGCCTACGATAGTTTCATCTTCTACTGAATATGCGGCGTTGCCTCCTAGTACAGTCCATCCTTCAAGGGTTTTCCCATCAAAAATGGATACCCATGGCGTATCATCTTTGGGCTTTTGATTACAGCCGACCATACATAGTACTACTGAAATGGCCAGCACCTTTTTTAAAAAGGCTTGTTGTTTATCTTTCACTTGTTTACATTTTAAATTGTTCATGTTCTTTTATTTTATAAATCAAATAAACTGGGTAACCACAAAGTCAATTGTGGAATATAGGTTATCAAAAACAGCGCTACTATCATCGCCAAAAACAATGGTATTAGCGGTTTTATTACTTTCTGTATGGAGGTCTTTGCGACTCCAACACCAACGAAAAGTACAGAGCCCACCGGTGGGGTACACAAACCGATGCACAGATTCAAAATCATAATAATTCCAAAATGAACCGGGTCGATACCTAGTTTGGTAACTACGGGTAAAAAAATTGGGGTAAAAATCAAAACAGCAGGGGTCATGTCCATAAAAATGCCAACAACCAGTAAAATAACATTAATCATTAGCAGAATGATAATTTTATTATTGCTTACACCCAATAATATGTCAGAAGTGGCTTGTGGAATATTTTCGTAGGACATTGCCCATGACATACTGATTGAAGCTGCTATCAACAACATTACTATTGCTGTAGTAAGTGAAGAGTCCAATAAAATGCTTGGCAAATTCTTAAAAGAGATTTCTTTATAGAGAACGCCTAAGACTAATGAATAAAGCACAGCTATGGCAGAAGCTTCGGTCGCGGTGAATACACCTGCAACGATTCCTCCAATAACTATAAATAATAACAACAAACTCGGAAAGGCGTTGACAAAGGTTTTTCCAATTTGAGAAATACTGATATTACCCTTTTTATTTTTGCTGACATATCCCTTTCTTTTTGCCCAAACCATGGCAACAATCATCAAAAATAGCCCGGTTAGAATGCCAGGAATGTAACCAGCTAAAAATAAAGCTGCAATAGAAACTCCACCGCTTGCCAAAGAATAAACGATAAGTATGTTACTGGGAGGAATAACGAGTCCTGTAGTAGCGGATGTAATATTAACAGCAGCTCCAAACTCCCTGGAATATCCTTCTTTCTCCATTTCGGGACCTAAAATACTTCCCATTGCAGATGCGGATGCCATGGCAGACCCCGCAATAGCACCCATCAACATTGCTGCGGTTATGTTGATCAATGCAAGTCCACCAGGTAACGCACCTACCAAGGTCTTGGCAAAGGCTATCAACCGATGTGCCATTCCACCTTTGTTCATTAAGTTTCCGGCAAGAATAAAGAAAGGGATGGCCAAAAGAGCAAAACTATCCAATCCTGCACCCATTCTTTGTGCAAGGGTTGTGGCGGCAGGTAAAAAAGGAATGCTTACCAGCATAGTCAACAAAGCAGAAATGGCAATACTCCATGCAACAGGAGTTCCTATGGACAAAAGGCCAAGAAAACTTATGACCAACACTAAAATGGGTATATATTCCATTAGAAACTAGGGTATAAAATGTCCATAATTTTGTAATAAATAATCACTAGCCCACTAAGTGGGATTACCAGGTATACATATGCCAAGGGAATTTGTAAAGCTGGCGAAAGTTGATTTAAAACATAGGTAACATAGACCAACCTGCTCCCTCCAATTACCATTGCTGTCAAGGCGAATAATATGACCATGAGTTTTACAGCGGCTGCCAGTTTTTGCTGAGTTTCTCTATTGAACTTCTGGGTTAGCACATTGATTGCAATGTGCATATCCTTACCGGCGGCATACGCTGCTCCCAAAATTCCAACCCAGATCATAAGATAACGTGCCAGTTCATCGGTAAAAGAACTAGGGGTGCCTATTACAAACCTGGTAAAAACCTGCCATAAAACATTCAATACCATTACCGACATGATGGCAATGAGCAAATAGCTCAATATTTTATCGACTTTTTTTCTAACACTCATGGTCATTTTACTGCTCTTATCTGTTGTATCAAATGATGTAATTTTTCATCACTTTGGTATGCTTCATATATTTTTCCACTCATTTTGGAAAAAGGTGTTTTGTCTGGTCTTATAATCTGAACTCCAGATTTTTGTATGGCTTCCAAAGCCTCAGATTCCGAATCTGCCCATAGTTTTCTTTGATGTATAACCGACGCATCTACTGCTTTTTGAAGCCAATCTTGCTCTTGTTTTGAAAGTCGATTCCAAAAATGGGTTCCTACAATCACAACATCAGGAGAAAAGGTATGTTCGTTAAGGGTATAGTATTTACATATTTCATAATGTTTTGATAGATAAAAACTTGGAAGGTTATTTTCAGCCCCATCTACCACACCTTGCTGCAAAGAGGTGTATAGCTCACCCCATGAAATAGGTGTAGGTGAACCACCAAAACCCCTAACCATTTCCATCGCCGTAACACTTGGCATTACTCGTATTTTTTGTCCTCTTAAATCATTCGGGTGCTCAACTGCTTTTTCTTTGGTATAGAAGCTACGACTACCAGCGTCATAAAAACCAAGGCCTTTTAGCCAATATTGTTTGCCATCATTCAGTAATTCCTGCCCAATAGGACCATCGAATACTTTAAAAGAATGTTCCCTGTCCCTAAAGAGATAGGGTAGCCCCAACACCCTGGTTTTTGGAGCAAAATTTTCTAGTGTAGCTGCAGAAACCTTGGTCATATCCAGACTGCCAATCTGCAGTAACTCCATTATCTGACGCTCTGTACCTAATTGTTGATTAGGGTATATTTCAACTGTCAACGTACCATTTGAAAGTTGGATGAGATCTTCTCCCATTTTAACCAAAGCCTTATGCACAGAGTGATTTATATCTAGCCCATGTGCAAGTTTTATCGTTTTGGTATTTTGGTTTTTATTACAACCCAACAATGCAAACACAAAAAAAGTAAGAAGAATATGTTTGATTTTATCGTTCATCCGTTGCCTTAAAAATTGAAGTATTCCTTTGCATTATTATAAGAAATATCCTGTATCATTTTTCCAATCCATGGCACATCTTTAGGTAGTTCTCCTTTCTCTATTTCTTCACCAAAAAGATTGCACAAAATCCGCCGGAAATAATCATGTCTTGGGAAAGACAAAAAACTTCTGGAATCTGTTAGCATTCCAATAAAACAACTTATAAGTCCCAAGTTTGAAAGGGTATTCAACTGTTTTGTCATACCATCTTTTTGATCCAAAAACCACCATGCAGATCCCCATTGAATCTTGCCCTTTATACTTCCGTCATTAAAATTTCCAATCATTGATGCCATTACTTCATTATCTGCTGGGTTGAGATTGTAAATGATTGTTTTTGCCAGTTTATCTTCACTGTCCAACCTATCTAGAAATTTGGAGAGGGCATATGCTTGGGACAAGTCTCCAATAGAATCCCCTCCAGAATCTGCGCCTAACGAATTCAGCATTCTACTATTATTGTTACGCATGGCTCCAAGGTGGAACTGCTGGACCCATTTTTTGAAGTGATACGTTTCTGCCAGAAATTGTAAAACTGCACTCTTGAATTTTCGAGATTCATGTGCATCAATTTTGTGCCCTTCACGCCTTTTCTTAAAAATGAGATCTACTTCAGATGCTGTATACTCTTCAGCGTAAAGCTGACTTAGTGAATGATCACTGACTTTACATCCGTTTGTTTCAAAATACGTTATTCGTTTTGATAGCGCTTGGCATAAATCATCATAAGATTTTATAGAAAAATCAACTACCTCTTCGAGAAGATCTACATAAGCATTGAAGCCCTTATTGTCTATATGTATTGCCTTGTCTGGTCTAAAAGAGGTGCTTACTTTCGTGCCAAAATCGCTTTTTACCAAATTCTGATGATGTTTTAAGTCATCAGTTGGGTCATCTGTGGTACAAAGCGCTTTCACATTCATTTTGGTGAGAAGGTTTTGACAGCTATAGGCTTCTGCACTTAATTTTCTTGTAGTCTCCTCATATACTTGTTGGGCATTGTCTTTACTTAATAGTTGATCAATACCAAAATAGTGTGACAACTCCATATGCGTCCAATGGAATAGCGGATTTCGCATGGTATGGGGCACTACTTCTGCCCATTTATGAAATTTTTCTTCATCGGTGGCAGTTCCCGTAATATACTTTTCATCAATTCCAAAGGTGCGCATGGCCCTCCATTTATAATGATCTCCATCAATCCATACTTGTGTTATAGAGTTGAAAATTTTGTTTTGGGCAATTTCTTCGGGAGGTAAATGATTATGATAATCGATGATTGGCATCTTGGCCGCAAAGTCATGATATAGTTCTTCAGCAAAGCTGTTCTGCAATAAAAAATCTTTATGTATGAATGGTTTTATCATGATAAGAGCACATAAATTAAGATGGTCGCCACGGTCAACCCAACTCCAAAGACATTTACCAACGACCAAGGTTTTTCTTCTTTTCCGATACGCTCCACGTAAAGGGGTTGAGGATACATTTTTGAAACCAAAAACATAATAACAAAGTTCAATACAAATTCAATTCCCCATAGATGCACAAAATGTATGTTCACATCCAAGATGAAAGTGGTCAGAATATAAAAGGCAAATCCAAAGAAAAGTCCGGTTTTAGCTCCTGTTTTATTTATACCCTTAAAAAAGATACCTGCAATAATCACTGAGGAAATGGGAATAAAAAAGATACCGTTCAGCTCTTGCAATAGGAAGTATAATCCATCTGGCGCATAGGCCACCATGGGTGCAATTGCAATGGCCAGTACAGCCAATATTACCGAGGTGATTTTACCATAATAGACCAATCTGGAATCGGTTACCTTCTTATTGATTGTTTTTTTATAAATGTCGTAGCAAAAAATGGTGCTAGCTGAATTCAATACACTATTGAATGTACTCAATACTGCTCCTAGCACAACTGCCGCAAAGAAACCAAAGAGGTAAGTTGGCAATACTTTTTTGACCAACAAGGGGTAAATAAGGTCTGGCGTGTCTATATATTGGTCTTGAAAATAGTAATAGGCAATCAAACCAGGTAGCACAATGATCAAGGGAACAAACAATTTTAATATTCCGGTGTAAATGAGGCCTTTTTGTGCTTCCACCAGATTCTTTGCACCAAAAGCCCTTTGTATTATAGCCTGGTTCATTCCCCAAAAATAGAGTTGGTTGATCATCAAACCAGTGAATAGGGTAGAGAAGGGCAATACAGAATCGTTACTACCTATGATGTCAAACTTATCTGGAGCAAAGTCATACACGGTACCAAGTCCATCAAAAATATTTCCATCACCTATTTGGTATAGGGCAATTGCGGGTATTAAAAGCCCCCCAAGCATTAGCCCCAAGCCGTTTAAACTATCAGAATAAGCCACCGCCTTTAGCCCTCCAAAAATGGCATACATGGAGCCTATTGCTCCAATAATGAAGACGGTAAATAGCATTGCTCTGTCTTTACCGATGCCAAACATTGTTGAAAAGTCAAAGACACTTTCAATGTTAATAGCCCCTGAATAGAGCACTATGGGTAAAAGGGTAACTACAAACGAGAGCATTAATAAAAAGGCCACAATGGAGCGGGTAAGACCATCATATCTCTCCTCTAAAAATTGTGGGATAGTAGTTAATCCCATCTTAATGAATTTGGGAATAAAAAATATGGCAGCTATCACCAAGGCAATGGCAGAAGTCACTTCCCAAGCTATTACTATGATTCCATTCTTGTACGAACTTCCATTCATACCAATTAAATGCTCTGTGGATATGTTGGTAAGAATCATAGAACCAGCAATAATTGGCCCGCTAAGACTTTTACCAGCTAAAAAATATCCTTTAGCGGAGTTGAAATTGTCTTTTCGTAATCTATATGTGGTATATATGATTACGAAAAGGGTAAATCCAAAAAAACCTAGATAGGTCGCGAGCATTTATACCAATGTTTAAAATTTTAATTTTTCAGGGAGGTATTTTGCAACTAAATCTTGATAATAAGGTTTTAAGGTCTTTGCATCTGGTGGCACTGGAGCTTTTGAATACAAATCGTACGGATTGAATTTTTTCACCCACTCAAACATCTTATGATCATGCTCGCTCATTAAATGATCATAGGCATTTTCTCTATGCTGTGCATAGAATGAATGATATCGGATCATGTATAATGCTGGTTCGGGAAGATAATCTTTCATGATTTGATAGAGATACTCATCGTGCCCCCAACTCATCTTAACGTTGTTCAAGCCACAGTTTTTCTCATAGATTCCATATTTATGATTGTATCTATCATCACTTGAATCGGTATTGGTTTCAAAGAATTCTGGATAAACAATTTTGTCTGAAAACTGACAGCCTACAGGGAATGTATCGCCCACAACAGCCCATTGGGGTTCTCCGAATAGGCATAATACTTTGCCGACATCGTGTAAAAATCCGGTAAGCACAAACCAATCTGGATGTCCATCAGCCCGAATCGCTTCACTAGTTTGTAAAAGGTGTTGCAACTGGTCCAAATCAATATCGGGGTCACTATCGTCAATTAATGTGTTCAAAAAATCGACTGCCTCCCAAAGGGACATTTCCTTTTTATCAAATCTTAAAAACTCCTGCTCTTTTTTAATGACAAAATCGTAATTCTGGTATTGATGGTTAAGCTTGTAAAATGCTCTAACCGTATCTATTCTTTCAGAATTTTGGTAATCTCTAAACGCCTCTTTTTCCTTTTCTTGGGTATCTGGGTCTGGGTAGCGTTGTAGTATATCATCTTCCCAATGTTCCAAAGACTTTAAAGGATTGTTTTTATCTATTTTTCCCATAACTACGCTAATTTTAAATTTTTCGCTACCCCGAGCTCGAGTCCCCTAAGTTCTGCTAGTCCTTTTAGCCTACCAATACAGGAATATCCTGGATTTGTTTTTTTGTTGAGGTCATCTAGCATTTGATGTCCATGATCAGGTCTCATAGGAATCAGAATATCTTTTCTTTGCTCGTTTGATCTTCGTTGTTGTTCTAAAAGTACTAATTTGACCATTTCATACATGTCCGTTTCTCCTTCAAGATGTTTGGCTTCGAAAAAGCTCCCGTTATCCATTCTTTTGATATTTCTGAAATGCAGAAAATGGACACGGTCTGCGAATTTCTTGAAGATGTCTGGCAAATCATTGTTGAATCTTACTCCCAAGGACCCAGTACAAAAAGTAATTCCATTATGAATTGAGGGTACTTGATTAAATATGTAGGCATAATCATCGGCCGTACTCAAAATTCTGGGTAATCCCAAAATTGAAAACGGAGGGTCATCTGGATGGGCGCATAATAAAACACCGGTTTCTTCAGCAACTGGGACTATTTCCGAAAGAAAATAAACCAAATGCTCTCGCAATTTATCGGAGGATATATTTTGATATGTATCGAGTGCTCTTTGAAAAGTTTCTAATGAATATCCCTCCTCAGCGCCAGGTAACCCTGCTATAATATTCGTAATCAATATTGCTATGTCTTCTGAAGACATCAAGTCATAATAAGATTTAGCCTTATACTGCTCTTCAGATGAGTATTGTTTTTCTGCCTCAGGTCTCTTTAGAATGTACAAATCAAAAGCGGCAAAGGCATCTTTATCAAAGAACAATGCTTTTGACCCATCAGGCATTTCATAATCAAGAGAAGTACGCGTCCAATCCAAAATGGGCATAAAATTGTAGCAAACAACTTTTACTCCACAAGAAGCAAGATTTTTAATGGTTAGTTTGTAGTTTTCTAATTGTTTTTGAAAACCTTCGGCTTGTGTCTTTATATTTTCGTGCACAGGAACGGATTCTACTACCGACCATTCAAAACCCTGAGCTTCTATGATATTTTTTCGCTCATTTATTTCTTGGATGGGCCAAACCTCCCCATTTGGAATATGGTGAAGGGCGGTAACGATTCCTGTTGCTCCCGCTTGTTTAATATCTACAAGAGAAACTGGGTCATTTGGCCCGTACCATCTCCATGTTTGTTTCATTTTTAACTCCATCACACCCCACTAAATATGTTGAAACCTCCATCTATAGGTATTACGGCGCCGGTGATGAACTTTGAGGCATCACTACAGAGAAAGTGCAGAACACCATTAAGTTCTTCCGGTTCTCCAAAACGCTTCATAGGTGTATTCTCTATAATAGCATTACCTCTTTCGGTATATGAGCCATCCTCGTTTATGAGCAACTTTCTATTCTGGTTTCCAAGGAAAAACCCTGGTGCAACGGCATTAACTCTTATGTTACTACTGAATTTGGTGGCCATTTCAACCGCCATCCATTTGGTGAAATTCTCCATTGCAGCTTTTGAAGCAGAATATCCGGCAACCCTAGTCAAAACTCTAGGGACTGCCATTGAAGAATAGTTTATAATGCTGCCAAACCCTTGGTCGGCCATGACTTTGCCAAATACTAAAGAAGGTATGACAGTACCATTCAAATTAAGCTCGGTTACTTTAGTAAAATCATCCATAGATAAATCGAAAATGGTTTGACCTGGTCCAATTGTAGCCCCGGGCATATTGCCTCCTGCCACATTAAGGAGGATGTCCAAACGTCCAAATTTATCTAAAACCTTATCTCTAACTTCTTCCATAGAAGCCTTGGAAAGCACATTAGCCTCCAATACCAGTAGTTCTCCACCCTTGTTCCTGATAGCGTTTTCGATTTGAATTGCATTATTCTTTTTGGTTGTAAGCAATACGATTTTAACCCTAGCAGAGGCCAAGCTTAATGCGGCAGTACTTCCAAGCACGCCAGTTCCACCTGTAATCACAGCTACTTTACCGTTAAGGTTAAAAATTGAGTTCACTTTTTTATGGTATATCGAATTGAACGATTTTTTAAATCAAAGTACACAGTTCCGTGTGCGCACACGTAAAAATATAAATTAGCTTTGCATTATCCAAAGTTATGATAGTTAAAAGCTAAAATTAACTGAAGGTTGTATATTAACTGCTTATTTACAATATGATTACTATAAAGGAAATTGCTAAGCTTGCCAACGTGTCCCCAGGGACAGTAGACCGGGTGATACATAATAGGGACGGGGTTTCTGAAAAAACTGCAGACCGAATAAAAGTTATTTTAAAAGAACATAATTTTAAGGTTAATAGAATCGCCCAATCGCTAGCAATGAAGAAAAAGTATACCATTGCAGTGTTACTACCACATTATGATGAAGAGGATTCATTCTGGAAGGCTCCGTTGGAAGGTATTGAAAAGGCTAAGGAAGAGGTGAGGAGCTTTGGTGTAGTTGTGGAAACCTTTTCATTTGATCAGAAGAACTCCAGCTCCTACATTAAATCGTTTGAACAATTGCTTAAAACCAAACCTCAAGGAGTTGTTTTGGTTCCTACCTTTAAGCAAGAGACACGACGGTTGACTAATATTCTATTACAAGAAAACATTCCTTTTGTTTTCTTGAACATAGCCTTAAGTGGATACGGAAACCTCTCTTTTATTGGTCAAGATTCGTTTAAAAGCGGCTATTTATCAGGTAAACTAATGCAGTTGTGTTTGAATGAGGGTGATGATATCCTTACCATTCACTCTAGGTCCAACCTCTCCAATTTCAACAATATATCACAGCGAACAAAAGGGTTCGACTGCTATTTTAAAGAAAACGGACTGAAAAACACAAATCATTATATTGAAATAGAAGACTTTTGGGACACCAAAAAGGTAAAGGTCAGTATCGAAATGGCCCTAAAGAGTATCCCTAAAATAAGAGGCATTTTTGTTCCCAACAGTAGGTCCTATATTATTGCCGATCATATTAATGACTATAGGGACAAGGTGCCATTCTTAATTGGGTTTGACTTAACGGAACACAATGCACAAGCACTTGTTGATGATAGGATTACATTCTTGATTTCACAAAAACCTTTTCAGCAAGGATATAGAGCAATCAACAGCTTATCTAAATTTCTATTATATAGTACTCCACCAGCTACAGAGATATTGTCTTCTATAGAAATTGTTACAAAAGAGAATATTCCTGATTATCGACAAAAAGAACATGCCATTTTCTTATAGTAAATTGGTTTTAAAAACCATTTTAGCCTCAATATTATAGCAACTATAACTTTATATAAAATCCATAATTGATTTTTAATCAATTACTTAACTGTAAATGAAATAATGGAATTCTTGATTAATTGTTCCTGGTTCCAAACAATAAAATGATTTTCTTTTTCAATAGGAATCACTTTTAAGCTTTTTACATTGGAGAAATGCCTCTCCATAAACGCAACGTTTTGATATGGAACCAATTTATCTTCTTCTCCATGAATAATTAAGGTATGCTGGGTTAGCTGGCTCAACTGTGGTTGCATCAATTTTAAATCTTCTTTAAGCATCCACAATTCATCATTAGATGGTTTTAATGCTCCCGGGACTAAATATTTTAATGGAAACCAGGTCAGTGGTTTACGCCATTTCCCCGGCTTTTCTACATCTGGATCTAAGGCACCTGCTAGAATGACTAAATTTTCATGCAAATCTGGACGTTCTATTGCCATTTGCACAATCAAAGGACCACCATATGAGTGCCCAATTAGTGTATAGGGCTTACCATTATCTAAATATTCCAAAAATTCATAAGAATAAGCGCTTGAGGTTTTAATGCCATACTTCGTCTAAATTCACTTTTTCCGAAGCCAGGCCTATCTATCGCAACTAGTCTGAATTTGTTTGACAGCAAAGAATCGGAGAGGTAAGCTTTATATGCATCCCAACTTCCGGGTGATCCGTGGATAAAAACCAATGTTTGGGCATCCTTATTCCCAGTTTGGATATAATGAAGGTTTCTATCTTGTATTTCTATATTGCTGTCTATAAAGTCCATTTGCTTTTCTTGAAAAAAAGCAGCAGTTCTTTTTGGAGAAGTGCGCATGGTCATGCAGGAGTTGGCAAAAAGTAGGTAACCAAATACCAGAAAAGCAAGAAGGTATCTTTTTTTAAATCGCTTTCTAATGGTCATGTAGCTTATTCTTGCATACTTTGGAATTCTTTTGGGACTTTGTCTTTATGCTTCCATCTTTTATGTGTCCAAAAATAATATTCAGGGGCTTCATAAATTGATTTTTCAACCTCTTTCAAAAATGCTTCTGAAATTTTATATCCTTCTACCTCAGTTGGCTTTTCTGATAGGACCTTAAAAGTTCCTTGATAATAACCTCGTTTTAGTTTTTCAACTTTAAGATAAATCGGAATCATATCAAGAACCTTACAAAGTTCTTCGCCTCCCACGTGAATGGGCACCGTGATATTCATAAATTTTGCCCAATGACGGGTTCTGTTGAGCATTGGGGACTGGTCGCTGATGATTCCAACAGTAATCAATTGCCCCTCTTTTTTTGCATCTTTTATAATTTTTCGACTTTCCGTTGTTCGGATGAGTGTTGTACCATATTTACCTCTAATATCCCGAACTAATTTATCAAAATACTTGTTTTGAATAACCTGATAAATGGCATAGGCCCTAGAATTTAGTTGTGAGTTTAAAGAAAAAACCCATTCCCAACTTGCATAATGCGGCATCATTATCATAGTGTTTTTACCTTCACTTTCTAATCTTTGTAAAACTTCAACGTTGGTGAAAACATATCTTTTATGCATTTGCCGATTGCTGATGCCCAAGGTCTTTGCCATTTCTAAAAATATATCGCAAAGGTGTTTATAGAATTTCTTTTCTATTCGCAAACGCTCCAAATCTGATTTTTCTGGGAAAACTAATGCTAGATTATTGCGCACCACTTTTTTACGATATCCGACAACATGATAAAGTAATTGGTACACGATATCAGAAATAAAATAAAGTATTCTGAATGGAAGTCTGGATATGAGCCAGAGTAAAGGATAAGCAAGTATAAAAACAGCTAACTGCATAGGTAATTCTTGTGCGCAAATATAGCTATATTTGAACCCAAATCTTATAGCATATGTTCAATTTACATGCAGCAACCATAGCGATTATTGCTGCCAATGTTTTGGTCTCTTTAAGAGGTTTTAGCGATTCTACTTTTTTTGAAAGATATAAATTTAGCATTGGGGGTGTTAGAGCGGGCCAACGGGAAAGAACGGTAACTTCTGGTTTTTTGCATGTGGATATTTCACATTTGTTCTTTAACATGTTTACGTTATATTTCTTTGCCAATGTGGTCATTAATTGGTTCGGGGCTCCCAAGTTTATCATCATCTATTTTATTAGCTTAATAGGCGGTAGCCTTTTGGCACTTTTCTTTCATAAAAATGAACCCTATTATAGTGCTGTTGGTGCAAGTGGTGCGGTTACAGGTATTTTATATGCAGCAATTTTGTTGAATCCCAATATGCAGTTGGGCATTATGTTTATACCCATTCCATTGCCTGCTTATGTATTGGGTATAGCGTATTTATTGTATTCTATTTATGGGATGAAAAGTAGACTGGGAAATATTGGCCACACTGCTCATTTTGGAGGGGCCATCGGAGGCTACGTCACTACACTATTATTTAAACCAGACCTTTTTGTAACGGACACCCTGATTGTTATCTTGTTGGCCATTCCAATTGTATTGCTTTTAATCTTGGAAAAAATGGGGAAAATATAAGTTGACTTAAACATAAAAAAGCCCGCAACTTGTTGCGGGCTTTTTTATTATTGTGGTTTTATTTTAATTCAGTAATTCGGCTACCTTTTGTTCCAAGGCAGGGCCTCGTAAATCTTTAGCAACTATTACACCGTTCTCATCTATTAGAAACGCAGCGGGGATTGCATTTATATTGTACAATTGTGCCACTGGGTCCTGAAACCTTTTTAAGTTGGAGATATGGTTCCATGCCAGGCCATCATTTTCAATTGCCTTTTTCCAATCTTCGGCACGTGCATCCAACGAAACACCTATAACGTTTAATCCTTTATCGTGATACTTATTGTAAACAGAAACAATATTCGGATTCTCCGCTCTGCAAGGCCTGCACCAAGCTGCCCAAAAATCTATTAAGGTCAATTTTCCTTTTACATCGCTAAGTGCAAGTAACTCACCGTTTGGAGTAGGTGCTGAGAATTCCGGTGCTATTCCCCCAATTTCAGTGGTCTTAATTTTATCAAGCTGTTCTCCCAATTTTACTCCTGGATCAGACTGTTTCATTTCTGGAGTAAGTGCCTTGTAGATAGCTTTTATTTCATCATTCGGAAGACTCTTGTTAAGCATTAAGTTGCCCAAAATCAAAACAGAAATAAGTGCATTTGGATTTTCCTTGGCGAAATCAACGTTAAACGTTTTTACCTCATCCTGAAATTCTATGTATTCTTCTCTCAATGACGTTACCGTTGCTGTATCCTGCTGCTGTGCGGCATTACGCATATCATTTTGCATGGACCTGGCGCGCTCTGATAATTTTCTGGATTCACCCAAGAAATTCATAAAAAGCTCATTCTGTGGTGTTCCTTTAAGCCTAGCGTAGTTCATACTGTCTTTTTGAAACCTCAAATCGATATCCCCATTCTCAAGAATAAAAGGAATATTTCCTCTATTGGATTCAACAAAAATGTAGTGAAGTTGTGGGCTGCTTTGTGCTCCGGCAAAACTAAAGGTGCCATCTTGAACCGTTGTGGTATCAATATCAATCAGCTGATTAAGGGAGTCTGTAGTTTTTAAGTAGACATTAGTCCCATTATCGAGCTCCCCAGTAACTTTTGCATTTATGGTAAAACCTTCGGGTTTAGAATTGCATGATACAAAAAACAGTATCCCTAAGGTAATTGCAAATATCTTTCTCATTTTTTGCTATTTAAGCCGCTAAGATATTCATTACATATGGCATAAAAAAGCCCTTAACTTTTCTTAAACGGTCAGGGCTTGTATTTTAATGAACCAATTAAAATTGATATCGAATGCCTAGGGCAATGTCAAAATCAAAGTCATTGTCAAAACCATCATACCCTAAAATACCAATTTCTGGTCTAAAATCGAGGGATAAGAGTAGGGGGATATCAAAATTATATTCTACGCCGATATCTCCAGCTGCAAATACAAAAAGGCCATCATTGTCATCTCCATTTGGGACCTGTTCAAACTCCACGCTTCCCAATCCACCACCTACACCGTAGTACCAATTGAAGTTTCCATCCAATTGATGTACCCATTGGTACACTCCCGATAATTTAAAAGCATCAAATTGTCTGCTATCTCGCCAACCAAGGTTAAATTCAGCTCTATTATACCGCCCAATAGATTTTTGATAAGAGATTTCAGCTCCAAAACCGTCGCTGTCACCCAAGCGAAGTCCCAATGCATGTTCAGAAATGTCCTGCGCGCTTGCCACTATTGTTGCAAACAAAAAAAGACCAGTAAATAATGTGGTAATCCTCATAAGTTTCTCGTTTAGTTAAAAATTAAAGATAGCTTTGTAAAGCTTTCTGACAATAAAACTTATTTTGACAACCAAAAATTGTTCCAGATTGGATAAATCTCTTTTAAAATCCCTCTCCCAAGAATTACAAGGTGAATTATTAATAGATGACTTGAGCAGGGCCTTGTACGCTACGGATGCATCTGTTTATAGAAAGCGACCTTTGGGAGTAGCATATCCTAGAAATAAGAAGGACATTCAAATACTAATAGCCTTTGCAACCGAAAATCGTGTGGGATTGGTTCCCAGAACAGCCGGGACATCTTTGGCAGGACAGTGCGTTGGAGACGGTATTATTGTAGATGTTTCCAAACATTTTACCCAAATTTTGAGTTTGGATAGGGATAAAAAACAAGTCACGGTTCAACCAGGGGTGGTGAGGGACGAACTGAATCAATATTTAAAACCTTTTGGACTTTTTTTTGGGCCAAATACCTCAACTTCCAACAGATGTATGATTGGCGGAATGGTTGGCAACAATTCTTCAGGCACTACATCCATTCAATATGGTGTTACAAGGGATAAAGTTGTTGCACTAAATTGTTTGCTTTCAGATGGAAGTGAAGTATTTTTCACTGATTTGGATAAGGATGAGTTTGAGAGAAAGAAGAATCAAACTTCACTTGAAGGCATTATTTATTCAACAATTGATAGTGAGCTTTCCAATAGCGAGAATCAAAAAAATATTGAAACAGAATTTCCAAAACCCAGCATCCATAGAAGAAATACGGGTTATGCCGTTGATGAACTTTTGAAGAACAAGGTTTTTGGAGCTAATGAAGAAGATTTTAATTTATGCAAATTGTTGTCCGGGAGTGAAGGTACCTTAGCTTTTACTACCGAAATCACCCTACAATTGGATGATTTACCGCCGCCTTTATCAGCAATGGTAGCCACGCATTATAGTAGTTTAGAAGACTGTTTGAGCGATGTAGCCCCGGTTATGCAGCATAATTTGCATACCTGCGAGATGATGGATAAGGTCATTCTTGATTGCACAAAAAACAATAGAGCACAATTGGCCAATCGATTTTTTGTGGATGGAGATCCTGCGGGAATTTTAATGTTGGAGGTAAAGGCTAATACCGATGATGAACTGGAAAAACAATTGCAAGAGTTACTGGCGACCATTCAAAAATCCGGATTAAGCTATGCAAGCCCGGTTTTAAAAGGTGATGATATCAACAAAGCTCTTGAACTGCGCAAAGCAGGATTAGGCTTATTGGGAAATATGGTTGGTGACCGTAAAGCAGTTGCTTGTATTGAAGACACTGCTGTTGCCTTGGAAGATTTAAAAGATTTTATCGGGGAATTCACCAGAATTATGAAAGGGTATGATCAAGATGCGGTCTACTATGCCCATGCCGGAGCAGGGGAGTTGCATCTACGCCCAATTCTTAATTTGAAAAAATCAGATGATGTCGTTTTATTCCGTTCCATCACCACAGATGTAGCAAAACTGACCAAAAAATATAAAGGTAGTTTTAGCGGTGAGCATGGAGATGGAATTGTAAGAGCGGAATTTATTCCTTTAATGATTGGAGAAGCTAATTATGAATTGCTGAAACGAATCAAATCTGTTTTTGACCCAAATAATATTTTTAACCCTGGCAAAATTGTAGATGCTTTTCCTATGGATGAATCACTGCGATATGAAATTGATCGTGCTGAGCCTGAGGTAAAAACCTTAATGGATTTTTCCGATAGTGAAGGAATTCTAAAAGCAGCTGAAAAATGTAATGGGAGTGGTGATTGCCGGAAAAGCCATAATATGGCTGGAGGTATGTGCCCTAGCTACCACGCTACCAAAAATGAGAAGGATACCACGAGGGGTCGGGCCAATGCATTGCGGGAGTTTTTGACCAACTCAGAAAAGCCAAATAAGTTTGACCAAAAGGAACTCAAAGAGGTCTTTGATTTATGTTTGAGTTGCAAAGCATGCGCGAGCGAATGCCCTAGCAATGTTGATGTGGCTACCTTAAAAGCAGAATTTTTGTATCAATATCAGCAAACCAATGGTTATCCCTTGCGGAGCAAGTTGTTTGCCTATAATACAAAACTGAATGCCCTTGGTAGTAAAGTACCAGGTTTGACGAATTTAATTTTTGAGTCCAAAGCAACAGGTGGTCTCCTTAAAAAAATGTCTGGAGTTGCTGCGCAAAGAACGCTCCCGAAAGTGCATAATTTCAACTTTGAAGCCTATTTAAAGAAGTTTAGGGCTGAAAGCATCCAATCTTTACAAAAAGTGGCTTTATATATTGATGAGTTCACCCAATATTTAGATGTTGAAGTGGGTAAAGATGCTATAGCACTGCTTTGTAAGCTTGGATATGATGTACAGTTGTTTTATGCAGAAAGTGGACGAACTTATTTGTCCAAAGGTTTCTTGAAACAAGCCAAAAAGCTGGTAGGGAAGAACATGGAGAAAGTAGAAGTACTTCTTCAGCAGAACATCCCAATTGTTGGCTTGGAACCTTCAGCAATATTGTCGTTTAGGGATGAATACAAGAGATTGCATCATAATAAAGAGCAAGTAGATAAGCTTGCCTCAAATTCATTTTTAATTGAAGAGTTTTTAGCTTCTGAGATTAAAGAGGGAAATATAACCACTGATAGTTTTACAGAAGAGGAAAGAACAGTAAAGATTCACAACCATTGCCATCAGAAGGCATTGTCCAATCAGAAAGTGACATTCGATGTGCTTAACTTACCTAAAAACTACAAAGTTTCTATTATAGCATCGGGTTGTTGTGGTATGGCGGGTTCCTTTGGTTATGAAAAAGAGCACTATGAAACCAGCATGAAGGTAGGGGAACTTAAATTATTTCCAGTCATACGAAAGAGCAAAGTAGAAACTATACTTTCAGCAAACGGAACAAGTTGTAGGCATCAAATTAAAGATGGAACGAAAAGGGAGGCACAGCATCCAGTCACCATTTTACGAAAGGCCCTGCTTATTTAGGGTTTTCTCATCATTATTTTTTTCTTTGAGCCCCTCTTCGGTAATGGGTTCAATAGCAACATCTTTGTCGGTTATCGAGGCTATAAGTTCATTCATATCCATTTCTTTCAGGTCTTCATCAACAAAGAAAGGCGATAGTTTATCATGGTTGTAGTGGTATATTCTCCAACGCTTAAAAGAGTACTCCAAAGCAGTTAAATTTTCGACCCAATCCCCAGAGTTTAAATATATACAGCTTCCATTTTTGTTTTCGTATCGCTCTTTTTTGGGCTGGTGTATGTGTCCGCAGACAACATAATCATAGTTGTTTTCAATGGCGAGATCACCAGCTGTTTTTTCAAAATCATGGACATGCTTTACAGCACCTTTAACGCTACTTTTAATACGTTTGGATAAAGAATAACGCTCGCGGCCCATCTTGACCAAACACCAATTAATAAAGCTGTTTGTTAGAATTAGAATATCATAACCATAGCTTCCAAGCTTGGCTAACCATTTTGCGTTCTGAATGGATACATCAAAGACATCACCGTGAAAAATCCAAGCTTTTTTGCCATCTAAATTTAGAACAAGTTTGTTGGTAATTTTAAAATTACCCATTGAAGCATCGCTAAACTTGCGTAGCATTTCATCATGATTTCCAGTGATATAATGTACTTCTGTACCTCTTGAGGCCATGCCAATGATTTTTTTGAGCACCTTTAAATGGGAGGCAGGGAAATACCGTTTGCTAAACTGCCAGATATCGATAATATCACCGTTCAAGATTAGCTTTTTAGGTTGAATGCTATTGAGATACGCTATAAGCTCATCCGCATGACAACCATAAGTGCCAAGATGAACATCTGAAATAACTGCTAGCTCTATCTTTCTTTTTTTCAATGATATAGGTTTAAGTGCAAAGTAAAACTGTAGGAATAAACTTAAAATGAAATTGAAGTCAATAATTCATCAGTAAGCAGTTAAAAAAACATCAAGGAAAGCACTATTATGTTACATAAACATTAAGTGGTAAGCTGGTTTTTGAAAACGGTTTATAACTTCTACCTTTGGGGCTTATCGAATTTTTGGCAAATGGCAGGAAATACTTTTGGACAGCTTTTTAAGCTTACGTCTTTTGGAGAGTCTCACGGAAGAGCCCTTGGTGGAGTAATAGACGGTTGTCCTGCTGGGATAATGTTGGATATAGAAAAAATCCAATTAGAATTAAATAGAAGGAAACCTGGCCAATCGGCAATAGTCACGCAACGTAAGGAACCAGATACTGTCGAAATTTATTCAGGAATTTTTGAAGGCAAGACCACTGGAACCCCAATAGGCTTTGCAATTCATAATACCAATCAAAAATCTAAGGATTATTCGCATATAAAAGATTCGTACAGACCTTCACATGCAGATTATGTGTATGATAAGAAGTATGGATTTAGGGATTACAGAGGTGGAGGCAGAAGCTCTGCAAGGGAGACAGCAAGTAGGGTAGTGGCAGGAGCTATTGCAAAACAATTCCTAACAAATATAAAGATCAACGCTTTTGTTTCCCAAGTTGGTGAAATGAAATTGGAAAAAGATTATAAAGAACTTGATTTTTCCAAAATAGAGGCCAATCCAGTCCGTTGTCCAGATATGGAAACCGCAAATCGAATGGAGGAGTATATAAAGTCCATTAAGAAGCAGGGAGATACCATTGGCGGTGTAATCACCTGTGTCATTCAAAATGTACCAATTGGTTTAGGTGAACCGGTGTTCGATAAATTACATGCTGCACTAGGAGGTGCAATGCTTTCCATCAATGCAGTAAAGGGTTTTGAGTATGGTAGTGGGTTTCATGGTGTTACGATGAAAGGAAGTGAACACAATGACTCCTATAATAGTGATGGCACCACTACAACAAATCTGAGTGGAGGTATTCAAGGTGGTATTAGCAATGGGATGGATATTTATTTTAATGTTGCCTTTAAACCAGTTGCAACTGTACTTCAATCTTATGAAACCATTAATAAAGAAGGTGAAAAAGTGACTACTCAA
Source organism: Flagellimonas hymeniacidonis (assembly GCF_008040165.1). Lineage (GTDB taxonomy): Bacteria > Bacteroidota > Bacteroidia > Flavobacteriales > Flavobacteriaceae > Flagellimonas > Flagellimonas hymeniacidonis. Next base: position 1,080,958 of record NZ_VRUR01000002.1, read on the forward strand.
GGTAAAGGAAGACACGATCCATGCGTAGTTCCAAGAGCGGTTCCTATTGTAGAAGCCATGGCCGCTATGGTTTTAGCAGACTTCGCCCTTTTTGCACGTACTAACAAAATATAATAGCTTCTTTAATTTTTTTCCACTCAAAATAGTATCTTACTACGCAAATTCCAACTATGCGTAAATTAGAATTACACTGGAAAATCCTTATAGGGATGGTGTTAGGTATTGTTTTTGGCTTTGTCATGACCCAAGTTGATTGGGGTAAAGGTTTTGTTTCGGACTGGATTCAGCCTTTCGGAACCATTTTTGTCAAACTCCTTAAACTAATAGCCATTCCTTTGATTATTGCTTCACTAGTCAAAGGAATTTCTGATTTAAAGGATATTTCCAAGTTTAGAAATATTGGATTGCGAACTATTGGAATTTATATTTTGACCACTGTTGTAGCAATATCCATAGGATTGTTGCTTGTTAATGCATTGCAGCCAGGAAATGGTATTTCAGAAGAAACAGTAACTAAACTAACAGAGACCTATGCCACTGATTCAGGGGTTACTTCAAAAATAGCAGAGGCCACGCGGCAGAAAGATAGTGGCCCTTTACAGTTTTTAGAAGATATGGTGCCAGACAATGCTTTAAAGGCAATGAGTGATAACGGGCTTATGCTTCAAGTTATCTTTTTTACCATATTTCTTGGAATTTCCATGCTGCTGATAGGGGAGGAACGGGCAAAACCGTTAAAAGATTTCTTCGATGCCTTAAATGATGTGGTACTAAAGATGGTGGATTTGATTATGCTTTCTGCACCTTATGCTGTATTTGCTTTATTGGCAGGTGTAGTGGTATCATCAAGTGACCCAGATTTATTGTTTGCGCTACTGAAGTATGCAGGTGTCGTTGTTGGTGGATTGTTTTTAATGATTGTATTTTATAGTGTAGTTGTTTCAGTATATACCAAAAAGAATCCATTTTGGTTCTTGAAAGAAATGAGTCCTGCGCAATTATTAGCTTTTTCAACAAGTTCCAGTGCTGCCACTTTACCAGTCACAATGGAAAGGGTTGAGGAACATATAGGAGTGGACAAAGAGGTGTCCAGTTTTGTGCTCCCAGTGGGAGCTACAATCAATATGGATGGAACCAGCTTGTATCAAGGAGTAGCTGCCGTTTTTATTTCGCAAGCGCTTGGTTTTGACCTTACTTTTGCGGATCAATTAACCATAGTGCTAACCGCTTTATTGGCCTCAATTGGTTCTGCAGCGGTACCTGGGGCAGGAATGGTTATGCTAGTGATTGTTTTGGAGTCCATAGGATTTCCTCCAGATAAACTGGCAATAGGATTGGCTTTAATTTTTGCGGTGGATAGGCCATTGGATATGTGCAGAACGATAGTGAATGTCACTGGAGATGCCATGGTGTCTATGGTTGTGGCAAAATCTGTGGGTAAACTTGGTAAACCAAATATTAAGGAATGGGACGACCATTTAGATGAAGTAAAATAACAAATCAACAAAGAGCTATGAACATCTGTTTTTTAATGTACCCTTGGGAGGAAATTGATTCAGAAAATGACACAAGTTTAGCATTGATTCATGAATGTGTAAAACGGAAACATGGAGTGGCGCTCTGCACTCCCGCTAATTTGACCATTAGAAATAGTGTTACAAGTGCTTTTTGTACCGTGGTTAATAAAATGGATAAGGTTTCCAGTAATCTAAAGACCTTTTACAAACAAGCATCCCTTCGTGAAGAAATGCTTCCGTTGGCAGGGTTTGATGTTATTTTTATGCGCGCGAACCCGCCTTTGGATCCCTTAATGCTCAATTTTCTTGATTCAGTTAAGGACGATGTGTTTATTGTCAATTCACTTCAAGGCCTTCGAGAAGCTAACAACAAATTATATACCGCTGCATTTGGCGATAGCCATAGCAACATTATTCCTGCTACCCATGTATCCAAAAATAAAAATTATCTGGTCAGGCAAATCAACGAATCCGAAGCAGATAAAATGATTTTAAAACCACTAAATGGTTTTGGTGGTTCAGGGGTAATCCTAATTGAAAAAGCAGCGATGTCTAACATAAAGTCATTACTGGATTTTTATGTAACCAACTCAGATGGAACATCTAACTATGTAATACTTCAAGAATACATTGAAGGTGCTGACCAGGGAGATGTAAGAATTTTGATATTAAATGGAGAACCAATTGGGGCCATGAGGCGTATACCAGGTTCGGACGATCATCGCTCCAATGTTTCTGCTGGCGGTTCTGTGGCTAAACACACTTTAACAAAGGAAGAAAAAGCACTTTGCAAACAGATTGGACCTAAACTGGTCAATGATGGACTTTTCTTTGTTGGTATTGATGTGATAGGCGGAAAGTTGGTGGAAGTCAATGTGATGTCACCAGGTGGAATCACCTACATGAATAAAGTCTACAAAACAAAAATACAATGTAAGGTCATTGATTTTGTTGAAAGCAAAGTTATTGATAAACTGCAGGCCTTTGATAGAAGGTCAAGATTACGTAATGAAGTAGAGAATGCATAGGTTATCAATTTCTGATATTATCTCTAATATTAAATCAGGAAAAAAATTTGAAGCAGTTTCTGATGACTATTCCTTTACCATAAAAATTGAAACATACGTTCCCTTTGTTTGTGGAGCCGTGCATGATGGGCACCAGTTTCGTCAATCCTTATGGGATAATTGCTTGCACACCGAGTATGAACGCTGGTATGAGGAAGACCCATGTACCAAACAAATGGTAAATGGATTCCCAATAGTAATTGCAGGCTGTGACAGTCGATTTGAATATGATTTGAATCGCCCTCCCGAAACAGCAATTTTTGATACTGCATGGGGTAAGCAGCTATGGAAAAACGCTTTACCGAATAGCGAAACACAACATAGCCTTGCTAAACATGCAAATTTTTATAAAGTAGTGAACGCTTTAATAACAAAATTAGAATCCAATTTTCGAAATGTGATTGTTTTTGATATGCACAGTTACAATTGGAAGCGATGGGATAGGGAGGTCCCTGTTTGGAATTTGGGAACAACGAATGTGGATAATAATAGGTACGGGACTATAATAGAAAGCTGGAGAGCCAAATTAGGCGCAATGCAATTGCCGAATGGTATACAATCAACCTCAAAAATCAACGATACCTTCCAAGGAAATGGCTATTTTTTAAAATACATCACACAAAACTTCAAAAACACTTTGGTGTTAGCCACAGAAATTTCAAAAGTATACTGCGATGAACTTTCTGGCGTTATTTATCCCGAAGTAGTGAAATCCGTTGAGAATCAACTTAAAGATTTGATACCTTTGCAAGTTGAAGAATTCCAAAAGCACGTATGATTGAAGTAAAACGGCAACTAGAGTTACAAAAGGAATACCCTGCGCTGTTTGATATTGATTCAAACTTGAACCGTTTGGTGAAACGAATTGAGTTGCTCAATTATGTGAACCCTTTGAATATAGAAAAGGAGAAACATCGTTTTTTTGCTTCAAAATATACCCTAGAACCAGAATTTAAGTATCCCAAATTAAAGTTTGACTCATACAAACTTCAGCGTCTTTTCTTCTCACAAAGATTAGAACGTATTGAAGATGAATCTATCCGTAAGTTATATCAAGATGTGATATACTATTATGCCAATATGATTCAATGCATTGAAACGATTGGACAAGGTAAAAAGTTTTATTACAATTCCCTTCGCGCATTTGGAACCCCAACGGAGAAGGATGTGCAGAATGCTAGATTTATACTTCATTTTAAGGATGAACCTAGTTCAGTAGATATGGATAAGGTATTTTCTCCAGATGAAGCCAAGGCCTATTTTGAAGACTATATAACCAGGTATACTTTTCCACTTAAAATTCGGTTTTCAACAAATATTGCCGCTGAGGCCATGGTGAGTAATAGCTCGCAGACTTTGTTGATCAAGAAAAATGTCAAATTCAGTAAAAATCAATTATTGACCTTGGCCAACCATGAAATAGGGGTGCATTTGGTCACCACATTCAACGGTCTAGATCAACCGTTAAAAATATTTTCAAACGGATTGCCTAAAAATGTGGAAACCCAGGAAGGATTGTCTGTTTTTAGCGAATACATGGGCGGAGCACTAACGCTTAGGCGATTAAAAGAACTTGCATACAGGGTTATGGCAGCAGATGGTCTAATAAAAGGCTATAGTTTTGCTGATACTTTTGATTTAATCCACGGGCAGTATAAGTTAAATAGGGAAGAGGCATTTGGGATTACGCTACGAGCACATCGTGGAGGTGGTTTTACCAAAGATCGTTTGTATTTAAGCGGATTGCGAAAAATATACAAGCGGTATCAAAATGAAGAGCCGTTAGATATTTTGTTCACCGGAAAGGTTTCACTGGATTACGAAGAGCAGATGAATCACCTTAGACAATTGGGCTTGGTGCAACCCATTACTCATAAAAGTCTGTCATTTGAGCAGAAGCTGAATACGAACAATACGTTGGATTTTATACTGAACAATCTTAAATAGCATGCCATTTCAAAAGAAATGGCATGCTTATCTATATGTTAAAGTGAAATATACCTTCCTCTAGGGTATTTTACCTGAAAAGAGAAACTTTCCTTTTTACTTTCTTGACTGTCCAATTTCATATTCCAGGTTGGTAAACCTGTTTTCATCCAAAAACAAGTAGGCATTCATGAACAAAACAATATCCAATATCTGTTTATGGGGTTTCTTGAGTAATACCCTCAATATCCGAATGGTTATGAAGATGCATACAGAATTCTAGCCCAACCGTCAATCACTTTAGGAGTTACGTAAAACAGGAATCTTAAATGGACTATAAATCCCTTTCTGAATTGAACAACAGAACAAACCCATCCGCACCTGTGCCTGTAGACATTTTGTTTTGATCTAATAGAAGTTGGCTGTTTACAAATGAAATACCGGCAAACTCTTGACCGTTTATTTCCAAAAAGTTCTCATCATCTACCTCAATAATGGAGTAGGGGTATGAGCCTGAATCCAACCCATCATAAATTACATCAACCAGAACATTGTTGTTGACCACGGTAAGTTTGGAATCAGAAGCATTAAAGGTCCAGGTGATGGTTTCCTCTTCAAAATCTTGATTCATGCCCACAAAACCACCGCTAATGTTTTGCACATTCCAAACCCCACTCAGTATATCGTCCTTTGGCTCATTATCTGAATTGGAACAGGCGGTAAGGGTTATAAAGCAGAGTATGGTAATGATGAACTTTTCCACAGTTAGGTTTTGTATTAGGTAATAAATAGAGGCAAACGTTGCTTTTACATCTTTTAAAATATCTACCTCATCACTTCGATGTAAAATTACTGCTGCTTGGCAATTCAAAACCTTCTAGGTCAAAGTAAGAAATGGCGGCTAATAGATGATCAAAAATATCTGCCATGATATACTCATAATTTTCCCACCGTTTATCAATGCTAAAGGCATACACCTCCATAGGAATCCCTTGTGAGGTAGGGTCTAGTTGCCTCACCATAATGGTCATTTCCTTATTCACGGCAGAATGATTGTTAAGATATGCATCAATGTACTTTCTAAAAATGCCAATATTGGTCAAATTCCTACCATTGAGGAGCATTGATTTGTCCACATTATGCTCGGTATTGTACTTTTCAATATCAGCACTTCGGTTTTTTAAGTATTCTGATATCAATTCGATTTTTTGAAGGGACTCCACATCACTTTTCTCTAGAAAACGGATACTTTCTTGTTTAATTAGTAAAGCTCTTTTAATTCGCCTGCCACCAGAATTGGTCATTCCACGCCAGTTTTTGAACGAATCTGAAATAAGCGCATAGGTTGGAATTGTAGTAATGGTCTTATCAAAATTCTGGACTTTTACCGTAGCGAGATTTATTTCTATGACGTCACCATCTGCTCCGTATTTATCAAAAGTGATCCAGTCACCAATACGTACCATGTCATTGATAGATACTTGAATACTGGCAACAAACCCCATAATAGTATCCCTGAACACAAGGATGATAACTGCGGATGCAGTTCCTAAAGCGGTAAAGAACTTCCATAATTCAATTCCAGTGATAATAGAAAAGGCAAAGAACAATCCAAAAGCCCATGCAAAAATCATGAATACCTGAATATAGCTGTCTATTGGTTTATCCTTTAAGCTCGGTAGGGTTTTAAGGAAATCTTTAATGGTGTGTAGAAGGCTGCGAACAATCCATAGAAAAAGAAAAATACCTATGACCTCTATGATTTGTAATAGGAATGGTTCTGCTGCTGGAAAATCCCGAAAAACAAATGGAATTGCTTTGAAGAGTATCACCAAAGGAATAATGTGTGCAATATTGCGTGGAGCACGGTTCTTGACCAAAAAATCATCAAAATGTGTTTTGGATTTTATGGATAATCGTGTAAACAGTCCAACCAATATTTTTCTTAGGATAAAATCAAGCAAGAACAGTATAGCGAGAAGGCCGACAAGTAGAATAGCAAGATTGATATATGAAGCCCATTCGGGTGCCAGTCCAGAACCAATTAAATAATCATAAATCTTATGCGATAGCTTTTCCATACCTATTTATGAATCTAAAAACTTGGCCTGAAGTTCAGGTGTGGGAATCATACAAGCATCCTTTCTACCGAACAATTTATATCTATTGCGTGCTATTAGGTCATATACAACATCTCTAAAAGATTTGGGTATCCAAGTGAAAATGCTCAATAATTTCCAACCTCCCCCAAAGCTTTTACTTATTTCTAAGGCAGCATCAGATTTGGTAAAATAGGCGACCCCCGGTTCAATCAAAATAATGGAATCCACTTTTGTGGTATCAATGGCCCGTTCTGCAATCAATTGGGCACCGATTTCGCTTTGCAGCGCAGCATACCGAAACGTATCCTTTTTATCTCGTTTGATCACAAACTGGATTACTCCATTACAGAGGTTGCAAACACCATCAAACAGAATGATTTTTTTATTCTCTTTCACAGTACAAAGATACGGAGCCTAGGATTGAAAGCCTACTTCTTATAAAGGGAGCTTTTAGATGAGGCGCATTAAAATTCTAAAAAAGGGATGACAATTCATCGTTCACAATTCCTAACAATTCTATCGGTCAATTTAGAATAGTACCCTGCTTCACTCTTAAACCAATCGACTTGTTTATGTTATCCATATGTTCCAAAGGGTTCACATTCAATACCAAAAAGCTAGCTTCATACCCTTCCTTTAAATGGGCAATCTTTCTATGGGGGAAGGTGGTGGTTGCCGAGTTTTCACACCACATTTTAAGTAGCTCCAAGTTGCTGAACTGGTCTAGGGAATGTAGCAATTGGAATTCTCCCACGGAATTATCGTTGTACATGTCGGAACCAATGGCGATGGTAGCGCCAGCTTCCTTTAGGGTTTTTAAATTGGATCGCACATTGCCCAGTAATTGTTCGTAATTGGTTTTTTTCCTGTTTTTAGTGACCAAGGAAGCTGTGGTTGTCACCACTACACCCTTTTGCGCAGCCAATTGAGCATCTTCCAGCGCAATGGGCTTGCCGTTATGAATCTCTGGAAGGTGGGCAATTTCATCCACACCAGCGTTAATTGCAACATGAAAATCATGAGCAGTGGCCACATGTGCGCTTACCCGCAACTTACTCTGGTGCGCTTTGGCCAAGATAGGGGGCACCAAGTCAGGATCAAGACCTTTTTTGCCAAAATAGGCCGTATCGTTTTTCCGTTTCTGGTATTCTTCGGAATAGAGCAAGTTGATTTTTATAAAATCGGGTTTAAAAGATAACACTTGCTCCCATTTATGATTTAGGTCATCGGTATTGTCTATAATAAAATAACCGTGCGACTCAAGCTCTTCTATAGTATTGAAAAGCCCCTCGAAATGGCCATACCCAAGAAATCTCTTTCTTAGTGCAACAGGATGTCCACCAGTTCCCGTTAAGGGGGCATGAGCCAAGCTTACGTCTATGCCGTTTGGTTTATTGTAGTGGTGCATTAAGGGATCTATCCGTTTTTTTATAGAGGAAAGGTGCTTTACATAAAAAACGCCATTATCTAGGTATGCACTAATGCGTTTTTCCAGTTCATAATCGCTTTCCAAGTTGTGGTTATGGGCCTCGGCAAAAGGGGGTATCACATATTTGCCAGTGAGGTCAATAACAGTGTCATTTTGCGTGTTTTTCTTAGAAAAACTTAAGATGCCGTCTTTTACCCAAACGGTTTTTTCTTCAAAAGTGTTTCCATTAAACCAATGGCCGTTGTTGAGTTCTATACGAAGGCTCTCTGGGTTTTTGATTGCCGTTTTTTGGGCGTAGGAACAAAATAGGGAGGTTAGGAAAAGCCCTAAGATTAGATTTTTCATGGTTATGTTGTTTATATAAAGACGAAGACTTTATAGTAATGTGACATGTTGTATATCAGTCTCAGCTATTGTTCTTAATAAAGGCATTTGTATTCCAAATGTATTACAAGATATAATCTTGAGGCAGAGAAGGGCACTTTATCTTAGCTTGTAAAATCATCTATTTCCTTAAAAACTTCTACGGAGACACGTTCTCCCAAATCATGCATGGATACCATTTGGCTATGGTTGCCCTCATTCCAAAATTTCTTCCAGTCATCAAGAGCATCCCATCTTGCTATTGTTTTAATTGCTGTAGGGTCGCTATCGCTCTGTACCATAAAACTACCTCTTGCTCCCTTAACCTCTTTATGGATTTTGTTGGTTGTTCTTTTCCACGTCTCAATAAAAAGCTCCAATTTTTCTGGTGCTACGTCCCAGTGGTATAGTATTCGTATCATTTACTGTTATTTAGACTCTATAAAATACAATCTTGCAGCAATGAGAATTTCTCTTTTCTTCAAATGTGAATACGTTTTGGAGTTTTAACTGCTTAATAGTTTCTAGGTTTGAAGTTACTTAAAAACGTTGATTTATTTTGGAATCTATACCCGCAAGATGCCATCTTGTGATAGCGGGGTTAATTCAATAACTAAATTCCGTTGCTCCCGCCTCCTATGGTAAATCCAATGGATATTCCTAAGTAACTGTTATCAACGGTTCCTACGGTTTGGCCATTTGGTATTGTAACATCGGCTTTTGACACAAAATTGTATTCCAATCCGAGTTTGGTTTTTCGCCATTCAATCCCTCCTCTTATAAGAAACCCTGCCTGGTTATTGACACTTCCTTCTGGTACATTTTCGGAAGGATTGACCAGATCGATTGAAGAAAATACATAGTATCCCAGACCCATCCCTACGTAAGGACGGGTATACTTTTCGTTTAGGTAATACGTATATGTTGGTACAAACGAAAGGATACCATTATCTTTTTCCGTATCGAAACGGAATTGGGAATTCCCATTATTTTCAAACTTTTGTGGATTCACGGCCAGACCAAATCTGAGTCCGATTACGCTCCGTGTTGAAATTTCAATACTGGGCTCAACGTTAAGCAGTAATCCTAAATTTTCAGAATTGGTCTTTAAGAGCAGCCCTGGGGCTATGTTTAATTTTACATTGTTCTTTTCTTGGGCATTTGAGAGGAAGAAACACGATAATACCAGTAGCAATGCCAAATTTTTCTTTGGCATAGTATTTTTAACATTAAAAAATTGAAGTGGAAAAATGGCACTAAACATAAGCGTTCTATTCTCCAATGTAGAACGCCAATTTTTTTTAATTGTTGCTAAGGGACTTGGCGCTATCATTTTGCTGTAAAATCTGCAAAGCAGTTGGCCCACAAGGAGCCATCTTGCAGTAGCGGTTAGCATCGTGGTCTACTTTTGATTTGCCCAAAATTCTATTTGTACTTTGTTTCCCAAATGAAGTACTCCATATCCTTTGCATATGGGCAGGTAATTCTAACTAAGTGGAAATCACAATTCTCTTAAAGTCTAACGTCGAGGTCAAATCGTATGCGGCTTCCGGTTTCTTTGGCTTGGCCCAAGGGAACAAGCTGTTCCACAAAATAATATTTCATCGTTAGGCTTAGGTTTTTTTGGATCATTCGACCTGCCACCAGTTCTATTCCCTTAAAGTTGGTCAGTCGGCCATCCGGCGAATCAAAGGCGGAATAGTCCCATCTGGCCCAATCGTTCTGCGCCAAAAAATCTACCGCTGAATAGCGTTGCAACCATGCATAACTGACCTTGAACAACCAGTCCTTTCTCTGTCTTAGGCCGCCATATTTAAACCCCACGACCAAGCCAGACTTTTCTCCCTTTAAATTTTCGGGAATGGAATCTAATTGGTCATAATCTTGGATGTTTTGGTACAGATCAAGTTCCATGGCAATCCCGGGACTGTTAAGCAATTTTACCCTCGTCCCAAGATGTAAGATGGTATAATCCAGTACGAAGGTATCACCGCCATCCGGAATATTGGGTATATTTTTAAACAGGTATATGGACGGAAACAGCTCCACCCGTTTCTCTGAAAACGAGGCGTATACTTGATATCCTTGAAAATAGGCGTCTTGATCAAAAGACTTGCCGGAAGTGGATATGATAAAATGTCCTCCTCTGAGCTCCAAAATATCAACAACACCAGATGGGAAAGGAAAGCTTTTGCCCAAAGAAACCCCTTCCGGAAACACATTGTCGCTCCAAAAAAGTTCATTGCTCTTTGCAAATGGAAATGAATTTTTACCCACCCAAAAAGCAAAGGTGGACCACTTGCCTTGAAAGTATGCTTTTTCCAAAGCAATGGGCAGAGTGCCAAATTCTCGAAAGTTGTCCCCCAAAGTGAGTTGCGGGTCCTGTTGTTTGCGGGGATTGCCCGTACGGATACGCAAACCTGCTTGGTACCATTCATCTCCGTATGTGGCACCTGCTCGTGCCCTATACCTAAGTCGGGAACGATCATTCCTAAAAGTGCCATCAGATTTTTGAGAATTCCAATCCTGTTCGACTCTAAATCGAAAATCGGCAGAAAAATCCAATTTAGATAAGAGCGAATCTTTTTGGGCCTGAAGTGATGTTGCCACTAGGCTTGCGCAAAGTATCAAAATTAATATGCGCCTCAAATTGAAATCAAGGTTGGATTATCAATCATGGTATACTGCAAGGTTGTACAACGAAGGTCGTGGAATTTCGCGGCATAATCAAGAAATAATACCAAACCATAAGCAAGGTTTAGAATGGTATCCAACTTCATTGGAGCCAATCAAACTGGCCTCTAGTTGGACGTCTGATCTATAAATTCATCCACATCTTTTTTAAACTTGGCCATGGAAGGCAAATGCGTATACATCATATGGCCAGCCTCATAATATTTCATGATGATGTTCTTTTTCAGCTCAGCATCCAATCCCATATGATTGATGGAGTGTTCGACTCCGTAAAAGACCGTGGCCAAATCGTAATACCCATTCAGAATAAGGATTTTTAAATCTGGATTTCGTTTCATGGCTGAGGTCATATCGGGTAAAGTTGTAACCGCCACCTGCATGTTCCATATTACATTACCTCCATGATTCCAATCCCATTTAAACCCTTTACGGGTACTGGCACTAGTGGTGTAGCTCAAATCTTTTCTCACCTTAAGATCATTATAGAGATAGTCTTTAAAAGCGGCGATATAGGGTGGGGAAATGGCATCACTTTGTGGGTCGGTCAAGGAGGATTGCGACAATACATCTTCGTTTATTCCGGTAAACCTAGAGTCTAACCTTCCCACTGTAAGTCCCTTATCTCGAAGTAGTTCCTGAAAATACTCACCATTGGTTACCCGGAGGTCCGCTTTTAAATAGAAATCTTGGCTTAAACCGGAATAATCTGCTAACTTTTGGGCAACAGCTGCCTTTTCCGATGCGCTTAATTGATCACCTTTGAGTAGGGCAGGGGCGTATTCGTTTTGTGTAAAGCCGCGAACCTCATCCAAAAAGGATTCCAAGCTATCACCTTTGTTTTTTACTTTGTTATGATACCAAGCTGTGGCCGCATAGGTAGGATAGTGAATCAAATAGGCGGTATCGTCACCTGGCCCAAACAGCAAATGCTGTAAATCAAAAACTGCCGATACCATGATTATGCCGTTCATGGCAATTCCTTTATCTTGAAGGTGCTTTACCAGGCCGGCATTTCTAAACGTGCCGTAGCTTTCGCCAAGCAGGTATTTAGGTGCGTTCATTTTTTCGGCTTTGATAATAAACTGTTCTATAAAAAGGCCAATGCTTCTAATATCTTGGTCCACACCCCAAAAATCTTCCCATTTGGCTTCGCCAATGGGTTTGCTAAAGCCAACACCCACCGGATCTATCATCACCAAATCTGCTTTATCTAAAATGGAAAATTCGTTGTTGACCACCTTGTACGGAGCCGGTTTGGTATAGTTGGGATCATTGATTTCGATACGCTTAGGCCCCAAAACCCCAAAATGCAACCAAAAGGAAGCGGACAAAGGGCCACCATTAAAAGCAAAGACAATGGGCCTGTTGTTGGCGTTGGTCTTTCGGTAATGAGTAAACCCGAACAGGGCTATGGGTTTGTCGTTTTCATCACGTAATTGTACCGTGCCCGTTTCTGTGGCAAGGGTTATGGTTTTACCGTTGATGGTCACGGATTGGGTGGAGCTGAATATTTCTCCATCAGGAATTTCTTTTTTTTCTGATTTTTCTTGGGCAAACGCTACAAAGATAAACAGTGCAAGCGCCATTGTTAACAATTGGTTTTTCATTTGGTATATTCTATCAATTAGACTGTTTTTTGAACTTTTGCGGGACGTTGTTTGATTACTGTACTGCTGAAGTTTAGGGTATCATTGCAAAACTTCACTAATTTGAACAACGGGTTGAATGTTGGTGTAGTTTGGAATGTCGCCAACTATTTTTTCTGCATTTGGCCCAAAAGAATTTTGATATGCTGAGAGTTTGTCAAAGTATAAATAGCCAATGGCCAAATATGGAATTGGCTCATCTGGCGTTCTGCCCGAGATTCCCTTATCAATGGTATATAACTTTAAAGAATCCCCCAGTACACGGGCAACCATGGGCATGTGTTTGTTGGAATAGTAGTCCATATCAAACGTTTTCCCCTCACTATTTGGATATAGAATGGTTACTTTGACCATACCTTCTTTGGTTGTAGAAGATTCCATTTTTGTTTGTTTGCAGCTGGCAAGAAGCACAACAACGCCAAGGACTAAGAGTATAATGTTGGTTTTCATTTTATTGGTTTTATGATTTGTAGAAAGTTACCATTTTTTGCAGACTATTTAAATGGTCTTTATGGATTTACGTTTAAACAAGTTCTATGAAAAAATAAAGTTTATTGAATTTTTGTTCAATATGATCAATACCCGAGACATCCTTAGTCGAAATCTATCAGAGTATGGCCAATACACTGAGGTGTATTTAACATTTGTTTTATGAGAAAATCTTGAATATCTAAATAAGGATCCTTGGTATTATCAGTGAACTTGGAGGCCACAAGTTCAAGAACTTTCTCTTTTTTTTCTGATTCCCCTTTTTACCTAGTTCGCTTGAAAATTCTGTTGAGCAAATTTTTGGATACGAGGGTTATTAATAGAATAATCAAAAAATCATTAGGAATATATATAAAATGTTCTCCTCCGGAACTTCTATTTCTTATGCAAATTTTATTATTGTGGATGAAAATATCCGTACTGTTGACCAAACCCTGTTGGTAAAAAGTGTACTTGTTTTTCATATAGCTATATTTTACATCTGGAAAATTCTTATTGGTACGAATTTGTCCAGCATTATAGCTATGACAAGTCTATTTTTTTGTTTCTACCAGCTCCAATTGATCGATGCTTACATTGGTCATAAACATACCGTAATTTACAGCAGCTTTGTTTTTCTCCAAAGTATCAATGGTGCCTACTGCCTTACCATCAAATAGGCGAACACGATCACCTACCTTAAATACTGGTCTGGGTTTGCTCTTTTCTTTCTGGATGGCCTTTTTCTTTTCAACTTTCTTTTCTTGCCTGACCTTTACAATCTTCTTTTCCAGTTCTTGTGCCACTTGTTTCTTCTGTGCTTGTTTGGCCTTGGCTTGCTTGGCTGATGTTTTTCTACGTTTGCTATTTTCCGTTTCCACTATTCTAAGTAGCTCAGAGATTAGAGGTCGCTTTTTATGGTCTATAAAATACCTTTCCGCAGCCGTATTAATTTTATCTCCCAATTGGATCATACGTTGGTTATGGTCGTACAATTCTTGGTAATTTTCCAACTTGGATTTTATTTTGGCATTTAGTTTTTCCAAACGTTCTGCTTCATCACGTGCTTTGGTTTCTTCATCTTGCAACCGGGAACCGGTCTGGACCATTTTGGAGCGTTCTTTTTGCAATTTGGCAATAGTGGCATCAAAGCGCACCTTGCCACGTTCGATTTTTTTCTTGGCTTTATTAATAAGGGAATAGGGAATACCATTTTTTTGAGCCACTTCAAACGTAAAAGAACTACCGGCTTCTCCCAAAATCAATTGAAAAGTAGGTTCCAAGGTTTTGGAGTTGAACAACATGTTAGCATTGGTAGCATGCGGTAATTCATCAGCTAAAGCTTTTAAATTCGCATAATGGGTGGTTATTACCCCGTAGGCCTCACGTTCATAAAAAATTTCCAAGAAGGCTTCCGCCAACGCTCCGCCCAATTCTGGATCACTACCGGTACCAAACTCATCAATTAAAAATAGGGTCCTGTCATTACATCGCTTTAAGAATTGGTTCATGTTCTTTAAACGGTAACTGTACGTACTTAGATGATTTTCAATGGATTGATTATCTCCAATATCCGTTAAAATCTTGTCGAACAAACAAACCGTACTACGTTCATGGACTGGAATCAGCAAGCCACTTTGTAGCATTACCTGTAAAAGCCCAATCGTCTTTAAAGTGATGCTTTTTCCACCGGCATTGGGCCCGGAAATGACGATTATTCTATTTTCTTTATGTAATTGAATGGTCTGTGGCCAAGTCTTTTCTCGTTTGAGTTTGTTGGTCAGAAAGAGTAGGGGATGATAGGCATCCCGTAGAAACAATTCCTTTTCTTCATTGATTTCTGGAAGCAGGGCATTCATATCCAAAGCATATTTTGCTTTTGCTGCGGTAATGTCTATATGAATAAGATGATTTTGATATTGCTTTAACAGATAGTCGTAAGGCCTCATGGTATCCGTAAGTTGGTTTAGGATACGTTGGACTTCTTCTTTTTCCTCAAACTCTAAATTACTGAGTTCTCTTACGAAATTGAGTGTGGTTTCTGGAACAATGTACACAATGCTGCCCGTTTTGGAACTGCCCATCATTGTTCCTTTCACCTTTTTACGATGCATTGCTTTCACCGCTAAAACTCTTCGATTATCCACTACAGATTCGCGAATATCATCAAGAAAATCCTGGGATTGATATTTGGACAGAGCAACTCCAAAGCTCTGATTGATTTTTCCGCGGACTTCATTGATTTGCATTCGTATGTTACGTAATTCATCTGAGGCGTCATCTCTTACTTCCCCAAACTTATCAATCACATTATCTATGGATGTTGGGATTTCAGTATTCGCTTCTAATTTTTCGGTGCTTGCAAAGAGTAGGGGGTAGTACTCTTTAAATTTTTTAAAGAATTTTTGATGTAAGGCTATGGTTTTGCAGATGTTTCCAATTCTTCTGAATCCTGAAATCTCTAAAGTGGTGTTTTCAATTTTTAGCAACTTCAATTCCCCATTGATACTGTCAAAACCATGGTTGGGAATTCGGTTATCATTGGAAAAGGAGGCTAAATATTCAGATGTCTGGCCTAAAACCTCCAGGAGTTGCTGCTTATCCTTTAGCGGTTTGATTTCGGCAGCTGCCTCTTTACCCAATTCAGTATTACAGCGTGCGGCAAGCTGCTCCAATACTGTTGGAAACTCTAAATCTTGAAGTGTTTTGGGATGGATGCTTTGCATTTTCTTTTACTAGCAGCACAAAGATAGCTCAATGATGCTTTGAAAAGTTTTGTTTAATTATAAACTCGAATTACTTCTCCGTTTCCTTTCCCCATCACGCTTCTTACGTAGGCATTAACAGCCTTTTCCATTGAAATAGGGGTATGTCCTTGAAAGTAATCTTTATACTTTTCATAAGCATCTATAACTAATTCCAATGAAACTACGTTGAGGCGAATCCCATTTTCAATCTCTAAAGCTGCAGCTTGTACAAAACTATGAATACCGCCATTGACCATGGCAGCACTTGCTGTTTTTACTACTGGATCATCGGCCAATACTCCCGTAGAGAGCGTAATTGAACCACCAGGATTTAAAAAGTGTTGTCCAATGCGGACCAAGTTTACCTGTCCCATCAATTTACTGCGAAGACCGATATAATAATCTTCTTCTGATAAGTCATTAAAGCTGGCCCATTTTGCTTCTCCTGCTATGCAGACAATGGCATCCAATTTTCTTGTTTTTTCAAATAACTGTGTGATAGATGTACTATCCGCAATATCTACTGTTACATCTCCTGAATTTCTTCCAGCAATGATGACCTCATTGCCTTCTAAAAAGTGATTTGTTACTTTGCTGCCTATTGTGCCTTTTCCACCTATAATCAATATTCTCATTCCAATCTGAATTTATCCTTTCAAAGATATACACTAATCGTAAGTATCACCATCGATAGGATGCCTAAAATTAGGACTAAGGGCCAAACAAATTTCAGCCATTTATCATAACCAACATTCACCAAGGCCAGCGAAGCTAGAATTATCCCGGTCGGATTGATAAATTTGAATAGCCCTACCCCATACTGATATGCATTGACCATGATTTCCCTACCTATCCCAACACTGTCGGCCAAAGGAGACATAATGGGCATGGTAAGTACCGCCATTCCTGAAGAAGAAGGAATAAAAAAGGTTAATCCGCTGTAAAGCATAAGCGTTACATTTATGAACAATCCTTTATGCATTCCTGAAGTGAGCTCACTGGCATAGTATAACAAGGTGTCGCTCACCTGACCATCTTCCATAAGCACAGTGATTCCTCTTGCAATGCCAATAATGAATGCCACTCCTAATAGGTCCTTTGCACCGGACATGAATTCATTTACAAATTGCTTTTCATTAAGTCTAGTGATAATGCCAATCAATAACGCACCAGCTAAAAACACCGAGGTCATTTCTAAAAACCACCATCCCAATTGGGAAACCCCGTAAACCATAACTAGAAAACAATTTGAAAAAACAAATAGTACCAATTTGAGTTTGGTGGTAAGTCTGGTGGTCGCGGTACTGGAAATTCCAGAAAACAAACCTTCAATTTCTTCTTTCTGATCATAGATTAGGGATTGTTCTGGCTTTTTCTTAACCCGTTGGGCATATCGAATGATGTAAGCAATACAAATAATCAACCCTAGCACAAGCATGATTAATCGTCCATTGAGTCCTTCAGTCCAATTGATTCCCGCAGCATCAGATGCAATAATGGTACTAAATGGATTAATTGTGGACGCTAGAGTACCAATGGAAGAACCAATATAGATTGATGCTATGCATGCTAGCGCATCGTACTTTGCAGCCAAGAAAATGGGGATTAAAATGGGATAAAAAGCAATGGTTTCTTCTTCCAGTCCGAAAGTAGTACCACCTAATGCAATCAAGCTAGTTACCATGATGATTAAAATGAATTCCCTGCCTTTTAGTTTTTGGGCCAACCACGCAATTCCCGCTTCAAAAGCTTTGGTAGCATTTACAATGCTAATGAGTCCACCTATGATCAAAACTAGCAGGATAATATCAGCAGATTGCATAATTCCTTTTAATGGGGCTTGAATAAAGCCCACAAAACCTTGAGGTTGCCCTTTCAATTTCTGGTAGGTGTTGGGAATGCTTATGGCTCTGGAGATGGCACCATCCCTGAATTTTTCAATGGGAATTTGAATTGTCAAATCATCCAATGTTTGTTGTGTGGCTTCTAAAGTGATGCTATTCCCTTTGGAGGTTTTTATAAATGTATCAGTATCCAAATCATAGGAAAGTCTATCATATTCTCCAGCGGGGATAATCCACGTTAGCAGAGAAACTACTGCAGCTATGATAAACAGTACGGTATGTGCGGTGGGAAATTTAATTTTTTGGAGGACTGACATCAGTTGGTTTTAATTTTTGGTGATTGGGCAAGATATTATTTTTAGATTTATCCACGGAAATGAGGAAAATTTAATGAATGTATCTATAGACCCAAGCTGGAAATTTCATTTACAAACTGAGTTTGAGAAACCATATTTTAAGGAGCTTGCCCAGTTTGTAAAACAAGAATACCAAAAGTTTACATGCTACCCAAAAGGGCGAGATATTTTTGCTGCTTTTGATCATTGTCCTTTTCAGGAAACAAAAGTGGTGATTATTGGACAAGATCCTTATCATGGACCAAACCAGGCCAATGGCCTGTGCTTTTCTGTAAAGGATGGAATTCCCCATCCACCATCATTGGTGAATATTTTTAAGGAAATTAAGGTAGATACGGAACAGCCCTATCCAAAAAGTGGCAATTTGGAGCGTTGGGCACAGCAGGGAGTTCTGCTTTTAAATGCCACGCTAACGGTAAGGGCACATCAAGCGGGAAGCCATCAAAAAAAGGGATGGGAACAATTTACCGATGCGGTCATTAGCAAAGTTTCCACAGAGCAGGAAGGGATTGTTTTTTTGCTTTGGGGTGGTTTTGCAAAAAAGAAATCGGTTTTAATAGATAAGACCAAACATCATATTCTTACCTCTGGTCATCCATCTCCCTTAAGCGCAAATAGAGGTCTTTGGTTTGGCAATCAACATTTTAGCAAAACAAATGTCTTGCTTGCCCAAATAGGAAAGAAGTTGATAAGTTGGTGAATTATTTTTCGAAAGTATTTTCTTAAAATACCTCAAGAATTCGTACGTTTATGTAATAATAAGCTTACCAGAAAAACCTCATAAATTGCGCCGACTAAAATCAGTTTTACTTGTTGATGATGATGACACCACTAACTTTCTAAATAGGTTTTTTGTAAAACAATTGGATGGTAATTTAACTGTTAACACTATGTGTAATGGTAAAGAAGCCATAGAGTTTTTAGCATCTTCTTTGGATGAAGATAGTATGCCTTGCCTGCTTATTCTTGATACCAACATGCCGGTCATGGACGGCTGGAAATTTCTGGATACTTTTGAGGAAAAGTTTGATGACCACTTTAAAAAGAACGTGGTAATTATTATGTTGACGGCATTGGATACAGAAGAGACTACTGCTTTGGCCATGTCCAACCCCAACGTTACCGGGACCGCACAAAAGCCACTTTCGGATTTGAAGTTTAGGGTTTTGATAAATAAATACTTTTCCTAAGGTTTGCTATAAAGATATTTCCCCGGAGGTAGCACTTCCTTAATTAATTGAAGACTGAATAGGCGTTGTTGCACGTCATTTAGCGTTTGCAAGGTTATTTGATTTTGACCCCATGTAGTTTTTGAGAGCCAATCTTGAATGTCTTCTAGCTGTTGATGATACCTATTTGCCAAAGTTCTGTCAATGCTAGGAATTCGTTTGAAATCAACGGTATAGATGTTGATAATTTCTAAGACATGCTTAAGAAGCCTTTCATTGGACTCTAAAAATGAGCTAGTAGCCGCAATAACAAAACAAGGCCAAGGGGTGGGGCAGTCTCCCAACCTTTTAAAGATACCTTGATCCACAAATGGTTTTGTTGTAAAATGCTCCCACATGAAATAGGCATTAGACCCTTCGCTTAGGCTTTTAATAGCACCATCTAGATTACTAATGATTTCAAATTGAAGTGAATCTGTATCCCAACCTTGGTTTTGAGCATTTACGTAGGCCATTAGATGACTTCCGCTACCCATACGGCTTACTGCTATCTTATCATTCTTTAATTCTGAAACAGCTGAACGCTCACTATTTGCAGCAACATGAATTCCCCAAAGCAGGGGAGAGGAGATGTATTCTTGAACTATTTTAGAGGGATTTCCTTGAGAAATACTTTTTACCAAACCTTCGGTAAGTATTATGGCCAAATCAGTTTCGTTATCCTCCAATAGCTGGCACATTCTTCCAGTTCCTTCAGGAATATCGGTCCACTCTAAGTTTATGCCACGATCTTGAAAAGCGCCTTCTTCTATGGCCAAGTGCCAGGGAAGGTTAAAATGTTCAGGAACACCTACTATTTTTACTGTTTTCATATGTGGCTAAAATAGAAGAAAATGTCTTTACTCGTTTTTTCGGGGATATGATAAAATGATATTCAGGAAATAATGCTTTCCAAGGTATATTTAATGAGATTGTCTACAGTTTTGAAGGCATTTTTTGAAAATTCCCCAGTAGCTCTATTTGCAAGGATAGCATTTAATGAAACTGCCCTATGTCCATGCAACTTTGCTAACCCATATATGCCAGCGGTTTCCATTTCAAGGTTGGTTATGCGTTGATTTCCATAAGAAAAGGAAGCTAGTTTACTATTGAAGTCTATAATCTTTGGGGTTAGCCGAAGGCTTCTTCCCTGCGGGCCATAAAACCCTGAATTTGTTACAGTTATTCCAAATCGTATACGATTAGAGCTGACTTTTTGCTTTAGATTCTCATCAGAATCCACGGCATATGCCGATATATGATGCTCATCCCACTTAACGAAGCCATTAAGCTGTTCTTCTAGAGTGATATTTCTTATATGTCCACTCTCATAAAAGTGTAATAGTCCTTCAAAACCAATGGCCGATTCACTCAATATGAACGAATCAATAGGAATATCTGCCTGTATGGCACCTGAAGTGCCAATCCGTATAAAATCTAGTTGGGTCTTTTCTTTTTTGACCTCTCTTGAGGCAAAATTTATGTTTGCTAGCGCATCCAACTCATTAAAAACAATATCAATATTATCCGTACCAATACCGGTAGAGATGACTGTGATCCTTTTCCCTATATAGCTACCTGTATGGGTTAAAAACTCACGGCTTCCTTTTTCAATTTCGACGGAATCAAAGTATTTGGAGACTAAAGATACACGGCTAGGGTCTCCAACGGTAATTATGGTAGTCGCTATGTCCTCAGGTAAAAGGTTTAGATGATAAATGCTACCATCAGGATTCAGAATTAGTTCTGAGTCACCTAAGGTCATTTTACAATTTTAAAATGCGATCTGTAGAGGAATTATATAGGAAGCTATACTTTAAAGAGCCACCCAAATATAGTTGATTATCACGTATTTGAGAATAATAATTGGCCTTGTTCATTAAAATATCCTTCCCTTTTCGTGTTAGCTTCACAGGATTAAAAGAACCGAAAAGAGGTTTTAAAGAAGTGATGATACGATCGTATTGTGTATCTCCAAAACCATAATATCCTTGATTAGCCAAAACCTTGCCCAATAAATCAGCTCTGGATTCAGGTTTTTGGCTCAAGGCTGTATCTAAAATGCGATTTTCTACTTCGTTTAGGCCATTTCTAATGGTTGGAAAACGTCTTAAATGTGCTTTTAGCGCCTCAGACAGGTATTGGAACTGAAAATGGTTATGCGCTATCAGATTTTCTAGCCGAATAGGGTTGTCACTACAATACAATTGCCATACATAGTCTGCAAATTCTATATCGTCTTGAGATAAAATCGTCCTATTTTCATATAGACTCAATAATTTCTCATCGCTTAACTCAGATAATCCATATAATTTGTCACTTTCATCTTCCTTTCCACTGCAAACTAGGGATATTTCTGCATGCCTTCTATGTGTTTTAAGCCAACTGAGCACCGCTAGCATATTTATCTGGCAGAAAAGGTCGTATTCAAACCAAAGTACTATCTGATCTTGCTGTTTGTGGTTACATAATGACCTATACTCTTTAAGCGTCTTCTCTACAAAAGAAGATTTGGAGACCTTATAATTTTTGTTCAGAAATTCGAAACGGGTTTTCCAAAAAGATTCACTTCCAACGTTGCATAATGTCTTGCCTTCACAAAGCATTTCCCTCCACGTAATAATATCTCCTTTAAGATGTAACGATTGTAGTTTTGACGTGAAATTGTCCCCGTTGGTAATATGCAACAGTGATTTCATTTTCAGCTTAGTTTTCGTCGGTTAGAAGGATTAAATGTAAGATATAAACGATGAACAGAAAAATTTTTTCGTAAAACATTGATTGTCAAGGTTTAATTTTAACAAGATGCGAAAAAAATAACGTGGATTTAAGAATGATTGTGCTATCCACCGACCCTTTTTACTGAAAAACCTTTATCCTTCAAAAAGGTCATGATTTTGTCCCTGTAATCGCCCTGAATAATGATGACATCCTTTTTATAACTCCCACCAACACCTAATAGCGTTTTGATGTCTTTGGTCAATTTCTTGAAATCTGAATCAGCACCAGTATAACCCTCCAAAAGGGTAATGGGTTTGCCCTTTCGTTTTTCATATTTGCAAATTATCGGAGTGTCTTGAAGCCAATACTCAGGCTGAGTGGGTTTTAAAATTTCATTATCCTCCGGAATATGTTCCGGGAACAAGTTTTTAAGCTGATCTTGTAAATCCATTGACCACTATTTTTTTACAAGTCCCAATTCTATAAGCCGCTCATGAAGGTATTCGCCTGCAGTAGTATCCTCAAAACCTTTTGGATGTTCATCATCCACACAATCTGCCAAGCAATTTAGCGGCATTTCACTAACGGGATGCATAAAAAATGGAATGGAGTATCGGGATGTTCCCCAAAGTTCCTTTGGTGGATTCACAACTTGATGAATAGTGGACTTTAGCTTGTTGTTGGTTAGCCTGGATAGCATGTCTCCAACGTTAATCATAAGCTGATTGGATTTTGCTATGGCATCTACCCATTCGCCTTGGTGATTTTTTACCTGCAATCCTTTGCCATGAGCACCCATTAGAAGAGTGATTAGATTGATGTCGCCATGTGCAGCGGCTCTCACTGCATTTTTGGGTTCTGAAGTGATTGGAGGGTAGTGAATAGGTCTAAGGATGGAATTTCCATTCTTAATCCACTCATCAAAGTATAATTCATCAAGATTTAGATGCAGTGCTAATGCCCTAAGCACATATTTTGCGGTTTTTTCAAGCATTTTGTAGGTCTCCTTTCCAACTTCATTGAAATTGGGCAATTCTGCAACAGCTACATTATTTGGATACTCTGCCTCAAGTTTTGGGTTGTCGTCCACATACTGACCAAAGTGCCAAAATTCCTTAAGATCACCTTCCTTTTTACCCTTCGCATGTTCTTTTCCAAAAGAAGTATACCCGCGTTGTCCACCAATGCCTTCAATTTCATATGAATCTTTGATATCTTGAGGAAGCTGAAAAAACTTTTTAATTTCTTCATATAACTGCGCTACCAAATCTTCCGATAGAAAATGGCCGCTTAAAGCCACAAAACCAATATCTTCAAAAGCCGCACCAATTTCTCCAATAAATTTTTCTTTTCTAGCAGCATCACCTGAAACAAAATCAGTAAGGTCTACGCTTGGAATTGCACTCATAACGTCAAATTTAGATTACCATCAAAAGTAATGAATAATAAGAAACCTTTCTAAAATTTGGAGGGTCATGGATTGCTTTTTCATTACTTTTAACCCCATTGAATTTTTTACTTTATGAGATATCATATTGGTGGTTTGGATCATCAAAAATTGAGGGACTTGTACAAAGGAATGCTCAAGCCCAGAATGATCGAAGAGAAGATGTTGATTCTGCTTAGACAGGGCAAAATTTCCAAATGGTTTAGCGGAATAGGGCAAGAAGCAATATCTGTTGGCGTAACACAAGCCCTAAAGACCGAAGAGTATATTTTGCCTATGCACCGTAATTTGGGTGTGTTTACTTCTAGAAACATCCCGCTTTATAGACTTTTTGCACAATGGCAAGGAAAAAAAAGCGGTTTCACCCAAGGAAGAGATCGCAGTTTTCATTTTGGAACCCAGGAATATAAAATTGTTGGCATGATTTCCCATTTGGGGCCTCAACTGGGAGTTGCTGATGGAATAGCGCTTGCGGACATGCTGAGAAGGAAGAAAAGAGTGACTGCGGTTTTTACGGGAGAAGGTGCAACTAGTGAAGGTGATTTTCATGAAGCTTTGAATATTGCCTCTGTATGGAGCCTGCCAGTAATTTTTTGTATTGAAAACAATGGTTATGGCCTTTCCACCCCAACCAATGAGCAATACAATTGCGAAAATCTTGTAGACAGGGCCAAAGGATACGGAATGGAGTCGCGGATTATTGATGGAAACAACATTCTTGAGGTTTACTCCAAAGTGGACGAGCTGTGCAAAGCCATTAGGAAAAGACCAAGACCGGTTTTATTGGAGTTCAAGACTTTTAGAATGCGGGGTCACGAAGAGGCAAGCGGCACCAAATATGTTCCGGAGAAGCTGATGAAAAAATGGGAAAAGAAAGACCCCATAACCAATTATGAGAAGTTTCTTTTAGAAGAAGGAGTTGTACAAGAAGAAGAAATAAGGCGATTTAAGGAAGAAATCACGGAAGAAATCAATTCCAATTTGAAACTTGCTTTTGATGAACCTACCATTGACATTAATGAAACTAAAGAATTAAATGAAGTATATCAAGAATTTAATTATGAACATGTTGAACCAAAAGAAAATGTAAAAAAAATTCGTTTTGTTGATGCGGTTTCCCAGGGCTTAGAACAATCCATGGAACGCTACAATGAAATGATCATTATGGGTCAAGACATTGCCGATTATGGGGGTGTTTTTAAAATAACAGAAGGGTTTACTTCAAAATTTGGTAAAAGCAGGGTGAGGAATACGCCCATTTGTGAATCAGCAGTGGTCTCTGCAGCGATGGGTTTATCCATAAATGGAATGAAAGCAGTTATGGAAATGCAGTTTGCTGATTTTGCCACCTCAGGTTTTAACCCAATAGTAAATTATTTGGCCAAGGTGCATTACCGGTGGGGTGAAAATGCAGATGTGGTGATTCGCATGCCCTGTGGGGGCGGAGTGGGAGCCGGACCTTTTCATTCACAGACCAATGAAGCTTGGTTTACCAAAACCCCTGGGCTTAAAGTGGTCTATCCGGCTTTTCCATATGATGCAAAAGGTCTACTGACTACTGCGGTAAATGACCCAAATCCTGTGTTGTTTTTTGAACACAAAGGACTTTATAGAAGTGTGTATGGTGATGTGCCTTTGGATTATTATACTGTTCCTTTTGGAAAAGCCGGCCATATAAAAACTGGAGATTCTTTGTCCGTGGTGAGCTACGGAGCTGGAGTGCACTGGGCATTGGAAATTTTAGAAAAACATCCAGAAATCGACGCGGATGTTCTAGATTTGCGCACACTTCAACCTCTAGATATAGAAGGTGTTTATACTTCGGTGAAGAAAACAGGAAAATTAATTATACTACAAGAAGATACGTTGTTCGGTGGTATTGCTAGCGATATTTCAGCAATGGTAATGGAGCATTGCTTTGAATATCTGGATGCACCTATTAAAAGAGTGGGAAGTTTGGAAACACCTGTTCCTTTCGCAAAAGGGTTGGAGCAAAACTATCTGCCAAAGCAAAGATTTGAAGTAGCACTAACAGCACTTTTTGAGTACTAAGATTTCGTTTTAACAATTATTTAACAAGACCAATAAATAAAATTTGTGTCTCAATCGTATATACTAAAATTTAAATTCCAATTCTTATGGTAAAACATGCATTCTTTTATGTGACGCTGATGGCTGTGCTATTAACGTCATGTTCTGTTTCCAAAAGCGCAAGAAGTCAACGTAATCTTTTTAGCGGGTCCTGGACACTTAACGATATCTCTTATGAGAACAACACAGGTAATTTTAAGTCAGTAATCTTCAACGATGCAGACGATATTTGCTTTGAAGGAAGCGACTGGTTCTTCAGGGACAACAACAGCACAGGTAGGTATACCATTACCGGAGGTAGCCTTTGTCAAGGTGGAGACCGTTTTTTCAGATGGTCTGTGGTTGAACCAACGGCAAATTACAATAGTCAACTTCAATTCAAGTTTATTGATGAAAAACGAAAGGATATTTCAGGAGGTGTAGGCTATCGTTTAAATATTGCCAATATATCAGAACAATCCATGACGCTTAAGTCCAATGTTTCCGTAGACGGGGAACTTGTAACCATAGTATACCAATTCTCAAAAAAATAATCAGATGAAAAATATAGTTTTAAAAAGCACAACAATTGTTTTGGCATTAAGCCTTATAGTAAGTTGTAATGCAGTTAAAAATGCCAATAACACTCAAAAAGGAGCAGCAATTGGTGCAGCTGGTGGTGCCGTGATTGGTGGAATCATTGGAAACAATGTAGGTAAAAACGGCAACACGGCGCTAGGCGCAATTATAGGAGCGGTAGTTGGCGGAGCCGCTGGTGGATATATTGGAAATAGAATGGATAGACAGGCCGAACGTATTGAAGAAGAAATTCCGGGAGCTGAAGTAAAACGTGTTGGTGAAGGAATCAATGTTACCTTCAACGAAGATGCTGGGGTATATTTTGATACAAATAGATCTGATGTGAAAGGGACTTCAGCTACTACTTTAGATAAACTAGCTGGAATCTTCAAAGAATATCCAAATTCCAATGTTTTGGTTGAAGGGCATACAGATAGTGCCGGAAGTGAAGAATATAACTGGAAGTTATCGCAACAAAGAGCAGAATCTGTGACAAGTTATTTGGTCAGCAAAGGAATTTCCAGTGGCAGGTTTAGCACAAAGTGGTATGGTGAAACCCAACCACGAGAAAGCAACGAAACAAGTGCGGGTAAAGCCAAAAACAGACGTGTTGAGTTAGCTATTGTTGCAAGCGAAGAACTTAAGCAAGAAGCTTACGAGAAAACAAACTAAGACTAGATAAAAATTTGGTCTTTAAATCCCGACCCAATAAGGTCGGGGTTTTTGTTTTAAAGAATTATCTTCATGGGGTGAATAATCCCAAAGTTGTTATTATAGGGGGTGGATTGGCAGGGTTGACAGCTGCGCTGGATTTGGCGCAAAGAGGAAAACAGGTTCTTGTCATAGAAAAAAATCCATATCCAAATCATAAAGTATGCGGAGAATATGTTTCCAATGAGGTGAAGCCTTATTTGAAGCACTTGGGTATGGAATTAAGCAGTCTAGACCTTCCAGAAATCGACACCCTCCAGCTTAGTACACAAACAGGCAAACTGATTGAGGTTAGGCTTCCTTTAGGAGGCTTTGGGATAAGCAGATATGCATTTGACTACGAGCTGTTTCAATTGGCTGAAAAAAAAGGCGTGGATTTTCTTTTTGAAACTGTTGTGGATGTTCAATTCATGGATAATGAATTTGAAGTTACTCTTACTTCAAAAGAAAAAATAAGCGGCAAGATGGTTTTAGGAGCATTTGGGAAGCGTTCAAACCTAGATTTAAAGTGGAATAGAGCGTTTATTCAGCAGAAATCACCCTGGCTAGGAATCAAAGCACATTATAAAAACATTGGACATCCTTCAAACGTAGTGGGGCTTCATAATTTTCCAGGCGGCTACGGAGGGTTGTCGCTAACTGAGGAGGGTGACGTAAACTTTTGCTGTTTAGTGAAGTATGAAAGCTTTAAAAAAGAAAGTGGAATAGCTGCCTTTAACCAAAATGTGGTTTCACAAAACCCAATATTAAAAGATTTTTTAGCCAATTCTGAGGTAACGTTTGAAAAACCATTGAGTATTGCCCAAATTTCATTTGAAAAGAAAAGAGCAGTTGAAAATCACATTTTAATGTGCGGGGATACGGCAGGTTTAATACATCCACTTTGCGGTAATGGAATGGCGATGGCTATCCATAGTGCAAAATTAGCAGCAGAACAAGTGGCTATGTTTTTGGAAAAACCTAACTTCACAAGAAAAGATATGGAAAAAGAGTATCAAATGCTCTGGGAAAGAAACTTCAGAAAAAGACTTTGGATGGGTCGCCGCTTACAAGACCTAATGTTGCATACCAAATGGTTTAATCTAGGAATGTATACTCTGGCCAACTCAAAACCACTACTTAGAGAGATGATCAAAAGAACCCATGGTAATCCAATAGTAGCATAATGGATTTATCTATTAGAAGCAATGAGTTGGAACTCATGGATGACCCAAATATGCCATTTGAATTATTGCAAGCGGCGTATATAGACATCAATAAATGTAATAATTTGCTGGGAGGGGAGTCCATTACTTTGGATGCAGTCATGGGATTGGTGAAAGAAGGCTCTAAAAAATCGTATACGATTTTGGATATGGGTTGTGGGGATGGCACCATGCTAAGAAAATTGTCCAAACATCTTAGCAAATATGGGGTATCGCATAGCATGATAGGGATAGACTTAAGGGATGATGTATTATGTATTGCCAAGGAGAAATCTAGTGAATATCCTAACATAAGTTTCAAGAAAGAAGACATACTAAAAGCTGATTCCAGCCTTTCCTGTGATATTTTGATCAATACATTGACCATGCATCATTTTGATGAACACCGTATAGATGCTTTTCTAAAAAAATTTGTCAGTCTGGCTAAAGTTGGGGTGGTCATCAATGATTTGCAAAGGAGTAAAATTGCATACATGCTCTTTAAAGTATTTGGGTTTTTCTTTATCAAAACAGAAGTAGCTAAGTATGATGGGTTGGTTTCCATAAGCAAAGGTTTTAGAAGAGGAGAATTGATAGCATTATCAAAAAAAATACCAAGTGTTACACATATAATTCGATGGAAATGGGCTTTTAGATATGTATGGGTAATGAAGTTTAACCGACATAAGAATTAATGGGTTCGGTTCGTATAGTTGGGGTTTCAAAGCAATTGCCAAAGTATAATAGAAAGACTTCGGATATTATTCCCTTTATAGATTTATGGCTTTCAGGTCAAGAAGATCGTTTTCGAAGAAAAGTGGTAAAAATATTTGAGGGAGCAGGAGTAGACCAGCGCTTTGGCATAATGGATATAGATGAAGTTTTTACAGCGACCTCCTTTGAGGAAAAAAATAGCATATATACTAGAGAGGTTAAAATTTTAGGCGAGAAGGTGCTCCAAAAAGCATTACATCAGGCTGAATGGGATACGGAATCGCTGGATTATATTATTACGGTTAGCTGTACCGGAATCATGATTCCATCTTTAGATGCATATTTAATAAATGCTTTAGGTTTACGGCAAAACATTGTTCGGCTTCCGGTGACGGAAATGGGTTGCGCTGCTGGAGTTTCTGGCTTAATCTATGCAACAAATTTTCTTAAATCTAACCCAGGAAAACGAGCTGCTGTAATTGCGGTTGAAAGCCCTACGGCCACTTTTCAGCTTGATGATTTTTCCATGGCCAACATGGTAAGTGCTGCAATATTTGGAGATGGCGCGGCTTGTTTATTATTGTCTTCTGAAAAAGAAGCTGAAGGCCCTAAGGTCATTGGAGAAGAAATGTATCATTTTAAGGACGCTACACATTTAATGGGCTTCGATTTAACCAACACAGGGCTAAAAATGATATTGGACCCTGCAGTTCCGGAAGTTATTGCAAACCGTTTTCCAGAAATTGTACATCCATTTTTGGAACGATTTAATTCAAGTATTGATAAGGTGGACCATTTGATTTTCCATCCTGGTGGTAAGAAGATAGTGCAGACGGTTGAAGAATTGTTTGGTAAATTAGGTAAAAATATAGACGACACAAGAGAGGTGCTGAGGGATTACGGGAATATGAGCAGTGTTACCGTGCTCTATGTGCTGGAGCGTTTTTTGTGTAAGGAAATTGCAGAAGGAGAACAGGGAATGGTGCTAAGTTTTGGTCCTGGATTTTCAGCCCAACGTGTTCTTTTAGAATGGTAAAGCATTTTTATGGTGAAAGACGGATCTAAATGGGCTTTAATATTGGGTGGTAGCAGTGGTCTTGGTTTGGCTACGGCCAGAAAATTAGCGCAACATGGTTTTAAAATAATAATAGTCCATAGAGATAGAAAATCGGAATTAAATACTGTTGATAAGGCTTTTCGAGAGATTACTTCAAAAGAAAATGCGTTGTTCAGCTTTAATGTGGATGCTTTAAACCCTGTAAAACGGGATGAATTAATATTAGAAATTCAGAAAATACTAGGTCAGGATAAAATACAGGTGCTTGTTCATAGTATCGCAAAAGGGAATTTAAAGGGTATGGCAGATGATAATAATACCTTGAGTAATCAAGATTTCCACTTAACTATAGATGCAATGGCCGTTAGTCTGTATGATTGGGTGAGGAGCTTGGTAGCTAAAAAGTTGTTTGCTGAAGATAGTAGAATCATTTCCTTTACAAGCGAAGGAAATTCTAAAGCATGGAAAAGCTATGCGGCAGTTTCTGCCGCCAAGGCTACGCTGGAGGCAATTACAAGAAATATAGCGTTGGAATTTGCGTCAATCGGAATTAAAGCAAATTGCATTCAAGCAGGTATGACAGATACGAGGTCTTTTCAAATGATACCGAACAGCGATGATTTAAAAAAAGATGCCGTAAAACGAAACCCCAATAATAGACTCACAACACCAGAAGATGTTGCCAATGCAGTCTATTTACTCACCTTGGAAGAGGCAAGATGGATTACAGGAACTGTAATTAAAGTGGATGGAGGAGAAAGCTTACAATAAATGATGACCTTAAATCAGATAACCAAATACCTGCCATATAAGGCACCTTTTCTTTTTGTGGATGAATTGACATATGTGGATGATCATTCAGCAGAGGGAACATTTTTTTTCAAAGAAACCTCAGATTTTTATAAAGGACATTTTAAAGATTTCCCTGTTACTCCAGGGGTTATTTTAATCGAGTGCTGTGCTCAAATTGGGTTAGTATGCTTGGGGATTTATCTGCTACAAGGAGAAATTGAGGCAAAACAAGATGCAAAGTTGAAGATTGCCATGAGTAGTTCCGATATGGAGTTCTATTTGCCAATTTTTCCTAATGAAAAGGTTAAGGTGGTTTCAGAAAAAGTGTATTTCAGATTTGGTAAGCTCAAATGTAAGGTGAAGTTATTCAATGCTGATGGCGCATTGGCGTGCAAAGGAACCTTGGCTGGAATGTTCAAACAGAATAGCGATGAGGAATAGAGTAGTGGTGACAGGCATGGGGGTATGTGCACCCAATGGGGTTGGTCTTCATGAGTTTGTAACCTCCCTAAAAAATGGAACTAGTGGAATACAATTTCATCCAGAGCTTGAAAAATTAAATTTCTCATGTCAAATAGCTGGAAAACCGAATATTGATACTATTTATTTAAATAAATACTTCACTAATGTTCAACTAAAAGGATTGAATGCAAGTGGTGTTTTCTATGGAGTAATTGCCGGTAGAGATGCCTGGGAAGATGCTGGATTAACAATTGCAGGTTCAGAAAATCCAGATTGGGATAGTGGAATTGTTTTTGGAACAGGAATTCTTGGAGTTGACAAATTCAGAGAGGCAATATACCAAGTGGACGAGGGGAATGTAAGAAGATTGGGCAGTACTTCTGTAATCCAGACCATGGCTAGCGGTATTAGCGCGTACCTTGGAGGTATGTTGGGTTGTGGAAATCAAGTTACTACAAACTCATCGGCCTGTACCACAGGAACAGAGGCACTATTAATGGGTTATGACCGCATCAAAAACGGCAAAGTAAAAAGAATGTTGGTGGGCAGTTGCAGTGATAGTGGTCCCTATGTTTGGGGAGGCTTTGATGCAATGCGCATTCTGCCAAGAAACTATAATGACACTCCTGAAGAAGCTAGCAGACCAATGAGTGCATCTGCTGCTGGATTTGTCCCAGGTAGTGGGGCAGGAGCTTTAGTTTTAGAATCATTGGACAGCGCTTTGGAGCGCGGTGCTACCATCTATGGAGAAGTTATAGGAGGAGCTGTGAATAGTGGAGGACAAAGAAGTGGTGGCAGTATGACAGCTCCAAACAACGAAGCAGTTCAACGGTGTATCGCAAGTGCGATTAAAGATGCTTCAATAGAACCTAATGCTATAGATGCAATTAATGGACACCTTACTGCAACAACAAAAGACCCTGATGAATTAAAAAATTGGAGTGTAGCACTAGGACGCTCCGAAGCGGATTTCCCGTATGTGAATTCCTTTAAAGGGCATTTTGGTCATTGCTTGGCAGCGGCTGGCAGCATAGAGTGTGTCGGCACTCTACTTCAGTTTAAGGAAAAACAGATTTTTGGTAACATAAATTGTGAGGATATCCATCCAGAAATAGATAAGTTTATAGATGCATCAAAAATTCCTACAACAACACTGGCTATTGCACCTAAAATTATAGCAAAAGCGAGCTTTGGCTTTGGAGATGTAAACGCCTGTGCTATTTTTAAAGCCTATAGCTAGACATAAATACTTAAAACAAAGAATGCAAGAAGAAAAATATCAGAAACTAAAAGCGATTGTACAAACCTATTTGCCAGATGATGTTTCTGCGGAAGAAATACAACTGGAAAGTAACTTTACGCAAGAACTGAACATTAACTCGGCCAATTTGGTCGATATTGTTCTTGATGTGGAAGATGCTTTTGACATTATGTTGGAAAATGAAGATATGGACGGTATGCAAACCGTTAAAGATGCACTGGAAATCATAGATACTAAACTAGCGGCCAAATGAAAGAGTTCTTGAGTTTTGTTTTGGAAAAAATAAATGTTGATAAGCGATTGTTGATGATGTACTGTCTTGTCTATTTTCTGTGGGGCCTTGGTATGAACTGGTTTGGAGCCCAAATGGAGATAGCCAAGTTCACCTTTTGGTGGCAGGTAATTACGTGTTATATATTATATATGGTTCCAATTTCTTTGGTGTTACGAGGGTTGCCTTTTCATATGCAATATGCATACGGACTCATCGCCATGGGACTATTGGAATTTGGAGGATATGCATTGCAAACTTCATACGCATACCCAAACAATATATTGGACCAATTTTTCAATATTCGCAACTTTAGCCTAGGCATGGCCCTGTTCTTTGCCTTGTATTTTCCTTTGGGCAATTGGGGAGTTGGAAAGATTTACAACTTGCTTTTCAAAAATAAAAGCAGTCAGGAAAGTCTAAAAAGCAAATAACGCTAATTGTCAATGTCAAAAATCATTTTGACTTTCACTAAGTTATCCTCTCTTTTTTTCTTGATTTTGATTCCATAATCAATAGAGTACAAGGAGGTAGTCCCTATAAGTTGATTTCCCTTTTGAGAAAACGTGATTGTAATGGGTTTGGAGGTTTCCTTAATGGTCAAAATACCTTTTACAACAAGCTTTTCACCACTTAGCCTAACCTCATTACTTTCAAAGTGAATTTTGGGATAATCATCCACATCAAAATACTTCCCACTTCGTAGGGACCAGTTTCGCAACCCATTATTGGTGTCCAAAGTTTCAGAAACAACGGAACCTTTGAACACAGAATGCTCCAAATTATCCAAATTAATTGAAGATTCGGAGGTAAAACCACCGATGGTTCCCTTTACTTTTTTAGAAACAAACTCAAAGGAAATTTGACCGCTTTTTATTTTGGTCTGTTGGCTGTAAATGGCATTGGTATATAGCCCAATAAATAAAACAAAAATTACTGAAAACAATCTCATAACATTTTTTTGAACTAAAGTAAACAATAGGTCTTTAAAGAAAGAGACTACTTACAGAATTGTTGACTTTTGTTTAACATTTTAATAGTGTTGAAGACATGGGATTCTTACGGATTCCTCTTTTTATTATTTAAATTTGATAATGTTCAAATATCTGTATATCAAATTTTTATATAGACAATATGAAGGTTGGTTATATGTTAAATACTAAAAAATAAGGTTAATTTTGTCGTAGAATGTAAGATAATTAGTAACTTAATGGAGAGGTGTGGAGCAAGTAATCTTTAAACAAAGTGCCATGAGTAATGTAACGGAAAACAGTACAGTCCAAATCCAAGAATTGCTAATTCGCATGCAGCGAAACAACAATATTATTCAGAGGCTTTCCAAAAAACTAAATTCATACACCTGTGAACCCAACAATCATTCCTGTTTTGAAAAATTGTACGAACTCAAGCATAGCTTCAAAGTTTTTGCAAGTCAACAAAACCAAATCATGCAGTTGGTAAAACAAAAAAAGGGTATCGCCAAAAATCTACAAAAGGATATCCAGCTTCATTTAGACCGTTTTAAACAATTGGAAAGAGATATGGCAGCCTATCTATTGGATACAAATCAGTATTCATAAACTACGCTAATTTTTTTGTAAAACTTCATTTGGAATATATTTTTTACTCCTGCAAACATCCGTATTATTGTAGGACAAACAGCCACACTTTTTAGAATGGGAAAGTCCTCTAATTCTACGCTTGTCATTCTTGCTTTTTTTGCCATATATGTTATATGGGGATCTACATATTTGCTAAATAAGATTGCAGTTTTAGAATTGCCTCCATTTATGCTGGCCTCGTTTCGCTTTACCATTGCTGGAATTTTAATTTTTGTTATTGCCAGGATAATGGGGATTCAAATTTCGATAACAAAAAGGCAATTGCTGAATACGATAATTGCCGGATTCCTTTTTTTAAGCTTTGGTAATGGAGTAGTGGTGTGGGCACTCCGTTACGTGGATACTGGTTTTGCTGCGCTGGAGATTTCTGCACAACCACTTATCATTTTGCTATTGATGCGCATTTTACAAGGAAAAAAAATACAACCCATGTCGGTCGTTGGGGTCATCTTTGGAGTCATCGGGATTTATCTTCTTGTAAGTCAAAAACAAATTATTACCAAGGAAGGGTCAATTTTGGGAATGGTCATGATTTTTTTCTGTATGCTGAGCTGGGGGTATGGTAGTCTTTTTGTGGCCAAAGCGGACCTGCCTACAAATTACTTTGTAAACACAGGCTATCAAATGTTTACGGGAGGAATTATTTTGGCATTTATGAGTTTGGGGTTCGGCGAAAATTGGACATCGCCCCTTGTCTGGAGCGGCAAAGTGCAACTAGTAATGATTCTACTGGTTATCTTTGGAAGTATTCTTGCCTTTACCTCCTTCAACTATTTACTTAAATCCGTTTCTCCTGAAAAAGTTGCTACTTCCACCTATGTAAATCCAATTGTTGCACTCATATTGGGCTGGTACTTTCTTAACGAACAAATTACCCTGCAATCTATAATAGCAGCCGTTGTTTTGCTTACGGGAGTTTACTTTATTAATGCTAAAAAAACCTTGGCCATCTTTGAAAGATTTAAAAGGTAGACTACTTGCCTTACCATCTTAGTTGCGTTTTTTGGGTTCCCTGTACAATTCAATACATAAATCGTCCAGTTCGCTACATTTTATTTTAAAGGAAAGACATTGGTGCGCATATTTGCTGTATCAATCAAAAACGTTCATCACAATAATCAATAATCAATCAAAAAACGAACAATCATGAATCAACTCACTAAACTTTTTGCATCCTTGTTGCTTAAGCTCATTCTTCTCTTTTTACTTGCAGGAGGAGATTCTATGTATGGCCAAAGAAAGAGCACTTCCGTAGACATCAGTAGCAATGGAAAAACATCAATTTCAGTAAAAAACGGATTTGGCAATAACTTTCATGTGGAATATAGAGGGGAAATTACACTTTCAAATGATGATAGTGACGTAGTCGCCATTTCTGATGGAGGCTATATGGAAATAAAGAAATCTGCCTTTGGAAACCGCCGGAGAATCTTTATAGAATCCAATAATTCGGGGCAGCTTATAAAAAAATATTACGTAGGAAGTTCTGAAAGAAGTTTTGATGCAGAGGGAAGAAAATGGATGGCTGAAATTCTTTTAGAAGTAGTGCGCACAACTACTTTGGGCTCGCAGCAACGCGTAGATCGTATTTATAAGCAGGGTGGCACCTATGGGGTGCTAAAAGAGGTTGATTTTATTGGTAGTAATCATGTAAAAGCGAGGTACATAAAACTATTGCTGAAAAAAGACCTTAAAAATGCTGATATAATTTCCATCCTAAACGTTATCGGCGATGATATTGACTCGGATCATCATAAAGCCGATATCCTAAAAAATAACACTTCTAAGTTTTTGGCAACTGAAGCCAGCACTTCGGCATATATCGAGGCTACTTCAGAAATAGATTCAGACCACCATAAAGCGGAGGTCCTTAAGCGATCTATTAAAGATGGTACGCTTAAAGAGAATCAGATGAACTCTCTTTTCGTAATTACAAAAGATATTGACTCAGACCATCATAAATCAAGTGTTTTGCTTACGGTGCTTAGGAATTCGACCTTGAATGCCGCAAATATGAAATTACTCCTCAGTACTGCAGATGGGATAGACTCTGATCATCACAAATCTGAGGTTTTAAGAAGTGCATTAAGCGCTGAAGGACTTTCAGATAGCAGTTTTCATACTTTATTGAGCGCTTTGGATGGCATGAATTCCGATTACCATAAAGACAATGTACTTACCAAAATGGTTCGAAAAGACCTTAATCCATCATCTCTTTCACACTTATTAAAGCAAGTGAGACATATGGATTCGGATAGCCACAAGGCTAATGTGCTAAAGGTCGTTGTGCAGAAGAAGCTTTCAGATGATAATATTGAAATCTTGTCCGATGTTATAGAACATATGGGTTCTGATAATCATAAAGCGGAGGTTTTTAAAAAAATGGCGAGAAACACATTTTCAGATGCCCAGCTTACCAAGGTTATATGGACCATTAAAGATATTAACTCGGACTATCATAAAGCGGAATCCTTAATTGCATTTTCAAGAAGGGTTTCGCAAAAGGAATCTGCAGTAAAAGAAGCCTACAGGTCCGTATGCAAAAGTATTTCGTCTGATTCGCACTACAGAAGGGCTTTAAACGCAATTGAATAACCAATCAAAATCCTGACCGCCAAAATCCTCCATTCGCTTTAGCGTAATAATGAGTATTTTGGTGTAATGGACAGGATTTTTAATTTTTTCACCGACCGACCGACCATGGGAAGAAACCTGTTCCTTATCAGCTTAGGATTTGTTGTTGGAATCTTGTTTTATAGTTTTCACAACTTTAGCGGAAAGCCAAGTTTTTGGGAGCTCATGCTTAATGGTTTTCTTGGGATAACTATTAGCTATGTTTTCCATTTCTGCAATCTTTTTTTAAATAAGACTATCCGGTGGAAACAGCAGACAGGATTAAGGCTTCTATCTGGAATACTAATGCACTTAATTCTAGGATTTGGGATTGTTCTCCTGGGCTTAAAAGGATATGAAATATTATACTCTAGCTACAATTTTTTTTCGGACGAAGGAAGCAATGTGCTGCTAAAAATAGGAATACTATTATTTTGTACCATCCTCATATACAATATCATTTACATGGTCTTTTACTCCTATCAGCAATATACCAAAGGCCAGGTAATGGAAGTCCAATTCAAACGTAAACAGACAGAACTCCAATTAAGGGCATTAAAATCGCAACTAAGCCCCCATTTTCTTTTTAATAGCCTAAACACTGTGTCTTCCCTATTTCAAAAGGACATAAAAAAGGCAGAGGTTTTTATTAGGTCTTTGGCTAAATCCTATCAGTACACCCTTAAAACATACAAAGAAACATTGGTCACGATAGAGGAGGAACTAGCTTTTGTGGATTCTTACTGCTTTTTAATAAAAACACGCTTTGGAGATCACCTAGCACTGGAGTTGGAATTAACGAACAAAGAGCTTAAAAGTAAAATACCGCCATTAACACTTCAGATGTTGGTTGAGAATGCAGTTAAACACAACATTGTTAATGAAGGGAATCAATTAAAAATTCAAATAAAGCCCACAAATGGTTTTTTGGAAGTAAGCAATAACAAAACGGTAAAAAGACCTGAAACCAAATCTTTGAAAATAGGGCTTAAAAACATTATTTCCAGGTATGAATTATTGGTAAACAAACCAGTAAAAATCGAAGACCATGAAGACTTTATCGTAAAACTTCCACTGATCACATGAGAAAACTATTTATACATAAGCCCCTGTTTAGATTGTTGAGCCCTTTGTTCAGTGGCACTTTGGTGTACCTTCTTATTTTGTTGATCAATAATACCATTGATGAGCTTGGAGCTAACTTTTTCGGACAAGAACTTTATGTGTGCATAGGTCTCGCATACCTGATTCAAGAATATTCCCGTATTTCAATTATTATTTTTAAACGACTAAAATGGCCATCTTCATTTTTCTTAAAAACCATATTACAGATTATAAGTACCATTCTAATCAATATAGCTTTGGTGTCACTCGCAATGTACCTATACTTTACCATGGTATTGTACTATGCACCAAATAGTAGGGAATTATTGATTTTTAATAGCATTTTTTCTGTTATTGCTTTAATCTATGTACTGTTGTATGTGAGCCACCAGTTTTTGTATATGGTGAATACCGAAAAGTTGAAGAAAGAGGAATGGGCTAGGCAGGAAATTGAAGACGATTTCACTGATTTTAAAAGAGGAATAAATCCAGAATTACTTTTTGAAAGCTTAGAAGCTATTTTGGTTGTGATGAAAAAGGATTCGGATAAAGCAGAGCAAATTACAGACCGTTTCGCCATGGTTTATAGGTATTTGTTATCCAAAAAGAAAGATGAGTTGGTTCCTTTGGCTGATGAACTAAGAACTTTGGAAGAATTTTTACAGCTATTTTCAGAACTTCCATACAGAAAAATGCAGCTAGGTGAAATAGCTTCAAGCAAAATGCTGGTTGTGCCAGGAAGTTTATTGCGTATCGCTGAAAAAGTAATGCGTACCACAATTCCATCGGAAGTTGAGAAAGTGACCTTGAATATTTTAGAGTCTGAAGACAAGTTAACCATTCAATATAAACATGAAGAAAAAATAGGTAAATCATTAAATATTAATGACTTACAATGTATTAAGAGAGATTATAAATACTATGCAACAGAACCTGTTCAAGTTGTTCATGATGACCTATATAAAACTGTATATCTCCCAAAATTGAGTCTAGTATGAAGATTGCAATCATTGAGGATGAACCACTAGCGGCTGAAAAATTAGAACGCTATCTTTTAAAGTATAGTGAAAATATAGAGGTGCTCACCATACTATCTTCCTTGGCAGAAGCACTTCCATGGATTAAGGAAAATCAAGCCCAAGTAGATCTGTTCTTTATGGACGTGCAATTAACAGATGGACTAAGTTTCGAGATTTTCTCTCAAATATCGGTTCAAAAACCAGTGATTTTTACAACTGCCTTTGATGAATTCGCGATAGATGCGTTCAAGGTGAACAGCATTGATTATTTATTAAAGCCAATTATGTTCACGGATCTTTCAAGGGCTTTATTGAAATTAAAATCATTGAAAGAACAGCTCTCAAGACCTGTTGAATTGGCTCCGGTAATTCAAAAACTACAAGAAAGAACATACAAAAACAGGTTTTTAGTGAGAATAGGAAATCACATCAATTCTGTGCTGAGCAATTCAATTAGTGCCTTCTATGCTGAAGGACGGGATGCATATCTTATTACAGAGAAAGGAAAAAAGTATATTATAGAATATAAACTGGAGGCATTGGAAGCATTACTGGACCCAAAGCTCTTTTTTAGAGTCAATCGCAGCTTTATTGTTAATATCAACGCCATTACGGATGTTACCGTTTATGCCAATCGAAGATTAAAGCTTGTTCTAAACTCGAAATTGGATAAAGAGGTGGTTATCAGCAGAGAAAAGGTGGCAGATTTTAAAAAATGGTTCGAAGGACTTTCTTAATACAAATCTGTTTTTGTCTTTAACTCTTTCAAGGCTCTATTGAGACTTCTAACGGTAACCCCAATGTAATTTGCAATATCTCTTTTTGATATCACCTCCGTAAACTCTGGGAACACTTTTTTTAATTGTATGATGTTATCTTCAATAGGGTAGGAATGTTGGTAAGAGTGCCTGGGGGCTTTGTATCTAATTTTGTCAGCTAGCGCTTTCATAATCAGTCTATTAAAATGACTATCCGTTTCCAATAATTCATTAAAACCCGAATGGGAAATAGAAAGGACTTTCAAAGGTGTAATACTTTCAACAGAACAGATGGTATACTTTTTACTAAAGACCTCCAACTCTCCAAATTCCATTCCATCCCCTAAAAATTCCTGAATAAATTCTCTTCCATTTTCATCGGAAATATAACATTTGGTAATTCCTTCTGTAATAAAATAGACCTTGTTATACCGCCTATCCTGTTCTATGATTCTATGTTTTGAGGGAAATTTTTCTTCTACTATTTCATACAATCCAGATACAAAAAGCTTTTTTACATATGAGGTTAATTCAGGGTTTGTTCTAATCATTTTTATGGTGGGGACAAATGTCCTTTTTAGTACTGTATAGAAACAATTTCTTTGCCCATAAAGTTACGGAATACCAATTGTGATGTCAACAGAAAGAAGTCAAATAACACTTACAAAACAACGAATGTATACCCCTAAGTTTATACTTATTTGTGTTAGTTCGCTTCTATTTTCTGCAAGCTATAATATGTTGATTCCGGAACTGCCTTCTTACTTAAGCAGCATGGGGGGTGCCAAGTACATAGGTCTCATTATAGCCCTTTTTACCTTAACCGCAGGAATTTCAAGACCTTTTAGTGGAAAATTAACGGATACTATTGGAAGAAAGCCTGTGATGCTTTTTGGAGCCATGGTCTGTTTAATTTGTGGATGCTTTTACCCCATTCTAACTACGGTTTACGGTTTCCTATTACTGCGACTGTTTCATGGTTTTTCTACAGGATTCACACCGACTGCCACTTCTACTTTTGTTTCAGATGTGGTTCCTCGCGAAAGATTGGGTGAGGCCATGGGAATTCAAGGAATAGCCTTTAGTACTGGCCTGGCCTTAGGGCCAGCTCTGGGGAGTTTTATCAAACTCTATTTTTCCTATTCAGTTCTGTTTTACAGTTCATCTATGGTGGCTTTGCTATCCTTGGTACTCATGATGAATTTAAAAGAAACACTACCTAAGAAAGAACAATTTAGGTTTGCGTTGCTAAAGATTACCAGAAAAGACATCATTGCGTGGGAAGCACTACCACCAGCGATTATTACGTTTTTGGCATATATTGGGTTCGGCGTTATCCTTACATTGATTCCGGATTGGAGCGAAGCAGTAGGGTTTGTAAACAAAGGAATTTTTTTTATTGTATTTACCGTATCATCGCTCTTAGTTCGGTTTATAGCTGGAAAATTTTCAGATAGTTATGGAAGGATAAAAGTAATTGTTGTTGGCCTTCTATTGCTTTTGACATCTTTATTCTTAATAGGATATCTTAACACCAAATCTGGACTCATGACCGGAGCAGCAATGTACGGTCTTGCCATGGGAGTGGTGTCACCGGCATTAAATGCCTGGACCATAGATTTGAGTTTGCCGGAGCAAAAAGGAAAGGCAATGGCTACGATGTATATCGCCTTGGAAGCGGGTATAGGATTGGGCGCATTATGCTCAGGGTGGTATTACCAAGAAACCATTTCTAGAATTCCATTAATAATGTACAGCTGTTCGGGTTTAGCATTCGTAGGAATCGGGTATATTTTGACGGTAAAAAGGAATATTATCACGAATATTTGAAAAATCCCTGTTTTCAACGCTCTCATTCATTATCTTGCAATTTATTAATTCATTTAAAAAACCCCAGTAGTATAGTTTATGGCTAAATCGCAACAGACGTATAATAAATCAGAAAGAGAAAAAAAACGCTTAAAGAAAAAAGAGGAGAAGCAAAAAAAGAAAGAAGCCCGAAAAGCCGAAGCTAAGGAAAGCGGCAAAACGGGTATTCAGTTTGCGTATGTAGATTACAATGGCAATTTGACCGATACTCCACCGGATCCTTCTCAAAAAATGGCTGTTGAAGCCGAAAGCATTACACTTGGAATCCCTAAAAAAGAAGAAGGTGATGAAGAAGAATTTGATCCAGTAAGAAATGGAAAAGTTTCTTTCTTTGATACTTCCAAAGGATTTGGGTTTATTATTGATACCGAGAATCAAGAAAAATACTTCTGCCATGTCAGTGGCTTAATTGATGAAATCGTTGAAAACGATAAAGTATCTTTTGAACTGGAAAGGGGCATGAAGGGTATGAATGCCGTTCGTGTAAAGAAAATATAGCTCGCCTGCTTAGATTTTACCTAAAGCACAGTTTTCTGTGGAGAAAACCTATCTAAGTAAAAGATGTTAATTCAGAATATCAAAACGATGGGTGTACTTCACCGTAAAGATTTGATTGTTCAAATTATCTAACAAATCATCGTCTTTTACAATATTAAATACTACAAACAATCCTGTATTGGCATTTTGTAGCCACCCAAATCGAGCATTTACAGAAGTAATATTGGATACGTTGTTACGCTGTATTAAACTTTGTACAAACATTCTTGGGGTAAACGAATAGGAAAGTCTTAAGCCCCCAACTAAAGCAGTTAAATCGCCCGTTTCTAGCTGAATGTCGCTATGACTTAACACCAGAGAAGTATTGAAACGGTCACCAAGCCTTAGTCTTGCAGTGCCGCTATTCGTAATTCTATCTCCGTTAAAATAACCTCCTATTATTGTTCTTGAATCAAAAGAGAACGCATTGTTAGGGTTCGTAATAACAATAAGCTGTAATTCTGCATTTCTATAATTGCCCATGGGCACAGTAACGTTGGAAATATTAAAATCCTGCAGCACACGCTCTGTGGTGAAGTTGATTCCAGTATGCACCTCAAAACCACTGTTAAACTCCCAGTGATTATCAATGTGTAAAAACCCTGTAATGAGTTCATCATCAAAATTCCAATAGCCCCTGTAGGATACATGGGGACGTATCTCCAATAAATTCCCCATATTTTTTACCCGATGTGCCTTTAACACCAGAAACTCGGGCTT
Organism: Flagellimonas hymeniacidonis; assembly: GCF_008040165.1. Lineage (GTDB taxonomy): Bacteria > Bacteroidota > Bacteroidia > Flavobacteriales > Flavobacteriaceae > Flagellimonas > Flagellimonas hymeniacidonis. Next base: position 1,123,836 of record NZ_VRUR01000002.1, read on the forward strand.
TCTAAATGCTGTACGCTGCAAAAACCCAACTTCAGGATTAAATCCTTCACCAACTTCTGTGTACCCAGCCCGTAAATCCCATCCGTTCCAGTTGTAATTTCCTAATATTTTAAATGCATGATCATTGTTTTCAATTCCAGGTGTTACGCTTTTGGCAACAAATCCATTTACTTCAGCTTTATTGCCAATACCCCATTTTCCATCCATGGCATAAACACGGTTGTAATCATCATCCATTTCACCAAGCCCTGCCCTGTTAATGAATATTCCGCCCAAAGAGGACCTAGTTCCTTGAAAATCATGATTCACACGAGCTACGGTAAAATTGTTTTTTTCTATTCCTGATGCATCAACATCATCAGTGAACATACTCAGAAATCCAACATTGGTCTGTCCAACTTTACCAGATAAACGGGCACCTCCAATTATGGGCACCAAGCTTCCGTCATCACCAATTCCTATTCTACGACTGAAGAATAAATCCACTTCACCAGGACTTCCAACACCAAATTGACCTGCATTTTCAAGGAAAAATGCTCTTTTTTCTGGAAAAAATAGATTGAATCTATCAAGATTTACCTGTTGGTCATCTACTTCTACTTGAGCAAAATCGGTATTGTAAGTAAGATCCAGAGTAAGGCTTGGTGTAATACTGTACTTGATATCCGCACCTACTTCAAAATTAGTATCTGTTTCACTGGGAGATACAGATTTATCGTTAACAAATTGCCCTAGGGCATAGGGTATTAATTTTAGATTCCCCGGATTTTTAAGATTTAAACCTGTGAGCTCACCCGCAAGTGATAGTCGTTTCATATCGAAACCTAGTGGGAGGGAAGTCCAGTAGGCTGTCTCGGTATTTTTGCTAATATTCCTTCTGAAATTTAATCCCCAAGTTTTGTTTTTTCCCGCAGCAAAGCGTAAGGACCTAAATGGGATAGCGAATTCTGCACTCCATCCATAATCCCCAAGTTGAGACCGTACTTTCCATGAAGCATCCCAATTTAAGTTGGTACCACCTATAACACCTCCTTGTTGTCTATTGGTATTGAAATTTCCTATTCCCTCATTATCAATCTGTGCATCATATTCCATTCCCTGCGCATTTGTGCCAAAGAGAAACCCATTTTGTCGGTCATGATAGGTGTCTATAATAAAAAGAAAGCTATCCTCATCATTTAAATCCGCATCCCTGCGTGAATCGGATACCACAATGTTCTTGGCATCTTTATCATAACAAACCACACTAACATAAAAGGTGCTTGCCGAATATGCAATACGGATAATTGTTTTTTCTGACACTGCTTGCCCATAATTGGGTCGCAGTTGAACTAGGTTTTCTATTCCCGGGATTGTTTGCCAAACAGAATCATTTAAAACGTCCCCATCTATGAGCGGCTCCTGCATTAGTTCAGTAGCTTGATAAACAGGTTTGTTTATTATAGAATCTTGATATTGCGTTTGTTGCGCTTGGAAGAGGGATGTACTGGAAAAAGTAAAAAGTAAAAGTACTTTACGAAATGTAATCGTCATATATGCTGGCCTGGTTGAAAGTTAAATATACTGTATAAATCGGAAATCTTGAGTAGATTCTGTAATTTGTAGTATCCTTTTTTTCTCGCTATGAAAACATTTAAAAAATACCTTTTTGCTATTCTGATTTGTGTTATTGCAAGTTGTGCTTCAAATCCAAAAAATATCGCAACTGATGCCGAAATTGAAGCGTTGAACAAAGTCGTGTCCAATAATTCTTTTGAAATTTTGGCAAGCTTTGCCAGGCCCTTGGCTACTGGTAGTGTAAACAGTTTGGCCAATGCTGGTCTTATTCCCCCTGGAAGCACCCCAAGCCGTATTGATGTGTCCGGAAGTGCTAGTTATTTAAGAGTTATTGGTGATAGGGTGGAAGCAAACCTTCCTTACTTTGGGGAACGACAAATAAGTGCAGCGTACAATAGCAATAATACTGGGATTAAATTTGATGGTATTCCTAAAGACTTTGAACTTGTACCCAATACTAAGACTAAGGGGTATACAATACGCTTTACCATAGATGGAGGTACGGAAACATATCAGGTAATTGCCCAACTGACACCATCGCTTTTGAGTTCCCTAAACATAAATAGTTCTCACAGAACTGCTATCGCTTATGAAGGAAGGATACGGGAATATGCTAGTGAATAATGTGAGTTACCAAGTAATTGGTTTAAATGATTGACCAATCTTAAGTTTTTTTCCGGAGTTTAAAATCAAATATTCATCCCGTTTGTCTTTTTCCTTGGATTTTATTTGAGTCTTGTTCACTACGAACTTCCTATGTATCCTGATAAAGTCAGACTCAAGCATTTTCGCCAAAACACTCAAGCGTTCTCTTTTGATAAACATATCTGTGTCCGTATAAAAATTTAGGTAATGGCCATCCGCTTCTACCCATTGGACTAGATCCAAACCTATGGTTACCTTTTTTCGACCTTTGTAGACCTCAATGGTTTGTGTTTTTGGTTTTAAGCTAAAAACATATAAAGCGGAACCAAAAATCAATAGCAAATGGTATAAAGCCTCTCTTCCAAAATAGTACCTGGCGTATTCAGCGTCAATGAAGAAATCAAAATAACCAAAAGCATGCAATACGATATTGGAAAAAACATAAAATACAAAAAGAGCTATACTAGCCAGGATTAGGTTCATTGGCCAAAACCATTTGGCGTAGTGCTTTTTCACTTCTTTTTGAGTACGCAGGATAAGTATTAAAAAGGGAATGAACAGGAGTACAGAGACTAATAGATACACGATGGACACCCAAATACTGTAACTGGAATGACCACTATAACGGATAACATTCTGTATTAGGGTAATAATGAATATAACCACCAGTAATGCAATGGAGAGAATATAAAATCGCTTTTCACTCTGAATTGTCCACATACCAACACGGAAAAAGGGTGCTATACAAATATAGCAATAACCCATTTCGGATTAAATGTTCTGCTATAATGTAGAATTATACTACCCAAAAACCCCTTTGAATCTTTTTTCCGTCAAGCCATTTTCCTGTAACCACTCTGCCAATTCCTTATGAGCTCCTACTTCCGCGTGGTGTAATAATGTAAACCCATGAGGTCCATATGAGTTTATTAAATGTGGGTAATTGGTCAATAGCTTTTTTATGAAGTCATCATAACCCAAAAAAGCATAATTAAAAATATCTAAACGTGCACCTTTAGTTACTAGGTAATCAACAATGTCCTTTCTTCCCATATGGGATGCGCCGCCAACGGCAGTTTCAAAATCCCCTTTTTTAAATTGACTTGTTGAATTAAGCAATAAAGGATATTCTTCAAGTATTTTCCGGGTTTCATCCAAGCTTTTATGCGCTGCAAATACAAATTCCATAATTAAATCATAATCAAAAAGATCTTCTTGTGTCTCTTGTGATTGTGCAAGTATGGCAGCAGGTGTAATAGCCATCGCGCCACCAATCAATAGGTTTTGTTTAATAAAAGTTTTTCTATTCATAATACGTTGCTTTATATCAATCACAAAAAGACATGTAATTTATGAACTGATAGCTACAAGAGTTCATTTTGTCGTAGAACTGTAGCTAGCTGTCTTGAAATTGAACAGATTTATACGTTTCAAAGGATTTTAAGAATTGGGAGATACTAAAAAATCTACTGGTAATGTGGAATTCTATGTAAGTTTTAAGGACTGAAAACGAACAGCATATTGGTCATTATTTTTTGCTTATTTTCGAGTGCTATTTTTGGCCACTACTGCTTACTGGATTATGAAAGAATCAAAAACAAACAACAGAAGAACATTTATAAAACAATCTGGTTTGCTAATGGCTGCATCTATGATGCCTATTTCTGGAATTTCCATGAGCAATACATCCAAATATAAAATGGGACTCCAACTTTTCACTATCCGGGATGCCATGGAAAAAGACCCTATTGGCAGTCTGAAAGCTGTTAAAGGGTTAGGGTATGAGGATTTGGAAATTTATGGATATAATGAGAAGGAGGGTAGTTACTATGGATATAAGGCTAAGGAACTAAAAAATATTTTAGATGATATAGGATTAACCGTTTCCAGCGGACATTATGGATTCTCGGAATATTTTGAAAAATCGGATGATGCATTAAAAAAGTATGTGGATCAGTGTATTGAAGGAGCTCATGCATTAAATAAAAGTTACATCACTTGGCCATGGTTGCATCCAGAGTACAGGACTATTGAAAACTTCAAAATACTTGCTGATAAATTAAATAGGATAGGGGAGCAAGTCACTAATGCCGACCTTGGTTTTGCGTATCACAATCATGGTTTTGAGTTTGAAGAGCAAAATGGACAACTAGGGTACGATATCATTGTAAACCAAACGGATTCCAATCTGGTAAAATTACAGTTGGACCTGTATTGGGCAAAGCACTCTTCTAAATCCACCCCTGCTGAATTGATTGCTAAAGAACCAGAGCGCTTTGTAATGTGGCATATTAAGGATATGGATAAAATCACAAGGGACTATTCAGAATTAGGGAATGGTTCTATTGATTATGTATCCATGCTCTCCACATTAGACCATACCGGATTGAAATTCTATTATTTGGAACAGGGAGGAAATTTCGCCAAAGATTCCATGCAGAGCATAACCGATAGTGCCTTATATTTTAAAAAAAATTTAAAAAAATACCTCTAGAATTGCCTTAATTTTAGTAGTACAAAAGATGCTAACATAGGCTTAAAAGATTTTGAATCATTATAAAAATATAGACATGTTTAAGAGAATTTCATTTTTATTTATACTATCTCTATTCGTATTATCCTGTAAAGGGAAAAAGGAAGAAGAAAAAGAAGTTGTGGCAGAGGAAGAGCAGGTAGAGACCAATTTGCCCCTGCAAAATCTAAATGTTCCAGATGGATTTAAAGTAGAGGTGTTTGCCGAAGGTATTGATGGGGCTAGATCGATGGCCATGGGCGATAATGGGACACTCTTTGTGGGTACTAGAAATGAAAAAACAGTATATGCGCTCCAAGATTTGGATGGAGATTTTAAAGCTGAAAAAATAATTGTTTTGGATTCCACGTTGGAGGTTCCGAATGGATTAGCCTTTAAAGATGGAGCATTGTATGTTGCAGAAGTTGGCAGGCTGTTGCGATATCCAAATGTAGAGCAGGAACTTTCCAATCCCTCAGAACCAGAAGTTATTTATGATGACTACCCAACAGAATTTCATCATGGATGGAAATATATTGCCTTTGGTCCAGATGGAAAATTATATGTTCCCGTAGGTGCGCCTTGTAACATTTGTGAGCGCTCAGAAGAAGATGAACGCTATGCTACCATTACCCGTATGGATCCTGATGGCAGCAATAGAGAGATTTATGCTAAAGGGGTGAGAAACACTGTGGGCTTTACATGGCATCCAGATACAGATGAATTATGGTTTACAGATAATGGTAGGGACATGTTGGGAGATGATATCCCTCCATGCGAATTAAATCGTGTTTCAGAGGCTGGTCAGCATTTTGGTTATCCGTACTGCCATGGAGAGAAAGTGAAAGACCCTGAGTTCGGAGATGCTTTCCCATGTTCAGATTTTATTGCTCCAGTTCAGGCCATGGGCGCTCATGTGGCACCACTTGGCATTAAGTTCTATACAGGGAATATGTTCCCCGATGCATACAAAGGGCATGCTTTTATAGCTGAGCACGGTTCTTGGAACCGTTCTTCCAAAGTTGGATATAAGATTTCATTGGTAAAGATAGAGAACAATAAGGCTGTTAGCTATGAAACATTTATAGATGGATGGCTTGATGATGAAAAACAAGAAGCGTTTGGCAGGCCAGTAGATGTTCTTTTCCTAAAAGATGGCTCTATGCTGATTTCAGATGATTTTGGTGATGCTATTTATAGAGTTTCGTATAGTGACACCCAATTGGCCAGCGTAGATTAACCAGCTTTGAAGGAATTGCATTAAAGGTTGAGCCAATAGTTCAGTTTTAGAACGATTGCGCGTTGTCTTGGAAAACGAATGGTAGGAAGAATAAGGCCGCCATTTTCCGTCTGGCTTTCTGCAAAAAAGTTATCCGTGTATACCAAAAAAATATCTGATACCGGCTTAAAGCGCCACTGTATTCTAGAATTAAGATTCACATTCTGTATTTGACTATTGAACTGCACAAAAGTTGTCCAAAAGATATTTTTGGTAAAAGTGAAATCAAAACGAGTGCCTATTAATAATAAATCTGCATCCTTATACGGATCGGGAAGTCTAATGTTATTGTAGGCAAAATTTAATGAAGTGAACCCCAATGGTTGATATCTGTAGGTTAGCGTGCCGGCTAAATTGTACAAAGACCCATTGAAATATTCACCCAGTTGAGTAGATAAGTTATAAGAGAAAACCTTTCTTGCGTCTGATCTATATGTTGCACTTAAAAAAGAATATCCATAATCTGTGCCTTCAGTTAATGCCAGACCATTAAGACCACTTGGATCAAAAGGATTCAATAAAAAAGTATATTGCTTTTCAGCAGATAACTCTAAGTAGGCCGTACTTTTATAATTAAATCTATAGTTCAGCGCTAAGTTCCAATCCAAATCGTCCAATGTGATGTTGTTTTTTATGAGTTCACCAGAAATACCAGGGCCATGTTTTTGAATAACTCTATTTTTTGGATAGTAGTTGTACCAAACCTGGGGAGTTAATTGAAAGATATTACGTCTACGTACAAACCCAACTTCAGGATTATATCCAGCACCAATACTTTGACCAGTAAGATTGGATTCCAGTTTATACGTGCTATAGTTTAGAAAACCACCAAAAGCATAATTGGAGTCCGAATTGGTTTCATCAAAAGATTGATGGTAGAATAGTTTCCCATTCCAAGTATTGTCATTAGTGGCCAAATTAGCATCAATACCCAGTGTTCTGTTGTAGGTATTGGGAGAAAAAGTGAAATCTCCTCCAACAGAATCAACAAAAGCTTGCTTGTTTATAAACGTAGCACTTAGATAAGATCTGCTCAGTATTCGCTGTTGTAAGGCCGCTACTAAATAATTAGTGGAAGCTAAACCTATGGCTTCATTTTCCTTTAGCTGTGCATTGAGCACTCCCAATCTTAAGTTCTTATTCAATTTCCCATTTAATCGTATTCCGCCATAAATCTCATTTTGCAGGTTTTGTCCTGTGGATTCATCTCTGGTAACTCCAATTCTTCTGGAAAAAAAAGGCCGTGTGCCATCAATGCCAAAACTGGCAAATAAATCTGCATTTTCTAAAAAGAATTGTCTGCGTTCGGGAAAGAAGATTTCAAATCTATCTAGATTGGTTACCTGCTGATCTACTTCTACTTGAGAAAAATCGGGATTGGCGGTCACGTCTAATGTCATTGCCGGCCCCAAACCAAATTTGGCATCAAAACCAAAATCAAAATCGTTTATAGTGGGTGTGTCCGTTTCAAAGTTTTTGGAATTTCTAAAAATGCTATACGGAATTAGTGAAATGTTTGTTTTGGTTTTTTGCAAAGGTTCGTCCCAAACCAATGGTTGGGTAAATGCCAAGTTGATGATAAATTGATTTCTTGGAATAGGAGTCCAAGTAGATTGCTCGCTGTATTCGCTATCGAACCTGTAAAAATTAATATACCAATTATTTAGGTCTTTTTTATAGCGGAGTGTTTTAAAAGGAATAGCCATTTCCACCGCCCAATGATCATCATATATTTCAGCTTTGGAATACCAAACGTTGTCCCAACTTGTAGAAAATGTATCTGAACTTGCCACACTTCCCCCATTAGCAATAAGCCCTTCTCTTTGAACGCCAAAAGGGTTTACTCCAAATAGAAATGCGTTGTTTCTATCAGCATAAGTATCCAGTACTATACTTATCACATCATTGGCTTCCCCTCTAAAGTCTCTTCTTAAAGAAGGGGTTACATATTCCCTAGGACCTAAATTCAGCATTTTGGCAAAAACATAAAGGTTGTCTTCATCATAAGTCATCCGTATCTCTGTTTGCGCTTTCGCTGGAACGGAGTCGCTTGGGAAGAATTGGGCAAAATTCTCAGCTATTGCGGCTTCCTTCCAATCCAGCTCGTTCATTTGGGCATCCAACTCAATTTTCCCTGTAGCTTTTTTAATAGCCAATCCGTTTTGTGCTAAGGCGAAGTGAAAAGAAGCAAAGACTAAAATTATAATGATGAAAACAGTGCGCATAGGATATTGTTAGGAGGTAAAACTAATTTTGGAATCGACTTTCTTGTTATTGAATCGGAAATACTGGTTATGGAATTTGAAAATTGGCAATAGCATAAGTCAGTTTTTTTTAGCTTAGTAGAAAAAGTTTTGGATTTAATAGGGGATGGGTATACAGGACATAAGGAGGAATTGACCATCAATGGCTTTTTGATCTACTTTACAAGAATGCAGACTTTTGAAAAAGTTGTTATTTATAAGGAGGTTGAAGAGGAATGGTTGCAATTTCATTTTCAACTGGCAGGAAGGACCAGAACTATTGTTGCAGATGATGTAAAGGAGATCATTATTAAACCAAATACTTTTACAATCATTTATGAGAAGTTAGGAGATTGCGCCATTCATTTTCCTAAGAACTGCAATTATGAAAGTTTCGGTTTTGTTATACAACCTGAATATTTCTTAAACTCTTTTCTAAAGGATTTTGAAGAGCTGCAATCACTTAGAGCTGTTATTGAGACCAATGATGAATATTTTCTTGATCAGGAATATGCGTTATTGGATTCTAAGACCAGAAAAATAATCAATGATATTAAACACAATCCCTTTTCGGGGAATTTAAAAGAGGTGTTCATAGAGGCAAAGCTCATTGATTTGATATTTCATTCTATTCCTTTGTTGCGAGAAAAAACTAAAAATTCAATTCAGTTTACAGATGCCTCAAAACAAAAAATCATTGAGGCGAAGGAATATATTCTTAAAAACCAACACAAAAGATTATCCATTAAAGAAATTGCCAATGCCGTTGGGTTGAACCAATACTTTCTTAAAACTAAATTTAAGGATGCCTTTGGAAAAAGTGTTGTGGATTTCTGTATTGAATTAAAACTGGAAAGGGCATACAACGAAATTCAAAACACAGATAACAAAATCACCTTTATTGCTTATGAAGTAGGCTATTCCAGTCTTGGTAATTTTTCAAATGCCTTCTACAAAAGATACAAGATAAGACCTAGTTCATTAAGAAAAAAAGCCCTGTAAATACATAGGACTTTTCAAAATTAACTACATTATTTTATCGCTCGACCTTTAATTTGTGGTGTAATTGGAACGAAAGGAGAATAGGAATTGTATTCTTCTATGGATAAGGAGCTAAAACCGGCAGACTCCAACAAAGACTTTGTATCTCTTTTGGTATTGCAACCTTCAAAGAACCAATGCCACGGTTTATGGGTTACATTTTGAATAAATGATACAATGGTATTTTCCTTTGCTTTAACGTGCTCAATAAATACAAAAACACCAGCGGGTTTTAGAATACGTTTTATTTGTTCAACACATTTAGCTGGATTGGCCACTGTGCACATAACCAATGTACAGGCTACAAACTCAATAGAATTGTCCGGTAAATCAATAGATTCTCCAATAACCGTTTTTATCTCAAGAGTTATCCCATATTTTTTTGCACTTTTTTTTAGGTTGGCATGCATATGAATATTGGGTTCTATGGCAATCAACTTTGTTCCTTTTTTAAGGTATCGCATGTTTGCTCCAGCTCCTGGACCAATTTCCACAACTGTTTCTGGGTGATTCTTAAAAAGATCCCTTTTAGATTTTCCAAAAAGATAATTCATATATCCTGAAAGTATTTTGAACATCCAAGAGTTGATTGGGCCTAGAATAGCATTGTTTTTGAATTCGCTGCTCATAGTGTTTTATTTAATTATTTGTGTAAATTGTTTTAACGTTTATTTAATCCTGTTTTTTTCCGCATTGGCACTGTTCGAAACGTGTTTTGATTTCTTTTTATTTGTTCCAAAACTTTTGACATAGGACAAAACCATAATTCTAGATTCGGGGAAGTAAGTTTCGAGTGTATTGATATTTGGATTTGAATGGTTGGTTTTTATTTTCCAATTGTCGGAAGCAAACACGTTGTTAAATGATAGGTTTAACGTGCCGTAATTCTTTCTCAATTTGTGTTGAATACCAAGGTTAAATGATCCTCTTGCTCCAAAGTCACTGATTCCAAATAGGGAGGAAGACTGGTAGTACCCACTTAACTCTAAACGTGTATTGGGGCTTATTGAAAACTGTTGGGAGGATGTTATCTTGTAAGTGCCTTTGCTTCTTTTAAAGGCGGAGTTTTGAAATTGTGTTTGTAAAGTTTCGTGCTGATAATTGAGATTCGTTTCACTTTGCCACCATGGGGTAATACCAAATGGAATTCTAACAGAAAGACTAAGAATATTTCTCTTATCCATGTTTTCTGCTTTAAAAACATATTGTTGCCCGTTTTCTGAAAGTCTAGGTTGAAATTCAACTATGGCGTCTTCCTCAATTATGTATTCCAATGCCATATATTTTGCTGCCCAACCCCATTCCAATCCAATTTTATGAACCAGAGCCGGTTGTAAATTGGAATTTCCGGAATAGAGCGCATCCGGGCCAAGAAATAATACAAATGGAGCCAAGTTGTTGAAACTGGGACGATTGATACGCTTACCGTAATTCAATTTTAGAAGATGTAAGTCAGTAATTTTTTGGGTTATACTTAGTGTTGGAAATAGATTCCCATACGTTCTCTGAACGATATCTTCGTTTTCTTCTCCAATTAATTCATTACGAGTGTGTTCAAAACGCAATCCCGTGGCTAAACTCGTTTTCTCACCAAATTGAAATTGAAATGAAGCATAGAAAGCATTCACTTTTTCATCCATTTGGGTTGTACTGGAAAGCTCGTCATCAATAATTACCTGAAGTCCATTATCCGAGCTTACTTCTACTGTATTTTTAAATTGTGATGTGCTATTTTTTGCTCCAAATTCGAGGTCTACATTTTCAGAAAGGGTCCAGTTATAGTCTAGGCTAAAAACATTAAAGGTGATGGGAGTCTTTTTTTTGATTTCAACAAAATCGGACTCAATTACATAAGAACTTGGGTTGTTGTCATGGTAATATAAATAGTTGTAATCCAGAGCCAACTTATGATTGTTATCCAAAGATTGTTGTATGCGAAAGTTGCCACCGACATGATTCCAGTGATTAATTTCATTTGTTTTAATGTCCAGCAATTCCATCTCATCCAAACTGTTGGTGTTGCTTACATTATCAAAGGCAATCATATCCCATTTGGAACTATACCCGCTTAAGGTTGCACCGATATCTGTGTTTTCCAACGCTTCGAAGTCCAAACCAAAAGAATAATTTTGCGAAACGGTAATTGGTTTTCGAAAGCTACGGGTGTTTACTTTTTTTGGAATTTCTAAATCAGTAAACTCACTTTGTAATCCCCATACCTCTGGGGAGTAATCTCTATTAAAAGAATAACTGCCATACCAACCGATTTCACCTTGTTGGGAATGGAAGCTTGCAGCCAAACCTGTTTTTTCACCTTTACCATATCCACTTGTTAAAGACAAGTTTCCTCCTTTACCATTGATGTTATTGGATTTGGTTGTAATGTTTATCATACCACCAGAACCATTTGATTCATATTTGGCAGGAGGATTATTGAATACCTCAAAATGTTTAATTTCTGATGTAGGCATACTCTTTAAAAGACTGAGTAAGGCCTGACCATCAACTCGGCTTAGTTTTCCGTTGACCATAATGGCCAGTTGCCCTCTACCATTTAAAGAAAGTGTCCCGTTTTGTTGATTTATAGATACACCAGCTGTGCTCGCCAAAAGCTCGAGAACTGATCTACCTGCACCAGAAATTTGCTGCTCAACATTTATGATCAAACTATTTGCTCGTTTTTCATAGAGGTTTTTTCTACCCACCAACTCTACTCCGTCAAGCGCAATTGATTCAGTTTGTAATTGCAAAACGCCTAAATCCAGATTGCCTCCAGTATAGGTGAATTTCTTTGTGAAATCTTGGTAACCTATGGCGGCAATTTTTAAACTGTAAGAACCATTCTTTAGGCTTTCAATCACAAAACTCCCTACTGAGTTGGTAATGGCACCTATTACAAAAATGTCCTCCTGTAGGATCATTATATGTGCCAGGGGTATTTGGGTGTTCAGACTGTCTTTTACTTGGCCATTGATGGTATTACTTTGAGCAATTGCAAATAATGGGCAACAGCATAGGAATACCAGCCATACTTTTTTTCTCATGATTAAAAACGATGGTTTAATGGGGTCTTTCGGTGCAGTGAGGCTAAAAGTGCCCATGCATTTTTAGGGCAATGAGCACTTAACCAACACTATGTAGTAATCAAAATATGATTACGGCACTAAGACTTAATAAGGTTCTAAATTGATGGTGAAATTGCAATTGAAGGAAACGATGCCTTGGTCAAAGTCAGCCAAACTTACTTCCCCATCTAGAGCAACGGTTCCTTCTCGTCCTTCAAACTCAAAAGTTGCATTAATGATATTGTTTTCCGTAGGAGTAAATAGGGTTTTAAATTTCAAAGCTTCATCAGGAGGTTGAAGTGTTTGTATGACCTGATTTTCAGCTTGAATGGTACCTCGCCCATCAATATTGATTGAGGTGATTACTCTAGATAGAATGGTGCCAACACTGTCCGTTACATTATCGACAACACAGTCCTGTAGCGTTCCAATTAGATCTCCGCTATCTGGATCTATAAGTTCCATAAGAAAACAGTTGGGTTCTAAAGTTTCTCCTGTTTTGGGATGCACTATGGTTTTGGGTTGCGCTATGGCAACACCGCGCCCAATTACTCGTATCTCGGTAAGTTCTGGTTCTTTAGGATTATCATCGTAATCGTCACTGCCACAAGCAAGAGCAAATAGTAAAATTGATATTGCAAAAATTTGTTTAATACTTTTCATAGGATTGTTTTTTTATATAATCTGAATCACAAAGCGTTATTTATTTTAACTGAGTATTGGAGTATTGTACCTGATAGAAAAACCGCATTACAGTTTCAGGGATGTTGATATGCTTGTTCATGTTGGCTGCTATTTGAGACCACTGATCCACATGTGGATTGGGAAAGGGATACCCACCCTTCACTATTTTTAAAAGCGAGATTCTTTTGTTCTTTTCCTTCGACCAGTAATCATCTCGAAAAAATGTGGAATTGGCCTTTACAATAGTGGATGAAAGCGATGACAATGGGGCTTCATCGTTTTGCTCCAAAAGGGTTAACCAATAATCCAATGTCTCATTGGTTGGCAGTGTTTTTCCTCTGGTAAATCCGTCTAATGAGGCAAGCTCACCACCCTTATATGGGTTTATCGTGTCCGACATATTGTTTATGACCATTATGGAAACAGCTTTGTTGATAGGGACACAATCATCATTGGACTTTATGGGCAAATTTGCTCCAATTGCGGCGAATCCTTTAAAAACATCAGGAATTGATTTGGCCAATTTATAGCACATATTTCCTCCGTTGAAATAACCTGCCGCAAAGACATTTTTGTGATCAATATGGTATCTTCTTTCCATTCTTTGAATAATGGATTTAATAAAAGCCACATCATTGATATCTTTGTTTTTTGTTTCGAAAGAGGCCTCCCGTCTACAATCATTCCAGTAATTTTTATAGCCTTGCGGATAAACAACGATTGTAGCACCCGTATTATCTGCCAATTTATTGAACTCAAATCCTGTTGTTGTTTGAATCGACTTTGTGGTCATTCCATCCCCATGTAAAACAATTATAAGTCTCGATTTTCTAATGGGGTGCTGAGGAACATGGTATTCATAATTGCGCCACACACCATCAATCTCAATGGAGTCTTTCAGGGTATTTTTTTCATGGCCAATTTGAGCGTTTATACTTCCCATGCAGAGGGCCAAAAAGATGATTAAGTAATTAGTATTCTTAAAAATTGTCATGGTGTTAAAATTTATTAATTGATGAATTTGTTATGATTGATTAGTACACGTTTTATGTGTTTTTTAGGCAATAGATGTTAAGCCCTTATTATTTATAAAGGATTTGGCACTATGTTTTTACCAGTAAGAAGCTGCTTTTAAATCAGTTGGTCAAAATCTTGATATCATTGATTAAACGGAGTATTTCTTTATCATCGATACCATTATAAATGCCTCTGATTTGTTTTTGTTTGTCCACCAGTATGAAATTTGATGTGTGGATAAAATCTTGTAACCCTCCATCACCTTCATCAGTAGCAGCAAAATAACTTTTGCGCGCTAGCTCATATATATGTTTTTTATTACCAGTGGTAACATTCCATTTAGAATCTATCACACCCTTGTTATTTGCATATTCACGTAGTATTGGAATATTATCAACGTTGGGTGTCACAGATAAAGAGAGAAGCATTACGTTATCGTCATTTAAAAATTCCTCTTGAATTTTAGCCATATTATTGGTCATGACGGGGCAGATGCTTGGACAGCTAGTAAAAAAGAAATCTGCCACATAAACTTTGTTTTTATAAACATCTTGGGTAATCGTTTTGCCGTTTTGATTTATTAATTCAAAATCTGCTACTGTATGATTTTTACTTATGCCCTGTAGGCTTTTGTCAACTAATTCTGGATGCACATCGGTAGGGTTATATACCATTAGCTTTTCCTCAATTGGTTGAAATATTATAAACAGAGCCGTTAAGACTATGGCAAAAAAAAGTAGGGGCAACATGAATTGTTTGGTCATCTTAAATTTCATTTTGGCCATTGCTATAAAACTGAACTTGTTATTTTTATATCGGCATGCTCCCAAGCGCTATCAAATTCTTTTTTTATTTTCTTGGCCTCAACAACTTTTCCTTGGGCCATATAGGCGTTATATAGCCCTATTAGCGACCAACCGTTTTGTCTTAATACCGCTAAATCTTCTTTGTATATTTTTTCAGCTTCACCATATCTTTTGGCTTGCATTAAAACAGCTCCTAAATTTTGACGGGTGGGAATATGCCAGGCTGCAGGTTCGGTATAGGTTAAACCATCTTCAAAGACCACAGCACTGCTAAGGTGTTCAATGGCTTTTGGTAAATCACCCTTCATCGCGGCCAATTCACCTGCTACCACTTCGTATGCAATGTTGGCCGAATGGATGGAAGCGTTGTTAGCAGTTGCCACCAATGTTTCCAATTCCGGATCATTTTTGAGTAGGGCAATGGCCTCCAATTCTTCTTGGGCTTCTTTCGGATTCCCTTTCCTGATAAAAGCCAAACCTCGTGCATAATGCCTGATAAGGTTAAGATGCTTTATATTGGAACTTGGAGCAGGAATCGACAAAATTTCGTTCCATTTACCAAACCTTGTATAGGCCAATAGGGGAGTCGAAGCAAAATCTTGTAGAAAAGGCATTTCAACAAGTTCTCCTACGGGTACCTTTTCAGCTGTTTTTTTAGCGGCATCAAGGGCAATCTCACTAGCACCTAACAAACTTGCCGAAGACCATAAAAAATGGATATTATGTGGGTAATAGGCTAAAGGGTACAACCCTTGGGCAAAACATTGGGAAATATAATCCTCGTCTGCTAAGATAGCTGCTTGATTCACCTTTACTGCATCTAAATAACGACCAACCCGAATGTAAATATGTGATGGCATGTGCACAATATGGCCAGCTCCAGGCATTAAAGAGGCCAGTTTATCGGCACTGGGAACTCCCAAATCTGGATAAGGCAGTTCCACCATATGAATGTAATAGTGATGCCCTCCCGGGTTTTCAGGTTTAAGTTTCATTGCCTTTTCAAGAGCGGCTTTAGCTTCTGCAATATTTAGGGATGGATTCCCATCTTTGTCCCAATAATTCCATGGCACCGTATTCATAACAGATGCCGCATATAAAATTTGAATATTGGCGTCTTCAGGGAATTTTTTAACCACTTTGGCCATTTCCTCCATATAGGCCATATTCAGTTCGGCGACATCTTTGGTCAAATCTTCACTGTATCTTGCAGACAATGCTTTTATCAAAGCCTTTTCCTTTGGAGTAGCATTTGATGCCAAATGCTTGGCCTTCGTCATAGCTTCATTTATCTTGTTCTTGCGTTCATCATCGGGTAGGGGGTCGTTGATGTTTGGCCCCAATGCGAAAGCTTGCCCCCAATAGGTCATTGCGGCATTGGGGTCTAAACGTGCAGCTTCCATAAACGAACGGTGTCCTTCGGCATGGTTAAAGGCGTAGGATAGTTTTAGACCTTGGTCAAAAAATGCCTGTGCCCTTTCCTTTTCCGTACTTATAGAAAAATGAAGGTTCCCTAAATTTTCAAATAATGGAGAAATTTGTTTTGTGGTATCTAACGCTGTCAACAAAAATTTAGCTGGAGTACACTTGACAAAATTATATACTAGTTTTGATGGAACATCAGAGTTATTCCTGATTATTTTGGTTGCCGAAAAGTACATTATAGGAACAAGTACTGTTGCTGTGACTATAAGGCTTATTTTTCTCATAACTTTATTTTTTTATTTGATAATATGAATTTTCTATGGGGAACAATTATTTAAACATGATATTGCCGATTAATGATAAAGGAGTCCATAGAGTCCCAGTTGTATTACATAATTGAGAAATGAAACTTTCCATAATCTTTAGTTTAAAACTTTAGACCGCAAAACTATACGGGGAGAAAAGCCCAAGCAAAAAAATGGTCTTGACCTATGTTAGGAATTCATTTTTGTACGTTGAAATATCTCGTGCAAATAAATACCCCTCGTTTTAACAGAAACTCTGGGTTACACTAATTTTTTTCATTATTTTTCTTTGTAGTCACATCCTTGAAACTCAACATTTCCAATATTCTATTGGATGCTCCATGATAGAAACCTGTTTCATGTTCATAGTTTTTTGGGTTTTTAAAGGTGCCGAATATCATATCTATTATGGGCAAGTCGGTATAATTGTACCTATGTATTCCCTTTGCATGGTGTATGGTATGGCTCTCCGGACGTTGGATGATGTATCCGAGCCATCTAGGGGTATTAATATTGGCATGCTGAAAAATGCCTAAAAAAGTAAGAAATAATACAATAATGGTGATAGCCTGAGGAGTCAATCCCATGATGAGGGCAAAACTAACCGACCCGACCAAAGACAGTCCTATCATATCATTTGCACTAAAAATAAAGGCACTGGGAACATCTATCCTTTCCGAACTGTGGTGCATTTGATGAGATGTCCTAAATAGAAAATTGGATTTGTGCATGCTTATATGCCAGCCATATTGCACAAGTTCGAATAAAAATACGCCTAGAATGATCTGTACCCATAAACTCAAAGAGCTTAGGTCCATTAATTGGTAGGAAGCAAAAAAGTCATCCCATATAAGAGGAATGTAGGTAGTCAGAAGCACATAAGCAATAAAAAAGGTTATGCCCTTAAGTTTCCAGAATTTCATTTTAGGTAATCTTCGGGCCGGAAAAAGAGATTCCCAAAGCATTAACCCGCCAAACATGACGTACACTATAAGAGAGATTGGATCAAATAAGATGTCCATGGGAGTTGGTAATTGAGAAATAAAATTTTGCATAATTGATAATTCTTGTTAATATTTTATAACAGACTAGTTGGTGCAAATATAAAATTATTTCAATACATACCAACTAGTCTGTTTAATTTTTTTATCTTTAACAAATGGGAAGAGATGGAAAACCTACATATGATAAAATATTGGCCGAATCCAAAGCCTTGCTATTCGAAAACGGATTTTCGGGGACCAGTATAGATCAAATATTACAGAGAACCGGAATTACCAAAGGGGCATTCTTTTATCACTTTAAAACAAAGAGTGCATTGGCAAAAGCTCTTATAGAAGAGTATGCCAAGGAAGATATCTTGCACATGAACGAGGCTCTAAAAAAGACAAAATACTTAGAGGGAGATGCTTTGGAACGCCTTTTACAATTCATCCAGGAGTTTGTTGATATGATGTCCGGTTTATCAGAGCCTTATAGTTGTTTGTATGCTACTTATACCTATGAACCCAGTCAGTTCGATGAGGAAACGTTACGGCACATATCGGAAACTATATTAACATGGAGAAAAACCATGGAACAATTGATTAGAGATGTTCTACAAGACTATGATACCAAAATTGAAATTGACATCCAATCGCTGGCCGATCATACTGTTGTTATCTTTGAAGGTGCTTTTGTAGTATCAAAGGCCTTGAAGGGCAGAGATCTTACCGCAGACCACTTAAAACACTTGAAAAATTATTTTCAGTTACTTTTTGTAAGAAAAACTACGGAAGATTAAGGGTTGTTATTAAGAATTCATTTTGTTCCTGATTCTACTGAGGCTTTCGGGGTGTATGCCTAGATATTTAGCAATTTTATTTACTGGAATATTGGAAATATATCTAGAACGTGTTCGAAACATTTCTGCGTATCTTTCTTCCGCTGTTTTGGTTAATAGATCTTTTTCCCTATTGGATTTTCTAATATAACCATGCTCAGTTGCAATTCTTCCAAACTTGTTTGCTTCCAAAGAAAATTCATAAGCGGACATTAAATCCTTACGTTCGATAATTTCCATTTCTGAGTCCATAAGGGTCGTTATTTGCACATCTGTCGGAAGTTGATCTAAAAAGGAGGTATAGCCACAGAAAAAATCGTTTTCAAAAAAAAAGTCGATTATCTTTTCGGTCATATAACTTTTAATCGTCATCTCAACAATACCTTTGTTCATAAAGTAAAGAGAATCTTCTACCTGCCCGTATGTTGTGATACTGGTTCCCTTTAGAACAGTAACCTTTTTCATGGGAAAGGGTAAATCACTATAAGTGAATGAAGCCTTTAATATCTTATTGTAAAAATCGATAAATAGCATTTGGTGAGGTCGTTAAAACGAAGTTGTTAAATTACTGCTTTTATTTGTTTTGACCTTTGAACCGCCAAAACAAAAAATCAAATATCTTCCAGCTGTTATTCCAATGTTTATTGAACAAAGGGACTGGCAATATTGTCCATTTAGATTTATCTTTAACCAATACAAACGACCACCATGAAATCATTTTTACGACACCTTTTGATTCTGCTAATACCAATAACAATTTTTGGACAGCGTTATGATCAAGAAAAGCTTGAAGAGTTAGCCGAAAAATATACCAAACAATCATTTACAGAACTTATAGATATTTTAAGTATCCCAAATGATGCTATTTTTCCAGAGAGTCTTGAAGCAAATATACAATGGTGTGAAAAAGCTTTTGGAAATAGAAATTTTAAAACCACACGAATACCTACTGCTGTTGCTCCTTTGTTGCTGGCCGAAAGAAAAGGAAAGAAAGGCAAGAAAACCGTGTTAGTTTACCTTCAGATAGACGGACAACCGGTAGATACTACAAGATGGTTCCAAAAAAGCCCTTACATTCCTGTTTTCAAGGAAAAGGAAGCCTCGGGCAACTGGAAGACTTTAGAGAATTATGACCTTAATAATTATCAGGATGACTGGCGGATCTTCGCAAGATCAGCTTCTGATGCCAAAGGCCCTGTTGCTATGTTCTTAGCTGCGTTGGATGCAATTTCAGAAAAAAACTTCGAGCCAAATTATAATATAAAGGTTATTATGGATTTTGAAGAGGAGTTGGGCTCGCCTCGTCTTCCCCAAGCCGTCATAGACAATAGGGAGCTTCTAAAATCGGATATGATGGTCATTTTTGATGGCCCATTACATATTACCAATAAGCCGACCTTGGTTTTTGGAGCCCGGGGAATAGCCACCATTACATTGACTACCTATGGGCCAATTGTTCCTCAGCATAGTGGTCATTATGGGAATTACGCTCCTAATCCTGCATTTGGACTCTCCAAACTATTAGCCTCTATGAAAGATGATGAGGGACGAGTAACCATACCTGGATATTATGATGGCATAACATTGGATGAAGACACCAAAAAAATCCTGAGAGGGGTTCCAGATGATGAGGATTTTATAAGGAATAAACTTCAGATTGCCGATATAGATAAGGTAGGAAGTAATTATCAAGAAGCGATTCAATATCCTTCATTAAACATTAGAGGCATGCAATCTGGTTGGATCAATGAAAAAGCGAGAACTATTGTACCTAGTTGGGCTAGAGCAGAGATAGATGTTAGATTGGTATTGGAATCTGACCCACATCGCCTTATAAAATTGATTAGCTCACATGTTGAAAACCAAGGGTATTTGGTCTTAGATAGGGAACCGACTAAAGAGGAACGATTATCAAACAAAAGAATTGCAACCTTCACACATGAACTATCTTATCAATCTTTCCGAACAGAAATGAATTCTGATGTAGGCATTTGGTTAGAAAATGCGTTGGAAAAAGCTTTTGAGGATGATATCATTAAAATAAGAATGGGCGGTGGCTCTATTCCCATTTCACCATTTGTAAATACCTTAGGTATTCCGGCTGTAATAGTGCCTACCGTCAACATGGACAATAACCAACATAGCCCTAATGAAAATCTTAGATTAGGGAATTATAGAGATGGTATAAAAACGATGATAGCCATATTAACCGAAAAACTATGATCCCAATTGGATTTTTTGGATATCGATAGCGTTATAATTTAATATGATTTCTTCCAAAAGTATGGGCTATTGGCGAATAATAGAGCCTATTTTATTAGGTTCCATTGCCAATATTGTCATCAATTTTATTTTTAATCCAGCTAGTCCAGATTTTATTCTAGAAGAATTTTTAATTGCCATTGTTTTTGCCGCCATGCTTACCGAAATTAATAGAATTATTGATTTCAGATTAGAGCGAAAACTTAGCTGGACAAAAAACTTAGGGAAGCGTTTTCTGTATCAATTGGTGTATTTAACCCTGTCATTGCTTGTTGTCATTAATATCATCGGCAATATGTATACCTGGGTGATAGGGGATGGGTTTTATTCATTAAAGGAATTACTCATTATTAACCTATGCATTTTTGTTGTTGCCCTACTATTTACTTTTTTTAAATGGTCGGCTCATTTTTATAAAAATTGGATGAATGCTGAACACAGTTTAACCGATTCCACCAAAAAATTAAATGAGTTAAAATCAGAGTTCTATAAAAGTTCAAACCAAATAGCACTACAAAAAGCCAACAGTATTTTACAAATAAGTGCGAAAGACATCAACTTTGTAAAAAGTGATTTAGGAGTTGTGTGGGTATATTATGATGGTACCAAAGCAGTTTTTAATGGGTCCCTTCTCAGTTTAATGGAATTGCTTCCAAGACATTTATTTTTTCTAGCTACTAGAAACACAATCATCCGACAAGAAACGATTTTGTCCATCTCACCATCTACCTATGGAAAAATTGATTTAAAATTAAAGGATATAGACAATGATAATACTTCAATTACCATAAGTAGGCTTAAAGCGGCATCCTTTCGCAGGTGGCGCAATAGCAGTTCAAATTAATTCTAATAGCACTTTAAGTATTTAGAGGTCATTTTCCTTTTTGACAAAACATTACGATAATTTCTTTGTGTTATCAAAAAAACGAAAAGACATGAAATTATTTAGACTAATATTGAGTGCATGCGCATTAATTATGGTTGCAACAATTTCGCCTGCAGTTGCTCAAACTCAAAAAGGAAAGCTAGGCAAGATTCAAAAGTATGTAGATGATGCCACCGGTAACAATCTGGCTGGAGTTTCTGTGTACATTAAAAGCCCAAAACTTGGAAAATGGATTGGTACCTCAGGGTATTCCGATTTAGAGAATAAGGAAAGGCTAAAGGAGAATGACATATTTGGATTGGCCAGTATTGGTAAAATGTATGTTGCTGTGTCTACATTAAAGCTTGTAGAAGAAGGTAAAATAGGTTTGGATGACAAAATACAAAACTACTTGCCCCAAGAGATTATAGATGGATTTGCCACTGCCAAAAATGTTACTGTTAGGCATTTGTTAGGCCATACTTCGGGATTATACAATTATAACAGAAATCCAGAACTCAATGAACTGTATCTATCCGGAAACCTAAAGCTGGATACCTTATCCCATATGGATGCATTGCGTAAATATGCTTACGGGATTACTGGGCATACCAAACCCTTGGGAGAATATAAGTATAGTAGCACAAATTACTTGCTTTTATCCATGATTATGGATACGGTTGTTCAAAAAGGGCATGAAAAATTTATTAGAGAAGATATCATTGAAAAATACAATCTAAAAGATACATATTATAAGCAAACACCACCTAAAAGATTGGTTGACCATTATGGCGATATTGATTTAAATAGCATTACAGAAAACTTATCGGCACAAACTATAGAGACCACAAATTGGTATAGCGGGGACGACGGTGTTTATGCTTCAATTGAAGAAGCAGCTAATTTTCTGGAAAGATTGATGAAAGGAGAAATTCTAGGGGATGAAATCTTAAAAGAAATGATGACATGGAATGATGAGAAAAAACCTGATTATGGGTTGGGATTAATGGCAGATAAAGCTTTCCCATATAAGTTTTTAATGGGGCATTCTGGAAGGGGTATTGGCATAACAACAGATCTGTACTATTTTCCACACCAGGATATGACCGTTGCCATATTTTGTAACTCAGGATTACGCTCGGCTTCAAAAGAATATGCAAAAACATATTATAAAATGAGGAATAAGATTATTAAAAAGCTATTCTTATTTTAAGGATAGGTTTTTTATGACTTAGCATTTGAAGATTTTTGAATTGGATTCTTTGGCAAAACCAATCAAAATTACCAATTGGGATGAATTATAAAACAGCTGTATTTACATGTGGTAGTGAAATAGCGGTGATAAACGACATAAAGGCAATCTGTACATGCCATCGGGAAAAATTGGTATTCCATCACAATAGGGTTAGACGCATTTTTGTACCAACGAAAATTAATAATCTAAAACTAGAAGCATGGATACTACAAAAGAAGCACAAGAACAGGAATTATTGAAAAACGCCAACGAAGTTGTTGCGCTATTGGCAGAAGGCAAGTTTATTGAAGCAATGGAGGAATATCTTGATGACAATGTACAATTGTTTGAAGGGAATAACGCACCAAAGGTGGGTAAGGAGTTTTGTTTGTTGGAAGAAAAGAAACTTTTAGATACAGTAACAGCTTTTCATGGATACAAAGTTTTAAGTGGTCCCGCTGTTGACGGAGATACTACTTTTTATGAGGCTGTAATGGAATTTGAAACAAATGATGGCACAGCGCATAAATTTGAGCAAGTGGTGAGGACAAAATGGGAGAATGGCAAAATAATCAATGAGCGTTACTATCACGCGTAGCGAATGCTGTTAGGTCAGTTGAGATGATATGAAAAAGGGGAAGCTTAAGCTTCCCTTTTTTTAATTAACACTATCAATGTGTTTTTCAATAAAAATGGTCTTCAATAACCACATGTTGTTCCAATGAGTCTGTAAGTATAATACTAGAGATTTCACCAGCACCTAAAAAACGATAGCGAAGTCCTGCTATTTCACCAATGGATTCAGTATACGAACCTCTGAATAATTCTGTTCCTTCCAAAGACACGCTTAGCTTTTTATCCTTAACAGCGATTCTAAAATTTCTGTGAACAGACATATCCACTCCCAAGCCTGAAAGATCATGCTTCTTACCATTTAAATATACATCACTCATCATGACTCCAATTTCAGAAGTACACCCAGGAATGGAGAATGGAATAATCAAAGAGCTTTTTGTGCCCAATACAAAAATTGCAACATGTTGGCATACCGCCCATTTTTCATTGTAACTGTTCTTTAAAGTAGTATTAAGAACAAAATTGTCCCCAGAAATGGATTCAAAATCGTCTACAAGATGGAATGTGGAGGAAATAGGTTTTTCATTTGATTTAATTTCTTCCAATATTTCCGCGGAAAAGGCTAAAGGACGTGCTGTAATCTCTTTGGTTTGAACATATTTTGGTATGGGTTCATAATCCACAGTACCCAACCAGCCATCTGATTTAATGTACAAATCGTGGCGCTTGATTATCTTTCCATCAACCAAAAGCTTTGCCCTAAAATAGCCTGGCAAATAGTATTGCCCCGTAGCTTGTTTTTGGCCTTTGGAAAGCTTAATGGTTTTGTTTGGATCCCAATATTGTTGAATATAAATGCTGTCTGACGAAATGCCATCCAAGTCTACATTAAAAACGACAGAATTAGGAAGGCCACTGGTCACGGGCCTACTGCTAAAACTTATTTTGGAAAGGTCCAGTGTTTCATTCCTGCTGTCCGAACTCTTTAAAGAATAAAAAGAAATAAACACAATGGTCATTAGGGATGCACCAAGCATAATCACTCCCAAGTTTGAGGTGATCTTTTGGTAAAACCTCGATGGTTTCTTGGTAGACGATTTGTTTTTAAAATCTCTCCAGTTTTGGTAACCTGTATATTGTGCCAGGGTGTTTAGTGTAGTAATGCTGGGAGTGCTTTTATAATCCACTTTTCCCCAAACCCTTTTTAGCGTTGTGGGGCTTAGCAATACTTGTGTATGTTGTTGAATATGTTCACTTAACTCGACAAACACGTCATTGTGCCAAGTATTTGAAGGTCCCCAGCTCAATTTCCTCTCAATTTCCTGTAAACAGGTTTGTACCAATTCGTATTCTGGATACATGGTTTTAGTCTATACATACAAAGGTCATAAAAAAATGATGGATGAACCAGAATGAACCAACTTGAACCAATTTGTTTTTAGATGCATCTGGATATTGTCCAATTTTGGGTAATCAAAAAAAGAACGCCATGTTTAAATCTATTCCTATTATCGCAATAACACTGTTCGTTACCTTAGGAAATGCACAACGCCATATTCCTTTAGATACGACACATTTGGAGGTTAATGCGCAATCGTATCTTTTGGAAACCTATAAAGGGAAAGAAGCTATTTACCTAAAAGGAGGTTCCATACGGTTGAAGAATGAAGTTTTCTTAAATGGTACCATTGAATATGATATCTATTTAAAGAAAGTCCAAGGTTTTCCCGGGGTATATTTTAGAGTAGATGGGGATAACGCGGAGCATTTCTATGTGCGACCACATCAATCAGGAAACCCAGATGCTAATCAAGCGGCGCCAGTGGTGAATGGCATATCTCCATGGCAACTCTATTTTGGACCTAAATATTCTTTCCCATATGAATACAAATATGATGATTGGACCCATGTTAAA
Organism: Flagellimonas hymeniacidonis; assembly: GCF_008040165.1. Taxonomy (GTDB): domain Bacteria; phylum Bacteroidota; class Bacteroidia; order Flavobacteriales; family Flavobacteriaceae; genus Flagellimonas; species Flagellimonas hymeniacidonis. The sequence continues at coordinate 1,149,089 of NZ_VRUR01000002.1, forward strand.
GTTGTTGTTAATGATAACAGAGCACAAGTTTTTCTGGATTATCAAGAGGAGCCTAACCTCTCTTGGGAGTTGTTTCATACACCAAAAGAAGGGGGAATTAGCATTACGGGAGGCAATAATCAAGCTTTACATATTGCCAATATTTCCATTGATAATGATGCCGTTGAATTAAAAAACTTTAATCCAGGTAAGAGAAAGCCAATAGATGGATTGATTCAGCATTGGGAAGTATCAGATAAGTTTGAAGAGCAGCTTTTACAAGATTATGGGTCACTTAAAACCGTTATTGATAATAGATCATGGGGCAAACGCATTTCAGTTGAGGAAGGTGTAGCTGCAAACATATCCCGACAGGTAAAGCTGCGTGATCAGGAACCTAGGAATACCGTTTTTGCAAAGATCAATATTGACTCTAGTAAAGATCAAACTAAGCTATTTGACTTTGGTTATAGTGATAGGGTAGTAGTCATCTTAAACGGACAACCCATTTATAAAGGAAACAATAAATACAGATCAAGAGACTACCGCTATTTGGGTACAATAGGACTCTTTGATGCTGTTTATCTGAACCTAAAGAAGGGGAAAAATACACTGCTATTGGCAGTTTCCGAAGACTTTGGGGGTTGGTTGGTGACAGGGAAATTTTCAGACACCAAAGGAATTCAAATAAAGTAGTCATCTGTTAAATTAAGGGGAGTATTAATATGAAAAGGAATTTTATCATAAGAGTATTTTGTGCTATGTTTCTAATTAATGGAGCATGATTTATGGCAAAAACATATGGGCAATGCACATTTGGTAGCTTATATGAACGCTACTGATGGAGCCGTAGAAGATTTCACCCTCAATGAAATGACGCCTGTATTTGACTACTGAAATTTAATTAAAAGCTGGCCCGTAGGGAAAAAACGTTAGGGTTAATTACTTTACCAGAGAGATCCCCTCCAGATTTGTTCACTTTGCCTTGGAACCCTAGTTCCAACAATAGATCGGAATTCACCTCATACCCTAAACCAGCACTTAAGTTTACCTGCATAAGTTCTTGTTCACCAGATAGTTGATTAATATCATAAACGCCTTGTGTGCCCGCGAAAAGATGTAATCTCTTTTTTACCTGCCATTTGAGTAAAAAAGAGGTGCTAATACGTTCTCTTGTGCCAAATTTTTCATAGAATTCTTCCAACTGAACTTGTAGTCTTTTAGAGATATTCCGACTTACTATTAGTCTTCTCGCATCCTCACCATTCACTCCAACTGGGTAACTTCTGCCGTCAATAGAAAGCTTATCCTTTTGGCTGTTAGTTAGAGGTTGCTCCAAAAATATTTGCCCATGCATGCTAGAGAAAAACAAAACACAGCTTAAAAAAATAAAGAACCGTTTCATGGATTGATGAATTACCAATATTGAAGATACAAACTATATCCTCAAGACCGTATTGGAGTCGTCAAATAAGTATAAAAACTCCATTTTCAATAAAGAAAGAAAAGCATATAAATCACTACATTTAGTGGATAAAGAACCATTAAATGAAAAACAGTATTTATATACTTATAGCGTGCTTTTCAGTTTCTTATTTGTCCTTTGGCCAAAGGAAGTCGAATACAACAAATATCAGTGAACGTTTGTATCAATCCATGGAGTATCGGAACATAGGGCCCTTTAGGGGAGGAAGGTCGACTACCGTAGCTGGATTACCAGATGATATCTTCACCTATTATATGGGAGCAACAGGCGGAGGTGTATGGAAAACCACTGATGGCGGAAATACATGGAACAATATCTCTGACGGCTTTTTTAATACCACGGGAATTGGCGATATCACCATTGCGCCCTCAGACTCCAATATTATCTATGTAGGAACGGGAGAGTCTCCTGTTCGTGGAGTTAAAACCTCTCATGGAGATGGATTGTATAAGTCCACTGATGCCGGAAAAACATGGAAGCATATGGGATTGGCAGCCACCAGACATATAAGCGATGTTTACGTACATCCAAATAATCCAGATAAAGTATACGTGGCAGCTCAAGGAAATCCTTGGGGACCCAATGAGGAACGCGGGGTATACTTATCCGAAGATGGGGGAGTTAGTTGGGAAAAGATTCTATATGTTAACCAAGATTCTGGGATTGTGGACATGACAGTGGATGCTTCCAATCCAAATATTATGATGGTTGCTTCGTGGGATTTTCATCGAAAACCATGGGTAGTGCAGAGTGGAGGTCCAGGTAGTCGTATTTATAAAACTACCGATGCTGGTAAAACTTGGAAAGAAATAACAAAAGGGGTACCAGAATTAAAAGGAAAGATGGGTGTTGCCATTTCTCCAGCCAACCCAAACATCGTATACATCGCCATTGATGCCCTGGGAGATAAAGCAGGAGTATATCGCTCAGAAGATGGTGGAGAGAGCTTTAAACAAACTACAAATGATGCCACCACCTATGCAAGATCATGGTATTATATGCATATTATCGCTGATCCCAATGATGAAGACGAAGTATGGGTGATGAATAGTTTTGCCATGAAATCTATCGATGGGGGAAAAACCTTTACTGGCATTATGGGTAGTCATGTAGATCATCATGATCTATGGATCAATCCCAATAATAGCGATATCATGATCAACGCCAATGATGGTGGTGGTTCTGTAACCTATAACGGAGGTAAAACCTGGTCTACTTTGATGAATCAGCCTACTGGGCAGTTCTATAGAGCAATAACAGACAATCAATATCCATATCGGGTATATTCGGGGCAGCAAGACAATAGCACCATAGCGATTGATAGCAGAGTGGTTGACGATGGTATTGGAGAAATGCACTGGGATGTGATGCGAGCAGGTGAATCATCCACTGTGGCACTTGATCCAGATAATCCTAGATATGTCTATTCCACCTACTTTGCAAGCAATTTTGTGGAATGGGACCGTGATATTGACAATACAAGAATGGTTCGTCCGTATCCTGAAAGAGTTACGGGTGAACAACCCAAAAATCTTAAATATCGGGCCAACTGGAATGGTCCAGTAATTGTTTCACCCCATAATCCAAACGTGATTTATTACGGCTCCCAATACATGATGAAGTCCTCGGATAGGGGAGTAACTTGGGATGTGATCAGTGAAGACCTTACACGCAATGACAAAGCACATCAAGGAAAAGGTGGAAAGCCCATCAGTAATGAACAAATCACAGCAGAGAGTTACAACAACCTTTTCAACATAGAAGAGTCACCAGTTAAGGAAGGTGTTATTTGGGTGGGGTCGGATGATGGTTTGGTGTACTTGACCCAAGATGGGGGCAGCACATGGAAAAATGTTACTCCTGCTGGCCTAAAAGAAAGCATCATCAACGTGGTGGAACCTTCTCCTCATGATGCAGCAACTGCATATATTGCGGTGGCAGGATATAAATGGAATGATTTTACACCCCATATCTATAAAACAAATGATTATGGAGCTTCTTGGCAGAAAATTGTGAACGGAATACCTGGTGATACTTTTGCAAGGAGTGTAAGAGAGGACCCGGACCGAAAAGGATTGCTTTACGCAGGTACGGAAACCGGAGTCTTTGTTTCTTTTAACGATGGGAAACTATGGCTGCCCTTGCAGAACAATCTACCTGAAGTTCCGATTACTGATTTAAGAGTGAAGCGTAAAGATTTAGTAGTAGCAACACAGGGGAGAGCACTTTGGATTTTGGATGACCTTACCCCACTGCATCAAATTAGTGAAGAAGTAGCCAAAACGGACTATTTCCTTTATAAACCAAGGGATATGCATACAGAACTTTCTGTAGCCTACAGTATTGATGGTGGGTATGGTAAAAACCCACCGGCTGGAGTACAGATTCACTATACCTTAAATAAAGAAGTGCCAGAAAAGATACCCATGTCCATGGAAATTATGGACAGTAGTGGAGAAGTGATTCATGCAGAGTTTGCGAACCGCCCAAGGGTTGGGTGTGATACCTTGGTAAAACCTCAATTAAAAAGAAGCATAGGCGCCCATCGTTTCCAATGGAATATGAAAATTGGAAAGTTTGATTGCCTAAAAGAATTGTACACTACCAATCGTGATCTAACTGCATATAATGCGCCTCCGGGAAATTATAAAGTTCGATTTAAAGTGGGGGAGTACAGTCAAACCCAAGATTTTGAAATCAAAATTGACCCTCGCATCGCCAACAGTATTGATAATGCTGCGGCTGCCTATGTTGAAAGAGATGGGATTTCAAAACTCATTTATAAGGGCGCCACTGAAATGGCAAAAGGAGTACGTGACCTTCGAAAAATTAAACAGCAGTTAGATTTTATCATGAAAGAATCTACCAATGAAAAGATAAAAACACAGGGGACTGCACTAAATGGTGCCATAGATGATTGGATTGCCAAGATTCTCCAAAAAGAAATGAGAACCTACCAAAGCAACTATATGTTCGAGGCACGACTCTTAATAAAGTTTAAAGATTTCCTGAACAGAATTGGAAAAGGAAACCTACCCATGACTCCAGGAGTACGAGAGGTGACCAAGGACTATCTAAAACAATGGGGTACGCTAAAAACGGAGCTGCAAAGTCTTAAGGTCAAAGATGTAAATGCGTATAATGCGCTGTTAAAAAAAGAAGGCTTACCAGAGTTGTATTGGCCACAGTAAATATGAAAAAGTATCCATCAAAAATAAGTTATGGCCTTTTACTCTTTGTATTGGCAGTACCAATTGGCACCATTTTTCCGTTGATTTCTTCACAAAGATGGTTCGCGATTGGGGTTAACTTATGCATTGTGACTTTTATACTGATACTCTTTTTCAACCTCTTTTATGCCATAGATGAAGAATGGTTATATATTAAATTGGGCTTGGTGTTGATTAAAAAAATTGATATTCAATCAATAATAATGATGTCAGAGACAAGAAGCCTCATAAGTGCCCCGGCAGTTTCTTTGGATAGGTTAGAAATAATCTATAGTAAGCACAAGAGTATCATTATATCACCAAGGGATAAATCTGGATTTATCGACCATATAACTCTTATCAATCCTAACATAACCGTACAATATAAGGCAACATGAGGACCATCACCATCTTAACTTTCTTTATCATAGCAATAGGCGTAAATGCCCAGAACATTTACCTTAAAAACGTAAATATCTTTGACGGCAATAGTAATACTATTTCATCTACATCTGCTGTCAAAATAAAAGGAAAAACTATTGAATGGATTGGAAATCAATTAAGTCAGGACCCCGATGGGTATCAAGTAATTGATGGTTTAGGCTACTACCTTATGCCAGGGATGATCGATGCGCATACCCACATAAGTGATTTTAAAGCTGCAGAACGAGCACTGAATTCGGGAGTTACCACTGTGCGATCTGCCAGTACTAAATTCTATCAAGATGTGACCCTTGGTAATCTGGCTAAAAAGGGAGTTATACCAGGGCCCGACTTTGTCAGCGCAGGTGTATATGTCACCCCTAATTTAGGAGAGACGATATTGGCTGACACAAGATTAAGCAATCTTAGTGAAGGAGTTTATTCTGAAGAGGCCCTGCGCCAATTGGTAAGGATTAATGCAGCACGTGGCGTGGATGTTATTAAAACCAGGGGGACGGAACGGGCAGGACTCCCAGAAACTGATCCAAGACAACAAACATACACCAAAGAGCAACTCCGTATTGTTGTAGATGAAGCAGCTAAACATAATCTAAAAGTTATGGTGCATGCACATGGTGATGAAGGAGGAAGAGCAGCTGTTGAAGCCGGTGTTGTAAGCATAGAACACGGTACTTTTCTAAGTAGGGCAACTCTTGGGCTTATGAAAACGAAAGGCACCTTTTTAGTCCCTACTTTTATAACCATTGAAGATTTAAAAGTTCCAGGTGGGGAGTACAGTAATCCTACATTAGAGTTACGCGGTAAGTTTATGATGGTTGAAGCTGAAAGAACAATCAAAGAAGCACTGGCACTAGGCGTAAAAATGGCAACAGGCGCAGATAATGACTATAGCGCCGAAAGCACAACAAGGGTGTCGTTGGAAGCCGAACACTTCGTGAGATTGGGAATGACCAACTTTCAGGCGTTGCAAGCGGCCACAAAAAATGGGGCAGAACTGCTCGGTCTTAGTAATCAAATTGGAACCTTGGAATCTGGCAAGGAGGCGGATATGATCTTACTTCCCAATAATCCATTAGAAGACATCGTTGCCCTTCAAGATGTTTTGTTGGTCATTAGCAATGGGCAGATAGCATTGAAGCGCATTCCTTTTACGCTTAATGAATAACAGTATTGAATTGAGAACTGTAAAAAAATACCTAAAAAAAGTGTTGGTGACCATAGTATTCCTAATAGCGGCCTTAGTAATCGCGTATCTACTCTTTGTAAACTTCTATCCAAGTTTTGGTGGTAATGTATCCAAAGAATTACAAAAGCAATATGCAAAATCTCCTAATTACAGGGATGGAAAGTTCGTTAATATTAAGGATGTTCCAAAGGATTTAAGTTTTGGGGAAACTGTAAAACTTGCCTACAAATTTTTTACCACAAAAGTTCCTGAAGGTAGACCAAAACAGGATTTAAAGGTTATAAAACTGGATTCTTCAGATGTTGCGAGTTTTAAGAACAATACCCGCCTCATTTGGTACGGACATTCTGCTTTTCTATTACAAATTGAGTCTAAAAACATCTTGATTGACCCCATGTTTGGAAAAGTTGCGGCGCCGCACCCTTTACTGGGAGGAGATCGTTTTAATAAGGAAATACCATTGGAAATAGAAAAATTACCCCGTATTGAAGCGGTGCTAATTTCACATGACCATTATGATCATCTTGATTACGAGTCCATCGGAAAACTAAAGGATAAGGTAGCTATGTTTTATACGCCGCTTGGCGTAGGAGTCCATCTGGAGAAGTGGGGAATCAAAAAAGAACGTATTGTTGAACTGGATTGGTGGCAGGAGGCAAAACTTGATGGATTGCTATTCGCATGCACACCGGCACAACACTTTTCAGGAAGGAAGTTTGGAAATGAACAGAGTACGCTATGGAGTTCTTGGGTCATTGTATCTTCAAAAGAAAGCATCTTTTTTAGTGGTGACAGTGGATATGGAAGTCATTTTAAAACAATTGGAGAAAAATATGGCCCTTTTGATTTTGCCATGATGGAATGTGGGCAATACAATGCCATGTGGCCAGATATTCATATGTTCCCTGAGGAAACTGCACAGGCTGGAAAGGATGTAAATGCCAAGGTAGTAATGCCCATTCACTGGAGCGGATTTAAATTGGCATTGCATAGTTGGAGAGACCCTATAGAACGGGTTGTTAAAAAAGGAGCTGAGTTAGGAATTCCCATTGCCACACCAAAAATAGGAGAGGTCATTAAACCTAGTGATTCCCTCCAAACCTATGAGGTTTGGTGGAAATAGCAAGATTCGGAATTAGGGTATAATTTCCTGAAAAGCTTTTCAATTTTATGAAAAGCTCCCTCATATTTATAGACGGTAAATACAACTGTACGGATTTGGAAAATTATTTCCATATGCAGGTGAATCTCAATATTTTTATAGAGCAATTAAAAATATAGCAGTTCCAACTTAATTAATCTTGTTCTTTCAAAGAGAATCAATTGATGGAGAAAAGTAACGAAAACCAGTCTGCGTACTATCCGGATATTTCCATATTCCTTATTTTAATTCCTTTTATAAGTGCCATCAATTATCACCTTACCTATGCAAATATCAAGTTCAATGGATTCTTAATATTGACCTTTACTATTGATACTGTAACTGGATATATTGCCTGGTTCTTTACAAGAAAGCTAATCTTATACCTAGATATAAAACTTCCCTACAGTAAAGGCATAATTAAGCGTTTGGGTATACAATTACCCGCCACTACAGTTCTTGGATTGTTTATTATCAGTTTTTTAACCGAACTGACCAGCTTTATAGCCAAAGGAGAAGGAGCGCCACTGGATTTCTACACTATTGACCTTATTATTATTGGAATTTGGTTCTTTTTCATAAACGCCATTTACCTTGGGCTCTACTATTATAATCAATGGAAAAAAACAGAGCAAAAGATAGCAAGGGAAGAAAAATTAAAAGCAGGTGGTTTCATAGTGAAAGTTGGCAAAAAAGACATGAAACTGGATTTTGACAACCTAGCTGGTTTTTTCATTGATACTGACTATACTGTTGCTCAGGATGCCAATGGGAAAAAGTTTTATTTGGATGATTCCTTGGAAAAAGTTGAAAACAGACTCCCAGGAGATACTTTTTTCAGATTGAACAGAAAATACATATTACACCGCAATATGATATCTGGCTTTAAGCGGATAGAAAACGGAAAAATTCTGGTGCTTCTTCATAAAAATGAGCTTTTCCCCTCTAACATTACTGTTAGCCGCACAAAAGCCCCTTCATTTAAAAGATGGTTTCGGCCAAATTTGTAACATTTCAGAGGGTTAAATACTACACTTCAGCATAAAAGGAAGAACTAACCGAGATTTCAATGTCAGCCAGGCCATACTTTTGGGGCATTATTATTTCAATTATGAAACTAAAACTTTTACTTTTTCTGATTGTAAGTTGTTTATCACAGCTAGTAAACAGCCAAAACAATTTTTCCAAGAATCATAGGAACTTTCCCCTAATAGTAAGCTTGCAGTTTAATTCTTTATCAATGCCTTTTAAAAATATGAAAGCTAATTTTTCCAATATTGGCATCGGCATTGGAACAGAGGTAAGCCATAATGGTAACAATAACTGGGTACAACAATTTAATGTGGTATGGTATCGGAATAAAAATACTGGAAATGGCTTGTTTCTATATTCTCAAGCTGTATGGCGGCCCCATATCACTAATAATTTTTATACTGAATTAAAACTAGGGGCTGGCTATATGCTGAAATCCAGACCTACGCAATCATTCAAGCAAGAAAGTGATAACTGGATTTCGGTCGGAAAGAAGGGCAAAGGGCTCTTTGCCATTCCGGTCGGAGTTTCAATAGGTCACAATGACTATTCAGAAAAAACTTATGTATCACCTTTTGCGAGCTATCAATTTATAGTATTGAAGGGGTATAATGAAAGTATTCCCATTGTACCAGAAACTCTCATACAAGTTGGATCAAGAATACACTTTAAAGATTAAGACAATGAAAATCAATAGCTTTTATGTACACTTTATTTGGATGGTTCTTGCTTTCAATGATCTCAATGCGCAAGAGTTTGAAGTAGCATCATGTGACCCAATAGAACCAATTAATGCCTTTGCAAGAGGGGAAGCTTTGGAAAAGGCCATGGAAAAGTTGGTTAGCAGCGGGGTGCCTGGAGCTTCGATTGCCATTTTTTCGGATAATGGTTGGTGGTATACTGCTAAGGGATATTCAAGAATTGAGGACAAAACTTCTTTGGAGGTGTGCAACCTTCAATATTTACAGAGTGTAGCCAAAACCTATCATGCCGTTGCCATTTTAAAACTGTATGAACAAGGCAAAATTGATCTTGAGATGTCTATCTCGAAATATCTCCCGGAGAAAATCAGCAATTATGTAACAGATGCTGAAAAAATAACTGTAAAGATGCTCTTGAATCATACTTCAGGTATTTCAGAATACAATTTTAACCCGAACTATGTAGCAAAACTTCTACAAAGTCCTGAATATGCTTTTACAGGGGAAGAGTATCTGAGCTATATAAAGAAAAAACCTCTTGATTTTGAACCAGGGAGTCGCTACTCATACCGTAATACCAATTACGTTTTATTGGCCTTGATACTTGATGAACTGACTGGAGACCATGAGAAATTTATTGATGATACTATTTTTAAGCCATTAGGCCTTACCCGTACTTTTTATAGAAATGACGACAATTTTCTAAACTATCCCGAATTGGTGAACAGTTATTGGGATCGTAACAGTACAGGAATAGTGGAAAACGCCACTTACCTGCAGCGTAAAAATGTCGAACATATGATTGGCGATGATGGTATAGTAACCACACCGATAGAAGCCATAAAGTTTTTAAAAGGTTTGGTAGAAGGTAAACTATTATCTGAAAAAACTTTAGCGCTTATGAAAACATGGGTGAAAAGAGACAATGGTGAATTAGCTTACGGATTAGGTCTAAGTCATGTCGAAGTGGGTGGGATAGAAGCTTATGGACATTCTGGCGGGGGAATTGGAGCTGGTTGCGAGCTTTATTATTTCCCACAGAAAAACCTATACTACTTTATTGCTATCAATTTAGGCACAGTAACATATAGCCCTTTACATGATGAAATAGAAAAAGTACGATCAGAAATATATAGCATATTGTTACAATGATCAAAGAATGTAATAGGTCGTTGACCATTAGTTTGTTTCAAGACAAAAGATAATTAAACACGAAAAAAAGAGATTAATTGGGATTCTACATATAACAAGTGCATAGATTATTTAAAATCGATTATCCAGTGGATAATTGGTTTTAAATACAAATCCTTTAAATAATTATGCTCTTGTGGCAAACTAACGAGAATCGTCTAAAATTTTTTATTACGTACATTTTTATCGAATACGCGATTTTTAAACAAATCTAAAAGGGTTAGCTTTTTTTGGCGCTGGCAATGCGGTTGGAAATTGTGTTTTAAAAAATTAATGCGATAGCATAATTATTTTAAAAAAGCAATCGAGCGCATTGGCGTGCGGCAATTTTACATAACGGCTAATTATAGATACAGACGAAATGTTTGTCGCTGGGATTTTCTAAGAATTTGAAGTTTTCCAAAAAGGATTTTTATTTACCGAAATTTCGAAGCAGCGTAAATTAAAAAGGTTGATGACCCTGTTGCTACGCTAAATAAAAGGAATGCTCTCTAGAGATATTTTACATAATAGAATTATGACCTACAGCTAAAGGATTGAACCTGGAATACTTATACATCAATCTGTATCATAATGTTCTGCGTTATGTAACTTGAGCTTTGATTAAAAGCGAAAGTTTGTGCTACTTATTAAAAAAAATTCTTCTAAAATGTCCTTTAAGAAGGTAATGGAATACTGTTTTGCCGAACCAACAGAGTGGGAGAGGTGAAAGTGTATGGAATGGTCCAAAACCTAAATTGTTAATAAAAATTGCCAAAAACACCTTGAAATAGCAGGAAAACCCCAGAATTTCTAAGGTTTTTCTATAATGGTTTTTGGCAATCATTTTCTATATTACCAATCTCCAAAGTATTGACTTCCTACGTTTTACTTCCCCCAAGAAATACCCTTTAATGGGTATAGCATTCAAGTAATTCATTTTCAAGATTTGAATAACTGATATTTTTAAATACTAACTAAAAACCTATTAAAATGAAGAAAGTGTTCTTTTTGTTGACTATCCTATTAATTTTTCCCATGACAAATTATAGCCAGGAAAATGATGATGAAAAATTGGAAAAAGCTGTAAATAAAGGAAAAGAAATAGGAACATTGGTTAAATCAATTGTTGAAACTGCATTGCCCGTTTGGGGCTCAATATCAAGCGTATTATGGCCAGATGGGAAAAATAAAAAGGTTAAGAAAGAAGATGCTGATGCAGCAATGGTAAAATTTCAAGATTCATTGCAAAAGCAATTAAAAGCGCGATTAGTAAATACCGCTAAAGAAGAAATAAAACCAATTGAAGATTTAGCCTCCGAACTTAGTGTCGTCTACAGGATAGCTGAAGCTTCTATGCTAGGACAGCAAGAATTACCTCAGTTGACAGCTGAATTGAACAGAGAAGACGTCAATTGGGCAGACGCAAGGGATGAGTTAGACGATGTTAAAGCAGATCTCAACAAAATGGACGATGTAACAGTCGACGAAATCAGGCAAAAAGTTAAGGAAAGAACACTCAGGCTTACATTAGAAAATATCAAATCCAACAAGGAAGAAACCTTAAGGCGGTTGACAAGATATTTGAGAGATGACACTAAAGATAAAGAAAGGGCTGTACAACAAATCCAAAAGTTGATGGAAGACCTCCAGCCAGTAAATTATCTCACATCAGGCTATATCTTTGATATTTACAGCGATTTAAGAGGGTTAAACTTTTGGTCAAAAGAGGCGATGAATGGTAACGAGAAAGTTGAAAATGTAATGTTTTCAGAATTGGAAAAAACCCTACCAAAGCAATAAGATGAATCGACTAATTATAGCCTTTCTTTTTGGTTTGAACGTATGTCTTGCTCAACAGGATTTGTCTATAGAAAAAAATAAAATTTATGCTTTTATTGTAGGCATATCAAAGTTCGATACAGAACATTGGAATAAGGAGACATCTATCTTAAAGACAAGTATTAATGAGGCGGTAGATGGTCTGTACAAAGAATTGGACAATAAGCCATACATAGAAGAGGTTTTTTTGTTTGATTCTATCCACAAGACAAGTAGAGAATATTTGGATAAAGCAATAAGTGAAGAACTGTTCAAATTAAACCTTAAGGGTGAGCCAAGCGTAGTACTATTTTTTTTCATTGGTCACGGTCTATATATAGAAAACGATGATTTTTATATAGTTACCTCAAATGCTAAAAAAAACTCAGGAAGGGATTTATTTGGAATTAACAGGGATTTTCTTAGGCACATAAATGGATTTTTAAAAAAGTCGCATGTATTGACTTTTATTGATGCATGCTCTTCAGGAGAAATAGAAAACCTACCTTTTTTAGATAATATGAGAAGGACTTGGAAGGACAATGGTGTTTTACATTATATGTTAACTTCAACTACAGACGCAAGACCATCTTATGGGGCTTACTTTAGCAAATCTCTATTAGAGTTTATTAGAGATAAAGGTAAGGGCGCTGGAAAGGATTGCGATTTGGATTTTTCTTATGTCAATAGCACGAAAGCTATCATTCCATACATGAGGAAAGTTTACCTAGATGCTGGGAAAGATACCACTGAACTTTCAATTAAAAAATTTGAACCGATATTTACTTTTAGTTCAGATAAATTCTGTCTAGATTCCTTCAGAGGGATAAAGGGATGTGGAGTAATTCAGAACAATAAAGAGATAGATGTAAGTTGCGTAATTAAAAATCCAGGAGGCAAAATTTTGATTAATAAAGAATTAAAACCTAATGAGTATTTATGGTTTTTTGGCAAACTTGGAATTGACTACTCAATTAACTACTCTTGGTATGACTCAAGAATGAAAGAAGAAAGAAACAAAAAGGACAAGTTTAATTTCACATCTGAAAACCCTGTTTCTGAGCTTTTTTTAGAGGGCAAGGCTAATTACAGTATCAGATATGCAGATTTACTTTTCCAATCAAGTAAGGCTGCGGAAATGATTGGTGTAAGGGAAGAATTTATTACAACTCGATTGGCTCAGGCCAAATTTATTGAAAGAATATCCAAAATTGCCGATGATGGCGATTACGCCTATGTTGAAAGAATCGATACTCTTCTCAAACAATCAGACTCAAGAGTTGCTAACAATTGGTCAAAAAGAAATGGAGAATGGTACGTTGTAGAATCAGGAGATGCTACAATAAACTTTAAGGGGAAGATTAGACAGCTATTTGCAGAAGGAGATTTTAAAAAAGCTTCATTACTTTCTCATGACCTTTATTTGCGAAGTGGAGAAAAGGAAAACTTAGAACTGAGTAGAGACATGGAATTAGCTTTTTTGACAGCAGATTTAACTCGTAAGGAAGATTCCATTCAAACTTATTACAATTCCGCAGATTTGCCATGGGTCGCAGTAACTGAAAATGCTATCACCAGGCTTTCTCCTATTCCCGAGCTGCAATCTGTTTCAGATAAATCCACAGTAGAATTGATAATGAAATTAACGGATATAAAAACTAAGGTCACCGAAAAAATTGTGGCTTGGATTGAGGAAAACAATGCTGGTTATATTAATCTTAAAAAAGAGTAAGTATTTTTTTTAATACTATCCGAATAGTTAGAGAGTGGGTGAAATCGTATTGAATGGAAAACTATACTTAGTTGAACTTTTCAATATTTATGTAAAACTCCATGACGACCTCCTTTAGTCCCATCAAAATATGAGAAGCATTTTGTCTCTCCAATTCCGAAAATGTGTCTACTGGCAGGTAATTAAACATATAAAACGCTTGGTTCAGCCATTCTGATAATGATACCTTAATACTCGTTTATACTTTTAACCCAGTGTTTTTCTTTTAAAAATCACCATCTTGAAGAAAGTAAATAATCATTAGAAGTATAATATGAAAAAAAAGTATATCTAGGCAAGGATGCTGAAATGATTGAAGGCATGTATAAACATCTTTCTTTTCGTAATTACAGTAGACACACGGTAAGCAATTACATCAAAGAAATGAACCATATCTGCTGCCATTACCGATGTAGCCCAAAAGATTTAGATCAGCGACAAATACAGGATTACCTCTACCTTCTTGTTTCCAATAAAAAATTTGGGCCAAATAAAATTGCGGTTGCAATAGCTAGTTTTACTTATTTCTATCATAACATTGCTAAAACTACTAAAAAGATAAAGCTACTCCGAAGCCCAAGAATTCCAAATAGGGTGCCATTTGTTCTTTCCCCACAACAGGTTTACCAATTTATTGAATCATTATCTACGCTTAGGGATAAAGTAATTGTTCAAATGTTGTATTCCACCGGAATTAGAGTAGGGGAGTGTGTAGGTTTAAAAAGGCAAGATATACACCCTAGTCGTATGGTGATAAGAATAGTAAAGGGAAAAGGTCAAAAAGACCGTTACGTTCCACTTAGCCCAATGCTGTTTGGACAACTGGAACAATATTACAAGCAATATGATCCTAAAGATTATATTTTTTACGGTAGGAGTAAAGAGGAACCAATGAATAGAATAACAGTTAATCGAGTTATTTGGAAGGCAAACTTTATTCTAAAAACCAAGGAAAAGATTACACCTCATACTTTTAGACATTCTTTTGCTACCATGCTAACTGAGGAGGGGGAAAACCTCTTCACAATTCAAAAGATATTAGGGCATAAAAGTATTAATTCGACCTTCCGATATATTAAGGCATCTAAAACGAAACTGAAATCTTGTATAAATCCGTTAGATAAGATATACAGCGATAATATTGAATCTAAACCCTAGAAAATGTATGGAATAGATAGCGTGACTAATTATCTTTTTTGTTTAAATAAATCTCCATAACCGCCTCTTTCAGTTCCATTAAAACATGACAGCAGTTTTGCCTTTCCAAGTCTGAAAAGGTGTCCATGGGAATAAAGTGGAGCATAAAAATGGTTTTGTCCAAACTTTGGGTAAGAGAAAGAAGATCTCCTTCATGGCATTCTTCAAAATATGAGAGTAGGGGAGTGAGGTCATCGTTGCTAAGTTCATTATTTCCTTGTTTCATGTGTAAGAAATTAATATCAAATATTCTGATAATCGGAATAAATATACTTAAAAACGGACAAAATAGTGCATTAAAGTTTAGATTTCCGGATAAAAATTTCTTATAAGGTAACTTTATGAACTGAAAATCAGATAAGAATGACAGAGTTAGGTTTGTTTCTTGCCAAGAAATCAGTTAATCGTTCAGATGTTGCTAGAAAAACGGGAATAAGCAAAACACGTTTAAGCGAACTTTCTAATAATAAAAGAACAAAACTTCGCGCTGATGAACTCTATTTAATAGCTCTAGCAATTGATGTAAATCCTTGCGAAATCTTAAATGAGGTATGTAAGCATTTAAAAATTGAAAAGGGAGGCTAATCTGTTTCAGATATCCAAAATATGGCTGCATACTATTACATCGAAGATTTAATTGATTTTGATGTCAATACCGAATTAGAAATTGAGGAAGGTCTTGTATTGAAGGTTGCACCAGAGGAACAACTTGAATTGTTAAAAAGGTTGCTAGTTCAATTTGGAGTTATACCATTTGATTTTAGTTTACACGAGCATAGGGTAAAAAAAAGGCTCGAGTCTGGAGGAGCAAATCTAGAAAAAAGAAAAAACGATGATTTTAGATACTTTGTTCTAGAACATAGTATTGGCAATCACTATGATCTAAACTTTGCAAAAGCACTCCAATTAATGGACAAGGATTTTTTTGTTCCCTTTGGATTTGCTAAATCCTCTGAAATAGGAGTCTCAATAAAATACTCATTTGAGCAGTTAAGTGCGCATACTTATTTTATTGACAAGAACATAATTAATTTTGATGCACAAAGAAGTCAGTTTTATCCAAAAAAATGGGACGCTAAGTCTTTTACGACTGAGGACAAAGCCCAATTTTTGAAAAATCTCCAATTACTCAGAAACTTCGAGCGGATAAAAGATGATTACATTCATATCTCTAAGGCCTTAGATGATTTTTTTAAGATAAATGAAATTTCGAATAATTCGGTTTTTAAAATTGTGAGCTATATAGCTTGTTTAGAATTGCTCCTTGTAGATAATGGTATGGATCGTTTGAAATCCATTAATATGCAATTACAATCGAAAGTGAATTTGATAAACAATAGGCTTGACACTCCAATAATAGTATCAGATTTTTTCAAAGGCCCTGATTCACTTGATTTAGGCACAGTAATAGGAAAAATATACAACTATAGGAGTTCAATTGCCCATGGTGACATTCTTGATTTTGAGAAAAAGCTTAAGGTATTGGAGAAGGTTTCGTATTACGATGTTCTGAGGTTTTTAAGAATAATTCTGAAACAAACAGTTTTGTTTGCTCTCCAAGAGCCTCAAATGGTTACCGATTTAAAGAGTTGCTAGAAGAAAATGCGGGCAGGCGAGGGTGTGAATTTGTGGCTTGGCACAAAGAGCCATTGCCCTGGGCTTTGTGTGTGGGTGCGTAGCACCGGAATAGCGAAGCTATAAGACACAAAGGGAGCGTGGAAGCATATTTTCTTCTTGATTTTTTGTTTCTTTTTTATCAAGAAAAAAGAAAGGAATAACTTTGCTTTATGCACGAAATAACCTTAAAAAACGTTAGAGATTTACTGGAATCAGGCACACTTGAGTTAGTAGCAACTCAAGATGCCATTAATCTACCAATACTTCAAAGGATTTATAAAAAAATGAAAATTGGTATTGAATTTGCTAATATTAGGGTAAAAGGTTCTCGCATTGTTGATGGACATCACAGATATATTTGTTCTGAATTATCAAAGACTAAAATAGGTCAAAATGACTGGCAAATATCATCAACTGCCGTCGATTGTAGTTGGAGGGATGTAAATATTATAGAGAAAGACTATGAAACCCCTGAAATGATTCAAGTACACAACGAAAGAGATGCAGAATTAAACGACGTAGATATTAATGTTTTAAACGATTTATAAAATAAAACATATCTTTGTAACATGTTGATTTTATTAGACATAGATGGAGTAATGGTTCCTGCAGCAAGTTGGAAACGGCCTGAATTTGAAAATGATGGATTTCCGAGGTTCAGCAGAAGAGCTGTATTTAGCCTTCAGAAAATTATTTCTGAAACAGGTGCAGATATTCTATTGACAACTTCTCACAAGTCTAGTTATAGTATTTCTGAGTGGAAAAAGATTTTTTCTGCAAGAGGATTCCAAAATCTTAATATTAAGAGACTTAATAAGAATATTAATAATCTTAATAGGAGAGAAGAAATAATGAAATGGGTAAATAAAGGAAATGAAAATTCCTTTGTTATAATTGATGATGATAAAACTTTAAATAATTTACCATATAATATTAAATCTAAACTTGTACAACCAAGTGCAACGGTTGGTTTAAATGATGAACTAGCTGATTCAGCTATTAAGATTCTGAAATCTTCTGAAAGAATAGCTAGTTAAGAATAATACATATATCGTATCTAAAATCCCATCATATTCTGGTGGGATTTTTATTTTACATAATGTTATAAGCGCTCACAAAAAAAAGCTGATTTGGTGGAGGATGTTAGCAAGTGCTTAGAATTTACGCATCAGCGAAATTTTAAGCTTTTGCAGAAAGCTGACGAAAAGCCCGTGAAATTTTTCTTCTCCAAAATTTCAATTGAACCAAAGGTTTCAATAAAAAACGAAAGCTGAGCTTTTAATGACGCTGGCCAAGTGGCTGAGAATTGCGTATAAAAATAAATGTAAGGGCATTTACTTTTTATGAAAGCAATGTGCTGTTGGCCGAGCGGCTATTTTACATAGCGACTGATTATAGATACAAATGAAAACATGCGGCGTTAGCCGACCGCTAGTGAATGTTTCATGACCCTGTTCCTAATTCCCATAAATGACGAAATGTTGAGGGATATTTTACATAATAGAATTATAGCTTACAAATGGATAAACAGCTAGAAAAGCAAAATAATACATTTGTACTATAATGTTCTTGCGTTATGTAACTTGAGCTTTGATTAAAAGCGAAAGTTGTTACAATCTTCATTGATTTTTTTTCTTTCTAAAAACTTCCTGAAAATGTAATGGAATACTCTTTGCCCGAAGCGACGATAGAAGCGAAGTGGTAATGTGTATGGAATGGTATTTTACTACAATTGTATAATTTTATAACGGTTTTCCGTAATTGATTACTTGTTAAAATTTAATATATTTGAATTGCCCTCATCACTTAAATTTTGGCTTTATTATTACTCATAAAACGTTATGTTATTTGGTATTGCTAATAACTATTTTAAAAAGTATAAATGAGAGTAGAGGACATCATATTTTTTTCCCCTAATTTTAAAACAGCTTATTTAAATTTAGATGATGACAATGAACTGATAAGTGCTTTTGTTGATAGAATAGAAGGTTTTTATTTCAAACCAGCAGAAAAACTTAATGAAGAATTTGAGTCTTTTGCAAAAGGTCTTATTGTGTTAACAGCCATTGATTTTATTGGTGAATTTTTAATAAGAACAAATAATTCAGATAGAATCAAAAGATTTTGTTTAGGACTAAATAGTATTAAAAAAGAAGATGAAAAAGAAGCTAAAAAATTGGTTGACATTCTGAACAACGACTATCGTAATGGACTCGTTCATGAAGGACGAATAAAAAACTTAGGTCAATTTTTTAATGGGATTGAGGCACTAATTGTGGTTGGTGAAGGTAATTCTATGGTCAATCCGCAAATTTTGCTGAATGAGACAAGAGATAGGTTTTATGAATACATTGAAATGATTAAGCAATCTAAAGAGGAATTGTTTCAGTTTAGAAATAAAATCAAACAAAGGTTTGAAGATGAAATAAAAGCCTTACCAGAATAAAGATGTGTTGTTTTACTAAATTATATTTCAATTTTATATGAATTACAGACTTGAAGAATTATCTGAGGATGATTTTGAAAAATTAGTAAATACAATTTGTCAATCCATTTTGGGTACAGGAGTTATATCTTTTACAAAAGGCAAAGATGGTGGACGTGACGGTAAATTTACTGGAACAGCAAACAATTTTCCATCAAAGACTGGTAATTGGTCAGGTAAATTCATTATTCAGGCTAAACATACAACCAACCCTATAGCAAGTTGTTCGGATTCTGATTTTAAAACAATTATTGGTAAAGAAATTATTTCAATAAAAAAGCTAATAGCAGCTGGAGAGGTTGATAATTATATTCTATTCACAAATAGAAAATTTACAGGAATTACTGGTACTTCTCTGGTAAAACAAATAAAAACAGAAACTGGTCTAAGCAATGTTGAAATTATTGGAAAAGAAACTATAAATGATTCCTATTTAAGCGGAAATAAAGATATTGTAAAGCTGTATGGCCTAGATAAATTTAGTTTGCCATTTTCATTTTCAGAGGACGAATTAAAAGATTTAATTGTTGATTTCAAGTCGCAAATGGATACTATTGAGGACGAAATAGCTAAGGGTGTTGCAAAAGTTAAATTTGATTATAAGAAGCTTGATATTAGCGAGAAAAACAAAAAAAACATACTAGGACAGACGTACTTTGAAGACGTAATTTTGTCTGAATCTTTAGAGCATTTTGATAAAATCGATGTTTTTTTACAAAATCCAAGAAATTCGGATTTAAAGGATTATTATTATGATATTGCCGACGAATTAAGGCAGATAATAACTGTAAAAAGAGAGGATTTTGGGGCTTTTGAAGAAATTTTAGTATTCATAAGACAGCTGACTACTGAAGGGAGCACTAAATTAAAAGGAAAGAAAAGGTTTGTTAGTGTATTTTTGCATTACATGTATTATACCTGCTCAATTGGAACAAAATAAGTGATAAAGCCTGACAAACATATGAACTTAGATATTTCACTTATAAACGTAAGTGCACATATCCTTTCTAGCTTTAAAAGAAGAAATGTTGTTAAGTATGATGAGCTTTTAAACGCAGTTAAAAATAATTTGGAAAAAGATTCAGAAGAAATATTTCCATATGCATTAAATTTTCTATTTCTATTGAATAAAATTAAATACGAGAAGGACAAAGATTCTTTTATCTTGAATGAAGTTAAATAAGCTATATACAAATAAGGATAACTTTAAAAATATAAAGTTCAATCGCGGTATTAACGTGGTTTATGCTGATGTGAAAACCAAAGTAAGTGCTAATAAGAATGCTCACAATTTGGGGAAAACATTGTTATCTGAATTGATTGATATTTTATTACTTAAAGGAATAACACCAAAAAATCACTTCCTTTTTACTACAAAGGACCAAACTGGAAAAGATATATTCTCTTCATATATTTTTTATTTAGAAATTTTGTTAAATAGTGGAAAATTTTTGACAATCAAAAGGGATGTTCAAAATCATTCTAAGATATCTTTTAGTTTAAGTGTTAATGAAACAAATGGTTTTAATCCACCTCAAAAATGGGACGACGAATTAGTTCCAATAGAAAAAGCTAAACTATTGCTTGCCGAATACTTAAACTTTGATTTTTTCAAGAATAAGGATTACGATTACAGAAAGTCAATAAATTATAGTATTAGGAGACAAGGAGATTATGCAGATATATATAGACTAACCAAATTCAAAGGAAGGGATATTTACTGGAAACCTTTCATGTTTGATTTTTTGGGTTTTGATGGAAATTTATTACTGGATAAATATGATAGCGATAAGAGCAAAGATGATATCCAACAATACATTAATAAACTTAAGAATGAGTTTTCTATCAATATTAATGATAGAGATGAAATCGTTGCTCAATTACAAATAAAAGAGGCACGTTCTGTTGAAATGACTAAAGAGATTGACAAGTTCAATTTTTACGAGCAAGACAAAAGTTTAATACAGGAAGGAGTTGAAGAGTTTGAAGTAAAAATCAGTAATTTAAATACAATTGCCTATAATTTAGAGTATGACATTAATAACTTAAAAAAATCAATTAAAAATCAATTTAGTTTTGATTTAAAAAAGATTGATAAAGTCTTTAAAGAAGTAGATTTATTTTTTCCAGACCAGTTAAAAAAGGATTATCAAGAACTAATTAGTTTTAATAAAGAGATAACCGAAGAAAGAAATAAACTACTCAAAAAGACATTAAATAAAAAGGGCGTTGAACTCGAAAGTATCAGAAAGGAATTAAAAGAATTAAATTCTCAAAAAGAGCAGTTGTTATCGGTCTTACAAAATACGGATACCTTTAATAAATTTAAGGTGTACCAAAAGGATTTAGTTAAAATAGAAGGCCAACTAATTCAACTTAGAGAAAAATTAAAAACAATCGATTTACTCGTTGAAAAGGAAGAACAAATCAATGATATCGAAAAGAACTTAGAAGGTTTAATTAATTCCATAAATAAAGAATTTCAAAACACAGATAAAAACGAGTTTTATAAAGAGGTAAGAACTAAGTTTTCACAATATTATAAAACCATTCTAAATGAAGATTCTTACATATCATGGACAATAAATAATAGTGGGAATGTGGATTTTCAATCGCCGAAAGTGCTCTCAAATACTGAGAACAGATTTGACACAGCTCAAGGAGATGGATACACTTATACTAAACTATTTTGCGTTTGCTTTGACCTAGCAATTTTGACTGCATATTTTAAAGAATCTTACTATAGATTCGTATATCACGATGACGTGCTAGCCAATGAAGATAATGGTGTAAAGCACAGGCTCCTGAATTTAGTTAGAAAACTAATTGAAGACTATAATATTCAATACATATTTTCCATTATCAAAGATGATTTGCCAGCTGATGAATCAGACTTACCTATAAAATTCAAAGATTCTGATATTGTGCTTAATTTGAGTGACAAAAGTGAAACTGATACCTTATTTGGTTTTAAGTTCTAAATCCTTTGGCCTAGGAGAATTTTAGCTAAACAATAGGCGAGGGGAGCGGCCATATTTTAGGGGGCTGGTTACTATTTTTCATGACAATTGAAAAGGTGCTTTTACCTCAAAACAGTCTTAAGAGTTACAATGGATCCTAAAATATAGCGATTGAGCCGTACATTGTTTCTAAAATTATCTGTAAGCCTTGATTTTTTTGTTTCTTTTTTTATCAAGAAAAAAAGATAAAAGAAACGCTTACTAGTTACAATGTTGAATTTCTATTTTACATAATGTTAGAAACACCTAAAGAAAAGCTTCAATCAAGACGAGAGGTTAGCAAGGGCTAAGAATTTTGCTCGCAGAGAAAATTTTAGCTGTTGCGGCAAGCTAACGAGAATGTCATAGAAAAAAATCTTGCACACATTTGCTCGAATACGAGAATTTTAAATGAATCTAAAAGGCTAGCTTTTAAATGGCGTTGGCAAGCGTTGGCAAATTGTGTTTAAAATAAATTGCCATGAGCAATTTGATTTTAAAAAGCAATCGAGCGTTTGGCAGCGGCTATTTTACATAACGGCAAATTATGAGTACAGACGGAAGGTTTCTTAGCAGGATTGCGGAATTTCAAAGTTTAGAATAAATTTTCTTCTGTGTGGAAAATTTGAAGCTACGTAAATTAAACAGCTTGATGACCCTGTTGGTAATTCGCTTAAAAGCTACAAACGTGAGGGATATTTTACATAATAGAATTATGACTTACAGCTAAAGGTTTGAACCTGAAATACTTATATATCAATCTGTATCATAATTTATATTATGTAAAATAGATTGTTTCAACCTCTACTGAACCAAGGCACCTTAAAACAGTTACTTCGTAATCAAAACCGGAATATCAAGTCTTTGAGCAATTTCTTTTGGAGAAACCTGACCCTCCAACACTACCTTAGATTGTTGCTTGGAGATACAAAATAATTCGGTATTGGTTTTGGACACATAAGATGTTAAACCGTCCAGTGCATTTGAGCCTTCAGAAAATACGTAAGAAATGGTATCCTTCAATTCTTCCTTAGGCGCATCCCCAGAGTCACCAATACTAAAAAACTTAGTAGGCTTTGTCGTTTGCCTATTCAAATCGCTAATAATATCCAAATCATATTCTTTAACAGCATTCCCGAAAACTCCTAGAGAGAGATTTGAAAAAGAATGAAATCGTTTGTCATCTCCCATGATTAATACATCTGCGCCACATTCATTCACAACAAATTCTGTGATTCCTTTACCAAAGAAATTGGCGAGTTTCGTCCTTTGTTTACCCATTACCACAATACTCGGTTGTTTACTGGAAATATAGTCCTTTATACAGTTTTTAACATTTCCGTAGGCTATTTTCCAGGACACAGGAAACCCTTCCCGATCGCTTACTCGCTGAATTAGCTTTTGCAATTCCGCTTCTGTGGTTCTATTGTCTTTGTGAATGGTACGCATTGCGGACAACTGATTTTCAGACTTAACCACGTCCACCGGAGCTTTTACACACAATACTTCCACCGCTCCGTCTATCGTTTTGGCCAAACCAATGGCATTGTTTAACACAACTTCCGAAGCATTAGGCAAATCCATTAAGACAGCCAATTTGTATTTTGCTTTGCTCTTTTTAGTATCCATAAGTAGTAGTTGTTTAAGGGTTTTGACTAAAAATAATATGAATACTATTAATATCTAATAGTTTAACTTTTATTTAGTAAAAGTATAACAGCCAGTGCCTTTTCTGCCTTAAAATCTTAAAAAAGATGTTTTAGTTTCTTTACCCAATTAACCGGAATAGTATATGGAGCATAGCGAATTGGAACATCTATCCAATTTGATTTTTTGATTATGGCTTTTTTATGTGAGAACAAATCAAAAGAATGTTTGCCATGGTATCCACCAATGCCAGACTGCCCTACTCCACCAAAAGGCAGGTTTTTATTGGCAATCTGCATAACGGTATCATTTATGATACCTCCCCCAAAGCCATATTGGTTTACTATCTTCTTTTGATGCTTCTTATTTCTAGAAAAGATATATAGCGCCAGTGGTTTTTCAAAATTCAATAGGTATGTTGGAATGTCTGCTTCAGTTTTATATCCAATAATGGGCAATAATGGTCCAAAAATCTCATCTTGCATTAGTGTACTATTTAGCTCTGGTTCGTTCACCAAAGTAGGCTCAATAAATTTTCCCTCATCAATACATTTCCCACCATACAATACTTCCTGGTTCTCAAGTTTTCCTTTCAACTTGTCATAGTGGTCAGAAGTTGTAATTCTGGCATAGTCCCCTGATTCTTCGATGTTTTTGCCATAAAACCTCACTAAATAGTACTTTAATTCCTTTATCAGTTTGTCTTTTACAGATTCTTGCACTAAAATATAATCAGGTGCAATACAGGTTTGTCCAGCATTTAAAAATTTGCCCCAAACAATTCGTTTTGCAGCTAGTTTTATAGCGGCTGTTTCATCAACAATACAGGGATTTTTACCACTCAGTTCCAATGTAACAGGTGTTAAATGTTCTGCGGCACTTTTATAGATAATCTTACCCACACGGGAACTGCCTGTAAAAAAGATATAATCCCATTTGTTAGCTAATAGCGCTTTTGATTCCGGAATGCCGCCTTCAACCACTGTTACATATTCTGGAGGGAATACTTTTTTAACTATTTCGGCCATAATACGAGAAGTATTAGGACTAAATTCTGATGGCTTAAGGATAACGGTGTTTCCTGCTGCCACGGCTCCAATTAATGGTGACATACTTAATAAAAATGGATAGTTCCATGGCGAAATAACCAACACATTACCATAGGGTTCCGAATAAATACGATCTTTTGACGGAAAATTTGCCCAGGTAGATTTCACTCTTACTGATTTACTCCAAAACTCCATATTGGTAAGAATATGCTTTAGCTCTGAAAGCACCAGTTGCGTCTCGGTCGCAAGTGCTTCAAATCTCGGCTTTTTAAAATCCTTGTATAGCGCATCACAAATTGCATCTTCATTTGCAACCAATTCATGTTGCAACCGTTTTAAAAATTGTCTGCGATATTGAACATTTTTTGTTTTATGTGTTTGAAAAAAATCTCTCTGTTGTTTTACTGCATCTGCTATCATAAACGTATTCCAAATTATCTTTCAATTTTAAAACTGAAAAGGACCTTATAAATATAAAATTATACCCGGACGTTTTACAAAATGTATCGCATTTAGTTATCTATGCAATTATGCCCGCAAACAAAAAAGGCATCGTTTTACACGATGCCTTTTTTGTTTTATGTTTGGATTTAATCATAAGGTTACTTCTTCCGTATTGCCATTTGGTAAGGTAATGGTAGCTAAATTGTCACAGGTGCCATCACCAAAGTCTACTATAATTGAGAACCCATTTTTTTCTACATTCATAATTCCAGTGGTAAGATGCTCACAGCTAAGATTCCCTACTAGGTCGGCAGTGGTCTCTACAGCATAAGTATTTCCATTGGCTTGTATCTGCCAAGCGCCAGAAAGACTAAAAGTGCTGCCTTCAAGGTTTTCGCCAAACGTAAAACCAAAAGTTTTTGTGCCACTTTCAGATATGACACTTTCATCTTCCAAGACCACTGTCATGTTACTGGTAACCGTGAAAGATATTGTGTTTTGATCAAGACTACTGGTCAATTCGTAATTTCTAGTTCCATTCACTTTAATGGAACCTACATAGAAATCCACATAAGTAGCCGTAAAGGCAGCAGACTCGTTACCAACTTCATAGGTAACGGTAAGATTACCATTTATGTTTTCAGTTCCATTTAACACACAATTATTGAACGTAACCACAAATCCAGTTTGTGTGGATTCTGTAGAATAGCAGTCATTTGATGTGTTTGTTGATTTTCCAGCGGTGGTATTGTTTGCAAAAAGCTCAGCCAAAACAGTGTCTGCTGCTCCCGCGATTTCGTCCGTTTCTAAAATAGTTTGTAACTCAACTTGTGTTAGCTCTTGTTCATTTCCATACGTATTAGCATCCTCACTACAAGATTGAAAGGCTAAAAACGCCAAAAAGAGAAATGATATGTTGCGCGTTGCAATGATTAGTTTGTTCATTAGTACTTAAGTTATGGGGTTATTCAGCACTAACGAAAAACAGGACTTTTTAGTATTTATTGGTCGTGGATATCGATAAAAGGTTTCTATTTACAAAGACGCTATTATTTGTGTCTGATCTGCACTAAACTGCATACGTTTTCCAGACCAGTAGGATGCAGCAGCCAAAAAAGAAGGCTTTACAGCGTTTAGCCCAACATCTATTGGTGCAGAAAGCTTTGCTCCCGTTTTAATGGCATCAAAAAAGTTCTTCACATGTGCTTGGGTCAGGTTTTCATCATTTTGAAAAATGACAGGTTCACCTTTATGCGGTGTGTAAATATATCCTGCTCTATAAAGTTCTAATTTGCCTTCTGTGCCATGGAAAAGAACGGAATCTTGCTGGTTTTTAACCGGCATTACACTACATTCAAAGGTGAAGTTCCACCCTCCCTTATATTTAATAATAGTATTTACGGTATCCGGGTTGGTTCGATCATCTTTAAGATGGTAAATACCTCCGGTGGTAACAGCATTAATAGGATCCGTATCATCCATCATCCATTGCGCTACATCGCCCCAATGTGTCAACAAATCTGATAAGATTCCAGTACCATATTCTTTATAATGACGCCAGCCATCATACCTTGGCCAGTAATAATCCATTTTTGGAGAAGGTCCAAGAAAGGTTTCCCATTTAAAATTTGCCGGCATGGGCTGTTGTTCCAATTGGCGTCTTTGCCATCCAAAATTGCTCCA
Source organism: Flagellimonas hymeniacidonis (assembly GCF_008040165.1). Classification (GTDB taxonomy): domain Bacteria; phylum Bacteroidota; class Bacteroidia; order Flavobacteriales; family Flavobacteriaceae; genus Flagellimonas; species Flagellimonas hymeniacidonis. The sequence goes on from NZ_VRUR01000002.1 coordinate 1,176,150, forward strand.
TACTGCTCTTACAAAAACAATATCTCCCAATTTTTTTGACCCTCCAAAAAACTCCTCTTTTACCCTTTGATACATAAGCCCACTGCGTTGCTGTGTCCCGGTCTGGCAGATTACTCCACTACTGGCGACAGCATTTTTTAGCAAAGGCCCTTCTTCATAATGCAAGGTCACTGGTTTTTCCAACAATAGATGTTTTCCTGCCTCCAGAATCCGAATAGCATAATTTTTATGCAAATGGTCGGGTGTTGCCAAAAGTACCGCATCCACTTGTTTGTTGCTTAATACCTCTTCCAAATCATACGTCATTGGAATTTTATCCAACTTTAAGTATTCTGTTGTTCTTTTTACCTGTTCGTCCCAAACATCGCAGAACATTATGGGTTGAATCTGGTTGGTCTTAAGCATTTCACCAAGGACCCATCTTCCTCTTCTCCCCGCTCCTACTACCGCAATGCCCAATCGATCATTGGACCCAAGAATATTTCCATAAGAAGCAGCTGTTAAAGCAGCTGCTCCAGTTCCAATGATAAAGTCTCTCCTTTTCATTTTATACGTATTTATTCGCTTTTTGGAGCAGCATGCAACAACTCCATACCAATAGAGGTTCTTGGTTTAAAACCTTTCCAATTTCCTGTATTCGCATCAGGTTCAACATTCAAATACTCCTGATAATCCATTCCCTTTAAATGAATTCCCAAGAATGCGGTAATAAAATGCTGATTAATGTTGTTGATACGGCGCATATCCCAAACAGAATCAGCATACCTTAGATACTCATCTATGTGTAAACCTTCCATCATTGTGGCCTCCACTGGTGGATTTGGTGCGACATTATGTCTGGCGTTTACATAGGTAAGCAAATAACGGTCACTATTCAACGATCCCTCATAAATAGCTTTTATGCCTTTTTCATAGCCTGAAATATCATCTTCACTTCCAGCTACAAAAAGCGTTGGGGTTTTTAAGCCTGCTAAGCCTTCAGCATCCCATACCCCATTGGCCATACCCCATGGTGCCAGAGCTACAAAAGCGGTAATTTTATCTGGATCAGCAGATGATTTGTAGGATTCATTGCTCATTCCTCTTGAATCCAATGCATCGCTACCTCCTGTCATTGATTTGAAAAAGTCTAAAGCACCATCACTGTACCCCGCACCACAGGTGTTAAGCCCTCCATATCCACCCATGGAATATCCCACAAGACCGGTTCTACTTGTATCTACCAAATTTGCAAGAAAGCTATCATTTGAAGCGGCTGAAAGGCGTTCAATTTCACTTAAAACGAATAACTGGTCCAAAGATCTATTTGCAAGCGTACTGGTAAAGTGTGCCGCATCCTTATATGTAGAGTCAGTATGGTCAATAGAAACTACTACATAGCCTTTTGATGCTAGGTTTTCAGCCAGATATGTAAACAGAAATCGTGACCCCACATAGCCATGCGATAAAATCACTAATGGAAATTTGCCTTGGTTGCTAATAATTTTTGCATCTCTCAACGCCCTTCCTTTAAAGGTAAATGGGGTTACAGGACGCCCTTCTGCTCCATTTCTACCCAAGACCTGCGTATATATTTCTATTTCCTTGACCCCATCTGGAATAGTGGCTGGATACCATATTTCAACTGTTATTGGGCGGTCATAGTTAGTACCTTTACCTTCTGTAATACTCAAAACATCCAGTTGGTCTTTATTTACAAGGTTTAGGGTTTGCACTCCTACTCCATAACTTCCTCTGGCGGTAAGTTCAGGAGCATCAGGTAGTGCGTCTCCAACAAGAAAATCATTCTGGGAGTGTGCATTTTGAAAGGTTACTAGGCAAAACGTAAATAACAGGAAATAAGAAAAAGAAGTGAACTTAGTCATAGCATGTAAAATTATCAACTTACTAAATGTAATGAAATTATGCACAAAAGATGAACAAGAATAAGCCTCTTGTTGTTTCAATTTGGGATCAGCACAAAAAATATCGGATAAATTGTCTTATTTTACATAAAAATAATGTTGGAAAAAGAAATTGTATTATGAAAATTTTAAAAAAATCTGCACTTTTTGCTTTGCTCTTATTTGCTGTAACTTCTTGTGGTCTTGATGATGGTGTTGAAGGCATTGAACCTCCAAATTTTGATGTTATTGGCTTATGGGACCTAGTAGAAGTAAATGTTAGTCAAGCCCAAGACTTAAATATGGATGAAACATCTTCTACCAATTTATTAAATGAGCTGGACTGTATTTCAGGAACATTATTAATAGATGGGGATTTGGTGTGGACATATGAACAATCGGATATTGCAATAACAGCGATAACCGGAGACCAATTTAATGCGGATTGTTCAGGAACTACTTCTGCTACTGGGACTTGGTTTGCAGATGAGACAGAGGTAACTTTTACCGGAGATCCTGTTTTGGGTGAACTTAGTATTGTAGGTAATAGACTGGTAAATGAAATTGGTGAAAACCTACCTGGTGTTCTCAGTTTTGTATATGAAAGAAGGATTGTGAACTAGTCACTTTCTGGTAGAATCGATTTATAATACTCATGGGAATCAAGTAAATTCAATGCATAGACTTTTACTAATTTTTTCTTTTTTAGTATTCAAGCTTAATGCGCAACAAGCCCCTATTAAGATTGTTGAAAAACCACAAAACAATAGGCTGGCCTTCTTTGCAGTTAATGAAACTTGGACAGATTATGATGTACTCTTTGAGGTTAAAGGGAAAAACTTTAGGCAGAGTGCGGCAAAACCTAGATTAATTAGGGTGCCGGCAACGTCCAAAGTGCATTTGAAGACCATTATACTCTTCAGGGATAAGAAACCGATTTATACTACGAAGATCACGGTAAATGACAGTTTGTCCAAAAGGGCCTTAAAAAAGGAATTTGAAATATTGGATATTCCACCACCCAAAATCAAACCAAAAAAACAGATAACTATTTACACTACAAATAATTGTACAACTTGCGATAGTATTGTTTCAAAGTTGACTTTTGAAAATTACGTTTTCAGAAATGTTGAACTAAGCAAAAATCCAGATATCAAACAACAGCTTAGCGGTTTTTTGGCGAAATCAGTTGAAGAAATGGATTCCATTACAAATCCAATAATTAGCTTAGGAGGTCGACTTTATAGCTGGATTACCTCTTACAAGCAATTACAAGAGGAATTAAACAAGGAGTAAGGAAGGTTTATTCCGACTTTTGAGCTAGTAGTACCCACATTTGCTTGTCTTCTTCCCTTTCCCATTTTCCATGATTTTCTATTTTGGATATAATGGTAAATCCTGCTTGTTCCAATTCTTTTTGAACATAGCTAGGCCCAAGTGAATGGGCGCTAACTTGTTCAGCTCTTGATTTATTTTTAACTCTTTTTTTCAGCTTCTCCAAAAGCATCACTTTACCACCGGGTTTTAGTGAACGCTTCACATGTAGCAGCATTTTTTCATGGGACGTTATCTCATGATAGGTATCAACAATAAAAATGATGTCCAGCTCACGCTCTGGTAATTTAGGGTCATCATAATCTCCTAGAATGGTAATGATATTTTTGAGATTTCTATCGTTCGCATTTTCCCGTAGGGTCTCCAAACGGTCTTCACGCACATCTACGGAATATACCCTTCCATTATCCAAGACTTTTCGGGATAAATGAATGCTTAAATAACCCTCATGACATCCAATATCCGCAACCCTATCTCCTTCAGTAACTCCTGCCCACTTTAGCAAAGCTTCCGTTTTCATCCATTCATCTCGCTCCTTCCAATCTTTCTCAATATATTGGGAAAATACGTCACAAGTTGAAAGCAAACCAATAAAAATAACCGCAAAGAAGTGTTTCATATATACTTCTTAGTCTTCTATTAGTCCTTGACCTTCAATCCACGGTGCTCCAGCAGATTTTAACGCTGCTTCAAGTGCAGGCAAGGTATTCTTTGATAGAACGCTTAGCTCCTTTTTTATATCTCTTAGTTGATTTGTTGCACGCAATAAAGCAGCTTTTTGATTTCCTGTAGGCCCATAGGTATTTCCGAGCGATACCAAACCAATAAAACTACCATCGGCAGGTGAAGGTGGGGTCTTCTCCCCTACCTCATTCTTGGTAGGGCTACCATCCATTTGTTTTTTGAGCGATAACAAAGATGATTTAGCACTATAGATACTCGAAACCAATTCTGCACTAGGTCTCTCGGCTTCATCCATAGCGCGTTTCATCGCATCTATTTTCGAAATGCTTTTGTTCAAAATTGAATTCACAGCAGTTAAATCCTGTCTGAAATTTTGATAATCCGCTCTAAAGGCATCTATTTCACTGGTGGGTTTAGCAGGTAGCGCTCCCTTGGCCAGTGGTTTTACCTCAAATGTCTGGTTACTTGAAAGTTGTTGTAACGACCCATCAACCCTTTGGTACAGTCCCACAGAATATGTTCCTGGTGTTGCTCTAAATGGAGATCCAAAAAAGTCATCATCATTATCACTTTTAGGATTCTTTAGTTTGATACCTGTTCGGTCCGCGTAAGAAAGATTCCAAGACACTCTATTAAATCCTTTCTTATTTGTTCCCGCCACGGTATTTACAACTTTCCCTGAACTGTCTTTGACCAAAAGCACAATTTCAGGCTTTTCCTGATTCTTTTCGGTATCCAAAGCATCCCAACCAGGAAAAGTAATATTGCTCTTTTGTTTATTAAGTTCTTTCTCTCTTTTTGTTCTAGTGTCTTTAAGGGCCTTTAATTTCTCGGGCAAGAAATAAGTGAACGTAGCACCATAAGCCGGATTCTTGGCAGCGTACTGTGAGTTACCTTGGCCATACACAGCGTCTTTTTCAATATACCAATAAGCTGGTTTTACCTTAAAAAGTGTAGACTGTGACATTTTAGATACATCAAAATCACGCAGGGGACCAATATCGTCCAACACATATATTCCTCGCCCGAAAGAAGCTCCAACTAAGTCATCTTCCCTTCTTTGAATGGTGATATCCCTAAAGGAAATAGTAGGTAAACCTCCTTCAAGTTGCATCCAATGAGCACCGCCATTGCTTGAGAAATAAATTCCATATTCAGTCGCGGCAAACAGTAAACCTCTTTTCTTATGATCTTGTACAATTCTCCAAGTAATTAAATTCTTAGGCAAATTCCCATTGATAAACGTCCAACTGTTTCCTTTATCTGAACTTTTTAGCAGGTAAGGCTTGTAATCCCCTTCTTTATGATTATCCAACACCAAATAAACTGTACTTGCGTCATATAAATCTGCACGTACATCATTTACGAATGCCCTATTTGGAACACCTTTTATATTTCCAAGCATTATTCTTCTCCAGCTGCTGCCGCCATCTTCGGTAACTTGCAAAATTCCATCATCTGTTCCAGCATAAATAAGCCCTTCCTGTATTGGTGATTCTGCCAAAGAAGTAATGGTATTATAGTTAGACATTGCACCAACGTCCCATGGATTGTCCCAGCTTTGCTGCCTTCCTAAAATGGGCAATGTCAATCTTTCTTCGTTTCTGGTTAAATCTTGCGATATGGCAGTCCAGTCATCCCCTCTATTCTCTGATTTCCAAACACGATACGACGCAAAATACAAACGCTTGGGGTTATGTGGGCTTACCAAAATTGGAGCGTCCCAGTTAAAACGTTCATGCGGTTCTCCTGCGGCGGGTTGTGGTTGAATAAAAACAGTTTCACCTGTAGTTTGATCAATTCGCCATAACCATCCTTGTTGAAACTCACCATAGGTGATATCTGGATTTCCAGGTTCAACAGCAGATTGATGACCATCTGCACCTAAAGTAATCCACCAATCGGAATTTAAGATTCCCGCACTGCTTCGCGTTCTGGATGGCCCACCGTGTGAACCATTGTCCTGGGTTCCACCATAAATATTGTAAAAAGGTGCTGAGTCATCTACTGCTATTTTATAATATTGGGTAAGTGGAAGGTTTGCAAAATAATTCCAAGTTTTGGTTAGGTCATAAGACTCATATAATCCTCCATCAGTGCCAAAAAGCACATAATTTGGGTCAGACTTTTTAAACGCCATAGCATGACTGTCAACATGCTTTTTGTCTTCGTTCATGAATTCAAAATGCTTTCCATGGTCATCGGATATCTGAACAGTGTTACTCATTAGATATAGCTTTCCTTCTTGATGGGGAGACGCATAAAGCTCCTGATAGTAATGTGGTCCAGTACCTCCTGAGACGGCATCAGATTGCTTTGTCCATGATGCCCCTTGGTTATTGGATACAAACACACCGCCCTTTTTTCGATCTAACTCAATCGCAGCGTAAAGCGTTTCGTTATTAAATGGAGAAATTGCCAATCCAATTTTCCCAAGATTAGATTTAGGAATGCCGTTGGTCAATTTTGACCAGGTTTCACCCCCATCGGTACTCTTATGAATTCCTGAACCAGGTCCACCACCCATGTATGCCGCAACGGTCCTATGTCTATCCCAAGTAGCAGCATACAAAATATCAGGGTTTTTATAATCCATTACAATGTCAGTGACGCCAGTCCATTCACTGTTACCTAGCGTTCTTTTCCATGTATTACCTCCATCCACAGATTTGTAAAAGCCACGTTCGCCTCCTTTACTCCACAGTGGCCCTTGGGAAGCTACCCAGATAATATTGGAATTTTCTGGATGTACAATTATTTTGGAAAGATGTTCTGAAGCCGTGAGCCCCATATTTTTCCAGGTTTTCCCTTCGTTATGACTCACATATATTCCATCTCCAAAGCCTACATGTCTACCTCCAACATTTTCTCCACTGCCTACCCAAATGGTACTTGGGTTACTTGGGTCAATTGTAACACAACCAATAGAATAACTGGATTGTTTGTCGAAGATAGGTTTCCAAGTAGTACCGGCATTTACTGTTTTCCAAACACCACCAGATCCGACGGCAACATACCATGTACTTTCACTTTTTGGATGTATAGCAATGTCCGCTATACGTCCTGAGGTCAATGCAGGACCTAAACTTCTGAATTCAAGACCTTTAAAGGTTGTTGAATCCGGGTTTTGGGCAATTAAATTAGTTGTGAAAAAGAAAAGAACAAGTAAAGAGAAGCAAAAGTTGAAGCCGTGTTTCATGTGTAGAATTTTAGGTTGAATTAGCGTTGTAAGATAACCAAAAGCATAAGCCTTAATTCTAAAAAAAATGTGAAAATTATGACAGGATACTAAAAAATAGAAACTACTTTCTATCCTTGAGGCGATACACAAATTTTAATCCACTCCAATCCTTGTCAATGGCAGCTACTTTTACATCTACAATACCTATGGATAGCAAATGTTCGCGAATTGGCTCCCGTTTTAGATCAGTTTTAATCGAGGACGCTCCTTTAGGCCAGCTTACCCAAAGCAAACCGTCTTTCTTCAGGACGTTTTTGTACCTAATGGCTATTTCAGTTAATGTCATATATGAAGTGCAGAACATGTGGATAAAATCCATTTTCTCCTCACCCATTTCTTTATGAAAAGAAAGATTGTTAGGTAAATCTGTGAATAAACCAAGATAATGTTCAGGTTGATTATATAATAAGATAGAAAAACCTTCTTTGATTCCAAGCTTTTTTCCAAGTGGTGTTCCTGAATATCCTACTGGCATAATTTTACGTCTAGTATCTTCAAATATAAAAAAATGATTAGCAGGAAATTCTGGGATACCAATACGATAATGAACTTGGAAATCTTGTAGAATTCCAATAGGGTTTAGGCATCATTTTTCTTTTCTATAAAGCTAAACAAGCCTGAAAGGGCATTTTCAATATTTTTCTTAAATACCTTTTTGCCAAATAGAGCCATAAATAATTTCTTAATCGGAGATTTGACTTTCCAATACAGTTCCAGCTCTAGTTCACAACTATTTTCAGATATAGGTGTAAATATATAAAACTGGTACATCTCATCTAAAGGTGGTGGGCTCGTGGTGAACTCTCCATATATCAAACTTCCAGGTTTTACATCCTTTGTGGCCGTGGTAAAGTTTAAATGTTTTCCGTTGACTACGCAAATATGTTCTGAACCTGCTCGGGTTATTTCATTTTCGTTGTATTCCAGTCTGTCTATCCCTTCTGTCCAAAAATGCCGATACGAATAATTGGTAACATATTCCATGAGTACCTCGGCTGCAACTGGAAATTCCTTTCTCATAGTAATTTGAGGAGGGTTTTCAAAATAAACCTTATTGGGTTTTGCAAATGTTCTTAGTTTAAGCTCACTTGGATCAATTATAGAGTAGATGTATTCAATCTCCCTATCATCGTAAGCATCCGAACCATGTCTAAACCTGAAGATTTTACTTGAATAATAAGGCGATAGCATGATATCCAAAGACAATGTCCTACTAATTAAGGCATAGTTATCACTATCAATAGAATTCTTGAGCAACCTATGGGCCTCTATCACTTGTTCACCAAAAGGCTTTCTATTTCCTTGTACTTCTATATGCTGAAGGTTTCCACTGTGGGCAACTATCTTTAATTGAAGGTTGGGAGCTGTTGCACATGCATTACATGGACAGATTCTGTTCTTTTCCAGCATTTTCAGATGACTGTAAAAAGCGGTGAACATAGATTCAATTTGCGCCAAAAGGTTCTCTTGCGATGGAATATCATTCTCTTTGTAGAAAAATAGAGCATCCCCTTCAATCTCGGCCAATTTTAAATCTTGGGTGTTTGCATTCAGAAGCACTTCCAATAACTCTGAAATCACATGCTGGCTGTGCTCAACCTCGGTGGTTTGAATAAACTTTGTATACCCAGAGATATCTGGAATAAACAATAAGGATTTTGGCATTTTTTTGATTGATGGGTTTGTATTGACTTGGTCTTAATTCCAATAGCGAACTTACTGTCAGTTAAAGATTAGTTGTTTTAATCTTTCTTTTCCATTTCTTCCAATATCTTTTTAAAGCCCAGGGCCACTCCATTGGTCCACCCAAATCCATCTTGTGTTTCGTATTCTCCTCCCCCAGAGAGTAGGGTAAGATCTTCAACATTGTATTTTTCCATCATTTTGCCAGTGTTTTTATAGACTTTCTCATTTAGTGCCAACCATCTATTCATAATATCCACGGCTTCTTCTTCATATCCATAGTTCAGAAGTCCCTTTACGGCAACCCATTGCAAAGGTGCCCAACCGTTGGGTGCATCCCATTGTTGTCCTGAATGTTCCAATGTGGTGACCAAACCACCATCTTTTAAAAAGGAATCCATAAGCCTGTTCTTAACCTGCTCCGCTTGTTCTTTGGTGGCTATATTAAAATAAAGCGGAAAAACACCTGCCAGGGTGAGCTCTGCGGTTACAGACTTCGTATTAAAGTTATAATCTTGAAAGAACCCGTTTTTGTCGTTCCAAAAATATTGGCTTATGGTTTCTTTTCTTTTGGCAGCTTTTCCCTGAAATTCAAGATGAGCTTCTTCTTCGCCTTTTATCTTATTTGCCTTTGCTATGGTTGTTTCTAAAAAAAATATTAGGCAATTTAAATCAATGGGGAGAATGGAGGTCGTTTCGGTTGAATTGAACTCCCCTTTTTTACCGTACCATCTTGAGCTAAAATCCCACCCTGAAGCGGCGGCAGCCCTTAGGTTTTTGTACAATCCAGATTTAAGCGCCTCTGTGTCCAATTCATGTGCGAGATGCAAATCTTCTTTGTAAGCTTCAGGTCTTGGAGTGGTTCCCTTGTCCCAATAGCGATTAAGGAGCGATGGGCCTTGGACATCAACGACATGCTGTACGGGTTGTGTTGGCGTTGCGTTTTCGCTTCCTTGCATCCAAAATTCATATTCCTTGTTTAGCTCTGGCAAATAATCCAATAGCAGATTTTCATCCTTTCGAGACACGGCATCTACCATAAGCACAAAGAAAGGAGGCTGAGATCGTGTCCTATAGTAATCTCTGGTGCCGTTAGGTATAAATCCAAGGGAATCTATTAAAAAACTGAAGTTATCCACCATGTCTTTAGCGAGTCCGTCCCGCTTATCCACCAAAAGACCTTCCAATGTAAAATAGCTATCCCAATAATAAATTTCCTGAAAACGTCCACCAGGGACCACATATTTTTTTGGCAATGCAATTCTTGATGAGTTTGGAATAACACTATCTGGACCTCTTGTTAGCTTATCCCACATCTGCGTAATATGCTCATACATCGTATTGGTTGTATCCGTTTCAAACTCCAAAGCTTTCATGGATCTATTTTCAAAGCTATCCTCCACAAAAGTTTTAAGATCAAAATCCTCTTTTTCTCTTTCGAGAAGATATTGTGCTTCAAGAATTGAAGCTCCCTTTTTTGGCACGAGATCAACAAAGGTTTTGGAATCTTTAAAAATAGCCGCCAGTTGCACATCCTTAAACAATTGGGTCTCATATAAGCTTTCTATTTGAACGACTTCATTTTTCTTACAAGAGAAAATGAACAAAAAGACAATTAGAAGGTGGGTATAACGGAGCTTCATAAAAAGGTGAATGAAAGGGTTGATATTAATCTAGAAAAGTAAGGAATTAATTCAACTTTATATTTGCTTCATTCGTGATTTACCTTCATGAAGTTGTATCTGAGGACGATTTCTTTCCCTTAACTTATGTCCAAATAAAATAAGTAGAAAGTCATTGCCAATGATTGATCAGTTAATACACTAATTTGAAGATATCCCCGTTTTATTTAGTTAAATCGTATACGATTCATACCTTTATAGGATGCATAACAATCAGATTTTACGCAATCGGGTAAAAAGCCATTTACTTGTTCAAATTCAAAAAGGAGATCTAGTTGTTGGAAAAACCATCAACTTAGCTGCATTATCCAGAAAAATAGGTGTTAGCGTTACCCCTATTCGAGAGGCCCTTAGCCAGTTGGAACAGGCTAGAATAATAAATGCAGTGCCAAACAGAGGGTTTGTTGTTACACGCTTAAGTAAAAAAGAAGCCAAGAACCTTTATGAAACCATTGCCCAGTTAGAGATTATGGCATTGGAAAACTCAGATTTTTCTAAAGAAGATGTTAGTGCACTACAAGTACAGCAATTAAAGCTACAACAAGCCTATACCCCAGTTAGCCGTTTAAAAGAGCGGTTTGCGTTTCATAATATTTTGGTGAGAAAATGCAACAATGCTGTATTGATGCAAATTTTGGAGACATTGTGGGCAAGACTTCTGTTTTATGAGCAAGGTTTTGGGAACGATGCCTCCTTTTATGAGAACGTGGACAACCAGAATGAGGCAATAATTAGGGCGATTGAAGAAGATAATTTACCCACAGCCGCATTAATACTTAAAATGAATTGGATGGTAGTATTGGAGTATGTAGAAAAACATATTGAGGCTTAAAGGAATTCCAGCTTCCTTTTCAAAATAAAACCCTACGGATTTCGTTTTTAAGGTAAACCTATTCTTATGCAATTTTTAAATAAGGAAATTGAACTCCTTGCAAAACATAAAAAGTCCAAATCCTTGGTTAAAAAACCAGTATCATGTGGCATTTTTCAAGAATATGATGTTCAGGAGATCCCCACTGACAAAGAATAGCTTTTCTGCTTTGGACACATTGTTTATTTTTGGATAAATCCAACTCGTTTGTGAACCAGGCCTTCCCCGATTTAATTTATAATGGAGTAATGCTATGCATCAGCATACAGCTTCTACTGATTGCACTATTTTATTTTTACAAAAAGCAACTGCGACTTATTGTACTTGGAGTACTCTGTTTTCTTGTGGGTACCATGTTCATCAATAATTTATACTGGAATGTTGTTAAGGAAAGTCTTTTCCTGAGTATACTGCTTGGGGCTGGTAAAAATATTTTCTTTGGCCCTTTGATATATCTTTATGTGTCTACAGCGGTAATTCCATTAGGAAAGATAAAAAAGCATGTTTTAATACATCTGACCTTTCCATTCATTGTACACCTGATATATCTCGTTTTAAAATTTGGATTTAGTTCATTTTATGCACAGTATTATTATTGGGTAGTTACTTCATTGGGTTATATAATCCTCCCTTTGAATTTGTTTTATTTGATTTTGGGCATTTTAATGCTAAAAAGAAATGCCCGTAAGTTTTTGGCACCTAGAGTTCAAAAAAGATATTGGTATTTTGTATCCATAATGTTGGGCTACTATACCTACTCAAGTCTATACAATATGTTACCCTATTTGACCGGGTCTCCTTTTTTTGGAAGAAATTTTCTTATGCTGAATCGATATGTTTTTATGCCATTGGGACTATTGATAAACTCTTATTTGCTCATTTTTTCGATAACAGAATTTTTTAAGTTTAAATCGCTTTTTGCTCCAAGTTTATTATATAAACAGGAAGCTTTAAACCATGAGGAAAGTTCTTTAATAGTCCAAAAATTACAACAGGGGTTTGTTGAACAAAGACTCTATACCAAACCCAATTTGAGTATTGATGATTTGGCTAAGGCGTTGGATTTGGGCAAAGGAAGTTTAAGACACTATTTTAAGCAAAACAACACTAGTTTCAAACGATATTTGAACAGAACAAGGGTTGAAAAATTTAAAGAGTTGTTGACAAATGCGGAATATCAAAATTACAGCCTTGCCGGGCTATCCACTTTAGTGGGGTTTCAATCCAATGCTACATTTTTTAGAGTATTTAAGGAGCTCGAAGGAATTACTCCAAGTGAGTTCCAACGAAGCTTGAACACCTAATTCAATTCACTCACTTTAGTAAGTGTAAATACGGCTGGAGTATTAGCAACATTGCAGTCATCAACATTCATTTGGGCAACCAATCTATTGGCATTTCCAGTGGTATCCAAAGTTCCTTCACCTGTATATAAACCTGTGCAAGGGGTATTTGGGTCAATATTGAAATCTACCCGTATTATGAAATTGGTCAAGGCCATTGTTTCGGGATTGTAATCAAAATTAAACGTACCATCCTGTGGATTGGAACTACAGCATGGCGTAAACCCATTGGTTTCAAAGAAATCACCTGCGAATTTATTTGTTGAGGCCATATTGACTATCAACGACATTGGAACGGTGATATCATTTCCATCTATGGTAATTGCAATAGAACCTGTATAAAATCCTTCTATGGCGGCATTTTCTGGGCTGTCATCCGAGTCCCCACTATCATCATTGCTGGAACAAGAAAGAATGCATACAAAACAAATTAGTGAGAGTAATGGTTTTTTAAGAAATCTTGAATTAGCCATTGATAATTTTTTATCAATGTTATGCATTAATGGCTTTCAATTCTTCAAAAAATAGTATCAAAATGTTTTATTGATACTTATTTAAATAAGGCACTATCTAAGCCAGGGATAAGGCTGATAGCATTTTTGTAATACACTTTTTGCAAAACTTCATCTGGTAAATCCAAACCATACATGGCCCAAAATGCATGATATTTTTTGTAGTATGGGAAATACTCGTCCGCTGTTTCCAATACTCTAAAATATGTGGGGAATTCTTCAGGTTTCCAACTATCTTTTCCAAATAAGATACGGTCTTGATATTTTATAAAAAAAGCTTTTGCCCTTCTAGGCTGCCTCCCTAGCTCCGCAATTATAGCTCCAATACCAACGGACATATTAGGAATTTCGTCCATTAACTCCCCTAGCCTATCCAAATTATTGGCATACCAACCCATATGGGCATTAATAAACTTAGTATTGGGATGCTTTTTAAACATTCGATGTTGTTCATCAATAATTTGTTGCCAAGGTGCAGGGTTGGTAGCAGAACGCTTTCTGCGTGGTCTAGTCTTGAGCTCTAACCATCGCTCATTACTATTATCCATTGGATCCCAAAACGATTTTGGATCAGCGGCATGAATCAATACAGGAATTCCTAATTCACCACATTTTGCCCAAATAGGGTCTAATCTAGGATCATCAATCGCTATTCGTTTTCCCTTGGTGTCTTTGTTTCTCAACCCAAGACTTTTATAAATTTTCAATCCTTTGGCACCACTTTTTACATCCAGTTCCAATTGTGCTGCTGCCTGTTCTCCCCAGTTAGGGATGCCAACCCCGCTAAAATCCACATTAGCAAAAACAACAAATCTATTGGGGTAATGCTCATTAACATTTTTGAGCATTGCTCGTAAACCCTCACCAGAACCACCACTCAAATTAACCATAATGCCCATATTTATCCTGTCCATATCCTTGATCAGACCTGATAAGTCTTGGGTGGCCATACGAAACTGATGGCTGTGTACATCAATAAAAGTAAACTTCGCTCTTTCTACAGGGTTTTCCGGCACAACCAGAGTTGATTTTGGGTTGTATTCTTCAAACCCCATTTCCTGTGCATTGGAAAAATTGAAGCAAAAAATGAAAATTAAAGTAGTTATTAAAGCTTTCATATTTAAAGGTTCATATTATCAATTAGTTGTTTATACTCTTTCGGGGTGTCCACATCAACTTCTTTCCCTTTAGGGAATACTGTTTTTGTGAAACGCTGATATTTTTGAATTATATGTTTTGCCCCATAATTATTATTCAAATTGGATAGTTCTGGCAATATGGAATGATGAAATACAGCAGGGACCCCTAGCCTATTCTCGTACGCTGTTGCCACAATAAACAGGGAATCTTCCCTGAATGCTTCTTGCAACTCTTTTAGGTATCCCGAATCTATTAAAGGTTGATCTGCTAACATGATTAAAAGTCCATCCAAATTTTCGTGTTTATCTAAAACGTATCGAACTCCAACACTAATTGAACTTCCCATGCCAGATTTCCAATTAGGATTATGGATAACATTTATTGGAGGTGAAAGAGATTTTTTTATGATGTCCATATTGGACCCCAGAACAACATACACATCATCTGCTACATTGTTTGCCTGCTTCACTGCATTTTCCAAAAGCGTAACATCTTTCCAAGGCAACAGTTGCTTTATTTTACCTTCCATTCTCTTGGATTCGCCAGCTGCTAATAATAAGATTGGAATGGACATATGCTAACTATGGATCTTTCCCATTTTATTTTTCAAGAGCGAAGGCTCTTTTTTGTTGACGACGGATAGAATTTCTGAAATAATGGAAATGGAAATTTCCTGTGGTGTCTCTGCCCCTATATCAATTCCTGCTGGGCCATGAATCTGTTCCAAGAATTTTTCAGAGATATCAGGGCATCTCTCCAGTAGCTCATCAAATAGTTTTTCTCTTCTCTTATAAGGGCCCAAAAGTCCAATATAAGCCCCTCTTTCTTGCTTTAAAGCAATCAGGTATTGTAGATCTTTTACAAAACTGTGTGTCATAATAACTACAGCGGTTTGTTGATCTAGTTTTATTTGAAATATCTCAGGGTCTACGTTTAACAATTTGTGAATTCCAAGGAAATCACTTTTAGTTTTTTCCTCCTTAGGATTAGCAACGACCGTAACCTCCCAACCCATTAAACTTGCGTACTTGCACAACTGTACAGCATCATGCTCTGCACCTACAATAACCAATTGAAAACATGGGTCCATTTCTTGAGTAAACTGGGCCAATGCGGTATCCGTTTTTGTTTTTTTATTCTCTAAGGAATATGAAATGCCACCTATCGTAAAGAAACTGCCATATTCTTTATGCTCTCCATATTCCTTTTTGTAAAGTGAGCTTATGGAAAATGGTTTTCGTTCTTCAATGGCCTTCCAAAAGTGTGATAAAAAGTCGCTATGGGGTTTAAAGGGTTCCAATAAAATGTATAATACACCTTCACAACCCAAACGATATCTTCCATCATAAACCATGACCTTGGCAGTACCATTTTGGAAAACGGATTGCGCTTGGCGCAGCACTTCTTTTTCTACACACCCTCCACTAACAGCTCCAACCATATCTCCATTTTCAAAAATCAACATTCTAACCCCAGGTCTACGATAAGACGAGCCATCCAAAGCTACCACAGTTGCCAAAACGGCTGCTTTTACATTGGGCGGCCTTTTTTCATAATGTTGAATTATGGTTTTTAATTCGTGTGTCATCTTAAATTATCCTTCTAGTGGGTATAAATGGAACGTTTTGACCACTTTCACTTAACTCTTGTTTGGGTTTTAGTTGAATAAAGCCATCGATTTTTGAAAGACTTACTAAATCCCCGGATCCTGTTGTTTTAATAGTTGAAGCATATAGCAACCCATTTTCCATGTGTGTCTTTACACCTACAAAGAGCATTAAATCTGTCTTATTAACTATTGGTTCATTTAAAAATACTGTAAAATGTTGGGTGGTGATTCCCAAAGTTTTGTTAAGCCATGGCTTAAAGTATACATGGTAGTTAACAAATGTTGACACAGGATTTCCGGGAAACGCAAATATGATGGTTTTCTTGGCCTGATGCTCTCCAAACCAAAATGGTTTACCGGGGCGTTGCAATACTTTATGAAAGATTTTTTCCACTCCCAGAGCCTCAAAAGTTTCAGGTAAAAAGTCATACTTGCCCTTGGATACACCACCGCTCAATACTAGAACATCGTACTGGTCACTAAGTATTTCCAATTTTTCTTTTAAAGTGGATGGTTCATCCGGTATGTGATAGGAATCCGAGATGATTTTTTCATCCTGTAATAAAGCATTTAAGGTATGGGAATTTGATTTTCGTATTTGATATGGAAGCGGTTTTTCGTTAACCTCTACAAGTTCGTTTCCCGTAGCTACTATTGCTATTTTGGGTAATTTTTTCACCAAAACTTTTGACTTGCCCACTGAAGCCAAAACCCCTATTTCAGAAGCCGTTATGGGTATGCCGGATTTGAGCAATATTTCATTTTGTTGCGTATCACTTCCTGCATAGTGAATATTCTGCCCTTTTTTTATGTTTTCAAGAATGCTAACGGTGTCCTTTTCAATAACGGCATGCTCATACATGATTACAGTATCCGCATTAGCCGGCACAATGGCCCCTGTCATTACCTCAATACAGCCGGATGGGTCAGTCAAGGTGAGTTGGGGACTACCCGCTTGTGCAATTCCCAAAACCTTAAATGTTTGCTTTTGTGATTCAAATGATTCAAACTTTATGGCAACCCCGTCCTTGGTAGCTCTGTTAAAAGGTGGAAAATCTCTATCAGCAAAAATATCCTCATCTAAAATGCGGCCTACGCTTTCATCAAGATTAATCAGTTCCTGCCCATAGTTTTGGGTGCTTTTGAGTACTTCTTGTATTGCATCGATAAAAGGAATCATGACATCATACTTAATTGGAATCCGTTTTTAAATAGAACACGTAGCCCCACAAAAAGCACTAAAAATGCTGTGAGCATTCGTATGCGCTTTGCGGATAATTTACTAATACTTAGCCTTACCCCCAGTTGACCACCGAGCAATACGGCCAATAAAAGTCCAATAGTTTCGGGCCAAAGCACTTCAAAGGAATTGCTTGCAAACAAACCACCTATACCCGAAATTGAATTTACAAAAATGAAAAAGCTAGCAAGTGCGGCTATTACAATGGGCTTGTCCCATTTTATGTAGTTTAGAACAGGTGCGAGAAAAATACCCCCTCCAATTCCTACCAAACCGGATAATAACCCAACAGTACCACCAAGTAGATAGGGAATATATGTTGGATATTCTTTAAACTCATTGTTTGAGTTTAGCTTCAGTGTTTGATATATCAATGCTATTGCAGAGATGATAAGAGCTAGTGCCAAAAGGATAAAAAAGAATTGTTCATCCAACTTAAATGAAGCCCCAAGAAACGCCATGGGGATGCTAGTAATGATAAATGGAACAAACTTTTTAAGGTGCAGGTGACCACTTCTATAAAAGAGGATACAACTTCCAGTCACCACAACTAAATTACACAGTAATGCTGTGGTTCTTATGGCAAAGAAACTGGTTAAAACGAGAGTTAATATGGCCAAATAACTAGATCCACCACCAAAACCCACCGCAGAATAGAGCATGGCAACAATAAAAAAAGCAAAAAATAATAAAACAAGGTCGCCAGAGGCTAAGGACATACCGTCAACATTTTGTTCATGCCACCTAAAATATGATAAAAAGTCAAGTCGGGATAATCAATCTGCAGTTGTTTTAAGGCCAGTTCACTTCGCTTACCTGATTGACAAATAAGATAAATTTTTCTGTCAGCTTTAATTTGAGGATTTGCAAGACTTAAATGGCTCAGCGGAATACTAATCGCCTCTTCTAAATGATGACTTTGGAACTCTTCTGGGGTTCTCACATCTATTAACGTATGAACTTTTCCTGAATCTCTCAATACTTGAAAATCTTCTGCGTTGATAGAAGGGACTACATCACAATCAGAGGATTCATAACGCTCCTGTAATTTTTTTATTTTTTTATTTTTTGGATTGGTTTTAAACCTGACTTTATTCGAATATTGGCTAAGTCCGTCATATACCAATAGTTCTCCTGAAAGCACCTCTCCCACTCCCGTTAAAACCTTAACTGTTTCCAAAGCTTGTAATGTTCCAATGATGCCAGGTATAACACCTAAAACACCATTCTCATTACAATCTGGGATTTCTTCGAATCCTGGCATTTCAGGATATAGACAGCGATAGGTGGGCCCATCGTTATAGTTAAAGACACTTACATGGCCTTCAAAACCGTGAAGCGCACCATATACAAAGGGTTTATCCAGAATCACACACGCATCGTTGATTAGGTATCGGGTTGGAAAATTATCTGTGGCATCCACCACAACATCATAATCCTCTATGATTTCCAAAGCGTTTTCTTTAGTAAGAAAAGAATCGTATAACCTTAATCTTGTTTGCGAATTTTGAGCAGACAATTTCTCTTGGGTGACATCCAATTTTAATCTTCCTAAATCCTTTTCAGCATATAAAACCTGTCTTTGAAGGTTGTGCAGGGCAACGATATCTTGATCCATTAGACCTAGAGTACCTACTCCCATTGCATTCAGATACTGTGCCACGGGAATTCCCAAACCTCCAAGACCTACTATCAAAACACTGGCTGCCCCAAGCTTGGCCTGTCTTTCAGCGCCAAAACTCTTTAAGCTTGTTTGTCTAATATATCTAGGATTCATTCGTAGTTGCAATTTTGGACTTTACAAATTCATAATCCGAAATGGAATTTGCATTGTATAAAACTTCATCTTGACTAGGATGTACAAGTTCTGTATCTGAATTAATCAAAAACTTTCTTGGACATGAACTTTCCGTAGTTTTTAGATATGCAATTGCCTTTTGTAATCCAGAAGGTTCCCAAATGGTAATCAATGGTTCTGGTAATCCTGACATTTTAGAGGCAAAAGAAGTTGCAAGTTTATCGGTATTTCTAGAATCACTTAGCTGTTTCAAAGCTGCCAAATCTATCATAGGTAAATCACAAGCAAGAACTAACCAAGCTACTTCTGGGTATTCCGAATGTGCACTAAGAATTCCGTTAAAAGGGCCTTTGTATTCATTTTTATCGATGACGAAATTAAACTCGCTTCCTAGTGCTGCATGTTGTTCATCGCGAACACTTAGAAAGACGCTATCGCATACATTTTCTAAAAGCTTATACAAATACTCTTGTTGAGGTATACCATGATAGCTAAGCAACCCTTTGTCGGAGCCCATACGGGTACTTTTACCACCAGCTAAAACTAAACCATATATTTTAGGAACCTTTTTATTCATGATTTGTATATGGAAAAATTAACCTCCTATTGATGTCATTGAGTTATCGAACACTGTATCTGTATGCTCTTTTTGAGCATCAAAACCAGTTTTCGCACGGGTGCCAACAGCTTTTAGAATAGCCTTCTGTATGCCCATTTCTGCAGATTTGTTACGTATGATGTCTCTGAGGTTCGCTTTTGGTTTTCCATACAGACATGTAATTACGTCACCTGTGGCAGTAACTCTCAACCTATTACAACTTCCGCAAAACGTTCTACTGAAAGATGGAATAATCCCAAATGTACCTTTATGTCCTTTTATGCTATAGTTAATAGAAGTGGATGTAGCAGGTGATTCCAACTTTTCAAAATCTGGATATCGTGTTCTAACATGTTCTAGAATTGCTTTGTAATCCCATTTGATGGAAGCAAAGTTTTTGGAACCTCCATTAAACGGCATTTCTTCTAAGAATCGTACCGAAACATTATAATGCTTCATTACATCTAGAATGGGTAGAATATCTTGTTCGTTTTGCCCATCTAAAACAATGAAATTAATGCGAACATTGAATCCTTCGGTAATTAATCGTATTAAGTTGTTATGGACCGTATCAAACTGTTTACGGCGGGTAATTCGTTCAAAAGTCTCCCTATTGATAGAATCCAGACTAACGTTCACATTCTTAATGCCTAATTGCTTTAACTCGTCAATATGGGGACCTATAAGGGTTGCATTCGTGGTTACCGAAATATCGTTTAAGCCATCCATTTGAGCCAGAGCCCTTAATAAAACCATTAAGTCCTTTCGTACAAAAGGTTCTCCACCTGTAATCCTGATTTTATCTATCCCCTGGTTTACCAGTATCTCACTTATCGTTGTAAGCTCTTTTATAGAGAGTAGCTTGTCATTTTTCACAAAATCGATACCTTCAGATGGCATGCAGTAGTTGCAACGTAGGTTACACCTATCCGTCACTGCAAGTCTTAGATAATTAATTGTTCTACCGTGATTATCTATCAACATATATGTTTCAAAGCTATAAAATAAACTGATGTCCTACTCATCACCCCCCACTTACTGGTGGTATAAGGGCAATCTCATCATAAGAATTAATTTTTTCATTGTCTTCTGCGTAGCTGTTGTTTACAGCTACCGCCAGAGACGACAATTTGTTCAGCTCTGGATATGATTCACCCAGAAACTGTTTTAATTCTTTTACCGTTTTCGGAATTTTTCTACCAGTAACACTGGATGTAGGGACGGACAAAGTGGAACTTCCCACAATATCTTTGGTTATCCCAAACAATAATATCGTCATAAATCAACCTATAATTTCCTTTGCTGGTACTTTTAAAAGTTCTGGTGTTTTGGTGAATGGTTGTTTATAGAGTCTATTCCCCGTAGCCGCTTTAAACGCATTTGCTACCGCACCTCCTGCTGGTGGCAATGTGGGTTCTCCTAATCCGGTAGGTGAAAGCTCATTCTGTATAAAATGTGTTTCTACCTCTGGCGCCTCTTTCATTCTGATCATGCGATAGTTATCAAAATTATTTGCAGTCGGTCTCCCATTTTCAAATTGCAATTCGCCATACATGGAATGCCCAACTCCATCAATAACACCACCTTCTATTTGATTTAACGCCCCCATTGGATTAATCACAATTCCACAATCCACAACACAAGTAATTTTTTTGACTACTGGTTCTCCATTTTCAATTTCAACATCCGCAACTTCTGCCACATGGGTATTATGGCAATAATAGTTTACAAAGCCTTGATGAATATGTTTAGGCTTGGTTCCCCAGCCAGACTTTTCAACAGCAACTTTAATAACTTCTTTCATTCGCTCTGGAGAATATTGAATGCGCTCATCCTCTTCTGGCTTCACCTTGTCCAAGAGATCTAATCGCATTTGTATTTTATCTAATTCCATCATCTCAGCTAATTCATCAAAGAAACTCTGTTCTGCATAAGCCAAGAAATTGGTGTACGGAGCTCTCCAAGCCCCGGTGGTAATATTGCTTTCATAATTGGCAGTATCCACCTGATAGTTCTCAATGGCTCCGGCAGGAAAGAAATTGGGAATCAACCCATACATATTTGAATTTACCGCAGCCTCTTTAAGGTGGTACGCCGTTATTTTCCCATCCTTTACGCCTGCTTTAATTCTGTATTTAATGGCCATTCTATAAATGCCATCTTCCATATCATCTTCGCGAGAATAAACAACCTTGACTGGTTTTTTTATGGCATCTGAAATTTCTGCAGCTTCCAATACGAAATCTCCATATAGTCTTCTACCAAAACCGCCTCCCATTCGAGTCATTTCTAAATGGATGTCCTTTTCTTCCCTTCCAAGCATTTTGGCCACAAGGCCAGCTTTCCAAGCTGGGGTTTGTATCGGTCCAGCTAAATTTACTTTTTCTCCGGTTACATTTGCGAAGAAATTCATTGGCTCCATACAATTGTGCGGTAAAAATGGGGATTCATACGTACGCTCTAAAATTTCATCTGCTTCTGCGAATGCTTTCTTTATATCACCATCCGAACGTTCCGTTTTAAAAGTAGTGCCATCCAATAAATCCGTAAGTATTTTATCGTGTTCTTCGGTACTTTCCATTGTGGTTTCTTCTTCCCATTCCACTTTTATAGCTTCTTTTGCCTTCATAGCTTGCCAAGTAGACTCAGCAATTACCACCACTTTATCGCTCGCAGATATTTTACTTGAAAAACTTGGGTCTTCTGCCAAGAGCCCTCTTACTTTTTCTCCGATTTTGATAACATCCAAGACACCAGGCATCGCTTTTGCGGCTGTATCATCGTAGGAAACCAATTTATGTCCAAATGCTGGCGGACGTACCACGGCAGCATAAACCATCCCGTCAACTTTATAATCCAATCCAAATAATGGTTTTCCTGTCGCGATTTTAGTAATATCTACATTGCCGGCATCCTTGCCAATAATCTTATAGTCCTTTGGTTCTTTTAGCGCAACGTCCTCAGGCACTTCTAATAGAGCAGCTTCTTTAACTACATCCCCAAAACCTAACGTTTCTCCAGCTGCATTTGTAATAACGCCATCGCTCACTGTACATTCTGAAGCATCAACACCCCATCTAGCTGCTGCTGCGTTTACCAACATCTGTTTTGCAGTAGCTCCTGTTTGTCTAAGAGCATCCCATCCATGACGAATAGACTGGCTACCCCCTGCTACTTGCCTAGTATAATTTTCGGTATCGAGGATTCCTTGTTCAACATAAACATCTTTCCATGCCACGTCAAGCTCTTCGGCAATAATCATAGGCATAGCTGTTTTTACACCTTGCCCAATTTCTGGGTTTGGAGAAAAAATGGTTACCGTCCCATTGTCTGCAATTTTGATAAATGCATTGAAATCATTGTAATTTAATAATGATAGGTCTACCGGCGGAGCGGCCTTAGGTTTGCACGCCTGGAATAAGTTAAAACCAATCAGCATTCCGCCTCCTGCGAGTGACGAGGTTCGCATAAAAGCTCTTCTACTGAATGTTATATTTGATTTTGTTGACATTGTTGTTGTTTTTGAAGTAAAAAATTGGTCTTGAAATTAATCCATGTTTTCAGCTGCAATCATTACAGCCTGACGGATTCGTGAATAAGAGGCACATCTGCAAATATTACCGTGCATAGCATTCTTTACATCTTCTTCTGAGGGATTTGGATTATTCTCCAAAAATGCTGAGGCGGTCATAATTTGTCCTGCTTGACAATATCCGCACTGTGGAACGTCAACCTCTTTCCATGCTTCCTGCACCGGATGCGTACCGTGTTCTGAAAGACCTTCAATAGTAGTTATGGATTTCCCGTCGATTTGATCCAATGTAAGGGAGCAACTTCGCATTGCGGTACCATCAACATGTATAGTGCATGCACCACACTGTCCAATTCCACAACCGTATTTGGTGCCCACCAAATCTAAATGATCTCTTAGCACCCACAAAACAGGAGTATCCTCAGTTACATCAACTGTCTTGGAAGCTCCATTTACTTTAATCTGATACGTTGGCATAGTTTTTTGATTAGATTGAGTTTCAAAAAGTTTTCATGTTGAAGTTACCAAAATTTGGTTTGATTGCTTTTTTTTTAACAGGACGCCTCTTTTTTTAACTTTTCTTTAAATCTATTGTTGGTCTCAAAGGTAATTTTCCAACAAATCGTGCGTTTTGCAAAAAGAACTTCAACTATTACAAAATGAAAAATGTATTGCGATATACGCTGATATCCCTATTTGCTATCTTTTTATTTTCATGTGGTAACGCGGATGATGATGTTAATTTTGATCTCAATCAAAGAGAATTGGGTCAAGGTAAGGATCCTGATGATTGCTTGGGCTTTGAAGACAATGAGCTGCTATTATCCATTCAAGATCAGTTTACAACCTTACCAGGCAAAGTTTCCATTCTTTTTAAAGTATCTGATTTGTTGGGCAATCCAATTTCTGGATTAGTTGCGAATCAATTCACTATATATGAGCAGGGCAGAAATGACGATTGTTTTAATACAATTTCCGCGTCTGAATCTCAAGCCAGAATTTCTCCAAACTCGCAGGTTTTCAATAACAATGCGCTGTTGGTTTTAGATTTGAGTAATAGTGTTTTGCAGAGTAGCCTTGAAGAATTGAAAACCGCATCAACCAGTTTTATTAACAATGTGATTCCATCTCCCGAGACAGATTCATTTAAGATGGCAATTTATTGGTTCGATGGGGAAGACGAACTCCATCTCTTAAACGAGCTTACATCGTCCGCTGCCGAGCTTACCGCTGCAGTTGAGGGCATTACACCAGACATTAGCAGTGACCCATCCACAGATTTATATGGTGCTGTGATTAAATCGACCAATATTGCTGAGGGATTAATCAACGCTAACAATAATGCATCTATAATAGGAGCAGCTTCTATAGTCTTGTTTACGGATGGAACAGACCAAGCCTCTCGATTTACTGAAGATGCTGCCTTGCGTGCCGTAAATGAGGCAGACCGAAACATTTCATTCTTTACTATTGGTCTGGGAGCCGAAATAGACACCGAAGTATTGACCGACATAGGTAAAACAGCAAGCGTTTTTGCAGGGAACAAAGAAGAATTGGAAGCGACGTTCACGCAAATTTCTCAACGAGTTTCTGAACAGGCCAACAGTTTCTACCTATTTGAATATTGCACACCAAAACGAGATGGAAGCGGTGATAATAATTTGGTGATTCAGTTGACCAATGGCAATCTTCAAGGTGCTGTCCAAACCAAGTTTAGCGCAAATGGATTTACTGGGGGATGTGAGTGATTCCCATTCCTTCGTATTTTAAAGTTGATTGGTTTACTGAATAGGCTTTATGGTAATGTTTCTCCATCGGACCTTAATTCCCCCGCCATCATGTATTTGAAGAGCAATGGAGCCTTTCCCCTCACCTATCTTTTCATCTTCAATAGCCACCATTTCAACACCGTTTAGCCATGTCGAGATTTTAGGTCCGATGGCGCGTACTTTCATGGTGTTCCATTCGCCCATTTTTAAGGCCTTATCTTTTTCGGGGTCTGGTTTTATCAACCAACCACGCCCGTAAGATTCGTAAATACCGCCTGAATCATAGCCTGGAGGTGCTACCTCTACCTGCCACCCAGTAACTTTGGTGCCTTCAAAAGTAGATCTAAAGAAAACCCCACTATTTCCATTGTTTTCTTGCTTAAACTCAAGAGTCAGTTCAAAGTCATCATAATGCTCTTTAGTGCTCAAATACCCATAGGCAGCATCGGGTCCACTCTCACAGATAAGTTCCCCATTTTCAACATACCATTTCTCGGTTCCATGATTTGTCCAACCATCTAAATTTTCACCATTGAATAAATTTATTGTGGATTCTTGTGCAGTACCAAGTTGAAATAACAATACGGATAAAAGTATTATAAGTGTGTTTTTCATATTCAAAATGTCTTGTTTTAGGCTTTGAAAATACTGATTCTTTGAAGTTATAAGTAGGGTTTTTAGACCAACAGTTGTTTTAAACATATAGACAACAACTAATTACATCCCAATAAACTATTCAAAAGTTTAACTCAAAATAAAAGCTATGGATGTAGTAAAAGAGATTATTCAAAACAGCGCCCTTGGTCCTTTTTCAAACGGATTTAAAGGCTTAATACTATCCTTGTTCGCTTCAATTGTTGGAGTACTCCTAACTATGCTGGTGGTATTGATTACCTACGGCCCTGAAATGAGTATTCGATATGGATACTAACGGTAAATAAGCCCATTTCCAAAGTTCTGCTTTTCTATGGGTTTTGATAAATCGATAAGAAAACCATTGATAACGGCATGAGTTAATTTACCATCTTTTTCCAGAAAGAACGTTGGATTTACACCTGGTTGAAGCTTGAACTCTGGTATTTTATAAGATTCTGACACAAAATGACCTGGTAATTCGGTATAAGCAATTGGTGGCAAAAAGTCTGATGTAAAATACCCATAGCCAGATTTAAAAGGGCTGTTTTCGGCATTCCACATTGCTCTGGTATTTGTATTTATTGCTCTAGGATAGCGTTTTGCAGGAACTATCTTATACCTTGTGGCATCAAATGTTTCATAACCATAGAAAGTGGACAAATCTCCTTGATCTACGACAATACTTTTGTGATAAAAAGATTCATGTTTCTCATCATCTACTTCTTGTCGTTGAATACCCAAATCCAATATATACTCCTTTCCTAAAAGCTCATAGGTCACATGTTCCAGCTTTAAATCGAAAAGTTTACGATCGTTATGTGGTATTTTTTCGTAGTCCTCAATGGGAATATCTTGATAGCTGTTTTTTGCTATGGTGTATAGTGCGGAAAGGATGGAAACATAGTTTAGCTTTCGTATTTCCTGTTTTTCTGTATCATTTGCATACCCGCCAGATTCAATTAAAATAAGGCTTGTCCCCCATTTTGCTATATTGTCACCAAATGCCCGAGGTTCAAAATCATCATTGTATCTCCCTACCTGTCCTGGTGCATATTTCTGAATGATATTGTTCATGTAGACAATGACCTTCATAGCATTTGAACGTACATCATTAATATCTTTTTCATAGTTAAACGCAGTGGCTAAATAAGAAATGGTCGCTGGTTTATTGGTCAATTCTGCATTGTAATACGTGCTTTGATCATGAAGGTTAAATCCAAATTTGGCATCCAAGCTATCGCGAAGCCTTTTAAGTGTCCGACCTTCAGGGGATTGCAAGCGCAGTGCGTCCCTGTTGATATCGATTCCCAGCGCATTTCTTCTTTGATACACCTCTGCCCCATCCGGATTGAGCATAGGTAAGAAATGAAGTTTCAGCTTTGAAAGAATCTCATTTTTTTCCTCTTTAAAATCCGGAGCATCCAGGAAATTGAGAATATCAAAAATAGCTTGGGTGGCTGTTGGTTCATCTCCATGCATTTGGGACCACAAAAAGATGTTGGTTTCTCCAGAACCAATGCTAATTAAACTCAAATCACGCCCCTCTATCGATTTTCCCACCTTTTGTACCTCAAACTTAGGGTTTGCCGCAAACCGATTGATTAAAGGCTGTAGTTGTTGATGCTTTATCCTTCTTTTATTCAGTGATGGCTCTTTAAACTCTTCATAGGTTTCATAGAGTTTTGATGTTATCTCTTCCTGGGAATATATGGTTAGGCTAAAACAACCTATAAGGAATACTACTATCTTTTTCTGCATGCTTTTATTTTGATGGAACTGGTTTAAAATTAAATCTTTTTGTTGCTTTTCGCACTTTTTTCATGAAATCCATTCCAGGGTCTGTCTTTTCGGTTCGGTATCCATCATCCACTTCCAGCCATAGTGAATGCCCTTCAAATTGGGTATATTCTTGATGCCCAATAACATATTCGATATGGTACTTGGTCGCTAAGTATTCAACTAAGAAAATATTGGCTTTTAATTGTTTTCGGGTCAACGGAGTTTCTTTGGTGCCTCCAACATTTTCAATTCCTATTGCGCAATGGTTTAATCCAATTACATGCCTTGCCATAGTAGTTTCTGGCATCAATTGATAAATAGTGCCATCTTGATCTACTAAAAATTGGGAAGAAACGTTTAGACCGCTTACGCTTTCAATATCTGGTCTCCAATTTGGCAAAGTTGAATTCTCAAAAGCTTCAAAGGATTTTTTTAAGGTCGGAATTGCCGTCCAATGCAATACAATCATCTTAGGAACTATATCTGCAGTTTCTTGTTCCAAATTGTAGCGCTGCATTAAATATTCCTTTGTGAGTGCAATGCGTTCCTCATCAAAAATAATGGGCTTGTCCACAATGGTTTTTTGAACATTGCATGACCATAGCATGCTTAATATCAATATAATCAATCCAATTTTTTTCACACAGACTTATTTAGATGACGTTAAAGTATCGATAGGGATAGCGTAACAAATATTGAGTTTTCGCTTTCCCCAGGCTCTTGCTTTTTTTATATCCTTGCCCATATAAATATCAATTCTATTTTTCCATCTTCTATTCATTTTATCTTTTACATAAAAGGTGTCCGGAAAGGTGTCAATCATTACCATGGTATTATGTTTTAACCCTATATGCAGTAAATCCCTAGAAACAGCAATACATTTCATTCCAGGCTTTAAGGTATCTCCCCAAGCCGCGATGGATGGGTCTCCTTGTGTTTGCCACGAAACAGAATTGTATGCTGAAACTATTACTTCGTGACCATACCAGTGATGAATTTCCGCATTTTGCGATGTCTCTGCGGCAGTATTGCATCCCGCAGAAAAAAAACATATTGTAACCGATATGCTAAAAAATCTTTTCAACGCAACTTATTTTCCAAAACCAAGATATCGACATTATCCTCCGACCACTGTTTCGACAAGGAATCTGGCACAGGGGTAAAAACATAGTTGAACGCACTGAGCACGATATCTTCATCACCATCTTTATCAATATCCGCAGCATCCATGAGAAACCATCTACCAGCATTAGGGTTTTTGAGTACTTTGCTTTCAAACACAAAATCTTCAGCATTTACATTTTCCAAGTATACAAATGACAATTCTGGTGAAGTATCATAATCTGGAAAAGTACTAATCAAGCCAAAATCCACATCACCATCCTCATCAAAATCCCTGGCCAATACCCTAGTGGCACCATACAATGGATAAAAATAGGCTTCGTTAAAGGTATTATCACCATTGTTTAAATGTATGCGCATACCGTGATATGGCTTGTGCACATATGATTCATCTGCATTGTCCCCATTAACCGTTATGATGTCGTCATGACCGTCTCCATTATAGTCTATAAGTTCAAACCAGCTACTGCCGTATACCGGACTAAATTCCAACACTTTTTCTGCCTTAAATTCTAATTCTTCTTTTTGATATAAAATAGTAATGCTTTCATTTCCCTGAGATGTTACGGCAATTAAATCGGTCTTTCCATCATGATTCATGTCCTTGGCAAGTGTTCGGATGCAACCAGGGAGATTTAGCAGGATGGTTTTATCATATTGATTAGTGTTGGATTGGGTCAATAACGATAGTCTCCCTGTCTCATCACCAAATTCACTCACTACAAGTTCTTTTTTACCATCACTGTTTAAGTCCTCAAAAAGCGTATGGACAGGTCTATAGAATATGTTTTGCAATGCAGTAGTATCCTCATCTTTTTTTATCATTAGTTTCCCTTGTTCCAATTCTGAAGGGTCTAGAATACCCACCTCGGTGAAAATTTCAATACTGTCTTTTCGATTATACCAGGTTATCGGTGTTCTTCCTTGATATAAATTTTCTGCACTTCCATTTTCAAAGTTATAAGAGCTGAGATTTCCGGTTATATCACCATAATAAAGTTTAGAGCTGTTGTCTTTAAATTCTAAATATGTTATGAGCGCGCCATTTTGACTGTCAAGCGCCATTTCTTTTGGTTCAAAAAGCTCCAACGGCTCAGATTCTGGAAATTTTATTGCTTCTAATTTTTCTGGAGCCAATTGTACAATGTAATGCTGAAGGTCAAGCCAATCTTTCAATTTTATTTTTGGCCTAAAACCAGGTTTAATATCGTTGGGGTCTTGATACATTTCCTCAATTTCCATACGGGAAGCCATATCAGGCAAAACATGATCTTTCCAAATGTCTTTGGGTAATTCATCAATTTTCGGAGCCAAATGGCAGCTAGTACAATAGGTGTTAAAGAGCTCCGCTTCTCTAGGCGGTTTTTCTGGAGCACAAGAATTCAAAAAGAAAATAAAAACGAATGCTGTTGATACGAACAGCTTTTGGAAGGTTACGGTCATTAAAGGATCTTTGATTACTAAGTAATCATTTTTTTGATAAAGAACCTAATCTGGCAGAGGAACATACGTTTTATCGTGTTTCATCATGGGAAAGGTCTTGTTCTTCCATTCTCCTTTGGCTTGTTCTATTTTCTCCTTACTCGAAGAAACAAAATTCCAATAGATATGTCGTTCCTCCGCAAGCGGTTCTCCTCCAAACAAAAGCAGATGGGAATTGGGCTTCAGGATAATTTTGCACGTATCTTCAACTTTAGATACCAATATGTTACCTTTTCCAATAGTTTCTTCACATGCTTCTATTCCACCTTCAACAATGCAAATCCCTATTTCACCTTTAAGGTTTCCATGAACATTAAGCTCATAAATGAATGTATTTTTTACTTCCACCATAAAAAGTGGGGAATAGGTTGGCACCGGGGATTTTTTACCATAGCCTTCGCCAGCAACCAAAGTGAAGGATGTATCACCATCTTTCCAGGTTGGTAAATCTTTCCCTTTAATATGATGGAATTCAGGGTCCATATCCTCCAATTCTTTTGGAAGCGCTACCCAAATCTGATAGCCATGAGCCATAAACACTTTACCGTTGCGCATATCCTTTGGGGTTCTTTCGGAATGTGAAACCCCTTTGCCAGCAGTCATCCAATTTACCGAGCCGGGGCTTATTCGCTGTGTTGTGCCTATACTATCTTCATGCATTATTTCACCCTCTAGCATAAATGTCAAGGTAGAAAGTCCTATGTGTGGATGCTGGTTCACATCCATATACTTTGATGGCCCAAGCTGAGTTGGTCCCATATGGTCTATAAAAATAAAAGGACCAATCATTCTTTTCTTTCTGAAAGGAATTAGCCTGCCAACCAAAAAATCTCCAATATCCCGGCTTCTTTCTTCTATAATCAAACCCAAATTAGACATGAGCTAAATGTTTATATTAGTCCCAGAAAGTTACAACAAATCTTAATCTATGAAACTACTTAAACGAGTATTAATCCTACTACTTATTGTTATTGCAGTTGTAGTGTACTTTAACTACACCAAGCTAAATATCATCTCTGGGTATGCATCTAAAAATATGGCCTCAAGCGTTTTTGTTGCTGGCAGGTCTACAGAATCGATTACACAATACGATAACAACGTTCCACTCATCAAACTGGCTGAGACTGAGGTTGATAATTCAATTAAACAAGCTTCCTCATCCGTTTATGGATTTATGGAGCGGCAATCGGTCTACAGGGAAGGACTAGGTACCGTCCTTATTAATAATGATTACGACCCAAATAAATTCACATTAAAACCAAATCGGAATAAGGTATCCGATACTATTCCATATCCCTATGGACAG
The DNA here is from genome assembly GCF_008040165.1 of Flagellimonas hymeniacidonis. GTDB lineage: Bacteria > Bacteroidota > Bacteroidia > Flavobacteriales > Flavobacteriaceae > Flagellimonas > Flagellimonas hymeniacidonis. Next base: position 1,207,395 of record NZ_VRUR01000002.1, read on the forward strand.
GCGAATCCAAGGGATACCGTTTTTCCAGAAATTGATATAGATCAGTTGAATAAAGCAGTGGCAATCGCTTTTTCCAATCCTGAAGTACAAAAAACCAGGACCGTTTTAATCCTTTATAAAGGACACTTGGTTACAGAGAACTATATAGATGGATTTACGAAGGACACTCCTGTTTTAGGCTGGTCTATGGCTAAAAGTGTATTGGCAACCTGTTATGGAATCTTAGAACATCAAGGGAAATTGGGAATGGATTGGCCTGCCCCCATTGCGGAATGGAAACAGGATGAACGAAAAGACATCACCTTAAATCATTTATTGCGTATGCAAAGTGGCTTGGAATGGGAAGAGGATTATACTAAAATCTCCGACGTTACGAAAATGTTGTTTTTGGATAGTGATATGACAAAAGCACAAAAAGGGAAAAAAGCTGTAGCAAAGCCTACAGAAATTTGGAACTATTCCTCCGGCACTACAAATCTGCTTTCTGGAATCTTGAGACAGCAATTTAGATCGCACCAAGAATACTTGGATTTTCCCTATTCTGCCTTGATTGATAAAATAGGCATGTATTCCATGGTTATGGAGGCAGATATTGCGGGGAACTACGTTGGGTCTGCTTATGCATGGGCAAGCACTCGGGACTGGGCACGTTTTGGTCAGTTATATTTAGATAAGGGTTTATGGAATGGAGAACAACTTTTTAATACCGCTTGGGTAGAGTACATTACAGAGCCGACACCTCATTCTGATGGCACATACGGCGCACATTTCTGGTTAAATGCCGAAGGTAGATATCCCGATGTCCCTAAAGATTTGTTTTCATGTAATGGGCATGAAGGCCAATATGTGTTTGTAATTCCATCTAAAGAGTTGGTCATTGTACGCACAGGATTGGCGCAAGACCCTCTTTTTGATGTAAATACGTTTTTGTCAGAGGTCGTTAAATCTGTGCAGTAAATCGATAATTTATATTAAAATTTAGCGTAAACCACAACAAAACGGCCCTTCACAACAATAATTTCATTTACGGGAACACTGGTACTACATTTACAAAGTAATAATAACAAAAAATAAATTTTTTCATTTTCATATAGTGTTCTCGTAAAAGAGTCTTGACCATAACGGCAAGGCTCTTTTTGGTTTGACCCATTGGGTCTTTTGTTTTTTATACTCCTATATAAAACATTTTACGGCAAAGCTTGCTCAGGGCAACCATTTGTTTTCTCCAAATTCAGGCTTCCGCTTCTCCAAAAACGCATTTCTTCCCTCTTTTGCTTCATCGGTCATATAGGCCAAACGCGTGGCTTCACCTGCAAATACCTGTTGCCCCACCATACCATCATCAGTAAGGTTCATAGCAAATTTCAACATCTTAATAGAAGTTGGGGATTTTTCCAATACCTCTTGTGCCCATTGGTAAGCAGTGTCTTCTAATGCAGCATGAGGCACAACAGCATTCACCATTCCCATTTCAAAGGCCTCTTGAGCTGAATAATTTCTTCCTAAAAAGAAAATCTCTCGAGCTTTTTTCTGTCCAACCATCTTTGCTAGGTAGGCGGAACCATATCCCCCATCAAAACTAGTAACATCCGCATCAGTTTGTTTAAAAATGGCATGTTCTTTACTCGCTAAGGTCATATCGCAGACTACATGCAGGCTATGCCCACCACCCACGGCCCATCCTGGCACGACAGCAATCACCACTTTGGGCATAAACCGAATCATGCGCTGTACTTCCAAGATATTTAATCTATGTTGCCCATCTTGGCCCACATAACCTTGGTGTCCCCTAGCCTTTTGGTCTCCTCCGCTACAAAATGACCAAATTCCATCTTTGGATGAAGGTCCTTCAGCTGAAAGCAATACCACTCCAATGGAAGTATCCTCCTGGGCGTCATAAAAAGCCTTTATCAATTCGGTGGTGGTATTTGGCCTAAATGCATTGCGGACATTGGGCCTGTTAAAGGCAATACGAGCAACGCCTTCACATTTTTTATAGGTGATATCTTCAAATTCGATGGCCGTCTGCCAATTGGGTGTCTTTGTCATTCAAAAAGTGTTTGCTCAAAGATAAATAGATTGTCTAAACTCGAAACCCTGTTTTGAAAATGCCAAGAAACATAGAGTTGCACTTCATCGAGATCCCTCTCCAATTTAAAATATGTTTTGTTGATATGCGTTCATCCTATTAAACAAGAACGCTATGCATAACCTCAAATCTTGTATTCATCTATTTTCATTTCTTTTCCTTTCCATCCTAGTTCTGTCCTGTAGCAAAGAGGAAGATGTCATCGATGATTCATCTCAGGATGATACCGACATGACAGACCCCAATGATCAAACACCAGATAACCCAGATAACCCAGATAACACCAATCCTCCCGAAACATTAGTACTTGAAACTGGCTTCACTATAGATGAGGAACGAGCATTCACTAATCTTGTCCTTTCTGAGAGTGAATACAATAAATTCCTTATAGATGAGGGAGACATGCAGATGGTCTCTAATAAGGTTTATGAACATTTTAATGATGAGTTTGATTTTATTATCATTCTAAATGTGGAGGATTCCCAGCCGGATGGTCTTTACTTTGGATTGTCTACTCCCGCCCAAAGTGATATACAGGGCTTGGGAAGAAACATTTGGGACAATACGAATGCTTTTGGTTCTGCCGGAAAACTTAAAACCGTCATTCATATGCCTCGGGCAGAATATATACGAAACGGCCCCTTTTTACATGAAATACAACATTACTGGAGTAACCATGGTCTTATCCCAACCACTGCTGGTGGTCATTGGGGGTACTCAAGTGCAGGCGGACAACTAGGTGGTTTTGATGAAGTGGAAGATTTAGGGGGTAATACCTATCGCGGTTTAGTAGATGGTGAAGTTGGTTTTGGTACCGTGGCAAATGGTGGTAATTCCGTACCATATTCAAATCTGGAACTTTATGCCATGGGACTCATTGATGCTAGTGATTTGGAAGCGGTAACGGTTGCTGAAAATCCTAGTTCAACATCAGAATTTGGAGTTTTTACGGCTGATGGACTCACCGTTTTAACGCCAGAAGATATCATTAACGAAAATGGACCTCGAGTTCCTTCTTCGGAAAATGCCCAGACTGCATTTAAGGCATTAGTAGTTGTACTTTCTACAGGTGATGTCCCACAAGATAAAATTGATGCCCTAAATTCCAATCTTGAAAATTTTGCTGCACAAGGTGATCCCGATAACTCATGGGGAAATCTCTTCAATTTTTGGAAAGCAACATTAGGCAAGGCTACTTTTGATTTCGAAATAGCCAATGAATATTTGAAATAGAGATTGGGTTAATAAGGCAACATCCCTTGGTTGGATATATCCATCACCTTATATTTTACATTACGCTGTCTTAAGGTAATTACTTGGGTGTCCTCATCCCCTGTTTGATTGTTCCTAAGTGTGAATTTTAGATAGGTAGGCAGATTAACTTGATTGCCCAAATAGGTCATATTGACCAACCATTGTCCCTCTTGCATTTCATCTATATTGAAGGTGGTGGACAAAATTCCGTTTACACGATCTTCATTGGAAATTTCCGTTGCATTGTTCCAATTGTAAAAACGTTTATCTGGCCCAACAAACTGCAATTCAAATTGGGTGTTAGGATCGTTCCATTCAACAACCAAAGTAAAGTCCCCACGATTCTCTAAAGGAAAATTGGATGGATTCAACCCTAATTCGGCAGCGTGGTTCTGCACCAAGGTCAACATTTCATCGCGTACCATTTTATCCAACCCATTATCTTGAAGAACAGTTCGATTGCCAATATATCCTTTATATACATTCCATGCACTTTTATACTCCCCCATCTTCACATACATATTGGCCAAATCGCGTTTAGCTTGCGGGCTACCTTTGAGTTTATATATGCGTTTGTAGATATGCAATGCCTCATCCAAAGTTCCAGTTGCTTCATAGGCATAGGCAAGAATTTTAAGTGCGTCTATTTGTTCCGGAAACAATTCCAAAATACTTGATTTTATTTCCTCAGCTTTTTGCTTATCATTCCAGTGTTCGTCAAAAATTACACTGGATTCCTTATAAAAACTTGGGGTATTTCCATAATACTTCCTCTCCTCTAAATACTGAAGGTATGCCCTATCCACTGTTTCCGCGTTGGCTATCTTTTGAATGTATATGGGGTTGCTGGTTAATCCATTTGCCAATTCCACAGCATCGTAGGAATATCTATTTTGGGCATCTTTCTTACGCTCTGCAGCCTCCAAATCATCAAAAGTATTACTGATGGTACGTACAATAATAATGCCTCCTGGTGCCATTAGTCCATATTTTGCAGCAGCCCATGCTGGAGGCATTAGTGTGATGTCTTTTACATTATGCATATTGATGTGAAGTGGAGGGTTCGTTGGAGGGTATACATGCCCATCAACATCCCAAGACATCCAGTGTATTTTTAACTGCCCTCTTAGCCTAACTACTTCATAATCTTCAGGATATAATCTTACCACTTCAACTCCTGGGAATTTGCCTTCGATAGCATCCATAAGTGTCTGTGCGGAGGGACTAATCTCAGAACCCTCCATTTGTTTTGCAGAGAAGCCAATTTTGTTCATGTCTATAGTACCAAACTTGGTACTAATGTTTTTATTCAGTGGTTTATGAAGTTCTTTTAATCTTAGATTTTCTTCCAATACCACTTCATCCAAGGCCGTAATCCCTTGGGGCATAATAATCTTCAGCATTCTGGAGGAAGTATTAACCACCGTAGCTGCCGGTTCTCTGCTTGGATATGAAAAATCCAAAATCTCCCCATTGGAAGCTTTTATGGAAAAATCTCCATTAGTGTCTGTTCGTGTTTCTCTGTCCGTATCCCTTACTTTCACCAAAACATTGGCCAATGGGTAATCTAAATCTCCCACACTACCCTTTACTTCGGAGAGTTTACTCGTTTGCTGTCTTGTGGTATATTCCAAGTTGTCCACAATACGTTGTTTGGTAAAATTTACAGCCAAGGCCATATTGTCTAACTTCTCTAGATTAATATAGTTTCCACCATGATCCTCTGCAATTTCTTTGAGCAACTTGTGATTAGCAGTCGCATTTCCGTTTATAGTAAAAAGGGTTCCATCCCAATCTTTTGTGGCATCTGCCGGGAAATGTTTCCCATCTGTAAAAAGTAAGGTGTGTTGATATGGTTTTAGCAGTTTCCAAAGCTTGTTTCCTACCGCACCATCATAAGTGGAGGATTTCAAGACTTGTTTTAAAGCTTCCCAATTGCCGTTTTCAATCTGAAAGGACTTCTTTTTTCCAAGATGGTATGCAAAAGGTTGAAACACTACTTCGATATCCCTCCAAGTATTAAAGTAATTATCCAAAAATCGGAGTTCTTTCTCCAAATCCCTTTGTTTCATGGACAGCGAAGTGTCCCAAAGCAGCATTACCGAATTCGGTTTGTCTCTTAATTCCAATGGTGTTTCGGCAATCAACGCTTCCTTCTCAATCTCGGACGTATTTAGGTTGAAAGCAATGGTAAAGCCTTTTCGCATTCTTTTCCAACGGTCCTGACTAAGCAATCTCGTATATGACCTTGAACCATCATTAAAAGCAGAAATACCAATACCAACCCTGCCTCCATAAATCTTTAAAAGCTCTAAACTGATAACAAAGTGGGAATCCACCACAATGTTGTAGGGAGACAAATCAATAGCAATGGTTCCTTGGCGCTGTCTTATGGTATACAAAATGTTCCCATTGGAGATATTTTTACCGGGAAGTCCTTTGTCAAACTCATACACATTGACTCTTACCAATAAACTATCAGAAATGTTGGCGATAATATTAAAGGAAACATCTTCAAGTTTTAATGGTCCCTTCCTAACCAAAATTTTGGAAGCATGCTCTCCGCCAAGCGCAAGGCTATCGTTCCAAAAGCCAAAAAGCCGTTTAGAACTACTCTGGTAACCCACCTTTCTTTTATCGGCATCACTGCTTTTTACCGTAACTCCTTCCAATTGATATGGCACGGGCTCAAGGACAATAGTGGGCTGGGTTTTTAACACCTTCATGAAGTTTTGTGTAGAGAACTTCAAGGTCTTATACCCTATTCTAGAAATTTGGAGCGTATCTTTTTGGTTGATTTCAACTTCATCCAACTCAAACTTAAACGTGCCATCAAAATCTGAAACGGTCCCTTTAGCCCTATCTACAACTCCAATATTGGCAAAATCAACAGCTTTGCCAGTTTCAAATTCAGTGATAATGCCTTGAACGGTAATTTGCGCAAATGAAGCATTGCATACAGTGAAAATCAGAATAACTAAAGCAGGGATTGGATTTTTCATAGGGCAAAATATAGCATAAGGTACAAAACTTATATTTTTTTGTTTTGTATACATTTTCATATATCTATAAAGCGATAAAAATGATTCCTGACTGTAGAAACTCCCTTTTTCTATATTTTAGTTGAATAATGAACGACGAAAATTATTTTTCCCATTTATATGAAATAGCGAGTCATCTCAATAAGGAGTTTTCTCTGCAGTCTGCTCTCCGTATATCATTGAAGAAGACTGTTGAAGTCCTAAATATTGAAACGGGCTGGTTTTGGCTTACTGAACCAGATAACAAATCCGTATATCTAGCAGCTTCGCATAATTTACCTCCAGCACTAAGCAATTATCCTGAGCGGTTATCTGGTTGGTGCTATTGCATAAAGCAATACTTGTCAGATGATATGGACGAGGCAATGAACATTAGTGAGATTGCTTGCTCACGGTTGAAGGACATCAGCGCCGGTACAAAGAACCTCAAATTTCATGCAACCATTCCTATTACCATCAATGAAGAAAAGGTAGGGCTCATGAACTTGTTGAGCAAAGAGACGAGGCAACTGGACGAAAGGGAACTGGCCTTTCTTAATACGGTGAGCGAATTGGTGGGAACTGCTATTCAGCGCACCAGATTGCGAAAATCATATGGTAGCGATACCATCAATGCAGATGCAAACGTCCATAATGTGCTAGAGCGGGTTTTCCAACCACAAATGGAAGCTATAATTTCATGTCTTGATGACGCAAAGGATAATAAGCATAAAGTGAATGAAGCCTTAAACAAGGCAAAAGGGCTTCAGAAACAGTTATCCCTGCTGAGCAAAGAGACAGAGGAGCGTGAGGAGGAAAAGTCAGCGAAAAAAGAGTTTCACTATCCTGGGTTACCGCTTACAAAACGTGAACTGGAAGTATTGACCTTGATAAAGAAGGGCCTCACCAACGGCCAGATTGGCAAACAACTCTTTATAGCTGAGCGCACTGTTAAATTTCATGTTACGGCAATCCTATCCAAGCTCAATGCAGATACTCGAACGGAAGCGGTAGATATCAGCTTGAAGAGAGGGTTACTCAGCATCTGATCTAAAACACTGCCTTACCTGAACCTTGGTACAGGTTCTTTTCTGTACTTAAGTCCGTTTTATGGGTTGTGCACTCTTATGATATTTGCACCAAAACAAAGTATTATGAGAACACAAGGTATCTATTTAGAACATGCCAATATTACAGTAAACGACTTGCAGGAGGCAATCAGATTTTTTCAAACTGCTTTTCCACATTTTAAGGTAAGAGGAGGTGGCACTGATATGAGAGAATGGGTTCATCTAGGTGATGATGACACCTATATAGCCATTAATCAAGCTAAGCAAAATGATTTAAAACCTGATAAAAACTATGACACTGTTGGAATAAACCACTTAGGTTTTGTAGTTCATGATGTTGAGGAGATTGCCAATAATTTATTAGCCAATGGGTACAAACGGGATTATCCAAAACAAGAAGAGCAATTCAGAATAAGGGATTATTTTGCTGATGCTGACGGAAACCAATATGAGTTTGTACAGTATCTTAGCGAAATCGTAGAAGAAAAAAACAGCTACAATAACTAAACCAACAAGTATTAAAAGTATGAGAATATCCATTTTACTAGTATCCATAATAGTGATTGTAAGTTGTAAACGGCAGCAAAAAGAAATCTCCAATGCAGAAAATGTATCGGAGATACTTGTAAAAAAAGAACACTCAGATGTGTTGGCCCATAGCAAACCTTCTGAATTCAACACTTTGGTATGGTCAGATGAATTTGATGGCGAAGGTGCTATTGATTCTGCTAAATGGTTCCATCAAACACAGCTGCCGCCGGGCGGAAGTTGGTTTGGAGGGTTGATTCAGCATTATACCGATGAAGTAACTAATTCGTTCTTGCAAAATGGTCATTTGAACCTGGTTGCTAAAAAAGAAAAGTATATAGATCAGGGTGAAACCAAAGCATATACATCCGCGAGATTAAATTCAAAATTTGCATTTACCCATGGTCGGTTAGAAATAAGAGCAAAACTGCCGAAGGGTGTTGGTACCTGGCCTGCGATTTGGATGCTGAACAAGAATATTGATGAGGATGGTGCCTATTGGGACAACCAAGGTTTTGGAACAACGAAATGGCCACATTGCGGTGAGATTGACATTTTGGAACATTGGGGCAAGAATCAAGATTATGTGTCGAGTGCGGTACATAATTCATCCAGCTATGGGGATAATGTTATCAATCTTGGGGGGCAAAAACTGGTGGAAGCATCGGAACAATTTCATATCTATACCCTAGATTGGTCAAAGGAAAAAATGGTTTTTAGTGTTGATGATGTGGAACATTATGTATATAATCCTCCAATTAAAAATACGGAGACATGGCCCTATGATGCGGATCATTACATTCTACTGAACATCGCTATTGAACCTGATATTGACCCAAAGTTTACTAAAAGTGCCATGGTAATAGATTATATACGGGTTTTTCAATAAGAACTGACAGTTTAGTGATTACATGACAAGGGGAATGCATCCAACAGAGCCACTATTGATTTTGATATATAAATGACCTTTTTCAATTGACCAGTAATTGGCTTTTGATGTGAAAATTGGCGAACTTCGTTATCGGTTGATATAGCTCATTAAAACGAGACCATATCTTTTACGTTGTATGCCATTTGAGAAAAATGCGAAAACCAATCAAATTATTTAGCGGATTAATTCACATTGTCACTGGAATTGCGACAGCATTAATCGTACTGTTTTCACAAAATTGGTTTGGAGATGGCGATATATGGTCATACTTATTTTGGACTATTCCACTCGCAATTGGAATTTCGGTAATCGGTAACAACCTTTTAGGACTAATTCCAACCGAAAACAAATTATGGCGTGTAATCGGAATTGTAACAATTTCTGGAATTTTCTCTTATGCTTGGGTTTGGGTCCTTTATTTAATAATTGGACCATGGATTAATGCCTTTAGTATTCCGATTTTCTATTTATGGACTATTGGAATGTTATTCCAACTTCTATACCTTGATTGGAAATTGCCAAAGGATGAAAAGAGAAAACCAATTAAGAAAAATCTAATTAGGTTACTTCTATTTCCACTTATCGCATTCGGCTCAATAGTTGCAATTTTTGGATTTTCACACTTACAATCCTATCTGACAAAACCAGAGGCAGAAACTTACCTAATTCCTGAAAACTTCAGCGGACAATTTAAAATCGTTTATGGAGAAGAATGTGGTATAATGCCAAAGACTGAAAATGACAGACGAATTTTGGAGATTCCTCAAAACGGAGTTCTGATTATCAACCCAGAATTTAAAGCTGGAATAATTGACCATGAATACTATCTCGTGGACAGTAACGGAAATCGAAAAAAGATTGAACAATACGACAACTATGTAGCAGGAGTAAAAAATGTTCCTGGAGTTAGACTTGGTGGCTCTGGAAATTACGCTGGAAAAACTGAAACTGGATTTTCTTCAGATTCACCATTTACAATAAGATATACGGATTTTGAGGTCTATAAAGACACTATAACCGAATTTGAATATAAGGACAGAATTAAAATGGATTCCTTAACTCGAAAATTAGTTGAGGAATGTAGAAATGGAAAATAAAAAATAGCATACAACAACGGCTATAGTTCTTTACGGCGGAATGATACTCGCGTACCATTCCGTAACGAAACCCTCCTATCCCCTATTCTTTTCTTCAATCCATTTGGCCATATACTTGGTGCTTGCCACTATTTGGTGTTGTAGCAGTCTTCCCATAAAATTATTACTACGATGTGTTTCTAAGTTTTGCTGTAGTTGTTCTAATTGGTTAAATAAGGAAGTTTTTAGTACTTCTCTATTATACATTGTATTGATTATGGTAATGCCATTGGCTTGTGCAGTTTGCCACTTTCTTTTGTTTTTATATTGTTCCACAGCCGCTTTTGCAAAAGCTTCCCAATCGTTAGATATCGTGCCATTCCATGGCAACTCCCCATGCATGCCTTCGGCACCTATACCCGTGGTGATACTTGGCGTTCCGTTTTGCATGGAGGCAATCAGTTTGCCTTTTATTCCAGCACCAAATTGTAAAGGAGCCAAACTTAGTCGGGCATTTTGTAATACAGGTCCCAAATCTTCAGCCCAACCTTTTATATGGAATCCAGATGCTGGGTGGTGCATTTCTAAAATGTGTTGCGGAAGGTATGCACCATAGATAAATAGGTTTGCCTTGGGGAGTTCCTTTCTAATTAGAGGCCAAATGGTCTTCTTTAAGGTGATAATGGAACCTATATTTGGGGCGTGTTTGCCATTACCAATACAAACAAAGTCCCTTCGTTCTTCAAACGGGGGCCATTTGGACATTGCCTCTTCTGAAAGGTTTTCTAATAGAAAAGGCAGATGCATCAACAGATTTTTGGGTATTTCTACTTCAGTTTGGAGCAACTTCATTTCATAGGAAGAAATCAGTAAAGAAATATCAGAACGATAAATGCTTGCCACCTCCCGAAGCGTCATTTCATGCTCCTTCCACCTTTGGGGAGAAAACGGTTCATTTTTTTTATGGCACGCTTCTCTTGCTTTGCGTAGTGAATGTAAATCCTCAGTATTTAGTACTCGAAGTGCATTTGGTGCATGCTCGGCGACACGCCAGCCGTATTGTTCTTCAATCATAAACCGGTCAAAAACCACTATATCTGGATTCGCCTCTTTTATAAAAGCATCAAAACTAGGGTGGTTTAATTGGATGGATGTTGTCCGCACGTCCATTGCTTCCAAAGCTATACTGTATTCAGATTTTACCGCTGCTGAACAAAAGGTGATTTGATATCCGAAATCCTTAAAGGCATGTATTAATTGCATCATACGATGACCAGCTGCCGTAGTACTTGGCTCTGGCCACACATAACCGATGATGAGTACTTTTTTCATGCTGGCTACATTAGCGCCGCAAACTTTTTGGAAATACTGGAGCGCAATTTTCGTTCGTAGTCCTCCTCTAGCCACTCCTTGTAGTTTTTGGTGTTGTTCATAATACAATAGGAATACTGGCGGACCCGATAAGCAATTTCTTCTTTTAGCTCTTTGGCTAGAATTCGTGCGTCAAAAACATCCTCGCTATTTTCCACACAGATTTGGGCATGTTGTTCGATGCTCATTTCCAGCACCAATTTTGATTTTTGTCCTTTTGCAAATACTTTCTTGTACTCCTCTTTTATATCAAAAGAGATGTTATCGGACTTGCTGAATTTAGCTTTGAGATTATCCGGCATTTCATAGATGAACTCGCGCTCAATCTCTTCATCATTTTTAATGTTTTCCAAATAAAAGTCAGGGAAAAGGAAGATTTCTTGCCAATCTAAGGGAGCTTCCCAAGGACCAAACCTTGCAATATTGTTTCCCATGTCTATTACTGAAAACTCATCTTTGTTCTCTAATACCCGTGACCCTCTACCTATCATTTGAAAATATAGCGTGAGCGATCTTGTCGCCCTGTTAAGGATAATGGACTGTACGCTGGGCTCATCAAAACCAGTGGTTAAAATACTTACTGAGGTAAGAATGGCATCTGGAGTGTTGGCAAACCAATCTAGTATGTCCCTACGTTCCGAAGCGGTATTCTTATTATCTAAATGCCTAATGGGATACCCTGCTTTTTTAAAGGTTTCATACACATAAAGCGAGGTGCTTATTCCATTGTTGAAAATTAAAGTTTTGGTACCCTTCGCGATTTCTTCATAGGCCGTTAATAGTTTGCCCAACATGCTATGGTTCCCATAAAACTCATCTGAGGATTTTACGGTATAATCCCCATGTATTCCGAGTTTCAGCGTTTTAAGGCTTACATCGTAGTTGTATAAATTCGCCTTGGCCAAAAAGCGTTTTTCAATCAAAGATTTTATGGACTCCCCTATGATCAAATGCTTGTAATTGTCCTTCATGGGAAGTTTTATGTTGGAACTTAAAGGGGTTGCCGTAACGCCCAAAATGGTAGAATTCTCAAAATATTTGAATAATTTTCTGAAGGAGTTATAGTGTGCCTCATCTATAATAACAAGCCCAATATTGTTAATGCTCACCTTTTCTTCCTGCAATCTGTTGTTCAAGGTTTCCACCATGGCAACAAAACAGGTGTACTCATCCTGATCATTTAGCTCTTTGACCTCACTGTTGATAATTTTATTGGCCACGCCAAACCCATGAAGCATCTTTGATGTCTGCCTACTTAATTCAATCCTATGGGTGAGAACGATAACTTTTTTCCCAGTTTCTTGAATATACTTTCGGGTGATTTCAGAAAAAACCACCGTTTTTCCACCTCCAGTAGGTAACTGGTATAAAATATTGGTGCCAGCGGGTAGCTCGTTAATGTGCTTGAAAATCTTTTTTAGGTCTTCGCGCTGATAATCGTATAATGTTTTTTTGCTTACTGCTTTTTCTACCTCCAAAGGAATAATGGATTAAATGTTCCAAAATATCAAACCTTACAAAATTAGGAGTTTTTTGGCCTACTGCTAAACATTATTTTGCCATTTCTTTTAAGATACTATCAACAATTGTGTTAGGGGTCGGTTTTGGCTATTCTTTTTGCATTTGCTCATAACATTTTGATAACAATAACAACTGCCGTTTGGAAAATAGCCTTTTATGGTGTATTATGTAAGCTATATTCACTTAGAAACCAATTTTATACATGAGGCAGCTAAAAATTATCAAGCAGGTTACCAATCGAGAATCCAAATCACTTGACAAATACCTCCAAGATATTAGCAAAATTGATTTAATCACTGCCCAAGAGGAAGTAGAATTGGCGCAACGAATTAGAGATGGCGATCAGGCGGCTCTTGAGAAGCTAACCAATGCCAACCTAAGGTTTGTGGTATCGGTGGCCAAACAATATCAGAATCAGGGATTAAAACTTCCTGATCTTATTAACGAAGGCAATGTTGGATTAGTAAAGGCAGCTAAGCGTTTTGATGAGACTAGAGGATTTAAGTTTATTTCCTATGCTGTCTGGTGGATTAGACAATCTATTCTACAGGCACTGGCAGAACAATCCAGAGTGGTTCGGCTTCCTTTGAACAAAATTGGCTCCATTAATAAAATTAAAAAAACCTTTTCTTATCTGGAACAAGCGCATGAAAGGCCACCTTCGCCTGAGGAAATTGCCAAGGAATTGGACATGACGGTAACCGAAGTAAAACAATCGCTTAAAAATACTGGCCGACATGTATCTATGGACGCTCCATTAAAGGAGGGGGAAACTTCTAGTTTGTATGATGTGCTAAATTCCGGGGAATCTCCCAATCCAGATAAGGCGCTGATGCATCAGTCATTAAATACAGAAATCAATAGGGCCCTTGAAACCCTTTCTCCTCGAGAAGCCGATGTAGTACGTTTATACTATGGCATTGGTGACCAACAATCCATGACTTTGGAGGAAATTGGAAGTACTTTTGATTTAACGCGGGAACGGGTTAGACAGATTAGAGAAAAAGCCATTAGAAAACTGCGACATACTTCTAAAAGCAAAATTTTAAAATCCTATTTAGGTTAGTAGGGTGCAGAAATAAAAAAGGGGATGCGAACAGCATCCCCTTTTTCATGATATACACTTTAAAACTATCATGGACGACTCAACTGACTTATATTAACATCAGTGAGCATATCATTTAAATCCTGTATAAAATTCAAATATGCTGTATTTTCTTGGTTTTGATTTTTCATGAGATAACGTTTTGGGGTGGTTTTCTATAAATAATCCAATTCTGCAAGTTCATTAATGCTTAAAATCTCGTTGAGTTCTTGAAGAAACGCCAAGTACTCTTCTCCGTAGGTATCGTACAACATAATTATTTAGTCTTTGGGTTGTAGTTATAACGTAAACCTATTGGAAAGATTATGGAAGTACAATAAATTGTGGTGAAATTCTAAGAATATGTTGTGAAAATGTAGTGAAAACTATAAACTGAAAACTGCATCTTTCATCAAGGATCGTATAAGGATGAGATAGGTGATATGTATAGCTGAAAAAATCCCTATTCTTCTTCAAAAATCTCTAGGGTTACATCAAAGTTCATGTTGAGCCCCTCCGTTTTTGCTGGTTTTATGCTGAACTCATCATACAAAAAACAAAGATTCATGGGAAGTCGTTTACTTTCTTTTGAGGCAGGCCTCCCAAGTTTGTCCAATAAAGCGGTTTTAACCTCGGTTGCCAGTTTACTAATGGGAGTTTCTTCGTTCCTTTCAAGCTCTTCAAGAAATGGAATCTCCTTGGCATCTCCGACCTCTAAAATTTGCTCCAAGAGTATTATTTTGCATCCAAGATCTTTTGCATGTTTAAATAATGGATGAAAGATACTTCTATAGTATTCGGGGAGGTTATCATCCTTCATAGGGTATGGGTTTGTTTCTACATATTGCGCAGTACATCAATTTCAAAGTCCACCAATTCTTCCACTTTTGGGTATTCTACAAGAAACTGATTATATAGAAAGTTTAAGTATTTAATGTCGTTATCCGTTTTGCAAACGGTAATCATTTGGTTTGTTATTTCCAATAAGCTCACCGTTTTCATCATCCTAAGGCATGGCTGTATCTTTTGGCAAGCAAAGTCTATTCCTCTAAAATTCTTGGCTTGCAACTGGACCTTTAAACTTCCAATAAACTCCAAGATATTCTGCTTATAAAGCCTTACCAACTCCTCCAAAAGCTCCATCTGTCCCATACATTCCGTTAGCACAGGTTTTAGGTTCACCTTATGGGTAGAAAGAAAAGATTCCAAGTTTTTTTCTATTAAAAGTGTATTTGAACTCATAGGTTGATTTTCTTTTTCAGTTTCAGTTAAGCGCTTTTTATTGCTCATGTATTCATGCCTTGCAGTAGTTTTAAGCTCCTTTACAATATTTTTTTGTTTTTCGGTCAATTCGGTCTTCTCCAATAATTCAATTAGGGAAGTAAACAATTGCGAGTCATTATGTTCCTCTTTTATTTCTTTCGGTGGGCTTTGTATCCCGACATCTTCATAAATCACTTCAAGTTGTTCCATTTGTGGAACACCAAAAACTTGATCTTCCAGTCCCGTTTTAAAATCATCAAAAGACCTCTTCAATTTTCCCGCTTCAACAGTGCCCAATTCCTCATACGAAAAACTGCTTAGTCCTATTTCCAATTTTTCCAAATACGTTAGTAGTTCTCTAGTGCCCAAACTTTTCCTAATTAATGGTTTTTATACTTTTAAAAATGTGGAATTAACCATGGGAATACAACTTATTGTTATATAGTGCAGACATTTTGTTGTCAAATTGCTTTATTTGTATGTGTAAAAAAAAACCATGAGATATTTCTATTTACTGTGCAGCATTACCTTGTTAATTTCTTGTGCTGAAAAGAATTCTAAAAAAACCGAAACTTTGGAAGAAAAAGCGAAACGAATACATCAAAAAGTAATTACTATTGATACTCATGATGATATTAATGTTAAGAACTTTACGGACAGTATTAACTACACCCAAAATTTAAACACGCAGGTAAATCTGCCAAAAATGATAGAAGGCGGTTTAGATGTTGCTTGGCTTATCGTTTATACAGGTCAAGATTCATTAAACGCTGATGGTTATGCTAAAGCATCTGAAAATGCTATTTCCAAATTTGAAGCAATACACAGGCTTTGTGATACCTATGCCCCAGACAAAATAGAGCTGGCACTCACTTCAGAGGATGTTAGACGTATCAGCGCTTCGGGAAAAAAAGCAGCTATGATAGGGGTTGAAAATGCTTATCCCATTGGAGAGGACCTGTCTAAATTTGAAGAATATCAAAAGCGCGGAGCACGTTATATTTCCTTATCACATAATGGGCACAGTCAGTTTTGTGATTCCAACACCGGCGAAAAAGATAGTATTTGGCTACATAATGGTTTAAGTGATTTAGGTAAAAGTGCTGTAAAAGAAATGAATAGATTGGGAATGATGATAGATATTTCGCACCCATCCAAGGAGTCCATGAAACAGATGGTTGCATTATCCAAGGCCCCAATAATAGCCTCTCATTCTTCTGCAAGAGCGTTGTGTGATCATAGTAGAAATTTAGACGATGAACAACTTTTACTGTTAAAAGAAAATGGCGGCGTGGTACAAACGGTAGCATTTAGTTCCTATTTAAATACCGAAAAACATGAAGCAAGAGCGGCTTATTTAAAGGAAATCCATTCGCAAATTGCTGATTCCCTTAAAGTAAATTGGTATGAACGTTCCCAATTCTCTACACTTACGGATCAAGAGTTGATAGAGTTTATGGAAAACCGTTTAAAAATCATAAAATTGGCCAATGCCGAAGCAGCAAAGGATAGTACAGCTCCCCCTGCAGTAAATGTATCAGACTTTGTTGATCATATTGATTATATGGTGAAACTCATTGGCATTGACCATGTTGGTATTAGTTCTGATTTTGATGGCGGAGGTGGCATTGAGGGCTGGTCCGATGCTTCTGAGACCTTTAACGTTACACAGGAATTGGTAAAAAGAGGATACACCGAGGAGGAAATAGCTAAACTTTGGGGTGAGAATCTACTACGTGTTTTAGATGAGGTACAGGCCGTTGCAGCTACGTTAAACTAAGACTATTCTTTTTCCTGCTTAGCTAGGCGATCTTTAACAAACTCCACTTTTGTTTTCCCATGCGGTTTTGGGTTTCCCTTGTCGTCTAGGTTTACCATGATAATATTGTCTACGGTGACAATACTTTCATGGTTCATTTTGTTTCTCACTTCGCAATTGAGGGAGATAGACGTGGTTCCAAATTTGATAACCTCAATTCCTATTTCTACAATATCTCCTTTAACCGCAGTGCTCATAAAGTTGATTTCCGACATGTACTTGGTGACAACTTTTTTACTTTCCAACTGAACAATACTATACAAAGCGGCCTCTTCATCAATCCAAGCCAATAGCTTACCCCCAAACAAAGTTCCATTGGCATTTAAATCTTCGGGCTTTACCCATTTTCTTGTATGAAATCGCATTTTATTGCTGTTTAATTAAGACCATTTTATATAAAATTAGTCTTTTGAATGCCATAATATAGAAGCTTCCAAGTTTTAACAAAAAGATTCATTTTTTATAAAGTTTGTTAATCTTAAAATAAACTTTTCTTAATTCTGTGGCATAAAAACTGAAATAAAAATAAATTCATACATCAATCAAAACTAACAAACTCAAATGAACGCTACTTCGGATTATTATTCGGACCCCAGCTTTACTATTTTCAAATTACCTACATGGCGCGCCCATTTTTACAAATTTCTTTCCGTTGATATCTGGGGGAATCTCCCTGGCAACATTCAACGTAAAATTTCTGCTTGGTATAGCTCTTTTTATAACAAACCTGCTTCTAAAAAGATCATTAAGCCCTATTTAAGAATAAATTATTCAGATGAAAACTACCTAGATAAGTTTAAGCCTCCACATGGAAAAACCGAGTTTGAAAGTTTTCAAGATTTTTTTATTCGAGAATTTAAGGTCTTACCCAAAAATGAGAGTCCTTATGTATGGCCATGTGAAGGCTTACTTTGTGATGCAGATAAGGTGTGTGACTTAAATCTTGTTCAGGTTAAATCTGACACTCGTTACATAGCGACTGTTTTCGGATTAAAAGAAGGACAAATACCAAAGGACTATACCTTCACCAATGTGTTTTTGCACAATAAAAATTACCATCGAATTCATGCTCCCATACATGGAACGATATCTAGAATACAACATGTTCCTGGTGATCTTGTGGTACTTAGGCCTTGGATCTATAAAGAGAGTCCTTCCCTACCCGCCTTTAGAAATGAGCGTTATAACATAGACATTCTAGACGAACATGGCAGAACCTGGTACGTTTCCATTATCGGAGGTCCAGCTGTGGGCACCATAAAACTTTCCAAAGACATTTGTGTTGGAAATGCCGTAGATAGATTGCAAGAATTATCATTGTTCTATTTAGGGTCAACATGTTGTATGGCCAGCCCTATCGCACCCAGATATCACACCAAAAACACCTTTGTGGAGGTAGGAGTCCCCTATTAAAACAGCGTGTTCGGTTTGGTTTTCACCAAAGTACTTGGAATGGTCAAATTACATCCCATCTGTTCATTCAGTTTTTTGATAAAATGAGCTGACAATAACGGAGATTCCAATTCTAAATTTTGATGTACAAAAAAATGGATATTCTCCAACCCCATTTGCTTCCATGCTAACAATCGGGTAATCCAATCCTCTAACCTAGGGTAATCAGAAGCATGGTTTGCTCCAACATACCGTATAAATGCCTCATTATTGGTCAATCGCATGTGCATTAAATCCCTTCTCCCAGCTGTATCCACCAAGACGTTGGCAATTCCATTTTCTTCCAACAAATGATACAGTTCTTGGGACACTTTCTCATCAGTGAACCAATCTGTATGTCTAAACTCCATCGCCAATGGAAATTCTTTGGGCCAATATTCCACAAATTGCACTACCCTATCCCAGTTCTTCGGATTAAAATTGTTGTGCATCTGTAAAAAAATGGTGCCCAACTTTTCTTTTAGCAACGAAGTCACTTCTAGGTAGCGATCAGCTATCTCATAAACCTTGTCATTGAGTCTTCGCAAATGACTTACTTCGTTGGTCATTTTTGGAAAGAATTTAAATCCTTCTGGAGTCTTATCGTACCATTTTTGATATTGCTCTGCAGGAAAAATTCTGTAAAAAGTGGCATTCAACTCAATACTATTAAATTGGGATGAATAATAGACCAATTCATCTTTTGTGCCTCTTGGATAAAAGTTTTTAAGGTCTTGTCTGTTCCACTTTGCACAACCAACATAAACATTGGTTTTCTTATTTTTTGGTCTTCCAGACAACAATATCTGTGTATCTGGATGGTCTTTAGGTATTGTAAAATCTATTAGTTCTGGGTGGTCTACCTTTCCAAACTTCATGAGTTACGTTTTAACAAAAGCCTAAGTTATGAATAAAAGAACCCTGTTCATAACATCGTTAAAAACTATTGACCCTGCCAAATTTGAGCTGATATTGATTACGTAATTTTAATAAAAACTACCACATGGATTCAAGATCCAAAAATCTTTTGGGTATTCGCCCAGAGATTAGTCAAGCTCAGTTGCACGAAAACATGGGCTCCGATGAGCGCTTTCAAAACCAAACTTTGCGTCCGGTAATCAAGCTTCAGAACTTTTTGTTGGTTGAAGCTTTTAAGAACTACATCCATAAACATAAAGGGGCCTTTTACGATTTACCCTTAGAAAAAAGATTGGGATATATAGAAAGGGCCATTCAAAAAGATATCAAATTCAGGAATTCTTTAAAAGGTATGATTATCGGTCAGTTTACCATTGAGGAATACCAGGTTTATACCATGAACTCTTCTGCTTTGAACAAAAGAATGATGAATATGGTTATTGAGCGTTTAAAAGACCAAGTTCAGTTATTGGAAAATGAACTGTTAGTCTAAAATTGACTCGCCGTTTAGATTGGTGGTCAAAATATCGCTCATCAAATCAAAAAAGGGTCTAATAGCTTTATAAGAATTATCCACTTCTTCAATAAAATTACTTGACAAGACCTCTTTATCCGTAAAATTCCTTACAAAGATGAACTGCTTTTTTTTGATTAAGTCAATATTTTGATGCTCTTTATCAAACCCTTTTGGTGCCGTTTTAACACCGTCACCTTCCAATTCACCCCAGATTTCTTTAAATGATTTTTTATTAATTACTGTACGAAAGTCAGATGCATCCATCTCCAATTCTTTACGTATTCGGAATAAATCTTCCTTGTTGGGCTCCCAGAAACCTACGGCAACAAAAGTCTCGCCAGGTTTTATTCTAAGGTAATACCCTCCTCTTAAACGTGCTCCCATTCGCGAGAAAGACCCTGCAAAATGGGTCTTATAAGGGGTTTTGTCTTTTGAGAAGCGAACATCCCTATATATCCTAAACATTTTCATTTTTTCAATTTCGTCATGTACATTCAATCGCTCTTGAATGTTTTCATAAAAGGATTTCACATCAGCTTCATGCGCTTTAAAAGTGGTTTTGTTTTCTTGGAACCATTCTTTGTTGTTGTTCTTTGCTAAAGTTTTTAGGAAATTGAAAGCGTCTTTTGTAATTGTTGAATTATTCACGGAACTAAGGCGTTGTGTTATTTTTAAGCTAAAGTTAGCCATTTCCATTACGGAGTGGTAATGATTTAGCTATTTTTAAGCTTTATTTTTTAACATGGATAAGGAAAGAATCATCGAAAAATTAAATAGGCATAAAAAACAACCCTATTTAGACTATAGATTAAAAGAAGAAACAGAAAGTTTCACCAACATCCTTTTTTATACACTTTTTGATGTAAACACTCCCGTAGCGAAAAATTTGGATGTTCTAGCTGAGAAGTTTAATCATCTTGTGGATTTAGCATGTTGGGATTTGGAAAGACCATGCAACAAGGTTTGGGACAATTATGTTTCCAGTTTGCCAACCGTTTTGGAGAAATTGAATTTAGATGCTGAAGCCATACTTAATTGTGATCCAGCTTCCCTATCAATTCAAGAAATCTATATGGCATATCCTGGTTTTTATGCCATTGCTATTTATCGATTGGCCCATGAACTCTATGCACAAGGCTTCCCTCTTGTACCTCGATTAATGACCGAATATGCCCATAGACAAACAGGAGTGGATATTAACCCTGGAGCACAAATAGGTGACTCGTTCTTTATAGATCATGCCACGGGTGTGGTTATTGGCGAAACTGCGGTAATACATGATAATGTAAAGCTATACCAAGGAGTTACGTTAGGAGCCTTGTATGTGGCCAAAAATCTTCAGAAAACAAAAAGACACCCTACCATAATGTCCAATGTTACCATTTATGCCAATGCCACTATTCTTGGCGGAGACACCGTTATTGGCGAAAATTCTGTTATCGGTGGTAACGCTTGGTTAACTGCATCCGTGCCAGCGAATTCAACAGTATTTCATACTCCTGAAATAAAAATAAAAACGGTTTCCAATGTCTAAAACTGTACTTGACTTAATTGGCAATACTCCTTTGGTAGCATCTAAAGTTTTAAATTCCAATCCTAATGTAAAGCTGCTCTTTAAATTGGAGGGGCATAATCCTGGAGGAAGTGTCAAGGATCGTCCAGCGCTTAATATGATCAGGAGTGGATTGGAGCGTGGGGAGATTAACAAGGCTTCAAAACTTATAGAAGCCACTAGTGGAAATACAGGTATTGCACTGGCCATGATAGCAGGTATTTATGGGTTGGATATAGAACTTGTTATGCCAGAGAATTCTACTAAAGAACGTGTGCAAACGATGCGGGCATATGGGGCTAAAGTTACCTTAACGTCATCTGATGTTGGTATAGAAGGTGCTCGGGATTATGCCGAGGCAAAAGTTAAGGAGGAAGGCTACCAAATGTTGAACCAATTTGCCAACAATGACAATTGGATGGCGCATTATAAAACCACTGGCCCTGAGATTTGGAAAGATACGGATGGAGGTATTACTCATTTTGTTTCGAGCATGGGTACCACCGGAACCATTATGGGTACTTCTACTTTTTTGAAAGAACAGGATCCAGCTATTCAAATCGTTGGGGTTCAGCCAACAGATAATTCCAGAATTCCTGGGATTAGAAAATGGCCTGAAGCCTACTTACCAAAGATTTTTAATCCAGAAAAAGTGGATACAATCATGGAAGTAAGCCAAGAAGAAGCACATGAAATGGCCAAAAGATTGGCAAAAGATGAAGGAATCTTTTCTGGAATGAGTAGCGGTGGCGCGGCAACAGTTGCTTTGCGACTAGCAGAGAACTTGGAAAGTGGCACTATAGTATCAATAGTATGTGACAGGGGAGATAGATACCTTTCGTCAGATTTGTTCGATTAAGAATTATTCCAGCTCTATCCGAATACCTTTCTGGTACGCCTCAAAATCATTTAAATCATTATGATTTCCATTTTCGATAGTATACAGTTTTTTGTCTTTGTTTGAAATAACATCAAAGAGTTTTTTCCCAGACTCATAAGCAACAATATTATCATCCGTACCATGAAAAATACGAATGGGGGATTTTACATTTTGAATGTATTCAAAGGAGTTCAATTTGTATTTTAAAACATGCTTCACAGGTAAAAATGGAAAGCGGTCTTGGGCCACATCCAACAAATTGTAAAATGGAGTTTCCAATATAAGTTTTGCAGGTGTATTGTTTGAAGCTAAATGGGTTGCAATACTTGCTCCCAAAGAGCGACCATAAATTATGATGCTTTCCTCAGCATATAAGTTCACAACATACTCATAAAACAATTGGGCATCTTTAAAAAGTGCTACTTCGCTTAATTTCCCCGTACTCTTTCCATATGTACGGTAATCCATAACGAGTATATCATATCCCAATTCAACAAATGAAGAAGTAATTTCCCCCCATCTGGACAAATCTCCTGCATTGCCATGAAAATATAAAATCAATCCTTTTGGGTTTTCTCTTTTAAAGTGAATGGCATTAAGCCGAGCTCCATCTGGACTATTTAGAAAAATTTCCTCAAAATTATGGGTAAAGGAATATTCGTAATTGTCGGGTAATTGTGTAGGTAAAAAAATTAGTTTTTCCTGAAGGGTATATAACATAAGTAGTGATAGAGATAATAAAACCAAAAGAGAAAGACCAAATTGCTTAAGCTTTTGCATTGGCTCGTTTTGATGAATGTTTTACATTAATACTTGAGCCTTCCAAATTGACCTTTTTAGGACGGGTAGTGATGATTTCGGTCAACATTTTATGGTAGGATTCAAAAGTATTTAAATTCTTGTGCCCTCCTCCTATTACCGTATAGAGCTTTGTGAGCTCTGGTTTTATTTTTGAAAGTTTCACGCTTGTTTTATATGGAATTAACCTATCATCCGTTCCATGAATGATATGAATTGGACAATTTACATATTTCAACCATTTGTATGTTGGCATTGGAAATTTTATCAGTAAAGACAAAGGCATAAAAGGAATATATTTTTTGGCTACTTTGCTTAAACTATAATAAGGCGCATCTAGTATCAACATCCTAGGATTGTTCATAGAAGCAAGCTTTGCCGCAAAACCAGAACCCATAGATCTTCCATACAAAATGATGTATTTTTCAGAGACTTTCTCTTTTAGCTTGTTATAAATCACTTGCATGTCTCGTTTTACCGCTTTTTGCGTTCTTCTGCCAGTACTTTTTCCAAATCCTCTATAATCTACCATGATGACATCATAACCATGCCTGGTAAAATCGACAGCAAACTTCCCCCACCCTTTAATACTCTTTGAATTTCCTTTTAAATAAAATACAATTCCTTTAGGATTATCTGCTTTAAACCGTAATCCATTTATGGTTGCACCATCCCTGGTTTCAATATTATATTCTTCAATTTCTTGATTATTATAATAAAATTGAAAATCCTTAGAGAGCTTTTCTGGCTTAAAAAGAAAGTAATCTTGTAGAAAGTAAAGCAAAACGCTTATGACAATATACGCTACAAGTACAGTAAGTAAAATGTAAAGCCAATTTTGCATTTCAAAGTGTTTTTCCCAAAATACGAAAAAATCTCATTAGGCTTCTTTATGGATTTATCGTTCATTTAATCCATTTAAACTGTAACAGTTAACACAAAATGTAGTCTTATTTCTATCATCCATCAAAAAACCATCATGAAAACAGCCAACAAAATCAACACATCACCTCAAAGGATTGAAATTGTAGATG
Source organism: Flagellimonas hymeniacidonis (assembly GCF_008040165.1). Taxonomy (GTDB): domain Bacteria; phylum Bacteroidota; class Bacteroidia; order Flavobacteriales; family Flavobacteriaceae; genus Flagellimonas; species Flagellimonas hymeniacidonis. The sequence goes on from NZ_VRUR01000002.1 coordinate 1,231,551, forward strand.
CCCTACGTGGCTTTTCACTCGCTGGAATCGTCATCGTACATATGGTAGAAAATTATATTGCCGCCCCTCCACCACCGGTGTTATTAGACGCTATGCACCAAGGTATTGGGGATAATATCGTAGATGGATTTATTGGATTCTTGCTACGAGGAAAGTTCTTTGCATTGTTTTCATTCCTCTTTGGTTTAAGCTTTTTCATACAAATGGATAATGTATCGCAAAAAGGAGGATATTTTGGCGGGCGCTTTTTGTGGAGACTTATTTTGTTACTAGGTATAGGATATGCGCATAGTCTATTTTATGCAGGTGACATTTTAACCGTTTATGCAATGCTCGGGATTTTATTAGTTCCATTTTATAAAATCAATAGTAAATGGATTATACTGTTTATTGCAGTCCTCTTTTTAGGCATTGGTAGATATTTGGTATTTGTGTTTACTGGCGGTGAAAACTTGTTTGGAAAAATGGATTTTAATCCAGAAAGCCCTTCTCTTCTTGCATACTACAATACCCTAAAAAATGGTTCTTTACTCGAAGTTTTTAGCACAAATGCTTATGATGGTCATATGAACAAGCTCAATTTTCAGCTTGGAGTTTTTGGTAGAGCCTACATCACCTTTGGTTTCTTCCTTTTAGGTATGTTGGTTGGCAAAATTGGCTTTTTTAAGGATTATGAAGCTCGGAAAAAATTGGTGAAACGAACTTGGATATGGTCATTGGTTTTGTTTCTTGTTTCTGGAGCGCTTATGGCTGTAACCTTTGGTAGTCTTGGAGAAAATGTCACTTTTGACAATTGGGTGGCAATGTTGGGCCTTACAGCTTATGATTTGAACAATGTTTCAATGACGTTGATCTTAATAGCTGTGTTTGTCATCTTATATAAAAAATCTAAACCACAAAAATGGCTTTCTAAGTTTGCCCCGTATGGCAGAATGGCCCTAACCAACTATTTTTTTCAAAGCATTGTAGGCACTTTCATTTTGTTTGGATGGGGTCTTGGATTTTTAGGAGAATTGAGAAATGTTTACACCTTCATAATTGCACTTTTCATGATTCTCGTACAAATGCTATTGAGCAAATGGTGGCTTAAAAACTTCAGATATGGCCCCCTTGAATGGTTATGGAGAAGCTTAACTTTTTTAAGAGTTTTCCCATTAAAAAAGTAATTTAATCATTAACGAATAGTGGTTTTCTCGGATTAACTAAAATTACTGGCTGTTTAACGAATTGTTTAAAATAACCTGTCTGAAAAATCGTTCTTTACCTATATTTTGAGTTCCAAATCTCAACCAGTTATGAACCTATTTTTTAGAATATTTACTTGGAAAAGAAACAATATTATCTCTCTTGCAATATTGTTTATTCTTGTTGTTCTAAATTTTTATGGGCTATACACCAACAGGTTTTATTTTCTTAAGCCTGACAATTACATTTTCCCTTTATTAAGCACAATACATTTCCTTTACCTATATGTGATATGGTTCAAGATAACACAAGGCGAAATGCCCGACCCAAAAATGCGGAATCTAGAGTATGCGCTCTATGCGCTATTAGTTGTCTATTTGTTTAAAATATATGACTCAGCGCTAATCTTAGGTTCTTTTTCAGAGTATGAAGAACATGTAATTCCAGCTACATTCAAACCTATCGGGATTCTAACCTTAGTTTTATATTGCTCATTGCCTTTGTTTACCTTGATTTCTTTCATCCATAGAAAACGGTATATAGGCCAATATAATTTTGAAAATTACAATGACAATCTAAACATCTGGCAGTAATTTTGAATTACAAGCCTCTAATGTAGCTTCCATACAAGTCTTTAAACTCATAGCCCTTTGTGAATCGTTGTTTGCCCAATTTTTTATGGGCAACCAATCCCCAAAGCAGTAATTCCTTCATAAAATAGGAGTCTTCTTTTAAGACCTCTGGTTGATGTTCGACTAGTAAATCATTCAATGGAGCTACTGCATCTAATTTTGCGCAATACGCTTTGTCTGAATCTTCATCCAATAATTCAAAGCCTTCTCCATCAAAAAACCAATGGATTAAATCGTCATAAGCAGTTTCAGCATCTTTGCGTTCCAGTTTTGAAATCTCGGGAAAATAGTTTGGAAATAGCGATTTTATAGCATCTTCTATTAATATTTCGGCAACAGAGCCAGCACCTTCTTGTTCACCTTCGTAAACCAGCTCCACTTTTCCGGTTATCGATGGAATCACGCCCATGAAGTCAATCAAGCGAATGCCCGTATTCTTTTCTCCAGATTTTATCATCCGTCTTTCCGCAGTGCTTAATAAATTTTCAAATGCAGTTATACTCATTCTTGCACTTACACCACTCTTGGCATCTACATATTCACTTTTACGCGCTTCAAAGCTAATTTGCTCCAAAACATCCATAGCTACTTCTGGTACATGAATGTTATCTAACTGCCTACTATCCAATTGGGCTTCTTGTTTGGTTATCTTCTTTGCGATGTCTATACTTTCTGGATAATGGGTAAGTATTTGTGAACCAATCCTATCTTTCAATGGAGTTACAATACTACCTCTGTTGGTATAATCTTCTGGGTTTGCTGTAAACACAAATTGTAAATCTAAAGCAAGTCTTAGTTTGAATCCTCTAATCTGTATATCCCCTTCTTGTAATATATTAAATAATGCTACTTGAATTCTTGCTTGAAGGTCTGGAAGTTCATTAATAACAAAAATGCAGCGGTTTGCTCTTGGTATCATTCCAAAATGAATCACCCTATCATCCGCATACGAAAGCTTCAGGTTTGCCGCCTTTATAGGATCTATGTCTCCTATTAAATCAGCAACGGTAACATCTGGTGTGGCCAATTTTTCATAGAATCGTTCGTCTCTATGAATCCAACTGATGGGAGTGTCGTCACCTTTTTCCTTAATGATCTCCGTAGCAAATCTAGAAATGGGCTGGAACGGATCGTCATGAACTTCGGAACCTTCCACAACAGGAATCCATTCATCCAATAACTGAACCATTAGCCTGGCCAGCCTTGTTTTAGCTTGACCTCGAAGACCCAGTAGGTTGATGTTATGTCTAGATAAAATGGCTCGCTCCAGCTCCGGTATTACTGAGTTTTCATAACCCCAAACACCATGAAAAGTCTCTTCTCCACTAGCGATTTTCTCTAATAGATTTTCTCGCAATTCATCCTTAATGCTCTTGCTTTCATACCCTGAAGCTTTTAATTGCCCAAGGGTTTTTATTTTATTGTGATCTAGCTTCATCGTGTATAAGTGCTATCCTTTAATTCTTTTTCTTCTATTTTGTTCGTAATCCTCAAAAATCATTTCACCAAGTCCCTTCAATCCAGTGTAAAACGCTTTCCCTTTATTGGCTTGGGTAAATTCCCTTACAAATTGCATGAGGTAAGGGTCTTGAGCAATCATAAAAGTAGTTATGGGAATGTGCAGCTTTCTGGCCTGTTGGGCCATGGCATAACACTTCTCCACTATATAATCATCGAGTCCAACACTATTTTTATAATAATCACCATTAGGAAGCCTCAAACAAGAAGGTTTTCCATCAGTAATCATAAAAATTTGCTTATTGGTGTTTCGCTTTCTCCTTAGCATGTCCATTGCCAATTGAAGACCAGCAACCGTATTGGTATGGTATGGACCAACCTTTAAATACGGTAAATCTTTTATGGGTATAGGCCAAGCATCATTGCCAAAAACCAAAATATCCAATGTATCCTTAGGATATCGGGTTGTGATTAATTCAGCAAGTGCCATAGCCACTTTTTTAGCTGGGGTGATGCGGTCTTCACCATATAGAATCATACTATGGCTGATATCTATCATTAACACAGTACTCATTTGAGCCTTGTACTGAGTGTCCTCCACTACCAAATCTTCTTCGCTCAGTGCAAAGCTATCTAAACCATGGTTAATTTGGGCGTTTTTTAAACTTTCCGTCATGGAAATATGCTCCAAAGCATCTCCAAAACGATATTCCCTAAATTCTCCCGTATGCTCATCCCCCCTGCCCGACTTGCCCGTTTTATGATTACCAGAACCACTTCTTTTCAACTTTCCGAAAATCTGCTCTAAAGCCCTTTTTCGTAAGGCACGTTCCAATTTGGCGGTTATGGATAAACTTCCACCACCGTCGCCCTCTTCTCCATCTCCTTGCTCTCCATCTGTATCAAATTCTTCCAGGATAAAACCTTTGGCCTTTAAATCTTCAATAAAATCATCAATAGTATAATCCTCATCGGTGAGCTCATATTCCTTATCCAACTCGCGAAGCCAATCCAAGGCCTCTTCCACATCTCCAGAAGTATGCGTAACAAGTTCTTGAAAAATCTCAAAAAGTTTTTCGAACGGAGTTTGATCAGGGGCTTCGTAAGTAGTAAATCGAAATCCCTTTCTTGTATTCATAGCCATTATATAAAATTAACACATTCTGCTTTTACCATCATGGCTTTAAAGAAAACTTAACGCTTCTGTTTATGTTTGTAACCATGGACAAGCAATTGTGTTTTGGTTTTTATAATACTTTTCCCCTTTGGATAAATGAACAATTTGGAATACAGCAATTTGAATTCCCTAATCTTCCAATGTCAAATTTTAAACCGAAGCCCATTAATGACCGTTTGCGACTTGGCCATCAAATGGAATATGTGTTTGAACAATTGATTTCATATTCTAAACATTGGAAAATCATAGCAAAAAATGTATTAGTAGATGAGGGGAAAAATAGAATTGGCGAAATCGATTTTATCATTAGAAATAGGACAACCGCACAGATTTACCATGTAGAATTGGCTTATAAGTTCTACATCGTCAATCCAGAAATATCTGAACCTATTCACCGTTTAATGGGACCCAATAAAAAAGACATGTTCTTTACCAAATTGGATAAATTGAAAGAAAAGCAATTTCCATTGTTGTATGCTGCAGAGCTAAAAGATAAACTTCAAAAATTACAGGTAAACCCAGAGGCTGTTAAACAACAAGTGTGCTTTAAAACGCAGCTTTTCGCCCCCTATTCTGATGCTCCTATTTCAATACGTCCCTTAAACAAGAACTGTATTCAGGGTAAGTGGATTCGGTTTGATGATTTCAACTCAGAAGCGTTTAAAACATTCGAATACTATATGCCATTTAAAAGGGAATGGGTAATAGCACCTAGTCTAAATAGAGCGTATGCCACGCATTATGCGACACTTCTAGAAATTAACTTGAGGATGTTAAAAGAAAATGCGCCCATGCTTTGGCTTAAAAAACCAGATGGTACCATTGAAAAACTGTTTGTGGTTTGGTGGTAAGCTTGTATTATTTGATAAAATTTTTAAACTAATTTAATCTATATGCAACCTTTCACAATTTGACTTGTCTTTAGATTATAATTAAAAATTTATGCTAAAGAACTTTACTCAATTTGTTTTACTTCTAGTATTGCTATGCTGTAGTTCACAATTAAAAGCTCAGGAAGAGGAACCTAAAGATTATATTGAATTTAATGACCGTAAAAATGTAGTTCATGGGGTTTATTTGGGACTTACTGCTCACTATGGGGAATTGAAAAGTATACCCACCTATGGCTTTGGTTTTAAAATGGCCTATGTTGCCAATCAACAGTTTGAAGTTGGTATAGCGGCTACCGTTCTACAGTCAGACCAAGAGTTCATTACCGTTCAAGATGTTGATAATAAGCTTATTGGAGCATATGTAGGAGCACACTTGGAACCTATTTTCTTTAGTAAAAAAAGGGTCAACTTATCTTTCCCTTTGTTCGTTGGAGTAGGCGGAATTGGTTACACAACCCCAGGAGAAGACGATTTTGATGATGAGTTTATAGAAGACGAGTTTGAAAATGTAAATACCATTTTTGTTGTTGAACCGGGAGTAAGTGCACTTTTCAACATATCCAGATACGTACAATTAGAGGCAGGTGTCAAATATCGTTTTACAAATAAAATAGATCTTGCTACTAGTCCTATTAAGAGATTAAATGGATTTTCTACTGGTATTGGAGTAAAAGTTGGCGTCTTTAATATGGGAAGAAACCGTTACAAGAAGAATATTTCGGAAAAAGAATAACACTCTACCTATTTATGCCGCTCCATCAGCACCTTTTCAATATCATTCAATTGATATCCTTTGGCCTGTAACAATATTAGGTAGTGAAACAGTAGATCGGCACTCTCACTCAGAAAAAGTTCATCATTGTTATCCTTTGCCTCAATTACGGTTTCCACTGCCTCTTCTCCTACCTTTTGTGCTATTTTGTTTATTCCCTTTCTAAAAAGTGATGCTACATAGCTATCAGGGTTTTCAGCGTCATCTTTGCGTGATGTAATAATTTCTTCCAAAGTGGAAAGGAACCCATACTCTTGGATATTTTCTTCTGCCCAGCAGGTATCCGTCCCTTTATGGCACGTTGGGCCTTCTGGATTAACGGTTACGAGCAAAGCATCATGATCACAATCGTTTTTTATGCTTACAAGTCCTAAGAAGTTTCCACTCTCCTCGCCTTTTGTCCAAAGTCGATTTTTACTTCGGCTAAAGAAGGTCACTTTTTTGGTCTCTTGGGTTACGGTTAGTGCTTCTTGATTCATGTATCCCAACATTAAAACGTTCTTTGTTTGAGCATCTTGAACAATTACTGGAACCAATCCGTCTGTATTTTTAGTGAAGTCTATTTTCATATCTATAATCTAACGGGGATTCCCTCTTTCTTAAGTTCTTTTTTTAAATCTTTTATTTCAATTTCCTTAAAATGAAAAATACTTGCCGCCAAGGCAGCGTCGGCTTTTCCATCGATAAAGGTATCTGTAAAATGCGAAACAGCTCCTGCTCCACCTGAAGCAATTACCGGAATGTTGACAAGGGTAGACAATTTAGCCAAAGCCTTGTTCGCAAATCCGTTTTTTGTACCATCGTGATCCATGGAAGTAAACAGAATTTCTCCTGCTCCACGTTCCTCAACTTCTTTGGCCCATTCAAACAAATCAATTTCCGTAGGTACTTTTCCGCCTACCAAATGTACCTTCCAGTTTCCATCAATCTGTTTTGCATCGATTGCTACTACAATACATTGTGAGCCAAATTTAGCCACAAGTTCGTCAATCAATTCTGGTCTTTTTACCGCTGAAGAATTAATAGAAACTTTGTCCGCTCCGTTTTGAAGCAAAACATCGACATCCTCGACTGATGATATTCCGCCGCCAACAGTAAATGGTATATTGACCTTCTCGGCTACATGATACACTAAATCTGCCAAAGTCTTTCTTCGTTCTTCGGTAGCTGAAATATCTAAGAATACCAGTTCATCCGCTCCTTCTTGGGCATAAATTTCTGCAAGTTCCACAGGGTCACCAGCATCCCTTAAATCAACAAAGTTGATTCCCTTTACGGTACGTCCGTTTTTAATATCCAAGCAAGGGATTATTCTTTTCGTTAGCATTTAATCTTCATTTTTTACCGTGAGGTCTACTCCATCATAAAATCCCAGATCTCTATTATTCAATATCTTGGTCCACAATGCTATTTGCCCTGTATGATAAGACAAATGCTCAACTACATGAACAATGTTTCCAACACCAGAAAACTCAAAACCCTGGACCGATCTTTTCTTTAATAACTCTTCAATAGTAACTTCTGAAATGGCTTTTTTTGCGTCTTCAACTGTAGAGACCAACTTCTGAAAAAGTTCGTTTTTGGTATATCCTGACAATACTGAAAACTCTTCATCACGATTTCGATTGTCCTCTATACCTTGAAGTGAAGCAATTCCGTATTGGGTAATGTTACCGCATAAGTGCAAGATTAAATTTCCAATACTATTGGTCGCTTCATTTGGCTTCTGCCAAATTACTTCTTCAGACAACTTGTCTAAGCAAATTTTTATCATTCTTAGACTTTCGTCCATTCGATAATTTGCATTGAGCACAAATTCCTCTTGTATCTGATTATCCATTTTCCAAAATATAATTTTCCAACTGTTTCAAACTAATTCTGTTTTCATAGATGGCTTTACCTATAATAGTTCCTTCACAACCAATTTCTGCTAGTTTCGGCAATTCTTCAAAACTGGAAATGCCACCACTGGCAATCAAGTTTATGCCAACAACTTCTGTATCCTCTACCCCACTCCCAGTCACCAAAGTTTCATTTTTCATAGTCTTGGACAAAATCTTTTTATAAAGATCAAATGATGGGCCTTCCAGCATTCCATCTTTACTGATATCCGTACAAATGATGTATTTAACTCCTTTTTTCTGATACGATTGAATAAAAGGGATTAACTCCTTATCAGAGTCTTCCAACCATCCGGAAATTGATACTTTTTCATCTTTGGCGTCAGCACCCAAAATGATTTTTGTTGAGCCGTATTTTTGTAGCCACCCTAAGAAGGTTTCTTTATCCTTTACTGCAATACTCCCTCCTGTTATTTGACTTGCGCCGCACTCAAAAGCGATATGTAAGTCCTCATCCGCCTTTAAACCGCCTCCAAAATCAATTTTTAAACTGGTCTTGGTCGCGATACTTTCCAACACTTTATGGTTGACAATATGCTTTGACTTGGCACCATCTAAATCCACCAAATGCAAATGCTCTATTCCATGAGCCTCAAATTGCATGGCAACTTCCAATGGATTTTCATTGTATACCTTTTTGGTGTCATAATCGCCTTTGGATAATCTGACACACTTACCGTCGATAATATCTATAGCTGGAATTATTCGCATTTAGTTCTTCTTTTTAAACATCCATGTTTCAGGATTGGGAATGGATTCAAAACCATAAGTCGTATAAAGTGAGTGGGCATCATTGGTGCGTAATCCCATTCCTTTTACATTTTGTAATTCCGGGTAATTAAAAATATAGTCCAAAAGCATTTTTCCGATTCCTTTTCCTTGATGTTTTTCTACAACAAAAACATCCATTAACCACGCGAAAACCACAAAATCCGTAACAATTCTGGCAAAGGCAATTTGTTCTCCATCTTTGGCGAAAACACCAAAACATAATGCATTCTCCATCGATTTAACCACCAACTCCTCACTTCTTCCTTTCGCCCAATAGGATTCTTCAGAAAGGTATTTATGAATCAATGGGACATCCATTTTTGATTTCTCAGTCGATATATAAAAATCAGCACTCATTATAGTTCTAAAAAGTTTTTCAAAATCTGTGCTCCTACGTCACTACTTTTTTCAGGGTGAAATTGTGTTCCATAAAAATTATCTTTCTGCAATGCCGCGCTATATCCCAGGGCATATTCTGATTCTGCTATAGTTCCATCACCAAGTGGCGCATAATAACTGTGCACCAAATAAATATGGGATTTTTCTGGAATGGTTTTGAATAAATCTGATTTTAACTCACTGATTTCATTCCACCCTATTTGAGGCACTTTTACAGATTTTGGAAACTTCACCACATCTAAATCAAAAATTCCAAGCCCATCAGTATTTCCTTCTTCGGAAAAATTACACATCAACTGCATTCCTAAACAAATACCCAAAACAGGCTGGTTTAAATTAGGGATTATCTTATCCAAACCACTTGTTCTTAACTTGGTCATTGCAGAGCTTGCTTCGCCTACCCCAGGAAATATCACTTTATCCGCATTTTGGATCTCCGCTACATTATCACTCAAAATAGCTTCGTACCCTAATCGCTGTATTGCAAATTTGATGCTTTGTATGTTTCCAGCTCCGTAATTTATTATTACAATTTTCATCTACAGCATTCCTTTTGTAGATGGCAACACCATCTTTTCAACATCTCTTTTCACCGCCATTTTAATTGATTTTGCAAATGCTTTAAAAATTGCTTCGATTTTATGGTGCTCATTTGTTCCTTCAGCTTTCACGTTCAAGTTGGCCTTTGCGCCATCAGTAAAGGATTTAAAAAAGTGATGAAACATCTCTGTTGGCATATCACCAACTTTTTCACGATTAAAATCTGCATCCCAAACCAACCAATTACGACCACCAAAATCAATTGCTACTTGTGCCAAGCAGTCATCCATGGGTAAACAGAAGCCATAACGTTCTATGCCTAGTTTATTCCCTAGAGCCTTAGAAAACACCTCTCCTAATGCAATGGCTGTATCTTCAATGGTATGGTGTTCATCCACTTCTAAATCACCGTTTACCTTTATTTCCAAATCCATTTGCCCATGTCTGGCAAGTTGGTCCAACATATGATCAAAAAAAGCCAGCCCGGTATTGATGTTGCTTTTTCCAGTCCCATCTAGATTTAGTTTAATTTGGATATCCGTTTCATTGGTCTTTCTTGAAATCTCTGAAACCCGGTTTTCCAACTTTAAAAATTCATAGATCTTTTCCCAATCATTGCTCTCTAAAACGATATGATCGTCAAGTTCTTCTCGCTTTACCGTAATCTCCCCAGTTCCTAGATTAGTTTCATCATTAATGAAAATTCCTTTTGCACCTAAGTTCTTAGCCAATTCCATATCCGTTAACCGATCACCGAGCACAAATGAATTTTCTAGATCGTATTCTTCAGAAAAATATTCAGTCAGCAAACCAGTTCCAGGTTTTCTCGTATTGGCATTCTCTTTAGGAAATGTCTTGTCAATAAAAATCTTATCAAAAACGACTCCTTCATTTTCAAAGGATTTTAAAATGAAATTGTGAACAGGCCAGAAGGTCTCCTCTGGAAAGATATCAGTACCTAAACCATCTTGATTGGTTATCATGACCAATTCATAATCCAACTCTTTTGCAATTTTACCTAAGAATGTAAATGCTTTGGGATAGAAAATCATTTTTTCAAATGCATCTATCTGTTCATCAACAGTTTCTTTTATGATAGTACCATCTCTATCTATAAAAAGTACTTTTTTAGCCATTACTTTAGTTCTTTTAAAATAGCAATCAATTTTTTGTTCTCATCCGGAGTACCCACTGTAAATCGTAAAGTGTTTTCGCACAAAGGTTGATTACTCCTGTTACGCACCACAACTTGTGCCTCCAAGAGTTCTCGATATCTTTTGTCCGCATCATCAACCTTCACCAACACAAAATTTGAATCTGATGGGTAGGTCTTATTCACAAAATCCAATTCATTCAATGCTTGAACCAAAGTTTTGCGTTCTTTTAAAATCTGCTCAACTTCCTCTTGAACCATTGTATCATCCAGTACTCTTTTAAGCGCTTGATACTGGGTAAGCTGATTTATGTTGTATGGCGGTTTTATTTTGTTAAGGATAGCAATAATTTCTGCGGATGCATAGCATATCCCCAAGCGAATACCTGCCATACCGTAGGCTTTGGACATTGTTTGAGTAATAATCAGATTTGGATGGTTAGCCAAAACTAATAACCAACTCTCGCTTTCTGAGAAATCAATATATGCTTCATCAATGACCACTAGACCATTAAAGTTCTCTATCAATTCTTCAATACGCTTCTTTTGAAAGGCGTTACCAGTTGGGTTGTTGGGTGAACAAATGAATATGATCTTGGTTTTCTCATCTACATTTTCTAGGATTTGGAATACATCTGGTTCAAAATCAGATGTTAGCAGAACTTCTCTATTCTCAACGGCATTAATTCCTGATAAGACTTTGTACATACCATACGTTGGAGGCAGCGTAATCACATTGTCACTGTTAGGTTCGCAGAATGCTCTAAATATCAGATCTAAAACTTCATCACTACCATTTCCAAGGAGAATATTCGCTTCAAGAACCTGTTTCTGTTCTGCCAAAAGTGTCTTTAGACTTCGCTGTTGTGGGTCGGGATAGCGATTTAGACCATTTTCAAAAGGGTTCTCATTGGCATCTAAAAAAATCATTTTAGAGCCATCAGAAATATACTCATCTCTTGCTGATGAATAGGGTTTTAGCCCCCTAACTGTTTCGCGTACTAATTTGTCTATATTGAAAACCATCGTTATTCCAAACTTTTTAATCTCAAGGTCACAGCATTTTTGTGAGCCTGCAAACCTTCTGCTTCTGCCATTAGCTCAATTGCATTACCAATGCCCAATATTCCTTCCTGATTTATTTTTTGAAAAGTCATACTCTTCATAAAACTATCAAGATTTACACCACTGTATTGCTTTGCATATCCGTTTGTGGGAAGGGTATGGTTGGTTCCTGATGCGTAGTCTCCTGCACTTTCAGGAGTATAGTTTCCTATAAACACTGAACCTGCATTGACCGTATTCTCAATAAAAATTTCTTCATTTTCTACACAGACAATATAATGTTCAGGACCATATTCATTAATCAAATCAATTGCATTTTCATCGTTATCTATTAAAATAAGCTTGCTGTTCTCAATGGCTTTTTCAGCTATAGCTTTACGCGGAAGTGACTGTATTTGATTTTCTATTTCCACTGCAACATCATTTAATAGTTTTTCTGAAGTAGAAACCAATATGACCTGACTATCTATACCGTGTTCCGCTTGGCTCAATAAGTCTGATGCCACAAAGGCAGCATTGGCAGAATCATCAGCCACAACCAACAACTCACTTGGCCCTGCTGGCATATCTATAGCTACTCCATATTTTGTCGCTATTTGTTTAGCTACAGTAACGTATTGATTTCCTGGTCCAAATATCTTATAAACTTTTGGGATGGTATCTGTCCCAAAGGTCATGCCCGCTATAGCTTGTATACCGCCAACTTTGAAAATCTGTGTTACTCCGCAGCATTGAGCTGTATACAAAATTGTTGGATTGATTTCTCCTTTTTGATCTGGTGGCGTGCAAAGGATAATCTCTTTGCAATCGGCAATCTTAGCAGGAACTGCTAACATTAAAATTGTAGAAAACAAGGGAGCGGTACCTCCTGGAATATACAGTCCCACTTTTTGAATAGGTTTTTTCTCTTGCCAACACAGAACCCCAGGCATTGTTTCCAACACTACTTTTTCTGTTTTTTGAGCAGTATGAAACCTTTCAATATTACTCTTTGCTAAAGAAATGGCTTGTTTCAACTCTTCTGAAACTTTTGTTGATGCTACTTCTATTTCTTCCTTGGAAACCAAAAACGACTCTAACTGGACCTTGTCAAATTTTTCAGTATAATTTCCTATGGCCGTATCCCCTTCAGCTTTTATCTCCTCAAAAATTGTATTGACTGTTTCTTCAATATCTGAAACGCTACGAGTTGGCCTTTTTAGTAGCTCTTCCCATTTTTCTCTATTTGGATAACTAATTTTCTGCATAGCTTTTCAAAATCTTTTTTGATAGTGGTAACCTACTATTTGATAGCCTTCTCTTTCCCAAAACTTTTGACCAGATTTGTTCTTTGTATAACAATTAAGTTCAGAACCTTTACACCCAATAGATATAGCGTAATTAAAAATCCATTCCATCATCTGCTTGCCAACGCCTTTACCTTGGTATTCTGGTAGAATGAATACATTATCTAGTTCAATATGCTTTCCAATGTAATATTTGGTCAATATCCATAAACCAGAAATGCCAATAAGCTTGGAACTGTCATAAACACCAGCACACTGATATCCATTGGAAAACATCTCCTCTAATCTTTCATTTAATACTTCAACAGAAATAGAAGGGTCAAGTCTGCTCAAAAATGGAACAATTGTTTTTTTGTCCTCTTGCTCTATAAAAGCTATGTTGTACATCTTACAAAACCATTTTTTCAATTGGGCAAACCAAAATGCCTTCGGCACCAGCTAGTTTTAATTCATCTATAACCTCCCAAAAGGTATCTTTCTTGATTACGGTATGCACAGAACTCCAGCCTTCTTCCGCCAGTGGCAATACCGTAGGACTGCGCATTCCTGGCAACAAAGCAACAATATCATCCAGCTTTTCGTTAGGAGCATTCAGTAAAACATATTTATTCTGTCTTCCTTGCAATACTGATTTTATCCTAAACCGGAGTTTTTCCAGAATTTCCTTTCGTTCCTCAGAAATCTTTGAAGACACAGCCAGAACGGCCTCACTTTTTAGGATTACTTCTACTTCTTTTAAATTGTTTTTAAAAAGAGTGCTCCCACTGGAAACAATGTCACAAATGCCATCAGCCAGACCAATATTTGGTGCTATTTCCACCGATCCATTGATGATATGTAAATCTGCATTTACACCTTTGGACTTTAGATAATCATTGACCGTATTCGGATATGAAGTAGCAATACGTTTACCCTCTAAATCCTGAATGGAATTATATGATACACCTTTAGGCACCGCCAAACATACCCTGCATTTTGAAAAATTTAATTTTTCAGCTATGGTAATGTCCGTTCCTTTTTCTACCAACACGTTTTCTCCAAGTATAGCGATATCAACTACACCATCTCTTAGGTACTGGGGAATGTCTCCATTTCTAAGGTATAGTACTTCTAATGGAAAATTGCGTGCCGTGGCTTTTAGTTGATCTTTTCCATTGTCAATGGAGATCCCGCAATCTTTTAAAATCTTTAAAGAGTCTTCGTTCAAACGTCCACTCTTTTGAACAGCAATTCTAATTTTTGTCATTTCATTACATTTTGTTCGGAAACCAAACAGGTGCAAAAACAAAACCCGTTTGATTTCTCAAACGGGTTAGAATATATTTTAAAAACAACAATACATTTCTATCTCGCCTGAGTGCAAGTATAAAAATGGTGATGATGTGTGTTGTTATTTCTCATTTCGACTTCAAAAGTAGAATATATTTTTATATCAAAAAAGAGTTATTTAGTTATTTCCCAAAATCAATGGTAAACCAGAATCTCCACTACCCACAATAACAACTTTGGAATTTGGGGATTTTGAAAGCTCCAACGTAGCATCTATTCCTTTGTCCTGAAGTATTTTATCTGTTAAGGAAGCACTTAAGATACGGTTGGCATCTGCCTTACCTTGTGCTTCAATAGTCACTTTTTCTGCCTCTTTCTTAGCGGTAACTAATCGGAATTCATATTCCAAAGATTCCTGCTCCTGCTTTAATTTACGCTCAATCGCCTCTTTTATAGTTGGCGGAAGCGTAACATCTCTTACAAGCACCTCATTCAATTGAATGTATTGGCCGTCTACAATTTTCTTTGTCTCTTCAAAAATTTCTTGTTGAATAGCATCCCTTTTGCTTGAATACAATTGCTCTGGAGTATATCTCCCTACTACACTTCTGGCAGCGGAGCGGATAGTTGGTAGCAATATACGCTCTACATAAGACTCTCCTTTTTCTTGGTGTAATCTTCCTAAATCCTCAAATTTTGGTTGAAACCACGCAGAAGCATCAAGTTTTATTTCTAATCCATTAGAAGAAAGTACTTGCATTTTTTCAAAAACTTCTTGTTGTCTAACTTCATAGACATAGACTTTGTTCCACGGGGCCACTAAATGAAAACCTTCCCCAAGGGCAGCCTTATCTGTTACAACACCACCACCAAAAGTCTTATAAAGCACACCTGCTTCACCAGAGCCAATGGTAACGGCCGATTTTGAAATTAGAATAACTAAAAAAATTATGACTGCTATTACTGGTAATGCAATCTTTGGTAATCTATCCATGAGTTTTATTTTATATTAATCCGTTAAATTTTCTGATAAACCATTCTAATGAGAGGGTCAAAACAATTATTCCGAGTAAGATTCGAAAATCGATTAAAGATACGACATTTTGCTTGCTCTTTTGGATTGGAGTAAACCGCTCTGAATTTGATAAATCACTTATCAAAAGCTCCATGTCATTTGGAAAATAAAGCGAACCATTTGTTTTGTCAGCTAGGTCTTTCAGTTTTGTATAATTAGCTGATAGTAATTGTTTTTCTGGGTCAAAATTTAATATTTTGAACGTGCCCGAACGTTTTATGTTTTCTTTTTCTACAGTAACTATAAAATCATATTCGCCTACCTCTAAATCGCTCAAGTCAACCTCAAAAAATGACCCTTTTAGCAACATTGGTGATTCTCTTGAAAAATTATTCTCCCTACCATTTACATTTATTTTAATATCAGCATTGGAATCAAAACTATAGCTCTCATCAAAATAGGATGCGCGGATTCTTGCAATGCTGGGGTTGTCAAAAATGCGGACATAATCTAGCTCCAACCTACTTTTTTGATTATCACTGGCGAGATACACCATGAGTTTACCTATAAAATCATCAAAATTTTTGAAGTTTTGCTGACTTCTAAAGGCTTGTGCACGCCATTTCCATATATTTTCACCAAATAATATCGCTTCCTTGCTTTTATTTTCCGCAAGAATTGAAAACAGCGGTTTATCCAAACTCACTCCTTTTATTTTCTGAAATAGTATAGTTTCAGCATTTTTCTTAAACTCCAAATCCCCTAAATTACTTTTTAAGGGAGGGAAATCTTCTACGTTAAAGTCTGAAAGTCCAAAAACACCAAAGGCATTATTGAGCACGGGCAGTATTTCTTCTGTTTGATTAAAGTTTTCTTTAAAAAAACTCTGTTGAACTTGATTTAAGTATCTCCAATCTGTTTGGGTTCCAGTGATGGTAAAGATGTTCGTTTTAGATTTCGCTATATAATCGTAAATAGCTTTAAATTTTCTGTTGGGTTGGTATAAAATAAAGATATCTGTTTCTTGGAAAGAATCGATATTGTTTGTTGGCTTTACAATAGTGACCGAACGCTGCTCATTGGTTTCTATGGCCTTCTTCAACGCTCCAATATCAGGGTGAAGCATATCTGAAACAATTGTCACATTGGTTTTTTCATCTATTACCTCAATCGCAATTTCCTTGGTGTTGTTTAATCTGTTTTTTTCATTTTCCAACGGTCGCACATCAATTACAATAGACTTTACTCCCACACTTTTGGCTTCCAGCAGTACGTTTACTTCTTTGCTGTTTTCATTTAAGTTAAAATCAATATTTTCCCTATAGACAACTCTTCCATTCATTGCGATGGTAACCAATTGCGATATTGGTTTTGAGCCCTTGTATAAAATATTGGCTTCAACAGGAAACTTGTTCTTAAGAAATGCATAGGTATTGCTGTTGACCAACCCTACGGAAAGATCCTCGTATGCCGTAGTATCCCCAACAACTACAGGGTTTACATCTATTTCTTCTCGTAGATTTATAAAGGAATAATCCCTGCCCAGAGTCTGGTTTCCATCTGTAAATAAGACTACTGCATTTGAACTATTTGTGAAAATTTCATCAGTCGTTGAAAGTGCATTGGCGATATCGGTATTCGTTTTATTAAAATGCAATGAATCCTTCTTAACCACATTGCTGCCAAAGGCATATTGTTGAATTGCGAATCGGTCATTTAAATCTGAATTGGATTCAATGACCTTAATTGCATCTAATATCTCATCTTTATTCGCAGAATTTTCCATGGAAGAAGAGTCATCAATCAATAAAATGAGATTGGACTTCTCTAAGAAATAGTCATTTTTTGTAAACTTGGGATTGATCAATAAAAGTAGTGCGCTAAAAATAGCGATGAATCGCAATCCTGCAAGCCAAATTCTTAGGGAACCTTTTCTGGGGTTTTTATAAAAGTATTGATAAAATACGATGGTAATAGCAGCAAGTGCTGCCAATAAAATAAGGAGTACCGTACGTATTTCCATTCATTTTAGGTTAGCATACCACCATCAACATTAAGCACTTGTCCCGTAACATAGCCCGATAAATCTGAAGCCAAAAACAGACAGGCGTTGGCAACATCTTCTGGGCTTCCGCCTCTCTTTAGTGGAATTGCGTCTCTCCAACCTTGAACGGTCTTTTCGTCTAATTTATCAGTCATTTCAGTTTCAATAAACCCTGGTGCAATTGCATTGCAACGAATGTTTCTAGAGCCCAGTTCCAAGGCGACAGATTTTGTGAATCCTATCATTCCAGCTTTAGAAGCGGCATAATTGGTCTGTCCAGCATTTCCTTTCACCCCTACTACACTGCTCATATTGATTATGGATCCTTTACGTTGTTTTAACATGGTACGCTGAACGGCCTTTGTCATGTTGAAAACCGACTTTAAATTGATTTCTATTACCTTATCAAAGTCTTCCTCTCCCATCCTCATCAAAAGGTTATCCTTGGTGATCCCTGCATTATTGATAAGCACATCTATGCTTTCAAAATCCTCCAATACCTTTGCTACTAATTCCTCTGATTCTGAAAAACTTGCTGCATTACTCTTATATGCTTTTGCTTTAACTCCCATGCCTGAAAGTTCTTTTTCCAGCTCCAAAGCTGGTGCTTCGCTAGAGCTATATGTAAAAGCCACATTCGCTCCATGTTGTCCAAATACTTGTGCTATTCCTTTTCCTATTCCTCTACTAGCTCCGGTAATGATTACATTTTTGCCCTCCAAAAGTTTCATAATGTTCAAAATTTAGTCGTCTGGTTGATAATCAAATATAGTTTTTGTTTTACGTATTGACGAAAAAAAATCCCGTATAGCACGGGATTTACAATAGTTTTAACGATTGGTTATCCAATCACTTCTTTTACTTTAACGCCTATCTTTGCAGGAGAATCCACTACATGGATGCCACATTCGCTCATGATACGTTTTTTAGCCTGAGCAGTATCATCACTACCTCCAACGATAGCACCTGCATGCCCCATTGTTCTCCCAGCTGGAGCAGTCTCTCCTGCAATAAAACCGACAATAGGTTTTTTGCTTCCGCTTTCTTTATACCATTTGGCTGCATCTGCTTCCAATTGCCCTCCAATTTCACCGATCATAACGACACATTCTGTTTCTGGGTCATTTATTAAAAGTTCTACGGCTTCTTTTGTTGTTGTTCCGATAATCGGATCTCCTCCAATTCCAATAGCTGTAGTAATTCCTAATCCTTGGCGTACTACCTGGTCAGCAGCTTCGTAGGTCAATGTTCCTGATTTAGAAACAATTCCAACATGTCCTTTCTTGAAAACAAAACCAGGCATGATACCTACTTTTGCCTCACCAGGAGTAATAACGCCCGGGCAGTTAGGACCAACCAAGGTACAGTCCATATTTTTTATATAATCATTCGCTTTCACCATATCGGCAACAGGAATTCCCTCTGTGATTGTAATAATCACTTTAATTCCAGCACTAGCAGCTTCCATTATAGCGTCTGCAGCAAATGCAGGCGGCACAAAAATAATCGTAGTATCTGCTCCTAATTCTCTCACAGCATCTTCCACAGTATTAAAAACAGGCCTGTCCAAGTGCTCTTGTCCACCCTTTCCAGGGGTAACACCGCCTACAACATTGGTTCCATATTCAATCATCTGACCTGCATGGAATGTTCCTTCGCTCCCTGTGAAACCTTGAACAATTATTTTTGAATCTTTATTTACTAGAACACTCATATTTTTCTGATTATTACGCTGGACAAAAGTATGGTTTTGTCTATAATATTTAAAGTAATTTATTTGCTATTTCTTTTAGCATTCTTAAGCAATGAGGGAAGGTTTTTTATAGTTGCCAATTCTTTCATTTTTGCCCTGGCATTTGTTGCCGGGCTACCAAAATACGTTTTTCCGCCTTCCAAGCTTTCGGCAACACCAGATTGTGCATATACCACGGCTCCCTTACCAATCGTGATTCCACTAATTACTCCAACTTGGCCCCAAAGCGTCACTTCATTTTCAACAATTACACAGCCGGCTATTCCCGTATGGGAAGCAATTAAACATTTTTGGCCTATTACGGTGTCATGTCCAATTTGTATCTGATTGTCCAATTTAGACCCTTGTTTTATGGTGGTGTCTCCTGTGACTCCCCTATCAATGGTACAAGACGCACCTATATCTACATTATCCTCTATTACCACCCTGCCGCCAGAAAGTAACTTATCAAACCCCTCAGGTCTATTTTTATAATAGAAGGCATCTGCACCAAGTACTGTTCCACTATGAATAGTCACATTGTTCCCAATAACACAATTATCATAAATAGAAACATTGGCATGGATAACACAGTTTTTTCCAATCTTTACGTGATTTCCGATAAAAGTGTTGGGTTGAATTATGGTACCGTCCCCAATTTCTGCTGTTTCAGCTATTGAACTGGAAGCACTTTTAAAAGGTTTAAAAAAATGAGTGAGCTTATTGAAATCTCTAAATGGATCATCAGAAATTAAAAGTGCTTTTCCTTCCGGACATTCCACTTTTTTATTGATAAGCACTACAGAGGCATTGGACTCTAAAGCTTTATCATAATACTTTGGATGGTCTACAAAAACAATATCACCCTTCTCCACCACATGGATTTCGTTCATTCCAAATATAGGAAAGTTAGAATTTCCAACAAACTCAGTGTTAATTATTTCTGATACCTCTTTTAAAGTATACGTTTTAGGAAATTTCATTCAGAATCATTCTTTTACTCTTTCCATGTATGCACCTTTCTCGGCATCCACTTTGATCTTATCACCTTCATTAATAAAAAGAGGCACGTTGATTCTAGCACCGGTCTCCACAGTAGCGGGCTTGGTTGCGTTAGTGGCTGTGTTTCCTTTAACCCCAGGTTCCGTATGGGTAACTTCTAAAATAACACTGGCAGGCATATCAACAGACAGAGGCATACTATCCTCAGTATTGAACAGAATGGTAACGACTTGCCCTTCCTTAAGTAAGTCTGGAGAATCCAAGGAACTCTTCTCAAGTGTAATTTGGTTATAATCGTCTGTATTCATGAAATGAAAGGTGTCCCCATCAGCATATAAGTATTGATACGATCTTGTCTCCACCCGTACATCATCAATTTTATGCCCTGCAGAAAAAGTATTATCAATTACTTTTCCCGTAGTAACACTTTTTAACTTTGTACGGACAAAAGCTGGGCCCTTTCCAGGTTTTACATGTAGAAATTCTACTATTTTAAAAATATCGTGATTGTATTTTATGCACAATCCTTTTCGTATATCTGATGTACTTGCCATAGTATTAGTTTGAACTGAAATAACCTTTCATAATTCCACGTTGCGAATCTCTAATGAACTGAAGAATTTCGTCTCGCTCTGGAGTTGCCTCCATTTCAGCTTCAATAATTGAAGCTGCTTGAGAGTTATTATAGTTTCTTTGATAAAGTATGCGGTAAATATTTTGTACCTCTCTAATTTTATGTGCTTCAAATCCTCTTCTGCGTAATCCTATTGAATTGATTCCTACATAGGAAAGAGGTTCTCGAGCTGCTTTTACAAAAGGTGGCACATCTTTTCTTACCAATGAACCTCCGGTAACAAATGCATGATTACCTATAGAAACAAATTGATGTACAGCTACCATACCTGCCAAAACAACATTAGTTCCAATCGTTACATGACCTGCAAGGGTAGAGTTATTACTGAAAATACATCCATCGCCTATAAAACAATCATGGGCAACATGGCAGTACGCCATAATAAGACAATTGTTTCCAATTACTGTCTTCATGCGGTCCAATGTGCCTTTATTAATTGTAGCACACTCTCTAATGGTCGTATTATTTCCAATGTGCACAGTGGTTTCCTCTCCTTGATATTTTAAATCTTGGGGGGTAGCTGAAATTACTGCACCTGGAAAAATGTTGCAGTTCTTTCCTATTCGAGCGCCTTCCATTATGGTGACATTGGAACCTATCCAAGTACCTTCTCCTATAGTTACATTATTATGAATGGTGGTAAAGGGTTCAATCACCACATTTTTGGCAATTTTAGCTCCAGGGTGAACGTAAGCAAGTGGCTGATTCATCTACGATTCTGTTTTTTTGGTTTTTACAATCTGTGCCATTAGTTCCGCTTCTGAAACTAGTCTGCCATTGGCATAGGCGTAAGCCTGCATATGGCAAATTCCACGTCTTATGGGTGAAATTAAATCGCATTTAAATATTAAGGTGTCCCCTGGAACGACTTGTTGCTTGAATTTTACATTGTCTATCTTCATAAAGAAGGTAAGGTAATTTTCAGGATCAGGAACAGTGCTCAATACTAAAATACCTCCCGTCTGGGCCATTGCCTCTACCTGCAGTACTCCTGGCATTACCGGTGCTCCAGGAAAGTGCCCCACAAAAAAGGGCTCATTCATAGTTACATTCTTTACTCCTACCACATGGGTGTCAGAAAGCTCTAAAATCTTGTCGACCAATAAGAAAGGAGGTCGGTGCGGAAGCATGTTCATGATTTGGGTGACATCCATCAAAGGGGTCTGATTCAAATCGTAACTAGGAACCTTATTTCTTTTTTCAATCTTCATTATTTTGGAAAGCTTCTTTGCAAACTGGGTATTTACGTAATGTCCAGGTTTGTTTGCAATAACCTTTCCTTTAATCCTTGTTCCAGCGAGCGCCAAATCCCCTACTACATCCAACAATTTATGACGAGCAGCTTCATTAGGATAATGAAGTGTTAGGTTATCCAAAATCCCATTTGGCTTTACGGATAGCTTTTCTTTATCAAAAGCTTTCTCCAACTTTTTCATGGTAGACTCAGAAATCTCCTTGTCCACATATACAATAGCATTATTTAGGTCACCTCCTTTTATAAGGCCGTGCTCTAACAGCATTTCCAATTCATGAAGAAAACTAAACGTTCGAGCATCTGCAATTTCGGTTTTAAAGTCACAGATTCTTTCCAAGGTGGCGTTTTGCGTACCCAAAACTTTCGTTCCAAAATCGACCATTGTGGTAATCTTGTATTCATCAGATGGGATTACCGTAATCTCGCTTCCAGTAGCTTCATCTTTGTAGGATATGACATCTTTTACTACATATTCTTCTCGATCCTGCTCCTGTTCTACAATTCCAGCTTCCTCCAAGGCTTTTACAAAAAACTTAGAGGAACCATCCATTATTGGAGGTTCTGGCGAATCCAGCTCAATTAGAACATTGTCAATGTCCAAGCCCACCAAAGCGGCGAGTACATGTTCCGATGTTTGAATCTTTACCCCGTTCTTTTCCAGATTGGTTCCACGTTGGGTATTTACCACATAATTGGCATCTGCTTCAATAATCGGCTCTCCCTCTAAATCGACTCTCTTAAAAGCAAATCCATGGTTTTCCTTTGCGGGAACAAAAGTCATTGTAACGTCTTCCCCGGTATGTAACCCTACTCCTTTTAGTGTTACATTTTCTTTTATTGTGCGTTGCTTAGTGTGTGTTTTATTCACCTTCAACCTTTTTTTCTATGGTGTTGATTTTATTTACCAGCTTTGGTAAATTTTTAAAATGGACATATGATTTATTGTAGTCTCCATAATTTAAAGCCGGAGACCCTTGTAGTACCTCATCATCTTTTACGTTTCTGCCAATACCAGATTGAGCTTGTATTTTCACTCTATCTCCAATAGTAATATGTCCTACAATTCC
The DNA here is from genome assembly GCF_008040165.1 of Flagellimonas hymeniacidonis. Taxonomy (GTDB): domain Bacteria; phylum Bacteroidota; class Bacteroidia; order Flavobacteriales; family Flavobacteriaceae; genus Flagellimonas; species Flagellimonas hymeniacidonis. The sequence goes on from NZ_VRUR01000002.1 coordinate 1,254,801, forward strand.
AACCTGTCCTCCAATAAGGCAATATTTGCCAATTTTGGTGGACCCGGCGATTCCTGTTTGAGCTGCAATTGCAGTATGCTCACCTATTTCCACATTATGCGCAATCTGGATTTGATTATCCAGCTTCACTCCTTTTCTTAGTACTGTCGAACCTAGCGTAGCTCTATCGATTGTTGTGCCTGCCCCTACATCCACATTCTGCTCCAATATGACATTTCCTGTTTGAGGCACTTTACTGTATTCTCCTTTTTCATTTGGAGTGAACCCAAAACCATCAGCTCCAATTATTGCTCCGCTATGAATAACACAACCATCTCCAATAATGGATTCTGAGTATATTTTGGCTCCAGCAAAAACAACTACGTTATCTCCTATAGTTACATTATCGCCTATATAGACGTTTGGGTACACCTTTACATTCTTCCCTATTTCTACATTATCTCCTAAATAAGAAAATGCTCCTAAATAAAAACCATCTTCGTAGACTACACTTTCAGATATAAAGGAAGGGCTCTCAACCCCAACTTTATTGTTTTTTACCTGATTGTAGTATTCCAATAATTTGGAAAAAGACTTGTAAGCATCTTCCACCTTTATTAAAGTAGTGGACAAAGATTGCTCTGGAACAAAGTCTTTGTTTACAATAGTGATCGATGCTTTTGTAGAATAGATGTAAGAAGTATACTTTGGATTGGCCAAAAAAGTAAGGGAGCCTTTTTCCCCTTCTTCTATTTTTGATAGTTTGTGTACAGCAATTTGAGGATTTCCCTCAACTTCTCCCTCTAAAATTCCTGCAATTTGGGTGGCTGTAAATTTCATTTCTGCAAAAGTAACAAAATTTGTTAAACAGCTTCTTTAGGATAACAGCAATAATATTTGGTGACCGTTTTGGAAAGTGCCTTTAAACTAAGCTGATCTGATTCTTTTAACACATCCGTTATCTTTCCGGTCTTTTTTAGAATATTTATGGTTTGATGTTTTTCATTATAGGCTTTATTGGAAATCTCTCCCTGAAAAACAAAATACGAAGCTTCTTCTTTTGATATATTATGTCTATTGATTGTTTGTTGTAGCTTTTCTTCCATTTTCGCAGGATCAATAGGTTTATTCTTGATTTTTACATTCAGTAGTTTTCTATCAAGAAGCATAAGGCACATCTGAGATAGTACAAAATCATCATGAAACTGCCACGATTTTATCGCGCTCATAACATCAATATCATCTAATTGCGCAAATCTTTCAAGACCATCAGAATTTAAATTGCTATGGGAAACTTTCTTTAAAAAAAACAATAACGGCTCACTACCTTTTAAATCTTCATTACTTAGCAGTAGTTTTCTAGCCCTATCCATTATGCGCACAAGTAATTGTTCTGACACCAAACTGGTTTTGTGGAGATAGACCTGCCAATACATAAACCTACGCGCCATCAAAAACTTTTCAACCGCATAAATTCCTTTTTCCTCTAAAACCAAATGTTCATCAACCACATTGAGCATAGAAATAAGCCTTTCAGAATTTATATTTCCTTCGGTAACCCCAGAATAAAAACTATCTCGCTTTAAATAATCCAACCTATCCATATCCAGCTGGCTGGACACCAACTGATTCATAAAAGGTTTAGGGTATTCTCCTTTAAATATTGAGATTGCCGTTTCCAATCCGCCATTAAATGTCTTGTTCAACTCAAGCATAAACTCTAACGAGAGCTGTTCATGACTCAAATCTTCAATGATAAACCCTTCAAGCGCATGGGAAAATGGACCATGTCCAATATCATGCAATAAAATGGCGCAAAGTAATCCGGTTTCTTCTTCTTGTGTAATTTCAACATTCTTCCATCTAAGCACCTGTATGGCCTTGGTCATTAAATGCATACTGCCCAAGGCGTGATGAAATCGTGTGTGGTGTGCCCCAGGATATACCAAGTAGGACATCCCCATTTGCGAAATTCTTCGCAACCTTTGAAAGTAAGGGTGTGCTATCAGGTTAAAAATAAGTTCATTTGGAGTTCCAATAAAACCGTAAATTGGATCGTTAAAAACTTTAAGCTTATTGGTTTGCGCCAAGGAAGTTTGTTTTAATTCTGCAAAGATAACTACTATATGAACAAGATAACAATTCTGTGGGTCGATGACGAGATCGACCTTCTAAAGCCCCACATTCTTTTTTTAGAAAATAAAAATTACAAGGTAGTTACCAGCCAGAGCGGCCAGGATGCGTTGGATGAAATAAAAAATACACTATTTGATATTGTCTTTTTAGATGAAAACATGCCTGGTCTATCTGGATTGGAAACACTAAATGAGCTTAAAAAATATGATGCTTCCATTCCGGTTGTAATGATTACAAAAAGTGAAGAGGAATATATTATGGATGAGGCCATAGGTTCCAAAATCGCCGATTATCTTATAAAACCGGTCAATCCAAATCAAATATTACTATCCTTAAAAAAGAGTTTAGACAACTCACGCTTGGTTTCTGAAAAAACCACGGCGAACTATCAGCAAGAGTTTAGAAAGATTGCCATGGATTTGTCTATGGTCAACAGTTATGAAGAATGGGAAGAACTCTATAAAAAACTTATTTATTGGGAATTGCAATTGGAAGAAATCGAGGATTCAGGCATGTTTGAGATTTTGGAGTCCCAAAAGGTGGAGGCCAATGCGCAATTTAGCAAGTTTGTAGACAAAAATTATAGTGATTGGTTCCAAGATAGCGATGGCCCCGTAATGTCCCATACCCTATTCCGAAAAAAGATACAACCAGAATTAGAAGGTAATAAAACCCTATTGGTGGTCATTGATAATCTGCGTTATGATCAATGGTTGACATTTGAGGAAACCCTTGCGGTTCACTACAAGAAAAAGCATGAGTCATCATATTACAGTATTCTGCCCACTGCTACACAATATGCAAGAAATGCGATTTTCTCTGGTTTGATGCCTTTGGATATGGAAAAGCAACATCCAGATTGGTGGAAAAACGATACCGATGAAGGGGGTAAAAATCTTTTTGAAGCTGAGTTTTTGGGAGCGCAACTGAAACGTTTAGGATTAGACCTTAAATGGGAGTATCATAAGATAAGTAGCCTTAGGCAAGGGAAACAGCTGGCACAGAATTTTAAGTCGCAAAAAGACAATGACCTCACAGTGTTGGTCTATAATTTTGTAGATATGCTCTCGCATTCCAAAACCGAAATGGAGGTGATTAAAGAGTTGGCCGCTAATGATAAAGCCTACCGCTCACTTACTTTAAGTTGGTTTAAAAATTCACCATTGCTAGAAATTATTCAGCATGCACAAAATATGGGCATGAAATTAATTTTGACCACAGACCATGGAACCATTAATGTAAAACAACCTTCAAAAGTTATTGGAGATAGAGAAACAAGCCTTAATTTAAGGTATAAAACAGGAAGAAGTCTTACCTATGAAAATAAAGATGTTCTTGCCACTAAAAATCCGCAGAGCATTCACTTGCCCAACATTAACCTGAGCAGCTGTTTTATTTTTGCGAAGAACGATATGTTTTTTGCCTACCCCAATAACTATAACCATTACGTAAGCTATTATAGAAATACGTATCAACATGGTGGGGTATCATTAGAAGAAATAATCGTTCCTTTTGTAGTTTTGGATGCAAAATAATAGTGGGGAAGATGATTTTTCATTTAACTGAAATTGATAAAGCTGTTACTGCAATTCTTGAGTCTGCCAAAAACAAAACCATTTGTTTTTATGGAGAAATGGGTGCCGGTAAAACAACTTTAATCAAAGCATTGGTAAAAGAACTTGGAGGAGATGATCAAGGAAGTAGTCCCACTTTTGGTTTGGTAAATGAATATCACAATGAAAATGGAGAATTACTGGCCTATCATTTTGATTTCTACCGAATTGAAAATGAAACAGAGGCCCTAGATCTTGGACTTGAAGATTATTTGAATAGCGAAGCATGGTTGTTTATGGAATGGCCGGGGAAAATTAAATCCTTACTGCCAGAAGGCGCTGTCACTGTTTACTTACACTTTATCGATGAAAACACTCGTTCAATCGAGTTTAGTGCTGTGTAAATGCAATTACCTATATCTTTTAAAAAGTTTCGATGAACGGCAGATTGCTCGATAAAAAGCTTTTATTTTAGGATAAAATGCAATTTTTATCGACGAAATGCATTGTAGGTTGGGAAAAATTCCTACATTTGTTATTGAAATGAATTCATTTATTAACCAAAAACTCTTTTACGATGAACACTAAAAGACTATTTTTTGGATTATTGGCTGTTGCTTTTTTAGCGATGACTGCAGTTTCTACCGATGTTATTAACATTGATGAGGACCAAACAGTTAGCGTTGATAAAAAGAAGATTGGCCATATGTAACAATCAGAAAAAAGATTTTTTCTTTTAAACCCCTTGTAACGAGGGGTTTTTTTATACAATAAAATCTATCATCTTTAGTTATTAGTGTATGCGTGGAGAAAAAAAGATTAGAAAACGATTTATAATAGAGGGGTTAATTACCTTAATTATTGCCCTATCCCCTGTTCTTTTCTACTCCTATAAATACATGCCAACGAATACGGAATCCTTGGATTTCTATTTATTTGAAATTACCTCAAACGGATTTGCAGACGCTCGTACAGCATTTTGGTTTTACTTAATAAAACTTATTCCTTTGACTTTATTGATTATCTGGTTCGTGAGTAACAAACAGTGGTGGTATCATGCTATTCTTATTCCAATAGCCATGTATAGTTTTCAATTGTATAGTGTTGTTGCAAAAGATTCTCAAAAGGTCGATGAGAATGAGATTTTTTATGTCATCGCGGTAACAATGGTAGTAGTGCCTGTGGTGTATTTCATAAGGGTGAAGTTAATAGATAAACATGTTCATGGAATTGATCTAGATGCCATGGATACTGAACTTCAGATATTAAAGGAAAAAGAAGAACTTCGGAAAGAACGAGAGAAACTAGAACAACGCCAACAGACCCTTTCAAAAAAAATGTAAATTTGTTCATATCCGATAAGGATTACCTTCAGATGAACATTTTATGAACCAACCGTCCTCTCCTTTTAGTAAACAGCAACTTTTACCACAAGAAGAAACTTTAGAAATTCTAAAGCAAAAAGGAGAACTGTTTATAGGACTTCCAAAAGAAAACCAACATCAAGAAAAACGAATTTGCCTTACACCGGATGCAGTCAACGCTATTACAGCACATGGACATCGGGTGCTCATTGAATCTGGTGCTGGGGATGGCGCCAATTTTTCTGACTCGGATTACACCGAAGCAGGTGGAGAAATTACAAGGGATACCAAAAAAGTTTTTTCCTGCCCCCTAATTCTTAAAGTAGAGCCACCTACCCTATCAGAAATTGACCTGTTAAATCCGCAGGCCATAGTTATTTCGGCCTTACAGATTAAAACACAATCCAAGGAGTATTTTGAGGCGATGGCCAAAAAAAGGCTCACTGCAATTGCCTTTGAATACATCCGGGACGAGGATGGAAAATATCCTGCGGTGCGATCTCTAAGCGAAATAGCTGGGATTTCATCCATTCTTATTGCGGCTGAGCTTATGGCAACTACCAATAAGGGAAATGGGTTAATGTTTGGAAACATCAGCGGCGTTCCTCCTGTGGAAGTCGTTATTATAGGTGCAGGAACAGTAGGAGAATTTGCAGCGCGGTCAGCAATAGGACTTGGTGCGAACATTAAGGTATTCGACAACTCGATTACCAAGTTGCGCAACATTCAAACTAATCTAAAACAAACCATATACACCTCTACCATACAACCCAAAAATCTTTTAAAATCCCTTAAGCGTTGTGATGTTGCTATTGGCGCAGCAAGAGGGAAGGATCGCTCCCCTATTGTAGTATCCAGTTCCATGGTAGAAAACATGAAAAAAGGAGCAGTGATTATTGATGTAAGCATTGATATGGGCGGATGTTTTGAAACTACAGAAGTCACCAGTCATGACAAACCCACTATTGAAAAATTTGATGTAATCCATTATGGAGTGCCCAATATTCCATCAAGATACCCAAGAACCTCCTCCATATCCATAAGCAATATATTTACCCCTTATTTATTAAAAATTGGTGAAGATGGCGGATTGGAACATTCCCTTCGTTTCGATAAGGGACTACGAAATGGCTTGTATATGTATCATGGCATCCTAACCAACAAATCTGTGGGCGATTGGTTTGGGCTTACATACAATGATATTAATTTTCTTATTTTTTAAATTCAAATGGCATTTCTAAAGCGCTTGGGATGGTACCTTGTTGGACTATCCATCGGAATTGTATTTTTAGTGTTCTTTTTAAAGAAAAAATCAGACGAAACAGGAACAGAATTTTGTTATTTCCCGAATTGCCGAGTCCTAAAAGATATGCGATCTAAGCCCCTGATCTTTTCTGAAAATATAGGGAAGACTTCAAAAGATTCTATGTTAATCAATACTTTTTTACAAGATGGGGATATTGATTTTGGTAAAAGTGACACCAAATCAAAGCCTTGCAAAACCTACTTTATCTCAAATACTATCGAGGGAGAGGATTGGGTATTAAAGGTCAAGAATTGCCAGGATAAAGTTCTTATTGAAAATATACAAACGCTAAAGATCTAGTTTTCTTCGCTTCTTTTCCTTTTGCAACAAAGTAAGTTCCCTTGTAGTCTGGCCAGCCACGGAAGTATTTTCCTCTGCCCTTCGTATTAAATAGGGCATTACATCCTTTACAGGCCCGTAGGGAACATATTTGGCTGCGTTATACCCTTCAGTGGTTAGGTTGTAGGTAATGTGATCGCTCATACCATAAAGTTGTCCAAACCATATATTGGTATCAGAAACGTTTAAGCTTTTTTCTTTCATTAAAGCAACAAGCTTTAAACAACTTGCTTCATTATGAGTTCCGGCAAATATTGAAATTCGGTCTAAATGGTCCATCATATATGCAATGGCAGCATCAAAATTTTCGTCAGTTGCTTTTTTAGAAATACAAATCGGGCTTCTATAACCAAGCTCTTCTGCACGCTCATTTTCTTTTTCCATGTAAGCGCCACGAACTACTTTTAGTCCAATATGAAAATCTTCTGCCATGGCAATCTCATGCAACTCTTTAAGATAATCCATACGGTCCCACCGATACATCTGCAAGGTATTGAACACCACGGCCTTTTCTCGATTGTATTTACGCATCATATCCAAAGTAAGATCATCAGCTGCCTTTTGCATCCAACTCTCTTCGGCATCTATTAAAAGACATACATCAAGATCATGAGCTTTTTGGCAAACTTGATCATATCGGTTTAAGACCCGTTCCCACTCTTTGGTTTCTTCATCATTTAATTTACCCCCACTACTATTTTTTTCATATAATTTGAACCTACCAAACCCTGTAGGTTTAAAAACGGCAAAGGGTATAGCATCTTTTTCCTTAACAAAGTCCAACACTTCTAAAGTCTTGCTCAAGGCAAAATCAAATTGATCTTCCGTTTCTTTTCCTTCTACCGAGTAATCCAAGATGGATGAAACACCCTTCTCAAACATTTTATCTATTACTGGCATGCAATCTTCTTCATTAACACCGCCACAAAAATGATCAAATACTGTAGCTCTAATTAGGCCTTCAATAGGAAGATGCGCCTTAATAGCAAAGTTGGTGACAGCAGTACCAATGCGAACCAAAGGTTCATTAGCAATTAATTTAAATAGGAAGTAGGCGCGTTCTAACTCAGAGTCTGTTTTAAGTTGAAAAGCAATTGCGGTATTCTCAAAATTCGGGTTCATTATTATGAATCTATTAAAGATTCAAATATAAGTAGTGCCCATAGAACATTTTATATAAAAATAATCTTTATTTAGCAGTGTAAATTGAATTATGGAGTCTATAAAATCCCATTCATACGAGGTACATCTTGAGGAACTTGCGGAAGCTACTCTAAGACAGCATATTGCTAAGAGTAATTACTCCAAGATTTTTATTTTGGTAGATGAGAATACCAAAAAGCATTGTTTGCCCTCTTTTAAAAAAATGTTGGCAGATAAGGTTGATGGGATTTTGGAAATTAAATCTGGAGAAGAACATAAGCATATACAAACATGTCTTCAGGTATGGGAAGCTTTGTCCAGTCGCGGTGGAGACAGAAAAAGTCTTTTAATAAACCTTGGCGGCGGTGTACTAACGGATTTAGGAGGCTTTGTTGCTTCTACTTTTAAACGTGGGATAGATTTTATAAACGTACCCACTACCCTATTGTCAATGGTAGATGCATCAATTGGCGGAAAAACAGGTGTTGATTTGGGTTCTTTGAAAAATCAAATTGGGGTTATTAACCAACCTAAAATGGTGCTGGTATTCCCAAAGTTTTTAAAGACACTGGATGCTAGACAGGTAAAAAGTGGCTATGCCGAAATGTTAAAGCATGGTCTTATCAAAGATGCTGACTATTGGAAAGCTTTAAAGAATACGAAAACTTTTGCCGATTCAGCTTGTATAAAAAAATCTATCAGCATTAAAAATGATGTGGTACTGCAGGATCCTACAGAACAAGGGATACGGAAAATTTTAAATTTTGGACATACTCTGGGCCATGCTATTGAATCTTATTTTTTAGAAAGTGATGATAAAGAAACGCTTTTGCATGGTGAGGCCATTGCCATTGGGATGATTCTAGAGGGTTACCTATCGCATGAACTCAAAGGGTTATCCAAATTATCACTGCAAGAAATTAAGGAAACTTTTTTAAAGAGTTTTGATAAGGTGACTTTTGATGCAGAAGATATCAAAGCTATTCTTAAGCTTTTAAAGTATGACAAAAAGAATTCTCACGGTGATGTGAATTTTGTTTTGTTACAATCAATAGGTACAGCGGTCACTGATATTAAAATTCCCTCCAATCTTTTCCATAAAGCTTTTGCATACTACAGAGAATAGCCAGTACATATACTAAAATTTACCTTTTACAACTCTTTACATTCTTCGCGCACAAAAATTTATAGTTTAGGATAGTAAATCAAAAATACCATCCACTATGAAACGAATACTAATAGATTACAAAAAGCTGGACCATAAGGTTGCTGCTGTGTTAATTGATTCCTATCCGTACGGCTATGGAGATGAGGACATTATTACATTGAAAAAACCAAATGGTGAAATTATTGAAGCCGTTGAAGTAAAAACAGATGATGCTGTTTACTTGGTTAAAATAAGCAAGAGTCTGTCTAAATTTATTTCCAATTTTGAGGAAAACATTGAGAAGGAACTGGATAAAACTGCATCTAGTGAAGCAATTCTTAGTTCGGAGGATGAAAAACTAATTGACCCAGAATTAGAGTCTGATGCTGACCCAGAAACGGATAGCCTATACTAAACTTCTACTCTTCTTATTTTACAAATAACGTTCGCGGATGATGTTTAGGTGATGCGCCTGATGCCCACAAATAATAAATCCCATTGCACCTGCACTCATATTGGAGTCGCTAGCCATCCCTACTCTTTTGAGCGCATCATCATCAAAGGAAGAAAAAAGACTTACTGTGGCATTTCGTACCGATTCATACTCATTTAGTAATTCTTCTTTCGACTTTTTTAAAGCATTGGATTCCGGTACGTATACATCTTGATCAAAACCTGCTAAGGGTGCTTTATCATTTCTACCAAACCGCAACGCCCTATATTGAAATATACGCTCGGCATCAATAATATGCATTAAGACTTCAGCAAGCGTCCATTTTCCATCAGCATAAGCATAGTCCAGCTTACTTTTAGGCACTTCGGCCATTAACGCCGTAAATACCACTTTACCATTTTTAAGCTCTTCAAGTAATTCTACTTCACCAACGGCCAGTATATAATTATGGTAATACGGATTGTATTCAGAAGCTGACAAGTCTGAACTCAACATAAGTATGTTATTTTGTGATTATAGTTCGTTGAAAATGGTGTGCATCAAACGTTTTTTGTCGTTAATGCTTTCTTCCAATGAAATCATTGTTTCCGTTCTACTGATACCATCAATATCGTCTATCTTAAAAATGATATTTTTCGCATGTGTAGTATCCTTTGCCCTAATCTTACAGAAAATATTGAATTTCCCAGTAGTAATATGAGCAACAGTAACGTATGGAATTTGGTTAAGACGTTCCAATACAAACTTGGTCTGATGAGTTTTCTCCAGAAAGATACCCACATAGGCTATAAAGGAATATCCAAGTTTTACATAGTCCAGAGTAAGTGAGGAACCTTTAATAATTCCTGATTCTTCCATTTTCTTTACTCTAACATGAACTGTACCAGCAGAAATCAGTAGTTTTTTGGCAATATCCGTAAATGGAGTACGCGTATTGTCAATTAACATATCTAATATCTGGTGATCAATTTCGTCTAATTTTACTTTGCTCATTGCGTTATTATTTTCAACAAAATTAGTTAATTAAGAAATTATATTTAAAAAAAAACCATTTTTTTTAAATAAAATGTAACAATTAAGCCAAAATCATCGCTTTAGTTTTTTGAATTAACGATGAGATTGAGAATTTCCTTACGAGAATGCAGTTGTTCTACATCATTTTTTAGTGAGCAATCAAAAGTTTCATGCCCAAAATAGCCATTCAATTCTGCTACGTCCACAATTTCAGGTTCAAACAAAACCCTATTTGTTTCTAAAACTTCCTTAAAACGAATCCCTACGGAAACATTTGGAGTAAGGTCTGGATTAATTTCCTGTGGGTTCTTAACTAGGATATCGTAAAAGCGTTTCTCATTCTCTGGAATTTTGAAATAATCAGCGACCCGAAACTCATGAATCCTGTTTTCTGCTATTACCTTCAATGCCTCAATTAAAGAATGAAATATATACTCTCTGGTCTTCTCTCTTTCGTAATCATTGGGGTAATGACCGGCTTCAAACAATATGGTTGGCACTTTTTTCATCTGAAAAAAGTCTCCAACGCAATTATCGTTAAATCCATCGTCATACCTACCAACCTGCCCTGGAATTTCTTTTTGCAGCTCCTGATTCATGGCAACAATAAGCTTCATAGCACTTTCCCTTGTTGGATTCATCTTGCGTTCTGGGTCACTTGCAGGAGATAAAAAGGAAATTGTTGCTGGTTTTTTGGCATTACCTGCACTAAACAATGTGCGCTGGTCATGAAGATTAAAACAGTAATCCGGTCCAAACGCTTCAAATAGTTTTCTCAATGCCTGGCTTTCTAATTGGCTTAGTAACTTAGCATCTCTGTTAAGGTCGATATTATTTGCATTTGCCCTCGTATATCTTTTAGCTCCATCGGGATTTAATATCGGAACCAAAGTAATGGTACAATTATCATTGATTATTTTGGCCAGCTCATTTTTAGATGATAAAAAATTGACCAAGTCGAGTGCAGCTTTAGTAGTTGTAGATTCGTTCCCATGCATTTGGGACCACATTAATACCTTCTTGCTTCCACGCCCCAAAGTAATGGATGCTATTTCTTCTCCTTCTTCCGATTGTCCAATTACAGATAAAGAAATATTTGAAAGCTTAGTATACCAATTTTTTTGAAGCACTTCATTAGTAACGTATCGGGCTTGCACCAAGGTTTCTTTGTATTGTGAATGATTCATTAATGCCATCTAACATAAATAAGAATTCACAAAAGTAAATCATCTATCCGTTACAAATGTGACGCGCATATTGCTAAATATTTTACATGTGTAACATTTTTGAATCAAGAATTACACAAATGTGATAGCGTTGATATTGTTAAATCAATTTAATTGATATCATATCTATAAAAATCTAAAAAAGAGATATTTATATTGATTCATATAGATTATTGATTGATATTATTATTGAACAAATGTGACGTGTTTTGGTTGCACTTGACAATTCTAATCGATACTTTTACATTCTATAAGTACAATTGTGAATCAGGAGATGATAGAACGCATACAAACCATCATTAATCATTACAGCCTTACCGTTTCTTCTTTTGCGGACAAAATAGGGGTGCAACGTTCCAGCGTTTCCCATATTCTAAATGGGAGAAATAGACCAAGTTTGGATTTTGTAATGAAAGTGGTTCATAGTTACCCTGAGGTTAATTTATACTGGTTGCTGAACGGCAAAGGCAGTTTTCCCCATCTTGAACAAACTCCCAACCCTCCCTCCTTAGGTATTCCACCAATTCCTGAAAAAGAACATATGGAGTTAAGGAAAATGGAATCCGACGGAAAAAAAGTTGAAGCTTCTCGGATTGTAATATTTTATACAGATGGTACTTTCGAAACTTTTGAGCTAAAAAAATAGTCAAGGTTGTTTAGCTATTTCAGTACTTTCCATTTACTTTGCAATTATGTTTAAACAATGTATTCTTGGAGCATTATTTATAACCTTTAATGCTTGTAATGAACCCCCACAACGAAATTGTAACGACTTTAAAACTGGAAAATTTTCATTTACCAGTGTTATTGATGGACAGGAAAAAACAACAACCTTTTCAAGAACGTTAGACACAGAAGTGGATTATTTTGAAGGGAAACAGGATACTTCCTCGGTACGCTGGATTAATGATTGTGAATATGTGCTAAAGAATATAAATCCAAAAAGCAAGGCAGAAGAAAAATCAATTCATATAAAAATATTGACAACTTCAGATTCTTCTTATACATTTGAATATAACGCCATTGGCGACAAGCGTAAATTTAAAGGAACCGCACACAAAATACACTAACCATGTTTGAAATTTTTACCAGCCCTGATGCCTGGATGGCATTGTTGACCTTGACTTTTTTAGAGATTATTTTAGGAATAGATAATATCATTTTTATCTCTATTGCTGCCGGTAAGCTGGAGAAAAAGGATAGGAGAAAAGCAACAAATCTTGGATTGTTTTTGGCGATGGGGATGAGAATACTTCTGCTATTTGGAATTACATGGTTGACCAAAATGAAAAAACCTTTTCTGGTTTTTGATGAATCCTGGATATCGGGAGGACTCAGCTGGCAAGCCGTAATTCTTTTTCTTGGTGGGCTCTTCCTACTATACAAAAGCACCAAGGAAATTCATGAGAAAATTGAGGATCGTGGTCATGACGAAAGAGAGGTGACCAAATCCCGTTCATCCTCATTGACAAATGCCATTATTCAAATTACCGTAATCAACATTGTTTTTTCTTTTGATTCTATTTTGACTGCTATTGGGATGACCAACGGAATATCTCCTAACCCAACAGATGCATTGGTGTTAATGATAACCGCTGTGGTAATTTCAGTTATTATTATGATGTTATTTGCGAACCCCGTTGGGGAATTTGTGAATAGACATCCTTCTGTGCAGGTTTTGGGCTTGTCCTTTCTTATTCTTATTGGATTTATGCTGATTACAGAAGCAGCACATTTATCACACTTAATAGTATTCGATAACGAAATTGGAGCTATCCCTAAGGGGTACCTTTATTTTGCCATAACGTTCTCACTTATGGTTGAGTTCTTTGATTTAAGAATGAAAAAAAATAAATCAAAAAATACTGAAGTCCCGGAAGAGTAATACTAATTTGGTCTGCTATAAACCAATTCTGGATGTTGTTGTTTTTGGTCTTGGTGAAGTTTCTGCTGTTGTTTTACCGTAAGGGTACTTCCATCATGGCTCCACCCAGGAGGGCCAAAAATGTACATTAGTTTATGAGATAGTTTTTTGGATTTCTTTATATCATTCCAAATGTCCTTAAACTCATGCGTAAGGATTACAACTGGGTTATACGAGTCTGGTGAATGTATTACTCCGTATTTCACATCAACATCATCATCGAGCTCTTTCCAAGTGCCAAACATCTTGTCAAAAATATTCAGGAATCCTCCGTGGTTCTTATCCAAGTACTCCACATTTTGTGCATGGTGCACTTGATGCATGGTATGCGTATTAAAAATCTTTTCAATGAAGCCCATTTTAGGTACATAAACAGAGTGCAATTGAAATTGCCACAAAGCTTCAATACCTAGGCACACTACAACCATTTCTGGAGGGAATCCAATGGCAGTCATCCACATATAAAATAAGGGCTTGTACAAAATTGTAAACCATCCGTTGCGAACGGCAGTACCCAAATTATAGTTATCGGAAGAGTGATGCACTATATGTGCAGCCCAAAGAACTCTTATCTCATGGTTAGCCCTATGAAACCAATAATAAGTAAAATCATCAGCTAGTTGACATAAAATCCAAATGTACCAAGCGTAGCCAAAAGACTCATAACCCAGAAAATTTCGTCTCACACCATCTACAATCGGGTTGCAAAGCTCGTAAACCGATTCAAAAAGAACGATGGCAAAGATCACTTTGAACAAAGGCCCCAAAAGGGCTGAACCTACACCCATAAAACCACTTGCCGCCAAATCTTTCCAATGGTAAAGATGGTCGTCCCCGTGTGTTTTACTATAAGTAAGCTCAAATAAAATAAAGGCAATAAAAACAGGTACACCGTATACTAACGGGTTGGTAAAATCCATATATAAAATTTAAGCTATTGGGTTAGGGTGTATAACTTGAACGCCAAAATAGTTAGAATAATGCATTAAAACAAAGTAGTTTGCTCAGAACTGTCATCTTTTGAATCTATTTCATCATTGGAAACGTTTATGGACTCTTCATCAATGACCTCTATTTCTTCTGGAATCGGTTCTTTGGGCTCTTCAAAAGGCAATGGTTCCAAAGCATTAATATTTTTGACTTTCTCGGCTGTTAGTTGATTTCCTATCGCTTTTATACCTTTTACGGATATAAAATCCTCCACATCAACTTGTTGATTCGGTTTTGCGTCTTTACCTCTTGGTTTTGAAAACTCTATTTCAATGACCGGTCTCCAATCTGTTGAAACCAATTCCAAATGTGACTTTGGGTGTTCAGAAATCACAATTTCCTCTTTGCTTGGATTTTCGATTAAAAACCTTTTGATGTAATATCGTTCTTTCTCTCCTTCATAGTGCACCACAGAAATTGGTTTTTTTGGATTCCATTTTTGCAAAACAATCATGTCTTCATTAAAACGTGTCAATAAATCTGGCGGAATGGTTTTTACTTTTCCTTTTTGGTCAATAATCAGCAATAGATCATCTCCCTTAAAATCACCAAGGAGTTCTCCTCGTCCATCAACATTTAAGCGACTCACAATATCATCAAACCAAATTTTTCTTGGCTTAAGGGTGGACACTCCCTTTTCTTTAAGCTCTATCCTTTTTACGGGATACTTTGTAACCAAATTTCCTTTGGACGCTCTTCCTTTTATCAAAAGGTCAGCGAAATCCAAATCCCATTTTAGTTTTTTAATGCTCCCAGATTGCCGCAAAAGCACAGTGATGGTCTCTGCTTCCCCATTGGGATTGGCCGAAAAATAGAGCACCTCCGAAGTAGGCTTCCCTCCTGCCAATTGATACATTTTATCGCGAGTAATGCTGGTGACATTAAACCTTTTTATATAGCTGGGGCCTCCCCTTCCATCTTTGTAAATCATATTGTAGATGGTACGGCTATCTTTTTTCTTAAACACGGCTACATGTAGAATTCCTTTTCCAATAAAGGTCTTGGAGTCGACTTTAGTTACCATCATTTCACCTTTTTTAGTGAACACGATAATATCATCTATATCACTACAATCCGTAACATACTCATCCTTCCTTAAGGAAGTTCCAATAAAACCTTCCTCCCGGTTCACATAAAGCTTGGTATTTCTGATGACCACTTTGGTCGCTTCTATATCATCAAATATTTTTATCTCGGATTTTCGCTCTCTTCCTTTCCCGTATTTCTTTTTAAGTTCTTTGAAATAATCAATGGCGTAGTCCACCAAATGCTCCAAATGATGTTTGGTTTGGGCAATTTTCTCTTCCAAACTATCAATAAGCTGTTGCGCCTTTTCCAAGTCAAACTTGGAAATACGCTTGATACGGATTTCGGTCAAACGAACAATGTCATCTTCTGTAACGGCTCTTTTTAGGTTTTTGGTAAAAGGCTTCAGACCTTTATCAATTGCTGAGATGACGCCTTCCCAAGTTTCTTCCTCTTCAATATCACGATAGATCCTATTCTCGATAAAAATTCGCTCCAAAGAAGCAAAATGCCATTGCTCTTCCAATTCCCCAAGTTGAATTTCGAGCTCTGCTTTTAACAATTCGACAGTATAGTCAGTTGAACGCATAAGCATTTCCGTGACTCCAATAAATAAAGGCTTGTTGTCCTCAATAATGCATCCCAAAGGCGATATGGAAGACTCACAAGATGTAAATGCATATAGCGCATCTATAGTCTTATCCGGAGAAATTCCACTAGGTAAATGAACAAGAATTTCAACCTCAGCAGCTGTATTATCCTCAATCTTTTTAATCTTGATTTTACCCTTATCATTCGCTTTTAAGATAGAATCTATTAAAGAAGATGTGTTAGTTCCGAAGGGTATTTCATTAATTACTAAGGTGTTCTTATCGAACGTGGAGATTTTAGCGCGAACACGAATTTTCCCCCCACGAAGGCCATCATTATAATTGGTAACGTCTATAATTCCTGAAGTGGGGAAATCAGGAAACAGTTTGAAACGTTGGCCCCGAAGATGTTTAATTGAGGCATCTATTAGCTCGTTAAAGTTATGCGGAAGTACTTTTGTCGATAAGCCAACGGCGATTCCTTCAGCTCCCTGCGCCAACAATAACGGAAATTTAACCGGAAGGTTTACGGGCTCTTTCTTTCTGCCGTCGTATGATAATTGCCATTCGGTAATTTTTGGACTGAAAACAACCTCTAATCCAAATTTTGAAAGTCGCGCTTCTATATATCTGGAAGCTGCTGCCCCATCACCAGTAAGAATGTTTCCCCAGTTCCCCTGTGTATCAATAAGCAGGTCCTTCTGCCCTATTTGAACCATGGCATCTGCTATACTGGCATCTCCATGTGGATGGTATTGCATGGTATGCCCTACAACATTGGCAACTTTGTTGTATCGGCCATCATCCAACTCTTTAAGGGCATGCATAATCCTGCGCTGCACTGGTTTAAAACCATCTTCTATAGCAGGAACTGCACGTTCTAAAATAACATAAGAGGCATAGTCCAAAAACCAATCCTTGTACATTCCCGTAACCCTGGTAAGGCTATCTTGGGAACTATCTTGGCTTTCTAAACCTTCATCATTCAAATCTTCATTCTCTTCCATTTAGAAGGGGATACATTTATCTGGTTTATAGTTAGTTTTATTCTATTAAATCAAGTTCTACTTTAAGATTATTTATAATAAATTCTTGCCTGTCTGGAGTGTTTTTCCCCATATAAAACTTCAATAAATTATCTATGCTCATGGCCTTATCCAACATTACCGGTTCTAAACGGATATCATCACCAATGAAATGCTTGAACTCATCTGGGGAAATCTCCCCTAACCCCTTAAATCGAGTAATCTCCGGTTTGCCTGTTAACTTTTGAATAGCATTTCGCCTTTCTTCCTCACTGTAACAATAGATGGTTTCTTTTTTATTTCTGACTCTAAAAAGAGGGGTTTGCAAAATGTACAGATGGTTTTCTTTTATCAGTTCTGGAAAGAATTGCAAAAAGAAGGTAATTAGTAGAAGACGAATGTGCATTCCATCAACATCTGCATCTGTTGCGATTACAATATTATTGTACCGCAAGTCTTCCATGGATTCTTCAATATTTAATGCTGCCTGCAACAAATTGAATTCTTCATTCTCGTAAACGATTTTCTTCGACATTCCATAGGAATTCAAAGGCTTCCCCCGTAAACTAAAAACCGCCTGTGTATTTACATCCCTAGATTTTGTAATAGACCCCGATGCAGAATCTCCCTCGGTGATAAAGAGTGTAGATTCCAATCTTCTGTCCTTCTTCATATCCTGAAGGTGGACACGGCAGTCCCTAAGCTTTTTATTATGCAAACTCGCTTTTTTGGCCCGATCACGTGCTAACTTTCGAATTCCTGAAAGTTCTTTTCGCTCTTTCTCTGCTTGAACAATCTTACGCTGAATTGCTTCTGCGGTAGTTTGGTTTTTATGAAGGTAATTATCAAGGTACTTACCAATGAAATCGTTGATGTAGGTACGAACAGTAGGCAATTTTCCACCCATATCCGTGGAGCCCAGTTTGGTTTTGGTCTGACTTTCAAAAACAGGTTCCATCACTTTAATGGAAATAGCCGAAATAATTGATTTTCTGATATCCGAAGCGTCATAATTTTTTCCATAAAAGTCGCGGATGGTCTTTACTATGGCTTCTCTAAAAGCTGCTTGATGTGTTCCACCCTGCGTGGTATGTTGCCCATTTACAAAAGAATGATATTCTTCACTGTACTGAGTTCTACTATGCGTTAAGGCAACTTCTATATCATCTCCTTTTAGATGGATAATTGGATACAGAAAGTCTTCTTGATTGTTATTGTCCTCCAATAAATCCTTCAATCCATTTTCTGAAAAGAACTTTTCACCATTAAAGACAATGGTCAGCCCTGGATTAAGGTATACGTAGTTTTTGAGCATGCGTTCCACATACTCGTTTCGATATCTATATTTTTTAAAAATGGATTCGTCAGGAACAAAACTTACTTTGGTCCCTCTGCGCTTTGTGGAATCAACCAGCTCTTCCTCTACTAAATTCCCTGCTTTGAATTCAGCAGCTTTTAATTGTCCATCTCTAACAGATTCGACTTTAAAAAAATTGGACAGCGCATTTACCGCTTTGGTTCCTACTCCATTAAGTCCTACAGATTTTTTGAAAGCCCGGGTATCGTACTTTCCCCCAGTGTTCATTTTGGAAACAACATCTACCACTTTCCCTAAAGGAATGCCCCGTCCATAATCACGAACATGGACTGTATTCTCCTTGATAGCGATTTCAATGGTTTTACCGGCCCCCATGACAAACTCATCTATGCAATTGTCAATGACCTCTTTAAGTAGAATATAGATGCCATCATCGGCAGATGAGCCATCTCCCAACTTTCCAATATACATACCGGGACGCATACGAATATGCTCCTTCCAATCCAGAGAACGAATATTATCCTCGGTATACTTGGTTTCTGCCATCAGTTAAGGGTTAATCCTTGCTAATATAAAATTTAGGCTGAGAAATAAAAATGTGGACTATAGAAAGTAATCAACAAAAGCTGTTGATATACTTACAAATGCTGGAGATTGGATTTAAACATTAAACCTAAAATGCATGACATCACCATCCTTAACCACATATTCCTTTCCTTCCACTCGCATTTTACCCGCTTCCTTTACTTTGGATTCGCTTCCGTATTGCACATAATCGTCATATGCAATGACCTCTGCACGAATAAACCCTTTTTCAAAATCTGTATGGATAACACCTGCAGCTTGCGGAGCTGTTGCTCCAACTGGAATGGTCCAAGCTCTTACTTCCTTTACACCCGCAGTAAAATAGGTTTCTAAATCTAACAATTTGTATGCTCCTCGAATTAATTTGGCCGAGCCTGGTTCTGAAAGACCGAGGTCTTCTAAAAAGAGTTGACGCTCTTCATAAGTATCCAACTCGGTAATATCAGCTTCTGTACCTACAGCTAAAAAAATGACTTCAGCATTTTCATTGGCTACAGCTTCTTTTACGCTTTTAACATAGGCATTTCCATTTGTAGCAGCTTCTTCATCAACATTACAAACGTACATTACAGGTTTATCTGTGATTAACTGCAAAGGTTTTACATATTCCGCGCGATCATCATCAGAAAGTGTAATGGCCCGTACTGATGTTCCCGATTCAAGGCCTTCTTTTAAACTAGTTAAAACAGCAGCTTCTTTTTGAGCTTCTTTGTTCCCTGTTTTTGCTGCCCGTTTTACCTTGTCCAGTTTCTTTTCAACACTTTCCAAATCTTTTAGTTGAAGCTCCATATCAATGGTCTCCTTATCTCGAATTGGATCTACTGAACCATCAACATGCACAATATTGTCATTGTCAAAACATCTTAATACATGTAGAATGGCATCCGTTTCACGAATATTTCCCAAAAACTGGTTTCCCAGCCCCTCTCCTTTACTGGCGCCTTTGACCAGTCCAGCGATATCAACAATTTCAACTGTTGCAGGAATAACTTTTTCTGGACTCACCAATTCCTCCAATTTCTCCATTCGAGTGTCAGGCACATTAACCACTCCTATATTGGGTTCAATGGTACAAAAAGGAAAGTTTGCACTTTGTGCTTTTGCATTGGAAAGACAATTAAACAAGGTTGATTTTCCAACGTTTGGTAATCCTACAATACCGGCTTTCATCTATTCATTACGTTTTGAGGCTGCAAATATAAGTTGAAGTATTACAAAAGTTACACTTTAGCTATGCTAAAAACCTTTAAGAAGCATGTAAAGACCAATAACGATAACTGAGATAATTCCTAATATGGCAATTACAGAAAGAGTACAACCTATCTGTTTCCAAAATCCGTTATATGTTTCTTCTTTTTCTTGCATGGAACTTAAAGCGCTATTGTGCGTCAAAAATAGAAAGAATTGATGGATATATCTTTTGTCAAAAGGAGTAATTGATGGATTGAAAAATTACAAACAGTTTATACCTTTATCGCATGACAAAAATTACATTACAAGGAATTTTGTATGATGAAAAATCATCTTTTTTAAAAGGTCCAAGTTTGGCTCCTCCTTTGATTAGGGAGGCTTACCACAGTAATTCAGCCAATTATTTTTCAGAAGATGGTACTTTAATAAATCCGGAACTGCTGGATGACAAAGGCGATTACACTATCTCTGAATATTTTGATATTGAGAAAATAACCACTGAAAACCTTGAAGAAAGAAACCCTCTTTTAACTTTTGGAGGCGATCATTCCATTACTTTTCCTATACTAAAAGCATTTTGTGAAGTTCATGGACAAATTGACATCTTGCATATTGATGCACATAGTGATTTATATACAAGTCTAGATGGAGATTCATTCTCGCATGCTTGCCCGTTTTATAATATCATGAAAAACAAGCTTGCAAGCAGATTAGTACAGGTGGGTATTCGGACCCTAAATTCAGAACAACGCGAAAACGCAAAGAAATATGACGTAGAAATCATTGAAATGAAAGATTTTGTAACCACAAAACTCCCGACATTTCAAAATCCCATATATCTATCCTTGGATATGGACGCTTTGGACCCAGCCTTTGCTCCTGGAGTATCCCATCACGAACCCGGAGGACTCAGTACCAGACAGGTTATTAAAATGATACAAGAAATTAATGTGCCTATTTTGGGAGCTGACATTGTAGAATACAACCCTAAAAGGGATATTAACAACATGACCGCAATGGTATGTGCAAAATTGTTTAAAGAAATCGTTTCAAAAATGCTGTAAAAGCCTATTGGCTATCCATCTGGGTGCATAAATTTCTGCTTCCCAAGAAGCACTTCTTCGGTTTCCACACGATCTTCATCAGGAACGCAGCAGTCCACAGGGCATACAGCAGCACACTGCGGCTCTTCATGAAAGCCCATACATTCTGTACATTTATCTGGAGATATATAGTAAATCTCATCACTAATGGGCACTTGTACTTCATCTGCATTAACGGCCTTTCCATCAGGTAACACAACATCGCCTGTTAAAGAGGTTCCATCACTATAACGCCATTCATCAGCTCCTTCATAAATTGCAGTATTGGGGCACTCTGGCTCACATGCTCCACAATTTATACATTCATCAGTTATGATAATTGCCATAATTTTCTTTTTCCTTTATGCTGAATTATTTCAGCATGCTTACTTTTGGACAAAAATAAACCCTACTAATTTAGTGTACAAATATAATGGTCAGGTATAACCCAATATTGGAAGCTTTTGTTAAACTTGGAAGTTTTATACAAGATTTTTGTGAAAATGGCAATACCGATATTGCGTTACATCAAGCATTTAACGATACACTTGTTAATGCTGAGCAGCAGAATAGTTGGTTCAATAAGGAAAATATAGTGTTTGCTCTAAAACAATGGAGCAATTTATTGACAGAGGATAAGCTTAACCAATGGGTTTCAAATTATACCTTTAAAGAAAAGCATCAGCCAAAGACCATCGGCATCGTTATGGCGGGGAACATTCCGTTAGTGGGATTCCATGATTTTTTATGTGTATTGATGACCGGGAATAAGGCATCATGCAAATTATCTTCAAATGACACCGTACTCCTGCCCTTTCTTGCTAATTATTTAATTGAGCAAGAACCAAGTTTGGCCAATCAAATAACATTTGTGGAAGGTAAATTTGAGCATTTCGATGCAGTGATTGCAACAGGTAGTAATAATACAAGTAGGTATTTTGAATATTATTTTGGGAAAAAGCCCAATATTATCCGAAAGAATCGAAATGCCATAGCTGTCTTAACAGGAAAAGAATCTAAAGAACAACTTATTGCCTTAGGTGAGGATATTTTTAGGTACTATGGCTTAGGGTGTAGAAATGTCTCCAAAGTGTATGTCCCCAAAGAGTACAATTTTGACACCTTATTTAATGCTCTTTTTGAATACAGCGACATTATCCATCAAAATAAATACACCAACAACTACGACTACAACAAAGCGGTGTATTTAATGAGTGCGTTTAAGATATTGGACAATGGTTTTTTAATACTGAAAGAAGATGAAAGCCTAGCTTCGCCCATTGCATCTTTGTTCTATGAACATTATGATTCCCAGAGTGATTTAAAACATCATATACAGGAGCGAAGTGATGATGTTCAATGCATTGTGTCCCAAGGTCTATTTGAAAATGAGATTGGTTTTGGAGAAACACAAAAACCAAAATTGCATGATTATGCAGATGGTGTGGACACTATGGAATTCTTATTACATCTCGATTAGAATCCATCAAAATCTTTGGCATTTTTAGATCCAAGATTTTTTAAGACCTTTGCCCCTTGATTCAACAACGCATAAACCAAATTTAATATCCTAGTAGTTTAGATGGGATATTCATATCAATTAATTAGCACATGAAGAAGCATAATTTTAGCGCAGGACCCTGTATTTTACCACAAGAAGTAATGCAGAAAGCAGCCGAAGCTGTTGTAGAACTTGATGGCATTGGCCTTTCCCTTATAGAAATCTCTCACCGAAGTAAAGAATTTGTTGGCATAATGGAAAAAGCCCGTTCCTTGGCTCTAGAGCTTTTAGGATTGGAAGGAAAAGGATATCAAGCCCTGTTTCTTCAAGGTGGCGCCAGCATGCAATTTTTAATGTCGGCTTACAACCTTCTAGAAAAAAAAGCTGGATACATCAATACCGGTACTTGGAGTTTAAAAGCAATTAAGGAGGCCAGATTGGTTGGAGAAATTATAGAAGTAGCTTCTTCTCAAGATCAAAATTTCAATTACATTCCAAAAGGATATTCCATACCAAATGATTTGGATTATTTACACCTAACCTCCAACAACACCATTTTTGGTACCCAACTAAAGGAATTTCCTAAAACCAATGTTCCTCTGGTATGCGACATGAGTTCAGATATTTTCTCTAGGCAATTGGATTTTTCAAAGTTTGATTTAATATACGCCGGAGCGCAAAAAAATATGGGACCAGCAGGAACAACGCTTGTAGTGGTCAAAGAAGATATTTTAGGGAAAGTTTCCCGTAAAGTTCCCTCTATGTTGGATTACGCGGTACATGCTGGTAAGGACAGTATGTTCAATACTCCGCCTGTTTTTGCTGTGTATGTTTCAATGCTTACCATGCAATGGCTTAAGGACTTGGGAGGTATCGCGGCTATCGAAGAAATCAACGAAAGAAAAGCAAACCTTATTTACTCAGAAATAGAGTTAAATCCTATTTTTTCTGGTTTTGCCGCTAAGGAAGACCGTTCTATTATGAATGCTACCTTCAATATTACAGATGACTCGCTTAAAGAAATTTTTGATGAAAAATGTAAAGAAGCAGGAATCAACGGATTAAACGGTCACCGTTCTGTTGGAGGGTATCGTGCCTCCATGTACAACGCGCTTCCATTAGAAAGCGTAGGTGTATTGGTAGATATTATGAGTGATCTAGAAAAGAAAGGGTAAAAGCATGGGTAAAATTTTAGCAAACGACGGCATTGCCCAATCTGGAATTGATGCACTTGAAAAAGAAGGATTTGAGGTGGTTACCACTAAAGTGGCACAAGAACAGTTGATACATTTTATCAATGAAAACAATATTAAAGCCTTATTGGTCAGAAGTGCAACCGAAGCCAGAAAACCATTGATTGATGCCTGTCCCGATTTAGAATTAATCGGGCGTGGCGGTGTTGGCATGGACAATATTGATGTTGAATATGCTAAATCAAAAGGAGTCCATATTATAAACACCCCCGCAGCATCCTCTGCATCGGTAGCAGAATTGGTTTTTGCCCATTTGTTTAGTGGAGTTCGTTTTTTGCATGATTCCAACCGGAATATGCCATTGGATGGAGACAGTAAATTCAAACAACTTAAAAAGAGCTACGCTGGCGGCATTGAACTTCGAGGGAAAACCTTGGGTCTAATCGGATTTGGACGCATAGGTCAAGCAACAGCAAAAATCGCTTTAGGTTTAGGAATGAAAGTTCTATTTAATGATAAGTTTGTTCCAAATGCTACTTTGGATGTTCCTTTTTTTGATGGCCAATCGTTACAATTTGCATTACAAAACAGTAGTATGGACCAAGTGCTTCAGAACTCCGATTTCATAAGTGTTCATGTCCCTGCCCAGAAAACCTATGTTCTTGGCAAAAAGGAATTTGAATCAATGAAAACAGGCGCTGGAATAATCAATGCATCTAGAGGTGGTGTAATAGATGAAGTTGCCCTAATAGATGCTTTGGAAAGTGAAAAGATTGCCTTTGCCGGATTAGATGTTTTTGAATCCGAGCCAAATCCAGAAATCCGAATCTTAATGCATCCAAAGATATCATTAACGCCTCACATTGGTGCCGCTACAAAAGAAGCTCAGGAGCGTATTGGAACTGAACTTGCCACCCAGATTATTCAGTTGTTAAAATAGCATGTTCATCGTCACTCTTTTTTAACCCTTTCTTTTTTGTACATTGTTATTCTTAACTAAACACTATATAAATGTCAGGATTATTAGATTTATTAAATAGCCCAATGGGCAAACAATTGATTAGCGGCGTTGCAGGTCAAACAGGGCAACCTGAAAATAAAACTGCTGATGTGCTAAGTATGGCTATGCCTCTTTTAATGGGTGCTATGAAAAAAAACGCATCCACTCCTGGAGGTGCCCATGGATTAATGACCGCTTTGTCATCAAAGCACGATGGAAGTATTTTGGATAACCTTGGAGGGTTATTTGGTGGTGGTGTTGATCAAGATGTTATGGATGATGGTGCTGGAATATTGGGTCATGTGTTTGGGTCCAAACAACCACAAGTGGAGAATGCACTAAGCAGTAAATCAGGAATTGATGCAGGTTCCATTTCCCAAATCCTTAAAATTGCCGCTCCTATTCTTTTAGGATATTTAGGTAAACAATCTAGACAGCAAAAAGTGAGTAACCCAGATGCTCTAAGTGGATTACTAGGTGGACTTATGGGAGGTGGTAATACCGCCAACAAGCAGCAATCATTAATCGAGAGCTTTTTAGATTCAGATGGAGATGGTAGCGTAATCGACGATTTAGCAGGTATGGTTCTCAGTGGCGGTAGCCAGAAAAAAAGCGGCCTTGGAGGACTTCTAGGTGGGCTTTTTGGAAAATAAACAATCCTCTTAACTATATTTAACAAAGCCATTTAATTAATTAAATGGCTTTTTTGTATTTTAAGGTTATGAAAAAGAACGTTTTAAATAATTTAATTGCAGTCATTCTAGTTTTAGGATTATTCACATCCTGTACCGCTAAAAAAGAAGCACTCGACATTTCAAGCCAAGAAAAAGAAGTTTTTGACTCCCAAGCTGAAGAAAAGGTTGAGATAAAGAATGAGGAGACAGAGTATGAGATTACTATTATTGAGCCAGGGTTTTATACTTGGTTACAAAGCATCGCAAGGCCAGAAGGGTACTATTCCCAGAGTTTTTTGGAAAATAGAAATCAGTTGATGGTCATTAACTGGAATCAACGCGTATTACAACCGCAAAGATTTAACCCTAATCTGTATGAGCTCCAAATCAATTATGATCCAAACATTGATTATGGTTATGAGGTAAACTATAAATTGTATAATTACTTCATTTATTTTCAAAGAAAATACAATCAACGCTTGAGCCCCTTTATTCCAAGGATTTAATATGTTATTTTTGCCATCGAATTTTATTTGATGGAAAAAATAAGAAACCGTTGGGACATCACTGAAAATTGGCAATTCTTCTTCCCATTTTTTGGCGTTATCTTAGTATTGCTTACCGCGTATACCATAGCTAGAAGACTTTTACATCTTTTAAACCTTAACAACACCGTTTTAGAATGGGTGTTCACCTTGGTTGTTGGGTTTGTCATATATTTTCTGCTAGTCCGATTTTTCCTTTGGTGCTTTAAAAAGTTAGCGAACAAATGGCCAGTTGCCCAAAGATGGGAAATGATTGCCATCTTTATCGTTTTTGCTATTACGGGGAGTATTTCAGGAAAGCTTGCCGGTCCTTTCACGGAATTCATTGGACTTCAGCAAGGAACAGTAAGCGGGTGGATTTTTTGGACCATACGTATCTTATTAATTTTCCCAATATATCAAGTATTATTGGTTTTCTTTGGATGGTTGTTTGGTCAATTTCAGTTCTTCTGGAACTTCGAGAAGAAAATGTTGAAACGTATGGGATTGGGTTTTTTGTTCAATTAATTATGTTTTTCTTAACACAACGGAAACCAACAAATTATATAGATTTGTTGCACAATGAAGGATTTTAGAAAAATTCTTGGGCTTTTTATATTTGTTTCCTTGATGTTCGTCAAGGTGTCAGCACTTCACGTGTATTCACATCAAGACGGTGATCAAGAAAAAATTGAAAATTGCAAAATCTGTGATTTGGTAGTTGAAAACCAAGGCATGGAACTTAATCAAGTTGCAAATTCTGAAGCCTTCCATCCTACATTTCTTAGTGTACTGGACAGTAACTTTTACTACATAAGTCTTAACACTAAAAAAGACTTTTCTTATCACCTATTTTCTAGGCCTCCTCCTCAATTCATTAGTTAATCGGCCAAAGCATTCCGTCTTTCTACAGCGGACTATCTATTTTTTACTAATTTATTTTGTTCAGAATGAAAATAACCATTTTCATTACTCTTTTACTATTAATTCCTTTATACGGGGTTTCTCAAGACTGTACTGATACCCTTACTGGTCAAGTTATGGATTATCATAACAAAACACCTCTAGAAAATGCAAGTATTCAAATATTAGGAAATCAAAAAATTGTAAAAACCGACAGCAAGGGAAAGTTTCAAATCCCAAGTCTTTGCCCAGGTCTTTACGAATTGGAAATTTCGCATCCTGAGTGCACAACCACTTTTATTAAAGTGGAAGTAGATGACATAACATGGATTGATATAAAGTTAGAGCATCACTTAGAGGAACTTGATGAAGTAAAGGTGGTCGGTGATGCTGTTGCTGAAAAAACCAATTCCGCTCTAGAAGAATCGTTAAAGCTTAAAACGTTGGAGCAATACAGTTCTGGTAGTTTAGGAGATGCTTTAAAAGAGCTGGCGGGAGTTTCATCTTTAAATACTGGAGCCAATATTGTAAAACCTGCTATTCATGGTCTCAACGGCAGTAGGGTTTTAATACTGAACGATGGCGTGCGAATGCAAGATATGGAATGGGGAGATGAACATGCTCCCAACATAGATATCAATGCAGCAGGAACAATATCAGTAATTAAAGGTGCTTCTGCACTGTTATACGGAGGCGATGCTATTGGTGGTGTTATAGTTATGGAACAGGCAAGGATTCCTGCTAAGGATACTTTGTATGGCAAAAGCATTGTAAACGGGGTTTCAAACGGTAGAGGCGGAAATATAACCACAGAGCTTATCAAAGCATTTGAGAGCGGATGGTATCTAAGAGGACAAGGTTCATATAAACGATTGGGAGATCATGAAGCTCCAGATTATATACTATCTAATACTGGAGTTCAAGAAATAGGAGCTTCTTTACAGTTTGGAAAACAGCTTTTTACTTGGGGGTGGGATGCAAAATACTCTTATTATAATTCTGAAATTGCTGTACTTAGGGCCTCTCATATTGGCAACATTGATGATTTGATACGAGGTATCAATAATGGTCAACCCGAGATAATCAGACCCTTTACCTATGACATTCAAAATCCCAGACAGGAGGTTACCCACCATTTGGGTAAGCTAAAATTCTACAAACGATTTGAAGGTCTGGGCAAATGGAATGTTCAGTATGACTATCAAAACAACAGGCGGTTCGAATTTGATGTGCGAAGAGGAGAACGTGATAACCAAGCATCTATAGATTTAGAGTTGACGACGCACACTTTAACTACGGACTTTAAACTGGATTCAAAGGAGTTGTACGAACTTCAGTTTGGCCTCTTGGGAAGGTTCCAAGAAAACTTTGCCAACCCATTAACAGGAGTTAGACGGCTGATTCCTGATTACGAAAAGTATGATTTTGGAGCTTTTGTTACGGGAGAATATCGGTTAACCGATGAAATTCTTGTTGACGCGGGTTTTCGCTATGATTTTAACCGTATTGATGCAAAAAAGTTTTACCAAACGTCTAGATGGGAAGAACGTGGTTATAATCAAGAGTTTCAAGATCTGATAATTAATGATTTGGGAACACAATTGCTTACCAATCCGGTATTTGATTATCATAACTTCTCTACAACATTTGGTGCTCAGTATACTGAAAATAACGGTTCTGTAATTAGGGTCAATTATGCACTTTCGCAAAGGGCTCCCAATCCTTCAGAACTGTTCAGTGATGGTTTGCATCATTCCGCAGCACGTATAGAGTTGGGTGATCTTCGTATTAAAAGTGAAACTTCCCATAAAATCTCAGCATCATATCAGCAAGATTTTAATAATTGGGGATTTACGCTAGAGCCCTATGCTAATTTCATTCAAGATTTTATTCTTTTAGAGCCAACAAGTGTGGAGTTTACGATTAGAGGTGCTTTTCCTGTTTGGGAGTATCGGCAGACAGATGCAAGATTATTGGGAGTTGATGCTGCAGCTTATGTTGATTGGACCAATAGTTGGAGAACGGATCATCAATTTTCTTTGGTCAAAGGAACCGATACTGAAAACAACAGCGCATTGATTAATATACCTGCTGCAAATTTTAGAAACAAACTGACTTTTGTAAAACCAGAGTGGAACAATTTTGAGTTTAGCTTGGAAAGTCAGTATGTATTTGAACAAAATGAACATCCAGAAAATATTACCGCATTCTCCCCAGAGCAGCAACAGGAAGTGTTGCTGGAAATAAATACCCCTCCAGAAGCATACCATCTGTTGGGTGTTAACTCAAAAATGGAATTTCCTTTTAAAAATAATTTAAAACTGACAACCAGTCTTACGGTCAGTAATCTTTTGGACACAAATTATAGAGATTACCTAAATCGGCAACGTTTTTTTGCAGATGATTTGGGCAGAAATATCATTTTACAATTAAAACTCAATTATTAAATCAAATTTAAATTAAAGACTATGAAAACAACTAAATTCTTATCACTTGCGCTCTTAACCGGAACTTTTTTAGTAGGCTGTTCCAGTGATGACAATGAGCCAGATCCTGTAAACGAAGAAGAGACCATAACAACTATGAACGTAACCTTGACCCCACAAGGAGGAGGAACGACCATAACATTACAATCACAGGATTTGGACGGAGATGGGCCTAATGCTCCTAACATATCCATATCCGGAGATTTGGCTGAGAATACTGTTTATGATGGAATAGTTGTGTTGCTCAATGAAGCAGAAACCCCTGCCGAAAATGTTAATGAAGAAATTGAGGGAGAAGCAGATGAACACCAATTTTTCTTTGTTCCAAACAGTAGTTTAAATGCAACTATCGCCTATACTGATGACGAATCTGATTATGTTTCTGATGAAACAGGTGAAAACTTTACTTCCACTAATCCAGTTGGGATATCGTTTACTTTGACTACAACAGATGCCAGCACTGGAACCTTGGCAATCACCTTAAGGCACGAGCCTAAAAAACCTAATGATGGAACTTTGGCAGATGCAGGAGGAGAAACAGATATTACACAAGCTTTTAACCTTGTTATAGAATAAATAACGTATTCAAAATTATCCTCTCAGGAAACAAGTGATGCTTTGAAAACAAAAAACAGACATATTTGGTGTAGCTCAATATTGACAGGCTTGTTGCTTCTTCAATTGGGTTATACCATTGTTCATGTTTTAACTTCCCATGTTTTTCATACCGTAAATGAGATTGATTATGGCAATGAGACAATTTCTGAAACCGAATACAACTGTAGTCTATGTGCTAAGTTGAATACAAAACCAGGTGTCTTGCCTTTGGTTTTCAAAGCACTCTTCACTACCACTATTTTTTCCTCTGTATTTACATTTAAGGATACTAACATCTCTACTGTTAGTTTTAATTTTAAGTATTTAAGGGGGCCTCCTTTCAAATACTAACTTCATTTTTCTTTAAGGTATTTTTTTTGAAAAATGCCTAATTATCATACTTCTAAATCAACTTCGATTTTTGAAGCGTCCTTACTATATCCACATTAAATAAACTTTTATGATTACAACTGATAATCTCACTAAACAGTATGGTGAAACCATTGTATTGAATCAATTGAATTTGAGCATAGGTGCCAACGAAATTTATTGCCTACTCGGAGCTAATGGAGCAGGTAAAACAACTACCATTAATTTACTGCTTGGCTTTATAAAACCTACTTCTGGAAGTGCATTTATCAATGGCTTGTGCGTATCTGAAGATTATATAAAAACAAAACAATACCTAGCGTACATTCCAGAAAATCTAATGCTATACCCTACTTTAACTGCAGTCGAAAACCTTAAGTATTTTTCGGGTATAGGTGGAAAAAACCTTAACAAAAGCCAATCCGAAGATTTTTTAAATGAGGCTGGTCTTCAGAAGAATGCTTTTAATCAACGTATTTCAACATTTTCTAAGGGAATGCGACAAAAAGTGGGCATTTCAATTGCATTGGCAAAAGATGCTAAATCATTGTTACTGGATGAACCAACTTCTGGATTAGACCCTAAAAGCAGTAATGAATTTGGACAACTTTTACACAAATTAAAGGATAACGGGGTTTCCATATTAATGGCCACACACGACCTATTTAGAGCTAAAGATACCGGCACGCATATTGGCATTATGAAAAACGGCGAGTTAAGACAAGAGTATGCAACAAAAGACATATCCCTACCCGAATTAGAGCAGGCTTACCTAGAAGCTATGAACTATAAAGAATTAGTGTCATGATT
Organism: Flagellimonas hymeniacidonis; assembly: GCF_008040165.1. Lineage (GTDB taxonomy): Bacteria > Bacteroidota > Bacteroidia > Flavobacteriales > Flavobacteriaceae > Flagellimonas > Flagellimonas hymeniacidonis. The sequence continues at coordinate 1,286,250 of NZ_VRUR01000002.1, forward strand.
CGAAATGTTTTTATTAAAGAAATTACTGAGTTTGCCAGAGATGGAAGGGTTAAAATAGCATTTTCAATCGTAATAGTATTGCTGGGTATTGCTACTTGGATTAGCAGCAGGCAGTATAATTCTACAAACCAACAATATGCCGTGGCCAAAAGTGCAGAAAGGTCCATTTGGAATAATCAGGGTGAAAAAAACCCACACTCGGCAGCGCATTACGGCACTTATGCGTTTAAACCCAAATATCCGTTATCCTTAATTGATCAAGGGGTGGATAAATATGCAGGAACTTCGATTTTCTTGGAAGCACATAATAGAAATGAAGCACAATTTAGCTTGGCCGCCGATCAAACTGGCTTGGCACGTTTTGGTGATTTAACCCCTGATTTTATTCTTTTATTCATTATTCCATTGCTCATCGTTCTGTTGGGTTATAACGCTTTTACCAAAGAACGAGAAATGAGAACTTTGGTGTTGATTCGAAGCCTAGGAATTGCACCTTGGAAATTGATTTTGGGAAAATGGACAGCTCTTTTCTTGCCTATCCTAGTTATTACAATCGTCTTAATAGTCAGTGCAGGAATAATTCTATCTAACCTAGAAGACTTTGGGGTTTTCAAATGGAGTAACCTTGGAATACTTTTTTTAGTGTACATATGCTATTACATCGTTTTTGTCAATCTTGTGTTGATTATCTCCTCAAAATCAAAAAAATCCTCTATTTCATTGGTTTTGTCATTGGCAATTTGGATCATAGCTTGTTTAGTGGTCCCCAAGGCAGCCAGTAATTTTGCAGAAGCCAAATACCCTTACCCTACTCGGCAAGAATTTTCTGCAAATATCTTAAAGGACAAGCAAGAAGGTTTAGACGGTCATGACCCATGGAACAAGCAGGCTAAACTACTTGAGCAAAAAGTTCTAAAGGAGTACAATGTCGACAGCTTACATCAATTGCCATTTAATTTTGATGCTTACCGAATGCAAAAGGGAGAAGAACATGATGCTGAAGTTTATTTTAAACAGTATAAGTATTTAAAATCCCAATTTGAGGGCCAAACCAATGTATATATTGGTCTTGCGGCTTTTTCACCATTTCTTCCAGCACGGTTTTTGAGTATGGGCGTGGCAAATACAGATTACTCTACCCATTGGGACTTTTCAGATGCAGCAGAAGATTATCGTATTAAGATGCAGGCATTTTTGAATAATGATTTTGCAAAAAATTCATCACATGGAAATTGGAGTTATAAGGCAGAAGAAACTACATGGGAAAAACTCCCTGCTTTTGAATATGCTCCTCCCCAACTTGCTGAGATTCTATCTAAAAATTCTTCTAACATAATTGTTCTGGTAACATGGCTATTAGGATCATTTGCGTTTTTATTCATCACCATTAAAATCTGATTGTTATGTACAAGTATAATTTTCTATATGAATTAAAATTACTCCTACGTAGTGGGTGGATGCAAATTCTAAGCCTATTGTTGTTGGGACTTTTCTGTTTTGCCACCATCAACGGAGACCAAAAAGTAAAAAAAAGAAAACAAGATATTCATTTGGCAAAAGCAGAAGTTAAAGAGTCTGATGCCAATATGCTTTCGCTCTTGGATTCGATTGAAAATGGAATGGAAGTCAGTGCTTCCAGGTGGACTATCCCTTCTAGTCCAACAGCGGTTGGCAACTATCATCCCAGAGTAGCTGCAATGGATTCGCAACCACTGTCATTTGTTTCAACAGGACAGAGTGATTTGTTTACCCACTATGTAAAACCAACCATGACCGGAGATGACTTTACACTTAATTTTACGGAAATTATTAGTCCTGTTCAACAGCTCTTTGGAAGTTTTGACCTTGCATTTGTTATAGTTTATCTACTTCCTTTAATTATTATCGCATTTTCGTATAATATTTTATCAGCAGAACGAGAAAGCGGGTCGTTAAAACTATTGGCTTCTCAGCCCATTTTAATCCATACTTGGGTATTTCAAAAAATAAGCCTGCGTTTTTTTTGGACTCTTATCCTCACTGCTATTATCCTCACTATAGTTTTTCTATTTCTTGCATCAGGCAGCAACTTTAATGGCTTGTTTAATGTCATCATAATAACTACCGCATATATACTTTTTTGGTTTGCACTTGCCTTTGTAGTGAATTTAAGGGTGGGGAATTCTTCAAAAAATGCTATTGTGCTTTTAGGGCTTTGGGTAGTTTTCGTCCTATTGGTTCCATCTGTGATAAATCAGTTGGGAAATACGCTATACCCAATGCCATCGCGTACACTGATGATTAATAAAATGAGAAGTTTAAAAGAAGAAGCTATCGAAAAACAAGATGAGATTTTAGACAACTTCTTAAGAGACCATCCCGAATATGCCATCAACGACCCCAACCAGAATAGGAAATTCTATCATCGCTATCTGGCATCGCAAAAGCTGGTCAAAGAAGAGCTTGAACCGGTAGCTTTGGAATTTGAACAGCAGTTAGAAAGACAACAGGCACTGATATCCAAATTTCGCTGGCTCTCTCCTTCAATTATAGCTCAAGAATCCCTTAATATGCTTTCGGGAACTTCTACTGCCGACTATGAAGATTATCGCAAGCAAGTAATACGCTTTGCCGAAATATGGCGAGATCATTTAACCCCACTCCTATATAATAATGAGCCCTTTACTAGCAACGACTATCCAGAGCTACCCTCATTCAACTATCAACCTATAAAATTACAAAACAACATAGTTTCTTCCCTGATAATCATGATGGTTTCTATTGGAATTGGTTGTATCGGATACATTGTTGCCCTCCGGGGAAACGCATCAAAACTAATAGTATCATGAGAATAACGTATTGGATGATTCTGTTTTTCCCATTATGCATGGTTTATGCTCAGGAAAACAACACCCAAAATTTTGCTCCACCAGAAATTCCTCAAGAAATAAAAGTTTCAAAAGCTACAAGTGGAATTCAATTGGATGGTTTTCTGAATGAAAAAGATTGGCAAACAGCAGAAATAACGGAGGATTTTTTCAGAATAGAGCCAAGGCAAGGTGGTAAGATTAAATATAAAACCCAGGTTCAGTTTTTGTATGATAACAAATATCTATATGTTGCCGCATTCTGTAGCGATTCTTTAGGTTTACAGGGAATTAGGATTCAAGATTTAAGAAGAGATTTTGACTGGGGAGAGAATGATATTTTTGGTGTAGCCCTAGACCCACAAAACCTAAAACAATATGCACAAGGGTTTCAAACTACTCCTTATGGCAACCAACGTGATTTTCAAAATTTCAATGGAAATAGTTTTGACACAGGTTGGAATACCTTATGGAGGGTCCGCACGCAAAGAACAGATAAGGGGTATTCCGTGGAGATGGCCATTCCCTTTAAATCTTTGCGTTATAACCTTCCTGAAAATGGTAATACAATTGAATGGGGAATGACACTAGTGCGCTATGCTCGTAGAGATATTGAGGTTTCTACTTTCCCTGCTATTCCACAATCCTTTACGCCATACCGTATGACCTATGCGGCCAAACTAACTGGTATTGAAGTGCCTCCTCCATCAGCCAATATTAGGGTGGAGCCATATGCGTTGTATCAATATGATGAGAATAAAGAAGGTGAATCGTTAACCAATAAATCCAGTGACCCTAAGGTGGGCATTGATGCCAAATGGGCCATAAACCCGAAAACTGTCCTCGATTTAACCATCAATACCGATTTTGCCCAGGCAGATGTTGATAGGGCGGTAAATAACCTAGAACGTTTCAATATTTTCTTTCCTGAGCGTCGTCAGTTCTTTTTAGAAAATTCAGGTATTTGGGCTGGTGGATTACAACAATCCATTCGCCCTTTTTTTAGTAGAAGAATTGGCTTGCAAGGTGAATTCAATGCGACACCGGCGCCCATTGACTTTGGTGCTCGTTTCACACAAAGAACAGAAAAGAATGCATTGGCAGGTCTTTTTGTTCGCCAGCGCGAAACGGAAAATTCTGCAGGAGCTAATTTTGGTGTGCTTCGCTATCTGAAAAACTATGGAAGGGAAAATAATATTGGCATAATGGTCACCCATAGAGCAGATGATAGCTACTCGGAACTCAATCTGGAAAATAACAGCAATACCACTATAACTGTGGATGGGCAAATTAGGCCAACCAGCCAATGGGATGTGCAATATTTATTGTCAAGTTCAATTGATGAGTCTACCGGAAAAACGGGATATGCTGGTAGAATTTTTGTAGGGAACGATAGCAATAAGTTTTACTATGGATGGGTAACTGAATATACAGATGCGAATTATAATCCAAGAATGGGGTTTGTTAGACAAAGCAATGTAATTCGGCACAATCCAGGTGGTTATTACATATGGCGACCAAAGAACATTGATTGGATTAGGCGATGGGACCCAGGCATGTTTGTCAACTACAACCATGATGCCACTGACCCAAGCCAATTTCAGCAGGCAAGCCTCTATATTTTTCCAGTTTTTACATGGTTCAAAGATAATAGCTTTGTGGAAACCTCCTTTACTCCTACTTGGCAAAACATTAATTTTGAATTCGCTCCCTTAGGATTGGAAATTGAGCAGGACAATTATTTTTATACCAGATATTTGGTAAAGTATAACACAGACCAATCCAAGAAATGGTCTGGAGATATCGGTTATAATTTTGGAGATTTTTATAATGGAACCAGAGGTACTGTTAGTGCTGCTGCTCGTTTTTCCCCTGTTCCGCATGCCGCGCTGACCTTAGATTATGAGCACAACACAATCAAGGATGTTGGAATCAACAACGCGAATTTGTCCACGAATCTATATTCAGCAAATTTACGGCTAGCATTAAATCCAAGACTGCAATTATCAACGTTCTATCAATATAATAGTTTTAATGAACAAGGACGATGGAATGCACGCTTTAGCTGGGAATATATGCCGCTGTCTTTTATTTATCTCGTTTTTAATGATACCCAAACCGATGTTTTTGACCCTTCGAGGAATGCTAAACAGTTTATAAGTAAGATTACGCTTTTAAAGCAATTTTAGATTTTAGTTAGTTTGTTAGTTTAAAATCGAGGGATGGCATCGTTCAGCTCTCGATTTTTTTACTTTTTTTTGAGGAAAAAATATAGGTGTAGACCCACATAATAGTAAAACTGGGTATAATATCCAGCCCAGGCACCAATTCTTCTACAAAAGTGACCACTCCAGCGGCTTGACCAATTTTTCCCTTATACATTCTGGTCATAAACCAAGCGGCCATGGGTGCCCATATTACATCGGAAAACTCCCCTATTCCAGGTATTGCAAATGACAACATCCCTATACCATCAAACAGTAATCCAAGGAGAAGATTGCGATATTTTAAGTCTTTCTCTTCTGACATTTGTGAAAAATAGGAAATCGGTATGACTTGTAAAAATTAACTAAGATAAATCGGAACTAATCAATTTCAGGAATTCATTTCGTGTTTCAATTTTTTCAAATTGCCCTCTAAAGCCAGATGTTGTGGTTACGGAATTCTGTTTTTGAACCCCACGCATCATCATACACATATGCGATGCTTCAATAACTACAGCTACACCCTTCGGTTTTAAGGTATTATTTAAACATTCTAGAATGTCGTGTGTCAATCGTTCTTGCACTTGTAATCTTCTTGCAAAAACATCAACAATTCTAGGTATTTTGCTTAGCCCAACAATATGTCCATTAGGAATGTAGGCGACATGCGCCTTACCAAAAAAGGGTAACATATGGTGTTCACAAAGTGAATACACCTCGATATCCTTTATAATGACCATGTCATCATAGTCTTCCTTAAACATAGCGCCTTTCAGAATTTCGGCAGCATCTTGTTTATATCCCTGTGTAAGAAACAACATAGCTTTTGCCGCACGTTCTGGGGTCTTTAGCAAGCCATCCCGTTTTACATCTTCCCCTATTTCATCTATAATTTTTGAAAAGCGATCTTTTACCTCATTAGTGACACTAATGTTGTACTCTTCCATGCTTTGATATGGTGCCATATGCTATTTGACGGTATTTAGTTTATCTGAAAAATACTTGTTCAGTTTTTTAATTTTTGGGTCTATGATTACTTGGCAATAGGGTTGAAACTTATTGTCGTTGTAATAATTCTGATGCCCTTGTTCTGCTTCATAAAAGGGTTTTGCCTCAGAAATTGCAGTAACTATGGGTGAATCAAATATATGCTCCTTTTCCAGTAGTGCAATAAATTCTTCAGCAAGTTTTTTTTGATCAAGGTTTGTATAGAAAATTTCACTTCGGTATTGGGTGCCAACATCATTTCCTTGACGGTTTAATGTAGTTGGATCGTGTGTAGCAAAAAAGACTTCCAATAATTCGGTATAGGAAACTTTGGAAGAATCATAACTTATCTGTATACCTTCTGCATGTCCTGTTCTTCCCGTACAAATTTCACGATAAGCAGGATTTTTAATATCTCCTCCCGTATATCCCGAAATGACCTTTTCAACACCATTTAGCCTTTGAAATACAGCCTCTGTACACCAAAAACAACCGCCAGCAAAAATGGCGGTCTCCTCTAGATTATTATTTTGTTTATTCATTCTCTTGTAAAGTTAAACAAAGTATATGATTTTATCATTTGAAAACTATGATAAAATTTTATCAATAGTCGTGAAAAGATGGCAAAACTTTATCTAAAACTTACGATTTTTGTCCCTCAAGAGTATTCATTACTTTCACCCAGATAACCAGATTTTATGATCAAGGCCACTAACATTCAAAAGTACTATGGAGACCTCCATGTTTTAAAAGGTGTTGACCTTGAAATAAAAAAAGGGGAAGTAGTATCAATTGTCGGAGCTTCTGGCGCTGGAAAAACAACGCTGCTCCAAATTTTGGGAACATTGGACGCTCCATCCAACAAGAAAGACAGTTCCTTGTCTATCAATGACACAGATATTAATCTACTGAATGATAAAAATCTCGCACGTTTTCGTAATGAACACATAGGTTTTATTTTCCAGTTTCATCAGCTGCTACCAGAATTCACTGCATTGGAAAATGTTTGTATTCCAGCTTTTATTAAAAAAACACCTAAAGGAGAGGCTGAAAAGAGGGCCAAGGAGCTTCTGGATTTCTTAGGGCTTTCTGATCGTTATGACCATAAACCCAATGCGCTATCCGGTGGAGAACAACAGCGTGTGGCTGTAGCTCGATCTTTAATCAATAATCCTTCTGTTATTTTAGCTGATGAACCGAGTGGGAACTTGGATTCAGAAAGTGCAGACAATCTACACCAATTGTTCTTTAAACTTCGTGATGAGTTTGGGCAAACTTTTGTCCTAGTCACCCATAATTTAGAATTGGCCAATATGGCTGACCGCAAATTGACTATGGTAGATGGATTAATTGTTTCTTAATCCAAAACAATGACCAAAACAGAGTTAAAAGACTTTTTAGATCAAAAAGTAGTGCAATACAATCATCCAAAATTTCTTGAAGATGATCCTTTGCAAATTCCCCATCGTTTTTCTAAAAAGGAAGATATCGAAATCAGTGGTTTTTTAACCGCTACTATAGCTTGGGGAAATCGAAAGAGCATCATAAAAAATGCTTCCCGAATGATAGAGCTTTTGGATAACGCTCCACATGATTTTGTGTTAAATCATAACGAAACCGATTTGGAAAAGCTCTTGCCTTTTGTCCATAGAACCTTGAATGGTAATGACTTGCAATATTTTATCCAAAGCCTTCAAAATATGTATACAAACCATGATGGGTTGGAAGCTGTTTTTGTGAAGCATCAGGAAAAAGATTCATTGCAATCCGCTATATCAAAATTTAAAGAAGTGTTTTTTGGATTGCCACATCAAACCAGAACTATGAAACATATTTCCGACCCCAACAAAGGGTCAGCCGCAAAACGCATCAATATGTTTTTACGGTGGATGGTGAGAAACAATGATACTGGAGTGGACTTTGGCATCTGGAAAGGTTTAAGTCCTAGCCAACTTTCATGCCCCCTAGATGTACATTCTGGAAATGTTGCGCGAAAATTAAAATTAGTTAAGCGAAAACAGAATGACGCTAAAGCATTGGCAGAGCTTGACAAAAATCTGAGAAAACTAGATTCCAAGGATCCAGTTAAATATGATTTTGCCCTTTTTGGACTTGGTGTTTTTGAAAAATTCTAATACACCTCTCCTACTTTAGTATCCGTTAAGGTTTTCATGAAGGCCACTAGTGCTTTTTCTTCTAAACTCGATAGCTGTAGGTTATCAAAAGGAAGCGTTTGGTAGGGTAAATCAAAGCCTAGCCCACCTCCGCCACCGAGGTTGTAAAAATTGATTACTTCCTCCAAACTCTTATAAATTCCATTGTGCATGTACGGCGCTGTTAGTTCTGTATTTCTGATTGTTGGGGTTTTAAACATCCCACGATGCACCTCCAACTCCTCATTATGCCTCCAATAAAACCCCAGATCATCATCCAATGTTTTGTTGTTAGCAGTTTCTGGCACACCGATTACTTCTTTTTCATGTTCAGTAAAAAATGGAGGTACAGTTCCATTGGTCAACGGAATAAAATGGCAGGTAGCACAAAGTGCTTTGCCCATATATAAATTAAACCCTAATTTTTCTTCTTCTGTAAAAGTATCCTCCTCACTGCGAATGTTTTTATCAAACTTGGAATTGAATGCGTTCAACGTTGAAATATATGAGGATATGGCACGGATGATTTCGGTATTCCTGGCGGAGATTCCGCCATACGCATCCTTAAACAGCGAAATATATGTAGTGTCCGTTAAAATTTCTGTTGAAAACTCATGTACGGAGCTATCAAACTCCTTATCGTTCGTAAATACAGAGGTTATTTGATCTAATAAATTAGGTGACCTACCATCCCAAAAGAAACTTTGTTGAAAAGCTGAATTGATTAGCGTTGGCGTGTTTCGTTGTAATGGTTTTCCGTTCTTGTCCAAATTTAAAGCTATACCATCTGCCCAAGCTTTATTTGGATCATGGCATGTAACGCAGGCCATTTTTCCATTTTGGGACAGTTTGGGGTCAAAAAAAAGCTTTTTGCCCAATGCTATCTTTTTTTCTGTGGGGTTTCGGTTGATGGCTGGTGTAAAAAACTCAACATTAAACGAATCTTCTTCAAAAAATGTAGGTGCATCAAAATTGAAGGGTTTGTTGTTTACGCCATTCCATAACTCACTTTCTTTACGTATGGCAACCCAATTTCTTGTAATTGGATTCATATAATCCCTGATAAACGTATAGCGGTCAAAGGTTTCAAAATTGGTGTTTGATTTCACAAAACCCACCGCCTTTTCTATGTTGCTTTGAAACTGTACATCCAATTCATGATTTTTATCCAGAATTATCCTTTGGATACTTTTAGTATAAACTTCTTTTAGACTTTCTAGGGAAACTATGGTTTCATTTAATCCAAGCTGGCTTATTGGTGTATCAAACCCAGAAATTGACAGACTAATAATCCGCATTAATTGTTGGTGGGTGGCAATGAAGAAACGTTGTGGGGTAACTTCTCTATCACGTATGTTGTTTTGAAGGTTTCTGAGCATTCCAATGGTAATTGAAATCTCTTCTTTATACCGTGCTTCACTTTCCTCTCCTTCATAAATACTTTCTTCAATTTTTTGTAAACCTATTGGAAGCAGCACTTTTTGACTATCATCGGTAACAATTGGTAAAGCTGGGCCATTAGCACGATGCCCTACTCCAGGGTTTAAATAAGAAGCATATGGTTCTGCTTTTTTAAAGGAAATTCTCGCCTTTTCGAATATTGCTTTTGCATCATCCCCTGTCATTGGGAGTTTTGTAAGCTTATCTAGAGTGGTAATAGCATCTGTAATATGTTTTAGATAATAATCTTTAGCGGGTTTCCAATCAACGTTGCTTTCTTCGTTTGCAACAATGGCGCTTTCTCTTGGCTTTTGCTTACAGCTGAGACTAAAAACTAATAAAAAAATTAATAGACGATTCATTTCTGGCAATTCTTTAAATATAGAAAGACCTCCACTAAAAAATGGAGGCCTTTGCAATGATATTACTTAAACTTATCTGGGAAGTCCTCTTAATATTACTATTTGGCCTCCTTGATCATCTTCTCTTGCACCATCAGCAATAGCGGTTGCATTGGTTTCCATATCATGACCATCAACATTTTTAAAATCATCACTTTCCCAGTAATGAGGCTGTAGATTCAATAAGAAAGTATTTGGAACGCCTATTTTGTCTGATATATCTTCCAATGCTCCAAACTCTCCGCTAAAACCAGTGCTTCCGCTAGGGTCGAGGTCTTGTCTAACTACCAATTCCAATACCGTTTTGATGTTGTCACCGTCCAAATCAGATTGATAAATATATGCGGCATGTCCTCTATCGAAAGAGTTAGGGTCTTCCTGCACATAAACAAAGTTTTCGGTAACAGTAATGTTATCTGGACTTTGTAAGCTTGCCAAGTTTCCATCCATATTATTGGTATCTGTATTTCCAGAAATGATCTGTGTCAATTTTCCAGTAAGTGGATTCGCTTCATCCAACTCCAGTTTATAAACTGTTCCCCAGTCATTGTATGTACCTCTCCCTGGACCTCTACCGGTTACCGCAACAAATACATTTCTTCCGTTTGCATCAGAACCTTTTTGATAGTCTACATCTTCTACCCTCATAAATGCTGAGGCAAAAACAGCTACGCAGGCATCCTCCATTTCAGATTTGGTTAAAGAAGCGCCATTTGGTATTTCCACGAACTCAAAATCGTATGCCACGCCATAATCCAGATTACTTTCATTGTAAATTGTAGAGGGAGCTACATCTGTAACACCAGCTGCACCATCAGAAATTTGCTTTAGTCTTAAAACGTAAATTTTTCCATTGTTCAAGTCCGCATCCCCTTCTTCTGAATAATATAGTGTTATCTGACCTTCGGATCCGCTGGAATCATCATCTCCACCTATTATTACAGTTTTACCGGTGTAAGCATCTTTTGGTAATGGAACAGCGTTTTCCCAGGAGAATTCACCTAAAGCATCCAAACCAAAATCTGCGGTTGGGGTTGGGGTGTCAATATAGGGGTCTATCCCTTTAACATCATAATTAAAGCTTTCAGAAGCGGAAAGAAAAAGGTCTGTTGCCCCACCATGTATATCAGCTTCCCACATGGTACCTGAGCATTGTCGAGCAAAATCAGCTACTCCTGAATTCAATAACCAATCCCCACCTGTTGGGTTCAGGTTTTCATCCAATTTAATTCGTGCAACTGCATAATCGTCTTCCGCATTTACAATATAAAGGTAACCATCACTATTAGGGTCCTTTAAAAATCCAGCACCATCTGCTGCGCCTACAAACTGAAATCCATCATCAAGTATATCGGTTGAGCTAACTAGGGAATACGCTTTTACAAAATTGAACTGAGGTTGAATAGCCACTAAAGGTTCCAATTCTGATTTGTTTTCAAACATGGTAGCAGCTGGAATAAAGTCTTCCCCATCCTGGCCATCAGCTCCATCCACTCCATTTACGCCATCTACACCATTGGTTCCATCCAGTCCGTCTTCACCATCACAACTAGTAAAGCCAAACCCAATGGCAATTGTAAATATTAATCCAAATAACAATTTCTTCAAATTCATAATTTTAGTTTTAGGTTTTGTTGAATTCTCCAAAACTATTTATGAACCCTTAGCATTTGGTTACCTCAATATATTGATTTGATTATCTCACTTTTAAAAAACTGTTAGTTTGTAAAGTTTAAGTGTCATTAACGTTCCTACAGTTTGAGCTTAAGGTTAACTTCATTTTTTAGAAACTCTGGAAGCACTGCCATACTTGAAACTCCAAGGAAATTACTTTCCTCCAAAACCATAATTTGGGGTAAAATTCAGTTTTATCTTTTGACCACCTTTAGAAATGGATTCGTATATCGCTTCTACAATGACCATATCCCTTTTTCCCATTTCCCCTGGCGCCATATTCGGACTATTAAATAGAATATGCTTGGCAAAGTCATCCATCTGCAATTTTTGTTGACTTTCTTGGGGAAAATCTAGTATTCCTTTAGATGTTCGCCCGGCTAATGGAATATAAGTGCTTGCCGGGTCTAATTCGAACCAACCATTTTGGCAAGATGCAAAGAGCCTGTTGGCCCTTATATTGTGCGATGTCATAATAGTACCTATGGCACCACTTTCAAATTCGAATTGAGCCGTAATGGTTTCATCCGTATCCTTAAAATATTCCGGGCGAGTACTATATTGTTGTGCCGAAACAGAAGTTGGGTTCTCTCCAGTACCATAAATCACACTTTGAATAGCATATACGCCCATATTCATCAATGCACCGCCTCCCGAAAGTTTTTTATCCAAGCGCCATTGCTCCGGATTTGACATGGAACGGTAGGCAGCATCAGCAGAAATATAGTTTACAGCTCCAAATCTTTTGTTTTTCACCAAACGTTTTATTTCCTTGGTATAGGGTTCGGAATGTAATCTATATCCAATCCCCAATTTTACTCCATACTTTTCGCATGCCGCTATAATGGCATCGCACTCCTCAACATTCATTGCCATCGGTTTTTCACAAATAACATGTTTTCCCGCTTTGGCAGCTCTAATGGAAAAGTCAGCGTGCATACTATTGGGAAGAACAACATAGACTATATCAATAGCATCATTTTTGGCGATGTCATCAAAATTTTGATAGTTATAAATGTTCTTCTTGGGGATATTGTATTTATTGGCCCATACCTGTTCTTTTTCTGGGGTACCCGTCACAATTCCAGCCAAATAGCAATGTGCTGTTTCTAACAGCGCTGGAGCTAATTGATATGTGCTGTAACTCCCAAGACCTACTAAGGCAATTCCCAGCTTTTTTGCATTTTGATTATTCTCCTTAGCATAAGCAAGTGGAGTCGAAGCTATTAATGCAGTTCCGGCTGCTCCTTTCGCCAAGGTGGCGTTAAAATCTCTTCGTGAAAGCTTTTTCATAACGATTGGTTTAAGTGACAAGACATTAAAGTTAAAAATAAATGATTCCCTATTGATTTTAACACTATTACAATTTGATGAACAAATAAATAATGTCATGCAAAATATGTACTTTTAAAATCAGACTAATTCAACACAAAATGAAAAAAAATCAGCTTGCCTTTTGCATGTTTGTATGCGCTACAATTGCGCTTTCCCAAAACAGAAAATTACCAATAGATACCACGGTGACCACCCAGCACAGTGTTGCTATTAATGGCACAAATATTGGCTATACCGCTACTACTGGCACACAACCTGTATGGGATGAAATGGGAGAAGCTGTTGCTTCCCTGCACTATACATATTATACTAGAAATAATGTAAAAAATCGCGCGGAACGTCCATTGCTTATTTCATTTAATGGAGGACCTGGTTCCGGGTCTGTTTGGATGCATCTTGCTTATACAGGGCCTAGAGTTCTAAAGATAGATGATGAAGGCTACCCGATACAGCCCTATGGAGTAAAACACAATCCATATTCTGTACTGGACGTTACGGATATTGTTTATGTGAATCCTGCAAACACTGGCTATTCCCGAACCATTCCCGAAAAAGGGGAGAATGTGGATAGGGAAAAATTCTTTGGAATTAATGCCGATGTTAAATATCTGGCGGAATGGTTAAACACTTTTGTCACGAGGAACAATCGCTGGCAATCTCCCAAATATATCATAGGTGAAAGTTATGGTGGAACTCGGGTTATGGGGCTTTCCTTGGCTTTACAAAACCAACAATGGATGTACCTTAATGGTGTGATCATGGTATCTCCCGCGGATTATAAGGTTATTCGGGTTGGAGGCCCAGTGTCCAGCGCGCTCAACCTCCCCTACTATACTGCAGCGGCCTGGCATCATAAAAAGCTTCCCGCTGAATTGCAAAATAAAGACCTTTTGGAGGTTTTGCCAGAATCTGAAAATTATACGGTGAATACTTTAATTCCTGCTATTGCTAAAGGCGGGTTTATTTCTGATGCAGAACGCTCTTCGGTGGCTAAAAAGATGGCCTATTATTCTGGTTTAAAGGAAAAGGACATTATTGACCACAATTTGGATGTTCCCACTCAATTCTTTTGGAAAAACTTATTAAAGGAAAATGGAGGATATAATGTAGGGCGACTAGATAGTAGATATCTAGGAATTGACAAACAACTTTTTGGTGATAGCCCCGATTATTCTGCTGAGTTGACCTCCTGGTTACATAGTTTCACACCGGCCATCAACTATTACCTTCAAGAGGAGTTAAAATTTAAAACAGATATTAAGTATAACATGTTTGGCCCTGTGCATCCATGGAATAATGATGATGATAACACCCGTGATAATCTTCGCCAGGCGATGGCACAAAACCCATATTTAAATGTTCTGGTACAATCTGGATATTATGATGGTGCTACCACGTATTTTAATGCAAAATACACCATGTGGCAGGTTGACCCAAGCGGACGAATGAAGGATCGTTTTGAATTTAAAGGTTATAGAAGCGGGCATATGATGTACCTACGTCGCGAAGATTTGAAAAAAGCCAATGATGATTTACGGAGTTTTATTTTACGCACTGCGGTGGGTAATAAAAGTGCTAAATATTAATTCCATTTTTGAATTCACAATATGAGTTGGATTAAGGTAATACCTTATACAGATGCGGATACACAATTAAAAAAGATCTACGATAGAGTCAAAGGTCCTAATAATAATGTGGACAATGTGCTTTCTATACATAGTTTAAGGCCACATTCCCTAATTGGGCATATGGCTTTGTACAAAAACGTACTCCATAATTCTAACAACGAGCTTCCAAAGTGGTGTTTGGAAGCTATCGGGGTTTATGTGAGTTATCTAAATCAGTGCGATTATTGCGTAAAGCATCATTTTGAAGGATTCAAAAGATTAATGCAAGATGATGCAAAGGCCAACCAGTTTTTACAAGCTGTGGAAAACAATGTCCTGGATACTTTTTTTGATCCAAAGCATATAGCAGGAATGAACTACGCAAAAAAACTGACCTTGGCACACGATACCATAACAGAAAAGGATATTGAAGCTTTAAGATCAGTAGGTTTTTCTGATGGACAAATACTGGAAATAAATCAAGTCGCAAGCTATTTTAACTATGTTAACCGAACAGTAATCGGATTAGGGGTCAATACAACGGGAGATATCTTAGGACTTTCTCCCAATAATAGTGATGACCCTAATAACTGGAACCATAATTAGTTTAATAAAACAATCTACAACATGAAATTTATAAAGAAGATGTCCTTTTTGTTTTTAGCATTCACATTACTTATCCAAAACGGATATTCACAAGAGATTCCATCAAAAGAATGGCAAATTAAAACCGCTATAATGGCTGTCCCTTCAGATTATAAAGATGGCGCAAAAGTATATGGATATGATAGCGATGGGAAGTTTATAACCTTAAGAGAAGGCTCCAATGACTACATTGCATTGGCACATGACCCAAGCAAGGAAAAATTCTCTACTGCAGCTTACCATAAAGAATTGGAACCTTTTATGGCAAGAGGTAGAGCATTGAAAGCGGAAGGGAAAGAATTTCAAGAAATTTTCGATATCCGTGAGAATGAGGTGAAATCTGGAAAACTCAAAATGCCGGACAAAACAACACTTTGTGTTTTAACAGGCACCATAAACAAGGAAACAAAAGAAATTGAAAATCCATACGTACGCTATGTTTTTTACATTCCCTTCGCAACCGGTGAATCAACAGGGCTTCCAACAACTCCAACTCCACCTGGGCATGCTTGGTTGATGAATCCTGGAACACATAGAGCTCATATTATGATAACCCCGCCCAAAAAGAAGGGGTAGCGTTTCTCTTTCCGTAAATTAGTATTTTAAGGTGAATTTTACATTTCATACTTTTAATCAATACATTATTAAAATGGTAAAATTTAAAATAGGGATTTTAACAATGTTTTCTCTTTTAAGCTTCTTTAAAAATTCCCAAGCTCAAACTGGAGATTGGCCAAACTTACAAAAGTATCAAGAAGCCAATTTAGCGCTCGAGGAGCCAAAAGAAGACGCAAATCGTGTAGTCTTTATGGGAAATTCGATTACTGAAGGGTGGGCCATTGCTAATCCATCATTTTTTGAGGACAACCCCTATGTAAATCGTGGAATTAGTGGACAAACTACGCCACAAATGGTATTACGATTTCGTCAAGATGTAATTGATTTGAAACCAAAAATTGTTGTAATCCTCGCTGGAACAAATGATATTGCTGGCAATACAGGCCCCATGACCTTGGAACAGATAAAAGATAACATTCTTTCCATGGTGGAATTAGCGGAAGTAAACGGTATTTGCCCAATTGTAAGCTCTGTTCTTCCTGCATATGATTATTCATGGAGACCAGGTCTGGAACCTAACATTAAAATACCCGCCTTAAATAAAATGCTAAAAGACTTATCTGAAAATAAAGGGATCATTTATCTTGATTATTTCTCTGCCATGGCCGATGATAGAAATGGGCTTCCCAAAGCTTTGGCAGAAGATGGCGTGCATCCTACTTTAAAAGGGTATCAAATAATGGAGGTTTTGGCAAAAAAGGCCATCGAAGAAGCTATACAGAAATAGACTGTTTTGCTTCATTCGCCTATAAAATAGGAGCATTTATGTATATTTGATCAGCAGATTTAAAGGCCCCCCACAAAGTAATTCAATGTGGAGTTAGTAAGCAACAGAGAAACTACAATCGCTGTATTGCCCTTTAAGATTATTGGAGATGCAGTGTATATGAGTCCCATTATTCTGGGATTCACAGAAGATCTTATTATCAATTTTTCAAAATTTATAGGGCTTTCCGTAATCTCCCAATATTCTACTCAAAATATATCTGATGTTTCTGAAAAAGAATCTGTAGCCCAGCTTGGTGCCGATTATATCATTACAGGCAGCTTTCGTTCCTTTCGAGATAATTTTAGAATTGGTGTACAACTCATTAGAACAAGGGACAACAAAGTTATTTTTGCAGGCAATCATGATGAAACATTAGAATCCATCTTATCTACACAGGATACTATCACCCAACAGATGGTCAATGTGCTACAGCAACAAATTGATCATGACCTCCTATCCTACTCATACCGAAAAGAGTCTGTTGAACTAGCGGCATATGAGAATTGGCTTTTGGGAATGAGCCTATTAAAAAAAGGCACTGTTGAAAGTGACCTTGCTGCTCGAGGACATTTTGAATCTGCATTGGCAATAGACCCCCAATTTGCAAGGGCCTATACTGGAATCTCCCTTTCTTATTTTAATGAATGGAGTTGTCAGCTCTGGGACCGATGGGATATTAGCCAAAAGGGAGCCCATGAATATGCATTAAAGGCCATTGAACTTGATGAAAATGACTATATCTCTTTGGCAGTGTTAGGTAGAACGTTCCTGTACTTAGGAGACCATGATAAATCTGAGCATTATTTGAGGAAATCGCTCAGAATGAACCCTAATGATGCAGATAACCTTACCCTAATCGCATTTTGCATGGTTTATCTTGGCTATGCCAAAGAAGCAGAAAAGTTGTTTTTAAAAGCCAAAAACCTAAACCCACTTCATCCAGAAGTATACTTTCCATATGCTTCTTTTATTTATTTTGAATTGGGGGATTTTCACAAATCTGTTGAATTTGCAGAAAAGGTGACAAATACTTCGGTTTGGACAGATTTTGCCGCTTATGTATCAGCTGCTTATTATCATCTCTCAGAATTTGATAAAATGCAACAGTTTTGGAAAAAATACCTCAGCCTGTTTAAAAAGAACATCAATAAAGGAATAGAGCCGACAACATTTGAGGCATTGGACTGGCAAAAAACGGTAAATCCATACAAGGTAAAATCAAACCTAGAACCATTTTGGAAACATATGGCTGGACATGACATCAAAGCTTCTGTTACTTTTCCTAAACCTGAATCTACTTTTAGAGGTAATTTCAAGATTGATGGAGAAATCTGGCAATTGGAGTACATGAAAGAATCTACAGTGCTAAAAGATGCCAAAGGCTTGCACGATATTGCAAAACTATTGCAACAACCAGAGAAACAAATTCATTGCACAGAGCTAATGGGTAGTGTTCTGGATAGTGATGGCACTGAACTTATTGACAAACAAGCTCTAAAAGATTACAAAAGTAGAATTCTCTCTCTACAAGCAGATATTGCCGATGCTGAAGAAATGGGACTGGCTATAAAAGTTGATACGCTTAGAGAAGAATATGAAAAATTGCTAAAACATTTGTCAGAGGCAACGGGCATTGCCAATAAACCCAGGAATACTGGCTCTACCTTGGAAAAAGCAAGATCAGCTGTGACTTGGCGTATACGAAGTGCAATCAAAAAAATTGAGAAGGCACACCCTCAGCTGGCAAAACACCTTTCAAATTCTATAAAAACAGGGACCTTCTGCAGCTATGCGCCAGAGTCCCCGCATCAGTGGAGTATTTAGTTCCTTACAGTACCCCCCTTACATTGTGAGGCAAAAACTTTTGCTTTTATAATTGAATAACAACATTAAACTTATAAAAAGACAAAAATGGAAACAATTTTGCAAAACTTACCAAATCCTTGGGAGGTCTTGGTAGATCCAATTTCACTGATTGTATTGATCATGTATGGAGTGTTAATGCTTTGGGAAGGCCTCTTCCCCGCAAGGAAACTCCCAAAAATGAAACATTGGAAGTTGCGGGGGCTTACCTCCTTTGCAGTGTTCTTTTATTTATCAACCTATTTCCCGCTTATATGGGATACATATTTGGTAGATTATCAAATTTTTGATTTAACAGCTCTGGGAACAGGTTGGGGCGCTTTTGTAGGGGTTATGATTTATGAATTTGCTCTTTATATATGGCATAGAAGCATGCACAAAAATGATAAGCTATGGAAAGTTTTTCATCAAATGCATCATAGTGCAGAGCGAATGGATAGCTATGGCGCCTTTTATTTCAGTCCAATGGATATGATAGGGTTCACATTTCTAGGTAGTCTATGCCTGGTCGTAATAGCCGGTTTCACTGCAGAAGCATCAACCTTATTTATTCTAATCACCACATTCTTAGGAATCTTTCAACATAGTAACATCAAAACACCAGCTTGGATAGGATACATTATTCAAAGACCCGAAGCGCATACTGTGCATCATGCTAAAGGAATACATGGCTATAATTATTCAGATATTCCACTTTTTGATATCATTTTCGGCACTTTTAAAAATCCTGCCAAATACGAACACGAAACGGGATTTTATCATGGAGCATCAGCCAAAGTTTGGGATATGATAACATTTAAAGATGTTAACAAGTAACAAAACAAAGGTGTTATGGATTTTGATAAAAATGTACCATTCATGGGTCCAATGTTGACCGATGGAGGACTTGAAACAGAACTGATTTTTCATCATAATATTGATTTACCCCATTTTGCGGCCTTTGTCACATTGAATAATATCCAACATACCAATGTTGTTTTAAATTACTATAGACGATATCTGGAATTAGCAAGACAATATGGTACGGGGTTCATTTTAGAAAGTCCGACATGGAGGGCTAACTACGATTGGGCTTATAAATTGGGGTATTCCACAAAGGAACTTGAGGCAATTAACATAAAATCGATTGCCGTATTGAATACACTTAAGGATGCGTATAAAAACAAGGTAAATGAAATATTGATTAGCGGTTGTGTGGGTCCCCGTTTTGATGGATACAGCATAATTGAGGTGATGAGCGCCAAGGAGGCAAAACAATACCACATACAGCAGATTGAAGCCTTTAAAAAAGCTGGAGTTGACCATGTTACCGGGATTACCGTAAATTACCTTGCAGAAGGCATGGGTATCGTCAAGGCTGCAAAAGAAAAAGGGCTCCCTGTGGTTATTTCATGGACTACAGAAATGGATGGAAGGCTTCCAAGTGGTGAAAGCCTCCAAGAAGTAATCGATACCATAGATAAGGAAACTGATTACTACCCTAGCTACTATATGGTGAATTGCGCACACCCCTCTCACTTTGTGGATCAATTAAAGCCAAAATCCAATTGGAGGGAGAGGATTATGGGAATAAGAGCAAACGCCTCATGTAAAAGTCACGAAGAACTTGACAATTCAAATGTGTTAGAATCTGGTGATAAGATAGAATTATCCAATTGGTATGCCACCCTAAAAGAAATTTTGCCAAATCTCAACGTTTTTGGTGGATGTTGCGGGACGGATAGTTCCCATATTGAAGCCATTTGCAGTAAACTTTTTAAAGAGATCAGGCATGAAAAGTCATTTTGAGCTTAACGATACAGAATTTGTGCAGAAGTTTGAAGATTGTAGTCTAGAGCCATCACTTTTTAATCATGGAGCTCATCTAAGACTGGCATGGTACTATATTAAAGAATTTGGGGTTGAAAAAGCAATTAAAAAAACATGTGCAGCCATAAAACAGTTCGACCTTGTACATGGAAAGGGCGACAAGTTTCATACTACCATTACCGTAGCCTCAGTCAAAATGGTATATCATTTTATGCAGAAGTCACAAAATTCAGACTTTCAGACTTTTATGCACAAGTTTCCAAGGCTGAAAATTGCCTTCAAAGAATTGTTAGATCAGCATTATGGGATTGATATCTTTTCAAACGAGGAAGCAAGAGTTCGTTATATAAACCCAGATATTTTACCCTTTGATTAGAACAGTATATCGCCCTTTGGAATTTAGTTAATTTGCACAATGCAATATCCCAAGGTCAGTATTTTAATTCCCTTTAAAAACACAGCACATTTTCTTTCTGAATGTTTGGATTCCATTCAACATCAGAACTATAGCAACTGGGAGGTTTTAGCGATTGATGATCATTCCAGTGATACAAGCTTGGATTTGCTAAAGTCCTATGCAAAAAAGGACTCCAGAATCAGGGTGTTTGCCAATAATGGAGCCGGCATTATACCCGCACTTCGATTGGCATATTCAAAAAGTACAGGGCATTTTGTTACCAGAATGGATTCTGATGATATCATGAAACCAGAGCGTTTACAACTAATGGCAATGTCTT
This sequence comes from Flagellimonas hymeniacidonis, assembly GCF_008040165.1. Taxonomy (GTDB): domain Bacteria; phylum Bacteroidota; class Bacteroidia; order Flavobacteriales; family Flavobacteriaceae; genus Flagellimonas; species Flagellimonas hymeniacidonis. The sequence continues at coordinate 1,307,338 of NZ_VRUR01000002.1, forward strand.
TGCTTGAAAAAGGAAAAGGTCATGTCGCAGTCGGGCAAGTAAAATATTTTTCCGATCAGGGCATTAGTGATGGGTATGCCAAATATGAAAAATGGTTGAATCAATTGACAAAGGAAGGAGCCAATTACACTGAAATTTATAAAGAATGCGTAATCCCCTCCCCTTGTTGGATGGTATCACGAGAAGATTTTGAAGCTTGCGGTGCGTTTGAACCCAATAGATATCCCGAGGATTACGACCTTACGTTTCGGTTTTATGAAAAAGGGCTAAAAGTGATCCCATGCAATCACATACTGCACCTTTGGCGTGACTACGATAGCAGAACTTCCAGAACACATGAACATTATGCCCAAAATTATTTTTTGGACATCAAACTCCATTACTTTTTACGTCTGGATTACGATATTGATAGGCCGCTTGTGATTTGGGGAGCCGGATTCAAAGGAAAAGCGATTGCCAAAAACTTATTGGAGCAAGGTATTGCCTTTGTTTGGCTATGCGATAATCCGAAAAAAATTGGAAAGAAAATTTATGGCAAAGAACTGGTCCACTTTAAAGCATTGGAAGGCTTGCAAAACCCTCAAAGCATTGTTACCGTAGCAAATGAAGCTGCCCAAAAGGAAATAAGAAGCTTTTTTCTCAGTTTAGACCAACAGCCGATGCTAGATTATTTCTTCTTTTGCTAAAAACGCCCAATTAAAATTACCAAACTCTTAACAGGGAAAACTTCAAATCAAAACTGTATTAATCCCTATATTTGCTTAATCAAAGTTGGGAATGCAGTTTAAACATCCAGAAATCCTTTGGGCCTTAGTACTTCTTGCCATTCCTATTTTAATCCATCTTTTTCAATTACGTCGATTTAAGAAAACACCTTTTACCAATGTAGCTATGCTACAAAAAGTTGTTTCCGAATCCCGAAAGAGCAATTCACTTAAAAAATGGCTTTTATTGTTGACTAGGCTCTTGCTACTTGCTTCAATTGTAATAGCATTTTCACAACCCTTTTCAGCGACAAATACTGCTTTACAAGAAAAGGAAACCGTAATATACTTAGATGATTCCTTCAGTATGCAGGCAAAAAGCAATGGACTTTCATTATTGCGAAAGTCTGTTCAGGATTTAATAAAGAATATTGATGCTGAGCAAGAATTCAGTCTTTTTACCAATGAAAAAAGTTATAAAAATGTAACGATTAAGGACATTCAAAATGGTTTGCTGGAACTCCCCTATACCCATAAACAATTAAACCTTGGTGATATTCAGCTTAAGGCAAATACATTTTTCACTACGTCCGACGCTTCCGTAAAGAACTTAATCCTGATTTCTGATTTTCAACAAAGAATAATCAACACCAAAGACGAGCTGGCAAAGAATATGAATTCCCATTTTGTTCCTATACAGCCGCAGAATACTCAAAATGTTGCCATTGACTCCGTATACCTGCAAGATAATTTATCAAGTCAGGCTTCACTTACGGTATTACTTTCAGGAGGTTTACAAGATGAAAGTTTACCCATTTCACTTTATGATAAGGAGACATTAATAGCTAAAACTTCTGCAAAATTTAATCCTAGAGGTAATGCTGAAGTCGCTTTTTCAGTTCCTAACAATCAAGAAATTCTTGGTAGAATACAAATTGCAGACAATAGCCTTTCATATGATAATCAGTTTTTCTTCAATATTCAAAAAAGACCAACAATAAAGGTTTTGGCAATAAACGAATCAGACGATTCTTTTCTAAAGCGACTTTATCCTTCGGATGAGTTTTCCTTTAAAAGTTTTCCTTTGAATCAACTGGATTACAGCATATTGGCAGAGCAACATCTTGTAGTTTTAAATCATTTGAAATCCATTCCCAATAGTTTGCAAAAGGCACTGCGGTCTTTTAAAGCTAATGGTGGTACACTAATCGTAATACCAGCTGTAGAAAGCGATTTGGATTCTTACAACCAATTCTTAACGGGTTTCTTTTCTTCTAAACTCTTAGAAAACTTAGCCATAACCAAAAAGATAACCTCCATTTCTTTTGAACATCCTTTATATAAAAATGTTTTTGAAAAAGAAGTGTCCAATTTTCAATACCCATCGGTCAAGGAGTATTTTAAAGTACAGACCCGAGCCCCAAAAATACTTTCGTTTGAAGGAAATGAACCCTTTTTATCTGGCAGGGATGGTTTCTATCTTTTCTCTTCCTCTTTGGAAAATGAGCATTCCAACTTTAAAAACTCTCCGTTGATTGTTCCCACATTTTACAATATGGCGGTTCTAGGGTTACAAGCATCGAACATCTATCATAATCTAAGGGAACCCAACACCATCGATATCCCTATTGAAGTAGGTAGTGATAATATACTGAATGTATCCAAAGAAGGGTATGAATTTATTCCCTTACAGCAAGCGTATCCAAAAAAAGTAAGGCTACTATTTAATGACAACCCTACCGTTGATGGTATTTTTTCCATAAACAATCAAAGTGATTCCATACAGCAAATTAGCTTTAATTACCCAAGAGAAGAGAGCCAACTCAACTATTTTAATGTTGAAAGCCTGGGGAATATTAGTACCCAGGATTCGATTACCGCTCTTTTTGAATCGCTGGAAGAGGAAAACAGCATTGCTGCTTATTGGAAATGGTTTGTTATTTTAGCGCTGCTTCTTGCGCTTATTGAAGTGATTATTCAAAAATTCATTACATGAACATTCTGCTAAAATCTGCAAAAATAGTGTACCCCAAAAACAAGGCTATACATTTAAAAAAGCGGGACATTCTTATTAAAAATGGGGTTATTGAAAAAATTGCGGCAACTATTGAGCAACCATCCAACATAAAATCATTGGAGCACACAAACCTTCATGTTTCCTTAGGTTGGCTGGATAGTAGTGTAAGTTTTGGAGAGCCCGGTTTTGAGGAACGTGAAACGATAGATAACGGAATACATGTTGCCGGACAAAGTGGTTTTACCGATATCATTCTTAATCCAAATACTAATCCCTTGCCCGATTCAAGTTCGGACATTGTCTTTTTAAGAGAACGGGCAAAGGGCAAGAGCACAAATTTACATCCGCTTGGGTGCCTTACCACCAAATCTGACGGAAGGGATCTTGCGGAACTTTTTGATATGAAGAATGCCGGTGCAGTAGCTTTCTACGATTTTAAAAGGGAAATTTCCAATCCTAACCTTTTAAAAATTGCTTTACTATATGCGCAAAACTTTGAAGGGTTGATTTACTCTTTTGCCCAGGACGGGCAAATTATTGGAAAGGGTATCGTACATGAGGGGGAAGTTTCCACAAAGCTAGGCCTTAAAGGAATCCCTGCCTTGGCAGAGGAGCTTCGAATTTCTAGAGATCTCTTTATTTTGGAATACACGGGAGGAAAATTGCATATCCCAACCATTTCATCGGCAAATTCAGTGAAGTTGATTGCAAATGCCAAAAAGAAAGGATTAGATGTGAGTTGTAGCGTGTCCATTCACAATCTTATGTTTACTGATGAGACCCTTACAACATTCAACTCCAACTATAAAGTATCCCCACCACTGCGTAGCAAATCGGATAATAAAGCATTGATTAAAGGCTTAAAAGATGGCAGTATTGATTATGTCACATCTGATCATATGCCCATTGATATTGAAGAGAAAAGAGTTGAATTTGACAATGCTGTAGATGGCACCATTGGTTTGGAATCTGCTTTTGGAAGCTTAAATCAACTCTTTCATTTGGAGGAAACTATTTCATTTTTAACCAAAGGGCATGAGCGTTTTGGTCTACAAGCTCCAGTATTGGAAGAAGGCCAACAAGCATGCCTAACGCTATTTGATCCTAACCAGGAAACGACATTTAGCTTGGAAAATATTCTTTCCACTTCAAAAAACAGTATGTTTTTGGGAACTCCGCAAAAGGGCAAGGTTTACGGAATAATTAATAATAATCAAATCTTAATATAACCATTGGCCAAATCAAATTCTGGGAAAACCACAGCGATCATTAGTTACATCACCATTGTAGGATGTCTGATTGCCATTACTATGAACGTGGAGCCAAAGAACTCTTTTGCCCGTTTTCATATTCGGCAAGCATTTGGAATTCACCTGCTTTATCATGCTTTTTCCATTTTCTTAAACTATTCAGGGGTCAACTCTGGATGGACAGTTCTTTGGGTAATATACCTCGCTAGCTGGATTTTTGGACTGGTGGGCGCTGGTACTCAAAAGCAACAATTGCTCCCAGTACTTGGTAAGTATTTTCAAAAATGGTTTACCTTTATTTCATAATTTAATCTGATGTCCCCCACCCCATTATCTTTAGAGTATCTCATTCGCCCTGCTACCATTCAAAAGGAAAAAAATCCTGCATTATTTATGTTTCACGGGTATGGTAGCAATGAAGAAGATTTATTCTCATTTGCCTCGGAGCTCCCACAAGAACTGATCGTTATTTCTGTAAGAGCACCTTATGACCTAGATCCTTTCGGTCATGCTTGGTATGCTATTAATTTTGATGCGGAACAAGGCAAATGGAGCGATAATGAGCAAGCTAAAGCTTCTAGAGATAAAATAATGGTCTTTATTGAGGAAGCCATAAAGTTATATAACCTAGATGAAGAGAATATTACACTTTTAGGCTTTAGCCAGGGAACCATTCTTAGTTATGCAACCGCACTTTCCTTTCCTGAAAGATTTAAAAACGTGATTGCTCTTAGTGGATATATTAATAAAGACATTTTATTGGAGGGGTATGAAAGCAAAAGTCACAGTAAACTGAACATTTATGCTTCCCATGGGCAGGTCGATCAGGTAATTCCTTTGGAATGGGCCCAAAAAACTCCAGATTTTCTTGAAAAATTAAATATCAATCACAAATACGAAGAGTTTCCCATAGGTCATGGCGTCTCTCAGCAAAACTTTTATTCTTTTAGGGATTGGTTAAGTAAACACATTTAGTTATAGTTAACTCTTATTAAGGATTTCCAAAAAACCTGTATCAATCCACAAGCAACATTCATTAATTGGTCCTTGAATCTTAAGTTAAATTTCCCGAACTTCACTTATCAGTCGATATAGTCCATTGAAACGGACCATATCTTAATTGTTGTGCATAATATTCAGAAGATCAAAAGAAAATGATAAAATTAATTTTCGTTAGAACTTACTAAATCATTACAATAATTTTTATGAGAATCGTAAAGAAAATTCTGGTTGTAATCTTTTTGTTGGTACTTAATGGATGCAAAAATCCTTATGATAAGTATGAAAAAGTGACAATCTCAACTGAATTAGATTTAGATGTCAGAACTCACGTGAACAGTCGAGGCGGAAGCATAATTAATGATAAATATCTCTTCTTATCATTTTGTCCATTAATTTCAGAAGCACATAATGAAAAGTACGCAGAAAGGGATGACTTATATTATGCGTATGCTTGGACTCCTTACCGTCTATATAAACGGAAAGGAGAAAGGAGTTTTTATATTATTCAACAAAAGGACACGCTACAATACAAACTTATATTAATTGAAGAGATGCAATAAATACTATGCACAACAACGTATATAATTTATAGCTTAGCTAGTTGGTTAAAAGGACGATCTGTTTTCAGAAGAATCATCGAGCTACTCGGAATAAAACGTGCTAGCGGCCTCTGCGCTCGATATAAGAAACAGTCCGGCATCAGAATAGTAACGACTAGCGAGCATCGTTAGGAGTGCGAGCGTAATCCCCGCCAAGCCTTCACTCCTATTTCTCAGTTGAATGTTTTGTGTTTCAGAAAAATCGTAAATTACTCCATCGGACATAACCGAAACGTAGCAAAACCGGAGCGCTGGCTTTTGTCGCTGGCCGCCACACCGCTACAAATCATATACAATCCCGATAAGTGCAATTCTTATTTTTTCGCAAAAATACCTAGTCTTTCCTTTGACAAGCTCAGGATGATAACTTCTTTAGTTACTTCGGGTGTACAACAAGTGATCCAGTAATGTGAAATCAATACCAAGGTCATCTTTAAGTTCGTATTTGATGACCAAATCGCCCCAATACTTTCCATCTGAAAAATCAGCCAGAATCCATTTATGGTTTAAAACATTGATTTTATTTATTTTAAAATCACTTTCCATTCCATCATAGGGTACTAATGGGTTATTTCCCTTACTTTCATTGGTTTCCAAAAGCTTATCCTCAATATAACGGGCAGGGGCTTTTAAATTTAGGTGATCATAATATGCTAAAGCATCGTCATTATTCTCCAAAGAAAAGTATTGAATATCCAATATTTTAAGTTGGGACTGTTGAAGCGAATCTTTCAAAACAGCGATTTCTTTTTTTAAGTCTCCAACATCTGCGTTTACAGCTTTTTCAAATTTGCCTGCACTTATAAATTGGTATAACACTATAAGGGCTGCAAATACAAAAAGGTAAAGGAATATTTTATTTTTCATGTTTCTTAAATCTTCAATTGTAAATTATCGTAGGCCAAAAATACATTTTTAGGTAATTTTTTTTCCACCTCTTCATGAAAACCCAGCATATGGCTAATATGGGTGAAATAGGTTTTTTCTGCACCAACAGTTTCAGCAAAAGCCAAGGCTTCTTCAAGGTTAAAGTGCGAATGATGGGCTTCTTCCCTTAAAGCATTTACCACCAATACTTTAGTACCAATAATTTTTTGAATCTCATTATCATCCATTCGCTTTATATCCGTGAGGTAGACAAAATCTTGAAATCGAAAACCAAAAACCTGAAGTCTGTTGTGATACGCTTCAATTGGCAATACATCCAAATCTCCCAATGTAATAGGTTGATTGTTTACAATCTGGTTTATAGTGACCGCGGGGGCACCTGGATATCTATTTTCATCAGCAAAAATATAATCGAATCTTCTTTTTAAAGAATCTACCACTCTTTCATGAGCGTAAATTGGGATATCCCCTTGTCTGAAAAAAAATGGTCGAATGTCATCTATTCCAGCTGTATGGTCTGCATGTTCATGGGTAAAAAGGATGCCATCTAACTTAGGTATTGGATTCGATAGTATTTGCTGTCTAAAATCAGGTCCGCAATCAATAATATAATTATATTCTTTCCATGAGATTAAAACGGAAACCCTGAGTCTTTTGTCTCTTGGATCCTTACTCAAACATACTGGATGTTTACTGCCAATTACAGGGATTCCCTGCGATGTTCCGGTCCCTAAAAAAGTAATGGTCATCATATCATCCATTAAAATCAAAATTATAACTTATTTATTTAATAGATTTGATGAAGAGTGTAACTTTGTTTATATAAAAACCAGGCTATGTCCACTGCATCCAGCAATAAAAATCCTTTTGAAAATATTCCTTCAATCAAGGCAAAAACATTAAGAATTAATTTGAATCCAAACATCTATGGAACCTTTGCAGAAATAGGTGCTGGACAAGAGACTGCCAGACAGTTTTTTAGGGCTGGAGGTGCCTCAGGAACCATTGCAAAGGCCATGAGTGCCTACGACAAGTCTTTTAGTGATGCTATTTATGGTGTGGAAGATGACGGTAGGTATGTAACACAAGCAAGACTGAAGCGCATGCTTGCCCATGAAATGCAGTTGGTCGAAGAACGTATTGGTCGCGAAAATAATCCAGATTATTTATTCTTTTCTTTTGCCAATACTGTTGCCACCATTGATTTTTCAAAACGATACAAAGGACACGGATGGATCGGTATTCGGTTTCAATTGGATCCAAAACAAAAGGAATATGATGAAATTGTGCTTCATATTCGTTTTAAGCAAACCGAAGCAAGGTTACAGCAAGAGACTTTGGGCACATTGGGAGTTAATCTTATTTATGGAGCTTTTTTCAAAAACCACAAGCCGAAGAAGCTTTTAAAATACCTATACGATCATATTGATAAGGACACCATAGAGATTGACATGGTCAATTTTACAGGGCCTCATTTTAAAGATGTGGATAACAGGTTAATGAGTCTTCAGCTTATTAGAAATGATATGACAGACGCTGTGATGTTTGGCCCAGATGGGAATAATTTATTGCCAGCTTCCGTACTGTACAAAAAGAACATCCTGGCTTTACGAGGAAGTTTTAGGCCTGTTACAAAGGTAAATATGGATATGTTCCAAAAGTCCTACGACATATTTATCAGGGAACAGACCGTAGAATATGAAAACACTATTGTGGTTTTCGAGATCACACTTTCTAATCTTAAAGCATCTGGAGAAATTGATGAACGTGACTTTATGGATCGGGCAGAGCTTCTAAGTTCGTTGGGCCATACGGTATTGATTTCTAAATTTCAGGAATACTATAAGCTGGTGGAATACTTTAACAACTATACCAAAGCAAAAATTGGCCTTACCATGGGGGTCAATAATTTGGTTGATGTTTTTGATGAGAAATACTATAGACATTTAAGTGGTGGAATTCTTGAGGCTTTTGGGAAACTGTTCTTTAAAGACTTAAAAGTGTACCTATACCCAATGAAGGATGCAGCTACTGGGCAAATTATGACCAGTAATAATGTAAAGGTCCATCCAAGAATGAAGGAACTATATAAATTCTTTAAGTATAATGGAAAGGTTATGGATATTATTGATTATGATCCAGACATTATGCATATTTTCTCCAGAGACGTCTTAAAACGAATTACCAATGGCGAAGATGGTTGGGAAGAAATGCTGCCAGAAGGGATTTCTGAAATGATTAAAGAAAAGCAACTATTTGCCAAAAAACAGCTTGCTCCAAAAGAAAAGGCATAAACCAATTTCCATAAATGAAAAAGGCACTCTTCCATTAGGAAGGTGCCTTTTCTGCATAGTTGAGTTAGTGTTTAGCTCAATAGCTGTGCAGCATGATCTTTAGTCTTTACTTTTTCTATCACTTTTTCTATGATTCCGTCCCCGTTAATAACAAATGTGGTTCTGTGCAGTCCATCATACTCCCTTCCCATAAATTTTTTAGGCCCCCAAACTCCAAAAGTTTCAATTACAGTATGGTCTTCATCTGCCAATAAGGGATATTGAAAGTTAAATTTGTTTCTGAAATTGGTTTGTTTTTTCTGTGAATCTTCACTTACTCCTAAAATTTCATAGCCTTGTTCTTGTAAGAGTTCATAGTTATCCCTCAAATTACAGGCCTCTGCAGTGCATCCTGGAGTATTGGCACGGGGATAGAAAAAAACAGCTAATCTTTTACCTTTGTAATCGCTAAGATTAATCGTATTTCCATCTTGGTCTTTTGAAGAAAATTCAGGTACTTTATCCCCTACTTTTAGCATATTCATATGAATTCAATCTTTGTTATATTGTTTAATTATTTTTTTATAAAGTTAAACAAAAATGACTAAACAGGACAAAATTAATTTTACAATTAAAACTTTGGATGAACTTTATCCAAAAATACCCATACCATTAGATCATAAGGATCCCTATACATTATTAATTGCAGTGCTCATGTCTGCACAGAGTACAGATGTGCGCGTAAATAAGATTACCCCCTTACTTTTTGAAAGGGCGGACAATCCATATTCTATGGTAAGGCTTAGCGTAGAGGAGATACGAGAAATTATTAGACCTGTAGGGCTGTCCCCAATGAAATCCAAAGGAATTCATGGACTTTCCCAAATCTTGATTGACAAGTACAAGGGCGAAGTGCCAAAAGAAATTGAACTATTGGAAGAATTGCCAGCGGTTGGACATAAAACAGCCAGTGTTGTAGTTTCACAAGCTTTTGGAATTCCTGCTTTTCCCGTTGATACCCATATCCATAGGCTTATGTATAGATGGGGCTTTAGCAATGGTAAAAACGTAGTGCAGACAGAAAAGGATGCAAAACGATTATTTCCAAAAGAAATTTGGAATAATCTACATTTACAGATGATTTGGTACGGGAGGGAATACTCTCCTGCTAGAGGTTGGGATTTGGAAAAAGATATCATTACAAGTACAATCGGAAGAAAAACTGTTCTTAATGAATACCATAAAACTAAAAAGAGCCGCTAATTGCGGCTCTTTTTAGTTCTTTTTGAAGTTGTTAATTCAACGTTACTTCAAATTTGTGTCTTTTGTAATCAACTACACGAATCGATTTAGAGTAGCTAAGCAAGAAATCAACTGTTTCTCGTCTAGCTTTTACCGTTTTAACGGTTTCTTGTTCTTCAGAGTAAATGTTTTCCATATTCTAGCATTAATGTTACAATTAGATAACGCCGCTAATATGGAAATATTGCTATGTTCGACCTAATGCAGATTAATTCGTTAAAACGATATTATTGCGGTCTACTATCTTTCTAAGGTTAATGAGGGCGTATCGCATTCTACCTAATGCAGTATTAATACTTACCCCTGTATTTTCGGATATCTCTTTAAAACTCATATCCTTATAGATTCGCATCACCAAAACTTCCTTCTGATCTTCAGGCAATTCATCAATCAAAAGCGATAAATCACTATCTATTTGATCTTTGATGATTTGTTTTTCAGCATTTAATTTCTCATCCTTGATGACTGAAAAGATGTTGAAATCATCGCTGCCTTCAAATTTTGGCATTCGCTTGTTTTTGCGAAAGTAATCTATAATTAGGTTGTGCGCTATTCGCATTACCCAAGGCAAAAACTTACCTTCCTCACTATAAGAACCCCTTTTAAGCGTTTTAATTACTTTTATAAAGGTATCTTGAAAGATGTCTTCTGCAACATCTCTGTCCAATACTTTAGAATAAATAAAACTGGAAATTCTTTGGTTATGCCTGTTTATTAAAACTTCAAGAGACTTTTCGTTTCCGGCAATGTAGTTCTTTACTAATATTGAGTCATCAATCTGTAGTTCCATACAAATTACTTTTTTGGTTAAAATTAGGGGTCCCCCTTTGCGAAGAAGGACTCAGAGTTATCAGCTTAATTTTAAAAAAGTAATTATTTCTGTATAGGCCTATCAGTTTTTTAATTACACATCAAATATAGAAAAACAGCATGCCCGTAAAAAAACTATGTTGTGATTTGGGCATTTTTAGATGTTAACTGATACAATATACGTATTAAGTGTGGTGTAGCGTATCTTTGGGATGCAAATTTTAACATATGCATACCATCAAGAACGTAGATCCAAAGCAAAATATTATCATTAAAGGTGCTAAGCTGCACAATTTGAAGAATATAGATGTTGTAATCCCAAGAAATAAACTGGTGGTCATTACCGGATTGTCCGGTTCAGGTAAATCCAGCCTTGCTTTTGACACCTTATATGCAGAGGGGCAACGCCGTTATGTAGAGAGTCTTTCGTCTTATGCAAGGCAATTTTTGGGGAAACTGGACAAACCCAAAGTTGACTATATAAAGGGTATAGCTCCTGCAATAGCCATTGAACAAAAAGTAAATTCTACCAATCCCAGATCAACAGTTGGAACTACCACCGAGGTTTATGACTACCTAAAATTACTATATGCCCGAATTGGAAAGACCATCTCCCCTATTTCTGGAAATGAAGTAAAGAAAGACACTGTAACAGATGTTATCAACTATATAAAACCCTTGGCAGAGGGGACTAAGTTGTTATTGCTTGCTCCTGTTACAATTAAAAAAGAAAGGGAACCCCTAAAATCACTTGAGCTTTTTTCCAAACAAGGGTATGCCCGTATAAAATATAAAGGAGAGGTTTTACGCATTGATAACGTACCCCAGGATATTGGCCGTGATTTTGATTTAGTGGTAGATCGTGTAATTGTAAAGGACGATGAAGATTTTTACAATCGTTTGGCCAATGCGGTGGACAATGCCTTTTTTGAAGGAAAGGGAAGATGCTCCATTGAAAATCTGGAGAGTGGTAAAACGAGAACCTTCAGCAATCAATTTGAATTGGATGGAATGAAGTTTCTGGAACCCAATGTGCACCTTTTCAGTTTTAATAACCCTTATGGTGCATGTCCCAAATGTGAAGGCTATGGAGATGTCATTGGGATTGACGAAGATCTAGTGGTTCCAAACACAGCTTTATCCGTTTTTGAAAATGCAGTATTTCCATGGCGGGGCGAAAGCATGGGATGGTATAGAGATCAATTGGTCAATGCCGCCTATAAATTTGATTTCCCAATTCATAAACCTTGGTTTGAATTATCTGAAGAACAAAAACAATTGGTTTGGGATGGCAATGAACACTTTACAGGGATACATGCCTTTTTTCAGCAATTGGAAGAAAAAAGCTATAAAATTCAGAATAGGGTGATGCTTTCCCGTTATCGTGGAAAAACAAAATGTACTGTTTGTAAAGGGAAGCGATTGCGACAGGAAGCTAATTATGTAAAAGTTGGTGGCCACTCCATTTCAGACGTTATTGAATTACCCATAAAAAAATTAGCCCCATTTTTTGAAGAAATTCATCTTTCCGACCATGATAATACCATTGCAAAGCGATTAATGAAAGAGATTACTACTCGCTTAGATTTTTTAAGTAAGGTAGGATTGAGTTATTTAACCCTAAATAGAAAATCCAATACGCTGTCTGGTGGGGAAAGCCAACGAATCAATCTGGCAACCTCATTAGGAAGTAGTTTGGTGGGCTCTATGTACATTTTAGATGAACCCAGTATCGGCCTACACCCCAAAGACACCGAAAATCTTATTGAAGTACTGCTGTCCCTTCGGGATTTGGGGAATACTGTTATTGTAGTGGAACATGATGAAGATATCATGAAAGCTGCTGATGAAGTTATTGATATAGGTCCTGAGGCAGGTACTCTGGGCGGAGAAGTAGTCGCGACAGGCAATTTAGATGAAATTTTAAAGGCCAATTCGTTGACCGCAGATTATTTAAATGGCACCAAAGAAATTGAAGTCCCTGCCGAACGTAGAAACTCTAAACATTACATTCAGATAAAAGGAGCCCGTGAGAATAATCTCAAAAACATCGATGTCACTTTTCCATTAAATGTACTTACGGTGGTTACAGGCGTATCTGGAAGCGGTAAAAGTACCTTGGTCAAGAAAATACTGTATCCATCCATTCTAAAAGAGGTTGGTGGTTACGGTGAAAAAGCAGGGCAGTTTACCAAAATGGAGGGAAAATACAGCCATATAAAACATGTGGAATTTGTAGATCAGAATCCTATTGGGCGTTCTTCAAGGTCAAATCCCGTAACCTATATTAAGGCATATGACGATATCCGAACGCTGTTTTCTTCACAAAGATTAAGCAAACTACGGGCATATCAACCCAAGCATTTCTCCTTTAATGTAGATGGAGGACGCTGCGAAAAATGTAAAGGAGAAGGAGAAATTACTGTAGAAATGCAGTTTATGGCCGATGTACATTTAGAATGTGATGTCTGCAGTGGAAAGCGTTTTAAAAAAGAAATACTTGAAGTCCAATTTGAAGGAAAAAGTATAGACGACATTTTAAACCTTACCATTGATGAAGCCATTGATCACTTTAAAAACCATTCGCAAACGAAAATTGTAAACAAGCTGCAGCCTTTACAAGATGTTGGTTTAGGCTATGTTACTTTAGGTCAATCTTCTTCTACCCTTTCAGGTGGTGAGGCCCAACGTATTAAATTGGCTTCATTCCTGGTCAAAGGGAATACTAAGGAAAAGGCATTGTTCATCTTTGATGAACCAACAACTGGACTCCATTTTCACGATATTAAAAAATTATTGAAATCTTTTGATGAACTCATTGCCAAAGGGCATTCCGTAATTGTAATTGAGCACAACATCGAATTGATCAAATGCGCAGATTATATTATTGATCTTGGGCCAGAAGGTGGTGAAAATGGTGGGCATTTATTGGTTGAAGGTACTCCAGAGGAGGTAATTCAAAATAAAGAATCACATACGGCAAAGTATCTAAGAGAAAAGTTGTAATAATTTGATATGCCCTTATTTAAGTTTCCGTGAGTAGCATTAGAAAGGAAAAAAACAAGTTGTTCAATTTTATTTTGGGCATAGTTCCTATTTCCAATAAGGATGCGAAAGACATTGTGGACACTTTTCAATTCAAAGAATTGAAAAAGGGGGATTTTTTGCTACAAAAAAATCATTTTAGTGATGATTATTTTTATCTCGAAAATGGCCTGATGCGGACTTTTTTGTTTGACTTAAAAGGTAATGAGATAACAACTGACTTTTTTATTGAAGATAATATTGTTTTTGATGTCACCTGCTTTTTCAACCGTGTCCGTTCCGAAGTTAATATACAGGCCGTAACAGATTGCACTGGATATCGAATCTCTTATGAACAGCTGAATACGCTATTTCATAATAAACCAGCTTTCCGGGATTTTGGCCGCGCTATACTGGTCAAGGAGTTTATCGCCTCAAAAAAAAGAGGAACCTCTATCATCAATAAAACTGCTGAAGAACGCTACGGGGATTTATTGGAAACCCGTCCAGAAATTTTAAAATATGCTCAATTAAAGCATATCGCCTCATATCTCGGAATTACTGACAGTACATTGAGCAGACTCAGAAAAAAGATGCAATAAATCTATTTCTTGCCTTTTGTCAAGTGATATTTATGATGATATCAAGAAATTTATCACATAAATCCCATCCAAATGGCGGAATCATCTATATATACCTTTATTGTCTTTGTATTAACTACGCTAATTACACTTTGGTTTTTTTTGAAGGCAACTAAAAACTCCAAGGTGATATTAGCTATCATGATTTGGATGGTCTTGGTAGGTATACTAGGATTTTTAGGGTTTTATAGAAATACCGAAGCAATTCCTCCACGATTTCTTTTTTTACTTGGACCCGGCTTCCTTTTTGTTCTTCTTCCATTTCTATTCCCTAGCGGGAGAAGGTTTATGGATACGCTAGATCTAAAATGGTTGACCCTCTTACATACCGTTCGAATTCCTGTAGAGTTCTTATTATATTTCATTTTTTTGGAGGGACTGATTCCCAAACCCATGACTTTTGAAGGCCTTAATTACGACATACTCTCAGGCATTACGGCCCCACTTGTTTATTTTGCCATATTTGTCAAAAGCTGGATGGGCAAAAAAGGGCTTCTACTCTGGAATATTTTATGTCTTCTACTTTTGTTCAATATTCTTACCATTGCGCTACTGAGCGCAGAAACTCCATTCCAAAAATTGGCATTTGACCAGCCGAACATAGGTGTAGCTTACTTTCCTTACGTATGGCTACCAACTGTAATAGTGCCTATTGTATTGTTTTCACATTTGGCCACCATAAGGCAACTGTTATCCTATCAAGAAAAATTGTGAAATTCAAAAAAGTGAATTGAGGTCTAAGTATAAAACTGCATCAATTCAAATGCTCCTTCCATCAAACCCGATGGCCTGTTTATAAATTATAGCTCATTAAAAGCTTTATGTCTGCTTAATTTTATTTGTTAACCCATACTATGCTCTCATGTAAAAGCGAATATCAATATCAAATCAATGTGTTAATGATATAAAACTATGCTCCCCATCTTATCTAAAATAGCGCAAAGAAGAAACAACTTCATTGGGCTTTTTTTTGTCTTGTTTTTTACCATCACCATAGGAACACATCAAATACAAACCTTGCTTTTGACTGGCAATTCAACATCCAATAATATTGCCTTAGAAAATTTTGCTGCAATACAACCAATAGGTGCAAGCAGCACCGCATCGGATACTACAGCGGATTTCTATGTCCCAGCAATAGCAGTAATCAAAAAAGATGAGTTAAATCCTGGAGATGAGTTCATCGGACCCTGTTCAATTATAGACTATACCTATGAGGTCACCAATCAAAGCACTGCCAATGAAATTTTGGAAGATGTATCAATTATTGATCCGGGAATTGTAAATCTAATGGGGCCAATATCAGGGGATAATGGCAATGGCTTTTTGGAAGTGGGTGAAACTTGGACCTTTACCGCTCAATATGTAATCACCATTGCGGACCAAATTGCAGGTCAAGTAGGTGAAGGAATCAACGCTAGGGTAACCGCCAATGTACAAGGAGCTGGGGTTCTGGTAATCGATGATTCGGATGACGATAGCGAATTTGAAGATGACCCAACAGTGACAGACCTTAGCAGCTGCGATATTAAAATTAGTCTGGTTAAAGAAGGTGTTCTAAATCCAGGGGATGAATTTATCGACCCGTGTACCACTATTGACTATACCTATTATATCACTAATGAAAGTACAAGCGGAGAAATTTTAGAAGATGTAACGCTTAGCGACCCAAGCATAGGTTTTATTATAGGTCCAGATTCAGGAGATAACGGCAACGGTCTTTTGGAAGTAGGTGAAACTTGGACTTATACTGCACAATATGTTATCACTCCAACCGATAAAGTTGCAGCTCAAGTAGGTCAAGGTGTCAATGCTACAGTTATCGCCAATGTACGAGGAGCCGGAATCTCGGTCAACGATGAATCCGATGACGATAGCGAATTTGAAGATGATCCAACAGTGACAGACCTTAGCAGCTGCGATATAAAAATTGGTCTGGTAAAAGAAGGTGTGCTGGACCCAGGAAATGAATTTACCGCCCCATGTACTGCCATTCATTACACCTATTACATTACCAATGAAAGCAATAGCGGTATTCTGTTAGAATTTGTGGAACTGACCGATACAGCATTCGGTATAAATGCACTTGATCTAAGTCCAAATCCAGGTGACACTAACTTCCCCCCTAATAATGGTCTTTTAGATATGGGCGAGACTTGGACATATACGGTTAGCTATCCCATAACCCCTGCTGATAGAATTGCTGGCCAAGTTATCTCAAGCCAAGCCAGGGTCCGAGCTAGTCCTTCAGGAGGAGGACCTGCAGTAATTGATCTTTCCCATGAAAGTGACCCGTTGGATGACGGCCTAACCATAACAGATATCAGCGAATGCCAACCTCGGATTGGCCTTGTAAAAACCGGGCTCTTAGACCCCGCTGGCTTTGCTCCCTGTACAACAATCGGTTATACTTTTGAGGTAACCAATCAAAGTCCGGGCGGTGAAACCCTTGAAAACATTGAACTGATCGACCCCTTACTATTTGGGGGAGGAGTATTTCCGATTTCCCCTACAGGGGATGATTTTGGGGATGGGAAATTGGAAGTGGGAGGAGAAACATGGGTGTATACCGTAGAATATACCTTTGATCAAGATGATCTTAATCAGGGGCAAATTCAGAATCAGGCCAATGTTACCGCTAACATAAGTGTTGGTCTGCCAAGTGATACCGTAAATGATTTTTCGCATGAAACTGATCCCTTGTTGGATGGAGATACTTCGGTGGATATCTCTTCTTGCCAAATCATAGACTTAGGACTCACTTTGGCTACAACAGATTTTCCGGATACAGATGCCGATGGTTGTCCCGATACCATTACCTATACTTATGAAGCCTTAAACAATGGCAATGTGGATTTAGAATTCGATTCCATTACCGATATTTTGAACAATACTATCAATATCCCGGACCCAAACCCGGGCGATATAAACGATGATGATAAGATCAATCCCGGTGAAACCTGGATCTACACATCTTCGTACGATATCATCCAAGACAATATTGACAATTCGCCCCTCAATAATCAAGCAACAATTAATACCACAATTGTTAGTGCTGGAACTCCGGTTTCTGATGATTCCCACCCCACCGATTTTGACAATGATGGAAATACGGTCACTGATTTAGCTGGAACATGCGCTGGATTTGCCAGCATTGGGCTTACCAAAGAAGCAGATATAAATAGCTTAATAGATGATGATGGTGATGGGTGTCTTGATGCCATACAGTACACCTTTCGGGTATCTAATGAGGGAAGTATCAATCTAGTTAATATCGTGTTGAACGACGATCTACAACAATTGGGCAATAACGTTCCAGGACCAAGTTCTGGCGATAATGGAGATGGTATTTTAGGCGTAAACGAAGTTTGGGTATACACAGGCATCTATGACCTCACCGAGACGGATGTTACCAATGGCACCGTAACCGGACAAGCCGAGGTATTTGCTGATGCCGCTGTCGGGGTAACGATCTCCGATCTTTCCCACCCTTCAGATTTTGATGCCGATGCTGATACCACCGTCGATGTCACCGGAACCTGTTTTGATACTGTATCCATAGGGTTGACCAAAACAGATACAAATTTCATTGATAGCGATTCGAATGGCTGTGATGATCAAATAGAATATACCATTACAGTAGAAAATCTTGGAGGTATGGACCTTCAGGTTACATACCTTTACGATGAGCAGTTGGACGACATCCTTTCTGGACCATTTATCGAAAGTGGCAATCCTGATGGTGTTTTGGAGATAAACGAGAATTGGATTTACACTGGAATCTATAACATCACAGAACCCGATGTAACCAATGGAAGTGTTGCTGGGCAGGCTGATGTCATCGCACAACCTGTGGGAACAACTGTAGATATTATTGCCAATGACGCCATTAATGTCCCCATTCCTGGGGCATGTGCTGACAATCCCACCATCACATTATCTAGAGTATCTAACCTTTCCGATACCGATGGGGACAACTGTTTCGATACCATCGATTTCACTATTACCGTGACCAACACCGGTAACGTAGATTTGGACACGGTGAACTTGGACGATGATCTGCTGGGCAATTCACTGTCGCCCGATACCAATGGCAATGGGGACAACATCCTCGATATAGGAGAATCATGGACATACTCTGGTTCCTACGACATCACCCAGGACAACATCGACAACGCTCCACTTATCAGCGGAGCAAACGTCACTGCCGAGCCTCTCGGAAGCAACATCCAGGTATCAGACAGCGACCAGAACAATATTGACCTCTCTGGAGCATGTGCCGATACCGTGAGCATCTCAGTGCTGCGGGAAGCCCCTACCGTCGACACCGATTTTGACAGTTGTGATAACGCCATCGACTTTACCATCAGTATTACCAATAATGGACAAGCTAATTTAGAAAATATATCATTTGTTGATACCCAATTAAACAACGGAATCATTATTACAGGCCCATATAGCGGCGATGGAAATCTTATAGGGATCCTGGAAGTAAATGAAACTTGGACCTACACCGAAACATACGATGTTTCCCAACCTCAGATTGACAATTCTCCACTTATTGGTCAAGCAGATGTAACCGCTAATCCTATTAATAGCAGTTTTGAGGTTACGGATTTATCGGACCCAAGCGATCCATTGGGCAACGCCCCTAACAATGTTGATCTAGATGGGGTCTGCGCTACCTTTGCGGCAGCCATTTCCATTACCCTTTCGGATTCCCTTTCCAACACCGATACCGATGCGTGTGACGATACCATCATTTATACCTATACTGTGACCAATACGGGCAGTGTGGACTTGGACGGAATTATACTCACCGACGATTTGGGCAACACCATTTCTGCTCCCAACCCCAATCCTGGTGACCTTGACATGGATAACCAGATAGACCCCTTGGAAGCTTGGGTGTTTACGGCTTTGTACGACATTACCCAAAACAATATCAATAACTCCCCTGCCCCCTTGTCCAATCAAGCACACATCACCGTGCAACCCGTGGGAACCAATACCGATGTGATTGCTGATTCCAACACCACTGGCACCGATGTTTCAGCTGCATGTGACGATACCGTGGGCATCACCGTAACAAGGATTTCATCTCTTTCCGATACCGATGGGGACAACTGCCCTGACACAATTAACTTTACCATTACCGTCACCAACTCGGGACAAGTAGATTTGGACACGGTGAGTTTGGACGATGATCTGCTGGGCAATTCACTGTCGCCCGATACCAATGGCAATGGGGACAATATCCTCAATGTGAATGAGCAATGGATCTATACGGGTTCCCACAACATCATACAGGACAACATCAACAACACACCTCTGGTCAGTGGGGCCAACGTAACCGCCGAACCCATTGGGAGCAGCTTCGAGGTTTCTGGCAGCGACCAGAACAATATTGATCTATCCGGAGCATGTGCCGATACCATAGGTATGGATGTAACCCTTTCGGGAACTCCCTTGGATACTGGTAACGATAATTGCCCTGATGTGATAACCTATACATACCTGGTTTCCAATTCTGGATTAGCCAATTTGGATACCGTGGAATTGACAGACTTTTTAAACAATAACATCCTTCTTGAAAACCCCAATACAGGAGACCTAGACAGCGATGGAATACTTGATCCTCTGGAGGTTTGGGAATTCATTGCTACTTATAACATTGAACAAACTGACATCGACAATTCTCCATTGGACAACCAAGTAACCGTTACAGCAGAACATGTCGGAAGCACTTTTGAAGTCACAGACATTGACCAGAACAGTATCGACGTTTCAGGTGCTTGCGACACACCAGCTACTCCAGCCATTGGGCTAATAAAGCAGTTTTTTGCTTTTGAAGATGTTGATAGTAATGGCTGTTCCGATGCTATAGTATATACCTACAGCATTCAAAATTTGGGAAATGAAGATATTACCAATATTGCAATTACCGATACCTTGTTAGGTGGCTCAAATCTTATAATCGCCTCCGGGGATGAAGGTAGCCCCAATGTATTGGACGTGAATGAAACATGGATTTTTGAACCCTTCAGGTATTCCATAACTCCAGAAGACATAATCCAAGGAGAAGTGGTTACCCAAGCATCAGTGAGCGGACTATCTTCGGATTCTTCTACTCAAGTTTTTGACCAATCTGACGATAACACCTATGCTGAAAATGATTCAACAACAACTTCGGTGGTAGGTTTATGTCCTGATGATTCTGCCCGTATTGGCGTAAAAAAAACAGGGAATCTGTTTGATTCTAATAATGATGGCTGTTTTGATGCTATCCTCTATTTATTTACAGTGGAGAATCTGGGGAACATCGCATTGGAAAACATACTGTTGGAAGATGACTTTTTGAATGCCGCCCTGACTCAGCCCAATACTCGAAGCCTTAACGAGGATGATATTTTGGATGTTGACGAACAGTGGACATACAATCTGGTCTACAATATTTCCCAAACTGATATTAATCGGACTTATGTTGAAAATCAAGCTATGGTATCTGCATTTAGGGTTGATTCACCAAATACCATAATTACTGATTTCTCACACGAAAATCTTCATACCGAAGACGAACCTACCATAGTATCAGTGGCAGGAGCTTGTATAAATAATACCGCAGGTATAGGGCTAATCAAACAAGGTAGTCTGTTTGATGCAAACAACGATAGTTGTCCCGAAAGCATCCAATATACCTTCAGGGTGGCTAATCTTGGAAATCAATCTCTAACTGGTATTGTTTTACGGGATGACCTTTTGGGAAACCCCATTGAAGGGCCCTTAGGAGATGAAAATGCCAATGGAACACTTGATTTTGAAGAAGAATGGACATATACTGTTGTTTACACCGTCACCCAAGAAGATTTAGGTCTGGAAGAAGTAGAAAACCAAGCTACCGTAACCGCAAATGTTGTGGGACAGCAAAATACTATTGTCAACGACATCTCTGACAATGATTTATTTTCCCAAGATGACCCCACAATAGTATCAGTTTCAGATGCATGTGAAGGCAGCAATCCAGTAGATTCCGATTTCAAAATTTTCACTGGTCTAACTCCTAATGGTGATGGAATAAATGACTTTTTTAGAATTAGGAGTATAGAAAACTATCCGGACAATAAGCTACAAATTTTTAATCGATGGGGTGTATTGGTCTATGAAACGAAAGGATATGGTGGTGCAAATAATCTTTTCGGGGGTATTTCCTTCGGAAGGGCAACCGTTGCGGAAGACAGGGAATTACCTAGTGGAACATACTTCTATATTCTAACATTTGGAGCAGAAAACCCAGGTCAAGAAAGCTATACAGGCTATCTGTACATCAATAGAGATTAAGATAACAGATCCAAAACTATGACCAACTCCCAATTCTTGTATAAGCGCATGCAGAAAAAGAAAAATTTAACCTCTATACTATTGCTATTAGTAGGCCTTTATGCCATTGGACAACAAGATTCACAGTATACCCAATATATGTACAACACCCAGATAATAAATCCTGCGTATGCTGGGTCAAGGGAAACACTTAGTATTGGTCTTTTAGGGCGTACGCAATGGACAGGTTTTGAAGGATCTCCTCAAACTTTAACATTTACAGCAAATGCTCCCGTAGGTTTATACAACAGCATGGGACTGGGGCTTTCAATTGTGCATGATGAAATAGGCCCTGCAATAGAGTCAAACATCACAGTTGATTACTCCTACACTATTGATGTCTCCCGAACTGGTAAATTATCTTTTGGTTTAAAAGGTGGTGTTGACTTGTTGGATGTTGACTTTAGTAAACTGAGCGTTTTTGACCAAAGCGATCCCAATTTTCAAAATAATATAGACCAAAAATTACAACCCCAAGTTGGAGCAGGTTTATACTTTAAAACGGAAAGATTTTATGCTGGTTTGTCAGTTCCTAACTTTTTAAATTCCAAACATTTTGATGAAAGTTCCCTCCAAAATGGAAACACTAACAGCATTGCCGTAGAAAGACTCCACTATTTTCTTATGCTAGGTCTTGTTTTTGATTTAAATAGGAATCTAAAATTTAAGCCAGCATCTCTGATTAAAGTAGTAAGCGGTTCTCCTCTACAATTGGATGTATCAGCCAATTTTATGTTTAATGAAAAGTTTGTCTTTGGCACTTCATATAGATGGGATGCATCGTTGAGTGCCATGCTTGGGTTTCAAGCCACAAAATCGATTTTTGCTGGATTGGCCTATGACTACCAATCCACTGATATTGAAACCTACAGTGACGGATCTTACGAGGTTTTCTTACGATTTGACATCTTTCATAAATCCGATAAAATCATGATTCCACGATTCTTTTAAGAAAGCCTCCTATGAAAGTAATAACCAAGAGAAAATTATTTGTTGTTGTATCTATTCTTCTGATAAGTAATCTCACTTACAGCCAAAAAAGTAAAATCAAAAAAGCAAATGAAGAGTTTGACAAATATGCTTTTATAGATGCAAGAAAAATATACCTAAAAGTAGTTGATGCTGGTTATGAATCTGCGCAAGTATTTAAAAAATTAGGGGACACCTACTATTTTAACAGCGAATATGAAGAAGCAGTAAAATGGTATAAAAAATTGATAGAAAAATATCCAAAAGAATTGGAACCAGAATATTTCTATAGAGCAGCGCAAACATTTAAGAGCATAGGAGAATATCATATCTCCAAAAAATTGATGGGTGAATTTGCTTCTAGGTCCGCTACCACTAGAATTGCTAAAAACTTTATGGAAAATTACCCCGCATTGGATAGTTTAGTTGATTTTCAGTCCAAAATATTTGAAATTAAAAATATCACCAACAAAATGTCCAGTTCTGATTTTGGACCCTCATTTCATAACGATAAAATCGTATACGCATCCTCATCGGTGAATATAGAAGGAGACAACAAAACACATGACTGGACAGGTCTTCCCTATTTAAATTTATATGAGGCAGAAATAGATGAAGAATGGCAACTGATCAACCCTAAGTTATTAAAAGGGGACATTAATTCTCCTTATCATGAATCGTCTGCTGTATTTACAAAAGATGGGATGACCATGTATTTTACCAGAAATAATTACATCGACGGTAAGGAAAAGAAAAATCAGAAAAAACTTATAACCTTAAAAATTTATAAAGCCACAAAAAAGGAGGATGGAACATGGGGAAATGTTCAGGAGTTATCATTCAATGATGATTCCTATTCCGTTGCCCATCCAGCTTTAAATCCAGATGAAAATCGCCTGTACTTTTCTTCAAACATGAAGGGAACTCAAGGGGAGTCTGATATCTGGTATGTGGATATCATTGGGGATTTTTTTTATGGGACTCCAGTAAATCTCGGTCCTGAGATTAATACGGAAGCTCGTGAGACCTTTCCTTACATCAGTAAAAATAATAACCTCTACTTTTCAAGCGACGGCCATATGGGATTAGGAGGGTTGGACATTTTTGTCGTTTCCTTACAAGAAAACGGTGAGTTTAGCGAGGTAACCAACCTAAAACAACCCTTAAATACAAATATGGATGATTTTGGGTTTATTCTAGATGAAGAAAAACAAATAGGTTACCTTTCCTCTAATAGAGATGGAGGTGCTGGTAGTATTTCAGATGATATATATAGAGTATGGGAAAAATGTGGGGATATAACCATTAAAGGTGTGGTTTTAGACGCAGTTATTGAGAATCCAGTTGCTGACTCTGTGGTTTCGCTGTTAGATGAGGATAATAATGTTGTATCACAAACCACAACCAATATAGATGGTTATTATGAATTTTTAAATCTAGTCGACTGTAGCAAGCAGTATGCCATTCGAGTTGAAAATGATGATAAAGAATATGAACCCTCAGAACAAACCATTACAACGCCTCGCGGATCTCACTCTTTAGAAGTAAACATAGAACTTACTCCCCCAGAATGCGCTGTTAATGATTTAGGGTGCAGACTCAATTTACAACCTATCTATTTTAATTATGGAAAATATAGTATACGGTCAGATGCAGAGATTGAATTGGCAAAGATTCTTCAAGCCATGAAAGAATACCCTCATTTAGAAATTCATATTGAATCCCATACAGATTCAAGATCTAGCAGCCTTTTTAATCTCAAATTATCAGAAAAAAGAGCTTGGTCCACTATGCAGTGGTTAGTAAATAAGGGTATAGATCGCAGCAGACTCACATCTAAAGGTTATGGCGAAACCCAACTATTAAATAGCTGTTCCAATGGAGTAGATTGCTCAGATATGGAACATGAGTTAAACAGAAGATCTGTATTCATCATCAAAAAATAATTATAAACGATTCTTTTTCAATAACTTACAACTTATGTGATTTTTTTGGCACGCTGTTTGGTATTTAGTAATCAGAATGTAAATAGTTGCATTTTGAATTTAAAACCTTATAGTATGAAAAAGTTAATACTCGTTATAGCAGCGGTTCTTTTAGGTACACCAAGTATCAAAGCAACCACGACAGAACATAAGGTTGCAACCAGCAATGCTTATAGATATGGAAACTCTTTCATTTTCCAAGAAAATGGAATAACGTTTTCAGTATACCCAGATGGAGAATTTGATTTTTATTTAAACAATCAAGTAAATGTAGGTGTGGGTGCACGAATCGGTAATGTTGGAATCACTTTTAATTCAGGATACAACTATAACCCATATGTACAGTATGATGACTATGGTGCTGTAATCCAGATAGAAAATATTCCTATATACTATGATCCCTATGGACGTGTATCTCAAATAGGAAGTGTGGACGTATGGTACAGAAATGGTCGAGTTCGCAGAGTAGGTGGATTAAATGTGTATTACAACGGTGGAGTATTTAGCCACTATACAGGATACATTAATATCTATAACAGACATTATGTGTATAGACCTTTCCACAGGTACTTTGTTAGACCTGCAATATCATATTGTAATGTATATAACAGACCTTATAGAAGGTATTATAGTCCTGCACGATATACCTATTACAGACCATATAGATACAACCATAGAAGAAGTTATGCATCTATTGGTAAAACATATAGAAATGACAGACATTATAGAAGAGACAATATCTATAGAAATGATAAAAGGGTAACAAGACGTAACCATAGTGTTAGAAGAGATGGAGGAAACTATGGAAGAAGTAACAGATCCGTAGGTCAGTCTGACTACAGAAAAGGAAATGTTGCAAGACGTTCTGACAACACCGTAAGAAGAAATAACGGAAACGTTGGAACTAGAAGAACTGTTAAGCAGAGTGATTATAGAAAAGGAAATACGGTAACGCGTTCTAACAATACAGTCAGAAGAAACAACGGAAACGTTGGAACTAAAAGAACTGTTAAGCAGAGCGATTATAGAAGAGGAAATACGGTGTCTCGTGGAAATAAAGGCAGAACTGTAACACAAAAACAGGTTACAAGAAAGCCAAGTAGTAGAACCGTGACAAAAAGAGAGGTTACCACTACCCCACGAAGCAGAACAGTTACAAGAAGTACAACTAGTACGTATAGAAAGCCACAGGCTAGAAAAAGTACAAGTAGGTCAGTAGCTAGTAGAAGCAGTGCACCAAAAAGAACAGTTTCCAGAAAAACAAGTACAACTGTTAAGAGAAATTCAGGAAATACAAGTTCAAGAAGAAGTAGTAATTCAGGCACTAGAACAAGAAGTTCGCGAAGAGTGCAATAAAGATAGTTTTTAGGTTGGTTAGTTGTTTACCCCGTAGTTGGATTTATCCACTACGGGGTTTTTCTTTACTCCTCCTCTCTCCTTTTCAACCATTTTGAAAGGACACCAGAAACATCCTCAGAGATTTCAAAGCGAAATAAAATTCCCAAGTACATTGCTACTATCAATGCCGATTTTAAAATGATATTCAGAATGGGATGAAATGAAAACTGTAAAAACTGGAAAAGTACACCTAGCAATAATAGTAACGCAAAGACTTTAAATGTAGCAGCCGTAAAAGGTAAAAAGCCAAACTTCAATTTTACAAAGATTAGCTTTACCAAATTAAAAATGACAATGGCAATAAAACTAGCCAAAGCTGCACCCTCCATTCCAAACTCAGGAATAAGAAAAAGGTTCAACAGTATAGTTAATAAGGCTAAACATATTCCAAAAACAAGCACTGTTTTATAGTATTTGGAATTGTAAAGGATAGAATTGTTGTTGCCAAGCATAGAATCAAAAACCTTGGCCAAACCAATAAGAAAAACAATGGCAAACCCATTTCGATACGATTCTGGGAGCAGTTGATATAAATCTTCCATATTCAGAATAATCAACACAAAAAGAATTCCCGATGCAATAAACAACGTCAAAGAAGTTTTTTTATACAGTTTTTCTAGTTCAAAATGATTCCCAGAGTTTAATAGTTCCGCAGTTAAAGGATATGTAATCTGGTGCATGGCCCTTGAAGGCACAATAATCACGGTAGCTATGTAGACCGCCACTCCATAATAAGCAACATTTTCAATTTTAATAAATTGGTTCAACATTACCTTATCTATTTCCAATAAAATTACTGCCGCAGAACCTCCAAGGATAATTAGAAAACTATAGTTTAATATTTCTTTAGTATTTGATGGAAATTGAATGCTCCATTTCGGAAATCGGATACTATAGGCATACACCTTCATAATAATGGTTCGCAAAAGGTAAAGACCTACCAAACTCTTAATAAAAGTGTCTAAAGTGACAATTTCTAAGTGAAGTAACAGCAGTAGCGCTAAAACACCTATGCGCCCAAAAACCTCTTTCATAAAGTTTCCGAAAACCGATTTTAAATGCACCTTGCACCAGGCGTAAAACACCTCAAAATAGCCCATAGCAAGACCAACCAAAAACACATACCAGATATAATCTTTCACCAATGCATTCTCTCGGGAAAAAAAAGCAGAAATAGTATCATGGAAGAAAAACGTGATTAGTCCAAGAGGTATAATACCCAAGAGAGGCGTGAGCAACATCAAACTTAAGAATCCATTCTTTTTAGAATCCTCATAGCTGCTATAAAACTTAACCATAGTATTATGAACTCCAAAGGCCATGAGAGGCATTAAAATAGCACCCGAAGCCAATATAAAAGTGACTAATCCGTAATATTCATCTGGTAAGATTTGAGTATACAGAAATAGGGTGTTTACAGCCCCAAAAGCAAAGCCTGCATAGGTAATCGCTATATTCTTTAAAGATTGTTTTAAGACGATTCCCATTGAATATAATTTGCTAATGCGCGTGTCAATTCTCTTCTATGGTATTTCTCAATTCCTGTTGAATTGACTACCAGTGCTCCTTTTTGATATAATTCAAACCAATCTAAAAGTACATTTTTTAAAGCAGCCGAGTCTCCTGGCGTAAAAACCGCTCCAGAATTTGTTTCTGAAATAATAGTACCTCCCTCCCATTCTCTTGGACCGATGGCCAAAATGGGGCGTTTGGCATTCAAATATTCAAAAAGTTTGCCCGGGATAATACCTTTTGTCTCCTCAGAGTCTATTTCCAATAATAAAAGTAATTGCGATTTCCGTTGAACTTCCAATATTTGATTATGGGGAAGGTAGCCAAGTTGCACTACACAATTTTCCAATCCACAGGCCTTAACAGATTGCAAGACCTCTTCTCCTACGACTCCGGCAAATTGTATTCGCAATTGCTTTTTAAACGCTTCATTCTCAGCAGTCAATTCTTGTAACGCCTTCCACAATGACTTTGGATTTCGCCTTGTAAGCAACGAACCTATATGGGAAATGGTAAACAACCCATCCATTTGAATCTCTCCCAAATTATCGTCAAAACCATTGGTGATAACCCTTATCGGTTTAGCAGTAATTTTTTCAAACTCTTGTTTTGTGGTATTACTGGTAACTATAATTTTATCCGAGGTGTTAAGAACTATATATTCCAATTCCTTATGTTTTCTTTGCGAAGCTTTTGTCAACCGCAATTTACTATGATAGCCAATAGTGGTCCAAGGATCTCTAAAATCAGCTATCCATTCAATCTGATGTTGCTTTTTTAACCCCATTCCTATTAAATGGACGCTATGTGGAGGTCCAGTTGTAACAATAGTCTGAATACCTTGTTCTTCAATTACTTCGGATAGATACGTGATTGATGGTTTAACCCATAACTTTCTGGCATCAGGAATAAAAAGATTCCCTCGAATCCACAGCAGCAATTTCTCCACAAAAGATGGTTCCTTTTCTTGGATAACCCCAGAACTTATGGTCTTCGTTTTCTTTTTAGAAAGCATTGAAGCCCACTTATAAGGCTCTACTATAGGTTGTTTTAAAATCTGAATATCTTTTGGGATTTCATGTGCCAAATGGTCATCTACTATGGGGTAGTTTGGATTTTCAGGCACATAAACAACAGGTTCAATCCCAAAATCCTTTAAGTATTTTACAAATTTCAGCCATCGTTGCACACCTGGCCCACCCGCAGGTGGCCAATAGTACGCTATGACCAAAACTTTTTGCATTATGCCTTTTTGGATTTCTTGGGTCGGAAAGAATACCCTATACCACCAACAACAATAAGACCCAATAGGATACAGCTTGCCAAGGTAATTTGACTGCCAGTCTTAACTACTTCAGGCTCAAATTTGAATTCGATTTCGTGCTGCCCTTCAGGAATCTTGATGCCTCGCAGTGCATAGTTTACTTTGTAATGCGGTGTTGTCTTTCCATCAATATATGCTTGCCATCCAGAACCATAGTGCATTTCAGAAAATACAGCAAAACCGGCATTTGCATTGTTAGATTGATACTTATTATAATTAGGTCTATAATCTGTTAGTGTTATGGAAGCCAGGGAATCTATCTCATAAGTATGTTTGGTTACTGTAGGGTAATCATTGGTATTGATGACGGCCTCCAATTTTGAATCGAATGCTGTAAGCTCCAGGATTTCATCATTTGCTGAACGTACGGGTTTCAGTTTTTCAACAAACCAAGCATTGCCATTGGCATTATCATTAACCGCTGGAAAACTATTTCCTTCTTCATCTTGTTGAATAATATACTTTACATTCAACATATTTAGAACCTGTAAATTGTTTTGGTACAGATGATAATCAAACAAATTTTGTAACTGTCGTGGTTTGGCCGCATGGTAGCCCCCAACCGATTTATGAAAATAAGAAGTTCTTGCCCCATTTAATCCTTCCTGTGGGTCAAAAACCCGAAATATGGTTTTGTCCTGTTGAATCAATTCATCTATTTGATTTACTTGAAATGGTGTATTTACCATACGTTGACGTACAAAACTGTCTTCATTTACATAGCGAAGGTTCACTCCAATCAAATCAAACAAAATCAATGCGCCCAAAACCAGAGCAACTAGATTTTTTCCAATCTTTTCTTTTACAAATAGCCATAAAGCTACCGCTGCGAGTGATACAAAAATCAGCGAACGAATCGTATCATTGATATAAACGGCCTCGCGGTCTCTTATAATCATCGTCATCAATTCATCCCCAAAATAACCACGATATGTTTCATCCCGTAGTCCTTCAAAATCGAAGAATCCCTTAATTAAAAATATAAATACCCCTAATCCCAAAGTGATAAAAAAACTAAGTTTAAGCCCACTTATTTTTTTCTTTGGTTTCAAAGACTTTCTAAAAAGCTCACGAATTCCGAGAATTCCAAGTACCGGTAAGCATAATTCTAAAACTACCTGAATAGAAGATACTGCCCTAAACTTGTTATATAATGGGAAGTAATCAATCATGAAATCGGTTAATGCAGGAAAGTTTTTACCCCATGACAATAACAGCGAAAGAATTGCGCCAGTAAGTAACCACCATTTCTTTTTTCCCTTAACCACTACAATTCCAAGAATAAATAAAAAGATAACAATAGCACCTACGTAGGCAGGTGCAGCTACGATAGGTTGTTTCCCCCAATAGAGTGGCAATCCACTAGAAAGCTCTAAAGCCTTGGTTGGAGAAAGCCCTTGCCCAGTTAGATATTCATATGCTTTGGATTTTTTCCCCAAATCTTCATTTGTGGTACCACCAAACAAACGTGCCGAAAATAGATTTAAAGACTCCGCTATACCGTAACTATACTGTGTAATGTATTCCCTATCCAGCCCACTTTGCAGCGCTTTTTCGCTTCCGTCTGGATTAATAGTTAATTCCGATTTTCCCCGAGTACTCCAATCGGCATACTCTTTTGTGGCCATTAAGCCTGTAGCGTTGGTGGCTATGGATAAGGCCACCGCAGCAATCAAAATTCCCACGGATGTAAAAAAGTGTTTTAATTTTCTGTCCTTGATTGCATAAATCAGCTGCACAAGTCCTAAAATCAATACCAATAACATAAAGTAATAGGTCATTTGGTAATGATTGGCACTTATTTCCAGTGCCATGGCCAAGGCCGTTAATATAAAACCCCACAAATATTTCTTTCGGAAGACCAAGACAATCCCGCCCAACACCATTGGAATATACCCCAGCGCATGTGCTTTTGCATTATGTCCCACACCAAGAATGATAATGAGATAGGTTGAAAAACCAAAGGCCAGTGCCCCTAAAATTGCCAACCTGTATTCTACTTTTAAGCAAAGCATCAAGACATAAAATCCTAACAAATACAAAAATAGATAATCGGCAGGTCTGGGTAAAAACCGAATCAATCGATCTAGTTTTTTTATGTAGTCATGAGGATAGTTAGCTCCAAGTTGATAGGTAGGCATTCCACCAAAGGCACTATTGGTCCAATATGATTCTTCACCTGTGAGCTCCTTATGATCATTGCGCTCTTTTGCCATACCCTTGTACTGGGCAATGTCCGATTGAAAAATTGCTTTTCCTTGAAGTACTGGATAAAAGTATACAAGCGAAGCAAGAATGAATAAAGCAATTACACAGATATGGGTGATAATAGCTTTTGGAGAAAGACTCATGGATTGATTTTGAAAAGACAAATATTAGTCAATTTCTTCAAAATCTATATATTCTCCAACTTTTTTTGAAGGATTGGATTTTTTAAAAGGCTTTTTAGAAAATGTAGGCTCCTTTTCCGTTTTAGATTTGTTTCCAAAATCCTGATAATTACCAAACTGCTGCCCAAAACGCTCTTCCGTTTTTCTCATGGCATAGTTCAGTAATTTGGGTGCCAACCATTTTAGCAGCATTTTCGCTGCGTAGTATACTAATACAAGTATTAAAATCGTTTGTAATAAAACCATATAATAATAACTATTGCGTCAAAATTACATTGTTAGTCTATTAAAAGGCCCTAAAGTATCTTAAAATAGTATTAAAATCAGTTATATGGATCTTCATATTGTAAAAAAAGTCCTTTTCACCCTCTGTCTTATTCCCCTTTTTACCAGCGCACAATATACGGACGTTATCAATTCTAACAGGCCAGGTAGAGCGGTAAGTGCTTATGCTGTAGGAAAAAACGTAGTTCAGGCGGAAGTAGGGCTTGTATATGAACAACAAGATGATGCTTCAATAAATTCTGACTCCAATATTTTTGGCGCAGATATTTCCCTTAGATATGGGTTGCTTTTTGAAACATTGGAGATCAACTATGAAGGAACTTTTATAAACCAAAACATAACGTTTACCGATTTAGGCACAGATGAAACCAGAACGGATTTCACTAGAAATAGATTAGGACTCAAATATCTCATTTTCGACCCTTTTAAAAATCCAGAAAACAACAAACCGAACTTATATAGCTGGAGAGCCAATAATGTTTTTCAATGGAAAAATTTAATTCCAGCAGTTTCTCTTTACGGAGGAGCAACATTTAATTTGGGAGAGAATCCATTCTACGTAGGTGATCCAACCATTTCGTACCGTGGGGCAATTGCCACGCAAAGTCGGCTTTCACCAAGATTTGTGCTTATTTCCAAC
Organism: Flagellimonas hymeniacidonis; assembly: GCF_008040165.1. Lineage (GTDB taxonomy): Bacteria > Bacteroidota > Bacteroidia > Flavobacteriales > Flavobacteriaceae > Flagellimonas > Flagellimonas hymeniacidonis. The sequence continues at coordinate 1,339,728 of NZ_VRUR01000002.1, forward strand.
ATTGCTTATGACAGAATTGGAACAGATTTTCCAGAACTGAGCTATGCGGTTTCAGTCACCCATGCCTTTAGAGATCCTAAATGGAGTGTTTTTATTGAGAACCAGGGCATAAAAAGTGATCGGTATTCAGATATTTTATTGCGCACTGGTGTGGCGTATTTAATTAGTCCGAATTTTCAGGCCGATTTTCATCTGGGCTCCAATTTTAAAAATTCACCCTCCCGTATTTTTGCTGTTTTGGGTTTTTCACAACGTTTAGATTTTCATAAAGACAAGTTGGTCCCTATCGAAGATCAAAAGACAGGTGTAAATGGAAAGATCCGTAAAAAAGATGTCAAAAAGAAAAGAAAGAAAAAGAAAAAAAAGGATAAAGATGATCTAGACTTCTAAGTTTTACAGCTATCATTTTTCTTCTGATTAGAATATTGCTAATATTGGCCTTACAAAAATTAATGTATGGTCACCATTAAGCAAGCGCAGTCCAAAGCTGATTTAAAAAAATTTGTAAAGTTTCCATTTTCCCTCTATAAAGATTCTCCATATTGGGTGCCACCCATTATTAACGACGAACTTGAATCTTTTAATCCTGATAAAAATCCAGTTTTCAAGAGCGCTGAAGCTTCATTTTACCTTGCTTACAAGGATGATAAGATTGTAGGCCGTGTTGCTGCAATCGTCAATTGGTTGGAAGTAAAGGAACAGAACCTTAAAAAAATGAGGTTTGGCTGGTTTGATTTTGTTAACGATTTTGAAGTATCTGAAGCCTTATTACAAAAAGTTGAAGAAGTAGGAAAGCAACATCAACTAAACTATATGGAGGGTCCTGTAGGATTTTCCAATTTAGATAAGGTAGGTGTGCTTATTGAAGGGTTTGACCATATTGGAAATATGATTACGTGGTACAATCATCCATACTATCAATCCCATTATGAAAAACATGGTTTTGTAAAGGAAAAAGGATATTTAGAAGACAAGTTTTTATTTGCCAATGCTGACCCAAAAATCTTTTATAAAGCCAATTTATTAATAAAAAAACGCTACAAGCTTCGAGAGCTAAATTTTACAAACAGCAAGGATATTATGCCTTGGGTAGATAAAATGTTTGATTTATTCAATAGTTCTTACGCCAGTCTTTCCTCTTTTGTTAAAATCACAGATGTTCAGAAAGAATACTTTAAGAAGAAATATATAAGCTTTATTAATCCGGAGTACATCAAATTTGTCGTGGACGAACAAGATCAACTTGTAGCTTTCGCCATTGTAATGCCTTCGTTTTCAAAAGCGCTTCAAAAAGCTAAAGGAAAGTTATTCCCAACGGGAGTCTTTCATTTGCTAAAAGCTAAAAAACAAAGCAAGGATGTAATTTTCTATTTGATCGGTATTCGTCCGGAATATCAAAGTAAGGGGGTAACAGCCATTATTTTTAATGAATACTACAATACCTTTCAAAAAAGAGGAATCGTAAATTGCATTAGAACTCCGGAGTTGGAGGAGAATACTGCTATACGGCAAATATGGAAACATTTTGATCCTGTTACCCATAAAAAGAGAAGAACCTATCGAAAGGATTTATGATTTAGTATATACGGTTATATGCCTATCTGTTAAGCCTTAGCCTATGAAAAAAATTTGTGTGTTATTTTTTGTGCTTTCACTAGGGTGCGCCAAAACTAGTAAAGTCAAGAAAGATAGCCCTGCTTTGTACACCTATGATGTCGAGGAGCGAATAAAGGAACTAGATATTACACTAGCTCCTCAAAAGTTACCTAAAGGCCTAAAAATTGCAATGGCAACAACAAGCAATAACCTTGTTTATTTATCAGGAAATGGCCCAATAAAGCCTTCAGGAGAACGTATAATAGGAAAAGTTGGGGTTGACTTAACTGTTGAAGAAGGATATGAGGCAGCCCGAATAACAGCAATTAACCACTTAAGTATTTTAAAAGAAGAAATTGGAGACCTTAATAAGGTGGTAAGGATTGTAAAAGTGCTTGGTATGGTAAATTCGAACAGTTCATTTGAAGATCACCCCAAAGTGATTAATGGGTATTCAGATGTACTGGTGGAAATTTTTGGGGAAAGAGGAAAACATTCTCGATCTGCAGTAGGTATGGCTTCACTGCCATGGAACTTGGCTTGCGAAGTTGAAACAATCGTTGAGATACAACCCTAGCCTTTCATCATTACATTGAATTTTTGGTTATTTTTAGTCAAGTGCTAATCTATTTTCCCGCGCGGAAATCACTCTAAAGTCTTAAGGATGAACAACAGAAGAAATTGGCTAAAACAAGTAGGGCTCGGTATTGCTGGATTAGGATTGAGCAGTTTTGATTCGGTATCCTTTGATGAAAATTTCAGCCTTCAACATGCTTTCGATGAGGACACTATCTTTTTAAGTTCAAATGAAAATCCATATGGTCCTTCTCCAATGGCAAAAAATGCCATGATAGAAAGCCTTTCTAAAAGCAATCGATATGGCATGGAAATCACTATGCAGCTGGCCCGTGCCCTAGCTGAAAAAAATCAAGTTTCCAGTGATAACATAATAATGAGTCCCGGTTCATCAGCCATACTAGACATAGTGGCAAGATTTGCCGGAATGCAAAAAGGGAATTTTGTAACCGCAGAACCCACATTTAACTATTGGGGATCTGTAGCTGAGGCATTGGGCCTAAAGAAAATAGGAGTATCATTAACTGACGATAAAAAGCATGATCTAGATACCATATTAAAGGCCATTACTTCAGAAACCAGATTGGTATATGTGTGTAACCCTAATAACCCCACAGGAACCATTTGTGAACATGAAGAGCTAAAATCTTTTATCGAAAGAGCATCGCAGAATGCCTTGGTCCTTTTAGATGAGGCATATTTGGAGTTTACCGATGAAAAATCTATGACAGCGATGGTGAAGACCAACAAAAATCTCATCATTGCCAAAACGTTTTCAAAAATCTATGGATTGGCTGGGGCAAGAATTGGTTATGCGCTTGCCCATAGCGATACCATTAAAAAACTAAAACAACTGCAAACATGGGCTGGTATTGCCCTAAGTGTTGTTTCCTCTTCGGCTGCCCTTGCAAGCTTAAATGACAATACGTTTATTGATTCTACTCGGAATTTTAATAAAGATGCCAGAACATATGCCATTACAGAACTGGAAAGAATTGGCATTCCCTGCATTCCTTCCTACACTAACTTTATCTATTTTTCCTTAAAAGATTATGAAAAGGACTTTTTCCAACAATTAAAAGCGGCCAATATTATTGGCACAAGAATTTATGAAACAGAAGGGGAATGGTCACGAATCACTGTTGGAACAATGGACGAAATGAAAGCTTTGTCAAAGGCTTTGGGTTAAAATCTTATTCCCCCATGGCCGCTGCAACAGCTGCCGACAATCGCTTATAGGTGCCATTTTGAAGCCTTTCCCGTATACTCGAAAAAGCATCTAATGTTTCAGCGATATCTTGCATGGTGTGCGTAGCAGTAGGAATCAATCTGAGTAGAATTAATCCTTTAGGTATTACAGGATAAACTACTATAGAACAGAATATTCCATGATTTTCTCTCAAATCCTTAACCAAAGCCATAGCTTCTGGGATACTCCCGTTTAAATATACCGGTGTTACACAACTTGTGGTGGTACCAATATCAAAACCACGCTCTTTAAGTCCATTCTGTAGCGCATTAACATTCTCCCAAAGCTTAGCTTTAAGTTCTGGCATCGTGCGCAACATATCCAAACGTTTTAAGGCTCCCTTTACATAAACCATAGGTAATGATTTAGCAAACATCTGGGACCTTAAATTATACTTTAAATACTCTATGATTTCCTTATCTGCAGCTACAAAAGCCCCAATACCCGCCATAGATTTGGCAAAAGTTGCCAAGTAAACATCAATATCATCTTGGATTCCTTGCTCCTCGCCTGCTCCAGCTCCCGTTTTGCCCAAGGTTCCAAAACCATGTGCATCATCCACAAGCAATCTAAACTTGAACTTCTGTTTTAGTGCAACAATTTCCTTTAGAATGCCCTGCTCTCCACGCATTCCAAATACACCCTCAGAAATCACTAGAATTCCGCCACCTGTCTCTGTAGCCATCTTTGTTGCCCGCTCCAAGTTTTTCTCTAAACTTTCAGGATCGTTATGCTTAAAGGTGAAACGTTTGCCCATATGCAAGCGTACTCCATCAATAATGCAAGCATGACAGTCAACATCATATACAATAATATCATCTTTAGATACCAACGCATCTATAACCGACATAAATCCTTGATAGCCAAAATTTAATAGGTAAGAAGCTTGTTTATTAACAAATGCAGCCAATTCTTGCTCCAATTGTTCATGGAAATCTGTATGACCACTCATCATACGAGCACCCATAGGGAAAGCCGCCCCATACTCATAAGCTGCATCACCATCAACTTTCTTAACCTCGGGTAGATTGGCAAGTCCTAAATAATCATTGATACTCCATGTAATGACATCCTTTCCTTGGAATTTCATTCTGTTAGAGATAGGTCCTTCTAATTTTGGGAATACAAAATATCCTTCTGCCTGTGACGCCCATTTCCCTAAAGGTCCCTTGTTCTCAATGATTCTATCAAATAAATCTCTCATCTACCTCTAAATTGTTTCAAATGCAAAAATATAGATTTTTGCTAAGCTCACATAACGAAATTTGTATATAAAAAAACGGCAATGTAATCCATTGCCGCTCAGACTCTTAATACATCAATTTGAGTTTTACTTGATGTATTCTATTTTTTCTGGGGTTTCAGCATTCTGAATATCGAAAAATCCTTGATTTTCCATCCATTCATTACTGTATACCTTGCTCATATATCTTGACCCATGATCAGGGAAGATAACTACAACATTGCTATCTTCTGAAAATTCGCCTTCTGTGTTTAATTGATATAAGGCCTGCATTGCAGCACCACTGGTATAGCCAACGAACATTCCCTCTGTATGCGCAATTTTTCTGGCCATATGGGCACTTTCCCCATCAGTAACCTTCACATAGCGATCAATGCAGTTGAAATCAGTAGCTGTAGGAATCAAATTTTTGCCAAGGCCTTCTATTCTATAGGGATACACCTCATTATGGTCAAATTCGCCTGTTTCGTGGTATTTTTTAAGTACAGAACCATAGGCGTCCACACCTAAAATTTTTACATCTGGGTTTTGCTCCTTTAGGTATTGGGCAATTCCCGAAATAGTACCTCCTGTTCCGCTACATGCAACCAAATGTGTAATAGCCCCATTCGTCTGATTCCAGATTTCTGGCCCCGTTGTTTCATAATGCGCCTTTATGTTAAGCTCATTAAAATATTGATTGATATATATAGAATTATTGGTTTCGCTATGCAAGCGTTTTGCGACTTCGTAATATGATCTAGGGTCATCTGCACTAACATGCGCAGGGCAGACATATACTTTTGCCCCCATAGACCGAAGCATGTCTATCTTATCTGGTGAAGATTTTGAACTTACTGCCAAAATACATTTGTATCCTTTTACAATACTCACCATTGCCAAACTAAAGCCGGTATTACCAGAGGTAGTCTCAATAATTGTGCTCCCTGGTTTGAGCAGCCCTTTGCGTTCTGCTTCTTCAATGATGTAGGCCGCTATTCTGTCCTTTGATGAATGCCCAGGGTTAAATGCCTCAATCTTGGCATAAAAATTTCCGGTAAGTGGCTCGGTAATCTTGTTTAACCTAACTAGGGGGGTATTTCCAATTAAATCTAGGATATTGCTATGCGCATTTATCTGTTTTTCCATAACTGGTTTTAGGTAATGAATAAACACTGAAAGTCTTCAAAATTTATTCGGCACAAAAATAGTATTTTTTAATTTAAGGGGCTTTACCCTCCAAATCTAATATAAATGCGTACTCTTTGGCTGTTTCCTTTAGGGATTCAAACCTGCCGGAAGCTCCGCCATGGCCAGCATCCATATTGGTGTCCAAAAACAACAGTTGGTCGTCTGTTTTATGTTCTCTAAGCTTGGCCACCCATTTAGCTGGCTCCCAGTATTGCACTTGGGAATCATGAAGCCCGGTTGAAACATAAATGTTTGGGTATTCCTTGGCCTCAACATTATCATAAGGTGAATACGATTTCATGTATTCGTAATATTCCTTTTCATTGGGATTCCCCCATTCGTCATATTCCCCAGTGGTCAAGGGTATGGAATCGTCCAACATTGTAGTCACAACATCCACAAAGGGAACCGAAGCGATAACGCCCTTGTACAGTTCTGGAGCCATATTGATCACGGCTCCCATCAATAATCCACCTGCAGAGCCCCCACTAGCATACAGATGCTCCGGACTTGTATATTGTTTTTCTATAAGGAATTTAGAACAGTCGATAAAATCGGTAAATGTGTTCTTCTTCCGAAGCATTTTTCCATCTTCATACCAAGGTCTGCCCAAGTATTCTCCCCCACGAATATGGGAAATGGCGTACACAAACCCCCTGTCCAAAAGGCTCAATCTTACAGAAGAAAAATAGGGATCAATCGTACTTCCGTAAGAACCATAGGCATATTGCAGCAACGGACTTGTGCCATCCAAAGGGGTGTCTTTGTGGAAAACCAATGAAATTGGAACCTTTACACCATCCCTCGCCGAGGCCCAAACGCGTTGAGTGCGGTAATTGGATTTATCGAAATCGCCACCCTGCACCTCTAGCTCCTTCAGGATTTTTTGTGTTTTATCTTCCATGTTGAAATCGATGATGGCATAGGGAGCACCCATTTCATTATAATAATAGCGAAGTTCCTTGGTGTCAAAATCCACGTTTACGGAAGTTCCGGCCACATAGGTCTCACTTTCAAAAGGCAAATAATAGCTATCACTACCATCCCAACGGGATATTCGGAGTTCATTAAGGCCATTTTTACGTTCAGAAAGCACATAATGGTCCTTAAAAATATCCACATCCTCAAGCAATACATCTTCGCGATGGGGAACAAATTCCTCCCAATTGTCAGATGCTGTGTTATTGGAGGAAGTCTTCATCAACTTAAAGTTGGTGGCGCCGTCCTTATTGGTCAAAATATAAAAGTGATCTTGGTAATGGGCAATGGAGTACTCAACCCCTATTTCCCGTGGTGAAAACATCTGAAAATTACCATTGGGGTTGTCCGCGTCCAAAATCTGGTATTCCGAGGTAAGTGTGCTCATCGAACCGATGATAATGTATTTTCTAGACTTGCTTTTATACACAAAAGCACTAAAAGTCTCATCTTCTTCATGAAAAACGAGTTCATCCTCAGTGGGCGACGTACCCAAAATGTGCTTATAAATACGATCGGACCGTAGGGTCACCGGGTCTTTTTTGGTATAAAACAGGGTCTTATTATCATTGGCCCAGACCGAACCGCCCGTAGTATTTTCAATTTTATCAGGGTAGACCTCTCCCGTTTTTAGGTTTTTTATTTGGATATCGAACTGTCTTCGAGAAACGGTATCCACTCCAAAAGCTGCCACAGTATTATCCTGACTGATGGAAATTCCCTTTAGTTTAAAAAAATCCTGCCCTTTGGCTAGTTCGTTGCAGTCGAACATGATTTCCTCTGCTGCATCTAAATTCTCTTTTTTCCGGGAATAGACGGGATACCCCTTGTCTTCTTCAAACCGGGTAATGTACCAATAGCCGTTCAGTTTGTAGGGAACGGAAGAATCGTCCTCCTTGATACGGGATTTCATTTCCAGAAAAAGCTCCTCTTGAAACTTCTTCGTGTGGGCCGTCATTTGCTCGTAGTATGCATTTTCGGCATTCAGGTAATCAATAACCTCCTGGTCATCCCGGTTTTTCATCCAATAATAGTCATCCACCCTAACATCACCGTGCTTTTCAAGCTTCGTTGGCTTTTTTTTGGCGATTGGGGGCTTTATCATCAATTCTTCCATATGATTTTTACAAGAGCCAGCAAAAATAAGGCATAAAATGATAAAACAGCTACTGAAATTGGAATGCTTCATGGGTTATGATTTGTGCCAAATTACTACATTTGGGTTGTTAAAACGAAAAAAGGAATTCTATGTTTGGAGATATCATGGGCATGATGGGTAAACTAAAAGAAACTCAAGAAAAAGTAAAAGCAACCAAAGAGCGTTTAAATACCATTTTGATTGATGAAAAATCCTCTGATGGGCAACTAAAAATCACACTGACCGCTAACAGAGAGATCAAATCAATAGAAATTGATGATACCCTTTTACAAGATAAAGAGCAACTACAGGATTATTTGGTTCTTACCCTCAACAAAGCTATTGAAAAAGCCACTGCTGTTCATGAGGCAGAGTTAGCTGCAGTTGCAAAGGAAGGCATGCCCAATATTCCTGGGATGGATTCTTTGTTTAAATAGTTGTCGGTTGATGGTTAATGGAAATCAGACATTACCTTGACAACTGCTTACTTTTTACTGTTTACTATTTATCGAATACTGAGTTAAGCACACCCAAGAAACGTGAATGCATCTTGTCCGTATAATCCAAATGCGTTACAATGCGCAATTTGCCCTGTCCCATTCCAATGATAAAAATGTTGTTTTCTTCCAATTTGGATAGAAAACTTTCCGAAGACATTTTGGCTTCGTTCAATTCAAAAATGATAATATTGGTTTCAATTGGTTCTACTTTTTGAATACACTCCAATTGGTTAAGTACCCGACCAATTTCTCGAGCCTTTGTATGATCTTCTGCAAGACGGTCAATATGGTTTTCCATGGCATAAATAGCCGCCGCTGCTAAAAAACCAGATTGGCGCATACCTCCACCCAATACTTTTCTAACACGTAGGGCATCATCAATCAATTTTTTATTCCCAACCAAAACGGATCCCACGGGACAACCAAGCCCTTTGCTAAAGCAAACACTAATCGTATCGAACAATTTACCGTATGCTCTGGGGTCTTCACTTTTGGCTATCAATGCATTCCACAAACGTGCTCCATCTAAATGGTAGCTCAAATGATGATTTTCACAAATACTTTTAATTTTTTTTAATTCTTCAAAGTCCCAACAAGCTCCTCCTCCCTTATTTGTAGTGTTTTCAATACATACCAAAGAGGTCAAAGGGCTGTGGTAAAAATCTGGCGGATTTATGGACTGCTCCACTTGCTCAGCAGTCATCATTCCTCTGGAACCATCCACCAATTTACAAGACACACCACTATTAAAACTAACTCCACCACCCTCATAATTGAAGACATGCGCATATTTATCACAAATTAGCTGTTCTCCTGGCTGCGTATGTAACTTAATTGCAGTTTGATTCGCCATTGTTCCACTAGGGAAAAATAGCGCAGCTTCCATACCAAAGTACTGGGCCACCTTTTCCTCCAAAGCATTGACACTTGGGTCATTTTTAAACACATCATCCCCTACTTTGGCGGTCATAATCGCCTCTAGCATTCCCCCAGTTGGCCTGGTGACCGTATCGCTTATCAAATTTATTTCCATAAAAAAGCGCCTTTTAGTGCATACAGTCCATTCCTATGGGTGAACCATCAGGAATTTTAGGTGAAGGAATAACTTTAAAACTAGTAGGCGTCTTAAAAAAGTCATCTATTCTGCGTAACATTTCAGCAGATGTTGTGCTCTTTTCGCCATTTAAGATTGAAGTCCTAAGCTCCTTTAAAACTTGGTAGGCTACGCCATTGACTTGCGGATGCACTTTTGTGTGTGCGGCCAAATTCATAATATGATACAGTACCCTAAAATTAATGGTTTGCTGTGTTTCTTCCAGGTATGCATCCTTATGATGTTTTTCTACTGTTTTGTCCAGCACCGTATTTAACACCTGTTTCAATCCCATCTGGTTTTTATCAAGACTCTTTTGTAAAATTAATCTTGAGGCACGCTCAGGGTGTAATAAAAGTCCCAAAGTCATATCTGCCGATGTTTCAACTGCTGATAATGCATCAAAAGAAACCCCAGTTCGGCTATTGAAGGATTCTCTAGTTCTCCCGTAGCCTATGGCTCTGGGAGGAAAAAGCACCAACTTTTCTTGAGGAATTGCCATTTCTTTGGAATCTAATGTTCTTAATATGGTCTTTAATGCATTTTCTTGGGTTGCGGAACTTATTGGATATACGGTGCGTTGTCCGTCTCCCTTTACGGTATAATTGTAATCCAATCCACCAACAAGTTTTGAAACCGCTTCTGTTTGATATCTGTGAAAGAAGAACAACGGCGCAAAAACATCCTCTAATGCTGAATTTGGTTCTCCACTTCGAATGTTGTCCATAGAAAAGTTATTGATTGCGGTCTTTCTAATCTCTAGGACATTGTCCAATTCCTGTGAAGCATTTCTTCCATTATCCCATAAATGCGCTAAGGCATGCGCACCACCTTGAGGTCTGGCATCTTGATCCGAAATATATCGTAACCCATCTGTCTGTGCCTTTTGCAAGATTGCATTCAAGCCTTCTTTTTCGTCTGCCGCACTACCAAAATCTGCATAGGAATAGGCTACTGTTACTTTATCCCATGCACCAATACCGGTATCATATGCCTTTGAAAAATCAATAGCTCCATCTTTCAATTCAAATTGAGGGTGTGGATAGTCCATCACAGAGGCTCTTCCATTTGTGCTGGCTGCAAAGTTATGGGCGAACCCGAGGGTGTGTCCAATTTCGTGTGCTGAAAGCTGGCGAATCCTCGCCAAAGCCATTTCCAACATCGGCTGATAGTTGTCATCACGCTCTGCAAAGGGCTTGTTCATTAAAGCTTGTGCAATTAAAAAATCTTGTCGAATCCTGAGACTTCCCAAACTTACATGTCCTTTAATGATTTCTCCTGTTCGCGGGTCGGTAATGCTACTTCCATAGCTCCAGCCCCTGGTAGATCTATGCACCCATTGAATTACGTTGTATCTGACATCCAGTGGGTCTGCATCATCAGGTAAAATTTTAAGTTGAAAAGCATCTTTGTATCCGATTGCTTCAAAAGCCTGGTTCCACCATTTTCCGCCATCAAGTAAAGCAGAACGAACAGGTTCGGGAGTCCCATTATCTAAATAGTAAACGATTGGCTCCACAGCTTCACTTACTGAAGCTCCCGGGTTTTTTTTCTGTAGTCGATGTCTGGTAACAAAACGTTTTAAAATAGGTTCTTGTACTGGAGTGGAATAGTCATAATATGAAAAAGGATATGAACCACATCTAGGGTCAAAAACTCTTTTTTCATACTTATCATCAGGTAATGCAATAAGCGAATGGTGTTGGGCTACGGTTACCAGTGAAGGGTTTGGTGTTACTGAGGTAATTAGATTCCCTTCAGGGTTTCCTTTGAATGTAAGGGTAACATCAAACTCCGTATTTTGCGAAAATGCTTTGGTTCGTTCAAAAGCCAAAGCACTCTTCGATGTGTCCAAACTGTATGATCCTTGTCCAGTGCCTTTCAATCTATTGGAAACTCCATGAGCATCTTGCATTAAAAAATCGGTAATATCGATAAGATAATTTCCTTTGCTTTCTTCTTCAATAGTAAAGCCAAAAAGCACAGATTTTGCAAAAGCTTGCTCCACAGATTTACGTTCCAATTGATTTTGGGTAAGTGCCCTGAATTTTAGATTGGGTTGTATTAAAAGAAGTTTATTCCCAGCTTTTCTAAAAAAGACAACTTGCTCGTTGCCCAATTGGCCACGGTCTAGGCCAATATCATTACTACCTATTCCACTACTAAGGGAGTATACATATAAAAACTCCTTTTCCAATTCATTGACTTCCAAAAATATTTTGTCCGTTTCATCATCATAATAGAAATTAAAATAACCATTGAATTTTTGATAATCCTTGGTTTTATCAAAGCTTTGGGCGTTTAAAAAACTGGCAGTAAGTACAATGGGTAAAATGTAAAAAAGGTAATTTTTCATATCTGAATTAGTTCTAGCTAAAATTATATAAATTTCGTTGTTTGACTGCATTGAAACATTATTTTTGCTTGAAATAAATTGTATGATAACCACAGATCAGCAAAAAGGTCTTATAGATCGCCTTGGTGCGTTAAGGAGGTATCTTTGACATTGATGCCAAACTTATTGAAATAGAGAATGAGGAAGAGAAAACCTTGGCACCAGGATTCTGGGACGATCCACAAAAAGCCCAAATCCAAATGAAATCCATAAAATCCAAGAAAAAGTGGGTTGATGATTTCAACGCGGCAGAATCCTTGGCAGTGGATTTAGAAGTATTATTGGAATTTCAACAGGCTGGTGAGGTTACTGAGCAAGAGGTAAATCAACAATACGAAAAAGCGTTACAGTCCATTGAGCTTTTAGAATTCAAAAATATGCTATCTGATGAAGGCGATGAACTCACCGCGGTTTTACAGATTACTGCTGGAGCAGGTGGCACTGAAAGTTGTGATTGGGCTGCCATGCTCATGCGTATGTATTTAATGTGGAGTGAAAAAAATGGTTACAAAGTAAAAGAGCTCAATTATCAAGAAGGAGATGTTGCAGGAATAAAGACGGTTACTTTAGAAATTGAAGGAGAATTTGCATTTGGTTGGCTAAAAGGAGAAAATGGTGTGCACAGATTGGTGCGTATTTCCCCTTTTGATAGTAATGCTAAAAGGCATACCTCCTTTGCTTCTGTATATGTTTATCCACTGGTTGATGATACTATTGAAGTTGAGGTAAACCCTGCGGATATTGAAATCACAACAGCTCGTTCTAGCGGTGCAGGTGGACAAAATGTAAACAAGGTGGAGACCAAGGTGCAATTGGTCCATAAACCAAGTGGGATTCAAATTTCATGTTCAGATTCCCGTTCACAGCACGATAATAGGGCTACTGCCATGAAAATGTTGAAGTCCCAGTTATATGAAATAGAGCTTAGGAAAAAACAAGAAGCCCGAGCAGAAATTGAATCCACAAAAATGAAAATTGAGTGGGGCTCACAGATACGAAACTATGTAATGCATCCATATAAATTGGTAAAGGATGTGAGAACAGGAGAGGAAACTGGAAATGTAGACGCCGTTATGGATGGTGACATCAATTCCTTTCTTAAGGCGTTCCTTATGATGATGGGACAACGAGAAGCATAAATTAATGAACAATGATTAAAATATATCACAATCCAAGATGCAGAAAATCGCGTGAAGGTCTGGACCTTTTAGAAAAGTCCGGAAAAGATTTTGAAGTAGTTCTATACCTGGAAAATGTTCCTACACCTAATGAGCTACAAACTATCCTTAAGCAATTGGGCATTCCTGCCATGGAATTGGTTCGTAAGAATGAAGCAATTTGGAAAGAAAAATATAAGGGCAAAACACTTTCAGAAAATGAAATCATTAATGCAATGGTTGAAAACCCTAAATTAATAGAACGTCCTATTGTAGTAAATGGAAATAGGGCAGTTATAGGCAGGCCTTTGGAAGAAATAAATAAAATAGTATAGCTGCACCATAAAATGGCAAGGGTTTTGCGTTCAAGAACTTAGAGAGAACTCTATTTAACATATATTTAACCAAACTAGGTTAAACCTTGATCTAATTTTAAAATCATACATTTTGAATACAATCATGAAAAACACACAGACCATCATTTTACTTACGTTCTTATTGGGAGTATTTTTTATGCCCACTTTAGAGGCCCAATATGGGTATGGAAATAGAAACGGATATGGAAATGGGTACGGTAGACGACAAAGTACACTTCCACAAACACAGGAAACGCCTAAAAAACAGGAGCCTATAACTGCTGAAGGAGTAGTAGATGACCAAATGCCATCTATTACAGAGGCCTTGGGACTAAATCCATTTGAAGAGGCAGTTGTAAGGACCACTTTGATAAAATCTGTTCAGCAACGCATAGAGCTTCAAATTTTGGAGTTGGAACCTCCAAAAATGAAAGAGGAATATGATAAAATTGTGGCTACTCAAGATGAAGAGTTAAAGGCTGGTTTACCTGAAGATAAGTATGAAGCTTTTCAAGAGCTTCAGAAAAACAACTTTAAAACCAAGAAGGATAAAAAGAAAAAAAAGAAGAAGAAAAAGGTGAAATCCAAAGAATGATATGAAGAAACTGCTGCTGTCCTTTTTACTGCTGAGTACAATAACAGTAATTGCACAAAGACCACAAGGACAGGGCAACAGACCAGATCCAATAAAAATTACAGGAAACGTAGTAGATGCAGATACTGGTCAACCTCTTGAATACGCTACTTTAATACTCCAACGCGCTAAAAACCCAGAAAGAATAACAGGCGGCATTACCGATGCCATGGGCAGATTTGAGGTAGAAACCTTTCCCGGCGTTTATAATATTCGCGTAGAATATATTTCTTACACAACATACGAGGTCAAAGCACAGGTTTTACGAGCTAGTGCAGATTTGGGTATTATCAAACTATCTATTGATGTAGAACAACTTGAAGATGTAGAGGTTGTGGGCGAACGTACCACGGTTGAATTCCGTTTAGATAAGAAAGTCTATAACGTGGGAAGTGATTTAACTGTTAAAGGTGGTTCGGTAACTGATGTTCTAGACAACGTACCATCCGTCACTGTTGATGTAGAAGGCAATATCAGTTTAAGGGGTAATGAAAGTGTTCGCATTCTAATAAATGGGAAGCCTTCAGCGCTTTCTGGGCTAAGTCCAGATGCATTGCAACAACTTCCGGCTGAGGCCATTGAAAAAGTAGAAGTCATTACAAACCCGTCCGCTCGCTATGATGCGGAAGGGACTGCTGGAATCTTAAACATTATTCTCAAACAAAGTAAAACAGCAGGATTAAATGGCTCTGTCAACGTTTTTGCCGGAAACCCAGATAATTTTGGCGGGGCATTAAGCCTAAACTTGAGAAGGGAAAACTTCAATATTTTTTCAAATACTACCTATCGCTATAGAGATGCTCCCGGAAACGCACAGTTTATTCAAGAAAATTTTAATGATGATGGTTCTACTGAAAGTTTTCAAGATGAATTTAGAAAGTACCAGCGAGAACGAGATGGATTCAACACCAATTTTGGATTTGAACTTTTCCTCTCTGAAAACAGTAGTATCACAAATTCTTTTGTTTATCGGAAAACAAATGGGGAAAATACAGTGGATGTTGATTTTTTCAATTTTGATGCCCTAAGAAACCCTACCATTCAAAGAAATAGATTTACTCTGGAAGATGAAGAAGATGAAAATGTACAGTATTCCTTAAACTATGAGAAAAAATTTAAAAAAGATGGGCATGTATTGACTATGGATTATCAATATTCTAAAGGAGCAGATTTTGAAAATTCTATTATTGATGAAGTAATCCTTGGTGAGAATATAGCTTTGCCAACGGAACAGACCATCAATGACGAAAGTCAAATTAACCAATTGGCACAGTTTGATTACGTTCTGCCCTTTGGCAAGGATAATCAATCACAATTTGAATTGGGATACCGTGGAACCTTTAACAATTTCAATACGGATTTTGATTTTGGTATTCTAAACACAGATGGCTCCTTAAATGTTGACCCAGATTTCAGTAATGAACTAAACTACCGTGAGTATGTTAATGCTGCATACACGCAAATAGGGACCAAACTAAAGAAATTCAGCATTCTTGGTGGTTTGCGAATGGAGGCTTCAGATATTGGTATTGAATTGGTGGAAACTGATGAGAATACGGATAAAGATTATGTGGATTGGTTCCCCTCTTTGTTTTTAGGCTATGAATTTTCTGAAATGGAACAATTGACAATTAGTTACAGTCGTAGACTTAGAAGACCACGATCTAGGTTTATTAACCCATTTCCCTCACGTTCTAGCAATACAAACCTATTTCAAGGTAACCCAGATTTAAATCCGACCTACACCAATGCATTTGATTTGGGTTATTTAAAAAGATGGGATAAACTTACTTTCACTACCTCTGCCTACTACAACCGCTCCACAGGTGTTTTTCAATTTATTACTCAAGAAACGGGAAATTTTGTTGAAATTGAGAATCCTGATAATCCTTCGGAACCAATTTTAGTACCTATACAGGTGCGCACTCCGATTAATTTGGCAACAGATATGCGCTATGGCGGAGAGCTGACCACTACGTATACGCCGAAGAAAGATTGGCGATTTACATGGAACCTAAATCTATTTCAACAACAATTAAGAGGCGATTTCTCGTTTATAGATTTTCAAAATGAAGAAGTTGTTCAAAATTTTGATGCCGATAACTTTACTTGGTTTACCCGTTTTAGTGCCAAGCTACCGTTACCCGGAGCAATTGATTTTCAGTCTAATCTTTTTTATAGAGGAAGACGTGTTGATGCCCAAAATGTAAATAAAGGAATACTATCTACAAATTTGGCCTTCAGCAAAGATGTAATAAAGGACAAAGCAACACTTTCCTTAAATGTTAGCGACCTATTTAATTCTAGAAAGAGAAGAACGGAAACTAGAACAGAAAATGTTTTTACGGAGAGTGAGTTTCAATTTCGCGAACGCCAGATTACATTATCGTTTTTATATCGATTTAACCAACCCCAGAATGAAAGAACAAAAAGGGATAGAGAAAGTGGCGGAAATGGGGATGATGATATAGAATTTGACGGATAACAAAAAAGAGGCTAAAAGCCTCTTTTTTTATTCATTTCGTTTGGCCTTTTTAGCCTCACGTTTTTCTTTGTACATTTCTATCAAGTTACCGAATAACCAATAAGGTACCACAAAAGTCAATAAGAAAATCATTAACCAGAAACCGATGGTCAAAATGGTTAAAAAAGCTAAGAAACCTAAATATTGGTCAAAATCAAACATTACTTTTTCCTTTTGTTTAACAAAGATACCGTGATTTGATTAAAAAAAACAAATCTCTAATTAAAAAATATTCATTTGTGCATATGTCATGTAAAATAAATTCATGAACCCCTAACTTTGCATATCCTTAAAAACATAAAAAATGAGTTTTAGAATT
This sequence comes from Flagellimonas hymeniacidonis, assembly GCF_008040165.1. Taxonomy (GTDB): domain Bacteria; phylum Bacteroidota; class Bacteroidia; order Flavobacteriales; family Flavobacteriaceae; genus Flagellimonas; species Flagellimonas hymeniacidonis. Next base: position 1,356,656 of record NZ_VRUR01000002.1, read on the forward strand.
GAAAAAGATACGATGGGCGAGGTTCAAGTACCATCGGATAAGTATTGGGGAGCACAAACTGAGCGATCCCGTAACAATTTTAAAATTGGTGCGCCCGCTTCCATGCCTTTAGATGTGGTTTACGGGTTTGCCTACTTAAAAAAAGCAGCAGCATATACCAATCACGAGCTTGGAGTGCTTGCCATGGAAAAACGAGATTTGATTGCACAAGTATGTGATGAGATTCTTGAAGGAAAACATGACAATCAATTCCCTCTGGTTATCTGGCAAACTGGTTCTGGAACCCAAAGTAATATGAATGTGAATGAGGTTATCGCTAATAGAGCCCATGAAATTGCTGGAAAAACAATAGGCGAAGGTGAAAAGACCATCCAACCCAATGATGATGTAAATAAGAGTCAATCTTCCAACGATACTTTTCCTACTGGAATGCATATCGCTGCTTATAAAAAGATTGTAGAGGTGACCATCCCAGGAGTTGAACAATTACGAAATACTTTGGAGAAGAAATCAAAGGAATTTCAAAACGTTGTTAAAATTGGGCGAACGCACTTAATGGATGCCACTCCCCTAACCCTTGGTCAAGAATTTTCTGGTTATGTATCACAATTGGATCATGGATTAAAGGCCTTAAAACATACTTTAGAGCATCTTAGCGAACTGGCCTTGGGTGGAACCGCAGTAGGAACGGGACTAAATACCCCAAAAGGATATGATGTGCTTGTTGCTAAATACATTGCAGAGTTTACGAACCATCCGTTTAAGACTGCAGAAAATAAGTTTGAAGCTTTGGCGGCCCATGATGCCATTGTGGAAAGCCATGGTGCACTTAAACTTTTGGCTGTTTCGCTTAATAAAATAGCCAATGATATTAGGATGATGGCATCAGGACCACGTTCTGGAATTGGTGAAATCATTATTCCCGCAAATGAGCCAGGAAGTTCCATTATGCCAGGTAAAGTAAATCCAACCCAATGCGAAGCCATGACTATGGTTTGTGCACAAGTTATGGGTAATGATGTTGCTATCTCCGTTGGTGGTACTCAGGGACATTATGAACTCAATGTATTCAAACCCATGATGGCAGCCAATATTCTGCAATCTGCACAACTTATAGGAGATGCTTGTGTTAGCTTTGATGTGAATTGTGCTGTAGGTATTGAACCAAATCATGAGGTAATTAAAACGCTTTTAAACAATTCTTTGATGCTAGTTACTGCTCTCAACACCAAGATTGGATACTACAAGGCTGCGGAAATTGCCAATACGGCACATAAAAATGGAACAACTTTAAGAGAGGAAGCCGTTAACTTAGGTTATGTTACTCCAGAAGAATATGATGAATGGGTAAAGCCCGAAGATATGGTTGGTAGTTTAAAGTAGGTACCCTATCAAAAATGAAATAGAAAAAGCCCGGTTCAAATTGAACCGGGCTTTTTTATAAAATGTGGATAGTGTGTATTATTTTAAGGCGAACTTAGAAGTTCCCAATAGCTTTAAGCCATTGTCATATACATTTACCATATAGTTTCCTTTTTGGAAATCTGAAGCAGGCTTGTTGATGTAATCACAAACATCTAAAGAGCTATTCTCATAGTAAAAGTTAGTTCCTTTGCTATATGTGATAGAAGCACCTTCTTCGCTAGACTTAGAAAAGCTATCTCCCAATACGTTACCTTGAGGGTCAAGAACTTCAATAAAGAATTCTCTATCTCCAGCCTCAGCAATTACGTTATCGGCAATTGTGAAACATACTTTGAATTTATCAGTAGATTTAGCTCTTGAAGTAGAAACCAATTTTCCACTGTTTCTTTCTCTAACTGCATCTACAGTGAAAGTAGAAAGACTCAAAGCAGAACCTCTCTCAACAGCATCAGCCAATTGAGTGTTTTGTACAACTAAAGAATCGTTAAATACAGTTTGCTTTTCAAGTTCAACAAATGTGCTATCTCTTTGCATAGCCAACAATGTGTTAGAAGAAGTTAAAGAATCAACTTGCTTCAACAATTTTTCTCTTTCAGCTTTAAGAACACTTACTTGTCTTCTGTATCTTGAAAGAGAAGCAATATCAGCTTTCATTCCATGAACAGAGTCAATATATTTTGCAATGTTGTCTCTAGCAGCAACCAACTCTTCGTTAGTAGCATTACTTTCTAAAATAGCTTTGTCGTATTCCGACTTCAAGTTATTCAAATCTTCAACAACCAATTCCTTTTCTTGAGTAAGGGCAGTGGTCGTTTTTTTCTTATCTTGGTAAAGGCTCACAGTGTAAATAATAGTTCCTAAAAGAACCACCCCGAGTAAACCAGCTATTACCTTTAATCCGTTGTTACTTTTTGTTTCAGTCATAACTTTTAAATTAATTGATCTTGCGTTAAAGTGTATTTAATCAATTGTGTTCTGTTTATATACGCTTAAGTTTTTGATTTGGATTATTATAGATAAAATAATGCTAAAAAAATAGTGGTCAATACATTACAAGTCTTAATTTTAAAGGGCTCAATAAACTGTTCAGACATGAAAAAAAAATACATTTTAGTTCTTTTTAGCCTATTTCTAATGCTAGGAAGTATAGAAATTAGCGGTCAAGAAGATGGTTCAACAATGAAAATTGAGGAACCCGATGCTTTGAAAATCACTCCCATAGAACATGCTACCACTGTTTTGGAATGGAACGACATTACCATATATATTGATCCAGTTGGTGGAAAAAAAGCTTTTGAAAATCAGAAACTACCTGATCTTATACTGATCACAGATATTCATGGTGACCATTTTAGCTTGGAAACGCTTGAAGCATTGGATACTAAAAAAGCAAAGATTATGGTTCCTCAGGCAGTTGCAGATAAAATTCCTGTGGAATTCACCCCCCAAATAGATGTTTTAAACAATGGAGATTCTAAAGAACGCTTCGGAATTACCGTGGAAGCTATTCCAATGTATAATCTGAGGGAAGAAGCTTTAAAGTTTCATACTAAGGGAAGAGGAAACGGATATGTATTAAATATGGGCGGTCAACGCGTCTATTTTTCAGGAGATACAGAAGATATTCCAGAGATGCGGGCTTTACAAAATATTGACAAAGCATTTGTTTGCATGAACCTTCCTTATACAATGACAGAAGAAAACGCCGCCGATGCCGTGTTGGAATTTCAACCTAAAGAAGTGTATCCTTATCATTATAGAGGGCGCCCCAATGTTAGCGATGTTACCAAATTTAAGACTATTGTCAACAAACAAAACGCTAATATTAAGGTAGTTCAGTTGGATTGGTACCCCAACGATGATTTTTGATTCCGTAAAATATTGAGGCATTATTGTCGTTAATGATACAGAATCAAACCAAATCAATACTTAACCATGGCTCCCAAATCCTATGTTTTGTTTGCATTAGCATCTATTTTTGCAATACATGTCTCCTTTTCCAATCAGTGCGATAATTTCTACGCTAAGGTCACTTATGGCCTCAGCCACACTAAAAAGGCATTAAGTGCCACCAATTTTGAACATCAAATGTATTATGCAGAAAGGGCTTTGATAGCGCTTGAAAAATCAAAATCCTTTATGGAAGAGTGCGGTTGTGATAAATCTGAATACAAAACATTAGATGCCATAGAGAGTTTAAACAAGGCCATTGAACCTATTGACTGGGATGCTGGAAGGTATTTCTCAAAAAAATCGATGGGATTAATCAATGAGCTCATTACCATTTTGGATGAATGTACCATTGGAGCAACACCAATAGATGTTGTGATGGACAGTGGAGAGAGTACAATAGAAAATGAAGCTTACGTGGATACCGAAGAAAATCACCAAGCTTCCATGGAAATGGAAATGCTCAAGATTTTTGACAAACATTCTAAAGATCGTTTGAACAATACAAGAAGAGCTATTGACCAATTGGTGCTGCTTTCACAATCTTTTGACCATTCCCCATCTGAAAAAGAAAACGATCCAAATAGCATAGAATCCCATCAAAAAGCATATTTGCAAGAAGCAAGAAAACTTCTTGAGGACGGGTTAAAAGCGTTAGATCAAGAAAAGTAGATTTATCTGATCAGCTTTTTATATTTAATTCGCTTGGGCATAATATCTGTCCCCAGGCGTTTCTTTTTATTTTCCTCATAATCGGAAAATGATCCTTCAAAAAAATAGACTTGAGAATCTCCTTCAAATGCTAAAATGTGGGTGCATATTCTGTCCAAAAACCATCTGTCATGTGATATAATCACTGCACAACCGGCAAAATTCTCCAAACCTTCTTCCAGAGCACGCAATGTATTCACATCCAAATCATTGGTTGGCTCATCCAAAAGCAATACGTTTCCTTCCTCCTTCAAAGTCATGGCTAAATGAAGTCTATTTCGCTCTCCGCCAGAAAGCATATTGACTTTCTTATTTTGTTCGCTTCCAGAAAAGTTAAAGCGACTCAGATAGGCCCTAGAATTTACCTGCTTCCCTCCCATCATAACCAGCTCCTGCCCATCACTGAAGTTTTCCCATATGGTTTTATTAGGGTCGATATTGGAATGGCTCTGATCTACATAAGCCAATTTTGCCGTATCTCCTACTGCAAATTCTCCCTTATCAGCAGTCTCCTCCCCCATAATCATACGGAAAATGGTGGTTTTCCCGGCCCCATTAGGGCCAATAATCCCTACAATACCTGCTTGAGGAAGCTTGAAATTTAAATCCTCGTACAGCAGCTTATCGCCATAGGCTTTGCTTACTCCTTTGGATTCTATAACATTCGTTCCCAATCTTGGTCCATTGGGAATATAGATTTCCAATTTTTCCTCCAGCTGCTTTTGATCCTGACTTAAGAGCTTATCATAATTTTTTAAACGAGCCTTTTGCTTGGTCTGCCTGCCTTTAGCTCCCTGTCTTACCCATTCTAACTCTCGCTCCAATGTTTTTTGACGTTTCGATGCTTGCTTACTTTCTTGTGCCAAGCGCTTTGATTTCTGATCTAACCAGCTAGAATAGTTTCCTTTCCAGGGGATGCCCTCACCCCTATCCAACTCAAGAATCCAACCCGCCACATTATCCAAGAAATACCTATCATGCGTTACAGCTATCACCGTTCCTTTGTATTGCGCCAAATGATGCTCTAACCAATGCACTGATTCTGCATCCAAGTGGTTAGTAGGCTCATCCAAGAGTAATACATCCGGTTCTTGTAGCAATAATCGGCATAATGCTACCCTTCTTTTTTCACCCCCTGACAGTACACCTATTTTTTTGTCTGAATCTGGAGTTCGCAATGCATCCATGGCAATCTCCAATTTGGTATCCAATTCCCAGGCATTTGAAGCATCAATTTTGTCCTGCAAAGCAGCTTGCTTGTCCATCAGCTTCTGCATCTTATCTGCATCTTCATAAACCTCTGGCAAACCAAACATATCGTTGATCTTGTTATACTCGTCCAGAATAGCCACAGTCTCTGCTACACCTTCCTTAACCACATCAAGCACTGTTTTCTCATCATCCAATTGTGGCTCTTGTTCCAAATATCCAACGGAGTATCCTGGAGAGAAAACCACATCGCCTTGATAATTTTTATCTACTCCAGCAATAATCTTTAGCAAGGTAGATTTACCGGAACCGTTGAGACCCAAAATCCCAATTTTGGCTCCATAGAAAAAGCTGAGATAGATGTTCTTTAAAACCGGGGTATTGGCCGTTTTAAACGTCTTGGTTACACCGGACATTGAAAAAATGACCTTTTTATCGTCTGACATTAAGTTACTTTTTTATTAAGAAAAATGGAAAGTTATACTCTACCCTTAAGCGCATTAAAAACCCATGCAACAGCAAAAAATCCAATACCAACCGCGGCAAATCCATAGCCAGCCACTTCATCGTATTTAAAAGCGCCCAAGGCTATCATTCCTACACCCACAAAAATCATGATCCAAGTAGCCCAAGCGAGCACCGTATTTTTATTCATTCCCATATAGTTAGTTCAGCAGAAAATCAAATATCGTAAAAATTGATATAATCTTAGTGACTTGTGCGCAGTTTATGTTTCAAACGGAAATTTAATCCCCGTTTTTTGGCGCACAGTGTCTAACAATGTTATCAAATCCAGGCTATTTTGATGTGACCACAAGTCACTTTCCAGCGTCTTGGCTTTAAGACACTTATGTACCTCGCATATTTCATATACATAGCCATTGCCTTGTAGAGGAAACTTAAAATTTTCAGTAGTCTCATTCTTAACCAAGGAACATCCATGAGCCTCATGCCACCTGGGTTCAAGAAATAATATTCCATCCGTACCAGAAATTTCGGCTTCCATTTTAGATGTACTAACTAAGCCGCTATATAGGACAGCTTGCGCATCGGAATATTGAAAAATCATTGAAGTCTGCAACTCTGTTCCGTTCTTGTGAAAATTGGAATGGGCGCTAATTTCTTTTGGCATCCCCAATATGAGATATGCTAAAAAAATAGGATAGATCCCAATATCCAAAAGTGACCCAGAAGCCAAATTCGGGTTTAGAAGTCTTGAATCAATATCTCTATTTAAAGCATAAAAAGCAAAATCGGCATGTAAGTAAGACACATCACCAATAGTTCCTTCATCAATTAATGCTTTTACTTTTTGTATAGATGGATTGAATCTGGACCATAGCGCTTCCATAAGAAATACCTCATTCTTCTTGGCCGATGCTAAAAGTTCAACTACTTCAGATTGATGGATGCCCAATGGCTTTTCGCATAGCACATGTTTACCACATTCCATTGCTTTTATAGCCAAATTCTTGTGGAAATTATGCGGAGTAGCAATATAGACGACATCAACAGTATCCGATTCAAAAAGCTCATCATAGCTGCCAAAAACATGTTCAACTCCAAACTCATTCGCAAATTTTTGAGCATTCGCGATAGTTCTTGAGCCTACAGCTGAAATTTCAGCATCTTCGACCAATTTTAAATCTGAAGCAAACTTTCTTGCTATACTCCCGGGGCCAACAATACCCCACCTAATTTTACTTTCCATATAGAATCAAAAGTAATGATTATAACTCCTTATCTTTAGCGAACAAGACGAAATAGGTTAAAATAGTATGGATATCAACTTCAATAAAAACGAAGATCACAATAAGCTTAAACTATCTGAACTCCGAAAAAAACTTGTAGAAGTAAAACTCGGAGGAGGTAAAAAACGTATAGAAAAGCATCATGCCAAAGGCAAAATGACAGCAAGGGAACGGATTGACTATTTGTTGGATACTGATACCAACGCTGTTGAAATAGGCGCTTTTGCAGGGGATGGTATGTACAAGGAACATGGCGGTTGCCCATCAGCTGGAGTAGTTGTAAAAATTGGATATATTCAAGGAAAACAATGTGTAGTAGTCGCCAATGATGCCACGGTAAAGGCAGGTGCCTGGTTCCCTATTACTGGAAAGAAAAACCTGAGGGCTCAAGAAATCTCCATTGAAAATAAACTACCTATCATCTATTTGGTAGACAGTGCAGGAGTATACTTGCCCATGCAGGACGAAATTTTTCCTGATAAAGAGCATTTTGGTAGAATTTTTAGAAACAACGCTGTCATGAGTAGTATGGGGATTACCCAGATTTCTGCAATAATGGGTAGTTGCGTTGCTGGTGGTGCTTACCTTCCTATTATGAGTGATGAAGCTATCATTGTGGACAAAACTGCTAGCATTTTCTTAGCAGGAAGCTATTTGGTCAAGGCCGCTATTGGAGAAAGTATTGACAATGAAACTCTTGGTGGTGCTACCACGCATTCCGAAATAAGTGGTGTTACAGATTATAAGGCCAAGGACGACAAAGATGCCCTGGACAAAATAAAAAACATTGTTTCTAAAATTGGAGACTTTGATAAGGCTGGTTTTAATAGAGTGAAAACACAAAACCCCAAGGAAAACCCAAAGGATATTTATGGTATCCTTCCCGCATCAAGAGGTGACCAATATGACATGTTGGAAATCATAAAAAGATTGGTGGACAATTCAGAATTTGAACAATACAAAGAAGGTTTTGGAAAAACAATATTAACGGGCTACGCCCGTATTGATGGATGGGCCGTTGGCATTGTTGCCAATCAACGTAAAGTAGTAAAGACAAAAAAGGGTGAAATGCGTTTTGGAGGGGTTATCTATTCCGATTCTGCAGATAAGGCTACCCGGTTTATTGCGAACTGCAACCAAAAGAAAATACCTTTGGTCTTTTTGCAAGATGTAACGGGTTTTATGGTGGGCAGCAAAAGTGAGCACGGGGGAATTATAAAAGATGGCGCAAAAATGGTAAATGCCGTTAGCAACTCCGTTGTCCCCAAATTCACGGTTGTAATTGGGAATAGCTACGGTGCTGGTAATTATGCCATGTGTGGTAAAGCCTATGACCCAAGGCTAATTGTTGCTTGGCCAAGTGCCGAACTCGCGGTAATGAGCGGAAATTCTGCGGCAAAGGTGTTGTTGCAAATTGAAAAAGCCTCCTTGGAAAAGAACGGAGAGAAGCTAGATGCTGAAAAAGAGAAAGCTCTTTTTGATAAGATAAAACAACGATATGACCGTCAAATATCGCCTTACTACGCTGCTTCAAGATTGTGGACGGATGCCATTATTGATCCCTTGGACACGCGAAAATGGATATCAGCGGGTATCAATGCAGCCAATCATGCTCCTATTGAAAAACCATTTAATATGGGCGTGCTCCAAGTATAGTTATTGTACCGTAAATTTTGCCAATTGTAGTTCTTCATCTACTTCTCCAAGCCGCACTAGATGTTCTTCGCTTCTTTGATCCGGTTTGCCAAAATTATATTGTACGGTGCACTTTAAAAATGTAGGCATTTTATTCCCAGAGGTTCGATTACCGAGATAAGTGACATTTAATATCCAATCTCCAAGGGTTTCAGGGCCAACAATTTCAAACTGCTCGTTTGAGTACCCATGCTGCAGCTGATCCAATATTTTTTTTCTTTCTGACGTATCCGTGTGCTCCCAGCTAAAAAATCGTTTTTGTGGGTTTACAAATTGCACAATAAATTCAGCATCTGGGTTATTCCAATCCAATAGCAACCGAGCATTATAGGTAAGATTGTTCTTATATTTTTGCTCAACCTTTTTAATATCAAGCGTATTCTTCTGTTTATTGACTAAATTTCTTATTTCAGCGCCAACCACTTTTTCCAAACCACTAAAATTCAGTTTTGGGTTGGCAGTTCCATTTGCTATAGCAGTAAATATATCTAATGCTTCTTGATAATTTCCTTGATTTTTATTGGCAACGGCCATATCAAAATAGGGTTGCACTTTGTTTGGGTAAGCTTCTATCATTTTATTGGCAGAAAGTACCATTAATTCAGTACTTCCATGTTCCAAACTTTTAAGATACATTCCTCTTAATTCTTCATACGGAACCGAAGGCTTTTCCAAAACATTGGATAAAATTCGGTTAGCAATCTGTTTGTTCGAATTCTGAAAGAAGGAATATACATCTAGAAGGTAGGTAGGATCATTCCAATATGTTTCACGTTGTTTTAAGTAGATATCATATGCTTCTTGAAGATTTTTGCCCTTTTTAAGCTCTTTGAGGTAAGGAGTCACCAAGGTTTTGTTATTCACCTTTAACTTTCCATCATATACATTGTTGGTGAGCAGTGCCAAATCTTTTTTCTTGCCTCTTGGACCATCGACAGTAGCTGTTTTAGTGGTAATCAACAAAACACCATTAGCACCCATACTTCCATAACGATTTGTCGCCGCAAGTCCTTTTAAAACGGTAATGTTTGCAATGTTCTGAGGGTCAACAAAACCTGTTCCTGCAACTTCTCCAGTTCCGGAATTAGATCGTTCCGTGGGAACACCATCAATAACGATCAGTCCATAGTTATTCCCTAATATAGAATTGCTTGGTCGCATTTTAACTTGACTTAAATCATCATTTTGTCCCAGACTTACTCCGGAGAATTTTCCCTGTACGGCGTTATTTGCTGTTGTGGACACTGCAGAAATATCGCTATCATCAATGGACTGGACTGCATAGCCTACTTTATCTTCATTTTCCTTTCCATAGCCCGTGGTAATTTCATTTACCGGAGCAATGGCCTTTTCCGTAACCACAACTTCCTGAAGCCGGATTCCACCTTCTTCAAAGGAAAAATTAAGGGATAAATTGTCTCCAAGAAGCTGTTCTTTCTTTTTATTTCCATAGGAAATGACAAGCGTATCCCCTACGGCAGCGTTAATTTTGAACAAACCCTGTTCATTAGATCGTACAGTTTTATCAGCAACGCCTTTTATTGAAATCATGGCGCCAGCCAATCCACTTGTTCCATTATAAATGGTACCAGAATATTGTTTTGTATTGTTTTGTGATGATTTTGGACCTCCATTTTTCTTTAAATCCACCAAATTACCATTGTTTACTATGGCCAATAGGTTCAAAGTAGCTCTGTCAAAGACTTTGTTACTGTTGATGATATACAATTCTCCTTCAAAATTGGGGGTGGAAGTTCCTGAATTCTGTTGTCCGTCTGTAAACAAAAGTACATCTCCTTTTTCCGCATAATCCTCTAAGGCACTATAAGAGGTAGCACCATCATAGCTAAGGCCATTCAATTTTTCCTTGATTGACGTCCATTTTCCCCCGGTAAGGTTGAAATTGTCCTTTGAAATTACCTCATTGCTAAAAGTAAGTAGCGTTACATTGGCATTTTGGACTGTTTTAAAATAAGCATCTAGAAAGTAATACTCTTTTTCTATGTCTCTATCCATCATGGATAGCGATACATCCCAACAAATGGTGACATTTTTGCGTTCTTGTGTATATCCTGTATAATGAAGACATATCACTAACAGAAAACACAGTAATTTTAGGTTTTTCATTCTAATTTAATGGCGTCGATGCTGCCTTGTTGATATGGAACAGCGCTTGGTTTACGTTTTTGGTTCCCAATTTAAACACTTTTACTTCTTTTCGTTGCGATTTTGAACCATAATTGTGATATACTACAGCTTTCAAATAGGTAGGGGTTAAGCTTTTATTCCCCAAATATTTTACATTGACCCTCCAATGACCTGAAAACGAATCATCTATTAAATATTCTGCGCAGGAAAATCCAAAATCTTTTTCTTTACCAATGGTATCTGCATTTTCTTTAAGGCTGTGTTTCCACGTATAATATTGATTATCAGGATTCACAAATTGTAGCTCAAACTCCGCTTCGCTATCGTTCCACTCCAGCTTTAAACGGGTATTATTGAAATCTTCCCCATCCTTCTCTATACTTGTCATTCCTGTTTTTTCCAAAGCAACGAGGTTGTTGAATTCCCTATTGATGATTTTTGAAAAATTACTGGAATCCATTTGCATTAAACCTTCATCTACTAAATGAAAATAGCGAGCGTACAAGACCGCTGCTCTTTTCGCATTGCTTAGATTTCTATTGCTATTGGCTAAATCTAAATAGGATTGTCTGTATTGAGGTCTCAGAATAAAGGCTTCTCTAAAGGCACCATGAGCCATGTCGTACCTTCCCTGTGATTCATATATATAGGCCAGGGCTTTTAAAAGGACAGCATTATTCTTAATCAGACCATATCCCTTTTCAATGATGTCATCTGCATATTTCTCTTGGTTCCATTTTTCATAGAAATACTGGTATGAATCCAATAAAAAGTACGGTGAACTTGTATATTTTTTTGAATGGGTCTCAAATGATTCTTTAGCATTTTCAAAACTATTGGAATCCTTTAATTCTTGTAAGTAAGTCGGTGCATTTTTCATTACTTTCTCTGGAGTAAGTGCCGTACCATCATATTTATTATTGCGAAGTCTCATCCTATCCAGATACAACCCATTTTTATCCTTTGGTATCATGGTGCCAGTCTTAGTGTTGATGACCACTACACCGCCTTTTGCTAAATTTCCATATCGCACTGTTCCAATTGCTGAAGGTATAACAGCTATGCGGTCAATATTTTGAACATCAATAAAATCTGGAAAATCTGTAAAAACTTGCCCATCAATATCGAACACTGCAGGCCAGTTGCTTCTAAAAAAAACTGCTCTTGCGCTTCCCGCGGCATTACCTAATCCGAAACCTCTGCCTGAAGAAACCCTAACGCCAGCAAATCTTCCTCTAAGTACATTTGCTAAATTGTATTCACCGGGTAAAAACTCCTCTGCCATTAGCATCCTTACTGAATAGGAAGTTCTTGTTTTATCTAAAAACCCAAAAGCCGTTTTGATGATATTTGGGTTGTACGGATAATCCATTTCCAATTCTTTTTGACCATTGCGCTTGTTTCGGGTAACCGTTACATTCTCTAACTTTTCTACTCTTGGAAACATGACCACATTTAATGTCTTTGTAACATCCTCAACTCGTATTTGCAGTGGTTCCATGCCATCTGCATTGTAAAACAACATGTCACCGGTGCTTGCCACAATATTGTAATTTCCGTCTGTATTAGAACTGGATGTAATGCCTTGATTCACTACTTGAATCCTAACATTTGCCATTGGTGTTTCTCCATTTGTTACTTTCCCTTTGATCATGCGTTCTTTTGCAAAACCTGAAAAAATCATTAAAATGGATGCGATAAAAGTGAAGTTTTTTTTCATAGCTCTCAGTTTAAACCTACTATCAATTAACTGATATAGTGATGATTACTCCATTAAATTACTGAAAGAAAAACAGAGAGGCAATTTTAGTTTCCTAAATATTCCTTAATTCTGGGAATTAGCAAAAGTTCTGTTTGCCTTCCATTTACATATCTGAAACCATCCTCACCATAAAATCCGGCTTCCTCCAACATGATTCTAATGTCTCTTTTCCACTCAGGAATATTCACCGTAGCATTCAATTCAATGGCATATACAGTGTTTGGATTTAAAGGGTAGTTTTCTCCGTCATCTTTCATTACTCCGCCCTGTGAATCCCACATTCCTATAGTTGTACCTGCTGAGTGACCGTATGCTCCCAACGGGTGTGTATAAATAGCAGGCCGTAAGCCATTATCTTTTGCCTCTTGAAGCGCTTTAGCCAAAATTTCATTTCCGGTCCTCCCCTTTATCATATTTTTAGTTAAAAAGTCTTGGACCTTGTTCCCCTCTTTTAGAGCATCCTTCAAAAATTTAGGAGCCTCTTTTTCATTAGGCTTTAAAACATAAGCTAGTTCCTGGCAATCGGTATTCAATCTTAGATACGTAATTCCAAAATCACAGTGCAATAAATCCCCAGGTTGAATGACCAAATCATCTGGTCTACCTGAAAATGAATACAAATGCCCCACTAGCTCCTCACTTGTCCGTTGCACATCAACAGTTGGGTGAAACCAAGTTTTAAGACCCAAATCAGTTACTTTTTGACGCATCCACCACTCTACTTCGGTGGTTGTAGTTACACCAGGGGTAATTATTTTTTCTGAAAAAGCTTCGCTGATAACATCATGGGTAATATCCACCAGTTGATTATAAATCACCATTTCTCTTGGCGTTCTGGTTTCAATCCATCTCACAGCCAATTGCTCTGCTGAAACTACTTTGGATTGGTATTTTTTGGGAAGGTTCTCCATGAATTCTTCATAGTCTGTTTTGTCCAAGCCATCAGCAATATTGTGATCTTTGGAAAAATTAAGCCCTATCTTTTTGGGATTTCGTTCTTCAATCAATTGCATTAGCCTTTTCCACTGATTGGGTTCTTTCTCCTTATCCCAGGCTGATTGTATACTCTTTCCAACATTATAGCGTGCTACTGCCAGTTTATCAATGCTTCCTTTCTCCTTATCCCGATAAAAAAGTAAAATGGTTCTTCGCCTTGCATTGAGCCAGGTCGAAGGTAACATGGTTTTAATTACAGGGTCTTCGTTGTATTCACGGGAAATAACTACCCACATGTCAATTTCTGTCTTGTCCATCAACTTTGGAAGCAAGACATTAAAGCGTTCTTCCAAAATTTCGTCCACTACTTTAGCCCGTTGTGATTCTGGAAGAATTTGTTGACCGTAAGACCAAATGGAAATAATACTAAATGCAAAGAGTAAGGTTTTCTTCATGGATATATATTTATCCTCTGAATTTACAAAACTTCATCAATCTGCTGCAAAGTTTTTTTTCTATGTATTTTACCACTCTCTGTTTCAACAAAGGATTTTAAAAAGTGGATTTCCTTAGGAACCTCATACTTGGATATGCAATCTAAGCGTTTAATTTTTTGAAGTAAACCTGGTTTGAATACAGATATGTCTTCCACGACCAACACCACTTTTTGACCTAATTTGCTATCTGGAATCCCGGCTATAAAAAATCTACTTTTTATAAGTTGCAACAGCTTTTCTTCTAACTGCTCAGGAATTATTTTTATTCCTCCAGAATTTATGACTGAATCAAATCTCCCCAACCAACGAAATTTATTCTCATCCATAAGTTCAACCAAATCATTGGTAATAACTTTGGCATCAGAGATGTTTGATGCATCAATCACCAGGCAATTTCTGTCATCGGTTGAAACGCTAACATCAGGTAACGTTTCAAAATAGTTGGCACTTTCAGTTCCAATCTTCTTGCAAGCAATATGAGTAATGGTCTCTGTCATGCCATACGTTTCATAACAATTGGTGGAAACCGTAGTGAGTTTTTCTTTTAGAGCCTTGGATATTGGTGCACCCCCTATAATGAGGGTTTTAATTTGAGAAAGCTGTTCCAGTGAACTCTCAACTTGTAGCGGCACCATTGCTACAAAATCGTATTCCGCTCTGCAGTTCTCCAACGGTGTTGATGATGGTGACACATAATCCAACTCCAATCCAAGTACCATGGCCCGTACTAGCATCATTTTTCCTGCAATTCCAGAACTAGGTAAACAAAATAAGGCAGTATCTCCTGCCTTCAAACCAAAATGATTGCCTGTTGCGCTGGCAGAATTAACCATATGGTTTTTCTTAAGAGGAATCTTTTTTGGTTTTCCTGTTGACCCGGAAGTGAGTACGGTTACGGTGGTACTCTGAGAAGTCCAATCTAGAAGGAAATCCCCTATCGACACCTCATGTTCATCCCCTTCTTTTATTAGACTGTACCCTATTTCTGGTAGTTCAGCAAAGGTGTAATGAATCCCATTCAGTTTAAAATTGGAATGAGTGTTATGCCAAATTGGATTCCTTTTCATTTAGTGCAACAAATTCATCTTTGGTGAGTACTTTGCCAAATAGTTTTTCTTTCCAGTTTTTCCATCCATACTTTCTTCCAAAAAGGAACAATAAAATGGGAAAGACCACAAATACAGGAATCAATACATCCCACCCAATTATCGGTTCGGAAATATCACGGTAAATAGAATCGGTCTGGAACGCTGTCCAATCTGCTGTAACCAATAGGGCAGTTATAAGATTGTTAGCTGCATGAAAGCCCAGGGCAAGCTCCAAACCTTCATCCATAAGCGTAAGTATACCCAGAAAAAAACCTGTTCCTATATAATAGATCATAATACCCAGTCCTAACTTTTCCACTTCGGGGTTTGCAATATGCATCAGTCCAAATAACACAGAAGTCACTACCAAAGGCACCCAACGATTCTTGGCCAAAAGACCCAAGCCCTGCATCATATGAGCCCTAAACAAATATTCTTCAAAACTGGTTTGTAAGGGAATAAGTAGGACCGCAATAATAGCCAAGGGAATAAATTTGCCCATATTAAAGTTGAATACGTAGTCATCCGGAGAGAAGTAGATGTCTATTGCGGTAAGCAAAATGGTAAGGCCTCCCCATAATGCAAATGCAAAAAGGATACGGCCCCAATCTATTTTCTTTCTTGACGTGGTCAACGATGTTATAGATTGTTGGTGCACCAAATATGTCCAACCAAGGACCACAAACAGTCCTACAGCTAATGGCGCCAGGAGCATAATCAATACCAGATTAGAACCTAATTGAGTAATCATTTGTTGCATGGCATCCTCAACACTAACCGGAGAAGTAACTGTAGCAATATAATTGAGTCCCATAAATCCAATAAAGCAAAGAGGGATAACAAAATATTTCCAAAGGCCAATGTTTCCTTTATATCCTTGTTCTATATACATACGTGTTCTTTTAAATTCTGTTTCCAACTTTTACTGGTTCTGTAAAAAAGTTTGCCTCCTGAGACCGTTAAAGGGCTATCAATATTATTGGTGTACAGACTTCCTGTTCCCAGCCCTTGCGGCATTTTTGGATTCATGGTATATGTCCACTGGGCAATGGCATTTAGTCCAATGTTACTTTCCAAGGCACTTGTTGCCCACCAACCTATATTAAGCTGTTCTGCTATAGTAATCCATTCTTCGCATCCTTTAAAACCGCCAACCAAACTGGGTTTTAAAATAATGAATTGTGGTTGTATGGTTTGTAGCATTCGTTGTTTTTCTGTTACAGTGTAAATGCCAATTAATTCTTCATCCAGTGCGATGGGGAATGGGGTTTTCTTGCACAAGTCCGCCATATTGTCCCATTGGTTGGGTTTAATGGGCTGCTCTATGGAATGGATTTGGTATTCTGATAATTGTTCCAACTTTTCCAACGCATCTTCTGCGGAAAAAGCACCATTTGCATCTACTCTCAACACTATCTCCTCTGTACTGAAATTAGAGCGAATGGATTTTAAAATGGCGAGTTCTGTACTAAAATCAATAGCACCTATCTTCATTTTGATACATCTGAAACCGTCTTTTAGCTTTTGTTCCAATTGCTTCAACATAAAGGTTTCATCCCCCATCCAAATTAGACCATTAATAGCAATAGGAGCTTCCTTTTTTGTGAATTCTGATGGAAATAATTCAAATGGAGTGTCCGCTTTAAGGGATAAAAATGCCTGCTCTACACCAAATTGAATGGATGGGAATTGAACCAATTGCGCTATCAATGCATCTTCTCCCAAATGAATGTTATCACAAACCCAAGCCAGTTTCGCCTCATATTCTGGGACATCATCACTGCTTAATCCCTTTAAAAGGCCACACTCGCCAATGCCAAATGTAGTATTGTTTTCAATAGTGAGAAACCATGTTTCTTTCTCGGTCATAACCCCACGTGAGGTTCCGCTAGGGGTTTTAAAATTGAGAATATACTTTGTATAGGTAGCTTTCATCAAGTAGGTTCAAATTTAATCATAATTTGAATCTAATCGAAAGTAGTTAATCTGGTCTGAAAAGGAATTTATTAATTAAAATTAAACCAGAAACGAACGCCCTCGGTTTCCTTGTCTATGTTTAATTTGGATTGGAGTTGATTGACAAGTCTATTCATTAAACGAATACCCATGGAAGAATGTGTACGCTCATCCGTGTCCTCTGGAAGACCCACTCCATTATCAGTGTATTCAAAATACCCCTGTTCTCCATTCTTGCGAAGATGGATATATATTTTTCCATTTTCATCATTTTCAGGGAAAGCGTATTTGAAGGAATTGGAAACGAGTTCGTTTAAAATAAGCCCAAAAGGAATAGCTCTATCAATGTCCAATTCTGTGCCTTCTGCATCAATGGTAATGCTAATGTTATGGCCTCCTTTTTTGTAAACTGATTGTACGCTATTGATCAGACTCTCAATATAACCTTGCATTTCTATGACTGACAAATCATCATTTTGGTAAAGTTTCTGATGTATCAGTGCCATAGCTTTTACCCTACTCTTTCCTTCTTCCAGGGCAACAATAGCGGCCTTACTGCGAGTGTTTTTTGTCTGTAAACTTAACAGACTAGAAACCATTTGAAGGTTATTCTTTACTCTGTGATGAATCTCTTTTAGTAAGGAGTCTTTTTCTACCAGAGAGTTTTCTATAATATGCTTTTGCTCAGCAATCAACCTTTGGTTCTTGATACTTTTTAGATAAGCATATACCAAACCGGCAAAACCAAGAAGCGTGAAAATTAAGGAAATAAAGACTAAATTAATTCGCTCATCCTTTGCTTTCATTTCACTTCGGGCCAGCTCGTTGATTTTTTTCTGCTCATCTATCAAGCGCTGCGAGTTTTCTAAATCTTCATTAGCTACAATCGTGACCAACTGTTGTTTGATAATGGAAGATTGCTTTTGGGTAAGGGAGTCTTTTATTCTTTCGTTTCGTTTGTAATACGTAGCAGCGTTCTTGAAATTTTCCACTTTATCATAATATGCAGCAAGTAAACTATTTCGCTTAATGTTTTGTAGCATACTTATACTGTCAAAATCAGTATCCAAACTTCTCTTGGCAGCGGAAAATCTTTCCAATTGTAAATTAGCATCAGCAAGATTAAGCGTATTTTCAATCACCTCGCTTTTATGGATATTTTTAGAAGAGGTCTTTAAGATTTCTATACTACTTTCCAAATGCGGAATTGCCTCTTCGTATTCATTTAATAGGACATGACATTTTCCAATATTCCCTTGAATTTCGGCTTTCAACAAATCGCTTTCAAAAAGCTGTTCTTCTGTTTTTTGAACGGAAATATCATTTAAAAACACATCTAAATAGGCTTTTGCCTTTTTTAACTCGCTTATTGCCGTTGGTGCAGAGTTATCCAGCCTTAAATAATTTCCAACTTTGCTATGATACTTGGCCAAACCATAAGAATCATTATCAGCAATGGTGGGTTTCACTTCCATGATATACTGATTCCTTGCCTTTCTGTGTAGCCCTAAATTGCTATAGATATCATAGAAGGCAACATTTTCTGTAAGCCCCATCTCCTGCTTTTCCTTTCTTATCTCTATTTGCTTATCATAAAGTTGAAGGTTGGCGTAGTTATCATCCAACACATCTAAAACAATTTTTCTGGAATTGGGATTCAGAGAATCCATAATACCATGAAGTTCCTTTGCCAGAGCGGTGCTCTTATCAAACTCACCTAAATCATTATATACTTGGGTTTGCATCACCTTGTAAAGGCGAGCGGCTGTGGAGTCTTTAGTTTTCTGTGCATTGGCAAAATATACCTTAATGGTATCTAGCCAGTCATATGCTGAGTTGATATTGTACCGGTTAACAGAATTGAAGAAAACATCGAACCGGTCTTGGGGAGCGTCCGTATTTTGAAACTCAAGCAATACACTTACTTCTTCATTTTCAATTGACTGCGCTGACACATTCAACAGGGAAACAAAAATTAATCCATAAAACAATCTTTTAATGTAATGTCCCATTAATTTAATCAGCGAGGTCAACAAAAAAGGTTTCAAATTGTATTTGGTACTGTTTTAAAATTGATGCTTTTTTCCTGAACATTGTTCTATATAAGAACGCAGGTTTAGCTACAAAATTAAATCCATTAGGAGGGACTTATTCAGTATTGTTGTGAAAGTGTCCAATTCTGTTGTGAAACGTATTCAGCTGTATGCGAAAAAGCATTTTATCGGTGTTTTGTGCATTTCATGGAACGGAAAGGCTTTAAATAGCATTGGGGCAAACAAAAAAGGTCCTGTCACTTGGACAAGACCCTTTTACGAGAACACTATATGAAAATGAAAAAATTACTTTTCTGAATTAATTACACTGCTAAAGTACAGGCATACTTCTACCCAAGAAAAAGATTGTTGTGAACTAATCAAAAGTTGTGGTAACAGCTGCAATTGGTATTGTGGCATAAAAAAAAGTGCCCTAAGGCACTTTAATAATTTGCTAATCGTATTTCCAATTAACTATTCATGGAAGAAATAATAAATTCCTTGAAATCTTTGGAAATTGGAATCAAGTTATTGTTGATCATGATGTCCTTTGAATTAATCGCATCAATATGGTCAACATTTACGATGTACGATTTATGTGCTCTGTAAAATTTATTCTTAGGTAATTTCTCCAAATAATCCTTAAGTGGAGAGCGCACCAGAAACTTCTTATCTACAGTATTCACTTCTAAATACACGTTATCAGCTTTTATGAATTGAATGTCTCCAAACTGAATTCTGTAATAAAGGTGTTGCTTCTTTACAAAAATAGAATCCTTTAAAACAGAATTGGAAGTAAAGGCATCTCCTTCATTACCAGCAATTTCTTTTGTATTCTCTTTTCTTGCATAATTGAAATTGGACAAAGCAATCTCAATGGAGGTATACAAATCTTGCTGTTCAAAAGGTTTCACCAAGTAGCCATCTGGTTTTACTGTTTTTGCATTTTCAACAGTGGCCCTATCTGAGTTAGAGGTTACAAATATGAACGGAATGTTATATGCATCCCTAATATGCTTTCCTAAATCTATACCTGTTTTATCTGAAGCAAGAATAATATCAATTAGCACCAGATCAACATGGTTGTTCTTTAATACCTCAACGGCCTGCTCGTACACTATAACGTTGTCAACAATTTCATATCCGATTTCTTCGAGCATGGATTGCATGTCATCCGCTATAATTACGTTGTCCTCAACAATTAGTATTTTAATGGGGTGTTCCAAGTTGCGTAGTGTTTAGTGGGTTGCTACCAAAATTACAAAAAATTATTTACTGCAATGTAGAAGAGCACCGATAGTAAAAATGTACTAAGTGCGAGTTTTTTTAGCTCTCCATCCAGTTCTATAGGCTCTTTTGTTCTTATTACTTTTCTTAAATGGATGAAAATAGGAACAAAAGCGAGCATGTAAAATGCGTTAAGCGGGGTTGTCTTTTCCAGCAATGTATAGCTAAGCATACAAACAAATGCAAAAACGATTAAAAGTATATGATAGCGTTTGCCATTGGCAAATCCCATTTTTACCACCAACGTATTCTTACCATGATTTTGGTCAGAAATTATATCTCTTAGATTGTTCAGATTCAATACCCCTACACAGAGGAGTCCTATGGTAACAGCAGGTAAAGCTGATGTCCAATCCAGGGACTTGGTATACAGGAACATGCTTCCCAAAACACCAACCAATCCAAAGAATATAAATACAAATACATCTCCTAGGCCTCGGTACCCATATGGTTGTGACCCCATAGTGTATCTAATGGCTGCCCATGTACTTAAAATGCCCAATGCCAAAAACAACAATATGTAGTTTAGGTTTTCATTTCCAAAGGCAGTATAAATCAACATTATTGCCAGTAATAAACTTATAGCAACAGCAAGTACAATTCCTTTCTTTAGTCCTGATTTGGTAAGCAGCCCACTTTGCAAAGCTCTTGCAGGGCCAATTCTATCTTCTGCGTCAGTGCCCTTAACTCCATCGCCATAGTCATTTGCAAAATTGGATGTCACCTGAAAACCTATAGTGGTAAGTAATGCAAGAATAAAGATGGTCAGCTCGAAAAAATTCTGTTTTCTTGCCAAAGCGGTACCAACAATTATCCCAGAAAGTGATAATGGTAGCGTGCGCAATCTAGCAGCTTGTACCCAAGCCTTAGTTTTGTTCAAAATTAATAGGGGTCTTCTATTTTAACTCTCTTTCCATCTTGGTAAGAAGCAACAAAAGCGTCTTTGAAACCCATGTTCACCAATTGTTTTCTAAAAGACTGTGCCTCATCCAAGGTTTCAAAATTACCCAAGGAGTATGCATAAAAAGGATTGGTCTTCACAAATAATGTATTGGTCAAAGCTTCAGAGGCTAAGGTTACATTATTTTCCACAAACGATTTTACTTGAACAGAATAGACTTTTTCTTTATCCAAAAAAGCTTTCGCCAAGTAAAACTCTTTTACCAAACTCAATTCTTCATTTTGGACTTTAAGATTACCCATACGTGTCTTTATCGCTTCTAGACTATCCAAAGAAACCAATAGGTTATTTTGATTTTCGAAAGAGTTCTTGCTGCTTAAACCCGCTGTGAAAGACGTAATTGCCAAAGTCCCTACTATAAACAATGAAGTGAACCCTAGCAGTATGTTACGCTGGAGTCTTATCTTCCGTAAATCTTTGTTTTTAAATTTTATCTGATCTAAGAGTCTTTCGTTGATAATCTGGGCCTTATCTATATCCTTGTGTAGATCCAACAAATCACTTTCTTCAATAAAAGGCATATGCGGAGAGTTATAAATTCTACAACTATGCTAAGGGCATAATTGTCAATGAGTTATTACTATTTCTACAAATGTAAAATTTTTGCGTAAAGAAAAAAACTCTGCGTTAGCTAATTAATCTTTTTAAATCAACATTTTTGTAATGAACTTTGACAATGACCAGTTACAATAAACGAATTCCATCGGGGGCAATAGTGATCTTTCGTTCTCTATATAACGTTCCTATCGCCTTTTTAAAGGACTTTTTGCTTAACTGAAGTTTTGTTTTAATCTCTTCAGGGGAAGACTTATCATGCAAGCTTAAAAAGCCATTATTCTCTTGCAATCTTTCCAAAATCATTTTTGCTGTAGGCTCCAACATTTTAGCGCCAATTTGCTGAAGTGCAATATCTATCTTGTTATCTGGACGAATATTCTTGACATAACCCGTTAATCTATCCCCTGTGGCAAGAGGCTTAAAAACATCACTTTCAAAAATGAGACCCTTATGCTTATTTTCAATGATAACTTCCCAACCTAAAGGGGTTTTTCTATTCACCATTAATGCTACCGCATCGTTTATCTTAAAATCAACCTCTTCATTGGATAAAAATCTATTCACTCTACTTGAACCGGTCAACCTAAAAGTTTCTTCATCCAAATAACAATGAACAACGTAGCTTCTCCCCTCTTCCATTTTTATCCCCTGTTCCCTAAAGGGAACCAGCAAGTGCTTTTCCAAGCCCCAATCTATAAACGCTCCAAAATCCCCAACTTCCACAACTTTAAGGAAAGCAAAATCGTTACGCTTTACCAAAGGCTTAAGGGTTGTTGCAATCGGGCGTTCGTTATTGTCCA
This sequence comes from Flagellimonas hymeniacidonis, assembly GCF_008040165.1. GTDB lineage: Bacteria > Bacteroidota > Bacteroidia > Flavobacteriales > Flavobacteriaceae > Flagellimonas > Flagellimonas hymeniacidonis. The sequence goes on from NZ_VRUR01000002.1 coordinate 1,379,423, forward strand.
AATAGCAAAAGACTTCTAAGTCACCATCAATCTCAAAATCTTCTGGAACATATTTATTGGGCAATAACACCTCTGTTCCTTCATCATCTCCTAAAAACAAACCTACACTTGTACTTCTCAACACTTTAAGTGTATTATAATTTCCCAATTCTATCATAGCGCAAAGGTAAATTGAAATATGGGTATAAAAAAAGCTGCTTTAAAGCAGCTTTTATAAATACTAGTGATTTTCTAGTTATAAACGGATTCTTTTCCAAAATGCTTTGCCAACATATAGTAGATTACAGCACGATGCTTGTTTTTGTCCGATCTTCCATATTTGTCAATAACCCCATTTATTGCGGTCATTAAGTCTGCACTATCCGCAAGGCCCAATTTCTTGATCAAGAAATTGTTTTTTACTGTCTCTAATTCCTTATCATCTGACCCCGAGACTTTGGAGGCATCCAAATTATAGATTGCAGGACCCAAGCCAATCGCAACTTTGGTTAACAAATCCATATTTGGTGTCTCACCAAATTTGTCTTTTATGTCCGCGGCATACTTTACAATTAATTCATCTCTTTTACTCATAATAGTTAGTGTTCTTGTGTGTTTATATACTTATGCTTCTAAGATATGAAATCAAAGTAACTAAGCAAAACATTGTTGTTCTCTAGGCGAGGAGTGTTTATCTCCAAAATTTTAGGGTGTGCCGATACGGAATAAAAATTGGCTAATACATCTTGCAATTGCTCTTCACTGTTTACCTGGTTATATTCAAATCCATACATTTTGGACAACTGTTCTGCGGTTAAATGATGTGTGGTTTCAAAAAAGGTGGAAAATTCTTGGGTTTCTTCCTTACCCGGTAAAATTCTGAAAATTCCTCCTCCGGAATTATTGATGATAATAATTCTGAAATCTGGACGAATATAAGTATTCCAAAGTCCATTGCTATCATAGAAAAAGCTGAGATCCCCGGTAATCAATAAAGTTGGTTCCTCATTATAAATGGAAGCGCCTACCGCAGTAGAAACACTCCCATCTATTCCACTTGTTCCTCTATTGCAGAATACGTTCAGGGAAGCATCCATAGGAAATAATTGGGTGTACCGCACCGTCGAACTATTCGCCAACTGAACCTGATACCCTTTGGGTATGCATTGTTGTATTTGATTGAAAACTGTAAAATCTGAAAATCCTATTTGACTTAAGTAATTGATGCGCTTTTCTTCGTATTTTTCCCGTACCCCACTCCAAAAAGTGTTGTAATCGCTATGCTGCTTATTTTTTGGTAGTATGGCTTCAAAAAAATCTGAGGGCCTTGCCTTAATATGATGGGATAAACTAAAAAAAGTATCATAGGCCTTTTTTGTATCTATATGCCAATGTGTTTTGGGTTGATACGTCCTCAAAAAAGCTTTTATCTTTTTGGATACAATCAATCCCCCAAACGTAATCAACATATCTGGTCTTAGCGCATTAAAAAGCTCTTCTCTTTTATCCGATTTTTCTATCGGCGCTATAATGCTATCAATGCTTGGAAAAAAATTGGGGTGATGTACATTGGAGGTAGTCTCTGTAAATACCAGAACACTGTTATCGTTTGCCAGTGCCTCTAGAATTTCCTTGGTAAGGGTATTGGGATAGTTCACCCCAATTAAAATCATTTTTCGAACACTGGAATTCCAAGTGCCCCTAAGGGCATCCAAATTTTCTATTCCAGATTCTACTGCTGTTGAATTTGGTAGCTCTTGGATTTTTACTCCCGTTGTTTTTGTTCGACCATATAAAGGCTCTTCAAAAGGGATATTGATATGTACCGGAGACTGGTCCTCAATCGCTATTTGTAGTGCCAAGGATATCTCCTTATCATTATATTCTTGAATTGCTTTTTGCGTTTGTCCACCATCTAAAAAGACAGAGACAGACTCATTTCCATGATTAAGATCTTGCTTTAAATTGGCCTCGTATCCTATGTGCTCTTTAAACACATTTTCCTGCCTAATGGTTTGTCCATCACCAATATCGATCTTATAGCCAGGCCTATCTGCCGATACTACTATGAGTGGTATATCGCTGTAAAATGCTTCTGCAATTGCAGGATAATAATTTAAGAGAGCACTGCCAGACGTGCAAACCACCGCCACAGGTTCCCGCAACTGTTGTGCCATTCCCAGTGCAAAAAATCCTGCACACCTTTCGTCGACAATACTAAAACATTTAAAAAATGGATTCTTGGTGAAGCTCAGGGTCAACGGTGCATTTCTGGAGCCGGGAGAAATAACAATGTTTTTGATTCCCTTAGATTCAAAGTAAAGAACAAGTGTTTGTGCAGAGGGAATATCCGAATACGTCATTAGTCACAAAAATACGTTCCAAAAAGGTATTCCACCAAAATTCAGGGAAACGAAATTAGAGAACTTTCAACATGGTCTTGCTTTTGTTCTGAGTCTCAGTCCATTCATTTTCTGGATTGGATGCAGATGTAATTCCGCCTCCTACAAAAATAGAAGCATTTCCTTCCGTTAATTCCATACATCTCAGGTTTACAAATAGATGTGCTTCTTTTCCTTCGTTTAGGTTCAACTCCCCTAAAAAACCCGTATAAAAACTTCGTGAGTAGTTTTCATTGGCAAGGATAAAGTCCTTGGCTGCATCCATAGGAATTCCACAAATGGCCGGGGTTGGATGCAATGTTGAAATGATTTCCTCCACACTTGAATCTTCTGATAAAACTCCTTTAATCTCCGATTTTAAATGCCACAGGCCTCCCGCTTTTATCGCCTTGGCAGTTCCAATATCCAACCTTTTCAAGTTTTTTGATAAGCGCTCCTCAATATAAGAGGAGACCATTTCCTGTTCCTCAATTTCTTTGCTTCCCCAATTTGGCCGGACGCCTTCTTCAAAAGGAAGGGTGGCTGCCAGCGACATGGTTTTTAGCTGCTTTCCTTTAATTGCCAATAATGTCTCTGGGGTAGCACCGCACCAAATGCCCACTGCAGGATGAAAAAACAAATAACAGAAGGCATTCGGGTAACTTTCAAGAAGTGATCTAAAAATGTCAGTTGCTTTTCTTGAGTGTTTTACATCAACTTTTCGTGATAGCACAACCTTTTTCAATACTCCTTTCCCAATCTTATCTATTCCTTTTTTAACTAGATTTAAGTGAATGTCCTTTCCTAAATCTGAAGGAACCAGTTTATCACTGGTAGGTTGACTCTCTGCTTCAAAAGAAACTGTGTTTACTTCATCTGCAGTAATTAAAACAGCATTACTATCCAGCACAAAGGGAGCAAAAACGAACCCTCTTTCCCTAAAATCAATTGTGGTATGTAATTGATCATTGGATTGAAAAATTCCTTTTACATGATCTTCAGACGGTTTTCGATAAATAGAAAAAGGAAGTCCTTTTTCAAAACAAAAATCAATCTTCTTTAGAAGTATGTAGAAATCTTTATTTTCTTGGTAAGGCAATGGTAGTCAGTTTACAGTTGGAAATTAAATCTCCCTCCTCGTTGGTGATTTTTATTTCCCATAGTTGGGTGGTTCTTCCTTTATGAATTATGGTTGCGCGTGCATGTACAAACCCTTCTCGAATGCTTTTTACATGGTTTGCGGCAATCTCAATTCCTCTTACATAAAACTCCTGCCCATCTAAAAAAATGTAAGACGCTGCACTGCCCACACTCTCTGCCAAGGCAACGGATGCACCACCATGTAAGACGCCATCTGGCTGGTGAACTCTAGGGGTTACCGGCATTCTTGCAATTAAAAAATTCTCTCCCACATCAATATAGGTGATATCCAAGGTTTCCATTAATGTGTCCTTTCGAATTCCATTACAAACGGATAGAATTTTCTCTTTATGCTCGTTCATCCTTCTATTTTTTGTAAAATTACACAAAGCTACTGCAATTATAGTTTAAGCCGCTTCACAATATGGACATGAAAGAAAAGACGGTTACTTACTCAACCAAAAACACCTATATAACACTAAACACCCTTACTCCAAAAACAAAAAATGTGTGGTTGGTATTTCATGGAATAGGATACCTCAGTAAGTTTTTTATCAAATATTTTGAGGCGCTGGATGCTGAAGAAAATTACATTATAGCTCCACAGGCACCTTCCAAATACTATTTGAAAAATGAATATAAATATGTTGGAGCTAGCTGGTTGACAAAGGAAAATACGAAGACAGAAACTACCAACGTCCTTAATTATATAGATGTTGTTTTTGAATCCGAAGCACTTTCTTCCGACTTAAATCTTATTTTTTTTGGTTTTTCCCAAGGTGTATCCGTACTGACTAGATGGCTAACTCAAAGAAAGATTCAGTTTAACACTTTAATTCTTTATGCAGGTGGCATTCCCAATGAGCTCAAAAAAGAAGATTTTGATTATTTGGATTTCACCACTTCAAGTGTGAAAATCGTTTATGGAGATCAAGATGAGTATCTAAATAGTGAGCGATTGAAGGTAGAAAAAGTTAAGATTGACATGCTTTTTCAGAGAAACGCAGAAATTATCACTTTTAGTGGTGGGCATGAAATGAAACCAGAACTCATAAACACTTTAATTAACTAAAAGATACAAAAAGGTATTTAGCCGGTGCATCGATAATGGTTATTAAGTTAGTTGGTTTCTTCTTTAACTTCTTCAACAGGATAATAGGTGATTTTACGGGTGGTGTAAGTATTATCTGGAGTGATAATTTGTTTTACCCAATTCTTCTCTTTACTATTATCAAACTGGAATATGTACTCTTTAACGGCTTGGGATGTTGCTGTTTTAGTCACTACTTTGGATAACATCCCATCTGCATCATACGTGTAGAGCATTTTCTTTTCTGAAACAAACTCTTTTTTTTGGGCATTATGGATATACTGTTCGCTGGACAAGAGCTTTCCTTCACTATTAAATACTTCCTCCGTAGCTGTATTTGGCTCACCATCTATATATTCCTTGGTCAAAACTACTTTTTGGGTACCTGTACTACCTTTTCTTTCAGAAGCTCTAATGGATTTTTCCATAATACCATTTATGAAATAGCTTTTGGTAAACTCATCTTTATAGGGAACATATTCTATTTGGGTTTCATCTACCCCTTCTGCATTGGATGTAGTTATTTTTAACAACTTACCTTGCTCATCATAATCGTATTCTTGTTGTTCTAAAAATTCTTTGTCATAAGAAATAATTTTTTCTAAAACCTTTCTTTGCGGTAAGGTGTCTATGGTATAAAAGTTCGCCATAGAAGTGGCTTCATCAAGCATATTGTTCTTATAGCTTTCCATGCGCTTTTCTATGAGCTCCCCATCAACATATTTATAATAGGTAATATCTTGGTCTGTGTCATTATATTGTGTAATGGTCTTGTTTAAAAAGCCTTCTTCATTAAACTCAAAAAGCTCCTTTCCATAATCTGTAATGACCAAGCATGATTTTACGTTCCCGCGTAAATCAAAATCCTCAACCTTAAACACTTGAATCTCTTGAGACCAACCATTAAGCATTATCGAAGTAAAGAAAAATAAAAAGTAGTTTTTAACCATAATGCAAAATTACTTCTAATTGAGGCAACTAAAAAATCTAAACTATTATGCAATCCAAAAGAAAATGTTATCTATTAAAATTTGCGTTCTGGGGCAAAAGGTGCAATATCCATGCTAGTTTTTTTAACTGAAATTAATTCAGATACCAATTTGCCTGTTGCCGGGCCCAAACTCCAACCCATCATGGCATGTCCGGTGGCAAAGGTTAAATTTTCATATTGCTTGGATCTTCCAATATATGGAAGTCCATCTGGAGTAACAGGTCGCAGTCCGCACTTAGCGTTGCTCTTATCCTCTTCAGAAATTTTAAGCCCTTTGTAAAAACTCTCTGCTCCTCTTGCTATTGCTTCCACTCGTTCTTTTCTAACAATATTGTTGATTCCCGAAAATTCCATTGTTCCTGCAAAACGCGTATATCCGGCCATTGGAGTCACTGCCATTTTTGCTTCCATTAAAATAGCTGGCATTGATATGTTAGTTGATGCCTCCACATTTATTCTGTATCCTTTACCAGCTTGCATGGGTATTTTTGTCTTCAATTTCTTTGAAAGTTGTGAGGTCCAAGACCCAGCTGCAAAAACAACCTCCTCAGTTGCATAGCTTGCTTTTTTTGTCCTTACTTCGGTAACTCTTCCACCAGTAGTTATAATATCAACAACTTCTTCGTTTTTCTTGATAACAACCCCATTGTTTTGAAGAAAATCCAGCATTCTTTCCATAAACTGCTTTGGGGTTGTATGTCTATCGCATTCGTAATGAATGGCACCTAGTGCATTTAATTCAATATTAGGTTCCATTTTACGTAAACCATCCATATCGAGGTTGTTTACCTCTAGTCCTAAATCACCAGCCTTTTGTGCAACTTCCATTTCATGATCTCTTTCTTTCTCGGTCTTATACAACATTAATAACCCCTTTCGCTCCAAATGAAAATCGCCTAACTCTCCTGAGGATTTAATCCCTTCGAACAACTCCCTACTTAATAGATTAATATCTCGAATGATAGGCATAGCCTTTTCTACTTTTGACTTTGTAGAGGACTTTTTAAAATACCACGCCCATTTCATAAAATCCAAATCAAGTCTTGGTTTCATATAAAAGGGGCTAGATGAATTAAACATATACTTTATCCCTTTTGTAATCATTCCTGGAGAAGCCAAGGGAACGATATGGCTTGGTGTTATATATCCTGCATTGACAAAAGAAGCACCTGAATTGATATTGGATTTATCCAAAACGGTGACTTCATGACCTTCCTTCTGTAAAAAATATGCTGTGGAAAGCCCAACGATTCCCCCTCCTACTACAATAACTTTTTTGCCTTTGCTCATGCTAAATCACTTGAAAACCATATGCATAGGGATCATCTTCCGAGTCAATTGTAATGATATTTCTACCATATATTTTTGCCCATCCTTTTACACTAGGTACGATTGCCTTTTTATCCTGAAGCATGGTTTCTTGTTCTACTACTCCAACAAATTTAGACCCTATATAGCTTTCATGTATATATTCTTCTCCTAATTTTAGCAATCCCTTTGCATGCAGTTGTGCCATACGTGCGGAAGTTCCCGTTCCACAAGGAGAGCGATCTATGGCTTTGTCCCCATAAAAAACGGCATTTCTCCCTGAGGAACTCTGCTCAAGAGGGGTGCCAGCCCATAGTATGTGTGAAACTTGGTTAATGTTCCGGTTTTCTGGATGTATAAAAGTGTCTGTGTATTTGTTGTTGATTTTCTTTCTGATTTCTTGCGAAAACTGAATCAATTCACTGGCGGTGAAATCTTGAATTCCTGGGAAATTTTGTTGAGGATCTACAATGGCATAAAAATTCCCGCCAAACCCCACATCAAAATTCAACTTACCTAATACTGCACTGCTTATATTTAAATCTTGTGCTGCCAAATAACTTTTAACATTGGTCAATTTTACCCATTCCACTTTTTTATCTGGCTTGTGGTATTCAATTTCTACCAATCCTGCTGGGGTTTCCAACCTTACCCTTCCTTTCGTTTTGGGTTGTATTAACCCTTCTTCAAGGGCAATTGTTATTGTGCCTATGGTACCATGACCGCACATAGGTAAACAACCACTTGTTTCTATAAATAATACTGCTATATCGTTCTTATCATCATGAGGAGGGTAAAGAATACTTCCGCTCATCATATCATGACCTCTAGGTTCAAACATTAAGCCTGTTCTTACCCAATCGAAATCCTTCATAAAATGCTGACGCTTCTCCTCCATGGTATTCCCTTCCAGTTTTGGACCACCGTCCACAACAAGTCTAACGGGATTGCCACAGGTATGGGCATCAATGCACTTAAATGTATGTACGCTCATTTATAAGCTAGGAATTTGTGGTCTTGTTTTTACTCCTTCATCAATAATTGATAACACTCGTTTACGCTCTTTACCTTGCAAGGGCAATCGCGGAGCCCTTACATTCTCTGTTCCGATTCCTGTAGCGACCTCGGCCAACTTAATGTTTTGCACCAATTGTGGATTGATGTCCAATTCTAGTAAGGGCATAAACCAGCGGTAAATTTCTGTGGCTTCTGCCACTCTTCCAGCCTTTACCAATTTATATATGGCTACAGTTTCTTTTGGAAATGCGCAAACCAATCCAGCTACCCAGCCGTCGGCGCCCATCAAAAGACTTTCCATGGCCAAGGTATCTACTCCCCCTAAAACCTTTAGTCGGTCCCCAAATGTATTTCTTATCCTGGTAATATTGGTGATATCCCTAGTAGATTCTTTAACCGCCTTGATGTTGTCGTGCTTCAACAGTTGCTCAAACATATCCAGGGTAACCTCAATCTTGTAATCGACTGGATTGTTGTATACCATAATAGGTAGTGTGGTACTTTTTGCCACAGCTTCAAAATAAGCCATTGTTTCATAATCAGTAGACTTATATCGCATTGGAGGGAGCATCATAAGTCCACTAGCTCCGTACCTTTCAGCATTTTCGGCAGCTTTAATAGCTCCTTTTGTAGATTGCTCAGCAATATTCATTACCACAGGGACTTTTCCTTGTACCAAGTCCACTGTATGCTCAATTAAAATTCGTTTTTCATCCTCATCTAAAGTGCTAGCTTCACCTAATGTTCCTCCCAATATAATACCGCTCACTCCAGCGTCAAGTTGGGCATTTATGTTCGTTGCAAACATTTCTAGGTCCAATGTATCTTCATTGGTGAACTTTGTAGTAACAGCAGGCATTACACCTTTCCATTCAAATGACATCATAGTTAAATTGTTTTGTTCAAAAGTAGTTCATCAGTTTTGGCCTATTTCACTCAAAATTATCTAAAACCGATACTATATTAACCTATTTATAGATATTTATACATTTTTTTAGGTAATTTTGGATTGTATGAAAGTATATGCTTTTAAAGTTCCGAAAAAGCCTGGTGAGAATATAATTGTACAATGTGACAAAGGGCCTACATTTTTTGATAAACTCCATCAACATGAGGAAATTCAATTAAGCCTCATCATAAATGGACATGGAAAGCTAATTGTAGGCGGTAATGTACACTCGTTTAAAGACGGAGATTTTTTTGTTATTGGTAGTGGTCTTCCCCATTTGTTTAAAAGCACTGTAGACTATACGGATTCTTTTATGATCTCTATTTTCTTTACAAGAGCCTCTTTTGGGGATTCCTTTTTTGAACGTAGGGAGATGGAAGGGTTAAAAAGCTTTTTTAAGTATGCGGAGTCAGGATTCAAATTGAGCCGCAATGAAAATATGATACCTCAACTCATGGAATCCATAGTCTCTGCGGATTACTTTTCGAGGTTTATTTTGTTCTTACAGCTCCTTAAAACACTGAGTGAATGCAGAAAACACAAACTTTCTAATTTTACTCAATCCAAAGAAATATCCGATGATCACGGGGAAAGGTTACGGTCCGTTTTCGATTTTGTAATGCAAAACTTTGACCAGAAAATTACCCTCGAAAAGGTTTCGGAACTAGTGCATATGACTCCCAATGCTTTCTGTCGTTTTTTTAAACAACGCACAAATAAGACTTTTTTTAATTTCTTAATCGAGGTGAGGGTGGAACACGGAAGCCAGTTGCTATACAACAACAAAGATCTTTCTGTTTTGGAAGTTGCTCATTTATCAGGGTTCAACTCCATTTCAAACTTCAACAGAAAGTTTAGGGAAATTAAAGGCGTTAATCCATCTAGGTTCGTACAATCATTGAGTTAAATCGTTTTATTTAGAACATTGGATAACTTTTCTTTCATTATTTTTGGCGGATTATATGCTAAACAAGTACAAATGAAAAAAATACTGCTGTTGGTCGCTGGTTTGGTTTTCTCGTGCAATTCTGCTCAAAAAACCGTTGACAAACAATCTGAACCGTCTAACGTTTCTGCCGATCCGGTCGCCTATGCCGAGACCATAACCCAAGATGAATTAAAAGAGCATTTGTACATCTATGCCTCTGATGAATTTGAAGGTAGGGAAACTGGGACACCAGGACAAAAAAAGGCAGTTGAATACCTTAAATCCCAGTATGAAACCTTGGATATTCCTGCCGCAAAAGAAGACGGAGATTATTTTCAAAAGGTTCCACTAGAAGTGGCAAAGGTTCCTGAAGGAAACATTATGATTAATGGTAATGTCTTTGAATTGGGTGCTGATGCGCTAACCTTTACTGAAGCCGTAGGCACTTTTACAGATATTGTTTACGCAGGATACGGAGTTGAAACAGAAACCTATTCTGATTATAAGGGATTGAATGTTAGCGGAAAATTGGTGTTGATAAAATCAGGGGAACCCGTGAATGCTAATAGCACCTATGTTGTTTCCGGGACTGAAGAAAAGTCGGTTTGGAGCAATATGTCAGAAGCTTTGGGTAAAAAATCGAACCTTGCTGTAGAAAAAGGAGCAGTTGGCGTTTTGTATTTTGATGTACAAAATTTTGCTAGATACAAAAGCTATTTCGACTTTATGAAGACCAATAAAGCTGGCAAAATGTCACTTAGAGAAGAAGCTTCCGATAGCTTTATGGTACTGCTTAGTGAAAAATCTGCCACTGCTCTCAAAGAGGATATTCAAACAGATAACACACCCAAAACAATTACTACCGATATTGTTCTCAATGCTACTAGTGGAAATGAAGAAGTACATTCAGAAAATGTTGTGGCTATCCTAAAAGGTTCTGAAAAACCAAATGAATATGTTGTAGTATCTTCTCATTTAGATCATATTGGTGTAACGGCAGATGGGCAAATAAATAATGGAGCGGATGATGATGGTTCTGGCAGTGTGGCTCTTTTGGAAATTGCGGAAGCTTTTAAGAAAGCAGCGGAAGCCGGGGAAGGACCTAAACGTTCTATTGTATTTTTACATGTGACTGGCGAAGAAAAAGGATTACTAGGTTCCAAGTATTACACAGATTATGAACCAGTGGTACCCTTGGCACAAACGGTAGCCAATCTCAATATTGATATGATTGGTAGAATTGACCCTAAAAGAGTTGGAGATAGAAACTATATTTATCTGATTGGATCCGACAAGTTAAGTACGGAACTCCACAATCTTTCTGAAGAAATAAATAAAAAGTATACCAATATTGAATTTGATTACAAGTACAATGATGAAAACGACCCCAATAGATTTTATTACAGAAGTGATCACTACAACTTTGCAAAAAACAATATTCCAATCATCTTTTACTTCAACGGAACACATGCCGATTACCATAGACCTGGAGATACTCCAGATAAGATAAATTATGATCTCTTGGAGAACAGAACAAGGCTTGTTTTCTATACTGCTTGGGAAGTGGCCAATAGAGAAAATAAAGTGATTGTGGACAAGGCAATTGAATAATTTACAAACTAAGATAACAAAAAGCCCTTCTATATAGAAGGGCTTTTCTTTTGGGTGGAAGATCGGTCTCGAACCGACGACCTCCTGAACCACAATCAGGCGCTCTAACCAACTGAGCTACAACCACCATTTTAAGCGGAGGCAAAAATACTTTTTTTATTAATCCAATCAAAATAAATTGGCCTTTACCTCCAAAGAAATATTAAAGTTTCATGTTCAGGTAATTTACGAAATTATCACCTTGTGATTAAGGGTATTTATAAGCCTATATTCTTATATCTCATCATATTCCAATAAAACCGAATCAATACTGTCACAAGCGTTTTACCGATGAAATACACTATTTAACAGACAAAACACACATTTTTTAGCTGTTCACAACATTTAGTTCTTTAGAAAAAGCTACATAATTATTTTTACTAATCAAGATTTTGGCATCTTATGTCCCAACAGAACCTAACAATACCATTTAAAAACCTACCAAGGAAAATAGTCGTGCTTTTCGGTGTACTGCTATTTGCTTCCCATATTAATGCCCAAAGAGATAACAAGGATAGTGTTGAGTTTCGGTTAAAAAGATTGGAATCAACAAATCGTTTTAATCCAAAAGATACTACGCACATAAAATTACTCTCCAGTTTAGCTTTTTCTTATCGCTTTATAAATAACGATAGTTTACGCTCCATTTCTGAGCGTGTTTTGAAACTGAGTAAAGCAATAGATTATGTTCCTGGAAAAATTAAAGCATTAGAAGCATTGGGCAGTTACTACTCTGATGAGGGAGAACGAACAAATTCCAAGGACCTTTTTAAAAGAGCGCTCAAATTAGCCAAAGAAGTGGGTGACAAACGAGGAGAACTAAATATTATTAACGCTTTGGCTCATGACTATAGTTATGAGGGCAACTATGCCGAAGCGCTAAACCTGTACTTAATAGGTATTGATGTAGCAAAACAAATAGATAGCAAGAAAATGTTGTCCATTTTGAATGAAAATATTGCAAGCTTATATGCAGATCAAAGGGATTTTGAAAATGCGCTTATTTTTTACGACACGGTACAAGCGATGAACAAGGCACTCGGTAATGACATCATTCATGCCGAAACACAAAGCAATATGGCTTCTATGTACAAAGATGCAGAGAACTTTGAGTATGCCATGTTCAATATAAACAAGAGTATTGCAACTTTTGAAAAGCATAAGATTTATGATTGGTTGGCCTATGCCTATGAGGTAAAAGGGAGTATTTATTTAGAACAAGGCAAATACCAATGGGCACTATATTGGTACGATCAAAGTAGTTTGTTGCATAACCAGCAGCTTGATGATGAAAGAGAAGAAATTCAATTATTAAACGGAATGGCAAAAGTATATCTGGGTCTTGGTAGAGATAGCCTTTCCCAACAATATGCTGATAGGGGGTTGCAGTTATCCAAAAAAATAAAATCATTACAAGGCCAAATAGATTGCTCAGAAACTTTATATGAGTTACATAAGAACAAAGGAAATCATACTCTTGCTCTTACGTACCTGGAAATCTTTAAAAAGCTGTCAGATTCACTGTCAAAAGATAAGAACAAACAAAGTTTATCCTTATTAAAAACGAAACTGCAATATGAGCAGGAAAAAATGGAACTTATTGCAACAAATGATGCCGCATTGGCTAAACAAAGAAACTATATCTACTTCTCTGTTGCTATTTTACTCATATTGGCCGTAGTCACATTTATTGTTAGACGTAGTGAGCATATCCAGAAAAAATTGAACAGGGAGCTACAGGAAAAATCGGCTGTAGTAAGTGAAAGAGAGTCGCAGCTTAGCGAAATAAATAGAACAAAAACCAAGTTATTCTCTATAATCGGGCATGATCTTAGAGGCCCAATTGGTGCTCTACAAGGAATGCTAAAGTTGTTTACTGATGGAGAAATAGGTAAAGAAGAATTCTTATCCTTCATTCCAAAACTGAAAACAGATGTAGAACATATCTCCTTTGCCCTAAATAATTTACTGTCTTGGGGACAAACACAACTGAATGGAGTTGTTACTAAACCAAAAAAGGTTTCGCTGGAAAAACTGGTCAATGGAAACATGAGGCTATTATCAGAAGTGGCCGCAGGTAAATCCATTAAAATTATGAATCAATTGCCTGAAAACCCACTTATTTGGGCTGACCAGAACCAGATTGATATTGTAATCCGGAATTTGTTGAGCAATGCCATTAAATTTACACCAGAAAATGGATTGATTACCATTGAAGCCGAGGAGAAAAAGGACATCTGGCAGATAATGATTAGGGATACAGGTATAGGAATGAACAAAGAAATTCAGAAAAAAATATTCGCGAACACCTCTAATATTACAACCTACGGTACCAATAATGAACGTGGTACTGGTCTAGGACTTTCTTTATGCAAAGAAATGATTCTAAAAAATCAAGGGGAAATTTGGGTAGAAAGCGTATTGCGTAAGGGGTCTTCTTTTTACTTTACGCTTCCAAAAGCTGAAAAGAGCTATCAAAACGCCAGTTAGATCAAATCATCAAGGTTATCAACGGCCAAACACCGTTCTACCGTAAAACCTTCGGCATGCTCAACTCCTATTAATCTTCCCAAGTCTCTAGCCCTATAATTAACACTATCAATAAAGTTTTTGCTGCTTATCGGCGTAGCGGGTTCATCGCTCTTTGGGTCAAAAAATTGTGAACTATAAGCCAAAATGGCTTCAGTCTTTTTATCAATAAAGCCAGAAACATCCACAGCAAAATCTGGTTCTAAGTTTTTCCATTGAATAAAATGATATACCACTTTTGGGCGCCAAGCATCTTGCCACTTATCATCACCATCCATTTTGGTGTCAATCTTTATCAATCCACTTAAAAAGCACGCATCGCTTACTAATTTACTCCCTTTGGGGTGATCAATATGTCTATCATCAATAGCATTGCAGAGTACAATTTCCGGACGGTATTTTCGAATCATTTTAATAATCTCCATCTGATGTTCCTTATCATTAACAAAGAAACCATCAGCAAATTCCATATTCTCCCTAACAACGATTCCCAAAATTTTTGCGGCATTTGCTGCTTCTTGATCTCTAATTTCGGCTGAGCCCCGAGTTCCTAATTCCCCTCGTGTTAAATCTACTATCCCAACTTTTTTACCTCTAGAAACTTCTTTGGCAATAGTTCCGCCTGCACCTAACTCAGCATCATCTGGATGGGCGCCAAATACTAAAATATCTAACTTCATGAATGTCTTTATTATACAGGTACAGCCATTGATTTTACTTTGGCAATAGCTTGCTCAATATCTTGCACTAAGTCTTCAATTTCTTCAATACCTAACGAAAATCTTATAAGAGAATCCTTAATTCCTTGTTTCTGTCGGTCTTCTGCGCTCATTAAGGCATGGGATGTTTTGGTAGGTGACAGCACCGTACTCTCAATACCCGCCAAACTCATCGATGGTTTTATGAGTTTAAGATGTTTGAAAAACGATGAGGCATCAATATCGGAATTCAATTCAAAAGAGAGCATTCCACCAAAGCCTTTCATCTGTGATTTTGCTAAATTGTAATCAGGATGCGTATGCAAACCGGGATAATACACATTTTCCACATCACTGCTTCCCTCAAGATAGGTAGCCATCTTCATAGCGTTATCATTTTGGGCCTGTACCCTAATTCCCATGGTCTTGATACTTCGCTCCAAAAGCCAAACCGTATAATCACTTAGACTTCCTCCAAAGCAAATAGCGGATTGGAAAACCGTATCCATATATTCTTGCGAAGAAACTATAACTCCTGCGCAAATATCTGAATGCCCACCCATATACTTGGTAGCACTATGCAGAATCACATCTATTCCAAAATCAATTGGATTTTGATTTATGGGGCTTGCAAAAGTGTTATCAATCATGGAGATTAAACCATGCTTCTTTGCAAGTGCTGCAATTCCATTTAAATCTGTAATGGTCAATAGCGGGTTTGATGGGGTTTCTATATAAATAACCTTTGTATTGGGTTGGATTTCCTTCTCAAAATCTGCAACAGTCCATCCGTCGGTAAATGAATAGCTAATCCCATATTTTTCAAACTGCGTTACAGCAAAATTATAAGTTCCTCCATAAAGGGTCTGCTGTAACACAATATGGTCTCCCGCTTGTAAAAAAGCCATCAATGCAGTGCTAATTGCTGCCATTCCGCTACCAAAAATCATAGCAGCCTCAGCATGTTCCAAGGCTGCCAATTTCTTGCATAAAGCTTCTTGATTTGGAGTGTTAAAGTATCTTGGGTACCGTTTTACACCCACATCCTCAAAAGCATATGATGTACTCATATACAAAGGGGATACAGCTCCTTTATATTCTTTATCTTCTAGTTCGCCTGCATGCGTGCAGACCGTATTTACACCTTTTTTATCTGAATTCATAGTGCTAAAACTTTAGGTTAAAGATACGAAACCGCTTATACTTGGACCTGCTTCCACTTTCCTTTTTTGAACCATATAATGGCCATTACTGCCAATACAACTTCCGCTGCCGTAATAGCAATAAAAACACCTTTTGCTCCAAACCCAAATGTAAGTGCCGCCAAATAAGCCAAGGGCAATTGAAACATCCAAAATGAGAAAAAGTTGATTTTAGTAGGTGTTTTGGTATCCCCAGCACCATTGAATGCCTGAGTAACTACCATGCCGTAGGCATAAAAAACATATCCTATTGCTATAATCTGTAGGCAAAGTGCGCCGTTTTCAACAACACTAGGCGTTGCATTGAACCACGAGATAATACTCTTGGCAAAAATGAGATACACCAACGACACCACTCCCATAAAATAGGCGTTATACTTCCCAGTTTTCCAAACTGAGATCTCAGCTCTATCCGGTTTTTTGGCGCCTAAATTCTGCCCTACTAAAGTAGCTGCCGCATTACTCATTCCCCATGCAGGCATTAAGGTGAACATGATTACCCTAATAGCAATGGTATATCCAGCCAAAACCTCGCTACCAAATTCGGACATAATTCGCATGAGAAACACCCAGCTCGATGTTCCAATTAAAAATTGCGCAATACCTCCAAGCGATACTTTGACCAAATTGATCATGACACCAAGATTGAAGACCAAATCTTTTAGGACAAGTTTAATTTTACTCCAACCAAAAAACAAAATTCCCAATTGAAATAAAACAGCAGTACCTCGACCTATATTGGTCGCTATAGCGGCTCCCATTACACCATACTCAGGAACTGGACCCCATCCAAAAATAAATATGGGGTCTAAAATGATATTGAGTCCGTTAGACAGCACCAGTGTCCACATAGCGATGGAAGCATCACCCGCTCCTCTAAAAATCGCATTAATTAAAAACAACAGCATGATAGTGATGTTCCCCCCTATTAAAAACTTGGTGTACCCATACCCTTCTGCAATTAGGTCTGGTTCGCCTCCCATTAATGCCAATATTTCCTTGGCATAAAAGACTCCAACGACTCCTAAAAGAATGGAAATAATCACACCTAACCCAATGGCCTGTACTGCGGCCACTCTAGCACCTTGAACATCCTTTTCCCCTATTCTACGGGCTACAACTGCGGTTGCTGCCATACTCAAACCAATTGCAAGTGCATAAATTAGAGTAATTACAGATTCCGTTAGTCCAATAGTAGCAACTGCATTTACGCTTACTTGGGATACATATGCGATATCTACCAGCGCAAAAATGGATTCCATAAGCATCTCCAAAATCATGGGGATGGAGAGCATAAAGATTGCTTTTCGAATACTGCCAGAAGTAAATTCTGTTTCCTTGCCAGTTACAGCAATCCAGAAATAATTAAGGAATTTTTTAAAAGAAAATATATTTGAATTTGTCATTATAAAAGAATTATGTGTGAAAAAAGAATGGAAATGTCAGCCGTACCGAAAAAGTTTTCGGTTACTTTTTTGGCTTAAAGCCAAGGGTGACATCTATTGTGTACATAATTCTATAACTTCATGATGGGGACAAAGATGCTAAAAAAAATTATATTCTTCATATTAAGGCATCGAATTAATTCGAAAAAAGAAAATCATATTTTTATACCAAATCAAAAAATCATTGAATCCAAACTGCCAAAACTTTATATATGAGGCTTACTTTAGTATCATTATTTATCGGATTATTCATTCTTACTTCTTGTAAGAACTCAGCCAGTTCCATCAACACAGAAACTGCAATTAAGGAAAAGCCAACCGGGTATCAAGGCCAACAACCAAGTCCTATTGTACCCACAGTAAATAAACCAGTTCAGAAACAATGGAAAGGAATTTGGTCTTTTGATAGCGATAGTACTTTTTTTACCAATGATTTTGATGGTGCCCGCCTAAACGGGGTAGCTGCAGATGGGAATGATCATTATACCGTATGGATCACTGCAGAAAACACTCCTATTAATGTAAGTCCTTGGTATGCATTTAAAGTATGGACAGAAAATCCCAGAGACATAACGATTAAACTTTCCTATCAAGATTCCAGAAGTCGATATTATCCCAAAATAAGTACGGATGGGATACATTTTAAAAGCTTGGACAGTACTAATTTTAAGGCCATTAATCCAGGAGAAGGAGAATTTGGCATTAAAGCCGTACCGGAACTTGCAGAGTTGACCTTGTCCATTGGCAAAAATCCTATATGGGTGTCAGCACAAGAACTATACACTTCAAAACGGGTGAAAAGTTGGATTGATTCGTTATCTACAAAACCATTCATATCCAACTATGAAATTGGAAAGACCACAGAAAAGCGACCAATGCACCTGATGGAAATAAATGATAGTAGCCTTACTAAAAAAGCGCTGATGATTATCTCCCGACAGCATCCACCTGAGGTAACTGGTTTTATTGCTATGAAATCTTTTATTGAAACTATTTCCAGTGACACAGAACAAGCCAAAAACTTTAGAGAAAAACATACGGTTTTTGTGGTTCCACTTATGAATCCTGATGGTGCTGATAATGGGCATTGGCGTCATAATATGGGTGGAATAGACCTAAATAGGGATTGGCAAAATTTTAATCAACCCGAAACCAAAAGTGTTCGAGATTTTTTAAACAAAAAAAGCACTGACGGGTATGAGTTTGTCTTTGGAGCAGACTTTCATTCCACATGGGATGATATTTATTATCCTTTGGATACAACAGTGACGGGGGAAAAAGGCAAAATTGTATTTGATTGGATTGATAGTATTAGTGATAGACTTCCACAGAAAAAATCCAATGTGAAAGCTTCAGATAAATTGGATCCAACCATGGTATCCCGTACTTATTTTTTTGTGAAGCATCAAATGCCAGCCATTGTTTTTGAGCTGGGGGACAACACTCCAAGGCCGTTTTTAAAAGAAAAGGGAAAGGTAGCCGCAGAGGAACTCATGCGTCTTTTGCTAGAAACCGAATGAGAGATTATTTCGCATAATTGACGCGATATCTCCAAAAACTTACACCTCCTAAGATAAATACCCCAAGTACGGTATACCAAATAAAGCTAGGGGTTATCACTTGATCACCGCTAGCATAGCTATGTAGGCCTACCAAATAAAAGTTGACCCCAAAATAGGTCATCATAATACTGGCAAAGGCAATAATACTGGCAAAGCTAAAGGTCCATTTTCCACGCAATCCGGGCACTAGTCGCATATGCAATACAAAAGCATAAACCATAATTGAAATCAAGGCCCAAGTTTCTTTAGGATCCCATCCCCAATAACGTCCCCAACTTTCATTGGCCCATTGTCCTCCCAGAAAATTACCTATGGTAAGCATAACAAGACCAGTGGTCAAGGCTAGTTCATTGATCACTATTAACTCTTTTATATTGAGTTCCATGCGCTCCTTGTTCTTTTTGTTGGTAAGAATAATGAGTATCAAAGAAACAACACCTAAAATCATACCTACGGTCAAGGGTCCA
This sequence comes from Flagellimonas hymeniacidonis, assembly GCF_008040165.1. Classification (GTDB taxonomy): domain Bacteria; phylum Bacteroidota; class Bacteroidia; order Flavobacteriales; family Flavobacteriaceae; genus Flagellimonas; species Flagellimonas hymeniacidonis. Next base: position 1,398,759 of record NZ_VRUR01000002.1, read on the forward strand.
TAACTTCCCACGATAACCGCAACATGTATCATAAGCCAATAACTATCAAGAACCGGTTGTAAATTGGCTATAGCTGGATCTACCCAGCTTTGATGTGCCACTGCGAGAAGCAAAGCAGTTACAAAAGCGCTTGCAGCTAGAGTTAAATCACTTTTTCTTCCTAAAGCCAAGCCTATTCCCATAGTCGCCCAGGAAACGTATAAGATGCTTTCATAAGCATCACTCCATGGGGCGTGCCCGGAAATGTACCAGCGTAAAGCCAAACCGGCCGTGTGCCATATAAATAGGATAATTACTATTCCCTTAAATGCATATGCTGTTGCCTTCCAAATTTCTCTGTCCTTAAAAATTCGAAATATGAGAACAAAGAATAGAAATAAGCCAATCAGACCGTAGTACTTGTACAATCGATTGAAAATATCAAGTTTGTTGTAGATGATTTCAATCTCTACCTTTTTTTCATCGGGGAGTACCTCTGAACCATGGTTTTTCTGGTTTTGCTTAAAAGCATCCAATAATTTATCTGGTTGGGAATAATCTCCTGTTTCAATTGCAGTTTTAAGCGAGCCCAAATAATAGGGCATTGAATTTTTTATAAAATTGGCATATAGAGAATCCGCCACTTGGTATTGGCCAGAACGATACTCAATAGCAGAAATCCATTTGTTGTTTTCATCATTGAGCAAAGGAAATATTTTAACTATCTGTCCACTTAAAGCAATGTTCAAAAGGCTAAGCCGCTCCCCTACCTTTTTAAAATCTTTTTCAAAATTGGAAGGGTTGGTCGTTGAAGTTGCTTTCTCCAAATAGGGTTGCAACTTATAGGTCCCCTTTTCATCAAAAAAATCCGTGGCCTTTACATATTTTGTTTTCTTGGGGACATCAATAATACTACGAAGGCTGTCGTTCTCTTTTTTTCCAAGTGCTATGAACTCGGTGTTGTACCAAACACCTGGATTCATCATCATGGAAAGAAAGACTTGATTTGCCGACAAATCGTTGTACGTGTTCTTTCCGCTCAACCTCCGAAGCAGCTCAGAAGCAAAGGTGTGGATGGGTTTCATTCTACCCCCTTCATCTTGAATAACAAGAGCTCCAAAGTTTTCTGCATGCTCTTCTTTAACAATGGTAGTTTTAATAATGGAATCTACCTGTTCTTGTGTAGGAAGATTAGAATGTTCGTGATTTTTTGAATCATCTTGCTGAGAAATAGCCAAGGAGGTAGACAAGAAAAAAGCAATTGTAGCCAAAGTGGCTTTTTTCGCCTTAATTTTCTCCAAAGATTTTTGAAGGTCACGAAAACGGGTTTTTCCAAAGAACATAATGCCCATTAACCCTAGATAAAGTAAAAAATAACCAATATAGGTAATCCATGTGCCCCAAAAATCGTGGTTAACAGATAGCACTGTTCCTTTTTCATCTGGATGAAAACTGGATTGAAAAAAGCGGTATCCTTTATGGTCCAAAACGTGGTTCATGAAGATGTCATAGTCGAACGAGCGATCATCTTCCACGGTAATTTTGCTCATAAAAGAGGCATAGCCTGCCTCGGTGCCGGGGTATTTTTCTGCGATAAAGTCATTTAATTGAATAGCAAAGGGGAGCTCATGTACTTTAGAGCCATAACTCAATGAAAAGTCCAGGCCACCAACTTTAATTTTATCTGAAAAGTTAGAAGTGCCCTTTCCTCCCAATAATTTTTGTTCTATAGTTTCCCCATTTGCAGTAATCGATACTATCAGTGCATCTTGAGTGGCCTCGGTAATCTCATTTTCAGGAACCTTAACTATCCCGTAGCTGCCCTTAACCAAAGGTTCGGGGATTACAAACTGCATTCCAGCCATGGTATATAGAGAGCGTAACTGCAGCGTTTGTAGACTGTCATTTACCAACTGGCCTTGAAACTGATCAGCCATGCGCATGAAATTTCCAGGAAAAGGAGATTTAATTTGATAGCCGTCATTAGTTGTGTAAATATTTATCGCTCCATCGGTTTCATTGTTTAGTGAGAAAAGTACATTGTGTATACTGGCAATCTTTCCACTTTCCAAATAATGTTCATGGCGTTGACCATCTCCAGCTTCTACTATTTTAAGATACTCATTGCCCTGTTCATCTGGAACTAATCCTTCTTCGGCACCTGCGATGAAATCAATATAATTAATAGTAAATGGTTCACCATTGAAATCAGATTTCCAAGGCAGGCTAGAACGCATTCCCTCCGCTGTAATAAGCAAGTCATCTTCTAAAACCTTTCTCTTGGTTTCTCCATTTATTTCACCATCCACAAAGGCAGTCAAATAGGTCTTATCAGAATAGAATCTATTTTCGGTTTTCCCTTCTCTAATAGGCATCATGCCTTCATAACTGATATACCTTGTTACAAAAGCACCAATAATGATTAAAATCCAAGAAAGGTGTAGTATCAATACTGGCCATTTTTTCCAGCTCAGCAGTTTGTATCTAAAAATATTGCCTGTGAAATTTATGACAAAGAACACCATAATGGCTTCAAACCACGTGGCATTGTAAATGTAAATTCTAGCCGTTTCAGTACTATACCAGCTTTCTACAAAAGTTCCTATGGCCATCGCAGTAGCAAAAACCAAAAAAAGAACGGCCATAAGTTTTGTAGAAAAAAGGGTCTTTTTGAGAATCTCTATCATCAAATTTGGAGATGTATTTTCAGCTTGCAAAATTAAGCTATTTAAAAGAGAAATTATGCTCAAAAGTCCAAAAGCCTTGTCAATTTGTCAACTGCTTTTTATCTGATTATATGGATTAACATATAGTCAGTGTTTTTTGAATGGATTGTGAGCTGAATGTAATGATTGTCATGCTTGAAGTACGGCATCCATAACGTTATCCGTGATGCGATCACATTTGCTAAAACCAAAACCAAACACATCTTCCTTGTTCGCGGTAAGTTCATATAATTTTTCTTTTAGCATGTTTTTAGCCCTATGTAAGCGCACCTTCACATTGGCCTTGGTAACACCAAGACACTCCGAAATTTCATTTATGCTCATTTCCTCAATTTCCCTGAGCATGTATACTGTACGGTATTTGGTGTTTAAAGAATCAATTGCATCCTCCAATAGCTGTTTTGCTTCGTTTCTTATAATTCTTTTTTCTGGATTCATTTGGGTCTTATCTGGTACTTCCAAAACAGTATTTTGCTTTATCTCTGCTGACTTTTGGTACAAATCAATAATCTTATTTTTTTCCTTTAACCTGGCCAGAGATTCATTAATCCCAATCCTTATCAACCATGTGGAATATGAGGAGCTTTGCTTAAACTGATATAATTTCTCAAACGCTTTTAAGTAGGTGTTCTGCATAATGTCTTCAACCTCTGCAGCGTCCTTAATGTAACTTCTTATAACACGAAACAGCTTTTGATTGTTTCGCCTTAAAAGAATCTCATACAATTCCTTTTCTCCAGAAAGGATACGCTCGACAATCTCCTGCTCGGATATTTTATGATTGTTAAAATCGTTTATCCTTCGTATTTCCATTGCACCCTGTTTTCGCTTTAGATAGCATTTCCCAGAAATAGTTACAAAATTTTGTAACCTTTTTCACCATCCCTTATCTAAAGTTAAAAAATATAAAATCCTAAAAATGATGAATTCAAATGTTGAATTGGTAAAATCCATATTAAAATACACCTATGGACTTGTTCCCATTATTGCAGGCTTTGACAAGTTTGCTAATGTATTGACCGATTGGGGTCAGTATCTCTCACCAGGGTTATCCGAAATTATTCCAATGGAAGCAGGCACCTTTATGATTATTGTGGGAGTTATAGAAATTATTGCTGGTATTCTTGTTTTTCTTAAACCTAAAATCGGTGCACTGGTCGTAATGGGTTGGCTTACAGTCATTGCGGTTGTTTTGATTTCAAGTGGTCATTTTATCGATGTTGCTGTTCGAGATTTGGTAATGGCAGTAGGTGCATTTTCTTTAGCCAAATTATCCGATTCAAACCCCGCATAACATCTCTATATGCTTGACGGCGCTATTAAAAATGTAAGTTTTGATGCATCATTTTTTTGTTAATACCCTGAAAATGATTAATTTAAAAGAAAAAAATTATTATGAAAATGGACAGAAAAACTTTTATCCAAAAATCAACGGGTGCCCTACTTGTGGCATTACCTGTGTATTCAATTTTAAGCTGCTCTGGTGATGACAGCGCGAACGGAGACCCTACCATTGACCCAAGCTCTAGGGATTGTGCAGCAAATGGCGCCAATGCCATTGCTATTAGTAGTAATCATGGACATACACTAACAGTACCCAAAGCAGATATAGATGCTGGTGCTGAAAAAGAGTATTCCATTCAAGGTGGATCAGGACACAACCATAAAGTGAAGTTGACCCCTGGGAATTTTGCCTCTTTAAGAGAGAATAATCAAATTACCATTGAGTCTACTACTGGAGGAGCGCACAGGCATGATGTTACAGTCGCTTGTGCCTAACACCATTTACTTTATTTAAAGCCGCCAACTATGGCGGCTTTTTTGTTTTAGCCATTTACATTTCATTCCCTTATTTTTGACGCATGTACACTGTAGTCATTTTAGGAACCGGGAATTTAGCAGAACATCTTTGCAACGCTTTTTCCACCTTAGATGAGGCTACTATAGTACAGGTTTATGGTAGAAATCCTGAAAAACTTAAGAAATTCAATACCTACTCAGATACTTGTACTGATCCTACTCAAATCAAAAACGCAGACGTATACATTATTGCTGTAAAAGATGATGCCATAGTCCCTGTATCTAAATTACTTTTAGACAAAAAGGGAATCGTTGCACATACCTCGGGGGCGATTGGAATGGAAAGTATTCAGCCGAAAAACAAAGGTGTTTTTTATCCACTTCAAACCTTTACCAAAGGTAAACCTATAGATTTTAAAACCATCCCTATCTGTATTGAGGCAAAAGAGCGTGCTTCCTTAAAAATCCTGCATGACTTAGCGGGGCTTGTCTCCGATATGGTATATAAAACAACATCAGAGCAAAGAGAAAAACTTCACTTAGCGGCCGTTTTTGCCAATAATTTCACTAACTACTTATATAGTGTTAGTGAAACTATTTGTGTTAAAGAAGAATTACCCTTTTCACTTTTGCATCCATTAATCATGGAAACTGCCAAAAAACTTAAATCCTTATCACCTAGAGAAGCACAAACTGGGCCGGCGCGTCGAGGAGATCAAAAAAGCATGGAAAAGCATTTATCTTTATTAAAAAACAAAAAACAAACCGAACTTTACGCCCAACTAAGTGAAGCCATAAAAAAAATGTATGAAAAAGAATTATAAAGAGCTGCTAAATGCTATAACCACTTTTGTTTTTGATGTGGATGGCGTGTTTACAGATGGTTCAATTCTAATAACCACTTCTGGAGAAATGCTGCGTAAGATGAACGTAAAAGATGGCTATGCCCTAAAAACTGCCTTGCAAAAGGGATACAACGTATGTATTATTTCTGGGGGCACAAATGAAGGAGTTAAAGAACGATTAAAGGGACTTGGAGTGACGGATATTTACTTAGGTGCCCATCACAAACAAGATCCGTTGGAAGAATACTTGGATGTCTACAATATTAATCCAAAAAACGTTTTGTATATGGGTGATGACCTTCCTGACATACCGCCGATGAAAATGGTCGCCCTTGCCACTGCTCCCCAGAATGCAGTTGCGGAAGTGAAGGCTATTTCGGACTATGTTTCCCATAAAAATGGCGGGGAAGGTTGCGTTAGGGATATTATAGAGCAGGTACTTAAAGTGAAAGGAGATTGGAACGACAATTTTAGTGCTAAAAATGATTGAAAGAAATCCGTTAAAAGAAAAACTAGAAGGGTACAAACTCATTTTAGGCTCCGGTTCTCCTCGAAGAAAGCTATTTCTCGAGGAAATGGGTCTGGACTTTGAAGTACGTCCAAAATCGGTAGAAGAAGTTTATCCCAATCATCTTAAAGGAAGTGAAATCTCAAATTATTTAGCCGAATTAAAGGCCACCCCATTTAAAGAAGAATTAGTTCCAAATGAAATTGTGATTACCTCCGATACCGTTGTATGGCACAAAGAAACCTCGCTGGCAAAGGCCTCGAACAAAGAAGAAGCGTTTCAAATGCTGCGAACATTATCTGGAGATTGGCATAAAGTGATTACCTCCGTATGTTTTACAACAACTACCTCCCAAAAGACGGTAAACGCAACTACTTTGGTCAAGTTTATGGATTTTAGTGATGCGGAATTGAAGTATTATATTGATTTGTGCGAACCCTATGACAAAGCTGGAGCATACGGCATTCAAGAATGGATTGGACAAATTGGTATTTCTGAAATTAAAGGTCCCTATACAAATGTGGTCGGTTTGCCTACACATTTAGTTTACAAAACGTTAATGGACATGGTTACCTAAGCAGGGATACGTAATTTTACGTAAATCCTTCCTGTTATGAAAAAAGTATTCAAAACCGAGTTTGCCATTGCATTGGTAGTTTTAGTTTCTGTTTCCTTCGTTTCTTGTGTTGAAAAAACTAAGGCTTCCAACAAAGAAATGGCTCTAAATACCAAAGAGACATCAAAGAAATTTGAAAGCCCAAGAAAACAACTTTCTGAAGATTTTAAAAAATACTGGTATGCTGGAAATGCCGAAATCACTTCGTACACCTTGGAACAAGCAAGATATGGTGAAATACGAAATGGACATGCCGTGTTAATTTATGTTACTGAGCCTTTTTTACCCGAAATACAAGTAAAAGCGGATAGCGATAATGCAAAAAACATTCCAGTTTTAAAGCTAAATGCTACAAAAAAGTATTTGACCGGTATTTACCCATATTCCGTAATGAGTAGTACTTTTTACCCTGTTCATGACAATCAACATGCCATAAAAACCAGCTTATCCATGCAGGAATGGTGCGGCCATGTATATGCTCAAATTAACAACAGAGACCAATTTGAGTATACCTCTCATTCTTATTTTGAGACCGAAGCAGACCAAAACTTGGCATTGGAAAAAGACCTCTTGGAAAATGAAATTTGGAACAAAATACGAATCAACCCAACTGATCTGCCCATCGGAAATTTGAAAGTAATTCCATCTCTTGAATATTCTCGTCTTAGACATAAAACCCTCAAAGCATATAACGCTAAAGCAACACTGTCAACCCAAGGCGGCCTAAGCAATTATACTATCGTATATCCAGAATTAGAGCGAACGCTTAGCATACAATTTTCATCAAGCTTTCCATATACCATTGAAAGTTGGACTGAAGATTTTAAAAGTGGCTTTGGACCCAATGCAAAAATAATGACCACAAAAGCCACAAGGTTAAAATCCCTTAAGACAGCTTATTGGGGTCAAAATGGAAATAAGGATGAAGTGTTAAGGGATAGTTTAGGGTTATAATTAAATCAGTTTTGGCATAATCCCACCCTGTTAAAGATGTTCTAAAGTGCATCTGGGCTCATTTGAATCTTTCTATATTTGGTGCAACCACTAAAAATTTACCTATGCGAAACTTCTGGGTCAGCACCTTATTTGTAGCTGCCGTTTTTTCAAATGTATTTGCCCAAAGGCCAAACAAACCAACATCTACTGAAATACATCATAATCTTCAAAAACTCAATTTTTTAGGCACCGCGCTTTACATTGCGGCTCATCCAGATGATGAAAATACGAGACTGATTTCTTATTTGTCAAATCATGATAAAGCACATACGGCTTACCTTTCCCTTACGCGGGGCGATGGTGGGCAAAATTTAATAGGTTCTGAATTAAGGGAACTTTTAGGGGTTTTAAGGACCCAGGAATTGTTAGCCGCCAGAAGAATAGATGGAGGCGAACAATGGTTTACCAGAGCAAATGATTTTGGCTATTCCAAGCACCCAAATGAAACACTTAAAATATGGGACAAAGAAAAAGTCTTGGGAGATGTGGTTTGGGCTATTCGTAATTTAAAACCAGATGTTATCATAAATCGTTTTGACCATAGAACTCCAGGATCAACCCACGGTCACCATACATCTTCGGCCATGCTAAGTATGGAAGCCTTTGATCTGGCAAATGATGCCAATGCCTATCCAGAACAGTTGGAACTTACCTCCACCTGGCAGCCTAGACGCGCTTTTTTTAATACCACCTGGTGGTTCTATGGAAGTAGAGAGAATTTTGAAAAAGCAGACAAATCCAATATGCTGAAATTTGATATTGGTGTGTTTTATCCGGAATTAGGGCTTTCCAATAACGAAATTGCATCCATGGCAAGCAGCCAGCATTTGTGTCAAGGATTTGGAAGAGTGACCACAAGAGGGTCGCAAGACGAGTACGTAGAATTATTGAAAGGCGATTTGCCAACGACAAACAATTTATTTGAAGGAATTGATACCACATGGTCAAGAGTAAAGGGCGGAGCAGCCATCGGCGAAATTTTGTATAAAATTGAAAAGAATTTTGATTTTGCCAATCCATCAAAACATATTCCAGAGCTGGTAAAAGCGTATACCCTATTACAAAATATTGAAGATGAGCACTGGAAAACACTAAAGTCCGAAGAATTAAGGGCCCTAATCCTAGATTGCGCAGGTCTTTATTTAGAAACAAGTGCTACCGCTGCTTCTACCTCTGCAGAAAATACTTCCAAGCTTAATGTGGAAGCATTGAACAGAAGTTCTCAAAATATAGTACTAAAGGAAATACAAATAGAAGGGACAGCCATTAAGTTGTCGCCAAGCAAGGTGCTTGAAAATAACAAAAGAGAAAACTTTTCTATGGATTTTCCTGTTCCAAACTCCGTAACCGACTCTGGGCCATATTGGCTAACAGAACAAGGTAGTTTGGGAATGTATATAGTGAAAGACCAAAAGATGATTGGGAAACCTGAAACACCCAGTGCATTTAACACAAGATTTAGTCTGGACTTTAACGGTATAGAAATTGAGTTTTCAAAACCTGTTGTATATCGTCACTCAAAACCAGAAAAAGGAGAGCTTTATGAGCCCTTTGTAGTGTTACCCGAAGCTACTTCCAAAATTGCTGAAAAAGTGTTGATTTTTTCCGATTCAGAACCCAAAGACGTGATGGTAAATGTAAGAGCAGGCAAGGATAGTGTCTCTGGTCAAGTAAAATTAGATTATCCTTCTGGTTGGAATGTTTATCCAAAAAGTAAATCGTTTTCTATCCAACAAAAGGGCCAAGAACAATCTTTAACCTTTAAGGTTACCCCACCTTCCGAAGATAGTGAAGGAAAACTGTCGCCAGTCATTACAATTGAAAATAAGACATATACCAAAGAACTTGTTGAAATCGCATACGATCATATTCCAAAACAGTCCATTTTATTACCCTCGGAAGCGAAAGTGGTACGCGTGAACATTCAAAAGTCTGGAGAACATATTGGCTATATCATGGGTGCTGGAGATGAGGTGCCAGAGAGTTTAAAGCAAATCGGGTACCAAGTGCACACCATAAATCCAAATGATATACAAAAAGGTTCTTTGGACAAATATGACGCGATTGTAGTGGGCATTAGAGCTTACAATGTGGTCGAAGGCCTTAAGTTTAAGCAACCCATTTTATTCGATTATGTTGAAAACGGAGGAAATATGATTGTGCAATACAATACTGCAGGTAGATGGGCCAAACAATTTGAAAATATAGCTCCTTATGGTCTTACCCTTTCAAGAACAAGGGTAACCGATGAAACTGCGGAGGTTAACATAGTCGCCAATAATCATTCCTTGGTCAATTTCCCCAATACAATAAGGGAAAGCGATTTTAATGGTTGGGTCCAAGAAAGAGGATTGTATTTTCCCGAAGAATGGAGTTCAGAATTTACTCCTATACTTTCTATGAACGATGAAGGTGAATCTCCTACTGAAGGAGCCCTCTTAGTAGCGCCTCATGGTCAAGGCCATTATATCTACACCGGATTGAGTTTTTTTAGAGAGCTTCCAGCGGGTGTATCTGGTGCATACAAACTTTTTGCAAACATGCTTTCCATTGGAAAGAATGAGGTGAAATCTGAAAGTGAAATCAAAGGATAACATGGAAAACAAAATCAATTGGAAGAGGGAATACACATTAGTGCTCCTGTTAAACCTTCTGTATATTATAATTTTCTACTTCATCATGTCACAAAATAACTAAGCCTTAATGGGGATATTAGATTGGATCGTTCTTGGTAGTGCGCTATTATTTATTGTAGGGTACGGCGTTTGGAAAACCAAAGGAAGTAAAAATGTTGATGATTATGTATTAGGCGGGAATGATGCCAAATGGTGGACCATTGGACTTTCCGTAATGGCCACTCAGGCAAGTGCCATTACCTTTCTTTCCACTCCAGGGCAAGCATTTCACGATGGTTTGGGATTTGTACAATTCTATTTTGGACTTCCCTTGGCCATGATTTTTATATGTCTGGTCTTTATCCCTATATATAGAAGACTTAAGGTATTCACCGCATATGAAATGTTGGAGGGCAGATTCGATTTAAAAACGAGGACTCTAACTGCTATATTATTTTTAATCCAGCGTGGATTGGCGGCAGGCATAACCATCTTTGCTCCTTCAATAATTCTCTCCGCAGTACTAGGATGGGATTTACGCACACTAAATATCATTATTGGGGTTTTGGTTATAGCCTATACGGTATCTGGCGGCACAAAAGCTGTAAGCGTAACACAAAAGCAACAGATGTTCATCATTATGGTGGGTATGTTCTTTGCTTTCTTTTTTATCCTTGGCTCTTTACCCACAGGCGTTTCCTTTGGAGAGGCTCTTAAAATAGCTGGCGCCAACAACAAATTACAAATCCTTGATTTTAGTTTCGATACCAACAACCGTTATACCTTTTGGAGCGGCATTACGGGGGGATTCTTTTTAGCCTTGGCCTACTTTGGAACAGATCAAAGTCAAGTACAGCGATATCTTTCAGGGAAATCTGTTCGGGAAAGTCAATTGGGACTTATTTTTAATGGTATTTTTAAAATACCGATGCAATTTTTCATCCTTTTGGTGGGCGCTATGGTTTTTGTTTTTTATCAATACAATCCTTCACCTCTAAATTTTAATCCTGCGGCCACCCAGGCTGTAATGGAATCGGAATACGTAGACGATTACAAGCTATTGGAAAAAGGACATTTAGAATTGGAACAGGAAAAGAAAATGGCTCAAAATGCGTTTTCAGCTGCATTGCAATTGAAGGAATACAATGCTGTGGAACAGGCAAAACAAGACATTGTTAAAATCAATCAAAGAGAACGGGCAAGCAGGGATGCAGCAAAGACGCTAATTGCCCAAGCGAATGATAGTGTTGAAACCAACGATAAAGATTATGTTTTTATCCATTTTATTTTAGATAATTTACCCACTGGACTTATCGGTTTACTATTGGCCGTGATTCTCTCCGCTGCTATGTCATCCACAGCTTCAGAACTAAATGCCCTTGGTACCATAACCGCTTTGGATCTATATAAAAGAAATAAAAAAGGTGATCCAGATGAAAAGCATTACGTGCTTGCCACCAAAGGATTTACTTTGCTTTGGGGCATTATTGCCATCATTATTGCCTGCGTTGCTAACCTATTCGACAACCTAATACAATTGGTCAATATTATAGGCTCTATTTTTTATGGCAATGTACTGGGTATTTTTCTGTTGGCGTTCTTCTTTAAGTTTGTAAAGGGTAATGCAGTTTTTGTCGCTGCCCTGATAACGCAGGTAATTGTAATTATAGGTTGGTATATGGATTGGATGTCCTATCTATGGTTAAATGCATTTGGATGTATGTTGGTGATTTTCCTAGCTATGTTGATTGAGACCTTTGATGGCTTCTTAAGAAAACCTCCGATAAAAACATAAAAAGACCCGCGATAATCGCGGGTCTTTTTATGTTTTAAAACTATTTAAATAATTATAGCGCTCCCCATTCTTTCAGAGAATCTTTGTTCATTTTGATGTAATCATCATTTCCTGCGACCTCAGATGCAGCCAAAGATTTTTTAGCAGTCTCAATGGCTGCTTTCTTATCTCCAGCTTTAGCATAAATCAAAGATTGCTGACGTAATTGCCAAAACCTTGGTTCGTCAGTCATGGACATTGCTTTTTCCATCCACTCCTTAGCTTTAGAAATATCCTTGTCCTCATTTAAATAATACACTGCGGCTGTGTAATAATCTCCAGCACTTGGTCCTGCCAAAGTATTCTCAATATCTTTTAGAACGGTTGCGTCTGCAGGAACTGTAAAAGGAACAGCTACATATACTTTTTCCCAGATAAAACCTAAGTTGGCACCATTACTTTTTAAATCATCAATAGTAATCGTGAACGTCTCTACAGCCATAGGCATTGGGTAAACCTGAACAGTAGTTTTTGCTGCTACCTTAGCATCATCCCATTCTCTAGGAGTTCCTCCACCCTGTGTATCCGTGTAAAAGAAAACTTCCCAGTTAGATTCCCCAGGTTTTGTGAAAACTGAATATGTACCAGCTTTTACCTCCTGATTATCGATGGTGACATCAGTGCTAAAGCTAACTTTAGTGTATGCATTGGCTCCCGTTCTCCATAGTTTGTTATAAGGAACCAAGTCTCCAAAAATTGTTCTGCCTCGCATTGAAGGCCTTGAATAATCTACAGTAACATCTGTTAAACCAACCTTTTGTTCCAATTTAGAAGCAGGGCTTGGGGCAGGAGTTGTAATCTGCGCTTCCACTGCAAGGGAAACCGATACAGCACATAGTAATAAGAGTAATTTTTTCATTAGAAAGTGTTTTAGATTTGTTAGTGAAGCAAAACTAAAGATAATGGGAAGCTTGGGTTGTTAAGAAACCCTTAAAAGAGCAAGCCCTTTACATCTCCGTAAACAAATTCTTCAAAAGCTCACCTATTAGAAATAGGTTCATCCACAAAATCAATGCTATTTTGTTTAATCTTTTTAATTTTTCATTGAACATTTTTTGAAGTATCTTTGAATAAAGCAAGTCCATGAAAGTATATCAACTCCGTTCAAAACAGGTGTTGCCTATATCAAAAAAAGAAGCCTGGAATTTTTTGTCAAATCCTGCTAATTTAAAAACAATTACTCCTGATCACATGGGGTTCCATATTCTTTCAGGAGATGATAGACCCATGTATGCTGGGCAAATCATTCAATATATAGTACAGCCATTTCCCTTTTTTCGCACCAAATGGGTGACAGAAATTACCCATGTAATTGATGGAGAGTACTTTGTTGACGAACAACGCTTCGGCCCATATGCGCTATGGCATCATAAACATTTTTTAAAGAAAACTGAGCAGGGTGTGGAAATGGAAGACATTATAGATTATAAAATTCCGTTTGGAATTTTGGGACAATTGTTTCAACCTATTTTGGTAAAAAAACAACTCCTACAGATTTTCCAATACAGAGAACAAAAACTAGCTGAACTTTTTGGTAAAGTAGATGGTGAACCCAATACACTTGAATTGATATCAATTTAGAAAGATGAAAAAGAATATTTTGCTTGTTGGAGGATCACATGGTATTGGTTTTGAAATGGTTAAATCTCTTTTGGAAAACTACACGGTTTATGTTGCATCTAGAACAAAAAATGAGTTAGGAGACCTGAACGTAAATCACATTACTTTTGATGCCACAACAGATAATTTGAATGAAAGTCAGCTACCTAATGAAATTCATGGTTTTGCCTATTGCCCAGGGAGCATTAATTTAAAACCCTTTAAAATGCTGTCTTTGGATACTTTTAAAGATGATATGAATTTGAATTTTTTCTCCTTGGTAAATGTGGTCAAAACCATAATACCTAAAATGGCAGAAGACTCTAGTATGCTATTTTTTAGCACCGTAGCCGTAGGTACCGGAATGCCTTTTCATACAAGCGTTGCCGCAGCAAAAGGTGCTATCGAAGGTTTTACAAAGGCTATGGCAGCTGAATATGCTCCTAAAATACGTGTAAATACCATTGCGCCTTCTCTCGTAGAGACAGAACTCGCTAAACGTTTACTTAATAATGACAGAAAAAAAGAACTAATGTCGGAAAGACATCCTTTAAAAAGGTTTGGGAATGCATTAGATATTGCCAATTTAGCGGTTTTCTTATTAAGCGAAAAAAGTACCTGGATCACAGGCCAGGTTATTGGAGTAGACGGAGGGATATCCACTTTGAATGTGAATTAATGAAAGGTAAAATTTCCATTTTTTGGTATCGTAGGGATTTACGGCTAGACGATAACGTAGGGTTTTATCATGCACTACAAAATGGTGACCCAGTGTTACCCATATTTATTTTTGATACTGAAATTCTTGAAAACTTACCTAAAAATGACGCAAGGGTCACCTTTTTTCACGGTCAACTTCAGAAAATGCGAGACGAGCTTCAAAACAAGTATAATAGCACCATAGCACTGTTCAAGGGTGACGTAATTTCTGTTTTTGAAGGACTTCTACGAGAATATGATATCTCATCTGTTTACACGAATCACGACTACGAGCCGTATGCCATTAAACGTGATTTAAAAATAAAGTCATTTCTAAGCCAAAAGGGAATAGGTTTCCATAGTTTCAAAGACCAGGTCATTTTTGAAAAAAATGAAGTAGTCAAAGATGATGGCACCCCCTATTTGGTATATACACCCTACAAAAAAAAGTGGAAGAAGAAGTTTAACCCCTCTGTCCATATTCAAGAATACGATACCTATTCCCACTTCACAAAACTATGTCAGGAAACAAACTTTCCCAATATCCAGTTATCCGAAATCGGCTTTGAGCCCTCTACAATTCGAGTTGAAAATTATAAAACTACTCCTAAATTGATTGAAAACTATGAGGATACCAGAAATTTTCCTGCCCTAGACGAAGGAACTTCAAGGTTAGGTCCCCATCTACGATTTGGTACTGTTTCTATCCGCAAAATTGTAAAAAAAGCAATTTCAGAAAAAAATGAAGTTTTTTGGAGTGAGCTAATATGGCGTGAATTCTTTATGCAAATTCTCTGGCATTTCCCCAACACGCTCAACAATGCTTTTAAACCCAAATATGATCGAATTGTTTGGAGAAATGATGAAACAGAATTTGAACTTTGGAAAATGGGGAGAACGGGATATGCTCTTGTGGATGCAGGTATGAGAGAATTAAATAACACTGGTTACATGCACAATCGTGTGCGAATGGTTGTAGCAAGCTTTCTCTGCAAGCACCTATTAATAGATTGGCGCTGGGGAGAGGCTTACTTCGCCAAAAAATTATTGGACTTTGAGCTAGCCAGCAATGTGGGTAATTGGCAGTGGGCTGCTGGAAGCGGTGTGGATGCAGCACCTTATTTTAGGGTCTTCAATCCCATGACACAACTAGCCAAATTCGATAGCAAAGGAACATATATTTCAAAGTGGATTACTGATTACCAAGAACTTACTTATCCTTCAAAAATTGTAGATCACAAAATAGCCCGTGAACGGTGTTTAAAAGCGTATAAAGAAGCTGTAGGTTGATGCTTTTTCAGTATTTTTAGTACCCGTTTTTATCGTTTAGACTTCTTTCCTGTGAATTTCATTGATTGGTCTAATGATATTGACCTTCTAAATGTGACTAATTCAAATATTATAAAATGAAACAATTAACTACCCTATTCCTTCTTTGTTTGGTTTCCGTACAAATGACGGCTCAAAAGATGAATTCAAGCAAAAAAGCTATTATTGCCTCTGTTGAAGCGCACAAAGAAAACCTTATTAAGATTAGTGATTCTATTTGGGCACTTGCCGAAACAGCATTCAACGAGTCTAAATCTGCCGAAGTTTTAGCAGATTATGCAGAGAAAAATGGCCTGACCGTTACCAGAGGGGTTGCAGATATTCCAACCGCATTCACTGCAACTTATGGTTCTGGAAAACCAGTAATAAGCGTCTTGGGCGAGTTTGATGCATTACCCGGTCTATCGCAAAAGACGGAACCAACCAAAAATCCAAGAATTGAAGGAGCTCCAGGTCACGGCTGTGGGCATAATATGTTCGGTGCTGCGAGTTTAGGTGCAGCCATAGCCATTAAAGAACAAATAGAATCAGGAAAACTTAAGGGAACTGTAAAATTTCTCGGGACACCTGCCGAAGAGAAGTTTTTTGCAAAAGTTTGGATGGTAGAAGCTGGACTCTGGGATGATGTAGATGTAAACGTTAGCTGGCATCCTGGCGCCAATATTGAAGCCGATGTACAAAGTGGTTTATCTCTAATAGATTTCATCGTGGAATTTTACGGACAAGCAGCTCATGCTTCCGCTGATCCATGGAATGGGCGTAGTGCTTCAGATGCGTTGGAATTATACACAACAGGGATGAATTATTATAGGGAGCATATTAAACCAACCTCTCGAATCCATTATCACATTCAAGATGGCGGTCAGGTGGTCAATGTTGTTCCCGATTATTCCAAAATTTGGGTAAGGGTCCGTGATCCAAAACGTAAAGTAATGCTTCCTACATACGAACGGGTTAAAAAAATGGCTGAGGGCGCTGCTATAATGGCCAATGTAGATTACAAAATATCTTTAGTTTCTGGAATTTATGAGGTGTTGGTAAATAGAGCAGGAGGAGAAATCATGCAAAAAAACTTGGAGCTTTTAGGCCCTATTTCATATACAGAAGATGAAGTTGCTTTCGGAAAAGCCATTCAAAAAGCTACCGGGAAACCAGAAATTGGTATGGACAGTAAGATTGAGCCTTTAAGGGAAACTGAGAAAAGTCCAGGAGGAGGCTCTACAGATGTAGGCGATGTAAGTTGGAATGTGCCAAACATTAACCTAAGCGTTACTGTTGCGCCAAAAGATACACCATGGCATTCATGGGCCGTTGTAGCCTGTGGTGGAATGAGCATTGGACACAAGGGGATGGTTTATGCCTCCAAAGCAATGGCAATGACTATGGCTGATCTATTTGAAAATCCGAAATTGGTTGAAAAGGTAAAGGCGGAGTACAAAACTAGAAAAGGTGCTGAAAAATACGAGGCCATGATAGATGGTCCACCACCAATCGGAAAAAACTAAACAGAATAATTAAATTCAGCCAACATAAAAACTAAGAACAAAGAGAATTCTATAAACCTATAGGTACATAGTAAAATGAAGAAGTATTTAGTGATATTGGCAATAGGGCTATTTATTCAAAGTCAAGCCCAACAAAGTAAATTGGTCCTTTTTGATAACCTTATCGGTAAAACATGGAAAGCTGAGGGCAATTGGGGTGACGGTTCAAAATTTAAACAAGAAATAGAATTTCAATATAGTTTAGACAGCACCTTAGTCATTACAAATGCCCTTGGCTATACCAATAAAGAGCAAACTACTTATGGTCCAAGAAACCATGGGGTCAGAAGCTTTGATGCCGAGTCTAATACCATTAAGTTTTGGGAGTTTGACATTTTTGGTGGCGTTACAGAAGGTACCATTAAAAATGTGGGTAAGGATATTGTATATACTTACGCCTACGGAGAATCCATAGTTACGGACTATTGGCAATATGTAGATGCGTATACCTATAATTTTATTGTTGGTGATTTTGAAAACGGCCAATGGAAGCAAAAATATTTGACTACCCAATTTACAGCTCCTAAGAAGCTTGGGGTGAGTTTTGATTTTGACCATCAATCCCTTGTGGTTACCAATTTGATGAAAACTGGGGATTTTTATAAGGATGTCTTTGATTTTGAAGAGATTCCGCACCCAGAACGAAAACCTGGGTTTCGATGGTTCAATATTTATGGGAATTCGCAATTACACTTAATTAAAAAAGATGTTATTGAATTCAAAAAAGACAAAAGCATTCATTTATGTTTGGCGGTGAAAAATCTAGAAGGTTTTATTGAGCGCTTAATTTCAAAAAACATTGATTTTTACGATTGGCCTGGCAACAAAGGTTCTGTAACAGATAGAGCAGACGGTGTAAAGCAAATTTACATTCAGGACCCTGAAGGTTATTGGATTGAGATAAACACCGCAAAACATTAATTATGAGTGATGCCGTCTTACAAACATTTCCGCTTGGTTTTCCCTGGCAAACCCAGGATCCCTTTCTTTTTTGCGTATATCATTTAGATCATTACCCGAAAGGTACAGAAACCATGGGGCCTGACCCCAAACTTCTTGAAGGTAGAAACATTGGGAATGATTTTACCATAAAAGATGGCTGGCGCATGTATCACGGGCAGACCATTCCGGGATTTCCGTATCACCCACACCGTGGGTTTGAAACCATCACCATTGTTAATAAGGGGTATTGCGATCACTCAGATTCTTTAGGTGCAGCAGGAAGGTTTGGCGAAGGTGACACCCAATGGATGACCGCAGGGAGAGGAGTACAACACTCCGAAATGTTTCCCTTACTAAATACAGACAAGGAAAACCCCCTCGAACTTTTTCAAATTTGGTTGAATTTGCCTAAGGCCGATAAGTTTGTGGAACCTCATTTTAAGATGCTCTGGCATGAAGATATTCCGATTATTGATGAAGGAAATGCCCAAATAAAAGTAATTGCAGGGAATTATAAGGGTACACAAGCCAATGAACCAGCGCCAAATTCTTGGGCGTCGAAAACGGACCATGAAGTGGCCATTTGGAACATTCATATAGATGCCAATACGGAATACACTTTACCCAAAATCAGTACGCTAGCCACACGAACACTTTATTTTTACGAAGGTTCGGAAATCCACATCGGAAATAAAAAGGTGACCCCGAATTTTGGAATTGCACTGGACCCTTTTCAAGAAGTAACTTTAAAAATAGGTTCCGAGAAAGCTCATTTCCTACTATTACAAGGAAAACCCATCGATGAGCCTGTGGCCAAATATGGCCCATTTGTAATGAATACTGATGAAGAAATTCAGCAGGCCATGGAAGAATACCGCCTGACCCAATTTGGTGGATGGCCTTGGCCCTACCCCGACAACGTTCATAACAAAGAAAAAGGGCGTTTTGCTAAATACCCGGATGGGAGTTTGGTTGAAAAGAAATAGCTATCTATCCATTTTCATAACCCAAATCAGTCTTGAAATAACAAAAACCAAAACAAATACACAGGAATCTACTAAATAATGAACTTGCCAAAAAAGCTGGGATTTTCTGAGGAAACAAAATTATTGATAATACATGCTGATGATGCTGGTTTATCACATTCGGAAAATATGGCCACTATCGATTCTCTTCAAAAAGGAATTGTAAACTCTTATAGTATAATGGTTCCCTGCCCTTGGTTTTACGAAATTGCAATATTTGCCAAGAACAATCCAAAATTTGATAATGGCGTGCATCTAACGCTTACTAGCGAATGGGAAACCTACAAATTTGGACCGGTCTTACCTGTATCGGAGGTTCCGACTTTAGTGGATGAAAATGGCTACTTCTATAAAAGCAGGGAAGAGCTTAGAAAATATGCCTCAGCCGAGGAAGTAAAGAAAGAGCTAACAGCTCAAATAGAAAAAGCTTTGAAATTTGGGTTAAAACCAACACATTTAGATTCCCATATGTACAGTGTGGCTACAAAACCTGAATTCTTCCAAATCTATAAAGATTTAGGAGAAAAATATGATTTACCTGTCTTGCTTAGTCGTCAATTAATGGAGATGGTAGGGCTAAATTCTAATCTAAATCTTGAAGAAAAGGATTTACAAATTAAAGAAATACATTTAGGTAGATTTGACCTATTCGAACAAGGAAAGCTACAAGATTATTATAAAAATTCTCTTGACAATTTAACCCCTGGACTAAATGTGATTTTAATTCATCCCGCTTTTGACAATTTTGAAATGAAAGGAATCTCGGTAAATCATCCAAATTTTGGTTCGGAATGGCGACAAATTGATTTTGATACTTTTACCAGTGACTATTGTAAATCTCAACTCAAAAAAAATAATATACAATTGGTCACATGGCGTGATATAAACAAGATAAGGCAAACAAACAGTTTACATTAAACTCTAACAATTTTTGCCCCTATTGCTCTTAAGCGCTCGTCAATATTCTCGTAACCCCGATCTATTTGCTCAATATTATTAATGGTAGATGTGCCTTTGGCAGATAATGCTGCAATAAGCAATGACACCCCTGCTCTAATATCCGGAGATACCATTGTAGTGGCCTTGAGAGTGGATTTAAAATCGTGCCCAATAACGGTAGCTCGGTGTGGATCACACAAAATAATCTTGGCCCCCATATCAATCAATTTATCTACGAAGAAAAGTCGGCTTTCAAACATTTTTTGATGAATGACCACTTCCCCTTTTGCCTGGATGGCCACAACCAACAAAATACTCAACAAATCGGGCGTTAAACCCGGCCAAGGAGCATCTGCAATGGTCAGAATAGATCCATCGATATAGTTCTGGACTTCGTAGCCATTTTCATGCTTTGGAATGTAAATGTCATCCCCTTTTCGTTCCAGCTGAATTCCTAATTTTTGAAAAGCATTGGGTATTTGTCCTAAATCATCCCAGCTCACATTTTTAATGGTCAGTTCACTCCGTGTCATTGCAGCCAAACCTACCCAACTCCCTATTTCAATCATATCGGGTAGCATGGTATGATCAGTTCCACCCAACGTATCAACACCTTCGATGATCAATAAATTAGAGCCTATTCCAGAAATCTTGGCTCCCATCCTATTCAACATTTTGCATAATTGCTGCAAATAGGGCTCACAAGCTGCGTTGTAAATAGTGGTGGTTCCTTCAGCTAAAACTGCAGCCATTACAATATTTGCCGTTCCGGTTACAGAAGCTTCATCCAAAAGCATATAGGTGCCTTTGAGCTTTTCTGCCTCTACACCATAAAAATATTCTTCTTTATTATATCTGAATTTTGCGCCCAACTTGATAAAGCCTTCAAAATGGGTATCCAAACGCCTTCTACCAATTTTATCTCCACCTGGTTTGGGGATATATCCCTTCCCAAATCTTGCCAAAAGTGGGCCTACCAACATAATGGACCCTCGAAGTCCACGACCATCTTGCTTAAATTGATCGGACTGCAGGTATTCTAGGTTGATGTCGTCTGCCTTAAATGTATATGATCCTTTACCTTTCTTTTGGATTTTCACGCCTAAATCTTCCAATAAGGCAATCAATTTATTGACATCAATGATGTCTGGAATATTATTGATTGTGATTTTTTCGGCTGAAAGCAATACTGCACAAAGAATTTGTAGCGCTTCGTTCTTTGCACCTTGAGGTGTAATTTCACCATGAAGTTGGTGGCCACCTTCTATTCGAAATGTTCCCATGTATTCCTTTGGAATTTAATATCTTTTTTTGCCCCGGTTATTTCGCTGTCCTTTTTTATGGCTATGATTGCTGCCACCATTCCTATTGGATTTGGCCAAACGGTTTTTAAGGAACTGTCCGCTATCGGTCAAGGTTTCTCCGTCTGGGGCAAGATCAATCTGTCCATCGCTTAATTCCTTTAAGTGTGCGAAAATTGCTGAATCCTCTACGGTATCCTTGTTCCAATTTAAATAACACTTTTTCATATGATTTGCAATCGCATATTCCAACCCAGACCGCATATCTCCTTTTTCCCATTTTATGGCAACATCTATCATTCTTTTGATATTGTTTCCGTAAAAGCGGTACTTAGGATGATTTTGAGGGTATTCCAACGGTTCAGGACGCTGGTGCAATACCTCTTTAGAGGTAATGGGAAAGGGAGAATCTACATCCAAATTAAAATCGGACATGATAAACAGCTGATCCCATAGTTTATGCTGAAAATCGGGGACGTCCCTAAGATGGGGCTGTAGATTGCCCATCACGCTAATAATGGATTTTGCAACCTTATTTCGTTCCTCCTTATCGGCAATGGAAACTGCATGATCTACCATTTTTTGAAAATGACGACCATATTCTGGAATGATGAGCTTAGTTCGCTCCGTATTATATTGTAAATTTTCTACTACGTTCAAATTAAAGTGTTTAATGAAATTAAAATATTGGGAAGTATATCCAATAACGTTTGCAAATTACTAAAATTATAGCAATCCTAAACGTTAAAGGGAAATTACACCCTCTACACTGGAAACTTCTTTATATTTGGCAATTACCTCATCCGGATTATTTAGGTGCACGGTAATGGAAACACTAGTGTACGTTCCCTTTTTAGATTTTTTAGATTCTATCACCGCACCGGGCATATTAAAAATGGTCGTTATCTGATCAATGCGTTTCTTATCCGTAGGTACAATAAACTTATACAGATAGTTAGATGGCCATTTGGTGTTTTCTAGCAACTGCTCTTTGAGCCGGGAATAAAACTCATCAGATTTCTCCTTCTCCATACCTAATTTTTTACAAATATATGGGTTACACAACAATTTTTTTTCCTTCCACCTATTTCATTACTTTGTGTTTATAAATATTTGTATTTGAATACGAACAAAGTAGTCATTACCGGTGCACCTGGAACAGGAAAGACATCAATAATCAATGGATTGGAGAATGAAGGATTTCATTGTTTTCATGAAATTATACGAGATATGACCTCCAAGGCCAAAAAGGAAGGGGCTTCAGATAATTTTGTGTCCAATCCCTTGGTTTTTGTTGATGATGCACTACAGTTCAACAAAGATTTACTTTCTAGAAGGACTCTGCATTTTAAAAAAGCCATGGATATGGATGTTCCTGTTAGTTTTTTTGATAGGGGAATTCCTGACGTGCTTGCCTATATGGATTTCTTTGAACAAGAATATGATAATGAATTTATAGTTCCCTGCAAAGAAAATCGGTACGATGCAATCTTCATTGCCCCACCTTGGAAGGAAATTTATATTTCTGATAATGAACGGCTGGAAACCTTTGAAGAAGCAGAGAAAATACATGATGCCCTCATCAACACCTACATTAGATTCGGATACAATCCTATTCTAGTGCCAAAAAATACGGTTTCAGAGCGAATTGCTTTCGTTTTGGCAACCCTTAATCAAGCTTAGTGCAAAAACAAACCAAAGCAATCTTAAAAGAATACTGGGGCCATAGTGGTTTTAGAGGCTCCCAAGAGCAAATAATTAATGCCGTCATCTCAAAAAAAGATGTCTTGGCATTAATGCCTACTGGTGGTGGAAAATCCATTTGCTATCAAGTCCCAGCATTGGCACAAGAAGGCATTTGCATTGTAGTTTCACCTTTGGTTGCATTGATTCAAGATCAGGTAAATCAATTAAAAAATAAGGGGATTAAGGCTATTGCCTTAACAGGTGGTATCCCTTTTGAAGAGTTGAATGACCTTTTAGACAACTGCCTTTATGGTAATTACAAATTTCTCTACCTATCCCCTGAACGACTGCAACAGACCATTGTTCAAGAAAGGCTTAGAGAAATGAACATAAACCTCGTCGCTATCGATGAGGCGCATTGTATCTCGCAATGGGGTAACGATTTTAGACCTGCTTATCTGGACTGTAGTATATTAAAGGAATTTGCTCCAAATGCACCTATGATTGCCCTTACGGCAACGGCAACCCCTAAAGTTGTTAATGATATTGTAGAAAACCTAAAACTTGACCAAGTCCAAGTTTTCAAAGATTCCTTTTCCCGCTCAAACATCTTATTTAAGGTGAAACAAACAGAGGATAAACTCTACCAACTAAAAAAATACATCGGTTTAGTTCCAGGCAGTTCCATTGTTTATGTGCGCTCAAGAAAAATGACGCTTGCCCTTTCCGAATTCTTAAATAAAAATGGTTTTAAAGCCACCTATTTTCATGGAGGCATTTCCAAAGTGGAGAAGCAAGATAAATTAGCACTCTGGTTAAATGGAAATGTTACAACCATAGTGGCTACCAATGCCTTTGGAATGGGTGTTGACAAACCAGATGTAAGGTTGGTAGTCCACTATCAAATTCCTGATAGCATTGAAAGCTATTTTCAGGAAGCCGGAAGAGCCGGGAGAGATGGAAAGCAATCTACAGCAATTCTGCTTGCCACTGCAGAAGATGAACACTTGGCAAGGCAACAATTTTTATCTGCACTTCCAGACGTTGCTTTTGTGAAGCATTTGTATGTACAGCTAAACAATTATTTTCAAGTTTCATATGGTGAATCTGTGCAGGAAACGCTCTCTTTAAAATTCGATAAATTTTGCAGACGATATAACTTTGCGCCCAACATGGCCTACAATGCATTGCGAGTTTTAGATCAGAACTCTGTATTGTCTCTCTCCGAAAATTATAATGAAAAGACCTCCTTGCACTTTGTAGCATCAAAAAGCGGCATTTTTGAATACTTAAATACACATCGCAAGAGTGCCCCTATTATTCAAACTATTTTAAGGACTTATGGAGGGATTACGGATTATGAAACAAAAATAAACCTGAATCTTCTATCGAAAAAAATAGGCAAAACAGAGAAGGAAATCAAAAAAATTCTGAAACAATTGCATGATGACGGTATTGCAACCTACAAAAGTAGTTCCAGTGATTTAGAAATCACCTTTTTGGTTCCAAGGGAAGATGATCGCACCATCAACCGCTTCTCCCATAAAATAAAGGATTTTAATGCGGTCAAAGAGAACAATATGTCTTCTATGCTTGATTACGTTAAGAACACCTCAGAATGTCGTAGTGTTTTCCTATTGAATTATTTTGGGGAAAAGACTCCAGAAAAATGCGGTACTTGCGATATTTGCACAAAAAAGGATGCCTCGACCCCAACCGATTTAAAAAATAATATAGTTGCCCTTTTAAAAATTCGTTCACAAACATCTAGGCAATTGGAAGTATCAAGTGGTATAGAAGAAAAAGTGTTATTGGAAAACCTACAAGAACTTCTGGAAGATGAAGTGATTATTTTGAATCTAAGGAATGAGTATAAAATCAAGTAAAAATTCATTAGGCATTGTCTTTATGGGCACCCCAGACTTTGCAGTGGGTAGCCTGAAGGCTATTTTAGAAGCAGGTTATAATGTAGTTGGGGTAATAACCGCGCCTGACAGGCCAGCTGGAAGAGGTCGAAAACTTAAGGAGTCTGCTGTTAAACTGTTTGCCAAAGAACAACAATTAAAGGTATTACAACCTACAAACCTAAAGGATGAGGTTTTTTTGCAGGACTTAAAACGTTTGGATGCTAATTTATTTGTTGTGGTAGCTTTCCGAATGTTGCCTAAAGTGGTTTGGCAAATGCCAGAATACGGTACTTTTAACTTACATGCTTCCCTCCTTCCCCAATATCGTGGTGCGGCGCCTATAAATTGGGCCCTAATTAATGGAGAAACCGAAACGGGGGTAACGACTTTCTTTATTGACGATAAAATTGATACGGGTAACATTATTCTTCAGGAAAAGGAAGAAATACTTGAGGACGATAATATGGGCAGCTTACATAATCGTCTAATGGAGCTTGGAGCTAATTTAGTGGTAGAAACATGTAATCAAATTGCCAACAAGACTGTTAGTACAACTGAACAAAAACATTTTAACGATTTAAAGCCTGCACACAAAATTCATAAAGAAACTTGTAGAATAGATTGGAATACGCCTTTGAACACGATACACAATCATATTAGGGGATTAAGTCCGTACCCAACAGCTTGGACCATGCTAGTGAATAATAACAAGGAAGAGGCCCTAAAAATTTATAGAAGTAGCATGGAAAAGGGAGATCATAAACATCCTTTTGGTAAATTATTCGTGGATAAACGTACATTAAAAGTTGCTGTTAAGGGTGGCTATCTTCAACTTTTAGAAATTCAATTATCGGGAAAACGAAAAATGGAAGTGACTGAGGCTCTGAATGGTTTAAATCTTGACAAAACTGCATATCTTCGCTAAGCCCTTACTACCACTAGGCTAGCAAAAGAGGGGCTTTTTTAGTCGACTTTATCAACAAACGTTTCAAGTTATCAACAAAAAGCCCTATTTCCCTTGGTTTTACTTGCGTTAAACGCAAATCCATATAAATTTGTTTAGCATTAAAATTATTTTAACAACAATTAATTTAATTCCATTATGAACAAAACAGAATTAATCGATGCTATGGCAGCTGATGCTGGCATCACTAAGGCAGCAGCCAAAAAAGCATTGGAATCTTTCCTAGGAAATGTAGAGGGATCTCTTAAAAAAGGAAACAGGGTTTCTTTGGTAGGTTTTGGATCTTGGTCAGTATCCAGAAGAAATGCAAGAGAAGGTAGAAATCCACAAACTGGACAAACTATCAAAATTGCAGCTAAGAACGTTGTAAAGTTCAAAGCAGGAGCAGAATTGAGCGGTTCAGTAAACTAATCAGTTACGTTTTAAGATATACAGAAGCGCTTCCCTTAAAGGAAGCGCTTTTTTATTTTATGACAATCGCTGTTTTTTGTAATTATCATATATTATATTACATTTAGAAATAAGAACCTCGCACTATGGTAGGTCATGAGCCTAAAAAAGGAAAGCTACTCGTTGCGGAACCCACATTAACAGGTGATGTTTCCTTCAACAGATCGGTGGTGTTGCTTGCAGAGCATAACCATGAGGGATCTGTTGGGTTTATTTTGAACAAGCCGCTGGACTATAACATATGCGATCTTATCACTGAAATCACAATCCCCTTTAAAGTGTTTAATGGTGGCCCAGTAGAGCAGGACAATCTATATTTTATTCATAAGGTTCCACACCTTATTGATGATAGTATTGAAATTTCTGACGGGATTTTTTGGGGTGGTAATTTTGAAAAAACCGTTGAGCTCATTAATAACGAAACCATTACGGAGCAGGATATCCGTTTCTTTTTAGGGTATTCAGGCTGGGATTCCAGTCAGTTGGATCAAGAGCTTTCATCCAAATCCTGGGTGGTGGTACAGAATGAATATGAAAGTAGCATTCTTGAAAAATCTTCCAATGCCTTTTGGAAAGAAAAAATGGTAGAATTGGGCGGAGATTATTTGCTATGGTCTAACTCTCCTGAAAATCCTTCTCTTAATTAAGTTAACCCAATCGCGCTTTTGCATTCAGTTTTCCGAGTAGGCTCCTACTAACGATGTTATCGTACATTTTTTTTCTGTATTTGCTGATAGGTTGAATCCCCGTAATACTATTGGTAATAAAGAGCTCATCCGCTTTTTGAAGCTCAAAAGGTGATATCGATTCTTCTATTACTTCCAAATCGGTTATGGAGTCAATAATTTCTATTAGTTTCTTTCTGATGATGCCATCCAAACATCCATCATCTAAAGATGGTGTTTTAACCAAACCATCCTTCACCAAAAAAAGATTTCCATTTATAACCTCCACAACTTGTTTGTCAGTGTTAATAAGAAGGCAATTGTCATAGCCATTTTCCTTTGCATAAACACTAGCAACTACATTAAGTATTTTATTGGACGTTTTAAGGTTGGATAACATATCCTTGTTTACAAAATAATCTTTGAACAGTTCTACTTCATAATCTCCATCATTGATTATATAATATGGAGATTCCAATGGGCTTACATCAATAACATATGAAACTTCGTTCGTAACAGGGTTGTACATCCCTCCATCATTTCTAAAAATGGTCAGTCTAACCCTAACAGCTTTATCTTCAAGGTTGTTTTTAGAAACAGTTCTCTTAATTTCTTCTTCCAAAAATTCCAAAGTAAACTCCATTGGAATTTCCATTCTTAAAATACGCATGGATGCCATTAATCTAAAATAATGGTCTTCCCAAAAAAAGATGGTTCCGTTTACAAACCGTGCTGTTTCAAAAAGAGCGTCACCATACTTTAATCCCCTGTTGTTGGGCCCAAGAATTGACTCGCCTTTTGAATAAAGTTTACCATTAAAATTGACCATAAAAAAAGCCTTGAAAAAATCAAGGCCAAATATACGTTTTAGTTCAGAATCCTTCTATTTAGAACCCAGTACTTGTTTTAAATCCGATACTTGATTTTCCCAAAGCATTTTTGCTTCATCCACCTCGCCATCATCTGCAAAATCCGTAATGAACAAAGAGACATCTTTGGTAATCTCATCTACAATGATGCGCATTTCAAAATAACTATCATCATCATTTTCCTCCCAGGAAAATTTTACAAATTCGTCACTCTTTTTTTTCAACATTTTGGCATTTTCCTCAGCACCATCCCAAATAAAGGTGAACATTTCACTACGGGAATTAACGTTGTCCGCATACCATTCAGACAAACCAGAAGGAGTGGATATGTATTGGTAAAGCAACTGTGGAGAGGCTTGAATAACAAACTCTATTTCAAATTTAATCATATCACTCATTATAATGCTCGGTTTTTTCTTTCGACAATTGATATAGGTGGGAAGATATAAAAATAAATATCAAATAATAAATTAATTTGGATTTTGATTGAGCAAAAATTAAACTTTATATTTGCACCCGTTTAACCGCACCATGGCGAGGTAGCTCAGGTGGTTAGAGCGCAGGATTCATAACCCTGAGGTCGGGGGTTCAAGTCCCCCTCTCGCTACAAATAAACCCTTGAAAATCAAGGGCTTATTTTATTAATTTCTAAATCCCTAATCTCACATATAAAAGTGCCATTTTGTGTTTTTTTAGACATTATTTTCTTTAGAAATCATTGAGATAGTTCCTTCTATTTAAAGGATTTACCACTGACTATGGTTTCATTTTAAAATAGCGTAATTTCATAGCACAGGGCATTAATCCTTACAGCTCTGCTGATCATAATACTCTCAACTATAGATTCTTTGTATTGCATTAGAAAAGAGGACGTGAAAACTTTATCTTCTCAACATATGCACTTAATCATTTATCCATGCCGTCCACTAGAATCAATTTTTTGTCGACCTTTATAAGTGCAGAAAAGAAACCAATATGCCCAAGTTTATTAAAAAAAAATGCTTTTGCTATTGGAGAGGGTTGTTATGTTATAGTCTTATAATTTTCCATATGGGGTGTGTTGACCCTGTAGAACCCATTTTCGAAAACGAAGAAGGGTTGATTTATGTAGATGCTTTTTTGTCAACAACCTTGGGTTCTTCTTTTGTTACCGTATCGGAATCGGTCTTGGATTTTGACAGGCTGAGATTTAATTTTTTAAACGATGCCGAAGTCAAATATCGGAATGTAGAAACCAATTTAGAAGTTTCCCTAATATCCCAAGAAAACACCTATGTTCCACCATCTGATTTTGCTGCTGAGGAAGGAAGCGTCTGGGAGCTTTCCATTTTTCTGCCAGATGGCACGGAGTATCGGTCTTCACCTGAACGGATTTCGGAGCCCGTTGCTATTGCAGATATCCGCGCTACCTATAACCCCGAACTGATCTTTAGGGACAGTAAAGATGAGTTTCTTCCAGGCCATTTTATATCCATAGACTTGGAAGACCCTGCGGATAAGGACAATTATTACTTCTGGCGCTTTACTTCGTTTGAAAGTCTAATGATCTGTAAAAGCTGCACGAATGGCATTTTAAGAAACGGGGAGTGTCAAGAAAATGCTGTATTTGGTCTGGATTACACCGCTGATTATTTGTGCGAGCAGGATTGTTGGCAAAAACGATATAATGAAAACATCAAGATTTTTTCGGATGAATTCACCAATGGTCTTCAAATCACTGCACTGCCCGTAGCAGATGTGCTGCTATATTCAAAAGAGAATATTGTAGTAGAACTACAACAGTTTTCCCTATCCCCTGAGGCTTATGAGTATTATAAGGTGCTCAAAGATATTGTGGACAACAATGGCGGACTTAACGCTCCACCTCCGGCCGCTCTAGTGGGTAATATGTTCAATGCCCAAGATGACAATGAATTTGTGTTAGGGCGATTCACGGCTGCTGCCACTACCACGATATCTATTTTTATTGATAGGGAAGATATCGAAGAACCTCCTATAGAAGTTACTAGACCTCTTGAATTGGAATCTTGTTTTATATTATGCGATCCTGCGCAATGTACCGGTGAGGCGCCGCCCTGTTCCGTTCCAATAGTAACCAGCACGAGTTGTTCCGAAACCCGATTTATGACAGCTATTGAACCAGATGCATGGGAAGAATAAAACTCCATATGAAAACAGTTACCTGTATATGTGTTTTTCTTTTTGCCACGTTCAGTGGCACCTTAATCGCACAAACACCTCAGTACAGACTGTCGTTTGAAATTACGGATGAAAATGGTGCGGGTATCGAAAATGCCCAAATTTCCATTACTCCTTGTTCTTGTGGAGGGATTACTGATAGCAGTGGATTTTTAACCCTAGAACTTCCTCGGGATACCTATACCATAGTGGTAAGCAATATTGGGTATAAAGAGTATGCACAACAGATTATATTGAATCGTGAAGTTCTTTTGCAAATACGTTTGTCCGAGCAAGAACAGCAACTTTCAGAAGTAGTGGTCAAAGCCAAAAAGGTCAATGATAATATAGAATCGCCCCAAATGGGTGTAGTACAATTAAAAGCGCCAGAATTAAAAAAGCTGCCCATGGCTTTAGGGGAATTTGATGTACTCAAAAGCATGACGTTGGTTGCCGGGGTAAATAATGCTGGTGATGTAAGTAATGGACTTTCCGTTAGAGGAGGGTCTTTGGACCAAAATCTTTTGTTGTATGAGTATGCCCCTATTTTTAATCCTACACATTTGTTTGGCCTTATTTCGGTTTTCACACCTGATGCTGTGTCATCAGTAGACTTATATAGAGCTAATATTCCGTCCCGCTATGGGGGTCGTGTTGCTTCGGTTTTGGATATCAAAGTGAAAAATCCGTATGTTGATAAATTCAAGTTAGAGGGTGGTTTGGGATTATTATCCAGTAGATTGTCCGTTGAGACACCTTTAATAAAAGATAAATTGATGCTCCAAGCCGGGGTTCGAGGAGGTTTTACCGATTTTTTACTCCCACTTTTTTCCGAGCGTTTAAAAAATACGAAAGCTAGATTTACAGATGGAACTATAAAATTGGTTTACCTACCTACGGAAAATGACCAAATATTCTTTACGGGTTTCTATAGCAAGGATTTTTATCAATTAGATCTTATTTCCCAAATAGAAAATGTAAGCGCGGAAAGTAATCAATATGATTTTAGCACCTTGAACGGCACCTTAAAATGGACACATTCTTTTACTGATAATGCTACAATTAAAACGATATTGGTGGGTAGCGACTACACTCCAAAAATTATATTTCCAGAAATTGAAGGTGATAATGAAATTGAGTTCGAATCTGCAATCAACTATCTGAGTTTTATTTCTGAGTTTTCGAAGAAAGTGGATACTGAGTTGGATTATTATATTGGGGTGCAAGCAAATCAATACAAAATCTCCCCAGGGAGTTTAAACCCTGGTACGGCAATAGATATTTCCGCAGTAAGCCTGAATAAAGAAACAAGCTACGAACTGTCTGGGTATGCCAATTTTAATTGGAAGCCGACCAACGCCTTTTCGCTTTCTGGTGGTTTAAGATATAACCATTTTACGCTCTTAGGCCCGTATACCCTTGCCACCTTTGACGAGATGGATGGCTCCATTACCAATACAGAAGTTTTCGAGAAAGGAAAAGTTGTCCAAAGCTATACTGGTTTGGAACCACGGATGGGAATTTCTTTTTCTTTGGATAAAAATACCTCTTTAAAGGCAAGCTATGCCAGAGTAAACCAGTACCTTCAAAACATCTACAACAGCACTACACCATTACCTACCTCAAGGTGGAAGGTTGCTGATCCCAATATAAAACCTCAAATTGGGGATACCTATGGATTTGGCGTCTATCAAAATTTTAATAATAATGCTATTGAAATGAGCCTCGAAGGATATTATAGGGATACAAGAAATGTCCTCACCTATAAACCGGGCGCCGATTTTTTTCTTGAGGAGTTCGTGGAACAGGATATTGTTCAAGGTGAAGGACAAGCGTATGGTATTGAGCTTGGTTTTAGAAAACCCAGAGGAAGTGTAAACGGATGGTTTAACTATACTTGGTCAAGAAGTTTATTAAGATCTGTAAACGAACGTTTGGCAGATAGGATCAACAACAATAATTGGTTTGCATCTGACTATGATAGACCTCATGTCTTTAATGGTACCATCAATTTTGAAAATGATAGGTACAATACTGTAAGCTTTAATTTTACAGCGCAAACGGGAAGACCTTTTACCGCACCCAATGCCACAGTCGATGTAGATGGTATAGCCGCACCAATTTTCTTGGAAAGAAACAATGCACGGCTTCCCCTATATCATCGATTGGATTTTTCATGGAATGTTCATTTTAGCAAGAGTAAGAGAAATAAACGATGGGAAAACGATTGGACATTTACCATTTATAATGTTTATGGAAGAAAAAATCCGATAAATACGTTCTACTCGCAACGTGTGGATTTTTCTGAAAATGCAGAGATTTTTAAAGGTAGCCCTTTAGGGGCTTATGAAATAACATTGCTAAACAGCCCATTGGTTTCATTGACCTACAATTTTAAATTTCAATAGGAAGGAACATCCCTTTTACGAGAAGTAATATTTCAACCAAACCTGTAAACGCTATAGACTCTCCGACATTATTTTCTCCACCACTTCTGGATTCAATAATGTTGAAATATCACCTAGATTGTCGGTGTCATTAGAAGCAATTTTTCTGAGAATACGACGCATAATCTTTCCGCTTCGGGTTTTGGGAAGTCCGGGTACAAATTGAATTTTGTCCAGTTTGGCAATGGGGCCAATATGCTCCGTAATCACCTGATTGATTTCCTTTTTTAAATTATCACGATCCCTGGATTCCCCTGTTGCCTTAAGAATAACATAGCCGTAGAGTGCATTTCCTTTAATATCATGTGGGAAACCTACAATGGCAGATTCTGCAACAGCCGGATGTTCATTAATAGCATCTTCAATAGGAGCAGTGCCCAGATTATGACCAGAAACAATAATCACATCATCTACCCTACCGGTGATTCTATAATACCCTACCTCATCGCGTAGTGCGCCATCGCCAGTGAAATATTTACCCTCAAAAGCCGAAAAATAAGTGTCTTTATAGCGTTGATGATCACCCCAAATGGATCGTGCTATAGATGGCCATGGGAATTTCACACACAAACGACCATCAACCTGATTTCCTGTAATTTCTACTCCATTTTCATCCATCAACGCGGGCTGAATACCCGGCATGGGCAAGGTGGCATAAGTGGGTTTGGTGGGTGTGGAAAAGGGAATGGGAGAGATTAAAATCCCACCCGTTTCGGTTTGCCACCACGTATCTACAATGGGGCATTTCTTCTCCCCTACATGATCATTGTACCAATGCCATGCTTCCTCATTAATGGGTTCTCCTACTGTACCCAATACTTTTAAACTTGAAAGATCGTGATTGGTTACAAAATCCAAATTCTCTTTAGCCAGTGCCCTAATAGCAGTAGGGGCAGTATAGAATTGTGTTACTTTATGTTTCTGAACAATATCCCAAAAGCGTCCAAAATCTGGATAAGAAGGAACACCTTCAAACATTATTGTGGTGGCTCCATTAGCTAACGGGCCATATACAATATAGGAATGGCCGGTAATCCAGCCAATATCAGCGGTACACCAATACACATCATCTTCACGATATTGAAATACATTTTTGAAAGTATAGGCTGTGTAGACCATATACCCCGCCGTGGTATGCATCATCCCTTTTGGGCGTCCGGTTGACCCGGAAGTATATAAAATAAACAATGGATCTTCCGCATCCATAATTTCAGGGGTGAAATCTGAGTACGCCTTATCCAATAGAGGTTGTAACCACTTATCTCTGCCCTTTTCCATATGAATATCGGAACCAGTACGTTTAGCCACCAAAACAGTTTTTACATCAGGGCACTGGGTCAAAGCTTCATCCACAATGCCTTTTAAATCGATTGTTTTACTCCCCCTAAAAGATCCATCCGAAGTCAATACCATTTTAGCTTCGCAATCAACAATACGTGTTGCCAATGCGGTGGAAGAAAATCCTGCAAAAACCACAGAATGAATAGCTCCGATTCGGGCACAGGCCAAAACGGAAATTGCCAATTCTGGAATCATGGGAAGATAAATGACCACCCTATCCCCTTTTTGAATGCCATTGTCCTTAAGTACATTGGCAAACTTGCAAACACGCTCATGTAACGCTCTATATGTGATATGTTGCGCTTCTTCTTTTGGGTCGTTGGGTTCAAAGAGAATTGCCGTCTTGTCTCCCCGGATATGCAAATGCCTATCAATACAATTTTCCGTGATATTGAGCTTTGCTCCATCAAACCATTTAATTTCTGGCTTGGAGAAATCCCAGTCCAATACCGAATTCCACTTTTTGCGCCAAACAAAATGTTCCTCTGCAATTTCTTCCCAAAACCCTTCTGGGTTTCGAACCGATTTTCTATATACTTGAAAATATTCTTCTAAGTGTTTAATATGGTAATTGCTCATAGGTGGTGCTCCAAATTTTTTGAACTTTAAAAATAACAAAAAAGTAAGAGCAGTTATCGTATTGTAGAATTTATCGACGGAAGGAGAACACATGGCATTAATCCACTAAATACCATCGACCAATGACCCAAGAAAGATAAATATGTACATTGTACTCATCTAAAAAAGTAATCATGCGTAACCTTATTTTTTTTGTTGCCCTATTCTTATTTCATGTTTATGTAACTGGGCAAACCAAATTATCCAACGAAACAAAGGCATATGTTTCATATGAAAAGGGTACTTATTTGCTCCAAAACCTTACCCTTATTGATGGCAATGGAACTGCCGCCAAGACCAACCAAGATATTCTTATTGTAAACGATAAAATAGAAAAGGTAGGCGCGGATTTGATTGCACCGGAAAATGCTACCGTAATCAATATGATGGGAAAAAGCGCCATTCCGGGCCTAGTGATGCTTCATGAGCATCTCTTTTACCCTAAATCCACACCAGAGCACATTTATGGAGTGGATCAAATGAGCTATTCCTTTCCAAAATTGTATCTCGCTGCTGGGGTTACTACCATGCGTACCGCAGGGAGCATTATGCCTCAATCTGATGTGAACATTAAAAAAGCCATTCAAAACGGAAATACTCCAGGACCAAATATGGATGTGACAAGTCCCCATTTAGATCGAGAAGGTTTGGGAATTTACGAATTGGGTGCTTTTAACTCAACGGAACAGTTTGTAAATGCCATCAATTTCTATGCTGATATGGGAGTGACATCAATTAAAGTATACAATTTTATTACCAGAAATGACCTTAAAGCCATTGTAAAGGCTGCCCATGCCAGAAACATGAAAGTTACCGGACATTTGTGTTCCATTACCTACCGTGAAGCAGCAGATATCGGAATTGATAACCTTGAACATGGATTTTTTGCAAGTAGTGATTTTATAGAAAATAAAACGGATGGTGAATGTCAACCGTTTGAAATGCACAAGTCCATGTTAAATCTGCCCATTGATTCAGAAAAAGTAACTGACCTTATTGCCCATTTGGTAAAGAAAAATGTGGCACTCACCTCAACTATCAATGTTTTTGAACCCTACACCAATAGAGAAGTTGTTCCTGGCGGAGGTATAGATGCCCTATTTACCAATTCAAAAGATAAAGTATATAAAAGATGGGCCAGCAAGCAAGGTAAAGATTCTTTGGACTATGTGCTCTTTAACAAATCGAAGGTGTGGGAAAAAATGTTTTTTGATGCAGGTGGTTTGCTGGTTGCAGGAACTGACCCCACCTATGATGGTAGAATAGTCGCTGGATATGCCAATATGAGATTATTGGAACTCTTTGTGGAAATGGGTTTCACTATTCCCGAAGCAATTCAGATAGCTTCGTTTAATGGAGCTAAATATTTAGAACAGGAGGCTTCCATAGGAACCATTGAGCCTTCTAAAACTGCCGATTTGGTGATTATTGATGGGGATATCAGCAAAGATATTTCCGCGATACGGTCTATAGAAACCGTCTTTAAAAATGGCATTGGTTATGATTCTAAAAAACTGTTCGCTGCTGCAAAGGGATTAGTGGGTATTCGATAACAAGATTCTCAGTTAGTGCTCAATCGCGTCTCCTGCCCCGCTTGGAATTCTAATGTTCTCTACAATTTCTTGGACTTTTTCTGGAGGAGGAGCCGTTAATTGTGAAACAATCAAAGCCACTGCAAAATTGACCAACATCCCTACCGTGCCAAAACCTTCTGGGGAAATACCGAACCACCAATTATCTGTGCCGCTTGTTTCCGGATTTCCTATCCATCCCAACTTAAAGCGGGCAATATAATAGCTGGTAATTACCAAACCTGCAATCATACCAGATATGGCTCCTTCCCTATTCATACGCTTGCTAAATATGCCCATAACTATTGCTGGAAAGAAAGATGAAGCTGCCAACCCGAACGCTAATGCCACTACCGATGCCACAAAACCTGGAGGGTTGATTCCAAAATAGCCAGCAACCACTACGGCTAATACTGCTGAAAGACGTGCAATCAGCAATTCCTTTTTATCAGAGATGTCCCTTGCAAATTGTTTTTTAATCAGGTCATGGGAAATAGATGTAGAAATCACTAACAATAAACCTGCAGCAGTTGATAAAGCTGCCGCCAAACCGCCTGCAGCCACCAAAGCGATGATCCAATTAGGTAAGCCAGCTATTTCCGGATTTGCCAATACGGTAATATCACGGTCTACGTATAACTCATTGGCAATCTTACTGGAATTGGAGATTTTTCGCTGCCCATAATCACCTCTTCCTTGAATAAACATTGGTTTTTTTCCTTCAATGGCAGAGCCTGGTAAGTATTGTATTTTTCCATCCCCGTTTTTATCTGACCATGCTATAAGCCCAGTATCTTCCCATTTGGTAAACCATGAGGGGATTTCTTTATAGGGTGTATCTTGAACCGTTTCCATAAGGTTGGTTCGCGCAAAAACAGCAATTGCGGGTGCTGTAGTGTACAAAATAGCGATAAACAATAGGGCGTAGCCAGCAGATTTTCGTGCATCTTTTACTTTGGGAACTGTAAAAAATCGGATAATCACATGAGGCAATCCCGCGGTACCCATCATTAAGGCCGCTGTAATAAAAAAGACATCCGTCTTGGATTTTGTGCCATCTGTATAGGCTGTAAAACCCAATTCGGTCATCAATCCATCCAATTTATCCAACAAATACACGCCGTCTTCACCAGCTGAACCAAATCCCATTTGTGGAATTGGATTTCCTGTGGCCATAATGGAAATAAATATGGCTGGCACCATAAACGCAAAAATGAGTACGCAGTATTGCGCCACTTGGGTATAGGTAATGCCTTTCATGCCTCCTAAAAAGGCATAAAATAGTACCACAGCCATCCCAATATAGACTCCCGTATTCACTTCAACATCTAAAAAACGTGAAAAAACAACCCCAACACCTCTCATTTGCCCTGCGACATAGGTAAAGGATACAAAGAGCGCTGCAACAACGGCAACGGTACGTGCGACATTGGAATAATAGCGGTCTCCGATAAAATCCGGAACAGTGAACTTCCCGAATTTACGTAAGTAAGGTGCTAATAGTAACGCTAACAGTACGTATCCGCCAGTCCACCCCATTAAATACACAGATCCATCATAGCCAGAAAAAGCGATAATTCCTGCCATCCCTAAAAAGGAAGCTGCTGACATCCAATCTGCTGCGGTTGCCAAACCATTTGCCAATGGGGAAACACCACCTCCAGCGATATAAAATTCTTTGGTAGATCCTGCTCTAGACCAAATTGCTATTCCAATATATAGGGCAAAAGTAATCCCCACAATGATAAACGTCCACGTTTGAATTTCCATAGTTTACTCGTTTACCTTGAATTTTTTATCCAACTTGTTCATCAAACGGACATAGACAAATATCAGTATTACAAATACATAGATGGATCCTTGCTGGGCAAACCAGAAGCCCAGTTTAAAACCACCCAAGCGGATGGTATTTAATTCTTCAACCCATAAAATTCCGAATCCATAAGAAACTAAAAACCAAATGACTAAAAGAATGGTGAGGTATTTTAAATTCTCCCTCCAATATTTTTTTCGCTGCGAAGTATCCATTTCAATATTTGAAATGGTAAGATATTAAATAGAATTGAGATAGTTGGAAACGTTCTGTCCTATGCGCTCGTGAATATTGGAAACATCTGCTTTTTCAAATGTCTCTCCCATAATGCTCTCGTAGAGTTCAATGTAGCGTTCTGAAACAGATGTGATGTAGGCATCATTCATTTCAGGAACTGTTTGTCCTTCCAATCCTTGAAATCCATTGGAAATAAGCCACTGACGAACAAATTCCTTGGAAAGCTGTTTTTGAGCCTCACCCCTAGCCTGACGCTCTTCATAACCTTCTGCATAGAAATAGCGAGAAGAATCTGGTGTATGAATTTCGTCTATCAAGACAATCTCACCATCCTTAGTTTTTCCAAATTCATATTTGGTATCTACTAGAATCAATCCGCGTTTGGCAGCTATTTCTGTACCTCTTTGGAACAATGCTTTGGTATATTTTTCCAAGATTTCGTAATCGGCTTTGGAGACTATATGCTTGTTTAAAATTTCAGCTTTTGAGATATCTTCATCATGGTCTCCCTGCTCTGCCTTGGTAGCAGGAGTTATGATAGGTTCCGGGAATTTATCATTCTCTATCATTCCTTCTGGCATGGGCTCTCCACATAATACTCGCTTGCCAGCTTTATATTCTCTTGCTGCGTGTCCAGAGAGGTATCCTCTAATGACCATTTCAATTTTAAAGGGTTCGCATGCTTTACCCACCGCAACATTAGCGTCTGGCGTAGCCATCAACCAATTTGGGACAATGTCTTCGGTTGCTTGCATCATTTTGGTTGCAATCTGGTTAAGAATTTGTCCTTTATATGGAATGCCTTTAGGCATAACTACATCAAAAGCAGACAAACGATCTGTAGCGATCATGACCAGAATATCGTTCTCCAAGGTATAAACTTCCCTCACTTTTCCTTTGTAGATTGCCTTCTGGCCTGAAAAGTGAAAATTGGTGTCCATCAAAGTATTTGACATGCGTGGCTAATTATGGTGCTCAATATTTTTGTAGGCGTCGATGACCTTTTTAACCAATTTATGTCGAATTACATCTTTGTCATCTAAATAAATCATACTAATTCCTTCAACATTCTGTAAAATAAGCAGCGCTTCTTTTAAGCCTGAAATAACTCTTCTTGGTAAATCGATTTGACCAGGGTCTCCGGTCAAAAGAAACTTAGCATTTTTACCCATCCGAGTCAAGAACATCTTCATTTGGGCATGCGTGGTGTTCTGGGCTTCGTCCAAAATAACAAAGGCATTGTCCAAGGTTCTACCCCGCATAAAGGCCATGGGTGCTATTTGAATAGTACCATCTTCAATATATTTATCCAATTTCTCCGGAGCAATCATATCACGCAATGCGTCATATAGAGGCTGCATATACGGATCTAGCTTTTCTTTTAAATCCCCTGGAAGGAATCCTAAATTTTCACCTGCTTCAACTGCTGGGCGCGTTAAAATGATTCGCCTAACCTGTTTTTCCTTTAAGGCTTTTACCGCCAAAGCAACTCCGGTATAGGTTTTTCCGGTTCCTGCGGGCCCAATGGCAAAAACCATGTCATTCTTTTTGCAAGCATCGACCAATCTTCTTTGGTTGGCTGTTTGTGCTTTTATCAATTTAC
Source organism: Flagellimonas hymeniacidonis (assembly GCF_008040165.1). Lineage (GTDB taxonomy): Bacteria > Bacteroidota > Bacteroidia > Flavobacteriales > Flavobacteriaceae > Flagellimonas > Flagellimonas hymeniacidonis. The sequence continues at coordinate 1,438,405 of NZ_VRUR01000002.1, forward strand.
CACTAACGCCATGGACCAAAACATCCCCGCTACTTTTAGATGAGGCATAATCCTCTTGCCCATTGCTGGTGAGTACACGTTCAATCATGTTCTCATCCAATTTGTTGTATTTGGCAAAATGTGTGGTGAGCATATCGAAACGTTTATCGAACTCCTCTAAGAGTTCTTCGTCTCCATACACCTTTATTTTACTGCCCCTAGCAACAATCTTTAGTTTTGGGAAATATTTTTTAAGTAGCTCAATATTCTCATTTCGTTGTCCAAAAAAATCCTGGGGGCTGATCTCTGTTAATTCTATGATAAGTTCGTTCAAAAAAAGTGACGTGTTTTAAGGTTATTTTTGAAGAAAATTTATTCTTTCTTTTTTATTTAATTTTACCCCACAAACTTAACCAAAAATCAATTTGAGCAGGGAAAAACATATCAACAGTATTGCATGGCAATCATAACACTAACTACAGATTTCGGCCATAAAGACCACTTTGTAGGTGCCATAAAGGGAACTATCCTTAGTAATTTACCAGAAGTCAGCATTGTTGATATTTCGCATGCCATAAGCCCATTCAACATTCAGGAGTGTGCTTATATTCTAAAAAATGCATACCGTTCCTTTCCTCCTGGTTCTGTGCATATTGTGGGGGTTGACTCCGAACTATCTCCTGAAAATCAGCACATAGTGGTACAAGTAGATGGACATTACTTTGTAAGTGCCAACAATGGTGTTATCTCTTTGATCACTTCAGAAATAAACCCAGAAAAAGTAATGGAAATAGGCATTCCCAACCTAAGTCCTAGTTCTTTTCCTATGCTTAACGTATTTGTTCAAGTGGCTTGCCATATTGCGCGCGGTGGAAAATTAGAGGTGATTGGGAAACCTTTTGATGCCCTAAAGGAACTACGTGAATTTGAACCAAGGATTACCAATAACGGTAATTCCATTAGTGGAAATGTAATTTATATTGACAACTATGGCAATGTGATTACAAATATTCAACGCAGTCTGTTTGAAGCGTATCGCAATGGAAGGGAATTTGAGCTCATTGCGCGAACTACTAAAATGAAAACAATCCATACAAGCTATAATGATATCGTGAATTTTGATTTAAACAAAGCACAGAGAAAGGGGCCTGGAGATGCGTTAGCGCTTTTTAATTCCGCTGGCTATGTTGAACTTGCCATATATAAAAGTGACTTAAACACCGTCGGGGGTGCATCTACCCTTCTAGGATTGAATTATAGGGATACGGTAACCATAAATTTTTTGTAAATGTTGATACGTATCGTAAAACTCACCTTTAAACCTGAAAATATTCCTAGTTTTCAGCGTATTTTTGAAACTACCAAACCAGGTATATTGGCATTTGAAGGTTGTACTTTAGTTGAGCTATATCAAGATATCAAAAATCCAAATGTCTTTTTTACCTATAGTTTTTGGGATAAAGAATCAGATTTGGAAAATTATAGGGCGTCAGATTTTTTTAAAGATGTTTGGAGCAATACCAAAACCTTATTTATGGATAAACCCGAAGCTTGGAGTGTTACAAAATCCCAATCCTCAAACCCTTCTTAATGTTTGCGATTTTTAAACGAGAGGTACAATCTTTCTTCACTTCCCCAATTGGTTATTTAATTGTTGGGCTGTTTTTGCTCCTCAACGGTCTTTTCCTTTGGGTTTTTAGAGGCGACTTCAACATTTTTGATTACGGTTTTGCTGATCTTAGCAACCTCTTTTTACTTGCACCTTGGATTTTTGTCTTTTTGGTGCCTGCTATAAGTATGAAAAGTTTTTCCGAAGAACGAAAACTTGGAACCCTTGAATTATTGTTAATCAAGCCCATATCCATTTGGAAGCTAATTTTAGGTAAGTTTTGGGGTGTTTTCCTTTTGTGCATTATCGCATTGCTCCCCACAATCGTTTATGTATTTGCCATATCAGAATTGGGAATCATAACAGGCAACTATGATTTTGGAGTAGTTCTGGGCTCTTATTTTGGGCTTTTTTTCTTGGTCGCGGCGTATGCCTCCATAGGGCTTTATACATCATCTCTGTCCGATAATCAAATTGTATCCTTCATTTTAGGAATTTTGATTTGTTTTCTGGTGTTTAATGGTTTTGATGCGTTTTCATCCCTGTTTTCGAGTGGTGAAACACAACAATTCATTCAGAGCTTTGGAGCAAAATATCATTTTGACAGTATCGCAAGAGGCATCGTAGACACGAGGGATTTAATGTACTTTATTTCGCTGGCACTGCTCTTTCTGTATCTCACCTTTTTACGATTAAAACACTCGTCTAACTAATGGGGAAACATTTCATTTCAATTATTGGGGCACTTGTATTGGTCGTTATTCTCAACTTGGTTGGTAATTTTTTGTATACTCGGTTTGATCTTACGGAGGATAAGAGATATACCCTATCGGAACCCACAATAGCCGCTGTTAAACAGTTTGATGCTCCAATAGTGATCGATATCCTTTTGGAAGGAACCATCCCTCCTGAGTTTTCTAAGCTAAAAGCTGAAACGATTCAATTGTTGAAAACTTTTGAATCCTATAACCAAAACATTCAATTCAACCTGATAAATCCGCTGGAGGATGAAACAAACACCCAGCAGACCATAGCAGATTTACAGCGTATCGGCTTAAAACCTGCTAATGTTACCATTGAAGAAAATGGTAAGGTATCCCAAGAGTTGGTTTTTCCATGGGCCATGGTGAATTATGCAGATAAAACCGTGAAGGTTTCACTACTCAAAAACAAATTAGGTTCCAATGCCGAAGACCGTATCAATAACTCAGTACAGCAGCTGGAATATGCCTTTGCAGATGCCTTTACCAAATTAACCATTAAAGAGAAAAAACGAGTTGCGGTTATTAAGGGAAATGGGGAGCTGGATGATGTTTACATTGCAGATTACCTAACTACCATTAGGGATTACTATAATATAGGAGCGATTACACTGGACTCCGTGGAAACGAATCCCCAAAAAGTGCTGAACCAATTAAAAGGATTTGATTTAGCCATTATTGCCAAACCCACCGAAGCGTTTACCGATGAAGAAAAATTTGTGCTGGATCAGTTTGTGGTTAATGGTGGTAAATCTATTTGGTTAATAGATCAGGTTGCTATGGAGGTGGATAGCATTTTTAAAGGGGGTGGAAGTGCATTAGCGCTACCTAGAGACTTAAATCTTAAGGATTTTTTCTTCAAGTATGGAGTCCGAATCAATCCGGTATTGGTCAATGATTTGTATTTTACCCAAATTGTTTTGGCTTCAGGAGAAGGAAATGATTCGCAATATAATCCTGTTCCTTGGTACTATAATCCCATGGTGTTCTCAAGAAACAACCATGCTATCAACACCAATATTGAGGCGGTTCGCTATCAATTTGCAAATGCCATGGACATTTTGGAAAACGACTATGAAAAGACCGTATTGCTGTGGAGTTCTCCATTATCCAAAACAGAAGGAGTTCCTAAACAAATTGGTCTGAACATCTTGGATAATCCACCCAACAAAGAATTGTACACGAATGGAAATCAGCCCTTAGCCGTTTTAATAGAAGGTCATTTTGAATCAACCTTTAAAAACAGGGTAAAGCCATTAAAACTCCAAAATACCTTAGAATCTGGAAGCGAAAATAAAATGATTGTCATTTCAGACGGAGATGTAATAAAAAACCAATTAAGAAATGGTGTTCCTTTGGAATTGGGGTATGACAAATGGACAAATAGTTCCTATGGTAATAAAGAGTTCTTGGTGAATTGCATCAATTATCTCTTGGATGATACCGGACTTATAAACATTAGGAACAAAAAAGTAGCCATCCCTCTTTTAGATGCAGAGAAAGTTGCGAAGCAAAAAACAAAATGGCAACTTATAAACATTGGGCTCCCGGTTATCATTACCATGCTATTGGGGATTTTCTTTAGCTTCTTCCGAAAGCGGAAATTTGCACGTTAAGTGTTGATAAATTTGTTTCGTTGCTATTCCGTTTTAAGATATATTTGTTTTTAGTGATTTTAAAAATTCCGTTTAAAGATTAATTGGGAGAACGGAACAACAATTCTTAAAGAATTTCTTGAATGAAGTTTATTGTATCCAGTACATATTTATTAAAGCAATTACAGGTTTTAGGTGGTGTAATTAACAACAGTAATACCCTACCCATATTAGATAATTTCCTTTTCGATTTAAAACAAAATAAACTTACGGTCTCTGCCTCTGATTTGGAAACTACTATGAGTTCTGTCTTGGAAGTGGACTCAGATGCCGAAGGTACCATCGCCGTCCCAGCTAGATTATTGCTGGATACTTTAAAGACATTTCCAGAACAACCATTGACGTTTGTTGTTGAGGATAATAATACAGTAGAGATTAGCTCTAATCATGGTAAATATGCTCTAGCATATGCTGATGGTGCCGAATTTCCCAAAGCTGTGGAAGTTTCCAATCCAAGCTCCACTACCCTATTGGGCGATGTATTGGCTTCAGCTATCAACAAGACTATTTTTGCCGCAGGAAATGATGATTTGCGACCCGTGATGAGTGGTGTTTTCTTTCAGTTTTCTACGGAGAATTTAACTTTTGTAGCTACAGATGCCCATAAGTTGGTAAAATACCAACGTCATGATGTTTCCGCATCTGAAGTTGCTGAATTTATCATGCCCAAAAAGCCCTTAACGCTTTTGAAAGGAATTTTATCAGGTTCAGAATCTGAAGTGACCATTGAATATAATGACAGCAACGCCAAGTTTATTTTCGATAATTCAGAATTGATTTGTAGATTAATTGATGGGAAATATCCCAATTACGAGGCCGTCATTCCAAAAGAAAATCCTAACAAATTATCCATATCTAGAAATCAGTTTTTGAGTTCTGTCCGTAGAGTTTCCATATTTTCCAATAAGACTACACACCAAATACGATTAAAAATAGCAGGTGCAGAATTGAATATTTCCGCTGAGGATGTAGATTACAGTAACAAGGCAGAAGAACGCCTTTCTTGCTCCTATCAAGGTGATGATATGCAAATAGGCTTCAATTCCCGGTTTTTGGTAGAAATGCTTAACAATTTAACCTCTGACGAAGTGTCTTTGGAAATGAGCTTACCCAATAGAGCAGGAATTTTAACTCCTGTTGATGGATTGGATGAAGGGGAACATGTTACTATGTTGGTGATGCCCGTAATGTTGAACAATTAACTAGTTGACAGTAAGCAACTTCTTACGTCAAATCTAGATTACACTGCATTAACTTAACTGCTGGTTTAAGTGGATGTGTTACAACGATATTCTTGGTTTTTTAACGCCGATTTTTGACTCTTTCGTTCTCAATGGATAGATTTGGTTAATTCCTCAACCTAAAACATTAACTAAATTATCGAAAAACATGAAAAAATTACTTTTGGCCATTTTGGCTGTATGTATTGTGGGCCTGTACTCTTGTGAGACCGAGCCACTTGATTCGGAAGCCTTAGGTGTCATTGAAGGCAAGGGTAAAGTAAAGCCAAAAAAAGAAAAAGACGAGGAACAGGATTGTGAGGTTGACCTCACACCTGATTTACCAGCTTTGGTAAATGCATGTACCACCGCTAAGGGTGTAGATGCTAACGATATTTATTTTGATTTAACCATTAATGACACAGCCCTAGCTGGAGATTATGGTGCATGGTGTATTGATGTCGATTTGTCGTTAAGTGGAAATGAGTGTTTTGATGCAGACGTCTACTCTAGTTACGAAGATTTACCTGTTGGAGCATTTGAAAATCCAGATAATTTTGATTTAGTCAACTGGATCATCAATCAAAATTATATTGGAGAAACAAGTCCAAGTGGAGGCATGTATACTTTTGGTGATGTTCAATGGGCTATCTGGGAGCTAGTTGATAATCAAAATTGCCAAGCTTGTGCATTCTTAGGAGACGAATGGAGCGAGGAAAAAGGACAGGAAATTGTTGATGCAGCTATCGCCAATGGTGAAGGTTTTGAGCCAGGAGAAGGTCAGCTTTTGGCAATTATCTTGATTCCAACCAATAACCGACAGCCTGTCTTTATTTCCATTCCTGTGGAATGTGGACCTGAACCAGAGTGTGAAACTGCTTTCGCAAGAGGAAATGATGGAAACACTTGTTTCTTGGATGAAGGTTTCAGTAGATGGGGTTGGACTATCGGTCCTCTTTCCCCAGATGCAGATGAGTCATATGATATCTATGCAGGTGCTGGACAATGCGATATTAGTAAAGGAGAATTGGTAGGTACTGTTGATATAGTTTATGCGGATGGTGAAGTAACTGTAACATACAACATCGATGAAAGTTACTCTGTTGCTGAGACACATACCTATGCAGGTAACGATATGTTCCCAACTAAAAAGGGAGCTCCAACTGTTGCCCCAGGACAGTATAGCATTCAAGAAAACCTAGAAGGTGATATTTATGTAATCGCACATGCAGTGGTATGTGTAGAAGATTAAATCACCACATTAGAATAATATAATTAATTAAAAAGCTAGGGATAAAACCCTAGCTTTTTTATATAAACGGAATCGTTAAAAACCGGGAAGGAGTTTCTCCATTAGCTGCTTTAACAGCATTTACAATGGGTAAAACAAAACCAAGAATTGCAACTCCAATTAGACCCAAAATTCCCAGTCCCAATAGCAAAATAGCTGGAATACTTAAAATAATGTAGAGCAATAGACTTAACTGTAAATTTATCACAGCTTTTCCATGTTCATTCATTCCCTCAACGGTTCTTCTTGAAGAGAGCCAGATGATAAGCGGGACGATAAACCCTCCAAATCCTGTAACGTAATGTAATAACTGTGTAAGGTGTGTAATGGATAACAGTGTGGTATCCTTTCTAATAACATTTTGATTAATGACTTCCATTTTTGATTGATTTTGATGATGTATTATATCAGTCTAAGGTTTCGATAAAATGTTACAAACCAGTATTATACTTCAATTTTTAACACTTCATCTGAGATTTTGGTGCTTTATCGACGCCATTATATTTAATTAATTGATAATCAATACATTAATATATAAAATCACTTTCTAGAAGTATCATTAAAGTGTTTATCTGTAAGAAAAATAAGACTTTATTATTCAAAGTAAAATCTTCAGATGCATCTTATCTAGAGATATGGCCTATTCACCCAATTCTACTGGAAAACCAGTCAAAAAGTTAGAATTTTGTTAAAACCAATAATCACGCAAAATCAACTAAGTATGAAAAAAATTTACTATTTAGCTCTAGCATTGACAATATCTTTTGTCAGCTGCGAAAAAGAGGAAGTATCTGATATTGAAGAATCCTCTTTAGAATCAGTTGAGCATAGGTATAGGTATAAAAAATGGAAAAAGAAGAAATGTCAAATTAATGTGACACCTGAGTTACCGGCAGTAATCAATGCCTGTACAACTGCTAAGGGTGTAGACGCAGACAACAGTTACTTTGATTTGACGATCAACGATACCAATTTAGCCGGTGATTACGGTGCATGGTGTGTTGATGTAGACTTGTCATTAGCTGCTGGTCAGTGTTTTGAAGCTGATGTATATTCAAGCTACGACAGTTTGCCAGAAGGCAAATTTGAACATCCAGAAAACTTTGACCTAGTAAATTGGGTCCTTAATCAAAACTTTATTGGAATGGAAAGCCAAAGCGGAGGAGCTTACACTTTTGGTGATGTCCAATGGGCTGTTTGGGAGTTGATTGATGACCGAAACTGCCAAAGCTGTACATATTTGGGTGATGACTGGAGCCGGGAAAAAGGACAAGAAATTGTAGATATGGCAGTTGCCAACGGGGAGGGCTATGAGCCAGGTAATGGTGATTCCCTTGCTGTTATACTTATTCCAACCAACAATTTGCAAAGTGTTTTTGTTCCTTACGAACTAAAATGCGATGAAAATGTGGGAAGTATTTGCAAGAGGAGATACCGTACTTGGAAATGCTATAAATGGCGATGCAAGCATAAAAAGAAAAAGTGGAGAAGGAATTACGGAAGAAAAAAATTCAAATGTTCTTCTTCATATTAAAAATCAATATAGAAAAAAACGGGCAAAATAATTTCGCCCGTTTTTCTTTTAGCTCCTCCAGGCATTGATAACCTTCCGCCATTTACCAGATGCAAGAATCGGTATTTGATCAAAATAATCAAAACTGATTTGGGCCTTTTCTCCCAAAACATTTTTGAAATAACGGACAATTTCATTTTCCTTTACCTTGTCTGCTTTTGCAACTAGCCTAAACATGTATTTATTTTTTGTATTTTGAATAAACTGATATTGCCTAATTTCTCCAAATTCGAGTACCATATAAAATATAAACGGAGAAACGGCATTTCCATGTAAGTCAAAAATTATATCGGCTCTGCGTCCAAAGATCTCGGATAGATGTGAAGGTATTCTTCTTACACCTGTCGTTTCATGAACTATTCCGGTATCACCAGTATCATACCTGATCATAGGCATGGCATAATTGAACAAATCCGTTACAACTATTCTGCCTAACTCTCCAGGGAGGGAGGGCCTATCGGAATCCAGTGCAAGAAACTCAAAAAAATAGCTCCCCCAATTTAGCTTGTACATTTCAGGGGAATTGGAAGTCTGTTGTGCCAATATCCCATTTTCATTGTTCGAGTATCTAGCATAAACCTCTGTCTTAAAAACTTTTGTCAATCTCTGTTTTAACAATGTATTAAGGCCCTCCCCGAATGTTATAACGGATTCAAGATTTGGGTATTCGAGGTAAATCTTCTCTTTTTCCAGAACGTCACAAATTCTTTCCAAAAAGGAAGGGTATCCTAGGATTACTTTTTTTTCTTGGTCACGATTTATGGAATAGGCCAGGTCAATTATCTCATTTTCTCCAGAGTCCATAACATTATGCTGATGAATGTTTTGCAAGAACTTTTCCAGATTACTCTTCTTATTTGTATGATCCCATAACTTGAAATAATAGTACTTTATCCCTATTTGCCCCCCTACAGATTCAGAGAAGTGAACCACGTCGGAAGTATTTCTATTCTTTTTTCCCCTATCTTGAAAAATCGTAAACGGAACCCCAGTTGAACCACTACTGGAAGCTTTGTAAAGTTTTTTTGGATTAAAATATTGCGACAAGAAATTATCGTAATCGTTTAGAATTGTATTCTTGTTGATAATCGGAAAATTCCCCAGCTCATATCCGTCAAACTGGCGGTAAAAAGGTACAGTCGAAGTGGCATGCTTCATAACTGCCTTCAGGTTTTGGTTAACCCTCTCAAAAGTATTTGGATCATCGACATCTCCACCAACAACAGCATCAATTTCTTCAATATTTTTTGAAATCTGGTTTCCCTTTAAAAAATCGATTGCCAAAAATAATCTGCGTCTAGAATCTTGCAAAAACATAAACTAAATTCAGGTTGCTAACTCAGCATCATAGATACTTTTCATTAGGTTCCCTGTTTTTTATAAATTTTCCGGGCACACCATAATAGACGGCATTGCTTTCAGCATCTGTTGTGAGCAGAGATGCTGCACCAATAATCGTGTTATCCCCAATTTTTTTTCCATTTAAAACTGTAGCGCTGATAGAAACTGAACTGGTTTCACCAATTTGTACATTTCCCCCTAAAGTAACATTTGGTGCAATACTTGAAAATTGCTTCATATGACAATCATGTCCAACACTGCACTTTGTATTTAATATGGTAAAATCATCTATTCGGCAACCACGGTTTATCACTGTCCCTGCAATTATAGCCACTCCTTCTCCAAAAACAACATTTTTCGCAATAATGGCACTAGGATGAATTGCATTGACAAACCGAATATCTGTAAAGCGTCTTTTCAACCGATTTACGACCAGTTTTCTTGACCAATTATCTCCTATGGCCACAAAAAACTTTGGTAATGCGTTTACCTTTAACAAATCTGAAACCACATTTTCGTCCCCCAAAATCGGATAGCCAAGAAAATTAGTTCCCTTTTCTTTATTTGTATCCATAAACCCTACAATTTCATAACCATCCAACCTTTCAAAGATATCTGTGATAACTTTGGCATGACCGGAGGCTCCGAAAATTATAATTTCTTCCATAATACAATTACACAACGTAATGAAATTAGAAAAAATATAATTAAGATATTTAAATCAAAGGTCTTTAATCCATTAGCACACTTTATGTAATTTTGTCTAATGATAGATCAAGATACCATTGTAGCTTTAGCAACACCATCTGGAACAGGTGCTATTGCTGTAATTCGAATTTCTGGGCCTGAAGCTATTTCTATTTCTGATACTATTTTTCAGTCCATTCGAGGTAAGAAATTGATTCATCAAAAGAGCCATACGATTCATTTAGGTCACATTATAGAAAATGGTAAAATGTTTGATAAAGTTTTGGTTTCCCTGTTCAAAAGACCAAATTCTTATACTGCTGAAGATATCATTGAGATTTCGTGCCACGGTTCACCTTACATTCAACAACAAATCATTCAACTCTTTTTACGGAATGGATGCCGTATGGCTACTGCAGGTGAATTTACCTTACGTGCTTTTTTAAATGGAAAAATGGATTTAAGTCAAGCAGAAGCCGTTGCTGATTTAATTGCCAGTGATAGTGAAGCTGCTCATGATATTGCTATGAAGCAAATGAGAGGTGGTTTCAGTAGTGAAATTGAAAAACTAAGGGAGGAACTTCTAAATTTTGCATCCCTAATTGAACTGGAACTGGATTTCTCGGAGGAAGATGTTGAATTTGCAGATAGAACCCAGTTTGACCAACTATTGAATCAAATCAGTGAAGTACTCAAAAAGTTAATTGATTCCTTTGCCTTGGGCAATGTTATAAAAAATGGAATTCCAATAGCAATTGTTGGAGAGCCAAATGTGGGAAAATCAACATTACTAAATGCATTGTTGAACGAAGAACGTGCCATTGTTAGTGATATTCCAGGTACGACGCGAGACACTGTTGAAGATCAAATAAGCATCAACGGTATTAATTTTCGGTTTGTAGACACTGCTGGAATAAGGGAAACAAAGGATGTTGTAGAAAAAATTGGAATTGAGCGAACCTTTGAGAAGATAGAGGATGCTAAATTGGTTTTTTTTCTGTTTGATAATCCAGCTTTTGATAAAACGGAATTAGAAAAGATTATAAATCAGTATCCGGACAAGAACGTATTACCAATTTGCAACAAGGTAGATGTATTGACTAAGCTACAAGTCGATGAACTTAAGTCTGAAATTCCTGGCATTCTTTTTATCTCAGCAAAAAACAAAATTGGTGTCGCTGAATTAGAAAAAGAACTGCTTTCGCTTATCGACTCTGGCTCCCTCACCGGTGATGAAACCATTGTAACCAATAGTAGACATTATGATGCCTTACTAAAAGCATTGGAGTCCATTCAAAAGGTTAAGGAAGGAATTGATATAGAGTTATCTAGCGATCTTATCTCCATAGACATTAGACAAGCCCTTTTTCATCTAGGCGAAATAACGGGAAGTATTACAACCGATGACCTGTTAGGTAACATTTTTTCAAATTTCTGTATCGGGAAATGATTGTGAGTAAAGAAAGCATATAGCGTATATTTGCAATCCAAATTTTATGCATGTTCAGTTTTTTTCATAAGAAAATATTTTTAGTGGACTACCTTCACGGGCTTGTGGATATGCATAATCATATTCTTCCAGGAATTGATGATGGCGCAAAGACCGTTGAGGATTCTATCAACTTAATAAAGGGGTTTTCAGAGCTTGGGATAACAAATTTTGTTTGTACTCCTCATATTATGAACCACTATTATCCAAACACTCTAAAAACGATAAAACCTTCTTTTGATGCGGTTGTCGCTGAGCTTTCCACCCTCAAAATGGATTACATTAAAATTGATTATTCAGCGGAGTATATGATTGACGATGCTTTTGAAAGCCTATTGGAAGAAAGATCAATAGTTCCATTAAGGGTAAAGTATTTATTAATTGAAATGTCATATTTGCAACCTTCATTCAATTTCGATAACGCCATTACAGACATTGCAAAACATGGGTATTACCCAATTTTAGCTCATCCAGAAAGATATGTTTACTTTCATAAGGAATATAAAACCTACACACACCTTAAAAACCAAGGTATTTTGTTTCAATTAAATTTGATGTCGCTTGGTTCAGAATCTTATGGAACAGAAGTTCAAAAGGTAAGTCAAAAGCTTCTTGAAGACGGATGTATAGATTACATAGCATCTGATGTTCACAATAAACGTCAACTTAATTTACTACGTGAAATTAAAATATCCAATAAAACTCTGAAGCTTATTCTTCCAGTTATTGAAAATACAATCAATGCTTTTTACTAACTAGGAAAAACTCCACCACTTCTTAACGGTTTTTCCATAACCGTAACCATATTTCCCGCCGTACCCCAGATTAGATTGTTTCACATTGTTAACAACAAAGGTCAGACTCTTAAGTTTCCCTTCTTTTTTTAATTTCAAAGGAAAATCCAACACTTTGGATTCTGTAAACCCAGCGCGAGTTACATACAACACATGATCTGCATATTTGCTAATTAGGAGAGTGTCGGTTACAACCATTAAAGGTGCTGTATCGACAATAACATAATCATAGGTCTCAGAAGCTTTTTCAAAAAGTTCCGAAACTCTATCGCTCATTAAAAGTTCAGCGGGATTGGGGGGTATTTTCCCTGAAACAATAACATCAATTGTGGCCGCACTGGTTTTTAAAGTGCTAACTATATCATTGAACAAAACACGTCCGCTAAATAAAAAATTAGTCAACCCGTTAGCGGTGGTCATCTGATCCTTATTATTCTCTAGTCCTGGTAAAAATGTGTTTAACTTTGGGTTTCTAATGTCTGCTCCGATTAGCAGGACCTTTTTGTTGGTATTCGCAAAAATCATTGCCAAGTTGGAAGCTATAAAAGATTTACCCTCACCAGGGGTGGTAGAAGTAACAAAAATGATATTGTTTTTTACTCCATTTTTTTTCGGCTTAATAATGTAATCCAAATTGGCTCTAAGAATCCGCATAGACTCTGCAAGTACGGATCTGTCGTCTTTAAGGACGATTTTTTCCTGTTTCCTTGTTAATCTTGGAATTTCGGCCAATACGGGAACATTTGGAACCAACTTTTCCAAATCCAACTTATTGTGGATTTTATTATCCAACAATTCATTAGTATATATTATGGAAAAAGGGATTAATAAACCTAAAATAAACCCAGCTAAGTATACAATCTTGCTTTTGGGAGAGACAGGAAAAGGGCTAGTGGCATATGCTTGGTCAATAACCTTTGATTTTGGTGCTGCTGATGCAAAAGTAATTTGGGATTCTTCCCTTTTTTGAAGGAGGTATAGATATAAATTCTCTATGGTGTTCTTTTTTCTTGCTATGTCAGTAAGAACCCTTTGGTTTTTTGGTGATTGATATAGCCTTGATTGCGCTTGGGAGAGTTGTTTACTCAAATTGTTCACAGTTAAATCCAAGTTGTTTGTTACATTCCCCAAGCCCGATTGTATTCCTTGTCTTAAGGCATCTAATTGCTCGTTCAGATGTAAAATGGTAGGATGCTTTTCGCCTGTGTCTTCCAATAGTCGCTTTCGTTGCTGAATTAATTCATTGTATTTCTGAGCGGTATTTGCTATCGTAGGATCGGTCAAGCCAACGTTATATGCTATCAAATCGTATCCTTGTTGGTTGTCAACTTCATCCTTCATTGCGGAGGCAATACTTAATTGTACGCTGGCATTTTGGAGTTCTTTTTCACTTGCAGCACTTACGTTAAGATTTAAATTGGCTTGGGAAGCCACATCTGCAAGACCCCTGTTTGACCTAAATTCCTCTTCTGTCTGATCTGCGGAAGCCAAATTGGAATAGATTGCAGTGATTCGATCATCAATGAAGTCAGAGGTTTTATCTGCTATTGCTTTTTTGTCTTCTACGGCATTGTCATTATATTCATCTACCAGTGTGTTTATGATATCTATGGCCTTTTTTTGAATTGGGTCAACTAGTGAAATATTTAATATGTTAGAAAATTCACCGGCAACTGACACTTTTATTTTAGATTGATAAAGTTGTGCGATATCTGAAACAGGGCTGACCTCGACCCTATATTGTTCTTTCGAGTTCCTATTATCAGAATTCCCAGGAATGTTCGGTGTTAATACCATATCTCCTAGGGAGGTGCTAATAATTTTTCCATATTCGAGAGTCCTCATTGGGGCATCTTCGTCCCCTTCCGAATATTTAAAAGTAGTATTATTGGATTGTTCAACAAAAAAAGTAAGCCTCGAATTATTAATTACAGAATCTGGTTCATAGAAATTGATATTGAAAGGAAAAGGTTTCCCATATATTTCTGAATCCACAATTTTTCCCATAGCAAATACTCGGACATTTATGCCCAAATTTTTGACTACTTTTATTAAGTTAGATTTCGAATTTATAATTTCTATCTCATCTTCAACATTGTTTTTACCTCCAGAAATAAAATCCAAATCCCTAAATACACTAAGTTCTGATGAAGTACTTTTTTCATCAATTATCTGAATTTTTGACTGAGCAGAATACTGCGGTATTGAGTACCTAACATGAAGAAATGCCAAGGTCATTATTGAGACAACAGAAAGAGCAAACCACTTCCATTGCTTTATATAAACAATAACAAGCTCCTTCAAATTTATTGAGTTATTTGAATTTCCAAGTCTAAGTTCTCCCATTTAGGTTAAGTTTATTAATGTAGCAATGCTAATTTCTTGTCAACAATACAACGGTTGATGTAATCAAAACAGAAATTATTGAGACTGCTATGGAAGCCCTATTATCTAAATTTGATGCTGTTACTGCTGATCTGTTTGGTTCAACATAAACCACATCATTCTGAGTTAAATAATAAGCGGGGGATTTCATAGCATTTTTAGTTGTCAAATCTATTCTATGGTGAACCTTAGTTCCATCAAAATCGCGTATTACCAAAACGTTATCCCTAATCCCTTTTATTGACATGTCACCTGCAAGTCCTAGTGCTTCCAGTACTGTAATCCGCTCTCCATTAACTTGATAGGTCCCAGGTCTTCTAACCTCTCCTAAAACAGTAATAGTAAAATTCCGCAATCGAATATTGATAATCGGATCCGTTAAATAACCGGCTAGTTTTTCCCTTAATAAAATTCGAACTTCTTCTGGAGATAATCCTTCAACTTTGACTTTTCCAATAACCGGAAAATCAATCTCTCCTTCGTTATCAACAATATAATCAACTTGTTCCGGTCTAACCCCTCCTTCTGCCGAACCTCTATAAAGATTGAAAGGCAGACTTGCCTCTGGATTGAGTGTAGACACATGAATGCTTACAACATCATCGATTTTAAATTTTGGTTGAAATGTATTGTTTTCTACAAGTGTTTCAAAGTTTGCTGCATCTTGGAAGTATATTACATCCCCTTTTGAGGCGCAAGAAAAAATGAGCAATAACATTGAGGCAACAAGTACACCTTTATAAAGTTTTTTTTGCATGTTCATGGTTCAAAGAGGATTAGATTATGCTTTTAGAAATGTAAAAATAATCAAACTATGATTGTAACAAAGCTTTATCCGAAATTTCATTTTTTACATACTTTTCCTCATTCATTTTGTCCAATTCGCATAACTTTGAATTATTGGAAATATATTCTGGCACAATTTCTTTCATTAGCTTTATGGTATCCTTTTTAAAGAAAATATTGGTCACGCATAACTCATTTATTGATGCCCTTACTTTTGCATAATCTAATTCCCTAACCTTGCTTATCAATATCTTTTTATGATACGTTGGCAAGGTATTTTCACCGTTCGCCAATAGTTCTTCAAATAGCTTTTCCCCAGGCCTTAAACCAGTAATCTTAATATCTATGTCCGTTGGATAGTGTAATCCAGATAATCTGATCATATTTTTTGCCATTTCAAATATCCGAACAGACTCACCCATATCGAAAATAAAGATTTCCCCACCTTTGCCCATTGCCCCTGCCTCTAGTACAAGCTGTGAAGCTTCCGGAATCGTCATGAAGTATCTGGTAATATCTTTGTGTGTTACCGTTAATGGACCTCCTTTTTCAATTTGTTTTCGAAATAATGGGATTACAGATCCATTAGACCCAAGGACGTTTCCAAAACGAGTTGTAATAAATTTGGTTTTTCCATGTTGTTGCATGCAACTAATATACATTTCGGCAATGCGCTTGGTTGCTCCCATCACATTTGTGGGATTGACTGCTTTATCAGTTGAAACAAAAATAAATTTGTCTGCGCAATTTTGTAATGCTAAATCCGCAATTACCTTAGTTCCAGCAATGTTAATCTTAATTGCCTCGTAAGAATTGTATTCCATTAGTGGGACATGCTTATATGCAGCAGCATGGAAAACTACGTTTGGTTCATGCTCCTGAAAAATATGATTCATCCTATTCTTATCTCTAATATCTGCAACAATAGGTATGAAATTATGATATCCGTTTTGCTTTAATTCCTGTTGCAAATCATAAAGAGGTGACTCTGCTTGGTCTATAACAATAAGTGACTTATACTGATACTTACAAATTTGTCTAACCAGCTCACTACCTATGGAACCAGCTCCCCCTGTAACCATGACAGTCTTATCCTTTAGTTCGCTTCCAATTTTAGAACTTTGAACATTAATTGGTGCTCTGTCCAAAAGGTCTTCTATCTGTACCTGCTTGATTTGAGAAGCCTTCAGTTCACCATTAATCCAGTCTTCCACAGGAGGTACTATTTTTACCTTCACAGGTAATTCAACTACCTCACTGACTATTTTTCTCAAATCATTAGGTGCAATATTTTGAATTGAAAAGATTATTTCAGATACGTTGTGATATTTAATAAAATCTTCATTCAGCTTTTTAGAATCGAAGACTTTAATTCCATTAATCTGCTTTCCTATTTTTTGCTGATTATTATCCAAATAACCAGTCACCTTTAAACTAATTTTTGAATGATTGATAAGAGTATTGTGGGCAATGATTCCTGATTCACCAGCGCCATAAATTAGAACATTTTTAGTTGGAACTGCGCTACTTTTGCTTAGGCTCTCATAACAAACTTTGAATATATACCTAGATATTGTAAGGACTATAAATGTTAGTAAACTATTAATGATTATGATAGACAAAGGAATGGTAAACCCCTCAACAACATTTGCGTACTTATTGAACACTATTAACGCTATGATACCAATACTTGCAAGGCATGTGGAATTGAAAATGGCGTAAACATCCTTGATCCCAGTATGGCGAACCACTCCTTTATAGCTTCCTGTAACAATAAACGCCAAAAGAAACACCAGAACCACAAGAGGGAGTTGACTCCACAGCATATTCACGTTAAAACTGAAACTGAGATTAAAACGAATAAAATAAGCGAGAATAAAGGAAGTCGCCACAATATTCAAATCAATGAACAAGACAGTCCATTTTGAGGCATAATGACTTCTTTTATCAAAAAAATACTCTTTTATCATCTTAAAACATTCTTGATTATTTCACAAATTCGGTCTAGGTCATTCCTATCTAAATTTGATCCACTTGGCAAACACAATCCCTTTTCAAACAATTCCTCGCTTACACCATTTTTGTAGGCACTGCAATTTTCAAAAATGGGTTGGGAATGCATAGGTTTCCATAATGGACGAGATTCTATATTATGATTCTGCAAAGCCAAGCGAATTTCCTCCCTTGTTTCAAAGGATTGGGTTAAAATGCAGGTCAACCACCTATTGGAATGGCTCTCATCTAATTCGTTAAGAAAACTAAGTTCATGAAAATCAGAAAGGTGGTGATTGTAATATAGGAAATTTTCACGCCTAGCATTGATTCGGTCGTTCAAAACCTCCATTTGTCCTCTTCCGATTCCTGCAAGAACATTGCTCATCCTATAGTTATAACCAATTTGGGAATGTTCATAATGTGGAGCACAATCGCGGGCTTGCGTGGCTTTAAAAATAGCTTTTTCCTTTATATTTTGATTTTTGGAAAGTAAAGCTCCTCCACCTGAGGTTGTAATAATTTTATTCCCATTAAATGACAAAATCCCGATATCCCCAAAGCTTCCACATTGAATACCTTTATAAGAACTTCCCAGAGCTTCAGCACTATCCTCAACTATAGGTATGCCATACTTTTTTGATATTGCGCTAACCTCATTTACTTTATAAGGCATTCCATACAAGTGGACAGCAATAATTGCCTTGGGTTTTTTTCCTAATCGCATTCTGTCTAGAATTGCTTCTTCCAATAGCTCAGGAGAAAGGTTCCAAGTGTCTGCTTCACTATCAATAAAGATTGGATTTGCTCCTAAATAAGTAATTGGATTTGCTGAAGCAGAAAATGTAAAGCTCTGGCATAGCACCTCATCATTACGTTTCACATCTAATAGTTCCAGAGCTAAATGAATTGCCGCTGTGCCTGAACTAAGGCATGCAACATGAATATCTTCTCCAACAAATTCTTCTATTGCTGTCTCAAAATGATTTACGTTAGGGCCAAGTGGAGCAATCCAATTGCTCTTGAAAGCATCATTTACATAATTTAATTCTGTCCCCCCCATGTGCGGAGAGGAAAGCCATATTTTATCTGACACTGCGATATCCAAATTATTTATTTTTCTTCAAAATAACTGCAGCAATTTTGATTAATGAAATAATCTTAAGATTAATCGTTCATCTTAAATTATTCTCGGTATAATGACCAAAATATCTACTGTTTAATTGTAGATATAAATAGAATATTGGTTAGCACTTAGTTTAATCTGGGTTTTTATCCTAAAACTAAATGAGCAAGAAAGATAAATATGGCATTTCTAGGTAATTCTAGTTTTAAACTTTGCTGAATGCACTAAATTGCTAATATTCTAGATACACCTTTGTATATTCCGCTGCTTTAAAGTGGAAGTAGGTGATACTGGGTTTTGTTTAAAACTTATAAAATAAGTAAAGAACGATAAAATTGATATTGTTTACATATTTTGAGAAAATCAGTCTATATGAGACTATATTTATTGGAATCATCCTCAAAAAGGTATTTTTAATCTAAATTAGTTAACTGCTTATATTAAAAAAGGTAATAAACATTACTATCAATAAACCAAATGATAGAGATGGGAAATAATTAGCATACTTGAAAAGTCAAGTTATAGAATAAAAAAAAACGACCTTAAGGTCGTTTTTTTTTTATTCTTGGAAAATATCCAGATCTTCTTTTTCTAGATTATTATTGGAAATCTACACTATTCAAAAATTCCTCAATATTTGTATATCCATCTCCGTCTTCATCTCCATTAGCCGTCTTACTCAAATCTCCATAAGACGAAACCTCCCAGGCATCAGCTATCCCATCCTCATCAGAATCATAACTGGATGGTCTTGTTTCGGAGGGCATTTCTGTGGGCATTATGCCATATGAGGCCTCTTTCAACACTACTTGGTTTGCATCGGTCCGTATTAGATCTATATACTCCTCATCTAAAGAGTCTCTATATATTGAAACACCTCCACTGTTATTAATGTACAAGTGCGCACCTGTATTTTCAACCACATAATTAAGTGCCTCAGAAGCAGTCATCAATGGAGGTATAGCTCCTTGGATAGGCATTTCTGAGTTTACAAACCATTCGGATTTTGGTTGGATAGGACTTGATGAAAACTCCTCCCATGCCATAGAAGAGTTCGCTTTATAACCAGATGGCTCTATATTCTCTGATATATGGTTTCCAGAAGTATATATTCTAGGAGACATATTAGAATTTGTCCATGTTTTGTGCAGGGAGCCGCCTGATGTATTAGGACCAGATTGATAATAATTATTAATTTGGTTTAAAGAGTAATCAAAAGCATCCATTCTAATAGTTCTATGCCTCCAATTGTGATGAACATTATTGATCACATCAAGTTCCACAGCTCCCCCTGCCTTTGGAAAACGCCATCCCACATTGGCCGTGGCATTTCTTAGGACAGAGACACTGCCATAAGCTGTAGCGGTATTGGAACCAACTATCATAGCAGTCTTACATTCACCAAAAAGATTATTTTGTAAAGTAATATTTCCATTGGCAGGATTAGCATCTCCACTTACATCCAAGGCTTCATCCTTTGCATAAGAAAACGAACAATGATCCACTATTACAGATGAACTTCGCGCTATGGTTAGGCAATCTCCGTTGTCACTCTGATGACCATTCCTAAATTTTAAATATCTAACAATGATGTTTTTTGAACTAGCCCACCAAATTCTTCCACCAGTGATAGTGATTCCACCTTCGGGCGCGGTTTGACCAGCAATGGTTACATTACCATATTGCTCACCAGTCATAATCACTCTGCTACTCAAGGAAATTATACCAGAAACGTCAAAAACAATTATTCTAGGACCAGAAGTCAACAAGGCTTCCCTAAAACTGCCCTGGCCACTATCATTTAGATTGGTAACATGTATTACTTGGCCTCCTCTTCCACCTGTAGTATATGCGCCGGCACCATATGCACTTGGAAATGCTTTCAATTCAGAAGCTTTGTCTTCTGGGTTAATAATAGGGCCCTCATCCTCTGTACCATCATCAATGGGATTATCATCAGGATTCGCGGAATCTTCTTCCTTAATTTCTTTATCTATACTATCTTGAACTGCTTCTGTGAACAAATCACTGTCCTTGGAGCAAGAAACTATACTAAATAAAAGAAGGATATATAAAAAGTGCAATCTAAGGGGGTTAATTGATTTTAAGCACATAACATAAGATTTTGGAGAATAAAGTTAATTTTCAATTTTCAATTTTCGACCAAAAGTTTGCTTTTTTCGATGAAATGCAATTTTTTGGTTTAATCTATTTTTTTTTCACCCACTATCTACGTGACAAACTTCCAATTAGATCGTTGAAAAGTTTTTTTTAACAAAAAAATCGATGAAATACGCTCTATACAAAAAAAAATCAATTCTTAATTATTACACTTCAAGCCTCATGAATAAAAACTAAAATTCTAGTTGGAAATAAACATTTATAAGTGATAGATTTGCGGAGCATTTAAACTAAAATTTAGACCTAATGAAAGTTCTTGTAACCGGAGCTGCTGGTTTTATTGGATATCATCTTTCCCAAAACCTCATAAAAAATGGGCATCAAATAATTGGCCTGGACAATATCAATGACTATTACGACATCAATCTCAAGTTTGATCGCATTGAGCAACTGGGTATTGACAGAAAAGAAGCATCCATATATGGTTCTATGGTTCAAAGCGTGACTCATTCAAATTTTAAATTTGTAAAATCTAACTTGGAAGATCGGGGGTTATTACCAAGAATTTTTGAAGCAGAGAAATTTGATGTGGTCTGTAATTTAGCGGCCCAAGCTGGTGTGAGATATAGTTTGGAAAATCCAGAAGCCTATATTGACAGCAATATTGTTGGATTTCTAAACGTACTGGAGTGCTGTCGAAATTACGAAGTCAAACATTTGGTATACGCCAGTAGTTCTAGTGTTTATGGAACCAACAAAGAAATTCCTTTTAGAACAGACCATCGGGTTGACAATCCCATAAGTTTGTACGCAGCTTCGAAGAAATCCAATGAGTTGATGGCCCACACGTACAGTCATTTATTTGGATTTCCTACCACAGGGTTGCGATTTTTTACCGTTTATGGTCCTTGGGGTCGACCAGATATGGCCCTTTTCCTATTCACGGATGCGATAGCCAAAGGCAATCCTATCAAGGTATTCAATAAGGGTAATATGCAACGTGATTTTACCTATATAGATGATATAGTTGAAGGTGTGGTTAGAATTATTGAAAATCCGGTAAACAGTGTGGATAAATCTAGACCACTTTACAAGGTTTACAACATAGGAAATAGCACTTCCGTGAAACTTGATGATTTTATCCAAGCAATTGAACATAACTTAGGCATTAAAGCAGAACGAGTTTTACTACCTATGCAACCTGGGGATGTAGAAAGGACTTGGGCTGATGTATCTGATTTAGAACAAGACTATGACTACATTCCAAACACTCCAATTACCGAAGGTGTAGGCAAATTTGTTAATTGGTATAAGTTACATTATAAACTCTAGCGATCTTGGGTAAAAAGTTGGCAGTCTAACCAATATGGAGAGTGGTCACTCAAAAAGGACCTTTTATAAGATTGTTCATACTTCGTACGTCATTACTAACGTATTCTACCATTACTTACAACTAAAAGTTGACGTTTCAGTTAAACTGTTCGATTTAACCTAGGATAGGTTAATATATCTCATAACCTTTAACAATACAATCAAATTAGCACACCTTAAAAAGTGATAGGACTCCTATGTAAAATCAAATCACCAAAAACCATATTTTGATTGATAATACCATTACTGAAAATTTAACCATAGAATTGAGGGTTTGGAAATTTAAAAACTAAGCAAATAGAATCAAAAACGGATTAAAGACATCTCAAATTCAGGTTCAAGGCAGAACAACGAATTATTTGAAGATAATAACGAATTAATAAAGTAACATTTAACATCTTAACCCTAAAATTACTTTCTTTACATTCATGAAAAAACTCCGTCTCATTTTTATTACAGTTGCTGGTTTGTTTTTCTTTTCAGTGCTTTTGTCATCAAGTGTGCGAAATGTCTATTTATCTAATGACGGAGGGGCTTCTAGACTTGGTTTTCTTACTGCTCCCATAAAGTTTATGGCCGAAATTCCATCTAATTTCAAAAAACTTGTTTCTTCCCCAGAGTTTTTTGTGGCGAATTCGGAATCAAAAGACGGGTTTAACTATCTGAAAAAACTTTCTTCAAAAGAATACCCTAAATTGTTGATGTCATATAAAGATGAACAATTTGGTCAAAAGTTCAACCTACTAGATATTAACAACGGAAATGTTATCAAGCAATGGAGCCCAGATAATCAAATGTTGTATTTGAAAGCGTACAACGAAAAAAATCCTGAAAAGCCCGCCAAGGACAGTGATCTTTATTTTATGCACGCTTATATGGACAAGGACAGTTCCTTGCTGTTCACTGCTCAACTTACAAGCCTTCTGGCCAAAATTGATAAAAATAGTGAATTACTATGGTTGAAAAACGATCAGGTGTATCATCATACTATAGAGGGTGACTCGGATAATAATATTTATGTATGCACAAGGCCTTTCCTATCCCAACAATATGACTTTCTTCCAGGTGACCACGATACTTATAAGACTACCTTAATGGATGATCATATCACTGTGTTAAAGAAAGATACCGGAGAGGAAACTTTTAGTAAATCTGTCATACAAATTTTAGTTGATAATGGATATCTAGATTTAATTCTTTACAAAGGTCAGACAATAAGTGACCCTATACACCTAAACGATATTCAACCTGCTCCATACGATTCGGAATACTGGAAAAAAGGGGATTTGTTAATTTCTTGTAGAAATATTAGCACCGTCTTTTTGTATAGACCAGAGACTGACAAAATTATTTGGCTAAAACATGGACCTTGGTATAATCAACATGATGCTGATTTTTATGGTAAGGATAGTATTGTGGTATTTGGTAATGACGTAATACGTGAAGAAAGTAGAGTGGATTCTAGAATCACAACATCAAATCTTTCCTTTTCAAAAGCTAGGCCACATAATCAGGCCTATTTTTATTCCTTTGGTAAGGATTCAGTTTCAACACCCTATACTAAACTTTTTGAAAGTGAAAATATAAGAACAATAACATCTGGCAGGTGCGATATACTGCCCAATGGTGATATCTTTATAGAAGAAACCAATAACGGTAGGATTGTTATTGGAGATTCTATCTCTAAAAAAATTGAATACGTAAAAAGGCTTGATAAAGACCATATCTCTAGTCTTTTTTGGAGTCGCATTATTAATTAAAAACAAAATAATTATGTTTCTGTATCTAGGACCTGGACTTGGTGGAGGTGTTTTGGCGGTAATTACCGGTATTTTTTTAACCTTTTTGGCTTTTTTGACGGCGGTTTTTTGGATTCCATTAAAACGCTTTTTTGGCTTTATGAAGAGTAAATTTAACAAGGAGTAGTTTGGTAATAGCAATTATCGTTTTAGCTGCAATGACCATTTTGTCTTGCATCCTTTTTGAATATTCAAAACTTCCAAATACAATTAAGGTTCTGGTTGCTTCGTACAAGCAACAATTTCAAATAATGTCTAGTAAAGAGCTATCTGATGAGGATAAACAGAAAATGCTTCTGCAACAAATATCCAAGCAGTTGGTGCTAATTGGAAAACTCATTTTGGGTATTTTACTTTTCATTTTACCTTTTCTCACCCTTTTTGTAACGGAAAAGCTTGATGCTTCACTTAATCCAAATATTTTGCTGGACTGGTGGGGACTTTTGACTCCAATTGTTGTAGTCGTTCTTTATGTAATTTTCAAAAAAAATTATGGCAGGTTATTCGGCAACCGATAAATTCATTCACAAATTATATTTATCTAGTTATGGCATTTCCAAGTCAACAATGGAAATGGACGAAATGATTTATGGACAAAAGGCAAAACAACTGCCTATTGACCAAATAGTGTTTGTAACGGGCTTGGCACGATCGGGCACTACAGCTGTTATGAACAAGATTTTTCAACGTGGTGAACATGCTTCGTTACAATATGCCAATATGCCTTTCCTTTTAAGTCCAAATCTTTGGAATCGTAAATCTACCATTGCTGCACATGAAAGGGCACATAAGGATGGTATAATAATAGACGGAAACTCTCCGGAAGAATTCGATGAATATTTCTGGAAGGCATTCTTAAAAGATAGCTTTATAAAGGACAACGGACTCGAAACTCATCGAGTAAATGATGAGGTCTTTAAAAAATACTTAGAATATATCTCATTGATTTGTTTGGCTAAGGGGAAAAACAAATACATATCTAAAAACAATAATAATGTTCTTCGATTACTAGAGCTTCAAAAGATAGAAAATCAAAAAACCTTCATATTGTTTAGAGACCCCCTCTCCCACGCTTCATCATTGATGAAGCTTCATAAAAGTTTTTCCAAAAATCAAATGGAAGATCCTTTTTCCCTAAAATACTTCAATTATCTTGGGCATCATGAATTTGGCTTAAACCATAAACCATTTTTATTAACAAAAAAATTTGAAGAAAATCGACAGGAATTTAACATTGAAACAATTGATTATTGGTTGTCCATTTGGTTAAACTACTATCAGTATATTATGAGTATTCCTTTAAAAAATAGTTGGTTTATTTGTTTTGAAGACCTAATTACCGAACCAGATATAGTTTATGAACACATCAGAAGTCAGATTGGTTTCGAGACCGCTTTAAAATCAAGCAAAAGACATAAACCGTCCACCTACGAAAAACCCAATTACAATAAACAACTGTTGGAAGAATGTCAAGAAATTTACGTTCAGCTTTCACATCAAAGATTATATCAAATCTGATATTTTCAAAAGGACCATTTGGATTGAGCAATCAAAATGGTCCTTTGTCGTTTATTCTTTCCTTTTAAATAAATTATTCCATTTTAAGTATTACTTTTTTCATCTTTGCATTTGATAAATTAACAGATTAAATATGAACTTAAAGCTCCTTGGATTGGACTCCAAGACACATATATTAGTAACTGGTGGAGCTGGTTTCATAGGTTCTAATTTGTGCGAGGCACTAATAAAAAATGGAAACAAAGTTACATGTCTAGATAACTTTGCGACAGGCCACAAAAAGAACATTGAGCATTTACGCTCTAATGTAAATTTCACCTTGATAGAGGGTGATATTAGAAATTTGGATGATTGTGAAAAAGCATGCAAGAATATAAATTTTGTTTTACATCAAGCAGCATTAGGGTCTGTCCCAAGATCCATTAATGATCCTATTACAAGCAACGAAGTAAATGTTTCGGGGTTTTTAAACATGCTCGTGGCGGCCCGAGATGCTAATGTAAAACGGTTTGTATATGCCGCTAGTTCGTCAACTTATGGTGATTCAAAAAGTATGCCCAAGGTTGAAGATGCTATCGGCAAACCTTTATCTCCTTATGCCATAACTAAATATGTAAACGAACTATATGCCGATATTTTTGGCAAAACATATGGTTTGGAAACTATAGGCTTACGCTATTTTAATGTTTTTGGTAGAAAACAAGATCCAAACGGAGCCTATGCAGCCGTAATACCAAAGTTTGTAGCACAATTGATTCAGCACAAATCTCCAATAATAAATGGAGATGGTTCTTTTTCAAGGGATTTCACATATATAGACAATGTTATTGAGATGAATATAAGGTCTATAGTAACTGAAAATAAAAATGCCATAAATACTGTATATAATACCGCTTTTGGTGAACGAACCAATTTAAATGAATTAGTAACACTGCTAAAGGAATATTTAAGTAATTTCGACCCCGAAATAAATGATGTCGAAATAAAATATGGCCCAGCTCGTATCGGGGATGTGCCCCATTCTCTTGCTTCTATAGAAAAAGCAGAAAAACAATTAGGATATAACCCCCAACATGATATAAAAAAGGGTCTAAAAGAGGCCGTTAATTGGTATTGGGAAAATTTAAAATAAGATAAAACAAAATGAATTTAACTGTTATTGGAACCGGTTACGTAGGTTTAGTAAGCGGCTCTTGTTTTTCGGAAATGGGGAACACTGTTACCTGCATTGATATTGATTCTAAAAAGATAGAAAACCTTAAAAAAGGTATCATTCCAATATATGAGCCTGGATTGGAGGCCATGGTCAACCGTAATGTTCAAAACAAAACATTGCATTTTAGCACAAGCCTAAAAGATAATCTGCACAATGTAGATATCGCATTTATTGCCGTTGGAACCCCAATGGGAGAAGATGGTTCTGCAGATTTAAAATATGTACTGCAAGTGGCCAAACAAATAGGAGAAAATATGTCAACTCCGATAATAATCGTGGATAAATCAACTGTTCCTGTTGGTACAGCTGACAAAGTAAGAGCGGCCATCTCCAAAGAACTCGCAAAAAGAGACAAAAAAATTGAGTTTCATGTGGTGTCCAATCCTGAATTTTTAAAGGAGGGGGATGCCATAAATGATTTTATGAAACCTGATCGAGTTGTTGTTGGGTCAGATGATAAGGGCGCAACAGAAAAAATGAGAGCACTTTATGCTCCTTTTTTTAGAAGTAGTACGGATAGATTGATTACCATGGACGTACGTTCTGCAGAGATGACCAAGTATGTGGCAAATGCCATGTTGGCAACCAAAATTTCTTTTATGAATGAAATTGCCAACATTTGTGAATTAGTAGATGCAGACGTAAATAAAGTTAGAATTGGAATTGGGTCTGACAGCAGAATAGGTTATAGTTTTATATATCCAGGAAGTGGCTATGGTGGGTCCTGTTTTCCAAAAGATGTAAAAGCTTTGAAGAAAACTGCCGCCGAAAATGGCTACACAGCAAATCTTATAAAGGCTGTGGAAGATGTAAATGACAAACAAAAGTTGGTCATAGCCAAGAAAGTGATTTCTAGATTTGGTGAGGATTTAACTGGGAAAACATTTGCAATCTGGGGGCTTTCATTTAAACCAGAAACCGATGATATGAGAGAAGCCCCTTCATTATATGTAATAAATGAACTTACCAAAAGAGGAGGCAAAATACAAGCTTATGATCCAAAGGCTAGAGAAGAAGCGGAGCATTTCTATTTGAAAGGAAATGAGAATGTAGCTTATTTCAATTCAAAATACGAAACTCTGCAAAATGCAGATGCTATGATTCTATTAACCGAATGGAAAGAATTTAGATCTCCAGATTTTGAGGAGTTGAAAAAACAATTAAAACAACCTATAATTTTTGATGGACGTAATCAGTATAATCATTCAACCCTAATAAAAAATAATTTTGAATATTTTCAAATAGGGAAAAAATAAAACAATGAATACTTCCAAAATTGCCATTATCGGTTTAGGTTATGTAGGCTTACCTCTTGCGCGCTTGTTTGCTACAAAGTACCCAGTTATAGGTTTTGACATAAATGAAGAACGCATAAAAGAACTACAGGCCGGAACAGATAGTACTTTAGAAGTAAGCAATGACGTTTTACATGCCGTTTTAAAAGATAATGCCGAAATCGATCAAGGCCTTTTTTGTACCAATAACTTAGATGCTATAAGAGATTGCAACTATTATATTGTAACAGTTCCTACCCCAATCGACAAAAACAATAGACCAGATTTGACACCTCTTTATAAATCTAGTAAGACTGTTGGAAAGGTGTTGAAAAAAGGCGATATCGTGATTTATGAATCTACGGTATACCCTGGCGCTACAGAAGACGAATGTATTCCTGTATTGGAGAAGGTAAGTGGTTTAAAATTCAATGAAGATTTCTTTGCAGGATATTCGCCAGAACGTATTAACCCCGGAGATAAACTGCATACCGTAGATAAAATATTAAAGGTAACAGCAGGTTCTACCATAGAAATTGGCAAAAAGGTGGATGCTTTGTACGCTAGCATAATTACAGCTGGCACTCATCTTGCCCCCACTATTAAAGTTGCTGAAGCCGCAAAAGTTATTGAAAACTCGCAACGAGACATCAATATTGCCTTTGTCAATGAACTTGCCAAAATATTCAATCTTTTGGATATTGATACCCACTCAGTATTGGAGGCGGCCGGAACAAAATGGAATTTTTTGCCCTTTAAACCAGGATTGGTTGGGGGGCATTGCATAGGTGTTGACCCTTATTACCTGGCCCAAAAGGCACAGGAAGCTGGGTATCATCCCGAAATTATATTGGCGGGTAGGCGGGTTAATGATGGAATGGGACAATACGTTGCTACGGAAATCATAAAACTTATGGTAGATAAAGATATCCGGATAAAGAATGCAAAAGTCCTTGCGCTTGGAATCACATTTAAAGAGAACTGTCCTGATGTTCGAAACACCAAGGCAGTTGATGTGATTAATGAGTTAAAAGGGTACGGTGCCGATGTTATTGTCTATGACCCGTGGGCCAATCCAGCAGAAGTTCAACATGAATACAACCTCAAAACCATTCAAGAATTACCCAATGATGACATGTACGATGTTGTTGTTTTGACAGTTTCACATAAAGAGTTTTTGGATTTGGATATTAAGAAACTGTTGAACCCAAATGGAGTTGTATATGATGTTAAAGGCGTATTGAAAGGTGATATAGGTGGGAGATTATAAATTATTAAGTTTTCAAAGGAAATTTCACTATAACTAGGTAAATGCTTTTTAACTCAGCCGATTTTGCCATTTTTCTTCCAATAACATTCTTTTTTTATTGGTATGTTACCCATAAGAATGTTGCCATCCAAAATGTGTTTTTGGTTGTTGCCAGTTATCTTTTTTACGGTTGGTGGGATCCACGGTTTTTAACACTTATCATCTTCAGTAGTTTTGTTGATTATTCAATCGGTTTAAACCTTTCCAAATCCGGTAACCCTAAAGTGCGAAAGGCTCTTTTGTTCACAAGTTTGTTAGTAAACCTAGGATTGTTGGGGTTTTTCAAATACTACAATTTTTTTGTGGACAGTTTTGTAGATGCTTTTAGCTTTTTTGGAAGGGAAATTGGTGCTCAAAGTCTGAACATTATTTTACCTGTTGGCATAAGTTTTTATACTTTCCAAACCTTAAGTTATACGATAGATGTGTACAAGGGTAAATTAAAACCTACAAATAATTTGATTGCCTTTTTTGCCTTTGTCAGTTTTTTTCCCCAGTTGGTTGCCGGGCCCATTGAGAGAGCAACGAACCTATTGCCTCAGTTCTTTAACAAGAGAACTTTTAGTTATACTAATGCAGTAGATGGAATGCGCCAAATATTATGGGGGCTTTTCAAAAAAGTAGTGATTGCCGATAATTGTGCCAAATTTGTCAATATAATTTTTGAAAATTATCCCGAACAATCTGGAAGCACATTAATTCTAGGTGCTTTTTTCTTTGCTTTTCAAATTTATGGTGACTTTTCAGGGTACTCAGATATTGCCATTGGGGTCTCCAGATTATTTGGTTTTAGTTTGATGCAAAATTTTGCCTTCCCGTATTTCTCTAGGGACATTGCAGAATTTTGGAGGAGATGGCATATTTCGCTCTCTTCTTGGTTTAGAGATTATTTATACATTCCCATTGGAGGGAGTAAAGGAGGAAAACTTAATAAAGTAAGAAATGTTTTTATAATCTTTATTGTCAGTGGTTTTTGGCATGGAGCTAATTGGACTTTTATTATTTGGGGGTTTTTAAACGCTCTCTATTTCATTCCTATAATGCTTCTCAATAAGAATAGGATAAATACGGACTCGGTGGCAGAAGGAAAACTATTTCCCTCCTTAAAGGAACTATTCCAGATGCTATTCACCTTCCTTCTCACCCTGCTTGCATGGATCTTTTTTAGAGCACCGAGCGTGACGGACGCGATTAGGTATATTGAAAATATTTTTTCCGATTCATTTTTTTCAATTCCATCTGCCCTAAACGAGTGGTTACTTACAATAGCGCTTATAATTTTTATGGTGTTTGTAGAGTGGATTCAAAGAAGCAAGAAGCACGCCTTGGAATTGGAACATAATCAATTAAAGAAACCTCTACGCTGGGCATTCTATCTGGCGGTAACTTTTTCCCTCTTTTGGTTTGGAGGAGCACAACAAGATTTTATTTACTTTCAGTTCTAATGTTTTTACCATGGGAATTAAAAAATTCGTTATCACAAGTCTTAAATTTCTAATTGCAGTCATTTTGGTGTGCGTTTTATCATTTTTATTTAATTCCGCGTATGTCAATATTCGAGGCTACGAAATTGAACCCCACCAAAATATACTGATATTAGGTGATTCACATACGGAATATGCTGTCGATGACACCATTTTTACGAATAGTGTAAATCTTTCCCATAGTGCTGACTCCTATTTTTATTCTTACTTGAAAGTTAAAAGGATGAAGCAAGAAAATCCACAAATAGATACATTGCTTCTTGCTTTTTCAAATCATAATTTACTCTCCCAATATGATGAAAGGTGGCTATTAAACCCTCTTCATATAAAAAGCAAATTTAGGATTTACACAGATTTGATGAGTTTTTCAGATTTCGGATTTTTCTTAAAATCAAAACCTATGCCTGTTTTACAGGGAATAATGGAGATGCCTAAATATTCTATAAAACTACTATTAAAAGGAGGAATAAAAGAGAGAGACTTAGGAAGTTTCAAACCTTCGGAAAGAAACAAACTCGCAGAGAACATTGAACGATTTAAGAAAGATAGTAACAAACGAACACTTAAATATTCAGAAATAGAGAAGAGCAATTTTTTTAATATCATCAACTTTTGTAAAAAGAATGACATCACAGTAATTTTGGTAAGTACCCCAATACACAAAGTTTATTTAAGCAACGAGGACAAAATGAAAGAGTTTGAATTACTTTATAGTTTTTACGATTCAAAACTAAATGGTGTAACTTTCTTGGATTATTCGTTTTATAACATACCCGATTCCTGTTATCAGGATATCAACCATTTAAATCGCAAAGGAGCTCAAAAATTCACTGAACAACTAATAAATGATATTAGATCTAACTCATATACATCTGCCATTGACAAATAAGGAAATTATTTTTTATTCCATTAACCCTATGAAATCTTTTTGAATTTACAATGCCAAACAATTCATAAATGAACAGAAAGAAAAAAATTTCATTTGTAATAGGATCTTTGTCACCGGGCGGCGCAGAAAGGGTAGTAACAACCTTGGCAAATGAATTATCCAAAGTACATTCGGTTTGTATCATAACACTGATAAAATCCATCCCCTATTATACAATCAATAAAAATGTAAAAGTATTATATTGTGCGGAAAAAATAGCTCCGAGTAAAAATAGCCTACAGGCACTAAAGACCAATTTTCAACTTTACAAGAAAATCTCTTCCCTCATTCACAAGGAAAAGATAGATTTACTAATTGGCTTTATCACAAGCGCCAATATTCTTTCTGTTCTTGCTGCCAAAAGACAAGGGATTCCATGTATCATAAGTGAGCGCAATTTTCCAATGCATGCCAACACTCCCAAGATGTGGAAAATCCTTAGGAGGCTGCTTTATCGCAAATCAGATTTTCTTGTAGTTCAGACAGAAGAAATAAGGGATTACTTTAAATCTCTAATGCCTGAAGACAAGATTTTAATTTTAGCAAATCCTATTGCTCCAGAAATTTCCGCATCCAGGGATTCTAAGATAAAAAAGGAAAACATTGTTTTAAATGTAGGGCGGTTAACCTACCAAAAATCGCAGGATACTCTTATAAGAGCTTTTGCAAACATTGAGAACAAGAACTGGAAATTACTGATTATAGGTGAAGGCAATAAAAGAATGGAATACGAGGACTTGATTCAAAAGCTTAAGTTGGGAGACCGGGTCCTGCTTGTTGGGAACACCAATGATATGCCCCACTATTATAACAGAGCTTCAATCTTTGCATTTCCATCGAGGTTTGAAGGATTTCCCAATGCCTTATTGGAGGCTATGCATTTCGGTTTGCCTTGCGTATCAACAGATTGCCCAACAGGGCCTTCAAAATTAATAAATAATGGCTCAAATGGTTTCTTAATTCCAATTGACAGCCCAGAAACACTAGAAAAAAAATTAAGCGAATTGATTAACAATGATGTTTTACGAGGAAACATGGGAAAAAAAGCTGTGGAAAGTACAATAAAGTTTGAAACAGCCCCAGTAACAGAACAATGGAATGATGTCATTAATCGATTAGTTTGAAATTCATTGCCCAATAAATGAGAACTTTGAAAAATTCATGTATGAACCACCAAAAGTAATGGCTAAATTATTATAGTCACTGACCAAATTAATGACTGCAAAAACAGTTTCTGGATATAAATCCCGGCCCAAATTTTTATAAGCATATAAACCCATAATCTTGAAGATTCCTTCTTTACAAATAATAATTTCCAAGGGGATGGATTATTTAAAAAATCCAGTCTCTAGGAATATTATATTGATTGGGGTTTTGACCATGTTTGCCAAGGGTTTTGGTTTTTTTAAAGAAACCATAATTGCTTCCACATATGGTCTTTCAGAAATACTGGATACATTTTACATCGCTGTGCTAATCCCCAACTTTATCAACAATGTATTCTTAAGTGCACTTGGCAGTGTCTTTATTCCAAATTATGTTAGAGAGTCCAAAATATCTAAAAATCTTGGGCCTTTTCAAGCAAACGGATTTGTAATAACCGCTGGCATATCCTTAATTTTTATAGTAATATCCGTATTGGTCACTGATGTTTATGTTGAACATTTTTTTACTGGACATACTGATATTTACTATCAACTCATAAAAACTCAGTTTTATTATATCTCACCCTGTATATTGCTTTGGGGTATTTCCTCATTGATTTCAAAATTGTTGAATTTAAACGATGAGTTTACAATTCCTGTAATCAGCGGAGTGCTTATACCTTTGTCCATCCTTTCAGCAATCTTTATCTGGAGGGATTCTTCCCCTGAGATAGCGCTTGCTGTTGGCACTTTAGTAGGAAGTTTTTTACAACTCAGTGTATTGCTGATGATTGCATCAAGAAAAAAAATATTGGTCTTAGGAGTTCCCAACTTCAAATCTAAAAATGTCAAGCTCATGTTCGCGCAACTTCCAGCAAAAGTATCCTCTGGATTTCTGACAGGATTATTGCCTGTTACAGATCAGTTCTTCGCAGCTCAGCTTGCTATTGGATCTATTGCAGCACTCAATTTTGGATTAAAAGTCCCCGCTTTATTAACAACAATAGCCATAGTAGCCATTAACAGTGTGCTGCTGCCATTCTTCTCTAAATTAGCTGTTGAAAGCGAAAAGAAAGCCTTTACAGCACTTTTTAAAATAATTCGTCATTTATTTTTAATCAGTTTGACCATAACGATTATGTTTGTTGCCTTTTCAAACTCTATTGTGGAACTTCTTTTTGAAAGAAATTCATTTACATCTGAAAATACCGAAATTGTTGGAAAAATACAGACAATCTTTCTAATCTATGTACCTTTCACGATAAGCGGAATGGTGTTGGTTAATTTTTTAACAAGCATTAATAAGAACAACTTCATGGCCCTAGTATCATTCATAGGTGCCACATTCAATATTATTTTGGATATTATATTCATGAAGCTATATGGTGTATACGGAATTGCAATCTGTACTACCTGCGTTGTAATTATAAGATTTTTAATATTGTTAAAGTATACTGTAAAGCTCAATAATCGCGTTAATAAGGAATAGGTGAAGTCTTTAAAATACATTATTCTAGTATTGATATTATGGGGGTTCCCAACCTTTGCGCTATTTTATATTAGCCCAGCTTTAGGCTCAGCAACAAGCTATTTAACCCTATTGCTGCTCATGGTATACTATGTCTTGCTAAAAGAAAAAAAAGGTGTAATGATACCTTTCATTCTACTTGGTTTGGGATACTATTTACTTTCTGGCCTTAATTATACGGAACCAAGCTCTAGAGAGTTCTTTGTCAACTTCATTAAGTTCATAATTGTGGTCATTTGCGGTTCAGAGTTGGCTAGAAATACTACGTCCAAAGAAATGTACGTAATTCTAATTTTTGGTACTTTAAGTGTGGTTTTTCATTCCGTTTTTTTTCCAACTGTCGATGCACATTTTGGCAGCACATTTGGCAGGTTTAGCGGCTTTTACTTAAATCCCAATTATGCTGCCATTATGTGCCTATGCGGCTTTGGTCTCAGTTTTGGCA
The DNA here is from genome assembly GCF_008040165.1 of Flagellimonas hymeniacidonis. Taxonomy (GTDB): domain Bacteria; phylum Bacteroidota; class Bacteroidia; order Flavobacteriales; family Flavobacteriaceae; genus Flagellimonas; species Flagellimonas hymeniacidonis. The sequence continues at coordinate 1,473,231 of NZ_VRUR01000002.1, forward strand.
TCAAAGAAACCAAGCTTAGATTGATTGGACAGCTCGTTTTTTCTTTTGCTGGGCTTTTAACACTATCTCGCTATTTTATTTCCATATGGGTATTAATGAACGTTCTAGGAATTATACATAGCAAGAAGAACCTCATTACTCCAGTGATTGGTGGTGGACTTTTGGTTTTGGTTTTGGTAATCGGTGGTAGTTCATTGAAATTAAATGTATCCCGATTTGAAGCTTTACAAAGTATTTTTGATAGTGAAGTTGAAGTAAAAACAAAAACTATCAACAGAGATACAAGAATGGATACTTGGTCCACCTACTATGATGTCATTTTTGACAAACCGTTTCTCGGAAATGGTTATCGTAAGCTTCAGGGGGGGTATTTCGGTTTATATGCAGGAGTACACAATACCTATTTAATGGTTATAGGGGAAGCAGGAATAATACCTTTTTTGATTCTTCTATGGATAATAGGGTACCTCGTTTTAATGAGTGTTTTAGACTATCAATCCAAACCGCATTATTTTTTCCTCAATATTGCGGTCGCAACTTCCCTGTTGGTTGGCCATACTTATTTTGAAAAATTTTCCAATATATTTTTCACATTATTCCTTTATGCGAGATTAATTGAGTATAAACAAAATAAAACGGAAGCCTGATAAATGGACGCCAAAATCAATATAGTTTTTGTTATACCGTCATTGTGTGCGGGAGGCACCGAACGGGTTATGTCTTATATTGCCCAACATCTGGACAAGGATACGTTTATTGTAACCTTAGTCGTTCTTGGGTTCGAAAAAGACAATGCTTTCCCTGTAAATGGCATAGAAGTTATTTATCTTAACAAGCCACGAGTACTTTCCGCTATTTTAGAGATTTTTTCTACACTCAAAACACTTAAACCAACGGTTGTAATAAGTGCCCTATCCCACTTAAATATTATAATGGGGTTAATGGCCCCATTTTTTCCAAAGGCCAAATTTATTGGTAGGGAAGTCAATATTCCAAGTGTGCTAAAAAACTTTCCAGAAAAAACAAATAGGTATTATCCACCTATACTTAAAACACTTGGATATAAATTCCTGGATGTAGTTATATGTCAATCCAACGATATGTTCAACGAACTAAAACTTAACTCCAAAATTAAAGCGTCCAAACTAGTAATTATAAACAATCCAATTACCAAAAGTTTTGAACCAAAGAAAAGAGGTGAAATAAGCAATCCTTTAAAACTCATTACCATTGGCAGTCTTGAACCAAGGAAAGGACATATGAGAATATTAGAAGCCCTTGGAAAAGTTGATTTTGATTTTCGGTATAACATAATAGGGTCAGGTTCTACAAAACAAGATATATTTAAATTAGCCAAAAAATTGGGAATACATGACAAAATTGTTCACATTCCTTTTACTCAGGAGGTTTCAAAATATTTATCGGAAAACGATTTGTTTTTGCAAGGTTCTTACGTAGAAGGCTTTCCAAATGCTTTATTGGAAAGCTGCGCTGTTGGAACTCCAGTCATAGCTTTTGAAGCTCCTGGTGGGATTAATGAGATAGTTCTTCCAGATGTAAACGGTTATATTGCTAGGTCCCAGGAAGAATTCATAGCGAATATAAAGAAAGCAATGAGCAAAACATGGAATCCTATTACTATATCAGAATCTGTGCTAAAAAAATACCATCAAAAAATCATATTGAATAAATACGAAGACCTATTTATTTCATGCGCCTCTAAATAATTAATCTTTCAAATGAAAAAACTTCTTCGATACCTCTATAAGAATACAACTATTGGGCATTTAGTTATTCACCAGTTTATTCGTCTCCACAACTTTTATTTGTTTAGGATAATGCCTGAAAAGGCCTTTTCAAAAAGAAAGTTTCGAAAATCCTTTAATAGAGATGTTGACCTAGATAATCCCAAAACCCTCAATGAAAAAATAGTTTGGCTTAAACTAAACGATAGAACTCCTCTTCATACCATTTGTGCGGACAAACTAGCAGTAAGGGAATATATAAAAGAAAAAATTGGTGATGATTATCTTGTCCCTCTTTACTTTCAAACCAAAAATTCTAAGGATATAATACCTGATAATCTGCCTGATAAGCCTTTCATTATCAAAACCAACCACGATAGCGGAGGAGGTGTTATTGTAAAGGACAAATCTGAAATCGATTGGAAAGAAGTAAGGGAAAATTTAACTAAAAGGTTGAAAAAGAATTATTACCATAGGTCCAAGGAATGGCAATACAAGAATATAAAACCATGCATAATTGTAGAAAAACTACTCATGGACAAAGGTGGCGAACTTACTAAAGATTTCAAAATGCATTGTTTTAATGGGGAAGTAACCATGTTACAGGTAGATATTGGAAGATTTTCAGGAAATCATTGCCGAAATTTTTACGACAAGGAATGGAAAAGACAGCCCTATAGGTGGGCTTCGCCAAAAGAAAATGGAAAGTTTACCAATCCAAGTGAAGATGATGTAGAGAGGCCACAGGCCCTAAATAAAATGATTTCCCTATCCGAAATGCTAGCAAAAGATTTTTCTTATGTTCGTATTGATTGGTATGAAGTAGAGGGGATTTTATATTTTGGTGAAATAACCTTTCATACTGATGGTGGTTGCGTACCTATACTTCCCGCCGAATGGGATCGTAAACTTGGAGATATGCTAACATTACCCAAAGCATCCCTATAAAATAAATATAAACTTATATTCGAAGAATTGTGTGTGGTATATATGGTGCAATAGGCCCTTACAGTAGTGAAGAAGTGGAAGCAAAACTGAAACTGACCCAATTTAGAGGGCCTGATTTTTATGGTTACAAAGCTATTAACTTACCTAATGGAAGAAAGTTAAGTCTTGCCCATAATCGTTTGTCAATTTTGGATCTTGATCAAAGGTCACATCAACCTTTTACTTATAATGAAGGCGGTATAACGGTGGTTTATAATGGGGAAATCTATAATTACAATACTATAAAAAATAAGTTGGTCTCCGCAGGCTATAAATTTAAGACTACTAGTGATACAGAAGTCATTTGCGCCGCTTATCTTGAGTATGGTTATAGCTGTGTGAAAAAATTCAATGGCATGTTTGCATTTGTGATATATGATCAGGAGAAACAGATTTTGTTTGGGTCTAGAGATAGACTTGGCCAAAAACCATTTTATTATTCCATAACCGAAGGTGGTTTTGAATTCGCAAGCCAATTGTCTTCAATACAGTTGTACAATAAAGGGTTATCCATTTCCAAAAGGGCAATTCGTGAATACCTCTCATGGGGGGTAATACCAGATACCTTATCAATTTTTAATGAGGTTGAAAAACTACGGGCTGGTCACTACTTTGTCTACAGTATAACTTCTGGAGATTTTGAAGTTGAACCGTTTTGGGATATTGATGTTTCCGGAAAGTCTAAATTTTCCGGTTCCTATTTGGACGCAAAACAAGAACTTGAAGAAATCCTTACTGATGCGGTCAAAATTAGATTGGTTGCAGACGTACCCGTTGGTGTATTCTTGTCGGGGGGTGTTGATTCTTCTTTAGTTGCAGCATTGGCAACCAAAACAACAAACGACAAAATCCAAACTTTTTCGGTAAAATTCAGTGAAAAGGGCTTCGATGAAAGTGTTTATGCGCAAGAAGTCGCGAATCATATCCAAACAGATCACCATATCATTAACTGCAACCCAAAAGAGGGCATCGATTTGATCGAAAATTTTACATCCTTCTACGATGAACCTTTTTCGGATTCCTCTGCAATTCCGTCTATGCTACTAGCAAAATATACCAGAAAACATGTGACCGTGGCACTTTCTGGAGATGGTGGCGATGAGAGCTTTCTGGGATACCATAGATACAATTGGGTGACCTACCTCACCAAAATCTATGGGCTTCCAAAATTTTTAAGGCTGTTTGGAGCTGGTGTTCTAAATCTGGCACCAAATTATAGGTTAAAGATTATTTCAGAGACTATTAAAAATAAAAGCTTGAACGAAGCCTATTTAAGTACAATGTTCAATACAAATCCATCCTGGATGGAACCCAACAATAGCACTTCTGAATTTGAAGAATTAAAATATCTTTTTCATAAAAACAAGAATGTTTATGAGAGGGTTTCAGATTTTGATATCAAAACATATTTAAACTGGGACATTAACACCAAAGTGGATAGGGCAACTATGGCCTATTCTCTTGAAGCAAGGGCTCCTTTAATGGACTATCGTGTGGTTGATTTTGCAAGATCCTTACCTACCGACTTTAAGTTCCTTAAAGGCAACCAAAAAAGAATACTTAAAGATATTCTCTATGCACATGCCCCAAAAGAAATTTTTGACAGGCCTAAGGCCGGCTTCACTATGCCGTTCAAAGAATGGTTCAAAAAAGATTTAAAAGACTTTATCTTATCAGAATTAAATGAAAATGAGCTTGCTATTATTCCGGGTATAGATGTTGAAGAAGTTTCTAAGATGATTGACCAACATATGAAGGGCACATGGAACAGGTATTCTTTAATTTGGAAACTATTGGTTTTAAAGCAGTGGCTAAAAAACAATGGTAAAGGCATAACGATTAAATAATAACACTATGACCATTGGAATACTCATTTACTCCCTAGGCGGTGGTGGCGCGGAACGTGTGGTTTCATATTTGCTGGACTACTTCCATACATCAAAAGTAAATGTAGCTTTGGTACTGATGAATCAAAAGATTGTCTATGATATTCCAAAAGACATTCCAGTTTTTTACATCGAAAAATCCAAATCGAATGAATCGGGCCTAATTAAACTCTTTAAAGTCCCTTTCTTGGCCTATAAGTATGCCAGATTATGCAAAAAAGAGAAAATTACGCACTCTCTGAGTTTAATGACACGCCCAAATTATATTAACACCCTATCTGGGTATTTCAATAGAAGTTCTAAAATAATTATTAGTGAGCGTGCATATCCATCGTTTCAATACGGCTACGGAGACCTAAAAAGCAGAATAAATAAATTATTGATAAAGAAAATTTTTAAAAGGGCCCACGGGGTAATAGCCAATTCGAAGGGAAATTGTAACGACCTTATTGAAAACTTTAACGTACCTAAGGATATAATTAGGGTAATATATAATCCAATAGCCTTGGCAAGAATTGAAGAGTCTAGTGCCATCAAAGACTATTTTGACCCAACTTATATCAATCTGATTACGGTTGGAAGGCTTGATCAAGGTAAAAATCATAAGCTCTTGATAGATGCCATTAAAAATCTTGATAAGGTAAGACTATATATATTGGGTAATGGTGAACTTCAGGAAGAACTGGAACGCCAAATAAAAGAATTGGACCTTCAGAACAACGTGTTTTTGCTTGGTTTTGTAGAAAATCCTTTTGAATTCCTTAAGGCCTCTGATATCTTTGTTTTTAGCTCAAATCATGAGGGTTTTCCAAATGTATTGTTGGAAGCCCTGGCATGTGGATTACCCATAATTTCAACGAATTGTAAAGCGGGGCCATCAGAAATTTTAGAGGTTTCTGATGAAAGATCTAATGCTATAATGCATTCTAAATATGGCTTTCTTGTACCCGTTGGTAATACCAAATGTATGACCGAAGCTATTTTAAAACTCACCTCCAATAATCAGTTTAGGAGTCAATTTGAAAATATTGCTAAAAAAAGAGCAGCTCAATTTGAACTTAGAACTATATTGAAAAAGTATGAGGCCTATATTTTTAATCATTAACCCATTGTATAATGTGCGGCATTAACGGCATAATCACTAAGAAAAATAGTTCGGTAAATACACTGAAGGAGCAGGTGCAAAAAATGAACGACTTCATCGTTCACAGAGGTCCTGATGATGATGGCATCTATTTAAATGAAGGAGAAGGCTATGGATTGGGAATGGGAATGCGCAGACTTTCAATTATTGATCTAAGCTCTGGCAAACAACCTATCATATCGGATGATAACTCAATTGCACTTGTTTTTAATGGGGAAATATATAATTATCGCCAATTGAGAGAGAACCTGATAACTGAAGGTGTAATTTTTAATACCAAAAGTGATACAGAGGTCATTTTAAAACTATACCAAAAATATGGGGTTGACAGCTTTAATCAATTGGATGGAATGTTTGCCTTCAGTTTATATGACAAAAAATTGAATAAGGTATTCATAGCAAGGGATTTTTTTGGTGAAAAACCCTTATACTATTCAAAAATCAATGAAAACTTCTATTGGGCTTCAGAACTAAAATCCCTGACCAAGGTATCACAATTGCCCCTTGCCATTTCAAGAGAGGGTATAAACCTGTTTTTTAGACTTACCTATATTCCTGCACCATATACCATATATGAAGGGGTTCATAAACTTCAGGCCAATCATTACTTGACGTACGATCTTTCCAAACATGAAATTACAGTTGAGGAAATTCACCCCTACTCCTACCCAGAAAAAAAGGAAATTGGTTTTGAGGAAGCCAAAAATACCGTTAAGGATATGGTATACAAAAGTGTTGAAAGCAGGTCTATATCCGATGTTCCTTTAGGTACTTTTTTATCTGGAGGAGTAGACTCATCCATTGTTTCCCTTTGTTTATCAGAGGCCACCTCAAGCAAGATAGATACTTTTTCAATTGGTTTTGAAAAAGCATCCTTTGATGAAACAGATAAGTCCAGACTGGTTGCAAAACACATAAATAGTAATCATCATGAGTTTATAATTGGAGAAAACGATTTGAAGGATCGCATCCATGATATTCTCATCAATTTTGATGAGCCATTTTCAGATACGGCCTCCCTACCCACGGAACTTGTTGCTCGTAAAACCCGGGAACACGTAACTGTTGCCCTTACAGGGGATGGCGGAGATGAAATTTTTGGGGGATATAATAAATATTACATCGGCAAGTTGAATGCAAAGTACACTAACATAATGCCCGAATCCCTTCATAAACTTGCTAGAAAATCCGCAAACTCTCTACTTAGAACAAAGGACGACAAACGTGGAAAACGATTTAAGGTAAGAAGATTTTTAAACGCTGTGGATTATCAAAATTTGTTTTATTGGGATATTATCTCTTTGAACAATACGTCCCATCAAATTTCCCAAATCTTAACACAAAAATGGCATCAATCAGATATCTTGGACCATTACCAAGAACAATTGGGCATTAAACAACCTACCTCGCTAACCGATTTTAGATTAGTGGATTGGGTATTAAGTCTTGAAGGGGGAATGCTTCCCAAAGTTGATCGTACGAGCATGTTGAACTCACTGGAATGCAGAGCACCTTTTCTTAATAGAGAACTCTGGAATTTTACCAATAGTCTTCCTGAGAGTTATTTGATGAAAAATTGGAATAAAAAATATATCTTAAAAGAAGCATTTAAAGATAAGTTCCCAGCAAACTTTCTGGAGCGAAGCAAAAGTGGATTTGGCTCACCGGTTGGAGACTGGCTTAGACAAAGTCTGAGACCAGAACTTGAATCCTACATAGAGTCAGGGTTCCTTAAAAGTCAAGATATTTTTAATGTAGAAAATGTTCAGGCATTAGTTTTAAACCATCTTAATGGAAAACAAGATAATACCTTCAGGGTTTGGGGGTTCTATTGTTTTCAAAAATGGTACAACCACAATGCCATTAAACCAAACTATAAAACCGATAAATCCTAAAATGAAGAAAAAGATATTAATCATCTGTTCTTATGATGGATCCTTAATCACATTTAGAGGCGATTTCATCCAGGATTTGGTTAAAGAAGGGTATTCTGTATATGCAGCTGCCCCTGAAATGAGTTCCAAAGTAAATGAGAAAATAAAAGAATTTGGAGCTTCTCCTCTTTCATTTCAGTTAAAAAGAACTGGCCTTAGCCCTTTTAGCGATATCCGATCAATGCTTCAGTTAAAAAAAATAATCCAGAAGCACCAAATTGATATCGTATTCCCGTACACAATTAAACCTGTCATTTATGGTTCTATGGCCGCAAATTTATCTAGGACACCAGTTGTTTCACTCATAACGGGTCTAGGTTTCACGTTTACAGGTATTTCATTAAAAGCCAGACTATTGCAGAGCATTGCAGAGTTTTTATATAAAATTTCTATACAGAAAAACAAACTAGTTATATTTCAAAATAAGGATGACGCTGAATTATTCCGAAAGAGAAACATCTTGTCTAATATCCAAAACACAAGTGTAGTCAATGGTTCTGGTGTAAACTTGGATAGATACTCATATAGAGAGAATACAAACACTACAGGCGCAGTTAAATTCTTGTTTGTGGCTCGGTTGATTCGAGAGAAAGGAATTCACCTTTATATTGAGGCAGCCAAAATGCTAAAGTCTAAATTTCCTATGGCCGAATTCCATATCATTGGAGCTCCAGACAAATCACCTTCTTCTATAAATATTAAAGATTTAACCCACTTTCATGATAATGGAGTTGTGATTTACCATGGACGTCAGAACAACGTTTCATATTTTCTAGGAAAGTCAGATATTTTTGTTCTCCCAACATACTATAGAGAAGGTGTTCCACGGTCAATCTTAGAAGCTTTATCAGTTGGATTACCGATCATAACAACAGATAGTCCAGGCTGTAGGGAAACCGTTGTAGGGAGTGAAAATGGGAAATTAATTTCACCCGGAAGTCTCGAAGAACTTGTAGGTGCGATGCAGTTTTTTCTTGAAAATCCATCCGCAATACATCAAATGGGGATATCCAGTCGTGAACTGGCTGAAAAAAAGTTCGACGTAAAAATCATCAATAAAGAAATTATAAGTAGTTTAAACCTTCATCTCTAGTGATTAGATTATAATCTGGACAAATGGTCAAAAGTTTTTACACTCTACTACTGAAACCTCTTGCAGACTTTGTGCTGGCATTGACCTTGTTAGTTCTACTTTTTCCAATCGGATTTTTTACGAGCATATTATTATACATCTCCAATAACGGAAGTGTTTTCTATATGCAACCAAGACCAGGAAGATATGGTGAGATTTTTACCCTTATCAAGTTCAAGACCATGAACGATGCTGTTGATGAAGATGGATATTTACTATCGGATACCGTTAGATTAACCCCCATTGGGAGGAAAGTAAGGGAACTATCCTTAGATGAACTTCCCCAATTAATCAATATCTTAAAAGGTGAAATGAGTTTTATCGGGCCTAGACCTTTGTTGAAAAGCTATTTGCCATATTATTCTGAAGAGGAACATAGGAGACATGATGTAAAACCGGGCATCACTGGTCTTGCCCAGATTTCAGGAAGAAATCAGTTGTATTGGGACAAACGAATGGAAAAAGATATTGAATATGTTAACACTATTTCTTTAAAAACAGATTTGGTAATTTTGTTTAAAACAATTATTAAAGTAATCAAACGTGAAGACATTGAGGTAGATCCTTACTCTAAAATGGTAGATTTCATAACCTTTAAGAAAATGCAGAATTAAAAAACTTTGAAGCTAGTTACACGACATTTTGTTTGGGTTCCTAAGCTGGTCTGTTAGCTCTTTATATATTGAATCTATTTCCTCATTTACATATTCAAATTTTTTGGCTTTGTTCTTATTTCTTGATGCTATTTTTGGTTCAGAGTCAAGGCCAATCAATTTGTCAATAATTGGAAGTTGTTCATCAATTTTGTTGAGATCTATGTAAACAACTTTGTCTAAAAGTGCTGTCTTTTTTGTGAAATCCATATAAAAATCCAGCATAGTATTAATTATCAATTGTTTGCTGGCTTCATCTTTTTTCAGAAAATCCGTCAAATCCACACCCACTTTATTTCTCCAAAAAAGTTCATTCAGATAGTCAAATTTGAGATAGTCAAGAATTCCCCAATAATTGATTACAGAGTTTATCCATTTTGAAGGAGATCGTAAAATACATACATAGGTCAGATTTTTGGCAATATCATTCCTTGATAGCTCTTCCAAATATGCCGACCAAAAACCTGAACATTCCAATTTAAGGTTCAAAAAGTTCTTACGCTTCTTAAAAAATTTATCGAAATTTCGGTCAAGCCTTTGTAAACTGAGATACTGCATAGGTTGTTGCCGAACATAATTACTTTTATAGCAACTACTTAGATAATATGTACCTGTTTTAAAAGGAGAAATTAAATAGACGGTATCACTATTAGTTTGCGGATAGCGTTTGAAGTTCATTTTTGCCAAATCCAGGACAGATTCGCTATTTTTTGCCAATTTGGCCAAAGGGGATGACAATACAAGTTTTTTGAAATTCATATCTAAAATACCTGACAACAAAAAAAAATAACCGTTATCCGATTTATTAGCAAATATCTTTTTTTTTACGAACATTTGCCTAAAATACTAACGGACTCAAAAGCATTACTGAATGAGAAAAGTTAAGTTACAAATTTATTTGTCCTTCAAAAGGTTTTTTGATTTTATTACTTCCTTACTTGCCTTTGTTTTCCTTTTTCCGATTTTCTTTTTGGTTAGTGCGCTCCTTGCATTCCAAAATAATGGTTCAATTTTCTTTATTCAAAAGCGACCTGGCCTCAAAGGGAAAATCTTTAAGATAATCAAGTTCAAAACGATGAATGACAAGACAAATTCAGACGGAACATTGCTATCAGATATGAAAAGAATAACGCCAATAGGAATTTTTATCCGTAAGTATTCTTTGGATGAAATTCCGCAACTGATCAATGTAATGATGGGTCAAATGAGTCTGGTTGGACCTCGTCCTCTTAGAGAAGAGTATCTTCAGTATTACTCTGAAGAGCAAATGAAAAGGCACGATGTTAAACCAGGGGTAACCGGATGGGCCCAAGTAAATGGAAGAAATACCATTTCTTGGGAACAAAAGTTTGATTATGATATTTATTATGTGAACCGTATGGGGTTTTTACTAGATCTGAAAATTTTGGTACTTACTTTTAAAAAGATATTTTTTCCCAGTGATGTGAATACCGATGAAAATGAAACCATGTCCTTTTTCATGGGTACCAAACCAGAAATAAACAATTAGCTTTTAACTCCAAAATATATAAAATCGTGTTAAACCACTATAGAGATCATTAGAAGAGAATGAAAAACCAACTAAATAGTTCTAAGGCCTTTTTAGAGACCTGGATAAAACATTTTAGCAATGATCACAATTTGTGCAAGTTTGAAGTATTTCCAAATATTAACTTCGTTGAGACAAAAAAAAACTTGATGTATCAAATGCTTGGCGGAACAATGGCGCCAGCGGTGTATTATAATCTTGATCCAGTCAAAAGCCAAGACTTGATAAAAAAGGTGATGATACTCTACAACATACCCAGCTACTATGAAATAGCACCACAGAATATACCTCTTGACAACCGTTTCAAATGCAAAGTCGTTAAAGAATACCAAGGATATCTCTGCAATTTAAAAAATATAGGCAATGTGGAGTCGTACCTTAAGGAAAAGCTATCTGCCAAGGCTTTAAAAAATTTTAAGACTAGAAAAAAAAGACTAGAAAAATGTTTTGATATTTCTTATGTAAGTCATGATCAAAACATTGATAGACAAACTTTTAATCTGATTTTTTCTAAATTTAAGATTTTACTCAAGAAAAAGTTTGATGAAAAAAAGGAGTATTTTGAGAGCCTGAAACCCAAAATTTGGGATTTCAATCATGAGTTGGTCTATAATTTGTTGAAAGAGAAGTCCGCCACACTTGATGTAGTCTACAATGGAAATAACCCCATTTCTATCCGTCTAATCTATCATTTTGGCAAGATATCCCATGCAATCACACCGGTCTATGATAGGAACTATGCCAAATTTGGCCTGGGTACTGTGGGCCTTATCAAAAGTATTGAATATTGTTTAGATAGGGGAAGTGAAAAATTTGATCTAGGCAAAGGTGAATATGGGTACAAGAAAAATTGGACCGATGAAATTTATCAACATGAACATCATATTTATTATGACAATTCATCCATTTCATGTAAAATATTGATGTTTGGCAAAAGTCTTAAATTTCGTTTGATACAATCCTTAAGGAATGTTGGTTTTAACAACCTATATCATGCCATTAGGTTTTACGCAATAGTTGGTATTAAAAAAAAGGATAAAAAAGTTTCTCTATCAGATATTGAAGATATTGTGGAAATTAATTTAGAGGGGAACGAAAAGGTGGATTTTCTTGATAGCAAAAATGCACCTTTAATGAAAGGAGTTGTGGAATTCATTTATTCATCCCAAGAGCACTATAGCAAAATTTCGATTTTCAAGTCAAAAAGTAACAGAAGGTACTATATAAGGGGAGAGAGAAAACAAGTCTGTTTAACACTGTAGTTGATTTTATAGAACTTACAAATTTGGATTCGATTAACGCTTTTTCATTTGTTTTAAATTTTAATAATAATGGTGTCACAAACAGAACTCAAAGCTCTCGATCTTCGGCAAAAAGAATCTCTTAAATCATACACTGAGTTGCTAAACAGTATAGATTTCCTAAATCCGTTTCTTAGATTGGAATTAATAGTGCATGATGCTGAAGAAAATAAAATACCCTATTCATTCATATACTTTGAAAAAGGTGAACCTAAAATATTAATGCCTTTTTTTCTAAGGCCCGTTGAGCTTCTTAAGGATACCAAATATTTTGACGTCGTTTCACCATATGGATATGCAGGACCTGTTATTGCAAAAGGCACAGATTACCTCATGATAAAGGATTTCTGGGAAAAAGTGGATGATTGGTACCTGAAAAACAACATCATCTCTGAGTTTATGCGATTTTCCTTGAATGGAAATTACCAAGGTTACAATGGTAATCTTGTCCACACACTTTATAATGTATCTGGGGTCATTGAAGATGAACAGTTACAGTGGATGAATTTTAAATCCAAAGTGCGAAATAATTACCGTAGGGCAGTTTCCAATAATCTGACCTTTAAATTATTTCACCAAAACATTTCAAAAGATGAAATTAAGGTCTTCTACTCAATCTATACCTCGACGATGAAAAGAAACCTTGCAAAGAAAAATTATTTTTTCGAAATGAAATATTTCGAAAATTTCATTAACCAGAACCCTGATAAGTGTCTGCTGGCATTAGTTTATAAAGATGACATTGCCATCTCTACTGAATTGGTACTTATTTACGACAGAACATTATTCTCCTTTCTTGGTGGAACGCGATCAGATTTTTTTCAAACCAGACCCAATGATTTTCTAAAAATAAATGTCATGAAATGGGCAAGGCAACATAATATGAAAAACTACGTTCTAGGTGGAGGAAGAAGCGATAACGATAGCCTTTACCAATATAAAAAATCCTTCTTCCCAAAACAGGAAGATGTAGTCTATTTTACAGGTAGGAAAATTGTGCATCCAGAAATATATCAAGCCCTGGTATTGGCCAACAATCAATCTGAATCGGCCAATGAGACCTTAAATCTAGACTCAACAGGTTTTTTTCCAAAATATAGAGAAAACAAAAGTCAATGAAATCCGAACTAACTGCTGTTACAGAAAGGGAACAATGGAATAGCGCTTTGGAAAAACATAAGGTCTATGATTTCTATCATACTTATGGTTATCACCAACTATCAAAAAAAAAAGAAGAAAAAGCTGTTCTTTTGGCGTATGACAATATTGGAGTCACTATTCATCTTCCATTACTGATTAGACCTGTACCAGGTCAAACCAATGTTTACGACGCAACTTCAGTTTATGGTTATCCTGGACCATTATGCACTGGACATTCTATTTCTTCAGAAACAATTACAAGTTTTAAAGCTTCTTTATTAGATTTTTTTAGAGAAAACAACATTGTAAGTGTTTTTTCAAGACTAAATCCTTTTATCCCCAATCAAGAAATTGTTCTACAAGATTTAGGTGATATAGAGATTCTAGGTTCAGTTGTAAATATTGATTTAACAAAGGATGTAGAAGAGCAAAGAACTTTATTCTCAAAGACAACCAAACGCTACATTAATAAGGTAAGGAAAATATGTACAACAAGGATTAGCAAAGAAAAAGAAGATATATTAAAGTTCATTGAGCTTTACTATGAAAATATGGATAGAGTAAATGCTGACCAAAGTTATTATTTTGATTATGACTACTTCTTTAATTTCATACATAGTCCAGACTTTGAGACCGACGTTATTTTTGCAGAATTAAAAGATACGGGGAAAGTTATCTCGGCGGCCATGATGGTCAAGACCAATAATATTATCCAATATCATATATCTGGGACGCTTAATGACTACCTAGAAATAACCCCAATTCGTCTTTTAATAGATACAATGCGTATCCGTGGAACTGAGCAAGGATACACTTTTTTTAATCTAGGTGGTGGATTGGGAAGTCAAAATGATTCTCTTCTACGTTTCAAATCTTCCTTTTCCAAGGATTTTAGAGATTTTAAAGTTTGGAAATTGATTGTGGATCAAACAAAGTATAATCAGTTGACTGGGCCTAAAGCAGAAAAAGTCAATTCGCTCGACAATACTTTCTTTCCATTGTACAGATATGAACTGACTAGTAAATAATCTAGGGACGAAGACTAATAAGTACTCCGGACGTATTCTGCAACTAATTCCGCAATAAGTTGTCTCCCATTATCATTCCAATGTTGATCATAAATCAAGGTTGTTGGTAGTTCCGAATCATTCAAGTCTTTTCCAAAATCAATTGATTTGAACTTATTTTCATCTAGGAAGCTTAGAAATTGATTTGGGCAAAGACTATAGTCTAATAATAGAACATTTTTCTGCTTGTCATAACCGTATTGGTCTACCAATATTTTGAAATTTTGAATTCTAGTGGCATAGGTATCCTTTACAATAGGCGTTGAGGACAACTTTCTGGTCCTACTTCCTTCTGCGAAGAGACTCAAAACTCTTGAAAGTGATTTAGTGATTGGGTCAACAAGGCCAATATCCTTTAAATAAACTATTGACTTAACATGTTTGGCTAGCCTACTTATTGGAGTATCTAAGGACAGTCTATTTGAGTGTTTATATTCTGACCTCTCAAGATCATCCGTAAAACGCATATAAATAACAACATGGTCCATTTCTTTAAAAATATCCCTATAAGCCTGGATAAGATGTAGCTGATCGGCCAAATCATAACCAGCATAGCCAAACTCGTAGACCTTGATGGAATCTCCTAGGCTTCTTTCTATCTTTTGACCTAGAGAACGGTGGTAATCTTGATGAAATCCTTCTATGAAGGAATCTCCGACCAACGCAATATATTTTTCTGGGTCTTTAATATCATATTGGTCGTAAACCGAATTAAACCCAAAAGAATTAATTCGATAATGCCCAACATTCTGCCTCCTATTGCCTACCACAGAATAGTCTTCTTGATTGGACATCCACCTTTCCACCTGCCGATCATCTAAAAACCGTACTGGTCTTTCATTGTGTAGATGAAAAATGCGAACCAGAAGTTCTAAACACAGAAAGAACAAAAGCACATATATAACAAAACGCTTGAGTAGCTTTATCATAATTAAAATTGAAAATATATAAATGATCTATCCACACCATCATCATAAAACAGTATAATCAGCAACAACAAGCATAGATAACACACCAGTCTTAAAAAACGATATTTAAATCCCAGTGGATTCCGCTCGTCTTTCCGAATACCGTATTCAAAAAGTACAAAACAGGTTAACAAGATATAATAATCAATCATTCGATATCCTCTAGGATGCAGGTACGAATCCCAAGAAAAATGGAGTAGTAAACGTTCAAAATAACAAAAAGCATCACTCAGTGTTTCGCTCCTAAAAAAAATCCAGCCCAAAGTAACTAAACTAAAAGTACATATCATACGGGGGGCTTCTGAAAGAAGGTTTGAAAAAGATTTTAAAACATTAGAGGTACCCAAATACCTTCTGTTGCTTTTAAGATAAAAAAGAGGTAAAAACAAAATAGCATGGAACAAACCCCAGACAACATAAGTCCAATTAGCACCATGCCATAACCCACTAACCAAGAAAATTACAAAGATGTTTCTTACTACAAAAATTCTTCTAATTTTAGATCCCCCTAAAGGAATGTATAGGTAATCGCGGAACCAAGTAGATAATGATATATGCCACCTGCGCCAAAATTCAGCTATATTGCGAGAGAAATACGGAAACTTAAAATTGGACATGAGCTCAATACCAAAAAGCTTAGCTGTTCCGATTGCAATGTCGGAGTATCCTGAAAAATCGCCATAAATCTGAAAACCAAAAAAAAGAGCTCCAAGTACCAAGGTTGAGGAGGGGTACGAAGCGTGATTAAGAAAAATATCATCGACAATTGGCGCTAAAGCGTCAGCAATTGCAACTTTTTTAAAGAGTCCCCATAGCATTAAGCGTAACCCTTCTATTTGCTGTTTGTATAAAAATTTACGAGGATTAACTATCTGTGGTAGTAACCTAGATGCCCTTTCAATTGGGCCGGCTACCAGTTGTGGAAAAAAAGCTACAAAGGTTGCAAAAGAAATTAAACTGTTTGTAGGCTCCAGGTTTCTACGGTAGATATCAAGTGAATAGGAGAGTGTCTGGAATGTATAAAATGAAATGCCCACTGGAAGTATAACTTTTAGCATCCAAGATGACTCCAATTGAAAGCCGAAAAAAGCAAAGGAGGCCACAAAAGAATCCACAAAAAAATTGAAGTACTTAAAAAAAACCAAGATTCCAATATTAAACCCAATACTTATACCCAAGTAAAGACGTTTTTTTTGCTGTGATCCTGAATAATAAATTGCTCTGCCTACGATAAAATCTACGAGTGTAGAAATGAGGATTAGAGACAAAAATCGGTAGTCCCACCATCCATAGAACAAGTAACTAGCGACAAGAAGCCATACATTCTTTTGCTTGGTTTCACGAAAAAAAATCCAATAAGCCAAATATACGATGGGAAGAAAAACAAAAAAATCCAAACTATTGAACAACATAATTATATACTGTTACAACTGTTTCTTACAGATTAAATATATGTTTGGCCAATTCTTAGGGGACAATTGTGCCCCTTGATAAGAATTCAATACCTCAAATCCCACTTCTTTGAAAAGTTCGTTCATTTCCTCTAGACGATACCATTGGATACAAAACTGATCTTTTTTAAAAAACCTGTAGTTGATTTTACCATCGATGACAAGTTCTGGGATACCTCTGTATTTGGGTTTTGTTCCTTGAAGCAAAAGTGCTATTTTTCTTAGGAAAAGTAACACTCCATTATACCATCTGGCATTGAAATCCATAAAACTGAAAACATATATTGCCTTATCGCTACCCACTCTAATTGCTTCTTCTAAAGCTTTCGGTAATTCCGAATGGGGTACCATACTAAGTATCTGTTGAAAGTAAAACAGATAATCAAATTTTGAATCTTCATAACAGGTAAGTTCAATTGCATTGGCTTGAACAAAATCCACTTTGGAGTTAAGCTCATTTGCCCGATGTTTTGCTTTTGACACCATAGCCTCTATGATATCAAAGGCGTAAACATTTTTAACACCCAAGGATTCCAAATAGAAAGCTATTACACCAGATCCTGTGCCTGCTTCCATGGCCTTACAATTCATTTTTTTAAGCACTTGACCAATAAGTTTTTTTTCTGTCGTGTTGACATGAGATCTATCAATCCAGTTATTGATTGTATGTGTTTCATAATTCTCTGAAAAAAAACTTTCCATATGGTATAAAGTTATCTACTTAACAAGTACATAGTTTCCAATTACCAAAGCATCCAACCCTGTGGAATAATAACATCTTATGGCATCCTTTGGGGATTCTACCACAGGTTCTCCTTGAATATTGAAACTAGTATTTAGTACTACAGGAACTCCTGTTTTTGTGCCCAGTTTTTGAATCACATCGTAATATCTAGGATGCAGTTCCTTTTTTACCGTTTGAAGACGTGCGCTTCCATCCACATGAGTTACCGCAGGGATAACACTTTGCTTTTCTGGCAGTACATTACATACTTTCAGCATAAATGGCGCTTCTACTTCAAGGTCAAAAAATTCATCCTTTGCTTCTACAATTGCTGAGGGAGCAAAAGGACGATATGCCTCTCGAAATTTAACCTCAGAGTTTATTTTGTCTTTCATATCAGGAAAAGCAGGATTTGCCAAAATACTTCTGCTTCCCAAAGCCCTTGGGCCAATCTCCATCTTACCTTGGAACCACCCTATGATTTTACCTTTTTCTAATAAAGAAGCGGCTTCTTCACAGATATCTTCACAATATTCGTAATCCAGTTTGGCTCCCTTTAGAACTTTCTCTATCTCTTCGTTGGTATAGCCTGTACCTACATAAGGGTCCATATGCTCAAAGTTTCGATCTTTCTTAAATATGCCATTATAAAGGTAATAAGCCGCCCCAATAGCTGTGCCATTATCACCAGCAGCAGGCATTACATAAATATCTTTAAACTGACTTTCGCGGACTATACGTCCATTCATAACACTATTCAAAGAAACACCTCCAGAAATGACAAGGTAATCCGCTTTCGTTTTTTTATGCAGTATATCACACATTTCCAAAACTCTATCTTCCAATACTCTTTGAAAAGCTGCAGCCAAGTCCTTGTGACGATCTTCAAAATCTTCCCCATGTTTTCTACCTTTACCAAATGTATTGTAAAATTTGGGTGATAATCTTCGCCATCCCATGTTCTGAAAGTTAAAATAGCTAAGGTCAAAGTGCAATTGACCTTTTTTATCTACCCTTACCATTTTAGCTACTTTTTCTCTATAAATCTCTGGGTTTCCCATTGGTGCCAACCCCATGGTCTTCCCTTCATCGTAACTTGTTCTAAACCCGCAGAACTGGGTAATTGATTCATAAAAGGATCCAAGTGAGTGGGGAAAGAAGGATTCACCAAGGCATTGCACCTCATTATCTTTTCCATAACCTAACCAAGTAGTCGCCCATTCACCAGAGCCATCAATTCCCAATAAGGCTGCCTCTTTGTAAGGTGAAACAAAGAAAGATCCTGGGGCATGACTATAATGATGAGGGATAAAGTGAACCTCTGGACCTTCTTTTTTATTATTGTAGTGGTACTTATACCAATTCCAAAAACCCTTTTGTTTGTTATAAGCGTGAACAAACTCGTGGTTGATGAATGGTTTTACAGTCTTTAGATTTTTTATAGAGTGGAATAACTTTTTGCTCAGGTTATGACTGGGCTTAATGGATACCGCAATATGATCAATATCTGAATAACTAAGTCCAGCTATTTTAAGGCAACGAGATATTGCCATTTGTGGGAAAACACGAGTATGCTTATCCCTGTTTAATCGTTCTTCTTCTATAGCAGCAATTAGCTGACCATCCACAACAATACATGCGGTAGAGTCGTGAAAATAGTAATTAAGTCCAAGTATAATCATAATAAATAATGTTAGTTAGGCATTTAAAAACAAGTTGAGAATTTTCTTTCAAGTATAATTTTTACAAATAAGTCTATGAATGTCAATACTTTTATGCAAACTAAATAATCATTCCAGCAGCTACAGTTTCATTAGTACTTTCATCCACCAAAATTATGCTTCCAGTCAACCTATTCTCACGGTATGAATCCACCATAAGCGGTTTTACGGTTCTTAGTTTAACTTTGCCAATTTCGTTCATTCCAAGAGAGGAAGCATCTTTTATCCTTGAAAGAGTGTTAACATCAATTTTGTAAATAATCTCCTTAATCATGCCAGTTTGAGCATTAGTTGTATGTCTCACGATATATTTCGTTTTTAATCTTATTTCTTCTTTATTCAACCAGCAAAGCATTACTTCCAAATCTTGAACAGCCTCAGGCTTATTTTTTGAACGCACTAGCATGTCCCCCCTTCCAACATCAATATCATCCTCCAAAGTAACGGCAATTGACATTGGTGCAAAAGCCTCTCTTAAATTGCCCGAAGGACCATTGATTGACTTAACCTTAGATGAAAATCCAGAAGGCATCGCAGTAATTGAATCGCCTACTCTTAAAATCCCACTGGCCAAGCGACCAGCATAACCTCTATAATCAATAAAATCATCGCTCTGTGGCCTTAAAACAGTTTGCACAGGAAATCTAGTGTCCACCTTATTTATGTCACTTCCAATGTGCATAGTCTCCAGAATGTGTAGTAAAGGAGAACCGTTAAACCATTCCATATTCTGGGAACGTTCAACCACATTATCACCGAACAAAGCGCTTATTGGTACAAAACGAACATCTTGAACAAAAAGTTTTGAGGAAAAGTCTTCAAACTCACCAACAATATTGTCGTACACATCTTCCTTATAGTCTACCAAATCCATTTTGTTTATGCAGACAATCAAGTGAGGGATTTGAAGTAATGAGGCAATAAAAGAGTGGCGTTTTGTCTGTTCAATAACCCCATGTCTTGCATCAACTAAAATTATTGCAACGTTTGCCGTTGATGCGCCAGTAACCATATTTCTTGTATATTGAATATGACCAGGAGTGTCTGCTATTATAAACTTTCTTTTTGGTGTTGTAAAGTATCTGTAAGCAACATCAATAGTGATTCCTTGTTCCCTTTCATCCTTAAGGCCGTCAGTAAATAATGCAAGGTCTATTTGCTCATGTCCTTTTTTTGTACTTGTTTCTTTAACTGATTTAAGTTGGTCCTCAAAAATAGATTTGGAATCATATAAAAGCCGTCCAATCAAAGTGCTTTTTCCATCATCAACACTTCCAGCTGTAGTAAATCTTAATAGTTGATTGTTCATTTCCATACTGTATTTAAAAGTACCCTTGTTTTTTTCTATCCTCCATTGCAGTTTCTGAGCGTTTGTCATCACTCCGATTACCCCGCTCAGTTTGTCTCATAGCGGAGACTTCTTGGACAATTTTTTCTAAAGAATCGGCATCTGACTCAATACCTCCAGTAATAGTAATATCGCCTAAAGTTCTAAATCTGATTTTTTTGGTTTCTATTATCTCGTTTTCTTCGAGCCTTAAAAATTCAGATTTTGGAATCCAAGAATCGTTCCTCCATACTACTTCCCTATCATGAGCTAAGTATAGTGAGGGAATAGAAATTTGCTCCCGTTTTATGTAATTCCATACATCCATTTCAGTCCAATTACTTATTGGAAATACCCTAAAGTGTTCCCCTTCGAAACATTTTCCATTAAAAAGATTCCATAGCTCAGGACGTTGATTCTTAGGGTCCCATTGACCAAACTCATCTCTATGTGAAAAAAAACGTTCCTTTGCCCTTGCCTTTTCCTCATCTCTTCTTCCACCCCCAATGGCACAGTCAACATTATTTTCTTCTATAGCATCCAAGAGTGTTGTGATTTGTAGGGCGTTGCGGGTCGCGTTCTTCCCTTTTTCTTCCTTTACTCTACCTCCATCTATCGATTCTTGTACTGATCCCACTATTAGTCTAACACCCAATTCTTTAATTAAGTCATCTCTAAATTTTATAGTTTCAGGAAAATTATGGCCCGTATCGACATGCATAAATGCGAAAGGAATTTTGCTTGGATAAAATGCTTTTTTTGCAAGATGCGATACAAGGATGGAATCTTTTCCTCCCGAGAACAGGAGCACAGGATTTTGAAATTGGGCACAAACTTCCCGTAACACATAAATTGCCTCAGATTCAAGTTCATCCAAATAATTTAAATGGTAGTTATTCATTTTAGCGTAATTGTAATTTTTTCGAAATTATTGACAATATAAGATTAGTAGATTCGTGAACTGTACTTTCATTTGATATGGTAACATCTGGATTTACAGGAGTTTCATAAGGGGCTGATACTCCAGTTAAATCTGAGATTTTACCTTCTCTGGCCATTTTATATAAACCTTTTACATCTCTTCTCTCACATTCCTCTAAGGTTGTATCAACAAAAACCTCAACATAGTTTTCAAAACCAACCGTTTCTCTTATAAACATTCTGTCTCTGTTGTATGGGGCTACAAATGCTGCAAGTACTACAACACCTGCATCTACAAATAATTTTGATATCTCACCTATTCTTCTGTTATTTTCTGACCTATCATCCGGACTAAATGAGAGTCCTTTATTAATTCCCTTTCTGATATTATCACCATCTAAAACATATGTTCTTATGCCCATGCCGAACAATTGTTGTTCTAATGCATTCGCTAGAGTAGATTTTCCCGACCCTGATAACCCGGTAAAAAAAACCAAAAAAGAATTATGGCTATTTAATTGCCTCCTTTGACGAACATCTACTTTGTATCTGTGCTCGGTAATATTTTTTTCCATTTTCTCGCTCTATTTCTTTTGTCCAATCCAAAGTTTATTTTATACCAAACTCGTTCATGAAAATAATATAAAAACATCTTAGTTAGAACTTCAGCCAATCCAACTTTTAAACCAATAATTGGATTCCCAGATATAAACCAGGACAGAAGCATTGTGTCAATAGTTCCTATGAATCTCCAAGTAATGGATTTAATTAAGTGCCTTCGATGGCTACTTGTTATATTTATTCTAAGCCAAACTCTTTCATGCACATAATATAAAATCATTTTAGTAACCATCTCCGAAAACCCAATTTTAAGACCTATGAGGGGGTTTCCAGAAATCAACCATGATAAGAGGAACGTATCTATCGTGCCAACTACTCTCCAAGTCACAGTTTTAGCAATATGTCTTTTGTAAGATACTTTTCTCATTATCTTCTGACAATAAAGTGACTATTTAATAGATTTTCTTTGTTGTACAATAAAGGTTCGCCTGTTTCTTTTGAAATTACTTTTATTCCTACTGCGTTACAGATAGCTTGTCCTGCTGCTGTATCCCATTCCATGGTAGGTGCAAATCTAGGGTACACATCTGCCTTACCCTCTGCAACCAGACAAAACTTTAGAGAACTACCTTTAGAAACTATTTCAACATTACTATAAGTAGTGCTAAGTTTGGTTACGAATTCTTCAGTCTCTTTGTTCATGTGAGACCTACTACCAACAATTTTAATGGTATTTTCAATTCTTTTTCTAGGAGTTATCTCATTTGTTTTTGACATCATTTGACCACTAAATTCATGATTTACATCCAGGGTTACTTTATATGCCTTCGCTTCTTCAGAGTCCGAAAAGAAAAGCTCCTTGGTTACTGGGACATAAATCACACCCAGGATTGGCGTATTATTTGAAACCAAAGCAATATTCACAGTAAATTCACCATTTCTTTTGATAAATTCTTTTGTACCATCTAGAGGGTCCACTACCCAACATGTTTCCCATTTACCTCTAGCATCATAGCTAAGGTTTTTATTTTCCTCGCTGATTATAGGAATATTTGTTCGTTGCAAAAACTTAAGTATTTCTGTATTTGATGCTATATCAGCTTTAGTAATTGGTGAATTATCCAGTTTTTGATTGAAAACAATCTCATCATCTTCCTCATATATTTTTAGAATAGCTTTTCCAGCTCTTATTGATGCTTTTATAGCAACATCCAAAAGATATGTTTTATCCATTTAATATGTTTTTTGACAAGTCATCCCTTGCTTTCAATTTTATTTATTACTTAAAATTTTAAACGCAGACCTTCTATTTTCACTATGCTTCTTCTCTGGACATGGAGTATCATCATCACATTCATTTGTCAGCCTAGTTTCACCAAATGCATCATATTTAATCCTTTCTTCAGAAATTCCCTTAGAGATTATATATTCAACCGTTCGTTTTGCTCTTTTTTCAGATAGCCATTGATTGTATTTATCTGTTCCTCTGGAATCTGTATGTGCAGAAACTTCTATTGCCAAACTTGGAGAATTCTCTAGTATACCCACCAACTTATCTAAAACTTTTTTATCGGCGATGGAAAGATAGGATGAGTTTAATTTAAAATAGACTCTACCAAGATTCCTTACTTCATTTTCAATTTTAGCTCGCCTGGCATCTTCAGCATCCTTCTTGGCTTTTTCAGCTGCCAGTCTTGCCGCTTCTTTCTCTCTTTCCAATCGTTCTGCTAATAAACGGGCCTCTTCATCCGCTTTTTGCTTTGCAGCAATGGAGTCTTGAACTCTTTGTTGTTCTTTCTCCATTTCTTGCAACAATGCTAACTTCTCCTCTCCTTTTCTTGAAAGCCCTTTTTTAACATCAAATCGATAGGCAACACCAACTGCATGCTGAATATGATTACTTGCATTTTCGGTATCCATGGCCCATTTTCCAGTTGTATTGAAATCTAACCCCCAATGGTCGGAAAACCATGTTCTAAAACCCAAAACCGCATTGTATGTACCTCTTCCTTGATTGTTAGCATCCGTATAGCCCGCACCAATACCAATATATGGATCAAAAAATCCCATTTCTCCTAAAATCATATTAAGGTCATAGCTTATTCTAAAATCCAAACCAAAATAATCAACATCGGCAGGGTTTACCACATTATCAACGATTTTTCCTTCTTTATATTTATTGTACGTTCCGATAGCTTCAAGCCCTAGACCATTATCAAAATAACGGCCAACACTAATGCGGGAAGGAAAGGGAACTGCGTGCCAACCATCTTTAATGTCAAATAAATTCCCGAATTCATCTCCGGAATCATCCACTATGTTTATTCCTAAGGATACCATCCAAGAACTCTTAACTATACTATCTTTTTTTGTCAATTGGACTTCTTGGGAGGAACTCGCCAATGACCATAAAAATAATACTGCTAATGCCAGTTTCGTAGATTTCATTCTGTGTGATTTGAGGTTATCACAAACAAAATTAATTCAACACCATAAAAATTCGTCTATTGTACTTTAAAGTGCTTTAATTCTCGATAAGAAGCTTAAAAAAGTGAAAAGTCTAATTTGATCTACCAATCTTTCTTCCGAAAATCCACTTTTTTGGAAGTTTGTGGGATTTTATAAATGTAGAAAGGATACGAAATAATTTGGTTCTCGGATTTGGTCGTATCACTTAGTGCTATGGATATCACCATTTCGCCATCAGATTCACTTTCTTTTCTTACTATAGGAGATACTGTGCTGTTCTGAGGACCCAAACATACTATAAGTAATGAGTTTTCAGAGAAATTTATGGAAGGAACTGGTAGTCCAGGTTTTCGGGTTTGATTTATCTTGCCATAGAAGCTACGCAAAGATTTTTCATCTTGTATTATACTAGCTTCAAATGCATCAATGCCGCTATAGCCGTCATGATCGATTAGAATCATATTTTCATCTTGCTGTTCTGCTTCTGATTGTCCTTCCTTTTGTGCTTTGCATGAAGTAAGGCAGGCTAGTAATATGATAATAACATGTTTCACTAATCAATAGGTGTTTTTAAAACGATATTTATAGGCCTTCTCATAAACCTCTTCATATATTGGTAAGATATGAATGATATCGAATTTTGAAGCAACTTTGAACGCACTTTCCTTAAAGTTCTCCAAAACATCGTCATCTTTTAGTAAATACAGCGCTTTTTCTGCCATAGTATCCACATCTCCAACATCAGCAAGAAATCCTGAGACACCATCCTTATTCACTTCTGGAATACCTCCTGTATTACTTGAAATCACAGGAACCCTATTTATCATTGCTTCCAAAGCCGCTAAACCAAAACTCTCTGATTTGGATGGCAGTAAGAACAAATCTGAAAAGCAAAGTATCCGGTCAATTTCGTTGCTATTACCCAAAAACACTACCTTTTCTTTAATTCCAAGGTCATCACAAAGCTGTTCGGCCATTTCCTTTTCTGGTCCTTCGCCCACCATCATTAATTTGGCTGGAATTTCCTTCTGAATACGGTCGAAAACCTTAATCACATCCGGAATACGCTTTACGTTTCTAAAATTACTGATGTGGGTCACGATACGTTCATCATCATTGGCCATTAAAGAACGCTGACAATCTGTGTAATCTGGACTGTACTTTGTAATATCAATAAAGTTAGGTATCACTTCAATCTCTTTTTCTATATTAAAGATTTTTAGCGTACTGCGTTTTAAATCTTCCGAAACCGAAGTCACTATATCCGACTTATTTATACTAAAAGTAACAGCGGGTTTATAGAATGGGTGTTTGCCCACCAATGTGATATCCGTACCATGAAGTGTGGTGATCATAGGTATAAAAATACCTTCTTCCTGAAGCATTTTTTTGGCCATATACCCTGCATAAGCATGTGGTATAGCATAGTGCACATGTAAAACCTCTATTCCATAGAACTTAATGGTATCTACTAACTTACTTGACAATGCCAACTCGTATGGCTGGTATTGAAAAAGTGGATACTCTGGGACATGGACCTCATGAAAATGAATGTTATTCCCCAACAGGTCTAAACGTACAGGTTGTTTATAGGTTATAAAATGAACTTCATGACCTCTTTCAGCCAGTGCTAGTCCCAATTCCGTGGCAACAACGCCACTACCTCCAAAAGTGGGGTAACATACAATTGCTATCTTCATAAGAGCAAATCTAAAGCAATATTTACTTTTTAATTTATAATAGAATCATAAATCGCTTGCTGGATTCTTGTTCGCAATCCAGATTTCACCAACAGTGTATTGCTTGCTGTAGGGTATGTTCTGTTGGATAAAAAAACATATACAAGCTCCTCGTCTGGGTCTGCCCATGTGTAAGTTCCAGTAAAACCACTATGTCCAAAACTTTTTCTTGAAACACATCCGCAGGTAGGTCCTTTTTCTTTTAATTGAGGTTTGTCAAAACCTACTCCCCTCCTTACATCCTTATGGCAAAAATAACAGGTGTTGAATTTTTTTATGGTTCGTTCGTCTAAAAACCGTTTACCTCCATAAATACCTCCCTGTAAATACATTTGCATAATCTTGGCAACATCGTTGGCATTGCTAAACAGCCCAGCATGACCTCCTACTCCACCCTGCATGGCCGCTCCCATATCGTGCACATATCCTTGAACGGTTTGATATCTAAAATATTTATCCTCTTCGGATGGCACAATCTCTTGTTTTGGAAATTTTTCAAGAGGATTAAAAGCAGTATGCTGTAATCCCATTGGGGTATATAAAAATTCGTTGATCAAGGCGTCAATGGATTTTCCATAAGACTCTTCAATATATTTTTTGAATATATAGTAAGCCACATCGCTATAACGGTATCGATTGGACTTCAAACTCTGTCTGCCTATTCTATTATAAATAGAATCTTTATAGGCATCTGTTAAATACAGATTATCCGCCACCTTAAAAGAAAAACCATTTGTAGGTTGATTTCTGTAGAAATCTGAAGAGGGTTTTCTGTTTTTGGTCAACGTATCGATATAAAATGCTATCCAAGCCGGAAGCCGGCCATAGTGGGAAAGTGCTTTTAAAACCGTTACATCCTTTAATTCTGAGGACTCATATTCCGGAACCAGTTCTTGAAACGTATTATTCAGGGCAATTTTGCCCTCTTCCTCCATCTTCATGATTAGAGGTAACGTGGATAGAATTTTGGTCAATGAAGCTAAATCATAGATATGCCCTTCGCTAATTTCATCTTCTGAAGTGTATGTAGGTTTCCCAAAACTCTTATTATATATGACCTTTCCTCTTTTTGCTATTAGTACCTGAGCTCCTGGGTACATTAGAGAGTCCAAACCAGCAGTAACCAAACTATCTACAATAGCCAACTTATCTGAGTTTAACCCAACTCTTTCAGGAATACTATAACCCAAGCGCAAAAGTGGCTTTAATTTAACCCCAGTATTCACCGGAAACTCTGGGTTGGTGGAAACAGGCAATCTCCCATCAGCTCCAATAGCCCCAAAAATTACCTCAGCAGCTTTTTCTTGTGCAATAGCACTGTTTTGGTATGCCATCACTAGCCCATCTATGGTATTGAAACTAGTTATATCTGAAAGTGCGTAGGGTTTTGCGAACAATGTAAGCACAGTATTACTAGTCCTAAGTCTAGAAATCTCCTGTAACCAAAATAGCTCGTTTTTCGAGAATTTATAGGATTTCCAAGGACTTTTATTACTCTTATGAAGGCCAATAATCACCAAATTAAAATCTGAAAGCTGGGTTCTATAGCCTGCGGCATCTTTTGCACTGATCTTAGTTACTTTAGCGTATTGGTTTAATGCTCTGAAAAATGTATATCCAGAATCATCTCCAAAGTTTACGTAGGCAATTTTTTTGTTTTCCAACTTCTTTATGGGCAGAAGGGAAAAATTATTTTTAACCACTGTAATCGCATTTTCAATGGCTTCTTCATAGACCACATCATTTTCAATTCCATTTAAGTCTTCATAAAGATTTTCCAATGCAATTGGCCGATACTTATGTAATCCCGCCTTATACTTGGCTAATAAAATCTTTTTAACAGAAGTAGAAAGTCGTTCTTCAGAAATGATACCGTTATTAAACGATTCCTCCATTTTTTGTTTTGCCTTTAGCACATTTTCTGGCATTAAAAGCAAATCATTCCCGGCAAGAAAAGCTTGAAGTTCTACCTCCCCTTCTGGTGCAAACTGGGAAACAGCCTTCATGTTTAAGGCATCGGTTATGGTCAATCCTTCAAATCCTAATTCGGTTTGTAATAATCCAGATATCACTTGTTCTGATAAGGTAGACGGCAAGCCTTCTCTCATAATTTCCACACTGGGAACATCTAAATGGGCAACCATAACCGAACTTAATCCGGCATTAATGAGTTCCTTGAAAGGATACAGTTCGATTGAATCCAATCGCTTTTTTGAAGAGTTGATAATAGGCAACGCCTTGTGGGAATCTGTTGCAGTATCCCCATGCCCGGGAAAATGTTTGCCACAGGATAAAACCCCCGCACGTTCCATTCCCTTCATAAAAGCAATACCCTGCTTGGATACATTTAAGGGATCCTCACCAAAAGAACGGTTCCCAATAATGGGATTCTTAGGATTGTTGTTCACATCTATATCTGGCGCAAAATTGATGTGCACTCCTAGCCTTTTTGCATGTTTCCCTACTTGAAAGCCAACTTTTTCGACTATTGAGCTATCCCTTATTGCTCCTAGCGTCATATTCCATGGGAAAGCATAGGTAGAATCTAAACGCATCGCCAAGCCCCATTCGGCGTCCATACCAATTAACAATGGAGTTTTGGAAATTGACTGATACTCATTAGTGAGTTTTGCCTGCCTGTTCGGACCTCCAGTGGAAAATATAACCCCTCCAATATTATGGGCTTTTATAAGCTCTTTTATGTTGTCCGTGGCACTCTTGCTTTGATTTGAAGCAACACTGACCATAAATAGCTGCCCTATTCTTTCGCTCACAGACATACTATCATATTGGGCATTAACCCAACTGTTTTGCGCAACGGAATCTGTGGTGATTAATGGACTTTTTTGACCATTAACCCCTAAGAACATCAGTAAGAAAAGGAGAAAGTAAAGGTTTATCCGCATAAAATCTTGTCTAGGACATGAACTTACAGCTGATAAAAATATTGTATTTCATCGAGGAAAGTATCGTATTTAGGATAATTTAAGGAGATTATACAAATCTTGAGTGCCAACTTTCGCTTGCTGGTACCTCCCAATGTTCCATATATTCTAGTTTATTGGCTACCAGATTATTGAACACAATAGTGTTTTTTGAGATGGATTTTTGCTTTGCCATTTTTTTAAAATCTTGCAATGATTTGTAAGACACGTATTCTCCCTGTTTAAAAGAAACATTCATCCGGTCTAAAAGATTCACTTTGTACTTTTTCTCCAAGTTTTGAATGAAATGTACAGACGCATCTATGGAACAACCTGAAGCACTGGCATTGGTTTGGTCTAACCCTATGATGATAAACCTCTTGTACTTTATTTCAAATCCAGCTTCCAATTCACTTCCATGGGCTGTCCATTCTTTTAAAAACCCAGTTAAGTTTTCTTCAACTTCCTGTAATTCTTCATCACTTAGGCTTCTATTGGACTGATAAATCCATATTCTAGCATTATCAGGAAGCTTTTCAAAAGGTACTACCATGAATTTATATTTATATAATGTGCGCTAAATCAGTTTATAATTGATTTCAAGCCATCTTTGGTATTAAAAATAAGTGTAATTTCTTCTGTGCCCAGCAGCCTATTAAACACGGCTAACTCATCCAAGAGGCCAATATAGTTTAATCCGAGCATCATATTTGCTTTTTCCTCCTCCCAGGTAAACGGATCTGTAATAGTAGGTGATGTTCCCATACTTTTGCCATTAACAAACAATTCCGAGCTTCCTTTTTCAGTATTCAATTCGGAAAAGTTAATAACGATGTGTGTCCAATCCCCTCTTCTAAATGGTGGTTCTTTAACCCATACCAATCTTTTTTCAAAATCAGGATTGTCATCAGGCCCCAAGCCTTTTGGGTTCCAGACTTCCAAATCCCCCAATACGCCTAAACGAAAGCTTCTGGGGTTATCCTTGGTAAAGTCTACCCACATGGAAGCATCATTATAGTTGACATCCGTAATCTGGATGGGATCACAATAGCCGGGTTCTAAGTCCTTTGCTGGGTCCAGTTGCAGCCAGAGTGATACAGAACCACTCCAATTTTCCTTGGAATACCCCATATTTTTAGCTGCTTTAAAAAAGGTAATCATCTTACCTTTCTTTTTGAAATCCAGTGCATCTCCAGATAATCCTTTGCCTTTGGCCACTACTACATCTGGATTCAATAAGCCTGGTTGCGCATTTTCTATATTCTTTCGCAGATCGGCAGTGTAAATACTTTTATCCCCCATGGCGATATCCGCAGAGGTTCCGCTATCAAATGAGGCATAAAATAATACATCATCAGCCAATTTATTTTCAATAGTAAACGCTAGCATCAAAATAAAAGCAGTAATGAGACAAGCGTATTTTAGAATATGTTTCATAATACTGTGTAATACGTTATTTTTTATTTATAAATCCTCAGCATTGGCAATAAGTTCTGCTACATCCAAAACGGTAACACTTCCCTCTTTTTCGTGCGCTTTAATTCCGTCCGTCATCATTGTATTGCAATATGGACAGCCTGTTGCAATAATATCTGGATTGGTTTCCAATGCATCTTTTGTACGCAATACATTGATATCCATGTCTCCCTTTTCCGGTTCTTTGAACATTTGTGCACCTCCTGCACCACAGCATAGCGCTGTTTTTTTATGCCGCTTCATCTCTACAATAGTCGCATTGGTTTTCTTAAGAACCTCTCTTGGTGCATCATAAACTGAGTTCGCTCTCCCTAAATAACAAGGATCGTGGAATGTAATTCGTTTTTCTTTGTAAAATGTACCTTCAACGGACAAACGTCCATTATCCAATAACTCTTTTATGAATTGTGTATGGTGAACAACATCATAGTTTCCGCCTAAACTTGGGTATTCATTTTTCAACGTATTGAAAGAATGTGGGTCGCAGGTTACGATCCGCTTTACTTCGTAGCCATTTAAAACTTCTATATTCATCATAGCCTGCATCTGGAATAAGAATTCATTGCCTGCACGCTTGGCCACATCTCCAGTGCAACTTTCCTCCGACCCCAAAACCGCAAACTCAACGTTGGCCTTATTCAATATTTTCACAAAAGCTCTAGAAATCTTTTTAGCCCTATCATCGTAGCTGCCAGCAGAACCTACCCAAAACAATATTTCAGGCTGTGCACCCTCGGCCATAAATGCTTCCATGGTTTTCACCTTAAGTTCCTCACTCATAATTCTAGATTTATTCGTTTACCCAGTTTAAACGATCCATTTGATTATATGGCCATGGCGCGCCATTGTTTTCAATATTGGACATCATATTGTTTAGTTCCATAGGTGCTGCAGATTGTTCCATCACCAAAAATCGTCTCATTTCCAGAATAATGGATAGCGGGTCTATACTTACTGGGCAGGCTTGTACACAAGCATTGCAGGTAGTACATGCCCATAATTCTTCATGGCTAATATAATCTCCCAACAATTGTTTTCCATCTGGAACAAATTCACCTTTATTGGCATCCATGTTTTTACCCACTTCTTCCAAACGGTCACGGGTATCCATCATTATTTTTCTAGGGGAAAGCTTTTTCCCTGTCTGATTTGCCGGACATTCCGAAGTACATCTACCACATTCCGTGCAGGTATAGGCATTGAGCAATTGCACCCAATTTAAATCCATGACATCTGATGCTCCAAATTTCTCAGGCTCTGGTGCATCTTCAGGTGGAGCGGCGAACGGATCAGCTAATGGGTCCATCATCAATTTTACCTCATTGGTAACTGCCTCTACATTATTAAATGCTCCTTGTGGTTTTAGCTTACCATAGTAGGTATTTGGAAAGGCTAATAGAATATGTAAATGTTTAGAATAGTATAGATAATTTAAAAAAGACAATATTCCTACAATATGTAACCACCAAGCCGTACGTTCAATACCTATTAAACTCGAAATTGACATGCCATCAAATAAGGGGGCAATCATTTGGCTTATAGGAAAGGCACCTGCTTTTGTATAATGTGCAGCATCCAACTGTTGTAATTGAAAATCGGCAGCATTCATGGTTAGGAATAAAAGCATGAGTACCAATTCAATGTACAAAATCATGTTGCCGTCTTTTTTAGGCCAACCCTCCATTTCTGGCTTAAGAAATCGCTGAAGTTTTATGATATTCCTCCTTATCCAAAATATTACCACAGCAACAATAACAAGCAATGCCAATATTTCAAAAGAGCCTATTAGAAAATCGTACAAAGTACCTAACGGAGCAAACACACGGTGAGTGCCCAACACCCCATCAATGATGATTTCCAAGACTTCAATATTGATGATGATAAACCCCACGTATACAATAATATGCATGAGGCCAGCGATTGGGCGAACCACCATTTTCGTTTGCCCTAAAGCAATTTTGGCCATGTTTTTCCAGCGTTGGGAAGCATTATCGCTAACATCAACAGCTTTTCCCAACTTGATGTTTCTTGACAATTTTTTAATATTCCTTACGAAAAAACCTATTCCGGCAATCAGGATTAAGGTAAAAAGAATATTAGGCAAGTACTCCATATATTAATTCTGGTTTTGTGCAGCAGGATCATTCTCCGGAAGCTCATATTCCTTTTGCTTTTTTCCGAAGACAGAGACATTTACGTAGCGTTTTGGATTTAATCTAAAATCTTGCAACAAAAGATCTAACTCTTTTGAAGCGGCCGTTAAATTTTCGTATAATTTATCGTCTTGGGTAAGTTTGCCCAATGAGCCTTCCCCTTTTTCAATTTTTCCGAGCACTGAATTCAAACGTTCCACCGTAGTTTTAAAGTTGGAAACCGTTTCCGCAAGTCCCGCATTTGCCAGCGAATCTGAAAGTTTAGAAAAATTAGTGGTGATATTGTCAACATTTTTCAATGAACTATCCAATTGTTCTTTGTTGCTTTCTAAAAGCGTGTTTAACTTATCTGCACTTCCTTTAAATGAATTTACCAGAGCGTTAAGACCTGAAATGCTTTGTCTCAATTCCATTCTGGTTCGATCATCCAACACATCATTAATATTCATTAACAAAGAATCTGCATGGGACACTGCACCCTCAACCTTCATTTGCAAAGGTGTTAGCTTTTGCTGTACCAATTCGGTGAGTCCAGGTTTTGTGTCCGTTGTTAAAGTATCTCCTGATTGTACATTGGATGCTCCATCAAAAACGGGTCTGATTTGAATTCCTTTTCCACCAATAATACCCGTATCATACAGCTCCGCTTTGCTGTTTTTGGAAAATTGGAAGTCGTCGCTTATAGAAAGAGTGACCAATAGTTTCCCAGAGGTATCTTTAAATCGAATACTGATTACATTCCCAACGGTGAGTCCGTTAATAGAAACTTGTGTTCCTGGTTGAAGACCACCGACATGATCATACACCGCATATAATGTTTTGTTGTTTTCAAAAAGTGAAGAGGACTTTAGATAACTCAACCCGAAAATTAGTGCTAAGATTCCTGTAAGTACTATAATCCCAGTTTTGATTTCCCTGGTTAGTTTCAAAAGATTCAGTTTACTGTTCAAACAAAATTAGGAATATTTTTGAGAAGGCAGCACCCTTATTTATTCCTATTTAAGGGCTTCCTTTAATGTAATTCTTGTCCCATTCCTGTACGCAACAATATAAGAAGTGGTATACCCTTTGGCATCCGCTCGGGTTTTTAGGTTTTTAGCTTCATTATAAGAGCTGGCATTACCATACATATAGCGATAAAGATTCTTAATTGGTTCCTTGGACAGCATATCCAGCCCTCTAAAATTGGCTTCCCTCAAAGGAATATTCTTGGCACTAGCCATCAACTGTACTTTAAAAATTACTCCTGTTTTAGGAGGCGCATCCTTTTTCTGGGTAACAGGAACCGTTTTGGCCTGTGAGACCGATGCGGATGCTGTTTCTGTATCTGATTTTTCTTGCTCTTTCTTTGTAGTGGTATGAACGGCTCCAGAGCTATCCTCTATTACAACGGGTGTATCTTCAATGTCAAAACCGTTTGAAATATCGGTCTTGTATGCAATAACAGCTTGTGCAATGGCCTTACCCATTTCGGATTGGCCTTTTTTGGAATTTAAATACCCTCCCTCTGTTTTGTTGGTTAAAAACCCAGTTTCTACCAAAACACTCGGCATAAAAGTTTGATGCAACACTATAAATCCTGCTTGCTTTACTTTTCTGTCCTTTCTTTTTAATCTTTTGGTAAAATTATCTTGAAGTTTTTTGCCAAGCATAATGCTTTGTTCCAAAAACTCCTCTTGCATAATGGTAAGCCCTATTACAGATTCGGGAGAATTAATATCATATTCAGCATAGCGCTGTTCATAATCATCTTCTAAGTAAATTACCGAGTTTTCCTTTTTCGCCACCTCAAAGTTTTGCCTGTTGGCATGAAGTCCCAATACAAAGGTACCCGCCCCGTGAGCATCTGACGTATGCGAATCGCAATGTACAGAAACAAAAAGATCCGCATTGGCTTGATTCGCTATTTCACCGCGAACGAAAAGATCAACAAAGGTGTCGTCCTTTCTGGTGTAAACAACTTTAATATCTGGGTTTTTCGCTAATTCTTCACCTGCCTTCAAGACAATACCCAATGCAATATTTTTTTCCAAGTACCCATTTCCAAGGTTTCCGGGATCATGGCCGCCATGACCTGCATCTAAAACAACAACAAACTTATCTTTTGGTGGTACTTCGGTATCATTTTTGGTGAATGAAGCCAAGGGAAGTACAGCGAGTAGAACAATTAAAAAAGCTAATCGACTTTTATTCATAGAACAGTGTAATAATAGCATTCTGGAATGGTTAAAAATATTGTAATCCCCAATCAACAGAACAAAAAATATATGTAAGTTTGAGCCCAAAAACTGCGCCAAACTAGCACAAAAATAGGATATATCACGTTGCAATCAAACAAACATCTTTTAGTTTTCCTATTTGTCCTTCTTGTTAGTGCCTTAAATTCAAGAGCTCAGGAAGACCGTATTATACCCCTACCTATCAAGCCAATACAGGACAGTATTACGGCTCCACTGCTGCCTCCCAATATTCTTAACGACTCCATTACCGTTGATAGCACGGAGGTTGATTCCGTCCAAGGCAAGCAACCACTTTTATTGGATAAAATAAAATACAAAGCAAAGGACTATGTAAAACTTAGTCAGAAAGATAATAAAATCTATCTGTACAATGAAGCTGAAATCTATTATCAGGACACTGAGCTCAAAGCGGGTGTAATTGTAATGGATTACATTAAAAATGAGGTCTATGCAGGAAGATTACAGGATTCTACAGGTACATATTCGCAACTACCCTATTTTAAACAAGGAACAAACGAAGTGCGACCAGATTCCATCAGATTCAATTTTGACACCCAAAAAGCGCTAATTTGGAATTCCAGGACCGAACAGCAGGCAGGTTTGGGACAACTTGGTAGTGACGCAATGAAGGTATATGCGGAAATTACAAAAAAGGAAAACGATTCGGTGTACTTTCTAAGTGAAGGAAAGCTCACTACCTCTAAGGACACTATCGACCCCGATTATTATATTAGAATTAGAAAGGCAAAGTTTGTTCCCAAAAAGAAGATTATTGCCGGGTTTAGTAACATTTATATTGTGGATGTGCCCACTCCTGTAGCATTGCCTTTTGCGTATTTCCCTTTAACAACAGGACGCAGTGCTGGGCTAATTTTTCCAACCTTTGGTAATGATCCCAATAGAGGTTATTTTCTTCAGAATGGCGGGTATTATTTACCGATAAGTGATTATGTGGATTTAAGTCTTACTGGGGATTTTTATACAAACGGCAGTTACGGTTTCAGGGGACAGTCTATTTATTCAAAGCGATATCGGTTTAGAGGGAATATCAATTTCAGCTATGAAAACCTTATTCAGAGCCAGAAAGGTTTCGATGATTTTAGCCGAAGTAGTAATTACAATATACAAATTAGGCATACGCAAGATGCCAAAGCAAGTCCAAATTCGCGTTTTTCCGCTTCGGTTAACCTTGGTAGCAGTCAGTTTTTCACCAACTCCCTAAATCAGGTCAATAGGTCTAATACACAGACCAATACCTTTGCTTCGTCCATAAGTTATTCCAAGACTTTTCCGGCGTATCCATCGGTCAATACCAGTTTAACCTTAACACATTCGCAAAACTCCAGGACTCAAGCCATCACTATGTCATTACCAACGTTTCAGGCAAGTATGGAACGGATTTTCCCCTTTGCAAAACGAGACGGTATTAAAAAGGGAATTGTTCAAAATGTGAACTTTCAATACGATGTAAACGCCCAAAATAGTATTACTACTACCGAGGAGGACTTTTTTACTAGTGCTATGTTTGAAAATGCCAGGGTTGGGGCAAGACATCGTATCCCCATTGCAACCAACTTTAAAGTTGCTAAATATTTAAGCGTTAGTTTAAATGGGAGTTACGAGGACGTTTGGACCCTTGAAACAATCAGTAGAAGGTTTGACCAAGATGAACAGGCAGTGGTAACTGATACCATTCCAGGTTTTGATAGATTTAATCGCTACAATTTAGGTGCGAGCATTGGTACGGTTGTTTATGGTACTTTTAATTTTGGCGAGGATAAAAAAATACAGGCTTTGCGACATGTAATGCGGCCCTCTATAAGTTACTCTTATGCACCCTCTTTTGAGCAATTTTATGATACCTATGCTGATGCTGATGGCGAAGAGGTGCAGTTTACTCCTTTTGAAACCAGTATTTATGGAAGGCCTTCATTAAGCAAAAGTAATTCCATGAGTTTTTCTTTGCAGAACACGTTGGAGGCAAAAGT
Organism: Flagellimonas hymeniacidonis; assembly: GCF_008040165.1. Classification (GTDB taxonomy): domain Bacteria; phylum Bacteroidota; class Bacteroidia; order Flavobacteriales; family Flavobacteriaceae; genus Flagellimonas; species Flagellimonas hymeniacidonis. The sequence goes on from NZ_VRUR01000002.1 coordinate 1,510,431, forward strand.
TAGATCCAAGGATTCCACGGCTACAGAACCAAGAAAGGTAAGTATTCTAAGTAACCTTACGCTTTCCACTAGCTACAATTTTGAAGCAGATTCATTAAAATTAAGTCCTGTAAATCTTAGCGGAGGTACAGAAATCATTAAAAACGTACCCATAAACTTCTCCGCTACATTGGATCCATATGCCATTGATAATAACGGAAGAAGAATCAATACATTCAATGTGAGCAATGGTGGCGGGCTATTACGGTTGACCTCAGCTAGGATCAACACTGGCTTCTCCCTAAAAAGCGATATGTTCAAAAAAGGGGGAAACAAATCAAATGAAGATACAGAAACGGAAGACCCAGATTATGGTGCTAACCCATTTGAGTTGGAGGGAGCTCGTGATGGAGAGCCGTTTTTTAAACGAGAGAATCCGGACAGCGATGAGGTAGATAACCCGTTATTTGGAAATAAAATTCCGTGGGATATGAGATTTACCTACGTCGCTACCTATAACAATAGTAATCGGCAGAAAGAAATCACAAATCACTCTTTAATGTTTTCGGGCAATGTGCAGCTTTCCCCTAAATGGGAAGTAGGTTTTAACTCTGGTTATGACCTTAAGAACAAAGGGTTTGCCGATACTCGATTAAACTTCAAGAGAGATTTAAATAGTTTCCGGTTAAGTTTTGATTGGACTCCCTTTGGAAGGTTTGAGCGATGGTACTTCTTCATCGGAATAAAGAGTTCCATTCTTAGCGATCTAAAATGGGAAAATAGAAGTCAGCCGTTTAGCAGGTGATAATGTATAATTAAATAACTTGGCAAACTAAGCATCAATAAATACTGTATCAATGAAAAAAATTATCAATACTCCCAATGCTCCAGCTCCGATAGGACCTTATAATCAAGCAGTCCTTATTAAGGATACCTTATATATTTCTGGACAAATTCCTATTGATCCGGCTACTGGGAACTTGGTTGAAGGTGATATTAAAGCTGAAACCAAGCAGTCCATGGAGAATCTAAAAGCAATTCTTTCCGAAGCCCAAATGACCTTTGAGCATGTAGTAAAAACTTCGATTTTCATAAACGACATGAATCAGTTTTCTCAAATAAACGAGGTATACGGACGCTATTTTGATGCTGCCACAGCACCGGCTAGGGAAACTGTAGAAGTTGCCAATCTCCCAAAGTTTGTTAACGTGGAGATTTCTATGATTGCGGTTAAATAGTCTCTTGATGAAATTCCACCAGTCCTTCAATAGGACGTCTGCGAACAACACCTAAAATTAAATCGTTACGTTCTAATACTGTAGCAAGTTCATCTTTAAGGAAATGGGCTATACTACCAACAAAACTTATAGGGACTTTTGTAGCAAGTTCAAATTGCATAATGTAATTGTTCACAAACTGCTGTAATCCTTTGTCGATTACTCCTCGGCAATACGGATGTTCTTTGTTTTCAATGATAAAACGGGCGAAAGTGGCCAAATAGGTATTGGGGTTAGGCTGTTTGTACAAATTTTCCTTTATAACATCAGCTTCTAAATTGTATTCCTTGGCAAATTTAATTCCCAAGTCCTGAGGCATTTTATGAAAATAATAATCTCTTAATAGCTTTCTACCGAAAAAATTCCCACTTCCATCATCCATCAATATATAACCCAACGAGGTTACTTTTTGAAATAGTTGATGACCATCATAATAACTACAGTTAGAGCCAGTACCCAGAATACAGACAATGCCTTGATGTCCTATCTTGGTGGTCGCGTAAATTGCGGCAAAAGTGTCTTCTCTTACCTCAGTTTTTGCATTTGGAAAGAAATCCTTAAAAATATCCTTTAAAAAAATCTTCATTCTATCAGTGCCACAGCCAGCTCCGTAGAAATATAAATGACTTACATCTTCCCTGTTTTTAGAAAGCTCAAAATTATTGGCTAGCCTATCCTCAATCACTTCACGGGTCAGCACTTCTGGGCTAAGGCCTAGTGTTTGAGTAAGAAATAATTGTTTTCCGCTATCATTTAGGGCAATCCAATCAGACTTGGTTGCTCCACTATCAACAATCAGTATCATAGGCTGAATTTTAAAGAATCCTGGAATAGAATATGAGCCTATTCCAGGATTTTCTTGTAAGATTATAAATTAAAGACTGGCAACGTGTTCTGCCAAATCGACTAACTTATTGGAATAACCAGTTTCATTATCGTACCATGACACTACTTTGAAAAACTTGGAGTTAAGCTCCATTCCGGCTTCTGCATCAAATATGCTTGTTCTTACATCACCAACAAAATCTTGGGAAACTACAGGCTCATCGGTATATCCTAAAATACCTTTTAGTTCTCCTTCAGATGCATCTTTAAATGCCTTCTTAATTTCTTCATATGATGTTTCTTTTTCCAACCTTAAGGTTAAATCAACAACAGAAACATCAGCCGTAGGTACTCTAAATGCCATACCTGTAAGTTTACCTAAAAGTTCTGGAATTACTTTGGTTACGGCTTTAGCCGCTCCCGTGGATGCAGGAATAATGTTTAAAAGTGCACTTCTTCCTCCTCTGTAATCTTTTCTTGATGGACCGTCAACTGTCATTTGTGTTGCCGTAGTGGCATGTACCGTGGTCATTAGGCCTTCTTCAATACCGAACTTATCATTCAACACTTTAGCAAGTGGTGCAAGACAGTTGGTTGTGCAAGATGCGTTGGATACGATAGTATCGGATGCTTTTACATCGTTATGATTAACTCCCATAACAAACATAGGGGCATCTTTGGAAGGTGCAGAAATAACAACTTTCTTTGCTCCACCATCAATATGATATTGTGCAGTTTCCAAGGTGGTGAAAATTCCTGTGCATTCTGCTACGATATCAGCGCCTACTTCGTCCCATTTCAAATTTTTAGGATCACGTTCCGCAGTTATTCTCACGGTTTTTCCATTTACCACGAGGTTTCCGTCCTTTATCTCAATCGTTCCATCGAATTTTCCGTGAACAGAGTCGTACTCCAATAGATATGCTAGATGTTCAACATCCAACAAATCATTGATAGCAACAACATCTACATTGTCACGTTGCACGGTTGCCCTAAACACCAATCTTCCTATTCTACCGAATCCGTTAATTCCTATTTTTAAATTTGACATTTTTACTTTATTTGGTTTTTATTATGTAGTCATTATATCTGAAACTCGCACGAGTTCCTCATCAATTTCCGTATGTGCCTTTATCGCCTCACTAATTGGGGTAAGGATAAGGTTGTTATCTCTTATTCCTACCATATAGTTGGATTTTCCCTCTAGGAGACTTTCCACTGCCTTTACTCCCATTCTACTCGCCAAAACCCTATCAAAACAAGTTGGATTTCCTCCTCTTTGCATATGTCCCAAAACGGATACGCGGACATCATATATAGGTAAATGTTCTTCCACATATTCTTTTAGCTCAAAAACATTTTTACCGATTTTGTCACCTTCAGCAACAATAACAATACTGGAAGATTTTCCCGATTTTTTACTTCTTTTTAGAGACTCCAGCAAACGTTCCAATCCGAGATTTTGTTCAGGGATTAGAATTTCCTCTGCGCCAGCACCAACGCCTGCGTTAAGTGCAATATGTCCGACATCCCGTCCCATCACTTCAACAAAGAAAAGACGGTTATGCGAACTGGCCGTATCCCTAATTTTATCTATAACTTCGACAACTGTATTTATAGCTGTGTCAAAACCAATTGTATAAGTGGATCCTAAAATATCATTATCTATAGTTCCAGGCATTCCCATTACAGGAAAGTTATATTCTTCATTAAAGGCCAAAGCACCTGCAAAGCTTCCGTTACCACCGATCACAACAAAGGCATCAATACCTTCTTTTTTTAACTGGTCATAGGCTTTTTTTCTACCCTCTTTGGTACGGAAATCTTCGCATCGGGCGGATTTTAAAATAGTTCCTCCTTTGTTAATAATGTTGTTTACACTACGAGCGTCCAAAGGCTTAAAATCTCCTTCAATCATTCCTTGATATCCTCTATAGACACCAACGCATTCTATTTTTAAATAAGCACAGGTACGAACTACCGATCTGATCCCAGCATTCATTCCTGGAGAATCACCACCTGATGTAAGTACTGCTATTTTCTTAATTTCTGTAGCCATTCAAAATTTTAAAGGGTCAAAACTAGGAAACTTTATTTAATTATTGAATCACATAATAACTTATTTGTTTTCAGGCGTTTTCGCAAACGTTTTCGTAAAAATTTTGTTGAAAAATTGCTAAAAACGTAACGCTACTTGGGTAACTTTTTGGCTGTATTGCCCTTAGGAACAAATCGGATAAGACTATCCTTTCCCATAATATCTGTGGCTTGATTTTCGACTTTGGGAGTTATCTTTTTTTCTTTCTTTTTGAATACTCTCTGCATTAATTCCTTAAAACTGCCAAAATCAACCTGATAGGAGAGTCCTACACCTTGTGTATAACCCTGTCTTTCTGCAAGAAATTGTTGTATTTGATTTTCTCTGTTAAAAATTTTGGCACTTAATGTCCCTTCTTCATTTAGAAGCACCTGAACTTCCACATCTCCTGCCACCACGCTCTCAGAAACACCTCCTACCGGCACTCCTACTCTTCCATTTACCAAAATTCTATCGGATATTTGAGTGGAAACGGTCACCCCTATTCTATTTTCCGTCTGAATGTCAGCGCTGGTGTCCAAATAACCTTGTTCATAAGAAAGTCCTAAATTGAATTTATCATTATCTCCAGCCAGTATTTGGTTAAGTAGTCCTGATGCCGTTTGAATCAAGTTACCTGTAACCGCTTGTTGGTTTATCCCCGTTTGTTCATTTACAAAAGTTCCTTGAGCTAACAGGAAGAAAGCATTTCGCTCTTTTACGGTTGGATCTTGGAGTCTATATTCCAATTCTGACTGCACCACAGAGTTAGTCCCTGGAAAATCAATATCAAAATTAATGTTTGGACTTTCAAGTTCTCCATCTAAACGTACCACAACTTCTGTGGGAATTCTTGAACTATACCCTTGATTATCCAATAGAGGAGCAGGGTTGGCATTAAGGGCATAAACAGCCTCCAAATTAAGCTGAGCAGCTAATGGATCTCGTTCCCAAAGAATGGTACCTCCGGGGCGTACCTGGAATTTTTTATCAATAACACCACCATACTTAAAATTGTATTCACCAGTTACTGCAACAAATTCCCCATACATATTGAATTTCCCGTTGGTATTGATTTCTATCAACAGAATTCCTTCTCCGGTACCTTTTAAGGAACTTCCAGTACTCTGATCTACTACAATTTCCACTTCTGCTTCTGGTGTTACTGCCAAATCAAAGGCCATTTCCAAGCCTTGGTAATCCTTAAGTACACGCTGTTCTTCGAAAGACTCGGTACTACCTTTCTCTATGAAATTAATAAAGGAATAATCCCCCACACTGGTTACATCGCTAAGTGGGATTTTTAAAGAGGTGCCCCTTGCCGTTGTTGCATCTACCGCGATGGTAAGTGCATCTGTTGATCCATATATACTGCCGGTCCCATTTATAAAACCCGTTCCGTAATACAAAGCTTCTTCATCAAATCCTGTATTCAAAATCATAAAACGATTGTTCTTGGTATCCACATCTAAATCTAAAGACCAATCTCCAAAAGCGGTATGGTTAATAGTGCCATCCAACGTAGCTGTGGTTCCTTCGGCAACATCAGAAAGTTCAATATTTTCAAAATAAAAGGTTTGGTCAAAAAGACGAACACGGGAATACGGTGCAAAATCATAATCCACATTAAGGTATGGAATACCGATACCAGCATCTGTTAAACTCAATGTTCCATTTATAGATGGATTGGCAACGTTTCCAGTAATCTTTGCAAATCCACTCACCTTACCTCTAATATTGGATATTACTCCATCTCCCAGTGGACTAAATGGTTCAAGGTCAAAATCGGTAAGGTTTGCGGCTATATCCAAACGCCGTTCATTGTTTATGTTGGTTACCTTCCCGTTTAGACTCAACTTTTCTTTACCATTATTGTTCAACCATGTGCTTACTCCAAACTGGGTAAGGTCGTTATTTCCGAAGATCCCGATTTCCAAATCGCCCAACCTTCTATTGTTAACACTGAAGTTTCGAACATTTAAACTAGAGGTCGGTAAATATTTACCATCTTTTTGCAGAATATTGAGAAATCCATCTACATACCCATCCAACTTTAGGCTGTCAATAGCCGGGGTTATCTTGTTAAGGGAAACTATCTTAAACTGAAGGTCCAAATCTTTATAGGTAGAATCGGCCAACTCCCCTCTTAACCTGATCTGTTCTTCATTATTATTATCCATTACAACATCTTCAATTCTTATACTATCCAATGTTCTGTTGATAATGACCTTATTTTTATTATTTCCCCGCTTGTTCAGCACCCAGGTGTTTCCTTTGAAATTTACATCGGACTTTTTTAGTCCTATCACCGATTTGTTTTCTTCATTAAAAGTGTGATAGAAATTTAAATTATAGCTGTCATTAAACTCACTTCCTCCTTTAAATTCCGTTCTAAAAAACAAGGTGTCTTTTAGTGTGGTATTGATGAGGTTGAAATCTTTTACATCATAATAGACAGTGGACATATCTTCAACCGATATGAATGTATTAAAGAGTGGGTTCTTATTATCAATCTTCAGCTCAATATTATCAAAATCGTTTCCAAAAGCTTCTATACTGGGTGATTTAAAGGTAAGTTTGAAGTCTCCTTCGTCCGAAATGATGTTTCCCCTAATAAAAGTGTTAGGGTCAAAAACAACTTCTGGAAAAAAGACATCCACAATTTTATTATAAATCTTAAAATTGAAGTTGAGCCTTTGTCCTTCGGAAATCTCAAAAGGTTTGTAGTTGGTATAAATGCTTCCGACGGAATTTTGCACCAATTTTCCAATCTCCATCACCTTAAATTTTCCTTTGACATAGCCTGTGATGATATCTGGTGAATTTATTTCTACAGTACGTAGGGTATCTGTATCAAAAGAGGAGGTAACAGAAAAATCTTCAAAATAATAGGTGTCGTTCTTATTCTGATAGGTTGTATTGGAAAACCGAATTTGTCCTTCAATATTGTCGAGTGTGGTTCCAACAATATCCATATTTAAATCTCCTTTAAAAACAGATACACTATCATTGATAAAGTTCAATTTTTTGAAATCGGCATGAGCTACCGAGGCTATAAAATTGAAATTGTTTGCATTTTCCCCAAAATCCGCCAATCCCTTAAAATCAAATTGAAAATTCTCGTCTTTACTTACTAATGAACCATCAAATAATTTTTCTTTTAGAATTCCTGATACTTTAAGGTCATTATATTCATAATTGTTGAACTCCAACTTGTAGACCTCTCCAATAACCTCTGTGTTCAGATATTCAGCTATAAAACCTTTCCCTTCCACATTCACATCCATAGTGGCTAAGCCCAACTGGTCATTTGGTACAAATTTTCCCAAATCAAAATCTATAAGTGATACAAAACCAATGTAACTGGCATCATCTATGGTTTGAATATTGGTCATCTGCAAATCGGTGTAGCTGCTACCTATGGCAGTGTTTAGGTTAATCTGTACATCTAGTGAGGTCTCCGTCACTTCAGCATCGCCACGAATGGTAAACTGACCCAATCTTTGTATTGAAGAAGGAACATTTTTTCCAAAAATATTAGGTAATAATGATCTTAATTGATAATAACTGGAAGTTAGGTTGTCAATATCTGACCGCATAATAAATGGAGCTTCTTGACTAAACATATTGTCAAATTCAAAATCGCCTCTAATTCCCGTATTCTCTGATTGAACAAAAAGCTCTTCAACTTTTAATCTGTTTAACACCCCACTTATATTCCCAGCAAAGGATACCACCTTGTCTTTTCCAAACTCGTTGTAAAATGAATTTACATCATTAAGTGCGACGGTAGATTCATTAAAACTGGCCTCTACATTGACCCTATCTAAAAATTCAGCAAAATCCTCTCTATTATAATTGAATACCAGACCCCCTCTCAGTTTAGATTCTCCAGTTTGAATTCTGAGAGAATCAAATCGCATCTGCTTTTTGGTGTATTTAAAGTTCGTGGACAACTCTTCCAATTGTATGCCCCTTTTGCTCATCAATGATAGCGCTTCAATCCCCAATGTTACTTCAGGTCCCAATATTTGGAAGTCCTTTGCCAAGACTTCAATATTGGTAAAACTCAAGATTTCCTGTGACTCTGAATTTTCGTCAATAAGTTTAAACCTACCATCAGAAATTTCTATTTCATCAGAAGACATAAAAAAAGGCGGTGTACCTGGTGCTCTGGGTTGTCCGTCATCAAGCTTGGCCACAAACACATCTAAATTGGTATCCCGTTCTCCTTTATAGGTTTTTAAATTAAAGAACAGTCCATCTACATCAATATCGCCAAACTCCATTTTCCCATTGGCCATATTTCTTATGTTTAAAATGGAAGTGGTCAATTTTTCAATATAAGCTAGGGTGTCCTTTTGGTAATCTTCAACATAAATGCCCTTTAAGCCCGTATTTAAATTGAATAGGGATAAGCTAAGACGGTCTATGGAGATATTGGTGCCAAATTCTTCGTTAAGGGATTTTGTGGCATATTTGGCCATTTTGGTCTGCACTGCAGGAATTGATAAAATTAAGGAGCCCAATACCATGATTAGCAAGATTGCCAATAGTAATCGTAACAGTATTTTCCTTAGTTTTCTGATAGGGCTTTATGTTTTACCTTTGCTTGACCAATTTTTGTTCCAAAACCTGTGGCAAATAAAAAAAATTACATTCTTGCAATAGAATCTTCTTGTGATGATACTTCTGCAGCCGTTTTGTGCAATACAAAAGTGCTAAGCAATGTGGTGGCAACACAAGAAATACACAAGCAATATGGGGGTGTTGTTCCAGAATTAGCATCCAGAGCCCATCAACAAAATATTGTTCCAGTGGTACATCAAGCCTTGGCCAAAGCAAATATCGATAAAAAACAACTATCTGCCATAGCTTTTACAAGAGGTCCAGGACTTATGGGCTCTTTATTGGTGGGAACTTCTTTTGCCAAGTCATTGGCCTTGGGTCTTGACATTCCATTAATTGAAGTAAACCATATGGAAGCTCATATTTTGGCACACTTTATTGATGATGAAAGCATGACTGCACCTGAGTTCCCTTTTTTGGGCATGACGATAAGTGGAGGGCATACGCAAATTGTTAGGGTAAACAGTTATTTTGATATGGAAGTGCTAGGCGAAACATTGGATGATGCGGTAGGCGAAGCTTTTGATAAAAGTGCCAAATTAATGGGGTTGCCTTATCCTGGTGGACCATTAGTAGACAAAAATGCACAACTTGGGAATCCAAGAGCGTTCGACTTTCCAAAACCTAAGGTTGAAGGGCTTAATTTTAGTTTTAGTGGATTAAAGACTAGTATTCTATACTTTCTAAAGCGTGAAACCAAAAAAAATCCTGACTTTGTGGATGAGAACATCAACGATATCTGTGCTTCCGTTCAGTATACCATATTGGAAATTTTAATGGACAAACTCAAACTTGCCGTAAAGCAAACTGGGATTCAACACATCGCAATTGGCGGTGGGGTTGCCGCCAACTCAGGTATTCGAAAAAGGTTAAAAGATGCGGAGAAGGAACTGGGATGGACAACATATATTCCTAAATTTCAATATTGTACAGATAATGCGGGTATGATTGGCATTGTAGGGTATTTAAAATTTCTAGAAGGGCAATTCACCAATCAAAGCGTTGGGGCCAAAGCCAGATATGCGATTGGAAGTTGATGGTTAAATCTTTACCTTTTTACGTTCAAACATAAGAATGGCATACAACGAAGAACTAGCAAGCAGAATTCGGCATGCATTAACAATGTTTCCGGAAGAATTTACCGAAAAGAAAATGTTCGGGGGAATAGCCTTTTTACATCAAGGAAAAATGACCGTTGGTCCAGTAAAGAATGATCTAATGGTTCGTGTTGTAGGACATAAAATGCCAGACATCTTAACACATGACTTTGTAAGGCCTATGGATTTTACAGGTAAACCCATGAAAGAGTTTATTTTTGTCTCTCCTGAGGGTTATAAAACCGAAGAACAACTTCAAAACTGGATTGAATTGGGTTTGGAGCACGCAAAAAGTAAACTATAATTTATGCAACTCTTTTACAATCCTTCACTGGACAATAGCTCTAAACAATTCTTTTTCACAGCTGAGGAAAGCAAACATATCCTAAAAGTATTGCGAAAGAAAGAGGGAGATGTTTTACACATCACCAATGGCAAGGGATATTTGTTTAAAGCGGAAATTCTAATCACTGATTTACAAAAATGTAAAGCACAAGTAATTTCCACCAAAAAAAGCATTCCCAAACGATACGCCCTGCATCTTGCCGTGGCACCAACCAAAATGAACGATCGCTACGAATGGTTTTTGGAAAAGGCCACAGAAATAGGAGTGGATGAAATAACACCCATTATTTGTGAACATTCCGAGCGTAAGGTGGTAAAGTTAGAGCGCATGGAGCGTGTGTTGCAATCAGCAATGAAACAGTCGTTGCAAACCCGTTTGCCCAAATTGAACCCCCCAATTTCTTACAAAGATTTTATGCGTCAAGAAATGGACAGCCTAAAATTTATTGCGCACTGTGGTGAAGGTGAAAAAATGGAACTAAAAAGAAGAGTGGCAGCAGACAGAGACCTTGTTATTCTTATAGGCCCTGAAGGTGACTTTTCAAAAACCGAAATAAGTTTAGCATATTCTAAAGGTTTTGTGCCTGTATCCCTAGGAAACAATCGCTTACGAACTGAAACAGCGGCAATTGTAGCATGTACAACTGTCGTCATTATCAATAGCTATTAACGCACAATTGGTGCTTTGATTGCTCCAGTAATATCAAGGTTATCGGCTTCAATAAGAACCATGAGGGTCAAATTATCATTCGAGGACACTAACTTAGGAATCGCTATTGAGGATGTACCTTTTTGAGTGGTAACAGGAATATACTTTTCTGCCACAACGATATTGCTGTTCTTTAAAACCCTGTTTCTATTTTCCCCTCTTTTAACCGAGGTAGTGCGCTCATCCAATACCAAAACAACCCTAAGCTGCTTGTTGGTAAAATCCCCATCAACCGTATAATCAAATGATATTGAACTCCCACTTGTTTTCTTTACATCAAGATTTATTGCATTTGCTGCTTTTTTTGTTTTGTATACATTCAGTTTGGAATACATTTTCGATTGGTTAGAACCAACAAAGTGCTCTTTACCATTAATAACCAACTGAGGAGTATAATTGCTTCTATATCTAAACTTACTATTGTAATCCCTTTGCTTTTTTGTATAGACAGATTTACTAAAAGGATCTTCCCAACCTATATAGTTCCAATAGTCCACATGATAAGACAACGCATACACATTTTCAGGGTATTCCTTTTTTACCTTTTCCAAGAGTACATCGGCTGGTGGGCAACTAGAACACCCTTGTGAGGTAAACAACTCTAAAACTATGGAAGGCATATATGCCTCACTTTTAACAACGCTATTTTTCTCTTCTGCTATGTTTTCTTGTTTACCAGTATAAAATGCCATCAGAGACATTCCTATAAAGACCATGGTAGGAATTATGATTTTTTTAAACATGAATACTGTATTTTTGATTTCTTAGTTATTCGTGGGAAAATGAAACAACTTACCAAGCTGTGTGGTTTTTTAACTTTTTTTGTGATAAGCCTATGTCACGGTCAAGAAATAGCTGTATTGAAATACGGTGGTGGTGGGGATTGGTATTCTAACCCAACAGCTCTGCCAAACTTAATACAGTTTTGCAATAGTAACATAGGCACAAAAATTAATCCAAAACCAGAAACCGTGGAAGCCGGTAGTGTTTCCATTTTCCAATACCCCTACATTCATATGACAGGGCACGGAAATGTCTTTTTTACAAATGAAGAAGCGGAAAACTTAAGAACTTACCTAATGTCGGGTGGTTTTTTGCATATTGATGATAATTATGGCATGGAGCCTTATTTGAGGAGGGAACTAGAAAAAGTATTTCCAAATAAGCAATTACGAGAACTCGGCGGTGATCATCCTATTTTTAATCAGAAGTATAAATTCCCAGCCGGCTTGCCCAAAATCCATGAGCATGATGGCAAAAGACCACAAGCTTTGGGCATTTTTGATGAAGGGAGATTACTACTACTCTTTACCTTTGAAAGTGATTTAGGAGATGGCTGGGAAGATCCTTCCGTACATAACGACCCAGAAGAGGTCAGGCTAAAAGCACTCCAAATGGGAGCCAATATTGTAGAATATGCCTTTAAAAGCTAGTTTATGACTTCAAAAATAATAGCCAATGGAATTTTAAGGGCGGTAACCATTATTGTAGGGGTTGTTCTTTTAGCCTATTTTTTATTTAAGATTCAATCCGTTTTGGCTTATCTGGCCATTGCAGCGGTAATTGCACTTTTAGGGAGGCCTGTAGTGCTTTTTTTAAGGCGAAAATTAAAATTTCCCAATACCCTTGCCGTGATAGTTACAATGGTTTTTATGCTAGCCATTTTTCTTGGAATTTTAGCACTCTTTATTCCTTTGATTTCCGAACAGAGTAAAAACTTATCCCTTCTAGATATTGAAGCTTTAAAAGCCGATGTAAATACACTCTATTTACAAATTCTTGAATATTTTGGTGCTACTACAGCTAATGTTACCCATTTGATTGAAGACTCGGATTTGGAGAAAAATGTATTGGAAGGGTTGGATTTGGGATTCATACCAAACTTCCTTAATTCATTTGTGAACACCTTAAGTAATTTTAGCATTGGTCTTTTTTCCGTTCTTTTTATATCCTTTTTCTTTTTGAAGGACAGCAAACTTTTTCAAAATGGGATGTTGACTTTTGTTCCAGACAATAAAGAAAGTAATTTGGTGAAATCTGTTGATAAAATCAATGGATTATTATCCCGATATTTTGCAGGAATCCTACTTCAACTTTTTATTTTATTCGTTATTTATACCATTGCACTTTTGATTGCTGGTGTCGAAAATGCCATTGTAATTGCATTCCTTTGCGCGCTCTTTAATATCATTCCATACATTGGTCCAATCATTGGTGGTGCAATCATGATAACGTTGACGATGACCAGTTTTCTAGGGGCAGATTTTAGTACTATAATTTTGCCCAAAGCGCTATACGTTTTTATAGGTCTGATCATTGGTCAACTTATTGACAATTTCTTTTCCCAACCTTTCATTTTTTCAACAAGTGTAAAATCACATCCTTTAGAAATTTTTCTTGTGATCATCATTGCTGGACTTGTTTTTGGTGTTGTTGGCATGGTGGTAGCAGTACCCGGATATACTGCAATAAAAGTGATTTTAAAAGAGTTTTTGGCTGAAAATTCAGTAGTGAAAAAGTTGACTAAAAACTTATAGTTTTAGTTTGAATGAGCATATTTTAAATACTGGTGTACAGAATTTTATAAATAAAAATTGGAATGCTGACATCATGTCAGTTTTACTAAAAAAGCAACTTTTTGAAGGAATTTCGCAAAAAGAGTTGGCTGAACAGCTAGAAGCAAAAAAAAAGTGCAAGGACAAACTCCCCTCTTGGTTTAATACCGCTAACATTTATTACCCAAACAAACTCAATATTGAGCAAACGAGTTCAGAACAAACAGCTCGTTACAAATCCAAACTTATCAGCGGGGAAACACTCTTGGATTTGACGGGTGGATTTGGTGTTGATACTTACTCCTTTTCAAAACAATTTGCTGCTGTTTTTCATTGCGAAATCAATCAAGAATTAAGTGAAATTGCAAAACATAATTTTGAAATACTTGATCAACACAATATCACGTGTATTTCTGAAAATGGTCTTCAATTTCTCAAAAGTACCATTCAAAAATTTGACTGGATTTACATTGACCCTTCCCGAAGAGATGATGCAAAAGGAAAAGTTTTTTTGTTAAAAGATTGTTTGCCCAATCTACCTGAAAATCTTTCTTTTCTCTTTGAGAAAACCAAGTATGTTTTGATTAAAGCTTCTCCCCTTTTGGATATTTCCCAAAGCATTAAAGAACTGGATTTTGTAAAGGAAGTCCATATAGTGGCTATCAACAATGAGGTGAAGGAGTTGCTTTATATTTTGGAATACGATTTTAAACGAGAGACTACTGTCCATGCTGTAAACCTCACCCAAGATAAAGAAGTTCATTTTAGTTTTGCGCTGCAGGGAGAATCAGCTTCGATTATAGCATGTGGTTCTCCAGAAAATTATTTGTACGAACCCAATTCCGCTATTTTAAAATCTGGAGGGTTTAAATCTGTAGCGAAAGCCTATGACGTGAAAAAGCTACACCAACATTCGCATCTATATACCTCTAACTCTTTGGTTGATTTTCCTGGAAGAAAATTTGAAATAAGGAATATTCTCCCCTATTCTAAAAATGCACTAAAAGAATTAAAGCTTTCCAAAGCCAATATCACTACTAGAAATTTCCCTATATCTGTGGCAGAACTGCGCAAGAAACATAAGATTAAAGATGGTGGGGATGTTTATTTGTTTTTTACCACGAACCTGAACAGTGAACTTGTGGTTCTCATGTGTAAAAAACCTTAGTCTTTACATTCCCATTTAAAATTGGCCACTTTATCATTGGAGCCAGCCGAGAGATTGTAATGCCACCATTCCGTTCTAATGGACCAAAAACCATGGGCCTCCATCGTTTCTTTTAGAAGTTTTCGATTGGACAATATTTCTTCTGGTAAATCCAAATTGTCGTGGTATGCCCTTTTTCCAAAAAAATCAAAGTCAGTTCCCATATCCAATTCATTACCTTCTAAATCAACCAGAGTAATATCCACTGCTCCTCCTTTATTATGGATAGATCCCTTTATCGGGTTTGCAACATATTGCGGATTTGGAACAATCTCCCACATTTTGTATTGGACAGAATTTGGTCTATAACAATCGAAGAATTTTATTTTTACTCCCTTTTTTATAAAATCCCTATTCGCTTTAATCAATGCTTTAGCTGTCTTAACTCTAGTATAGCACTCCGCACAATCGTATACTTTTGCCTTTAGAAAATTATTTTCTGTGGCATAACGCAAGTCATACGCAAAGGCTTCACTATAATCAGCCAAACGAACAAAAGTGGTATCGGCCATGCCTTCAAACGTTTTTAGCTTTTTTTCCGGAACGGGAGCCACCTCAACCAAAGGTTCAATTTTCTCCTGGGTTTCTAGAACCTTTTGTTTTTTAACTACTTCTTGCCGACAGCCAAAGAGAACCAAGGCAATTAAAAAAAATAGATGATGTTTCATTTAATTCATTCCTGTTTTTGGGCTGTTAACCATTCGTACAATTCTTCCGTGGTATAGGCCCTACCCCATGAATTATGCCCTACATCTTTATATCTAGTGTACCTCACATCATAATTCATTTCTTTGAGCTTGGCTACCATTTTATCAGATTCTTCAACAGAAATTACCTCATCTCGGTCTCCATGAAATACCCAAATGGGCATTTTCTTATTAATCCAATGGGCATAAGGCAAAGGAGCCATTCCGCATACCACGGCCAGTGCTGCGAACTTTTTAGGGTATTGTGTGGCCAATTCCCAAGACGCACTTCCTCCCCTACTTAAGCCGCTTAGGTAAATTCGTTTTTTATCAACGTTGCTGGTTTCTACAATAGAATCTAGCAGTTTCATAATTGCCTCTGTATTCCACCACTTTCTCCTGTAAGGATTTTGGGGCGCTAGTACTAAAAAGGGGAACTGTTTCCCTTCGACCAAAAGTTTAGGGGGTCCGTTCTTTTTTATTTCTTCGAGCTTGGCGCCCGACTCGCCTCCGCCATGTAAGAAAAGCAATAGCCCAAATCCTTCTTCTTTATCTGATTCATAACCCTCGGGATAGTATAAATAATACTTTAGGTTTTCAGTTGTCACGGTTTGCAGCTCATCCTCAATAAGTTGGGACTGTGCTGAACAAGATTCAAAGAGAAATAAGGTACAACAGAAAAGGGCTTTTAGCAAAAAATAGGGCTTTTTCATGTCCTAAGTTACAAAAGTTTGTCTGCTATTTCTCTCCAAGAATTTGCGCGGTCAAATCCTTGGGTGTTAACATTGTGTGGGGATGTAAATATGATGGTCTTGCCTTTAAAACTATCCAAATTATAACTGCGGTCATCAATGAGTACGTCTCCTTTTAAAATATGCTTATCTCCGCATAGGATTCGCTTTTGCCAAGGAATAAAGGGAAAGAACTCATCCAGCCAATCAGACTTTTCCCTGAGCGAGTTTGGAAATTGAGTGGCAGCTGAGGCGATATAAACTTCATGTTTTTTGCTTAGTTCCGCCATTACTTCTTGACTGTCTGGAATGACTTTAAGGTCTTGAAAAAAACCTATTTGCCATGCATGATTTTTAATACTTTTCTGATGTGCTTCTGGTACACATTGCCATGCTTCTTTCCCAAGGCATTCTTCTATTCTAAGTGCTGCGTTGAACTCTTTGTTATACAATTCTATATGTGCTCCATACGTATCAGCAAGCACTTCGTCCATATCTACAAATAAGGTCATTTAAAAAATTTTAAGTTCCGAAGGAATGAAAAATGAATGTATTTACAAACTGTAAAAGGAAAAGATAATTGTAAGTTAATCTTTAATCATAACGAAATGGGGGCCTTTCTTTTAATAAGACGATGAATTTCCCAGAATCTTTTTTGTTGAATCTCGTTCTATTAAACTGGTTTTTACAAGTTTTGTGGTGTAGGGCATATCTCCTTCTTTCTCAATGCGATCAATAAGTATATTTGCCGCTTGTTCACCTATATACTGACCATGTTGACTTACCATGGTCAAGGCTGGTGAAACATACTTTGAGAGACGTCCATTGGTAAATCCAACAATAGATATTTCTTTAGGTACTTCAATGTCTTTCGATTTTAAGATATTAAGGGTATCTACCGCGGTAATTTCATCCAAGGCTATAATGGCATCAATTTCTTTATTATCCAATAGTAAGGATATCAATAATTGTAAATCGTCATTTTTTCTTACCTCAACAATAAGTCTTTCATCATATTCTACACCATTTTCCTTGAGTGCTTTCTTGTAACCATCAACTCTCAATTTTCCAACACTAGAATTATATATAGCAGAAACTATTACAATTCTTTTACATCCCGTTTTTAACAAATGCTTAGTTGTCTTGTAACCTGCTTCAAAATCATCAACAACGACCTTGTCGCAATCTACCTCTTCTGAAACTCTATCAAACATCACTAAAGGAATTTGGTTCTCAATCAAATTTTGAAGGTGTTCGACATTTCCTTTGGCCTGTGTTTCTTCAGATAAAGATAGAATAAGGCCTTCTACTGTTCCTGTACTCAACAACTCTACTGTCTTTAGTTCTTTCAAGTAAGATTCATCCGAAATACAACTTATAATGCTGTAGCCTCTAGAATTTGCCGTCTTTTCAATTCCGTAAAAAACTAGTGTGAAAAAATAATTAAGAATATTGGGCACTATTACCCCAATGGTCTTTGTGTTTTTTTTTAGCAAACTAAGGGCAACATGATTTGGTCTGTAATGGTGTTCTTTGGCATATTTCTGAATTTTTTCCTTTAGCTCCTTACTGATTTCATGACTGTCATTGACTGCTTTTGAAACCGTAGAAATGGATACTCCAAAATTGGCTGCAATATCTTTTAAAGCTATCTTTTTCATAATTATTTATTGTTATACAATTTATCGTATAACTCTTCTGAAGACAGAATAAAAGGTGCTCTTGAGGTTCGCTCTCTCCATCTTCTACTTATAGTGTCGCTTAATTGCAGGCGAGCATCAATTTTTTTAAAAGTTGGGTTTTGGAGCCACATAGGGTGGGAATCCCAATGGCAGTTAATATAGTGCACAGCCTTTACCACGTCAAGATTAGTATTAATAGTATTGAAAAAAGGTAAAAACCACTCATCCCATGCCATTTGAGCCTGTCTAGGGTTTGACAATTGCATTTCTTTAGTGATTCCTTGGTTTTCTTTTGGGTCCCAGACTAAATCAGAAGATGTTGGTGTAGCTTCGGCTATAAATACTGGCTTCCCTTTAGATCTTGCAAATTCAATCATTTTTTGCTTTTTCCATCCATTGAAAAAAGAGAATCCCAACCAATCTACGTAATCATCGCCAGGGTACCATTTTTCCAAATGCTTTTGGTCAGGAGCCATAGTCCCCGAAGATTGCCAAACATATGCAGTATTGTTAACCCCTCTTGCTCTTAATTTGTCAACAATATGCTTGTAAGCCGCAATGGCGGACTTTCTATCATAATGGTTCCAAGGGCCGTCAAATTCGTAAGCGATACGCAAGAATACTGGTCTATTTCCTAAAGAAATTAAAAAATCTCCAAATTTATCAATATACATATCATGGGTGCCGTCCGCTACCCTTTTTTCATGGTTCACAAATTGCAGACCAATGGCTAAAGCCATATTGGAATAATCAGGGTCATTATGCTGTAACATGGCATTATAGTCATTATCCCCCCAATCATGTGTTTCCCAAAGTCCATCCAATCCACGTTGTCTTCGGTAAAAAGAATATTCTCCTGGGTTTATATTTGTGTAAGTAGTCCATCCCGCAGGTTTATCAAAATGGTTCAAATATCCATCATTATATTCCTCTAACCCCCCAACGGCTTCCAGTTCTTGACCAACAAATAGTAGAACTCCTTCTTTTGGTTCAAATTTGGCCAACTTACGTTTTCCGTTTTCCGCTGGAGTCGCAGATATTTCTTGTTGTTTGATGGGTTTGCAGGTGACCAGCAGAAAAAGAACCAAAATGGATATAAGTGTATTTTTCATAATTCGTTTTATCCAGTGAAGTATGATAAAACCAAAACGACTATCACAATCAAAAATACTGAAAGTATAATGTCAATAGCTGATATACTTTCTTTGTTCAATTGTTTGTCTTGGGCGCTTAACGTGCCAAAAGAAAGCCCTTTAATAAGCGAGTAATCTGGTGGATTGGTAGCAAGACTAACACTGATACAGATAACAACCGAAAGGATAAACATAAAGATGGCCATATGCGCAAAATTGATTGTTGCAAAAGTTAAAAGGGCACCTGATAAATCAGTTTGGTATATTTCTGCTAAAATCCTTAGTGCAGCCATCAATAATCCTGAGAACAGGGTTACAATCGCAGCTTTTGAATTTACCCTCTTCCATATCACTCCTAACAAGAAAACTGCTGTTATGGGCGGAGCTATATACGATTGAACACTTTGTAAATATTGGTACAATACCCCGCCCCCTATTTTTTCCATGATTGGAATCCAAATAATTCCGAGAACTACTACAATGGAAGTCGCAATTTTACCAACATTTAAAAGCTTTTTCTCCTCGGTTAACGGTTTTAATTTTTTATAGATATCTATAGTGAAAATTGTAGAGCAAGAGTTAAAAACCGATGCTAATGAACTCATTAAGGCAGCCATTAACCCTCCAGCAACCAATCCTTTTAAGCCAACAGGTAAAAGTGTTTTTACCAATACCGGGAATACTTCATCACTTTTCTCATAGGTAAGTACTCCTTGCTTGGCGAGGGCAAAAGCTATGATACCTGGTATTAAAAAGATGAAAATGGGCAGTAGTTTCAAATAGGCTCCAAAAATGGCACCACGCCTACCGATTTTAATATTATTCGCCGCTAAGGTTCTTTGAACTATATATTGATCAGTACACCAATACCAAACCCCCACAATTGTTCCTCCTATGAGCATTCCTGTCCATGGAAAATCTGGATCAGATATTGGGCGCCACATATTAAAATGTTCGCTACCGGCAACAAGTCGGAGTTCTTCCCAACCTCCTACTTTCTCCAACCCTAGGTAGGTTATAATCAAAGAGCCAGCAATCAGAATTATTGTTTGTAATGTTTCGGTATAAATAACTGCTTTCATTCCTCCAATAACGGTATACGCTCCTGTAAAAATCACAATACCTATTGCTCCATACCAAAAAGGAATTCCTAACAATTCCGAGACCACGATTCCACCTGCATAAATGGTTACGGAAACCTTGGTGATGACATAACCCACCAATGAGAATACTGAAAGAAACCATCTAGATCGGCTATCAAAACGTTTCTCTAAAAATTCGGGCATAGTAAAGGCCTTACTTCTGAAATAGAAAGGAAGGAACAACCAACCCAAAAGCAATACAATCCAAGCATGCAGCTCGTAATGTGCCATTGGCATGCCAGATTCCGCACCTGTACCTGCAAGCCCTACAACATGTTCAGAACCAATATTAGAAGCAAAAATGGAAGCACCGATGACAAACCAGCCAACATTTCTGCCGGCTAAAAAATAGTCTTCCGTATTCTTGTTCTTTTGAAGCACCACCCAAACAGCTACCCCAATGAGGGCTGCAAGGTATGCTCCCAAAACCCACCAATCAGCTGTTTCTAATATTGATTCCATGTTTAAGGTTTACGAATATTGATTTAATATGTTTTCAAACAACTCTTGTTTTCCACTGATTTGTTCTGGTTCACCATTTTTACCTGCATACTCATACAAATCCGTTAGTGATAATTTTCCCTGAGCAAATTCTGAACCTTTTCCCTTTGTAAACGAGGAATATCTAGTATCTAACAAAGACTGATAGGGCGAATTTTCCAATACGGCATTCGCAATTAAAAGTGCTCTTGCAAATGTATCTGCGCCGCCAATGTGTGCATGAAAAATGTCTTCTAAATCTGTTGAATTTCGTCTTGTCTTAGCATCAAAATTTACGCCACCTCCTTGCAGTCCTCCAGATTTCAGAAAAACAAGCATGGCTTCAGCAGTTTCCATGACATTATTCGGGAATTGATCCGTGTCCCAACCATTTTGATAATCCCCTCTATTAGCATCAATACTTCCGAGCATACCTGCATTAGCTGCCACCTGAAGTTCATGCTGGAACGTGTGCTGTGCCAACGTTGCGTGATTTACTTCTATATTTAATTTGAAATCATTTTCGAGTCCATACTCCCTAAGTGAATTGATTGATGTGGCCGCATCAAAATCGTATTGATGTTTTGTGGGTTCCATAGGTTTCGGCTCTACAAAAAAGACTCCTTTAAAACCTTGGCTTCTGGCATAATCTTTTGCCATGTTCAAAAAACGTCCGATATTGTCTTGCTCCAATTTCATGTCGGTGTTCAAGAGAGACATATAGCCTTCGCGTCCTCCCCAGAACACATAATTTTCACCTCCAAGGGCAATTGTAGCATCCAAGGCAATTTTAATTTGTGCCCCTGCTCTTGCCACCACATCAAAATTTGGATTGGAAGCCGCACCGTTCATATACCTAGGATTAGAAAAGCAATTAGCAGTTCCCCAGAGTAATTTAACTCCCGAAGCTTCCTGTTTTTGTTTGAGGTATTCCACAGTTTTTTGAACTCTCTTTTCAGATTCAGCAAGTGTAGCTCCTTCATCTACAAGGTCATGATCATGGAAACAATAATAATCAAAACCCATTTTTGTGATGAACTCAAAAGCGGCATCTGCCTTATCTTCTGCAGCTTTTATAGGATCAGAAGCTGTTGACCAAGGAAAAACCTTAGTTCCAGGGCCAAAAGGATCTCCGCCAGTACCGCATAAGGTGTGCCAATACGCTACCGCAAATTTGAAATGCTCACGCATGGTTTTACCAGCTACAACTTGGTCTGGATTATAAAACTTAAATGCCATAGGATTATCAGAGTTCTTGCCCTCATATTTTATTTCTCCTATCCCTTTGAAAAATTCTTTATCTCCTAAAAGTGCCATTCTAAATACTATTTGTTTATTATTAATCCGAGTTCTTTTTTCCAGTCATTATATGCCTTCTGGTATTGTTCTCTATCCTTAAAAGGCATATAGGTCATTACATGGTCGTTTTTCATGAAAGATGAAAAAGTATCATATCCATTTGATGCTATTGTGCATGCTCTAGCCGCTCCAACCGCGCCAGTGGTATTATATATTTCAATCTCTTGTTGAATTAGGGTAGCAATGGTATTCGCAAATATTTCAGAACGGAACAGATTATCATTTCCAGCCCTGATTACTTTAGCTTCAATACCGTCAGATTTCATAAGCTCAATACCATAGATAAATGAGAAGGCTATGCCCTCCAATGCCGCCCTACATATATGTGCTTTTGAATGTCTGTTTAGATTAAGGTTAACGATTCTGGTTCCAATGTCTTGGTTTAAGAGCATTCGTTCGGCTCCGTTACCAAATGGAATAAGACAAACACCATCAGATCCAATTTCAATTTCAGAAGCCAACATATTCATTTCTTCATAAGAAGTCACTGCCAAGTTATTTAATAACCATCTATACTGAATTCCTGCGCCGTTGATACAAAGTAGTTTACCAATATTCTTTGCAATGTTTTTTTGATAATTGACATGCGCAAAATTGTTCACACGAGAACTCTCTTTGACTGAAAGGTTATTGGTTATGGCATATACTACTCCTGACGTGCCACCTGTTGCTGCCACTTCACCCGGATGGAACACATTTAATGAAAGTGCATTGTTGGGTTGATCCCCTGCTCTATACAAAATCGGAGTCCCTTCTAACAATCCACTTTCTTCCGCCCCTTTTGCAGAAACTTTTCCTTGATTGCCAAAAGTGTCAACAACCTCTGGAACTAAATTCTGTGGTATTTGAAAGTGATTTAATATATCTTCTGAAATAGCATCTTTTTTAAAATCCCAAAAAATACCTTCTGATAAGCCTGAGATAGTCGTGTTTATGGCATTAGAAAAGCGATAAGCAAGGTAATCGCCGGGTAACATGAATTTGGATACTTGTTTAAAAATTTCCGGTTCATGTTCTTTTACCCAACCCAATTTTGATGCAGTAAAATTGGATGGGGAATTCAACAGATTTTCATCACATGCAAGCTCTCCTATTTCTTGATAGGCCTTATTACCAATTTCCACTGCCCGACTATCACACCAAATTATGGATTTACGCAAAGGCTCCCCCTTTTCATCAACAATGACCAAACCATGCATTTGATAAGCAATGCCTATTCCAACAATATCTTTTTCTGCAACATTATGGGTCTTTTTAATTTTTTTGATTCCCTTACAAACAAAGTCCCACCAATCTTCTGGTTTTTGTTCGGCCCATCCTTTTTGAAGAGCATACATGGACATTTCTTCTTCAGGCTCTTGAACAACTCCTATGTTCTTTCCGCTACTGCGTTCCACCAAAGCTATCTTAACTGATGAGCTGCCTAAATCTATTCCTAAATAATACATAGATTCCTAAATTGTTGGACTTACTCAAATTTAAAGAATGCTTGTTCTAAAAAGGGAGTTGAGGTTGTAATTTAATCAGGAAGGAGGCTAAGCAGTAATTCGCTAAGTATATTCAAAATATCATAACTATTTTATAATCATACAGTTATAAACAATTTTAGAATACGAAAACTTTTCGAAAAGGTTTTCGTGATTTTTGGTGTAAATACAATTTTCAGCCTTTATTGTTTCAATTAGGATGGGTTGGGAATCATTTTAAATAATAAAAGACATTCTTATCCTTATTCTGACAATTATCATATTTTGCGCATAACCCCTGAATTACTTTTGGATTGTGAAAAAAATCGCAATCATATTATTCTCGATTTCAATTTTGGGAAAACCCCTATACCCTATTGCAGAGTATATCACAAACTATGACTATATCGTGAACAACCTATGCGAGAATAAAAACAAACCAGCATTAAATTGCGATGGAAAATGCTACCTCTCCAAACTATTGGCACAAGAGTCCAAGCAAAGTGAAGAAAATCCGTTCGGAGAAAAACAATCCCAAACCGAAGTACAACATATTTTCTTCTACAAATTAACTTCTCAAATTGATTTTGGGGAGGATTTATCACAAGCATCAAAAGACAATTTCGAAATTGTTTCCTTATTGATTTCAACTCCATTTATTTCAGAGATTTCTGAACCGCCAGAAGCATCCTAATTCAGCTTTTTGTACTTGCTTTTTTATTCGGATGGTTTTCTCATCCAAAGAAAGCATGTACCCTTCATCTTTTGAATTAGTCTAAAATACAATCTTATGAAAACCGAATATAGCATTGGGCTTCACCATTCTATTATAGGTGCGATAAAAGGCAAAAAAATAGTTTTTGCAGTCCTGTTGTCCATAATATTTCATTGGCAAAGTGCTGCCCAAGAACCAAAAGTAGTTTTAGTGACAGATTCTATATTGCCTGTGCACTTAGAGGAGGTAATTGTAATTTCCTCTTACAACAAAGCATTGGAACATAAGTCACATCACAAACCCTTATCCACTTTAGATGAGTATCTAGAATCCTCAAAAAAAGTGAACATGATTAAAAGAGGTGCATACGCGTGGGAACCGGTCCTCAATGATATGAGTTCAGAGCGCCTATCCGTAACCATTGACGGCATGCGTGTTTTTGGTGCATGTACGGATAAAATGGATCCAATAACTTCTTATGTTGATGTTTCTAATCTCTCCGATGTTCATGTGGCATCTGGTCAACAGGGTGCAGAACAAGGAGCAACTATAGGGGGTGCTATTGATTTAAGATTGGAGAAAAGTAATTTTATTCCCAAAGGATGGGTGGGTTCTGTTGAGACTGGTGGTGAAACCAATAACGAAGCTCAAATTATAGGTGGCGAACTGAATTACTCCGACGAAGCATTTTATATTGACACCGATATTATTTATAGAAAGGCCGAAAACTATACGGCAGGTGGTGGTGAAGAGGTTGCATTCTCTCAATTTGAAAAATACAATATATCCGCTAATGCAGGCTACAAAGTTTCAGATGATCAGCAACTATTGGCCAGTTTCATCTATGATGAAGCTAGGGATGTGGGCTACCCCGCCCTACCTATGGACGTCTCATTGGCAAGAGCATTTATTGGTTCCATAAGCTGGAAACAGTCCAACTTTATAGGTGATTTAAAAAACTGGGAAACCAAGCTATACGCAAATTCCATAACACATATTATGGATGATAGCCAAAGACCAGATGTGCCCATACGAATGGATATGCCTGGATGAAGTGATACCTACGGCTACTACTCTCAAACAGAACTTACACTGAACCGCCATAAGTTTTTACTAAAGTTGGATGGTTTCTACAATCGCTCCTTGGCCGAAATGACCATGTATCCCAACAATCCAAATGAGCAGGAAATGTTCATGCTAACTTGGCCAGATGTACGTACCGTAAATTCAGGTTTTTACGCTGAAGACGAAATCAGTCTCAAAGAAAGTTCCTTAAAACTTTCAACAAGATTGGCGATACAGGGTTTCAATGTGGCAGATGAATTTGGGCTCAACAGTCTTAGAATTTTTTATCCCGAAATGAATCAAAGACAGACTCGCTTTCTAAAAAGTGTTTCCGCAGCTTATCATAGAAAATTCAAAACATTCCATATAAACGGTGGACTATCCTATGGTGATCGTGCACCTTCTGTTTCGGAAGGTTTTGGGTTTTATCTGTTCAATAGTTTTGACAACCATGATTATATAGGTGACCCCGATTTAAAAAATGAAAAGGCCATTGAAACCAATGTCAAAGTATCATTGCCCCTTAAAAAAATAAATATAGGCCTTGAGGCTAATTACTTTCATACTATGGATTTTATCATCGGAGAGGTAAATCCAGATTTGAGTGTTATGACCATTGGTGCTGAAGGGGTCAAAGTCTATAAGAATTTGGAATATGCCGATCTATACAACATTTCTTTGGACACCAAATATGAGATTACCCCAGAACTCCTTTGGACAGGATTAATATCCTACCATAGAGGAACAGATCAGGATGGTCAAAATCTGCCTTTTATAAGTCCAATAGCCTATAATTCAATGGTGCAATATACCTCTGGAACTTTTTCAGGTTCACTTACGATGCGCGGAGCTGCAGATCAAGTAAACTTCAATCCAGTTTTTGGAGAAGACCTTAGTAATGCTTACACCGTTTTTTCAATGGCATTGGGTAAATCGTTCCCTGTAAACAATGATACTGTTTATGTAAAAGCAGGAGTGGAAAATATTTTTGACGAATTCTATTCCACATATACAGATTGGAACAATATACCGCGTATGGGCCGTAATTTTTTTATGACCATTTCTTATGCAATCAATTAAAATCAAAAACAATAATCATACTATAAACAACATAATGAAAACAATTAAAATCTTATTTACCGCACTTATATTATCAATGACCCTTTTCTCTTGTTCAGATAATGATAATGATGACCCCATTCCAATATCCGAAAATCCGCTAGAGGATTATAATATGTTGACCAGCTTTAAAGCCAACAATCATAGTGTAGAAATTTATTCTGAACAACAACAGTTTTCGGTAGGTTATAACGAGCTATTCTTCAGGATTAAGGACAAGGTTTCTGATAGCTATATCAGCAATGCAGATGTTTCTTGGATGCCCATGATGCATATGACCGAGATGACCCATTCCTGTCCAAAATCTTCAGTTTCAACAATCGAAGATAAGTCAGTTTATACTGGTTATGTGGTATTTCAAATGGCTGGAAATGCAAATGAATATTGGGAACTTACCCTGGAATATACCGTTGAAGGGCAAACGTACAATGCAACAGAACGCATAGAAGTTAATGCCCCTACAGATGGTAAAAAGACAGTAAACGTATTTATGGGAAGCGATGATACTAGGTATGTCTTGGCTATGATGCCCATAATACCGGAAGTTGCGGTCAATGACTTTTCAGCTCAGCTCTTTAAAATGGAAAACATGATGTCATTCCCGGTTGTAAAAAATTACAAAGTACATATTGATCCAAGAATGCCTGGCATGGGTAACCATAGCTCACCAAACAATGAAAACCTCATTTTTGACACATCTTCAGATACTTACATGGGAAAATTATCCTTAACCATGACGGGCTATTGGAAAATAAATCTAAAATTGGAAAATGAAGTTGGTGAGGTTTTAAAGGGAGAAGACATCACAGAGGAAAATGAAAGTAGTAGCCTATTTTTTGAGTTAGAGTTCTAAACTATAATTCCGTTTTATTGTTTGTTTAAAAGGCCATCCAAAAAAAGGATGGTCTTTTTATATGAGAAAATTAAAGCGGTAGAAAAGACTTTCCCGCCTTAATATCCTTTACCAAATCTCCAACCGTATTTTCTTCTAAATTCTTTACAAAATTTACTTTAGTGTTGCCCACAAGGTCATGCATTGGGCATGGGTGTTCTGCATCACATTCCTGCAAACTAAGCATGCAAGAAGTGAGTCTATTGTCACCATCCATCACTTGAATAATCTTCATCAAAGGTGTTTTAATATTTTCTTTTGAAAGATAAAACCCCCCTCCCGGTCCCCTAACCGAAGAGACTATATTATGTCTTGACAATTCCTGCAAAACTTTGGACAGATACGCTTTTGGAATATTCGTAGGTGTACTGATATCCTTTGCTAAAATTTTATGGTCTTCGGAAGAATTCACAGCAAGATATAGGACTGCCTTAACTGCATATTTAGAGGAGTTAGATATCATGATGAACAAGTTTTAAAACAAATATAAAGATTAAAAGACATTTTTATCCTTTATATGACAATTATCATGTTTTATGCAATGACTCCATCCTAATTTTGAGCATTTAATAAAAATACCCTTATATGAAAATCAATATCGTATTATCAGCATTAATGTTTTCCGTACTGCTCGTAGGATGTGGTGGTAAAGAAGAAAAAAAGACAGATGGTTTTAGTGTGGATCGCAAAAAATCAACCGAAAAACCGGTAGAAACTCCAGCGGCTGATAATGAAGTTCCAGCTTCACAGAGGATTACACTAGATGAAAAAGGGGTAGGACAAATAAAATCCATTACGCTTGATCCTGAAATTGATATGGAAATGGCAGCTGCTGGAGAAGCTATATACAATACCAACTGTACCGCTTGTCACAAATTGGACAAAAGGTTCATTGGTCCATCCCCAAGAGGAATTATGGAAAGAAGAAGCCCGGAGTGGATTATGAACATGATTCTTGATCCCAAACTGATGACTGAACAAGATCGTTGCGCTAAAGATTTATTGATTGAATTTAATGGAGCTGCAATGGCCAATCAGAATTTAACCGTGGAGGAAACCCGCGCTATCCTAGAATATTTTAGAACATTATAAACTCTAACAAATATGAAAACAGCCAATCTAAAATTTGTATTCGGCGCCGTTTTAGCACTATTAATGACTTTCGGATGTAAAAACGAGCCCAAAACTGATAATTCTACTGTATCCAATACCACAATAAATGATACAGAAGCTAACAAAGAAAAAGGTCAAGCCTTTATTGAAGACGATGGGTCAACACCCAATGTATTGCAAATAGCAATTGGTTCACCTGACCACACTACTCTTGTAGCCGCTGTGCAAGCCGCAAACCTGGAAAATGCACTTGTAAATGCTGGACCACTTATGGTTTTTGCCCCAACCAATGCTGCCTTTGATGCTTTGCCAGAAGGTACAGTTGAAAATTTGTTGAAACCAGAAAACAAAGATGCTTTGGCCAATATCCTTAAACATCATGTTACCGCAGGTAACTACTCTAAGGATTTTCTTAAAAGGTTTAAAAAATTAGGCCAGGCCAATGATCAGAATACCACTGTAGAAGTAAAAGGTGAAGATGTATATGTAGGAGGTGCCAAGATTATAGCCAGTGTCCCCGCAGGAAATGGCATTGTACATGTTGTGGACAAAGTGATTCTTCCACCTTCAGAGTAAATCGATAATCAAAATAAGAACAAACAATAAACAGTAAAAAATGAAAAAGTATAAACATTATGTATTCGCACTTCTTGGAGTGAGTCTATTGCTCGCAGGGTGTGGAAATCAAACTGGTAAAAGCTCCTCAAATGGCGCGCTATCTTCCAGTGCGGCAGAAAAAGTATATGTAGCTCCGGGAGAACAAGATGAATATTACGCATTCCTATCAGGTGGTTATAGTGGAAACCTAACCGTGTATGGTCTACCTTCAGGTAGAATGTTCAAGGAAATTCCTGTTTTTTCGCAATTCCCAACCTCAGGGTACGGATATTCCGAAGAAACCAAACCTATGTTAAATACTTCCTTTGGATTTGTGCCATGGGATGATGCCCACCACCCTGATATCTCTCAGACCAACGGAGAACTGGACGGTAGATGGATTTTTATCAATGGTAACAATACCCCAAGAATTGCACGGATTAGCCTTAGCACCTTCGAAACTGAAGAAATTATAGAGGTTCCCAATAGTGCAGGTAACCATAGTTCTTCATTTATTACGGAAAACACAGAATATGTTGTTGCGGGAACACGTTTCTCAGTACCCGTTCCACAACGTGATATGCCCATAAATGAATACAAAGGAAACTTTAAAGGTGCCTTGTCATTTATCAGTGTTGCTCCGGACAATGGAAGATTGAATCTTGAATTTCAGGTATTGATGCCAGGATTTAACTATGACCTTTCGCACCCTGGTAGAGGAAAATCGCATGGATGGTTCTTCTTCACCACATATAATACTGAAGAAGCCAATTCTTTAATGGAGGTGAATTCCTCGCAAAACGATAAAGATTTTATTGCTGCGATCAATTGGAAGAAGATAGAAGAGTATGTAAAAAATGGAGGGGGTACCAAAATGCCTGCCAATTATGCACACAACGTTTATGATGAGCATACCCATACCGGTACTTCTACCATGAAAAAAGAAGTGTTGACCGTAGACCCAACCGAAGTTCCTGGTGCAGTTTTCTTTTTACCAACACCGAAATCACCACATGGTTGTGATGTAGACCCAACGGGGCAATATATTATCGGAAATGGAAAACTATCCGCAGACCTTACAGTACATTCATTTGATAAAATGATAGCAGCAATTGAAGGTGAGAAATTTGACGGAGAAGCGTATGGCATTCCTATCCTTAAGTTTGAAGATGTTTTGGCTGGAACGGTAAAAAGTGGTGGATTAGGCCCACTACACACCGAATTTGATGCAAACGGAAATGCTTACACCACTTTCTTTATCTCATCAGAAGTGGTAAAATGGAAATTGGGCACATGGGAGGTTATTGACCGTAAACCTACATTCTATTCCGTAGGGCACTTAATGATTCCTGGTGGAAATTCAAGAAAACCATTTGGCAAGTATGTAGTGGCCATGAATAAAATTACCAAAGACCGTTACTTGCCTACCGGACCAGAGATGGAACACTCAGCTCAGATTTATGATATTTCTGGTGAAAAAATGGAATTAATCTATGATTTTCCAACACATGGTGAGCCGCATTATGCTGCCGGTTGTCCCGCAGAATTATTGGCGCCCAAATCCAAGAAAATCTATAGATTGTCGGAAAACAAACATGAATTTGCGACTATTAGTCCAAATGATGCCCGTGTAGAGCGCAATGGCAAAGAGGTCCATATTTATATGTCTACCATTCGTAGTCACTTTACTCCAGATAATATTGAAGGTATAAAAGTGGGTGATAAGGTATATTTCCATATCACCAATCACGAACAAGATTTTGATGTGCCTCATGGCTTCTCGATCATAGGACAAAATACATCAGAACTATTGGTTATGCCGGGCCAAACCAAAACCTCTATTTGGGAACCTAAGCAAGTTGGTGTATGGCCATTTTATTGTACGGATTTCTGTTCAGCGCTACACCAAGAAATGCAGGGGTATGTAAGAGTATCTCCAGCCAACTCTAATATTGAGCTCTCCTGGTCTTTGGGTGAATAAGGAATTATAGATTTATTTTTTTCAAGCTTGAAGCGGGCAGTGCTGGAAGGTCTGTCCGCTTCTTTTACAAATTAGAACAATCAATCAAAACTAATTTCAATTTGTAAATAATTTAAAAGTTTTTAAAGATGAAAAAAGCAAGTATCCTTATGATCGTTGGCCCTTTGTTTCTTTTAGGGTTGTATGCGTTCCCCTTATGGAATATTATGTTGGGTGCTCCTCAATATCCTGAACCTTTAGGAATGAATATCCATATTGATGGTATTCGTGATGTTAACGAGTTCGATTTGCAAAATATAGATGGCCTTAACCATTACATAGGTATGCGAAAATTACCGAAGCCAGAAGAAATGTGGGAGTTTAGCACCTTCCCTATTATTATTGGCGGAATGGTTTTTTTGGGTGTCTTGATAGGCTTGCTGGGATATTTTAAGAAAGTAAGCTATGCATGGTTTATTGGTTGGTTCGTTGTTATGTCCATTTTAGGAGTTCTGGGCATGTACGATTTTAATGCGTGGATGGTAGACTACGGAACCAATCTAGATCCTAATGCCATCATGAAACTTTCAAACCCAGATGGCACACCAATGAGTTACAAACCACCATTATTTGGGCACGCTAAAATGTTGAATTTTGATGTCACCTCGTTGCCATCAACAGGCGCTTGGATGATGTTCACAGGAATGATGCTGATTTTAGCAGCCTTTTTTATGGGCTGGAAAACAACTAAAAAATCTAAAACCCTTTAGACTTATGAAAGGTAAACATATCAATTTCGCTCTTATATTAATACTTCTAATAGCATCTTGTTCGATAACGCCAAAACCCATAAACTATGGTAGCGATGGATGTCATTTTTGTAGTATGACCATTGTGGACAAGCAACATGCCGCTCAATTTGTAACAGAAAAAGGCAAGGCTTTTAAGTTTGATGCTGCAGAGTGTATGATGAATCATTTAAAAGAAATTGATGTCGCAACCGTCTCGCTATTTTTGGTTAATGATTACCATTCTCCAGGAGATTTGATTGATGCCACAAAGGCCACTTATCTTATTAGTAAAAATATTCCCAGTCCAATGGGTGAATACTTAACCGCTTTTGAATCCAAAGCAATAGCGGAAAAAGCTAGAGAACAACATGAAGGTAAGCTTTTTACTTGGACGGAATTAAGCAACCGGTTTGATGTTGGACAAGATGATAAAATTAGTCTAAAATGAATGAAGCCATAAAAGATTTGGACATAGACAACTGTCTTCGACTACTTGGTGAAAATTATATAGGGCGTTTAGGGTTTATCTCATATTCTTGCCCATACATTATACCTATAACCTATTTTCATGATGTGGAAGAGAAAAGCATTTTAAGCTATTCCTCTGAAGGCAATAAAATAGATGCCATGCGGAAATTTCCATCTGTATCCCTTCAAATTGATGAAATTAATACCATACAACATTGGAAATCAGTATTGATACACGGAAAATTTGAAGAACTTAAGGGGAGTACTGCAAAAAAGTACTTGAAAAAATTTTCCCAGGGAGTTCAAGAAACCATATCCAAGAAGATAGATGAAAAGCCTAAATTTATTAGTGATTTTTCAAGCAGACTAAGCGAACGAAAACTACCTATAGTTTTCAGGATTCGTATAAAGGATATTTCTGGAAAGTATCGCGCATCTTAGAGATGATAAGCTTAAGGTAAAAACCATTTTCTTAATCTAATCAATAAAATGTATACAATTAAAGACACTATAAAAAACCAAGGATTTAATAAGCTGAAAGTTGAGAAAGTTGTCAAAACAAATGCTTTGGAAATATTGAGTATTACTTTGGAAAAAGATGCAATTTTCCCAGAGCATACCTCCCCTACCGATGCCCAGCTAATTGTTTTGGAAGGAGATATAGATTTTCATATTCAAGGGAGGACTTTTCAAATAGGGGCACAAAAGCATTTTAGCTTTCCGAAGGAAATTGCGCATTGGGTTAAAGCAAATGCCAATTCAAAATTCTTGATCATAAGATAATGAAACACCTGAGCGGACTACTGGTTTTCTTAATGTTAATTTCTGGGCATACACTGTCTGCAAAAACCATTTCGGTATGTGCCTCCTGTTCTGTAAAATCTATTAAATCGGGAATCGAAATAGCGGATGCATTTGATACCCTTCTAATAAAAAAGGGAACTTATAAGGAGTTCAACATTCTTATAAATAAGCCTTTGACCCTGCTGGGCGATAAATTTCCAGTAATTGACGGTGAAGATCAAGGGGAAATCATCAGAATCGCTTCGGACAATGTGACCATAGATGGGTTGTTCATTATCAACGTAGGGACAAGCTATACTTCAGATTACGCAGCCATTCGTGTAGTAAAAAGCGAAAACTTTCTCATTCAAAATGTGGTATTAGAAAAATTATTTTTCGGGATTTATCTAGAAAAGTCCAATAACGGTAGGGTATACCATAACAAAATCATTGGGGACGCGGTGGATGAGTACAATTCTGGCAACGGAATTCAGCTTTGGTACTCTAAAAATGTAGAAGTAGATCGTAATATTGTTCAGGGGGTGCGTGACGGCATTTATTTGGAGTTTTCGGATAACATCACCATCAATAACAATATTAGTACCAACAATCTCAGGTATGGACTCCATTTTATGTTCTCTAATGATGATATCTATACTAACAATACCTTTGAGAATAATGGTGCCGGAGTTGCTGTGATGTTTTCAAAAAGGATAAAAATGGTGGGTAATACGTTTAAGAAAAATTGGGGAGCCGCAGCTTTTGGAATGCTGTTAAAAGAAATTAATGACGCTGAAATATACGGGAACACTTTTGAGGAAAATACGATAGGCATCAATATAGAAGGCTCTAACAGAATACAATATAAAAACAACAATTTTATTAAAAACGGATGGGCAATCAAGGTATTGGGGGCTTGTTATACCAACACCTTCTCAAAAAACAATTTTCTCTACAATTCTTTTGATATTTCCTATAACAGCAAACTCAACGATAATGTTTTTGACCAAAATTACTGGAGCAACTACACAGGATATGATTTAGACAAAAATGGAATTGGAGATGTTCCTTATAGGCCGGTAAAGCTGTTTTCCTATATTGTGAATAGAACCCCAGAAACCATTGTGCTGCTTCGTAGTCTGTTCATGGATATCATCGATTTCTCTGAAAAAGTTTCACCAGTTTTTACTCCAGATAATCTTCTGGACGCGAATCCGCTAATGAAAAGAACAATATGATTCAAGTACAAGGCTTACATAAAAAGTTTAGCAAGAATCAAGTCCTAACCGGATTGGATTTAGATATTGAAAACGGGGGAATTTTTGCCATACTAGGTCCCAATGGCTCAGGTAAGACCACATTGATAAAGATTATTCTGGGGATGGTTATCGCGGATAAAGGAGCTGTTTCTGTCTTTGGAAAGCCCATTAAAAACAAATGGAAATATCGTCAAGAAATAAAATACCTTCCACAGATTGCCAACTTTCCCAGCAACCTAAGGGTACGGGAGCTTATTAGAATGATAAAAGATTTACGCCAGCAAACTAGCGAAGAAGAGCAACTTATTGAGTTATTTGGGCTGAAACCTTTTTTGGATAAAAAACTGGCTACGCTTTCAGGAGGGACAAAGCAAAAGGTGAATATTGTTTTGGCTTTTATGTTTGATAGTCCTCTACTCATTCTTGACGAGCCAACCACCGGTTTAGATCCTTCAGCTTTAATTAGTTTAAAAGAACTTATTCAAAAAGAAAAAGAAAAAGAAAAAGGCAAAACCATTCTTGTTACCAGCCATATTATGCAATTTGTAGAAGAGGTTGCTGATGAAATTGTTTACCTGTTAGAAGGTAAAATTTATTTTAGAGGTAGCATCTCCGAACTCATGGAAAAAACAACCCAAACTGATTTTGAACATGCCATAGCGGCCATAGCAACCAAAACGACCAATGCTTAAAATTTTAAAATACAGTTTTTACGATTTAATGCGGAGTAGATGGAGCTATGTGTACTTTCTATTCTACTTAGCACTTGGTTTTGTGCTTCTATTCTTAAATAATGATGTATCCAAGGCTGTAATCACATTGATGAACGTGATTATTGTGTTAGTCCCTTTAATCGGGACCATCTTCGGTGTTATGTACTATTATGATTCCAAAGAATTTACCGAACTGTTGCTGGCACAACCCCTAAAGCGTTCATCTATCTTTCTGGGACAATACCTTGGCGTTGCCTGTTCTTTAACCCTTAGTTTAGTATTGGGATTAGGAATCCCATTTCTTCTGTATGGCCTCTTTAAAAGTGATGTTATCTTCGATTTTTCACTACTGCTAGTTACCGGGGCATTTTTAACTCTCATTTTTACAGCAATTGCTTTTAACATTGCCATATCCAATGAAAATAAAATAAAAGGTTTTGGGTATGCTGTGTTAGCTTGGTTGTTTTTGGCAGTAATTTACGATGGGCTGTTTTTAATGTCGCTGATTATATTTGAAGAATATCCATTGGATTCTTTTTCCTTAGCGGCTACCATGTTGAATCCTATTGACCTTTCAAGAACCTTAATCCTTCTAAAACTGGATATATCAGCACTCCTAGGATATACAGGAGCAGTTTTTAAACAATTCTTTGGAACCAATCAAGGCCTCATCATAGCCATATTGATGTTAATTTTATGGACGGTTCTGCCCGTTTGGAGATTGGTATACAAATCAAAGAAAAAGGATTTTTAAAGTCGAAATCTAGTTCGGAATATTAAATAATAGGCTTTAAATTCCTAATAGATTTGACATCTTTAGAATCTTCAATGCTTACAATAAGTATTGTTTCTATTTCGTCTTTTTTGTATTCTCATTATCAAGCCAATAAATTAAATATGGAATGTTGTAGGCATGCGTCCATCCAAAAACTCGAAGACCTTGGTTAATTTCCCAATTGGTAAAGCGTCCAGCACTTTTTGGAAGATTAGACACTTTTAGTAATGCCTCATTATATGAATCCACGGTGTTGTACTCATCGCTGTTTTTAGGCAATCTTCCCACTTCAAGTAGTTCAGCACGTATTATTGCTTCTTCAAAAAATGCTTTATGTCCGCTGAACTCATAACCAATTAACA
Source organism: Flagellimonas hymeniacidonis (assembly GCF_008040165.1). Classification (GTDB taxonomy): domain Bacteria; phylum Bacteroidota; class Bacteroidia; order Flavobacteriales; family Flavobacteriaceae; genus Flagellimonas; species Flagellimonas hymeniacidonis. Next base: position 1,546,422 of record NZ_VRUR01000002.1, read on the forward strand.
AAGGATAAATAGTAGCCAAGTAAGACTCCATTTCGTGGTTCAATGGGGGTACATCCCTTATCCAATAGGCATGATTCAGCAGCGCTTTCTTTATCTCTTTTTTACCGGTAATCTGATAGTATTTGTACAAGCCTTGCGCAACATATGTTTGACTATATCCATATCTATCCAATAGTAAATTTCCTCCCTGTTCTTCTTGCAACTGAAGCATTAATCCAACTCTTTCATCCAACTCTTTTTTATACTTAGTAAGTTTGGTAGCATCATATAATTCAACAAGATTTAGTACCGACAAATACAATCTTCTACCTCTTAAATCGTGTTCTCCCCATATACGTTTTAGATAAGTATCGCCTGTCATTTTAGCAACCTCCAAAGCTCGGTGATCACCACTAATATAATATGACGCGATCCACCCTTGAATCCAAACATGGGCGCTAAGCAAAGCATACCAATGTTCGTTGGCATGTCTTCTGCCAATACCTAAATAGGGCGTTGATTCTGGTTCCTCTCTATAATCCCAAAAATCTATAGCATCATTTATCTGTCCTAAATAATTTCTTTTTTTGGGCCAATGTACATTATCCACATCCATGGTATGTCTGCTCATGGCCTGTGCCATATGGAAGTATTTTGCATTGCCAGTTCTCATAAAATTGGTCCATAACATAAAATCAATTGTGGGCTCATTGTTTGTCCATTGAAACCATTTTTTATTGTAGAAATATGTTTTCCCGTCGCCATAATCAAACATCCCATACCACGGCTCATTGTTTTGGTTAAATGACCACCAGTCGTATTTGTACTGCAAAGCGTTTTCAAATTGAGGATACTTATCTGAAAATGGCGCCATATTGCCATACACCTTAGAATTTGAATACCATTCCGGAGTTGCATGAGCTATTGGACTATTGAGTACGTAGTCCATTTTTTGATTTATAATTTTCTCAGATTGATTATCATGAAAATAGTAGAGAAATTCCGTGGTTTTAGTGATTCCTTGAGCAAAATTGTCTAACATTCCACCGTCTGACTCTGTGTTATCACGAGCAAAACTCATAGGTCCATTTTCTAGAGGCCAAATATTTCCCAAGAGCATTTTAGAACTGGGATCAACTTCAATTCCTTTAGGATATTCCTTTAAAAAATTTTTGATTCCAATACTTACTCCTTTTTTACCATCAGAAACATCAATCCAACCTTTTGCCCTTTGTGTTTCATTTACCACTTTTTTGCCTTTTGTTACAACTGCTTTAAATATAGATTTATCACCTGTTAGCATGTTGTCACTTTCTCCATTTTTGGATTTACTCGTATATAAACTTCTCAAGCTCTGCCCATTATTTCTTTCAGGGCCTTTTTGTAAAAGACTTATCTTTTTATTCCCATCAAAGTCGATTTTCTTAACTTCTTCTTCTAAGGATTTAGAATCCCAATTTCCAGTATAAAGCGGTAAAGAAATCTCTGCCTCATCACCAAGATGATATTTAAGCTGAAGCCCACAAGCCGCTATCTGATCATTTGGTTGTGTCCATCCAGGATCATTTGAGGTGTCTTCTGATATTATTTTCTTATTCTGGGTGGCAATATTTGCATGTTCTCCATCCTGTTTTTTATGTTTATCAGGAACACCGGTGTATGTCATCGTATGCAAAACCTTTACATATGTTTTTCCAGCATAAGTGTGCAACCTAATGGTAAATGGCGACAGATTATTATCCTCTCTCCCATACACGTAGGTTCCTTCTACTCTAAAAATCATATGCATGGGACCAGAACCTTTTTCTCTAAAAACTTCATTTATGATTGCTTTTGATGCATCAATACCCGAATCGTCCAAAATATCCAGAAAGGTTCCTCTTTTATTTTCAGGAGCAGAAGCTATCAGTTCATTTTCATCAAACTTGCCATTTTGATCAGAATCAAGATAAACTTCATCTAGAAATCCATTTCCCTGCTTATTTATGGAAAAGGACAATGGTCCTGTATTTACCTTTATACCACCCCTAGGTCTCATGTTGTTTGTAGAAACTATCCTTTCTTTAGACCTCATCGGTTCAACACCTTCTCCGTATTCCAGAATATAATCAGGAGCTACTTCAGAAAAGAAGAATACCCATATCCATTTAATGCTTTCATCTGCTGGCTCCCATGAAGTCACTTCTGTTGTCTGACAAGCTATTTCTTTTCCTTTGGAGTTCAATAACCTAACATTCCCTACAGAATATAGTTCTCCTTTTGGAAACGGAATGCCAATGGTAATAGGGGCTCCTTCCACATTGTTTTCAATGGTAATATTGAGCTCTTTGGTTTCAATAGCAAAGGTTTTTAGACCCATGCAAATCAATAATACCAGTAATGTGTTCTTCATTTTTTATATTTTTTATTTGGCACTGTATTCCCAAATGGGACTACAGTGTTTCAGAATAATTATTCTTGTATTGTTACCTCTAATTTTTGAAAGCATAAACTTGCGGCTCCCAAAATGGCAGATTCTGCCAACTCTGATGTTTCTATTTTTAAATTTTTTATCTGCTCTGGATAGGCAAATAAATTTATCTTTTGATCCATAGATTGCTTAAAAAAAGAATACGCTTTGCGTATTGATCCTCCAAGGATAATAGCTTCGGGGGCAAATAGGTATAAAATCGTATTAATTGCCTCTCCCAAGTGTGTGCCAAATTCTGCGAAAGCAGTTAATGCCAAATCATCACCTTGTAATGCCCTATCATGAATCTCTTTTGCGTTCAGCCCATAATTATCAGTGAAAAAAAAGCTGCTTGTATACTGTTCCAAAATGCTGTCTTTATACGCTATCATTCCTATCTCTCCAGCTCCTGATAGAACTCCATTGTAAATTTCATTGTTGATGATTATTCCCATGCCCAGTCCAGTGCCTATAGAGAGTCCAATAAAATTTTGAAAATCTTTTCCTGTTCCATATAACTTTTCTCCCATTGCAAAGCAATTGGCATCATTGTTTATGTATACAGGAATGCTGTATCTATTTTCTAGGATGGTTTTCAAATGAACTTCTTTCCATGCAGGTATATTCTGTACATCATATACAATTCCTTTTAAAGAATCAACTATGGCCGGTACACCTACGCCTATAGCTTTGGTGTTATTGGTAATCAATCCATCAATGCAATTGAACAAAAGTTCCAGTGTTTGCTTCTCAGAATCCTCTGCATTTACAGACACAAAAGACTGACCGGTAATCGCCCCTTCTTTAACAATGCCCGCGTTGATGTTGGTACCGCCTATATCTACCCCAAGAACCTCCATACCCCTAGCTAATTACTTGGCTTATTTTTTAATTGAATGGTTTTGTTGTTCACTAAGGGTTTTGCCCAGAAACCTATAGATAGTACAAAAGCTAAAGGAATCAGTAAAAAGAACATGCCTATTTTAAGGCTTGAAACTTCACCCAATGCTCCAACCAAAAATGGAATAATCGCTCCTCCTGCTATGCCAGTGCATAAGATTCCTGAAAGCGAACCATGATTTTCTTTTACAGAATTAAGTGCAAGAGAAAAAATAACAGACCACATAACTGATATAAAGAAACCTATTGCCGGAAATGCAAAAAGAGCAACTTTATCGCTTCCTGTAAGGGCTAGAACCAAGAATACCATGGTAATAGCAGTAGCTCCTATTAAGAGTTTTCTACTATCCATAATTTTTAACAACAATAATCCAAGTAAACAACCTACGGTTAGCATAGCCCAAAAATAGGCCACCGTATCGGCGCCAACTGTCTGAGCATCCAAACCATGATATTGATAAAGAAATTGAGAAATCCAATTCCCTACACCCTGCTCCGTTCCTACATAACAAAAGATTCCCAGAAAAAACAGAACTGTCCATTTATTCTTTAAAAGGCTGAAATACGAGCTTGTATCACCAGCTACCTCATCTTCATTCTTTTCATATTTTGGGTATCGAGTAAGAAACACAACAGCCAATAATACAACAGCAATTACAGAAAAGATCATATATAACCCTACCCATGGTAGATTTTCAGGAACCAAATCTCTTATATAACCAGCCATTCCAAATTCATTCGAATCTGTATCAACTACATATTTATATAAAAAAGGACTCAGAAACGAAGCCAAACCAAACACCAGCTGGGCCAGAACAGAGTTGAACGCAAAATGTTCCTCTCCTCCGGCAACCCTAAGCATTGGGTTTATAATGACTTGCAAAACTGCCATACATGAACCTAGGGCAAACAGTGTAATACTGAATACAACATAACTAGGAAAGAAAGCAAACCCCATGGAAGCCAAAGCCATAAATAAAAATGACCATGACAATAAGGTCTTATCGCTATACTTTTCGGATAAAAACCCTGCGGGAATAGACATTACGCCATACGCAATAAAGAAAGCAAAAGGCAATAATCCGGTCAATGTTAGACTAAGGTCAAAACTATTCTTTACATCAACAATTATCGAATTCAGTATGTTGGTTATAAAAGATATTACAAAGAATATCAGCATCACCAAAGCTATTATATGGTAATATCTTTTTGAGGTCGTTTTTTCGCTAGCCATTGGTTTATTGGTTTATCAGGTTGCAGTTTACTTTTTGCCAAGCATAGGAAAGAGTTGCTTTATTTCCTCATCAGTTGGTTGTTTTCCATATTCACATATTTCAAAAAACTCTACATGTTTAGCATTGGCTGTATTCATATTTGGGTACCATTTTTTTATGGCGCTAGCTTCCGTAGCATCCCAAGTTTTTTCTCTTGCCCACCTTTGTTTTAGCCAATTAATTCGTTCGGCTTCTCCCGAAGGAACTTGACTCATATCCGCACCACTTACCCATGGCAACCATTCGAACATCTGAGAGTCATGAGCAGCCAAAGCTCTAACCTTTGTATCAATTACCTCATCTACAACCACTGCGATATCTTTTGAAAATGGATATGGTTTTTGAAAATTATCTTTCATATAGATAAAGACAGGATTCTTTTTTAAAGGTGGCGTATCTGGTGTTACATTGGGCACTATCACCAAATATGCGGCATCTTGAACCGCTATTCCAGCATTTCTATGATCAGGGTGGTAATCGTTGGGGCGTAGACCCAAAACAATATCTGCATCCCATTCTCGAATTTTTCTGATTACCTGATGCCTAACATTTAAAGTTGGAATTAATTCTGCATCATGGTTATCTAATACGTCATACTCAATTCCTAAAATTTCCGCAGCTTTTTTGGCCTCAGCGCGTCTACGTTTTCCAAGAACACCTCCACCCATACTTTGATGTCCAGCATCCCCGTTGGTCAAGGCTACGAACTTTACATTATGTCCCATTTTAGCGAATAGGGCCGCTGTACCGCCAAACTTGGAATCACAGTCATCAGGATGGGCTCCAATAGCAATAATATTCAATACTTTTTTCTCCTGTGCTTGGACCATAAATCCAACGCACATGCAAATAATTAATAAGATATTTTTCATTATATAGTTCTTTATTTAAGGGTTTTAAACTGATAATTGACAGTACAATTTATTTATCTGAGTTCATAATTTTCAAATCAATGTATTACCATATGAAAGCATAAGCAGGTAAAATTTGGTATTGGGGATAACTAAACAAACTCAAATAATAAACTTAAAATTAATTATCATTCTGATCGAAACTAGGATTAATGTCCAATTCTCTTTGTGGAATAAAAAACAGATTTCTGATGTCGCCTGCCTCAATAACATCTGATTCGGCTTCCAATAGCTTTTCAGCAACAACTCCAAATCTTTTTAAATCTGGCCAACGATGGTTTTCAAATGCCAATTCCAATTGTCTTTCATCAAGAAGTTTATCTTCAAAAGAACCTGGCGTAGTTCCATCTATAGCTCCTAATCCTGCTCTTGCCCGAACTTGATTTATTAGGTCGTAACTCTCTGTTGATTCACCTAATGCTTCTGCAAGCATCAACAATACATCAGCATATCTGAAGACAACGAAGTTTACATCTGAATCATTTTCAGTTGGTGGGTCGCTTTCATATTTTCTAACGTAATTCTGTACCACTACTTCTGCATCCACATTGATCCATTCGGTTCCCATGGAGGGTTCAAATCTTAAGTCACCTACCTCATAAGCATTTTCCAAAGTTGCAGTGGGCCTATTTCTTCCAAAACCCTGACCTGTTTGCAAATCTGAACTTGGAGAAAAATCATTGGTAAAAGCACTTCCTTGGCCAATACCTCCGCTTATGAACTGCACTTCAAAAATAGATTCAACATTGTTTTCATTTGATGCACCCCATAAATCCGCATAATTTGGCACCAATGAATAATTGTAGTCATTGATTATTCTACGCAAAACGGTTTCAGCATCTGAGTCCTGTCCTATGGTCAACAATACCTTTGCCAATAGGGTTGCAGCTGCTCCTTTGGTCGCTCTTCCAACATCACTTGCTGGATAAGATATTGGAAGATTCGCTTCCGCAATGGCTAAATCTGTGACCAATTGTGCATAAATTGTATTTGCATCTACTTGAACCAATTCATCACCAGGTACAAACGGGGTTAGTTGCAATGGAATGTTACCAAAGGCAACGGCCAAATGATAGTACATTAAAGATCTAAGGAAAATTGCTTCTCCTATGATTCTATTCTTTAAACTAGCTTCAATATCTATCGGGTCTATTCTATCCAAAATAACATTGCAATTGGCAATTACCCTATAAGAGCCACTCCATGCTATGTCTACCTGCTCATTTAAAGGATCTTCTGTAAATGCATTGATTTCGGTAAATTGTCTTGCTAAACCAGTAGCATCTGGTCCTTGGTCTGTGTTATCGGAGCGCATTTCAAACATGGTCCAATAAGCTCTTCCGTAAACCCCTGGCTCTTGCAGTCCAGCATAACTTGCGTTAAGTGATGCAACAAAATCATTGGCTGTGTTGAAGAAGTCAGCTTCATTTCGATTTGAAATTGGTGCTAATTCCGTAAAGTCCTCACTACAAGCTGATGTAATACACAGCGTTATTAGTATTATGATTATTTTTTTCATCTTTTACAGTTTTAAATTAAAAGGTCAGATTGACACCCATTGTAATGGATTTGGTCAACGGATAAGCTCCATAATCTTCCCCTGGGGTTAAACTATTGTTAGAAATATTACTGACTTCTGGGTTATACCCTAAGTAATCTGTAATCGTAAACAAATTGGTTCCAGTAACGTAAAACCTTAATCTGTTGATACTATTCCCAAAAAGTTTATCTGTAGGTAATGAATATCCTAAGGTAACATTTCGTAATCGAATAAAAGAGCCATCCTCTACTTGAAACGAAGAAGGTCTGTTATTGTTACCATGGTTTCCGGTTTGTCTATCGGCTCTTGGAATACTTCCATTTCCTGGATCTGAAGCAGAACGCCATCTATCATTAAAAACAGCGTATGAATTAAAGTTTGCCTCTCCATTTTTCAGGTGTCTAGAAGTCAGGTTCAAGATTTCATTTCCCTCTACTCCTTGAATAAGAAAGCTGAAATCCAATCCTTTAAACGTAAACCTGTTGTTGATTCCCCAAGTAAAATCAGGAAAATAACTACCGGTAACCGTTCTGTCATCTGGGGTTATTTCACCATCTCCATCCACATCCCTAAATCTAAAATCTCCTGGAGAAGCATCTGGTGCTTGTGTGTCAACTGGAGCAGCATCAATTTCTGCTTGAGTTTGATAAATGCCGTCAACTACATAACCAAAATAACTTCCGATTGGATCTCCTACTCTTGTAACATGCCTTACCCCTGCACTACCTGCAGAGAAGATGGGCTCATTATTTTCATTTAATGATATTACTTCATTTTTATTAGTGGAAAGGTTAAAATCAGTATCCCAAGTAAAATCTCCAACAAAGTTCTTTGTTCTCAAAGCAATCTCAAAACCACTGTTTTCAACTTCACCTAGATTCTGAAGAGTCGTCTGAAAACCGGATACTCCTGAAATACTAACATTCAATAATAAGTCTGAAGTTTTGGTATTGTAGTAATCCGCCAACAAGAAAACTCTATTGTCAAACAAGCCCAGTTCTAGTCCAATGTTCGTTTGTTGCGATTTTTCCCAAGTCAATTCAGGATTGGGAATTGTGGATTGGACCAAACCATTTATTTCATTACCACCTAAATTGTAGTTGTCTGGAGAAAGTAGGCCTATTGCACCATAATTAGGTATTTCAAAATTCCCTGTTTCTCCCCAGCTAAATCTAAGTTTAAGTTCAGAAATGGCTTCTATGGAATTAAAAATATCTTCCTCATTTAAACGCCATCCTGCAGAAAACGATGGAAAATAACCCGTTTGGTTATTAGAACCAAAACGCGAAGACTTATCTGAACGAATCGTACCTGTAAACAAGTATTTGTCCTTATAGCTGTAATTCATTCTGAACAGTGCGGAAGCAAGCGTCCATTGTTCTTGAATGGAATTACCCGCAAATACCTGACCTCCACTAATCGTAGTGACTAAATCGTCTGGGAAATTATCTGCTAACACTTCCTTTATGGTAATGTTATCTCTCTGAGCGGTATATCCTAAAACTGCATTAAAGAAGTGATCACCAAACTCTTTTTCCCAGTTCAAGGTGTTTTCCCAAACCCAGTTCGTCTCGGTTGAAGATGTTGCTTGGGCATACGATTCACCTTCACTCGCATTTCTGTATAAAAGTGTATTTCCCCTAAAGAAATCTTGATTGAACAAGTTTATATATGTTCCTCCAAATGTTCTAAATGTAAGCTCTGGTAAAATATCATATGACAATGCCAATGAAGCTCTAGTTTGAAATTGGAATATTTCATCATCAATAGCATTTAAAATGGCCAACGGATTACTTGCCGTTGTGGTACCGCCGCCCAAATACGACTGGTTATTCAGCTGGTTGACCGTACCATCTGGATTAAAAGGAGCTACGGTAGGGGAATGAACAATTGCAGAATAAACAATACCTGGAGGGCGTGCAAAATATGGCGCCGAAGCAGGAACTCTTTGATTTTCAGTTATCGTTGGAGCAACTCTTAAATCTAAGTTCAGTTTATCAGTTAATTGTGAGTTCAAATTCAACATCATATTATATCTGTCAAATTCGGATTTATCCAAAATCCCTTCTTGACTGAAATAACTCGCAGAAGCAAAAAAGCTTGTTTTGTTCTGTACGGGAGAAGCATAGGAAAAATTATAACTCTGCGTTATCCCCGTTTGAAAAATTACATCTTGCCAATCTGTATCCGTACCGTCCCAATTAATGAACGATTCCGGTAATTCAAAATTGGTATCGCCTCTCTCTCCATCACCAATAGGATCGTTAATAGATGCTCCATCAACTGAAGAAAGGTAATTGTTGTTTCTAGCATCCGTTGTAAAATCAATAAGCTCTTGGGCATTCATTAAATCAATCTTGTTTGCTACATTTTCAACCCTAAACCAAGAATCGAAAGAAAATCTTCCTTTCTCTGTTGCAGACCCTTTTTTAGTTGTTATCAAAAGAACACCATTTCCACCACGTGAGCCATAAATTGCTGCTGCAGAGGCATCTTTAAGAACTTGTATGGACTCAATATCATTTGGATTTAATGTGGCCAACGGGTTTACCGGTGGCGGTTGAAAAGCGGCGCGTCTTCTGGATACGCCTCCTATTGTCGAAGTTGTAAGATTTCTGGATATAGGAATACCATCAATAACAAATAATGGGTCGTTACCCGCCGAAATAGATCCTGAACCCCTAACTCTAATGTTTGGTGCAGCTCCTGGTTCCCCGGATACTTCTTGTACTTGCACACCAGCAACTTGACCAATTATTGCGGCCTCAGGTGATAATGCAGGTACTTCAACAATTGTTTCAGAGGCAATTGAGATAACAGATCCTGTTACCCTCTTTTTTGCCAATGTACCATATCCCACCACAATCACCTCATCCAATTCGGCTGCATCTGGGTCCAAATTAATGGTGAAGGTAGTATTAGACCCGATTTCAACTTCTTTTGACCTAAAACCAATATAGGATATCGTTAAGGTTGTACCTCCTTCTGGTACGGAAAGTTCAAATTTCCCATCAAAATCGGTAATGGTTCCAACATTGGTACCCTTAACAGCAATTGTAGCACCAAGTAATGGAACACCGTTGTCGTCCAAAACTGTACCTGTAATTGTGGCTTGCTGCTTTTCAATGGATTTATTCGGGATTTTTTCTTTTTTGATTACATCCTTTTTGGGCTTAATAACAATCTGTTTTGCTACGATTTGATGATTCAAATCCAAATCAGAAAATAGTTCTTGTAAAAATTCATCAATACAAGTATTTGTCACAGTTATCGAAACTCTTTTGTCAATATTGATTTCAGTAGCCTCATAGAAGAAATTATAGCCATTGGTTTGAGCTATTTTTTCAAAGACCTTTTTTAATTCAATATTTTCAAAACTTGCGGTAACCTTATCATTTTGTTCACATGTAGCAGCTTCTACATGAGCAAAACAAAGCATAGCTATACAAAGGAAACATATCTTGACTAGCCAGTTGGTCTTGGGAGTTATTAAATAATTTTTCATCTAAGTTAAATTTTAGTTAGCATTAATTTTGAATTGTTCATTTTTAATTCATTGGCTTTAGTTTAGTTCGGTTTATCAATTTTCAGGGTGTTTCCTTTCATTGCGTATGAAAAGTTGGTATGCGCTTGCATGGTCTTAAGTATCTCGTCTATGTTTTCGTTTTTAAACCTTCCGCTGTATCTCATTTCGTCAAGTATTTCGTAATTGTTCTTAATGTCAATATTGAACCTTCTCTCCAGTTTTTTGATAATCCCTCGCAGATTCTCATTTTCAAATACTAGAATACCATTCATCCAAGCAATATGATTTGCCACATCTACATTTTCAATAATCAAATCGGTGTCAGCATTTTTTGCAACTGCTCTTTGATTGGGGGTCATAAGTTTTAGTGCTGAGGTACTTTTGTCCTCATAATTTTGAAACACTTGAACCGAACCTTCTACAAGAATTACTTCTTTGAAAATCTCGTCTTTATATGCCGAAACATTGAATTCTGTGCCCAATACACGGGTTGACAAGCCTGCTACATTCACTTGAAAAGGAACACTTGCCTTGGCTACCTTAAAATAGGCCTCACCAACAAGGGTTACCTCTCTTAAATCAAATCCATCAAAGTTTTTAGGATACGTCAATTTTGAACCAGAATTCATATGCACTTGCGAACCATCAGCAAAATGAACTTTAAACGTTTTTCCATAAGGCACATTAATGGTATGATATTCAATAGTGTTTGACCTCTTTCCTTGTTTATTATTGGGTGAATACTCTAGTAGTCCATTACTTTTAAGTGCTATTGTTTTATCCTTTAAAGTAAAATCTGAATAATTTTCAAGAGAAAAATACTTTGAAGAACCGTTGTTTATTTCAAGTGAAATGGTTTGTTGGTCTATTACCTGAGAATCCGGTTGACCGCTGGAAAAGTACACAAATGCCACAGAGGTAAGAATCACAAGAAAAAGGGTAGCGTATTTTAAGAGGTTTAAGTTCGCTTTCTTTCTTTTTGACCTTGTGACAATGGATAACATTGAAAGCTGCTTCTCAACATCTGATGAATTAAAATTATACTTAACCCAAATCTCTGTTTTAATAAAGTCTTCAAAATAGGCCCTGTTTTCAGAATCCTTTATCCACTCAATTAAAAAAGCTTTTTCTGCTTCCGATGCTTCATCATCAAGAAAATTTGAAATGATGATATCTACTTTGCTATTCATTGGTTATTCAGCGTTTTCCTTAGAGTAGACTTAAAAAAAGTAGGAAACCCTTACTTTTTTCTAAAAAATCTTAAATAAATCGGAAAAAAACGCTAATCGGAAAAAAACGCTAAACGAAAAAACTGGTTCTAGTGAAGCGTGCTCTTTAGTCGAAGCATTGCTTTAGACATATGCACTTCAACGGTTTTTATTGAAATATTGAGTCTTTCGGCGATTTCCTTGTATGCCAAACCTTCTTTTTTTGCAAGCAGAAATACAGTTTTACATTTTTTGGGCAGTTTATCAATTTCTTGATTTAATAGCTGCATTCTCCGCTCTGTGTCTTCCGGATCCTTTTCAATAATACCAGCTATTGCAGCATATTGCAACTCTTGTATAAGGGCAAGCTCTTTTACACTCTGTTTTTGTAAATCTTTGTAAAGGTTATAAGCCATTTTAAAAAGGTATCGCTTAATGTTATCCTTTATAATCAAGTTTTTACGCTTGTCCCAAAATTTAACAAAGGTTTGCTGTACAATCTCTTGGGCCATTACCTGATTCCCACATATTACCGAGATATAGCTGTTCAATTCATTAAAATAACAGTTAAAAACATGAGTGAAAGCTGGCATAACACCCTCTCTTAAATCTCCCAGTAAAATTTCTTTGTTGCGATACCTATCCTTTTCCATATCCCCATTTTTAACTTGTTATAACACTGAAATATTTTCAGTAATCCGGACCTCTCTTCTCACAAAAGATGCTCGTTTTACTTTGTTATTTTGTAATTCAAAAATTGCAATGGCATGTATTGTTTTGCCTTGATCAAAACCTTCAATAAATTGTGATTCCACAACTACATTGTCATTAACTATTCTATTTAATGTAATCACAAAAAGGTCCTTGTTTTCACTAAACCTCTTGCCATATACTTTTCTTGCATCTGCAATACCTGAGCACAAACAGTCTTGTGATTCATATAGGTATGATTTAAACTCTGGATGCATAAACGATATGAATTTTTCCAGATTCCTTTCGTTGTAGGCCGCCATGAACTTGTGTATTATTTTGCTTGCTTTCATGTTACCCTAAAGTTTTCTGTTAATTACATATCTGGCTTCTTCCACTTGTGATGTATCGCTGGACAAATGCCTCCATCTGTATCTTTCAGAAAACATATGGGACTTTCCTTCAATCATATCTGCGGCCATTGCACCTAAAAGAGGTGCCATTTTAAGTCCGTGCCCACTTCCTCCCGTGCTCACAGACAATCCTTTTATATCTGGGTGGTTATCTATCCAAAAATGTCCATCCAAAGTATCTATGTACAAACACCTACGTGTAAAAACCAAGGGCGCATGTTCCAATTCTGGGAATGTCATTTTTACAAAAGACCTCATATCCGCAACCTCGGCATCCGTAACCTGTCTATCATCATTTTCTGGATGAACGGGAGTACCATTGGAATGTTTTGCAATCTTCACTATGCCCTGTTTCTCTAAAAACGGGAAGCCGTACCAGCCAGAGTTTGAAATGTCCGCGGTAAATACCGAGAAACGTGGCGGAATAAAATTGGCAGGATTTTTAGGTCTAAGCCAAAATACTGGATGCCCCGTGGACTTCATAAAGGGTTGCAATTCTGGGAGCAAAATTGGTGTATGTGCTCCAGCTGCGACCAGTGCGTGACCACATTGGAAAGTTTCTCCTTCCTTTGTATTTACCGCAGTCAACCTTCCATTATTAACTTCAAAACTAGCAGCCGTTTGTCCTTCATGTATCACAACACCTAATGATCGCGCATAATCAGCTAATTTTTGAACCGTCAAAGCAGAATCAGCATAGCCAGCCTTGCTATTAAAGTTTGCATCTATATATTCCGCGGTATTTACCGCTGGAAAACGTTCAGATATCCCTTTAGCATCTAAACGATCTGAGGCGTAACCTGCTTCTAACAAGTTTTGGTAACTATGTTTTTCAAAAGTGTGTTTTTCACTTTCAATACTGTCTTTGCAAAGCATTAAAAATCCAACTTCATGATACAGTTTTTCATCAAAAAAATCATTCCAAGAATGCCATTTTTCAATGGACATTTCTACCATTTTAAAATATTCTTTATCAGATCCGTACTCCATTCTAACCGCTTTTGTAACATCTGTTGATGCTGCCATATGATGTGGTATGGTATCAGGGTTAATCAAGCCAACACTGTATTTCCTCTGGGCCAATTCTACCGCTGCGGTAATACCATATATTCCTCCTCCAATAACTAGAATATCATATTTTTTCATAGCTCATATTTGCTTCGTTACCTGTTTTGGCCCAATCTGACAATCGTTCCAAAAAAGAAAGACACTTCTTTAATTCGTTAACCTCAATAAATTCATCCGCTCTGTGCCCTTGATCCATACTTCCTGGACCACATACCACTGTTTCAAAACCAGCTTTTGAAAAAAATCCCGCTTCAGAGGCAAATGACACCGCACTCGTGGATTCATTTCCGTTAAAAGAATTAACCATTCTAACTATTTCTGAATTTTCTGAAGTATCCAGACTGGGCACAATTGAAAATTGTTTGCTTGTTTTTATTTTAAAATTGGGAACTGTCTCTTGCTTTTCGGCTATCTTCTTTTTACAAAATTCTTTGAAAGAATCAAGAATTTCTTGAATGCAATCTGACGGAATGTTTCTAACATCCCAAGCAAACTCACATTGGTCTGCAACTATATTTACAGCAGACCCTCCATTAATAGTACCTACGTGAATAGTTGAATATGGTGGCTCAAACCGGTTGTCAAAATCCTGTTGTTCAATAAAATCATCCATCTTTCCCAATAACCACTGAATCAAATATGTGGCTTCCTCAATAGCACTTATACTTTTTCTAACCTCGGAGCTATGCGCTGCTGAGCTATAAACTGTTGTTTTAAAAAATGCAGCTCCTTTTTCCCCATTCACGGTTTGCATTAATGATGGTTCTCCAATAACAGCAAAGCTGGGTTGTTCTTTGTATGCTGATTTAATTGATGAAACCAGTTGTTCACTAGCCAAACAGCCAACCTCTTCATCATAGGAGAAGGCTAAATAGATCGGTTTCTTTAACTTTAATTCTTTAAGATGTGGAACCATGGCAAGGCAGCAGGCCAAAAAACCTTTCATATCTGAAGTGCCTCTTGCATAAAGCTTGTGGTCTTCCTGTGTTAGTTTAAAATCTGGTTTTGACCACCGTTGCCCTTTGGTGGGAACAACGTCCATATGTCCAGATAAAATAATACCGCCATCCACTTCTGGTCCAATGCGACAATGAATACTTACCTTATCTTCTGATGAATTAAATACTTGATGATAGTCTATATTATTATTTTGTAATGTCGTTGAGATGTATTCCGCTATTGACAAATTACTTTCACCACCCAAAACAGAAAACGCAACCAAATCACCAAGGATTGAAATGGTATTGTTAAGCCTATTTTGAATGTTCTTTTCTATCATTGTATTTAGGTATTTAATAGTCCATTGAGTAAAATAGTTATGAGCGATAAAGGCAATATCCAAATCAAAACAATCTTCCAAAAACCCTGTAGTCTCATCGTTTTAGTTCCTTCCAACAAGTGAATTCTGAGTTTCTTGTATCCAACTATATGTCCAGCAAAAAGTACAGTAAGCAATCCCCCTAAAGGCAATAGTATTGTACTGGTGACATAATCCAATATCTCAAAGACCGTTTTATCAAATAGTAGAAATGGATTATTAGAATAAGAAAAAACCGCCGCTATAGAAACTACCACAATACTTCCTATTACAGATAGCAAGGCCATATTCTCTGATAATTTGTACCTGTCCTTAAAGCTATCTTTTAAACCTTGTATCGCAGAGATAAGTGAAGAAAATCCTGCCAAAAACAATAACAGAAAAAATACAGTCCCTATAATCCAACCATATTCTAATTTATTGAATACCGTAGCCATTGTAACAAAAATTAGATTAGGTCCTGAATCTGGGCTTAGGTTGAAACTAAAAATAGCCGGAAACAACATGAGTCCTGAAATAAATGCAAAAAAGGTATCTGCCAGAACAATCCAAATTGTACTGCTTACAAGATTGTCTTTAGTACTGGTATAACTGCCAAAAACAAATGTCACCGCCATGCCCACGCCAACCGAAAAGAAAAGTTGGCCCATTGCACTCATAATCACTTGAAAATTGATTTTAGAAAAATCAGGTGATAGAAGCCAACGATAACCCTCAACTGCTCCATCTAAGGTGGCGGCCCAAATGGAGAGGCCCAGTATTAAAATCACCAAACCAAACATCATACCCTTGGCATACCGTTCTAAACCTGATTTTAAGCCTTGTCTTACTACAAAAAATGCAGCAAGCATAATCGAAAAGATTACAATAATAACCGTTGACAAGTTTGATGCAACCTTATCAAAATGACCAGGAATACTTGCGACTGGCAGTTTTGAGATTTCACCAGATAAGCACTCCCAGAGGTATATTCCTATCCACGCCATAATCATGATATAGAAACCCATAATTAATATGCATGAAATAGCACCCAACCAACCAATGCTGTTCCAAAAAGGTTTCTTGCCAAGTTTTCCAAAGCCAAGTAATACTGTGGTTTTGGACATGCGGCCTAAAGCAATTTCAATAGTTAATATGGGAATACCTATAAGAAGGATTAAAACAAAATAAACCAACAAAAAAGCTGCGCCTCCACCCTCTCCAGCAACATATGGAAATCGCCAAACATTACCCAAACCAATTGCAAACGCAGCGGTGGTAATGATAAAGGAAAATTTACTGCTCCATCGATTATTGGACATACATTGATGATTTTCAAAATTTTAACCCTTTTGATATAATCAAGTCAGTTTTGAAAGGTTTCCAAAACTTTTAATCTTTAGAAAATATCTTGCGATAGGAATCAATACAATGAATGTATGAAAAATAATTAAAATTGCAATATTAAAATTGTTATTTGTTAAAAAGCAATATTAATAGTGTTTATTTTGTTATATTAAAGCATGGTTCTTTTAAATATTTCGTTTCTTGTGACTTATGAAAACAATAAATGACATAGACTTATCAAAACTCTCCAAAAAGAGGCGATTAATAATTCAATACGCTTTGGATTACCCTGATAAGGTGGTGTTAATGCGAATGGAAGAACTTGGAGATAAGTTAAGTGTTAACCCTGCTACTATTGTTAAAGCGTGCAAGGCCATTGGACTTAATGGTTTTTATGAGTTGAAGGAACTTTTAAAGAATGAGGTTCAACTTACAAGGGTAGATTCTATTTTCAGTTCAATGATAAAGGAGGTTAGAGCCCACTCCAATCCGCAGAAGGTTGCACAAGATGCTATACTTGGAGATATCATGATGCTTCAAAAAACCTATGATACCATTGACTTTGAAGTAATAGAGAAAATTGCAAATGCCATAATTAATTCAAAACAAACCTACATCATCGGATTGGGGCATATTGGGTTAGTAGCCAATTACATGGAGCGAATTTGCCGATCAGCGGTTCCTCAAATACATGCCAGTACTGAATATCATGGAGAGCTTTTTTTGAATATGGCTCATTTTTCAGAAGATGATGTTGTGATAGGTATATGTTTGGATAAATGCCAAAATCAAACCATAAATGCGCTTAGGGTGGCTAAAACAGAGAAGAATGCTACCACTATTTCTATAGTAGACAGCGACCTCTCTCCATTAATTGAATGCAGTGATCACCACATCACTATAAACAGCTCCAATAGCTTTTACTTTGGCAGCATGGTTGGTGCTTATTGTATTGTAAATGCTATTTTTTACAGTATCGCAAACATCTTAAAACCAGAGACAGTATCCCATTTCAAGTTTTTTAGGACGATGTCCGAAAAGGACAATGTTTACAAAATATAGTCCTTGGAACTACTGAACTGATTCTATACTTTTTTGTATTTGAACTTTTTTATCCTCTGGACCATATTTGAGAGCAAGTTCAAAGGCTTTTCTAGCTTCCTTTTTTCTTTCGAGCGCCTTTAATGCATTTCCTCTATTAAAATGTGCTCGCCAATAGGACGAATTTTTCTTTATGGCCTGTCCAAACACGTATTCCGCCTTATCGTAATTCTTTTCTTTTAGAAGTCTTCGTCCATATCGCTCCAGATAAACATCACTTCCAACCTCAATAGCTCTTTCTATTGCTTTTTCGGCAGCAGCAGCATCTCCCAATTGTTTCAACAATTTAGCCTTAACATCCCAATTAGAGAAATTCTCTTGAAACTGAATAGATTTGTTGACCCATTCAAGTGCTTCCTTGGTATTAATTTCATATTCTGCACAGTAATCTGCCGCCTGGCACCAACTGAACCATTCCCAATAAGCATCTGAACGCAATTGCTTTCTGATATTGTCTAAAGCAAGTTCGTTAATATTAAGCGTCAAATTTAATTCAGCGCTTTTATCTGCCCAGCTTAACACAATGGAAACTCCACCCCTATCACGCTTCTTGAAATCGAAACTCATCCACTCCCTCATCTCCGAGGTATTCTGGACTGGTACTGTTACGCGCAGCGCATCTTCATCTTCCTCGTAAAAGTAACTTCCCCAAGAAGTATGATTTTTTGAAAAAATAAATGTCCATTGATTCGCTTCTGGAAGCAAGTGAATTCCATAACTCCCTGCCGCTAACTTCTGTCCTTCAATTTCAACATCATCTGTAATTGTGAATACCGTGTTCTCATTCGCTCCTGCTCTCCACACTTTACCATATGGAACCATCTTGCCCCAAACCACTCTACCTCTTGCCCCTGGGCTATGGTAGTTAACAGTAATGTCTGTATACCCAATACGCTGTGTAATAATAGACTGCTGGCTTTTGTCTGGTAAGGTAATTGGGTTATGAATATTAAAGTGCTGAGCGCCTACATCTACTATTAAAAAAGAAAAAACTAGGGCTGCTAGATAAAATTTAGAATTCTTCATTGTAGCATTTTTGATTGATTTTAAATTTGATTAGTTGAAATCACTTCTCAAAACTAACAAAAAGCCTTATTCAATTATTGGATTCAATCAATGTGTTTTCGTTAGGAAAAGAAAACATGTCCAAATAAAAAAGCCTTGGAAATAGTATCATTTTACCCAAGAACACTACCCAATTTAAACATTGGCAAGTACATTGCAACCAATATTACGCCAACACAAATCCCGACCACCAAAATAATCATAGGTTCCAACAGCGTGCTCAAAAGTTTGGACTTCTGCTGAACCTCAATATTGTACTGTTGGTTTAACCGTTCAAACATAAATTCCGTTTGATTAGTTTCTTCCGCCACTTTGACCATGGATATCATTTTATTGCTAAATACTCGGTTCCCTTTAAGGCTATTGCTCAAACTTTCACCTTTTAGAATTTTACCGCTTACACTATCCAATGCATCACGCAGTGGGTAAAAATCTATCATTTTTCCCGCAAGTTCTATGCTGTTCAATACAGGGACTTTTGAAGCAGTGAGTAAACTAATCGCCCTGGTAAATTGAGCCAAATAGACAGCCTTAAGAAAATTTCAAAGATAAGGGACCCTCATCAAAAAATAATCCGTCCTTTTTTTGAACCAATCATTGCCAAAAAGCACTTTTCGCAAAAGCAAGGAGCCAATTATTAGTAGTAGCATCCACCAACCAAAATCTCTGATAAAGTCCGATACGGCCACAATAAAACGGGTAATCCATGGCAACTCCACATTATTTTGTTCAAAAATGTCCCCCTTATAAATTCACAGTAATCCTAAAAAACAAAAACAATGAAAAAATTGGTATACACATTATTATTTGCCTTTATGACCATCATCGCAGCCTCAAGCTGCAGAGAGCAAAGAACAAAGGAAAAAGTAGAAGATGGAGTTGAGGAAGTTGCTGAAGAAATCGAAGAAGGTGTTGAAGAGGTCGAAGATGAAATCGATGACGCTACGGACGATAATAAGTAAGGTTTACAACAACATATGAACAAGCGGGTGGCTTCTAGGGTCTATCCGGTTTTTTATGAAATTGTTTTGAAATCAAATAGAATGAAAAGGAAAATTTTGAAATAAAAATTACAGGGAGAGCAAAAAGCCGGGGTATTGCTTTACTCCTTACAATAGTATTTATACTTAATATGGACGTACGTGCTTTCAGTTAAGGTAAGTTCGCACGTAATTATGCTACTTTAGTTTATCTTGTTGTTGATATGAAGACTATCCTATTCGGTTTTTATCTAGCGATTACACTATGGTGCCTTTTTAGCATAGTAATGCATGGTACAAGACCCTCAAAATCTTTGGGATGGGTTTTTGTAGTGGCTGTTTTTCCTTTTGCCGGAGCTTTGATATACTATCTCTTTGGCATGAATCGCAGAAAGTTCAAGTTCTACAATCTAAAAAAAAGCAAAGAGCGAAAACTGTATGACGAATCACGTTTACAAAAAGATAAAGACGGCGCCATTATTACATTTAATTCCAACAAAGCAAAGAAACTCTCTACTTTAATTCAAAACAATTCCAGTATCCGAGCTAGAAGCGGAAATAAGGTACAGGTCTTACATACAGGGAAGGAAACCTTTGATATCATTTTTACAGCTATAAAAGCTGCAAAAAAGTTCATTCATATTCAATATTATATTTTCGAGAAAGGGGAATTACAGGATAAATTCTACACACTTTTTAAGGAAAAAATTGCTGAAGGTGTCGAAATACGAATGATCTATGATTCTTTCGGAAGCTCTTCTTTTCGAGGGAGACTAAAAAAGCGTTTTCGAGATATAGGCGTTAAAGCATATCCTATGATGCCTCTACGGCTTAATAGTTTTATGTATACCTTGAATTACAGAAACCACCGTAAAATCATCGTCATCGATGGGAATGTTAGCTTTACGGGTGGGGTAAATGTGTCTGATAAATATATTAAACCTGTTTCTGACCTAGGTATTTGGGAAGACTTGCACCTAAGCTTAAAGGGTCCGGTAGTAAATAGTCTACACCTTATTTTTTGCAAAGACTATTATTTTGCGAGCAAAGAAGAACTATTGTCTAATCCAGAATACTGGACCGAACAAAATGAAAAGGGTGGGCATACGGTGCAAATAGTTGCCAGTGGGCCAGATTCCGACCAACCCGCAATTATGCAGCAGTATATTGCCATGATCCATCAGGCCGAAAAGAAAGTTTGTATTGCTAACCCATATTTTGTGCCCGGTATTGCGGTATTACAGGCCTTGAAAATTGCCGTCCAAAGTGGTATCGAAATCAATTTGGTGGTGCCAAAAAAATCGGATTCCTTCCTAGCAAAGTATAGTATGTTCAGCAACTTTGAAGAATTCTTAAAACTTGGTATCAATATTTATTTGCGTAAAGATTTTTCACATAGCAAAATCATTATGATCGATGATGAAATTGCATCAGTGGGATCGGGTAATTTTGATCATCGCAGTTTTGAGCATAATTTTGAAACGAACGCTTTGATATATGATAAAAAGATTGCTAAAGAAATTGCTATCGCGTTTGAAAAAGAAATATCTGATGCATCAAAACTGTCTTATGAGGAATTCAAAAGGCGGTCATTTGGGCAGAAGCTCATAGAGAGAATTGCTAAGTTTTTTAGTCCCTTGTTATAATGATGTTGGTATATTACCTTTTACCGATTTTGGCTATAACCATTTTTTGCGCCTAAAAATAAATATTAGCACGACAAAAATAATGAACATCACACCAAGCAGTATGTGATATCCATGTTTGTGATGGAGTTCTGGAATATTATCAAAATTCATCCCATAAATACCGGCCAAGAAAGTCAAGGGTATAAATATGACTGAAATTAGAGTAAGGAGTTGCATCACCTTGTTCATCTTAAAGCTCAGTTCCGAAATAAACAAATCTTGAAGACCGTTTAATATATCTCTTGATGAATCGATAGTATCCATTATTTGAACTGTGTGCTCATATAGGTCACGAATAAAAATCTGGGTATTGTCCTGTACAAAATTACTGTCTGTTTTTGAAAAACTAGCTATAGCTTCGCGTAACGGAGCAACTGATTTTCTTACAATGAGAAACTCTTTTTTGAGTTGGTGGATGTTGGTCTTATCCTTTATATCCAGTTCAACCAACATTTTTTCTTCCAAACCCTCCATGACCTCTTCTATTTCTTCCAAGACCACATAGTAATAATCGACTAGGACATCAACAAGTGCATATGACAAATAATCAGCTCCACGTTGTCTAATTCTTCCCGAGCTAGATGTAATACGCTTACGTACAGCTTCAAACAAATCACTTTCGGTCTCCTGAAAAGTGATTATAAAACCTTCATTAAAATAGATTGCAACATGTTCTTTTTTTATTTCGACCTTGTCCTTATCAAAACTAAGTGCTCTAAGTGTAATAAAATTTCCCTTGTCATATTCTTCGAATTTGGGGCGTTGATGTGTATCTACAATACCTTCTAATACCAAGGGATGAATATTATAGTTACTCCCAAAGAATTTGACCAATTCTGTATCATGAAGTCCACGTACATCGTACCAGTCGACCTTATCGATAGGAGATTGGTTCAATTCGCTTTTTGAATGGCTATCTATTTCTTTTTCCAATAGACTGTTTGCGTCGTATTGGAGGTAATGGATAAGAACCTTGTCCACCTTTCTATTGCCGGTAAAAACTACGGAACCAGGGGCCAGCCCTATTTTTTTTCTAAGCCTGTTCATATTGCTTTCGCTCCTTTGTTGGATTGTCTTTATAAACCAATGTCCTATGAGGGAATGGAATGTCGATATTTTCCTTATCAAATTGCAATTTAATGCTTTCCAATAGGTCGCACTGCATATTAAAGGCATCCGCACTATTTTTGGCCCAAGCAAATCCTCTTAGATTTACAGAGGATTCCCCAAGTTCAACTACCTTGACAGGGACAACCTCCATACCTTCTGCTGTTTCCTTTGGAGTTCTATTATCTATACTTAAAGGATGGCATATAATTTGATTTTTGATTATCTCCTTTGCTTTTTCTATATCAGAATCATACCCGATTCCTATTTCTATCCATTTGCATATTTTGTCATCCCCAAAGTCTGCATTTATGATGATTTCATCACTAATTTTTGAATTTGGGATTATAATTCGCCTATTCTCAAAATCCCTGATGACCGTGTGCCGCAAAGTGATATCTTCCACTATTCCGGCAAGCTCTCCAAGGCTTAAGCGGTCATTGACCCTAAAAGGTTTAAAAATCACTATAAAAATACCACTTATAATATTTCCTAAAGCATGTTGGGAGGCAAAGCCCACGGCCACGGCCAATACTCCAGCACCCGCCAATAATGAATTTGCAAGTACTCGTAAAGAGGGCATCGTATATATTGCTATACTTATGCCTGTTACATATAGTATAGCTCTGATCGCATGTCTAAAAAATTTATAATTGGTTGGGTCGTTTTTCATTTCTTCCGTGGATTTTCGTATTAGCCTTTTAAAAAAAAGGTCGACCAAATACGCCACCAAAAAGGTTAGAAGAATAATTACCAAGGGGATTCCAAAAGTGTCCATACTATTTAGGATTTCTTCTTTCATCAGTATACATACTTAATTAAAGTATCAACAATGTAATGATTTTACACTACAAGTATGGCCAAGGTATGCAGATATAAACCGCTGACGATAAAGAGCCGATCAATGAAGTAATTGGTGTGGCATGAAATAGTGTTGACTGGTAAAATTAGTCTCAAGTAAGTTTGATTCCACAAAATCGCCTGCTAATAGTACTAAAAGAAGAAAAAAGAGGAAGTCTTGGAAAACATTCGTGGCTGTTGCAGAACTCCGATAAATATCAATTTTTGCTTTTACCAATATGCGGGCCTCCTGTCATGGTATTTTAATTGGTTCCCTAGAGATTATCAAAACCATAACATGACTAACAATCGTTTCTTCTAAAAGTTCCAACCAAGTTTGAAATGTATCCAAGATCAGACTATAACAAATTAATATTGGAGCTGGCAGAAGTATTTTCCCAACCTTTTTAGATAATAATCCACCACTAGGCATTGATGTATTCATCTTCGGGACAATGGTATAAGTAACTGATTCTATTATATTGATGTTCCAAATACTACTTGAGCATACTATACAATATAGGTTTCGAAAACTGGATTGAATCATGCTAAATTGATTTTGGTTTCACATACAATAGTGTTAAAATATTGGTATATTTAGCACAAAAATTATGTATAATGCTGTAAATTATTAAAGTAAAATCTTACTTATAATAGAGATTGAATGCGCGCTTGAATAGTTGACGACATGGATGATTATAACCAACCAAACCACCAAAAAAGATTATGAAGCAAACGATTGCATTAAAGACCACAGTTTTAGCAATTAGCTTGCTCTGTCTAATTCTTGGAGTAGTTGTATTGTTTGGATGGTACACGAACAATGTTAAGTTTATTCAAGTACTGCCCATGTTTGTGCCAATGCAGTATAATACGGCCTTGGGATTTCTGCTTGCCGGTATTGGTCTACTCTCAGTATTAAAGGATAAAAAGATACTGGGCAAGCTATTATTCTTAATAATTGGGACAATAGGTATTTTGACGCTATTTGAATATATCATTGGAGTTAATCTGGGAATAGACGAGCTAATGATGGAACACCACATAACGGTGGAAACATCGCACCCAGGTAGAATGGCCCCTAACACCGCACTTTGCTTCCTCCTGACCGCGATTGCCATGTTCCTGCCACTCAATAAAGGACAAAAAGCCGTTCAAATAAGTGGCGTGATAGGATCTATGGTTTTTGGGCTGGGCCTCGTCGCCTTTGTAGGTTATCTTATTGATATGGAAGTTACATATGGATGGGGTAAATTAACCAATATGGCCGTACATACAGCTTTAGGCTTTATGGCTTTAGGCATGGGAATAACTTCTTTGAGCATTTACAAGGAATTTCAGACTTTGACTGTGAGCAATCCAAATAACGATTTTTGGCTTACTGGATATGCATTTTCTGTTGCCTTGATCATATTTTTTATTGACCTGAGTTTACCGCTTGGCATTTCGGCGGGCACCCTTTATGTGTTAATCATACTATTTGCATGGTTTATAAGGCGACGATACATCACTTTAGTTCTTGCATTATTTACAACACTGCTTGTAACGATGGGATATTTCTACTCAGAGGGAGGGGCCGAAACTTGGATGGTCATTTCAAATCGAAGTTTCTCCATAATGGTCATATGTGTTGTGGCTCGTCTTCTTTTATTAATAAAAAAGAAAAATAACGAACTGGAATTGACGAATGCTCAAATGGATTTGAACCTTGTGGAAATTAAAAATAAAAACAGGGAACTTGAACAGTTCACTTATATCGCCTCACATGACCTTCAGGAGCCATTGCGCACAGTAATCAACTTCACCGATCTTTTTGAACAACAATACAAAGAGAAATTGGATGAAGAAGGCAAAAAATATCTACATTTTATATCTCGAGCCTCAAAACGGATGAGCCTTTTGATCAAAGGGCTTTTGGATTATTCAAGGATAGGTCAAAACAAAGAAAGAATCAAAATTGATGTGAACAAGATGTTAAACGACTTACAAGTAGACCTTCATGCAACGATTGATGAGACAGGCACGAGCTTTGACATTGGGCCGCTTCCTAAAATACGAGGATTTAAAGTAGAATTGAGGCTATTATTTCAAAATTTAATACATAACGCCATAAAGTTTAGAAAAGATGTGGAGAAGCCACATATTGCAATTACTGCCAAGGATAAGATAGAATACTATGAGCTCTCCGTAAAGGATAATGGAATTGGTATTGCAGAAGAGCACCAGAAAAAGATATTTTCCATTTTTCAACGTCTTCACGCACAAAAAGAATACGAAGGTACTGGCATTGGACTGGCACATTGTAAAAAGATTGTGGAATTGCATCAAGGAACAATCAGGGTATCCTCTATTCCAAATTGTGGAAGCGAGTTTATTTTTACTATTAAAAAATTCTAAATCATGAGAAAAAAACTAAAAAGTATTTTATTGGTGGATGATGATGAGGCAACAAATTTTATACATAGATTAGTTATCAAACAATCAGATTGTGCTGAGAACATAGTAATCAAGGAAAATGGGATTGATGCACTAAACTACTTAAAGTCGGAGGTTAATGGTGAGCACCCCCAACCTAACCTAATATTCTTGGATATAAACATGCCAGCAATGGACGGTTGGGGATTTCTTGAAGAATATAAAGCCTTACCAAAACAACAGCAAGCCGATACAGTGATTGTTATGTTGACAACATCGCTAAATCCAGAAGATAAAAAAAAGGCAAGCAGTATTCCAGAGATATCAGATTTTATATCCAAACCATTGACCATAGAGAAGATGAACAAGGTGCATGCAAATTTTTTTTTAAATTAAAGAAGGCATTTTTAAGCTCCTATTTTACATTCAATACTCCAATTTTCTTTTTTCGCCACCAATACCGATAAGAAAGTAGCTCATAGCAATTAGCTATTTCTAAGATTTTTATAAAGCTATAAATATGCCCTATTTTAATTTGGTATCGGCAACGCTATGGAACATCCAGTCCTCGTTTCTGTGTGTTCTCACGAATGTGTTCCTACCATGATGGTGCCAAAATGTATGATTGATATTCTTTTAGCATCTTCGATGGATTGTTTCCTTGAACCCCATAAAAATCAAAAGACCCCTCCTGTAGGAGGGGCCCAATGGCCCGAAACCAAAATGTATACCTAAAATATTGTGTTTTTCAAATTCTTGGTTTAGTGGTATTAAAGAATGAAACCTTATAGCCAATATTTTATTCTACACTTGTAGGAGTTAGAAATAGCTCAAATCACGAATATTTAACCCTATATTCCCCTTTTTTGAAAACAATTGCCAAAATTGCCTATTCCTAATCTAACGATAATTAAAAAAAAACTACATAACCTCAAAATTTAGATTTATACCATATTAATAAAGATTTATAGATAATATTTCCTTTTTGTGCCCCTTATGGCCAATGACATGCATTGGGACATGGCTGCTAGTCAAATGCAAATCCGGTCGAAACCCTGAACACGAACGCGTACAGTACCACCGCGTACATCGATATTCCGAACCATGCGAAAAACTTGAAATAATTTTTAACGATTCTACTGCCCAGGTTGTTAAAGCCCTGGGTGTAAATTTCTTTTATTAGTTGTAGGGTGTTCATAATGTTTTTTTTAAAGATTAATATTTAAAATCGATTCGCCGGTGCAATCTTCCGCACCACTATGGCCGTAGCCCGATTTCTGCAAACCGTTGAGCATGACATGCTACCACTGTATGTTTCACATCGTGGTCAGATTTGTCGGCCCACTACAGAACAAGAAGTATGTATACGTTCAAGAACAATGTTGTGAGCAGTGCCGTCTTTGAAATAATAAAACTTAAATTTTTCATGATAATTAGATTTGGGTCCAATAACGATGTAAATGTAGGATGATTCTGTAATGTTGGTGGGCTTTTTTCGATGGATCGTATGTTGGGGCAGGTGAATCGGGGCATTTTTACAATAAACCAAACTGGGAAATGATCGATATCGGTGGACAAGCTTTGATCCAATTGGCCAAATAGGTGCGCTCAAGGAAAACAGGTGGGCGGAAATTGGTATATGGGTTCTGATGGCATGGCGGTCTGCACCTTAGGCCTAACGAAAAAGCACACTTTTCCCGGTCATTCCATAAACATTGGACCGTGTTTGGTTAAAGCAAGCATGTTCACAAGGAACGGTTGGGCATCTTTCCAATAGGATATAGGGCGGTGAACGAAAAACTAGGATTGTTTCCAAAAGGTCATTCTTGTGCTACCATCTACTACTACCAAAACAGAGCAGCTTCTGTGAGCAAAAAAAGGAGCCGCTGTGAAAAGATCTTCATGGTGTTTTTGTGAAGTTAGTTTTTTCAGGGGTCGTGTAGTGGATATCCATATTTTTCCCTTTACTGATTTTCCAATGCGCTTTTCGCTAAGTTTTTCTTGTTGCCCCTCTTTTGTCTTTTCCAAGTTTTCCACAATTAGGGTCTAGTGGTGAAATCCGATATTCTTTTAGCATCTTCGATGGATTGTTCCCTTGAACCCCATAAAAATCAAAAGACCCCTCCTGTAGGAGGGGTCCAATGGCCCGAAACCAAAATGTATACCTAAAATATTGTGTTTTTCAAATTCTTGGTTTAGTGGTATTAAAGAATGAAACCTTATAGCCAATATTTTATTCTACACTTGTAGGAGTTAGAAATAGCTCAAATCACGAATATTTAACCCTATATTCCCCTTTTTTGAAAACAATTGCCAAAATTGCCTATTCCTAATCTAACGATAATTAAAAAAAAACTACATAACCTCAAAATTTAGATTTATACCATATTAATAAAGATTTATAGATAATATTTCCTTTTTGTGCCCCTTATGGCCAATGACATGCATTGGGACATGGCTGCTAGTCAAATGCAAATCCGGTCGAAACCCTGAACACGAACGCGTACAGTACCACCGCGTACATCGATATTCCGAACCATGCGAAAAACTTGAAATAATTTTTAACGATTCTACTGCCCAGGTTGTTAAAGCCCTGGGTGTAAATTTCTTTTATTAGTTGTAGGGTGTTCATAATGTTTTTTTTAAAGATTAATATTTAAAATCGATTCGCCGGTGCAATCTTCCGCACCACTATGGCCGTAGCCCGATTTCTGCAAACCGTTGAGCATGACATGCTACCACTGTATGTTTCACATCGTGGTCAGATTTGTCGGCCCACTACAGAACAAGAAGTATGTATACGTTCAAGAACAATGTTGTGAGCAGTGCCGTCTTTGAAATAATAAAACTTAAATTTTTCATGATAATTAGATTTGGGTCCAATAACGATGTAAATGTAGGATGATTCTGTAATGTTGGTGGGCTTTTTTCGATGGATCGTATGTTGGGGCAGGTGAATCGGGGCATTTTTACAATAAACCAAACTGGGAAATGATCGATATCGGTGGACAAGCTTTGATCCAATTGGCCAAATAGGTGCGCTCAAGGAAAACAGGTGGGCGGAAATTGGTATATGGGTTCTGATGGCATGGCGGTCTGCACCTTAGGCCTAACGAAAAAGCACACTTTTCCCGGTCATTCCATAAACATTGGACCGTGTTTGGTTAAAGCAAGCATGTTCACAAGGAACGGTTGGGCATCTTTCCAATAGGATATAGGGCGGTGAACGAAAAACTAGGATTGTTTCCAAAAGGCCGTGGGGGCATTTCCATAAGGAAGGTGCAATTAAATTTGATGGTATCAGAGTCGGTTTAGCCGCCTCATCAGTTCCGGCTTGTTCGGCCGGCTTACCGGAATTACATCCTTACCTATCAAAACGCTATGATCTTCAATGTCAACTATTTTCTTTGTGTTGATTATATATGACCGGTGTACCCTAAAAAATATATCTTGAGGAAGTTTATTGTTTATTTTTTTTAAGGTAGAATGAACCATGTAATTTTTATCATTCGTTTTCATAAAGATATAATCTCCTTTTGCTTCTATTGATGTAATAGAGGGGATATCAATTTTCACCAATCTACGGTCTATATTTATATATAGTTCCTCAATAGACTCATCGGGAACTGGGCTTTCGAACGTAGCTTTAGTATTTTGAAATGTTGAAAGTGCCCGTTCTACACCTTTGTCAAAACGTTCTTGCGAAACAGGTTTAACGATATAATCTATTATACATCCGTATTCAAAAGCCTCTAGGGCATAATTCTGATCTGCGGTTGTCATTATAATTTGTGGTGGGTCCTTGATTGTCTTAATAAAGTCCAAACCCGTAAATATTGGCATATGTATATCCAAAAAAACAAGGTCAGTGGAATAGTCATTAAGATAAGTAATTGCATTCACGGCACTATGAAAAATTTCCTGAACTTCTATATTGGGATTGTTTTTACTGAGTCGCCCAAGAATGGTTCTAGATGTCTCCTCATCGTCTATAATAATACAATTCATATTATGCCTTTTTTATAAAAAGTAACATGGTAGCCAATATGCGTTCAAAATCTATTTTTAAACTTTGATTGCTATCCTTTAGTTGAATACAATACTTTTCAGCGATTTTAAATCCATTTTTTAAGTCTAAGATCTTTATTTTATGACTTAACTTATGAACAACTTCTGACGTTTTGAGGTAGTTTCCATTCTTAAGATATAGTTGGTAGCTTTCAATTTCCTTTGAAATTTCCCTTTTAAAAATATCAATAAGATCTTTCTTGAAATGCGCATCTCCACCACAAATTTGATTGATATAGTCCAAACTTGGTTTTTCCTCCATCCGATAACTTAATAAAGTTGTTTATTTCGTTTGCCCCATTATACCAATCTTCCTTTTCAAACCAAATCTAATGAGGTACAAACCAGTTTAACATCATTTGATTATCCATTGGCAACCATTAATTCAATAATGAATCACTATAACTTTCTATCATGAACATGAAGGAGAAAAGTTCATTTCTCATTGTGATTATTAAAACTCACAAGAATAGCAACGTATGCATTCTAATTCATTCAATATAAGTAAGATAATACTTGTTAATATTTTTGTTAACATATAACCAGCACCTCATTTGTTATATTGTGATTTTGAAGAAATATGTTGTAAAAGCCTTAAAAATAGATGTCAACTTGCTGTTTTAAAGTTTATTGGGTATAATGTTATTCCTTAATGGAAGCCTTAGTAATAACTCTTTAAATGTCAATTGTGGAAGGTTAAGAGCTATTGTATAGAGGATTGAACAAGATGATTCCTTAGGTTTATTCATCTCTGTTCGTAAATAAATCTGTTTCGTAATATTTAGGACGGTACTGAACCTCCCTCCTTTCGCCCTATTGATTAGACCTTCTCTTACCATAGCGTACAACGACTTTCTTCTTTTATAAAATGTCTTTTATTTAAGACGTCTCGATATCCCGTTTAATATCACTCTAATGTTTATCACTTAAGAACTAATAAGTCATAAAAAAGCACACCGTTTGGCTTAATGTGAGCCAAATTTTATTGCCTTCTACCGTCTTATTGCCATATATTAACCTACAAAAGAAAAATCCAATGGGTGTATTTTCAGATTTTACAGGATTCAAAATAGTACGCTTCCATCAATTAAGTTTCCAAACGGTATGGTTCGTTGAGCTAAAATTACTTCGGTGTGTTCCTCCAATTGCAAACAGTTCTCCATTTAGATTGACCAGTGAATAAAAAATAGCCCTTATGGGTACCGAACCAATTGTTGTTGCTAATTCCCAATCTTCTCCGGTTGAAGATTCATAAAAAGTAGAACTGTTGTTGGGGCCATCCACAAGAGTACTCATCAATATAATTGTATCGTCTGTCACCACTTTTCTTACAGCGTTTATGCCCCTCTCCCGAATATTTGATACAATAGGGTCGGATCAGTTGGTTCCATCCATACTTGTTCTTGTACCGATCCCATCAATGTCAGGATCTGGATAGGGCTCTATGCTATAGAGTATGCCGTTCAAGCTTTGGACCTGAAAGCTGTACTTGGTTTCAAATCCGTGGTTCTCTGTCTCCAAATCCCAACTCAGACCATTGATACTGCTGTACACATTGCGTTCCAGGGAGAGGTCATCAATTTCACTCGTATAACCGGCAATCCTAAATATCTTATCGCCCAGAACCGTAAACTTTAAGGATTGGTACTGAATAAACGGAGTTGTTTCTGTCTCTTCCATCCAAATTATACCATCGTCGGAACTGAAAATTCTAGTGGACTGACCACTATCATGGATACCTCCATAGATCCACAGCTTGTCATTGTTTTTTGAATAATTTGCAATTTGCTTGAAATAAGCTTGGGGATAATTGGGATTAATTAGAATGCAGATGTCATAGTAAAAGGTAGCATATTTGGATTCTACAGTATTTGCCAAATCATAAGCATAGCCTCCAACGTTGGCCAATAACCTTTTTGACATTTTTGCTTTCTCCGAAGTTGGATCGTCTAGGCTTAACTTGATGGTATTGATCTCCTTGCTCCACCAGTCAAAGTTTTTTTGGTTTAAAAAATTCTTCTCCAATTTTTTATAATAGAATTTTTGTAATTGCTGTTCTAACCTAATATTATGCTTAATTATTTTTAATTGGCGTATATAAGATTTGTTGTTTTCGATGCTTCTTACTTTTCTCGCTATACTGTCAAGATTTGTATAACCGCTGAGATTCCTTACCATCCGATTATATTCATTGTATACTAAAACAAGATTTCCCTTTTCTTCATGAGCTGTGGCTTCATTTATGAAATCGGAAGAGATTTTATCTAAATTTTCACTATCCAAGTCTATTAGTCCCTTTCTATCAGCTTCTAGTTCAAGTCAATGAAATACATGAAGAATATGGCTTTGGGAAGGCTAATCATGACCCATTTTATGAACGAATATTTCATTAGATATCCCCACAGCCTATCGAGCCATCCCTCTGTCTTTTTAATCTCTATAAAATTCATGTCCTCATTTCCAATAACAGCAGCGCAAGAAAAACTCTCATGGCCAGGCAAATGGCCGCCATAGTTTGAAAAACCAGCACCGCATGCTACTACTCCTTGAATTTTTTTAGTGAAAACTGCAATAGTTGATGCTAGGCGTGCTCCGCAGGAAAACCCGGTAGTGTAAATCCTATTGGAGTCTATATTGAATTCAGTGAAAACTTTGCCGAACAATCTATTTGAAACCTCAAAATTTTCATCATAGAGGGCATTTCTAGAATCATTGGAACAGACCAAAATGTAATTGTATTGTTCTGCCGACTTTATAAACCAATGTATGCCATGCTTACCTTCGGCGGCTGGATGAAAAAATGAAAACTATCGGAGATGATATATTCGGATTGTAGGTTTTTGGCAGATATAAAGCAAAAGATTCTGTTGTATTCTGTGAAACAGGTATTGAATCTAAAACTCTTCCAACAGGATATTTTCCAATTTGAGAATACGAATTTAAACAGAATACGAAAAAGAGAAAAGCCAAGCGGGAATACCTTTCCATATAAGATGGTGAATCAGATTCCTAAGATACTTTTAGCTTGAAACAAGTTTTACTTTTTTATGTCATACGGGACTTTTTTTATTCAAAAAATACTTTCCACAATGTAAACTGCTTAAATTAATCTTAAAATGAGTTTCCTCTAATGTTACTTATTAAGTAACATAAAATGGCCAATTGAAAGGACTTAAAAAAGTTCCAATAAATGTTCCTTTTACTGGGCTAGTGAAAGTTAGACCAATTTAACGCAAACCTCATTCAAAATATAACAATGATTAAAATTTGGATTCGTGCCTTAATTCTTGATTATCCTTTCTTATGCCTAAATGGTTTTGAGAACAAGTAAGTTTTATTTAAATTAGCAACCATATAGTTGCTAAAATCTTTTTAAGATGGATACCATAATTAAGAAACACTGGTTAGAAAGTCCCATTTCACAGGTATGGGATGCCATTTCGATTGCGGAGGAAATTTCCGCTTGGTTCATCAAGGCCGACTTTAAAGCCGAGAAGGGATATAAGTATAAATTTACCCACGAACAAACTATTGTTTCAGGCGAAGTCTTAAAAGCAAACCCTGTCTATGAACTGGTATATACTTGGATTGTAGGTGGGACAGATGTGGAAACCACGGTAAGCTGGAAGTTGGAAGAACATGACAAAGGAACCCTATTGACCTTGGAACATTCTGGAATCAGCAACTATCCGGGAGATACGGCAGTAATGATGTTCAATAATTTCAAAGGTGGGTGGGACTCGTGTGTTGAAAATCTTGAAAAATATTTATCCCGAAAATAAATGTCCTCGAAAGAAACCATAAATAAAGTCTTTAAGGCAGTTAGTGATCCCACCCGAAGGGAAGTTTTTCATGTTCTTATGGCAGCAAGTGCTGCTATGTCGATTGCACAGATTACAGAGCATTTTGAAATCAGCCGACAAGGAGTGACCAAGCATATAAAATTGTTGGAAGAGGCAGGATTGGTCAAGACCTTCGAAAAAGGGCGAGAGCGTTTTTGTGAATCCAATCCAACCCCATTAAATGAAATAAGAAATTGGCTCTTGGTTTATGACAAGTTTTGGGACGATAAAATCAAATCACTGGATAAATTTTTAACGCAAAGACCTAAGAAATAACATAAGATGTTTTACCTGGTATTGAGTTTATAAAAGGGAGGTCATTTAGAGCCTCCCTTTTATTTATTAAAACCCCCTAAACTGGATAGGTTTGATGCTATTCTGTCGTAAATATGCAATCAATTGGGCCCTATGGTGGGTAATGTGATCCCTCACAAGCATACAGGCCGTATAATAATCTTTGACCACAGGTTCATCCAGTGTCCCAAAAATAAAGGTTCTGCCATAGTGCTCTGCTGAAGCATTGCTAAAAAATGAGATAGATTGATCGAACTGTTCTTCTAGAAGTTGGTTTAGTTCCGATTTTCGCATTTTGCCGGCATAAGAAAATGCTTTTTGAAAATCTTCTTTCCTTGATGATTCTTCATTGCCTTTGAGGTAATAATTTAACAAAAAATGATTGGTTCCGATCATGTGCTGGACTTGTTCCCTGAAAGTCCTTACCGAATCCGTTGGCTTATAGTCGAATTTTTCCTGGGGCATTAGATTTACCATCTCGATGGTATAATCTTTCATATTTTTCATTATTTCCGCCATGCTGGCATTGAAATCTTGGGCCACAATAAATTGAGCCATTAATACTGCTAGAATTAATGCTGTTCTTTTTTTCATTTTAGTGAGATTTCATTGCTTCAAGTCCTATAATTTTTCTGGCATAACCCAATTGCCCTAGATGATAAGCTTCATGATACAAGAAAAAAGATACAATATCGATTAAAGCAGGCTTGTCGGGAGCAGGTTTTGCCTCAAGTTCTGCATCGCTTGTCCCTAAAAGTTTTTCCTTCAGTTCCCTACCGGCTTTGGCGAAGCTTTTGGATATTTCATTGATTGTCGGGTAATCTCCGTTTTCAATACTCTTCCAATAAATCTCTCCAAAAGGATTAATGGTCCCGTCTCCTAGCATGTTTGCTAGCATATACCTGCTATGAAGAATGTGCCCCAGCAACCAATTTGAATGGTTTGAATGTTCTGAGGGACACTTTAAGGCAAGTTCTTCGGTCAAGTTTTCAAAGGCGTTATCAAAAATTTTACCCTGGAACTCGAACATACTGCTTAATAGTTCTGCTTTGACGCTTGTTTTTTGTTCTATCATTTCATTTTGGTTTAAATTAATAATGCAACTATATGGTTGCTAATTTAAGCATAAAACCACAAATGGCAACCAAATGGTTGTTGTTTAACATTTTGTTAATTGTCTCTTAAGAAGAAATGTTAGGTTTTGAAGGCTAAAATCACTTTGAAGAATATGCACGAAGTAATGCGAGCTAAGTTTTGTAAAACTACCATTTTGAAGGACTTCACTCAGATTTTAGATTCGAACGGTCTGCATAGAATATACTTTATTTATTTTATTACTTCGTATGTTAATTCTACCATTCCATCTTTAAACGCAGTTGTATCTTTAAGATGTAGTAGTTGTTCTTGACCAATATGGTCAAAAAACAATATTCCATCACCTAGAATAATGGGTATAATTGATATTACTATTTAATCTGCTAATTTCAGTAGTAGACATTCCTTAGTTAGCAAAGCTCCACCAACCATCCAAATGTTCCTGTGATTTGATTTTAACTGACCATCGATGAGCTTTTTCAAATCACCAGAGCAGAATTCGACATTTTTCTTGTTGTTTACCAGGTTTCTGTTGGTCAATACATAAACTGGCGTCTCATCATATGGCCAACCAACTTCTAATGCATGTTCATAAGTATGTGAACCCATCACATAGCAATCAATGGAATCAAGAAACTCTGAAATATATTCATCGGTCAACATTACACCAAGTTCATAAGTATCCGTCGATTTCATCCACGAAACACTTCCCATCGTTCCTAGCTATAAAACCGTCTAGGCTAGAAACCATATATATCGTTACTTTTGATTCCTCTCTCAACATTTCAATAAGCTATAATCTAGGAACAAGACTTTTGATCATATATCTGTTCCACCTACTATACGAATTTAATGTTTTTTCAGGCGCATCCAATATTACAAAATACAGCGCTTTTCCATACCCAATTGAAACAGTTGAGACAGTTGAGACAGTTGAGACAGTTGAGACAGTTGAGACAGTTAAAAAATGTTCGTTTAATGTCATTTTAAAACGTCGCACTAAATAATTAATTCCATCCTCATTGAATCAATTGGTTCAATTCAGTCATGCTGATTTCTTCATTGTAAATTCCGGCACCTACCTGAATATTTAGATTTTTTACAGTCAACACATAGCTTATTTTTCTCAAGGGTTGTCCACCACTTGGCTTTGGCCAGATATATTCTACCCAGACCCCGTTTGGACTATCGCTTTCCTCACACATTTTCAAACCATACCGAAACCCATTGTAATCGGTATGTTGTTTAATGTCGCCACCTACCTTTTCTGGAAAAGCTGCATTTGCCAAGACCTTGTCCTCAGCACAGTTAAATGAAAACACATAGGTATCTTTCCAACTAAATTCAGAATGAGGGTCCCTAAGCACCTCTAATCCCTCCAAACCTTTATCTTCTATGAGCCGAGCGGCTTTTCTCACTTTGGCAATTACTTCTGAAGGAGTTGCATCGACCTCTTTTTTGCCGGCACAAGAAATAAGTAAAATTAAGCTTGGGAATAGCATTATGTGACTCAGTTTCATGCTTTATATTTATCGTTAGTATTCATTCAATCCTTTTGCTAATAATTCACTTTTATTTATCATGACAATGCAGTGACCATGATTAATTTTTCAAAAATAGTCATGTCAAAAAAAGAGGGTGTACCCTTAAATGGTTATATTCTAAATTGGCAGAAAATGGGGAGGAGAACTTCGATAGTTTTTCAGATCATACTTTGGGCAAATCTGTTACAATGAATTTTGATGAACCATTATGGGTTTCTTTTTATGACCTCCATCTGCAAATAGGATAAGGTCGAACCGGAGGGCATAACAAATTCCTATTCATAATCTAACTTGTTTTCAAGAATCAGTACCTAGTAGCAGACCCATAGGAAACAAGCCTAGTCAGCTGTTGAAACCAGTTGTGATTTTCATTGTGGATTGGATAATTGGATTTCATGTAGCAATACAGGCCAAAGTGATTCTTTCATCTTCTTCTTGAAAACACCAAAATGTCCAATATTTCCCATTTGGTAATCCCGATTGTGGATATGGAGGCGTTTACGATTCTCAGATCCGTAGCAGTTTGACAAGTACTCTACCGCGGCGAGAGGTGCAAAAGTGTCCCGTTCCATACTAATGACCAACAATCTCGCATCTATGTCCTTGTAAAAAAGTTGTTCTGGCGGAACATCGTCTAAAATATAGTTTGGAAGGGTACACCAATATCTCCATTGAAGGGCCATGTTCTTGGGCAAATTCTCCATCCCCAAAATCTTCTTTCCCGGAAAGTATCCGAACATCCATGTCAAGGAGGGTAGGAGAAAATACCAATAAAACAACATTTTTATCCTCGATAGACCGGGCCAAAACTTCCAATAACCAGATTGGGCTCCGACCAAGATTATCCGGCTGGCCTTTCTAGAGGTCGGTGCCAAGCCAATAAGTTGCCCACCTATACTATGTCCTAGGATACAGAGCGCTCCATGAGGATTTTCATCCATCACAAAAGAAAGCACTGCTTCCAAGTCCACACTTCCCCACTCTTGTGCATTTCCCTTCAATTGTGTAATAGGGCCCCTCAATGAATCCCCTATGCCCATATAATCAAAAGTAAGTACCCAAATTCCATGCCGAGCCATATATTCTGCGAAGTGGCCATAAAAAGATTGCTTCACTCCCGTTGCTGGTGCAATCACCAATATACTATTACTTTTTGGCAGGCCATAACTGGTAACAGCTATGGAATGTCCTGCACTTGTCACTACATCAAAATAAGTCACTTTACAAACTATTTAGTCAAAAACAATGTAATAATAATTTGCCTAATGCTCTTGCAATCCAATACGCAAATAGAACCCTCCAACTTCTTTTTGGAGCCATCCAGCACTTAAATCATCATACTGTCTGGGACATTAATTTTAGAACAGACGATTACAGAAAGTAGCGAAGATTTTAATTAACGTAAACCCGAAATGTCATTGTATCGAAAATCTTTATCACAAATACGATCTTGTTTTTGCCCATTTCTTTTATTTCTTGAATTGCTATACGCAAACCCCGGAATAGATCCGAAAAGCAATCATATACAGACGATTCCCAACCCTTCCTTTACTTTAAGGCTCCGTCAATGACTTCGCCATCGATACCGGCAACGTCAATGGCTTCTGACCTTAGCTTTTTCAACGCTACAAATTCTGGGTCTTTTTTTAACCTTTGGTAAGCGTCTGTGCTATCGTAATTTACCATATCTGGCTGGCTGAGTTCCTTGCTTTTTTTACGGCAAAAAAGTGGACACGGGTGGACAAATAATATAACCGAATACCATTCATGGTGTTAATTTAACCATTCAAGTGTATTATATGGAAGTTAATACAGTTTAACAAAACTTAGCATTCATTACATCTACCTTTGGGTAGAAATTCCAGAATATAAGTCCATCGTGCGCGTACTCATTCCATACTTTTTTTTAGTGATGGCAATGCTACCTCTTCAATCCCAAGAAAAAGAAGCAATTGATAGTCTTAGAATTACCCTTTCTTTAGTCAAAAATCAAGAAGATGCTGCCACTTTGAATTTAGCCCTTTATAAAAGGTTAATGGGTGTACATTCCGATTCGGCCCAATTACACCTAGATCGGGCAGTTACATTTACAAAAAAGGACTTGTCTAGCACCTTAACAGGAAAAATAATAGCAGCTCAAGTTGAGCGGCATTTGATTGCCAATAATTATGACAGTGTCTTCCACTATGTGCATAAAGCCCTAGGAGTAAAAAAACATCTTGGCCCTAAACTTTTAATCGATGTTTACTCTATGCAGGGCACTGCACATTATTATAAGAGTGAATATGCCAAAGCCATAGCTGCCCATAGGAGGGCTGAAAAAGTCTGTACTTCCAATAATTTGGAAGGAGGAATGGCGAAGGTGTTCAACAATATTGGGATTACCTATATTAAAATGGAGAATTGGCCCAAAGCCAAGGAGTTTATGACCAAATCATTTGATCTGTGTAAAAAACATACTATCGAAAGAGGAATGGCATTTACGCTCGGCAACCTTGGCATTATAAACAAGCACCAAGGTGATTTTAAGGAGGCCATTGAAGCTTACGAACGTTCCAATAAACTACTTGATAATTTGAATGATGAAAGAGGGATGGCAAGAAATTATGATAATCTTGGTGCACTTTATGAAGAATTAGGAAATCATTCGTTTGCACAATATTATTATCTCAAAAGTCTGAATGCCGCCCAAGCTATTGGTGATGAATCAACCATGACCAGTGCACTGCACAATCTCGGAAATCTGTACGCTAAACAGGGAGATTTTGCCCCCTCCATTGCAAACTATGAAAAGAGTTTGGCAATTGCAGAAAAACTTGATAATAGGGATGTTGTACGCGACAACCATCTGAGGTTGGCCAATGTTTATGAACGTAGTGGTAGCCCTTTACTGGCATTGCAGCACCAAAAGTCATATACAGCATGGAAAGACAGCATCATAAATCAAGAGCATCTAAAGGATATAAGTGAACTGGAAATCAAATATGAATCTGAGAAAAAGGAAAATGATATTTTGTTGCTTTCCCAACAAAAGTTACGCACTGATGCCAAGTTGGCCCAGCAAAGAGCAAGAATCAGACGACTATCGTA
The DNA here is from genome assembly GCF_008040165.1 of Flagellimonas hymeniacidonis. Taxonomy (GTDB): domain Bacteria; phylum Bacteroidota; class Bacteroidia; order Flavobacteriales; family Flavobacteriaceae; genus Flagellimonas; species Flagellimonas hymeniacidonis. The sequence goes on from NZ_VRUR01000002.1 coordinate 1,586,153, forward strand.
TGGGCTCTTAGGAGTCACTATAATTCTTGGAGCAGGCATTATGATCATTATGCAATACCATAAAAATCGTAAGCAGCGACAGTTAATAGAGACCATCGCCGAAACTCAAATTGCCGAGAGACATCGCATTGCCAGAGATCTTCATGACAGCATTGGTGGTTCTTTGGCCCTGGCCAAGAATACACTGCAATGCGTTAGTGAAAATCAGGATGAAAAGAACAAAAACATTCAAGATTCCATTCAAGCACTTTCACAAACCGCAAATGACGTACGCCGGATAGCACACAACTTAATGCCGGGCGAATTGGTCAAGTTTGGATTAGTGCCAGCAATTCATACCACTCTTGAGGGTCTAAAAAAAACCTCATTGGAAGCTGACCTCTACACGTTCAATATGGAAGAACGCATAAATCCCAACAAAGAGATACATTTATTCAGGATTATTCAGGAGGCCGTTCAAAATGTGATCAAACACGCCCAAGCCGATCAATTGAATATCTCTTTGAACAAACATCGAAAGTATCTAAGTTTAATGGTTGAGGACAATGGTATAGGAATGGATAGTGACAAAACACGTTCGGGCATGGGCATTGAAAATATAAAATCAAGGGTATCCCAACTTAAAGGAACTTTGAATATTGATTCTGTTACTGGGAGGGGCACCATAATAAGTATTCAAATACCGATGTAATATGATACGAGTTGCGCTTGCAGATGACCATACCATGTTTAGGGAAGGATTGGTTTCCTTATTGTCACAGGGCAATCATGTCGCTGTTGTTGCCCAAGCCAATAATGGTAAGGAGCTCTTAGACCTGCTTTTGGATACACCTGCCGATGTTCTGATTTTGGACATCGAAATGCCAGAGATGGATGGATTCGATACCATACAGAAAATAAAAGAGCTATCCATCGATTTGAAAATACTTGTTTTAACGATGCATTCCACACCGCAGTTCATCAAAAATATTTTCAAGGCTGGAGCTGATGGTTATCTCCCAAAGGATGTAGGGAAAACCACCTTGTTGGAAGCCATTGATAGGGTACATCAAACTGGTAGCTACCATTCACCTGAAACTATGAAAATTGTGATGGATAATCTTAAAGAAGGTACAATTTCAACAGGAATATCACCTAGGGAAAAGGAGATTATAAGACTCATAGCCGATGGGTATACCACTCAAGAAATCGCCGAAAAATTATATCTGAGCAAACACACGGTTGAATCGCATCGCAAAAACATTCTACTCAAATTGGGCTTGAAGAATTCTGCTGGATTGGTGAAATATGCCATTCATAGAGGACTAATCTATTAATAGCAGAATTTGCCTACCTATTTACCGCCAGTTGATAATTTGGCTATTTCGGGTTAGAGCACTCATTTTAGGCCTGACTAATTTTGTATTAAAATTAATCATGGTATTTTTCAAAAGAAAACTTTTTATTGTTATGATCCTACTTTCCGCTGCAACTTATGCCCAAGCGGAAAATGAACGGAACACTGATTTAGTTGGACAGCTTTCCGAGACCTATCGTTCTGCTGTGCTAGAAGAAAACACCGATGCACTTATCAATATGCTACACCCGGAGGTGATGTTTCATCCACCATCGGGGGGGGCGTTCTCAGGAAAGGATATCGTAGGGAAATTAATCATATCCTTCTTGGATAAGAACGATGTAACGTCCTGGAAGGTAAATATCGATAAACGGGCAAATCTTGGTAATAGTTTAGTGGAATTTGGGAACTTCGAAATCGTTGAAAATGGTGAAACCACCAGTAAGCGAAAATATATCAATATCTGGTCTACGTATAAGGGGGAATACAAGCTATTCTTTCGGGGATGGTCTCCTCTATGACACTGTCCCGATTTAACCTCTATAAAAATAATAGTTCTCTTACCTGTTTTCTGGTATTTCAATTTTTGCCGATTTATGGTTAAAAATTGCTGCAGTAGCACATCTATTTTTGATCCATAACCTTTTAAAAGAACGATTATGAAAAAAGTACTGTCCATTTTGGTTTTGATGTTATTGAGCGTATCGCTTTTTTGCTGCGATAAGGACGATGATGGTTGCTATGACATTGGTGACCATAGGGAATTGTCCACTGATGGAAATACACCTGATGTTGCTAACTCTGGGGATTAAATTCAAATCTAAATGCAAAATAATACCTTGGGATTTGAACCCAATTCAAATTATTAAAAAAAATTAACCTAAAGAATAGATTAAAAATGAATGCAATACGATTAGGAGATATTGCTCCAAATTTTGTGGCTGAGAGTACACAGGGAGAAATCAATTTTCACGAATGGCTTGGTGATGCGTGGGGGATGTTGGTATCCCATCCAGCTGACTTTACTCCAGTCTGTACTACGGAACTGGGAACCATGGCCAACTATGGGGATGAGTTCGCAAATAGAAACGTAAAGGTAGCTGCCATAAGTGTAGACCCCATGGTCTCGCACATGAAATGGATCAAAGACATTGAAGAAACCCAGAATGCTGAGGTAAGCTTTCCTTTGATAGCCGATGAGGGTCGAAAGGTTTCTGAGCTATATGGCATGATACATCCAAATGATGATGCTACCATGACTGTACGGTCTATATTTATTATCGCTCCCGATAAAAAGGTGAAGCTTATTTTGACCTATCCAGCATCAACCGGAAGAAATTTCGATGAACTTTTACGGGTTATTGACTCCTTACGATTGACTCAATATGAGATGCTTGCCACACCGGCAAACTGGAAAAAAGGAGACGATTGTGTCATATTGCCATCGGTGAGCAATGAAGAAGCCGAGAAAATGTTCCCCAAGGGATTCAAGGAAGTAAAGCCATATCTCAGATTAACACCACAGGTTTAATCACCATAAGGCCAATATTATATTTTTGAAAAGGCATAAAGATGGGTTAATTCAGTGTTTTGGTGTAAAAGAGGCCCAAAGGTAGCTAGATGTCTCCATTGGGCCATTATCAGCCTTTAATAGGTCATTCAAAGTGAAATGAGGGTTTTAGGATGTTGCCAATTATTTTACAATATTAAAAGACAATATAACTAAGTGGATTACTAATTGAAAATCAGAAAATGAAAAACAGATTCTCCTACATATTAATAATCTTGGGATTGGTATGTGTGCGGGCGCAGGATAATATGGAAAGACTGACGGAGTACATCGATAATGCCCAATTGGTCATCTATTCTGAATCTTCCTATTTGAGTGACAGTATGGCCAGTGCCATTACCTATGTGGATTTCTGCCCTGGCGGCACTTACTATTATAGCTATGATGGCTCTTACACGGTAAAGGGTACTGGGAATACCAGTAATCGGAACAATAGGGCAAATGGTGCTGGAGTAGCAGAAAATTCAGGCCAATGGAAGGTTTTGGAATACCAAGCGGGGTATTATCTCGAAATTGTGGATGCCTATGGAAAGACTGATTATTACCCTATCAACATTCAAAATCTAATCAATGGAAAATGGAAAATAAATAATACCACTTATGTTTTTGCCCAAGGCAAAGGTAGATGTCATTGATCAACAATAAAAAAGTAGTATTTTAAAAGAACAAAAATTCTTTCACAATGAACAGCTATCGTTTTATGCCAAAGTATTTGATCGTAAGTCGGGTGAATTTATTAAAGACTTACCATAATACCATCGCATTACCTGGTTTTTGGAAGCTTCTATGAGCCAGGGTGAAAAGGATTCAGTACAACCACTTTATTTAAAATATGAAAATGTTACGAAGTACTATCTTAATGATCATTGCCATGTTCATATCCCTATCGCTGAATGCGCAAAAGGATTGGAAATTGGTCTATTACAATGATAAAAATGGCAATAAAATAGAAGGAGAACTCCAAGAACTCATGGAAGCCATCAGACTAGGCAAAGAAATCCGAATCTATTTCCAAATGAAACGCCAAGACGATTCCAAAGTTTTTGTCGAGCATTTGACAGAAGCCAAATACCTGACCATTCTAAATTCCCCAAGCGGAAATCATGTCACCGCACAAATCGATCCCATCGTGGGGCAAGTTCCGGTTTTTGATAAGGGGCACATTCTTCTAAAGGAAAATTTGGAATGGAGTTTAATCGTCTCCACCAATGGTGTAAACGATATGATGACACGCCATTTGGTCACCGGTGAGGTTATGGACCATCGCAGTGTTCGTTGGTCAACAAAATGGTATACATATATGGATAAAAAATAATACCCCAAGCTTGAAAAGGGCCCTGGAAGATATTACATTACCTATCTATGGGCGGATCTAAGCAATTAAAATACACTAATTGCTCTGGAATCTTACAGAAAAAATTCCATTTTCAATATCCACATAGTCATTCGTAGCCCTTATTACTGTTGGGTTTATTGTTATATGATATATCCTGCCACTAAAAGTGCCCTCAATGATATTATTTTCTATTTTTATAATTCGAATTTCCACTTCATCCCTTTCCGTAGTGCCATTATAAAAGCAAATTGCAGCTGGGTCAGAACAGGATTGTTGGAGGCCTTTGACAGTATTATCCACCCACGATACGGCCCCTTCAGACCTTTGAAGGGTATAGGGCAATGCAATATTATTTAAATCGACATTTGTCATAGGTATCGACCAGTAGCCATCGGTCTCATCAGATCCGTTTCTGTATGATTGTAGATATATGGTGTTGTCAGTGCTGTTAAAAACATTGATATTACCATTTGCACCGCCATTGAAAATTGTCTGCTCATAGAAAACAGATGTATTCAAAACATCTGATGAAATGCCAAGTGATGTAGTACTAGCATCCGAGCCATCATCATTTTGGCAAGAATAAAGCACAAAGGTTACCGATAGCATAATAATCATTTTGTCAATCTTCATTTTAAGAAGTCTCATAATTGTTTTCTATCAAAAGTAGTCTTGCTCAAAAAGAGGCATATACCCCTAAATGGCCAAATTATAAACTGGCAGAAAAAAGGTATAAATACATGATTTAAAAAAGGTCAAAGTTATAATACCTGATTTTCAGTAATCATTTTTTTTGAAAACTATACATAAACAGGCTTTTATTCTCATCTTTAAAAAAAACTAGGCACATTTTAGGTAAAACAAAGGGCTTCCAGTATTTGAAAGCCCTTTTTTATATGTGATCGCAGCAGGATTCGAACCTGCGACCGTCTGCTTAGAAGTTGTATAAATGTACTTGTAGTTATTTATTGTTATTTATCAATAACTTGATTATCAGATATTTACAAATTTTTTATTTATATTTACCTCTCGCCATTTTGTGCAATTTATTGAAAAATAATGCAAGTTTTGTGCAAGTATTTGGTTGAATTAAAATTGTAAATGGATGGATTACAACATTTCTTATTATCTGGACAAGAGGTTCGAGAGAACTGATAATACCTATTCCATAAAGTTAAGGGTTTACTCAAATTTGGTTAAAAAATCCAAGCTCTTTTCTACCAAAAGATCTTTATCCGTGGAAGACTTTGAACGATTCATCTATAATAAAAACCTCAAAGGGTTTAAGAAGGATACCAAGTTGGAGTTGGAAGCTTTGAAAGTTCATGCAGAAAGTATAGCTAAGAAGTTGGAACCATTTACTTTCGAAAAGTTTGAGCGGAGGATGTACGCAAAGAAAAATGCTTCAATCAACATTTCTCATCATTATAAAAATAAAATTGAAGCCTTGCACTACAACGAACAACTATCCACAGCGAGCAATTATGATTTAAGTTTTAAATCTTTAAGCAAGTTCGTTACTGCCAACTATAAAACCCTACCTGAAAACCTGACCTTTTATGACATCACTGCTGATTGGTTGGAAAAATATGAAACTTTTATTGTAAAGAACCAGAAACAAAGCCTCACCACAGTCTCTATTTACCTAAGAATGCTTCGTACCGTTTTTAACGATGCCATAAGAGACAATGACATAAAGCAGGAGCTCTACCCTTTTGGTAAAGGAAAAGGGCTTTATCAAATACCTGCGACTAAAAAGAAGAAAAAAGCACTTAGCCAGCAACAATTGGCGATATTGTTTAATGCAGAACCACAAACAAAGGACCAAGAAATGGCAAAGGATTTTTGGTTCTTTAGCTATGCATGCAATGGTGCCAACATAAAGGATATTATTCAACTAAAATGGGATAATTTAGATGGAGATTGCATCAATTATTTTCGTGCCAAGACGATTAATACTAAAAAAGGTAATCTGACGGAGATAAGCATTTTTCTAAACGAATATGCTTTAAGCATTATTGAGAGGTATGGAAATAAGAATAAGAACAACTACATATTTCCCGTACTTAAAATGGATGATGATGCAATGGAACAGTACCGCAAAACCAAGAACTTCACTTCTTTTGTTAACCTACATTTTAATAAGTTGGCAAAAACCCAAGGATTCGAATTTAAGATTTCCAGTTATTGGGCAAGACACAGTTTCGCTACAAATGCAATTAGAAGAGGGGCGTCTATGGAATTTATTAGCGATGCCTTAAACCATTCCAGTTTGAACGTAACTAAAGGATATTTTGCAGGCTTTCAAGACGATGTTAAAAAGCAATTTGCAAAGGATTTAATGAATTTTGAGTAGTTAGGGTTATGAAAAAAGGTGGGAAATTGGGTGATAATACGGATTTATTTGTGAATATTTTCAAGGAATCACATAAATCATGTTTGGATCAATTTAATATAGTTTTATCGTCTACCAAAGAGATTACTACTCCCGAATTAGTGGGTAAAATTGAATCCCTTGTCAATAAAATTGGTATCGATATCACCCAACGAGAAGAATTGTTCGACAATACCCAGAAGCAAAGAACAAGCAAGGAAGATGACAATCTGAAAAAAATCAAGGTTTTTCTTTTAAATAGGCTCTCCCTTTTACAAAAAGAATTGGATCTAGAACAAGAAGAATGGGCAAACCAAATTCTTGAAGAAGAGGGTGGGTCTTTTGATTATGAGAAAACAAGAAAGGAAATAATTGAATATTTAGGTATAAAACCTCACACATCTTTTAAGTCAAAAAACAATGCAAACTCGAAAAAAAAAGATAATAATATAGTCGAAAGTTCGGAGGAGATTTTTGGCATCAAACAATTATTTAAGAATGAAGAACAATTCGAAAAAGTGATTTGTTCTCTTGTCGAAAATGAATTTATAATTGCAAAGATGGATGCAGGCTATGAGTGGATTTTTTCAGAAACTAAGGAATATAAAACAATTCAAACAGTAATAGCTTTAATGGTCGTTCTGGAAACAAAAAATTATCTAAAACTCAATGCAAAGGCCGTATACAGGTATATAAAGGCAGAGTTTGGCATTACTATGAATAAATCCACCTATAGTCGTTCTTCCAATGCGTTAAAACAAGACTATGAAAAGCCAAAAACAAACAACTTTAGATATATTTCCTTATTTAGAGATATTCTGTAACAACTTTGGCAACTGTTGCAATAGTTGCAATAGTTGCTATTATGTTCCCCTTTTTTCTTTATAATTCCTTATAGTTTTACCTCGTATTAACATCTAAATATGCGGTAAAATGAAGAATTATAACGTGCCTACACTTGAAATGCTGCCTTTACTTGTTCAAAAATTGAACGGCGATATTTCCGAGTTAAAAGAACTAATTGTACAACAACACCCCTTAAATAAGGGAAGTCTACCAAAATACTTTGGTGCAAAGGAGTGTTGCAAGCTTCTGAATATAACATTACCTACATTATACCTATACACTTCTCAAAGAAAAATACCACATAGCAAGCAGGGAAAGCGCTTGATTTTTGACAAAGACGAAATTCTTGATTGGGTGAAATCAGGCCGTGTCCGCACCGCAACCGAAATCCAGAACAAAACAACCATATAAGCTGGTCAATTGAATTATTGGAAAAACTAGAAGCTCAAAAAAAGGCTATAAGTATAATGAGGAAGAATACCAATAACCTCAAATCAAGATGACATGGATAAAGCTAAAAAGAAAAAACATCTCAAAAAAAGAAAAAAAGATTCCCCTGAAAATTATGCTAGAGTAGGCATAATCTACTTCAAGATAATTTGGGTGTCCAATAGGTTTGAAAGCATTGTCCGCAACTTTGTACGATGGAGTCGACAAGAACTTTTAGTTGATTTTTCCGACAACAAACATTTGTTGAAAAAAATCAAAATATATGACGGTTTTGGAATGTTTCCAGACAATACGAAAAATGGATATGTAAAAAGTGAGTATAACCTTTTGAATCGTTACGATTCCTTTTTATATGAGCCCAAAGAAGGTGAATGGGGTTATGTCCGAGCATTTCTTATGCATATTTTCGGGGAGCAATACAATTTGGGCCTTCGGTATTTTCAAACCCTGTATATGTACCCTAAAGTAATCCTTCCCGTTCTGGTGCTTGTTAGTAAAGCAAGAGAAACTGGAAAAACTACATTTCTCAATTTCGTAATGGCAATTTTTGGGAACAATGCCGTGATGTTGAATAATGAAATGATCGGCAGCAGTTTTAACGGTTCCTATGCGTGGAAGAATATCATCTGTATTGACGAAGCTGGATTGAACCACAACAATCTCGATGAGAAAATAAAGCTTCTTTCCACCGCAAAGACAATTGAAGTTAACGAGAAATTTGTTCCGCACTACTCGCTTCCCTTTTATGGAAAGCTAATTATAGCCTCCAATAAGGAGAACAGCTTTCTCAGGATTGATTCGGAGGAAGTGCGGTACTTTATTCGCAAACTTAAAAAACCCAAAACCCATGATTCTTTTTTTCTGGATAAGATGATAGGGCAGATTCCAGCTTTCATATATCACCTCTCTCAAATGGAAGAACCAGACTTCAACAAGTCAAGGCAATTGTTTACCGTCAAGGAGTTGAAGAACGACAGTCTAAAAGCAGTTGTAGAGGAAAGTAAATCATATGTATATAAGGAATTACAGGAATCGTTTATAGAACTGTTTGCTAACAATGATATTTCGGACAGTATTGTGCATGCCACACCTACAGACATCAAGCAGAGGTTCTTTATCAACAACCACAAAATCGATAGGGTACAGGTCAAAAAGGCGCTTAAGGATGAATTCGGGTTTAAAAAAGAGGGGCTTTCCAGGTATGTCCCGTTTGGTATTAGGAATATGTCAAGTAAAACTGGTAGGCCATGGGTTATTGAAAAAAGGATTTTTATGGAAGAGTAGCATTGAATAGGTCTGACACAAAAGCACAAAAATAGTGTTACAAAAAGAAATTAGAAACAGCAGTTATACAATCAATTAATACAATAACTACCAATCTGATAATGGATAATGGCATGAAAAAGAGTTAATGTATATAACAACTGCCGTTGGTTACAATGTTACCAGAAAGTAACGGAAAACGTAACACGGTCAAGCCCTGTGAACAATGCATTTTATCCTATTCTATAACAATGTAACTTTTATTTTAAAGTAAATAGTATAAGTATATATAGAAGTTTAACTAAAATCTTGTAACAATGTTACAGGTGTAAAAAATGGATTGAATGGAAGAGACAAAACAAATGATTTTAATGGAAAATCTAAAAAGACTAGTAAGCGGCGAGGCTGCCCCATGCTATTTAACCTCACGTGGGTTTGAATATGGTAAGGCTGAAGGCTCAAGGATAGACCTTGACGGACTGGAGCCGGTAATAGAGTTTATCCATACCCATCTGCGAAGGACAGAATCCATTAACACCTCCCAGACCAGCTATGGGCTAAAAAGCATTTACGAAAGGTGCAACAGGGAGCAGATTTCAAACGGCCTGTGGATTGCCGCTATGCTGGCCTGTGGTTACATGTGTAGGCCCGCAGAGCCTTTCAGCACAGAAGTCCATTTTAACGTGTATAGTGTAAGCCGTAGAGGGGAGCATAAAATAACTGGGGGGATTGCACTGGAAAAAGAGGAAAAACGAGTATAATTATTAAACATAAAATTATGAGCAGACAATTGTTGCAATTTGAAAAGGAGAGATACGAGGCTACCAAGGAGAATGTTAAGAATTTCGCTAAGCTCCTAGTTAAGGCCTCAGAGGAAATAGAAAGGTTAGAGGTGGGGAGTATAGAACCAAACGGCCTAAAGGACGGAAACTTCACAGACAGGGTTCTGGATTTTTACAAAAACGAGTGGGAGTCCAATACCGCTTTTAAGCATGTTAGCTTTGAGAAATATCTACAGTTCATTGAGCTAGACCTAACCAACCTAGAGCTTTTACAGGAGGAATATAACGGTAGGAAAAATTGCACGTATTCCTTTTACCCCCACAACAATTCGTACTTTGATTATTGTGAGCATAGATACAAGGTAGGACTAGAGGACGCCAGCAACAAGGTGGAGATTAAGATAATGGACATGTTTAGACTAGAAGAGAAAGATGTAGCTGTAGAGCTAGACGAGGAATATTTTAAGCTATACACCACCAATGCCAAACAGGCAGAGAAAATTAGCGATATCGGGGCTTTTGTATCTGCTTCGAAGAAGATGGACTTAGATTACAAAATAGTTAAGAAAGCGGCAGGGCAATGGCTAAAGGATTTATCTTATAACCTAGAAAGCTTTGAAATCGATTATTATTATCTACTTACCAATATTAGATAACCAAAATGGCATATTCAATGAAGGAGGAATAGATCCACCTCCTTCTATTTAAGGGCTGGCAGTTGGCTTGGTAACTACGCCAGCCCTATTTTATTTTGAAGTGTTTTTCCACACCGATAACAAGCGTTAATATTTTTTTGTGTAATTATTATAGCAGACCTTTTTAAAAGTTATGATTTCAAGTGATTTATACCTGAAAAATTACCACATACAATTACCAATGGGAAATCCGTGCTAAGCAAGTGCGGATTGGAGTGCGCAACATATTGCAGCCAATCCATAATGAGCGCGAAGTAACTTAACGACTCCATACCAATATGTTAATGCCGCTATTAGATACCCAATACCTGCCTTTTCTTTAAATCAAATTCTTCTTGAGTAATAATGCCTTTTTCTTTTAATCCTGCCAATTTTTCTAACTCCTCCGCTTCGGAAAGTTGATTTTGAATTACGGTTTGAGATTTACTGCCATTCCTAAGCCTGTTGATTTCTGATTTGAGTTTATCGAATTCTGATTGCTGCTTTTTGGAAAAATTTATGCTGTAATCATCCATTGGTGATGCCATTAGACTTCCTTTGGATAACTCTTTGGAATTTTGGGAAGTGGCAAATTGGATAAAACCCCATGTCATGGTATTTGCTGATTTGTAATTGACATTCTTTATATCATCGAGGAATATCTCCTTGTCACCAGAGGTCATCATTCTTTTTAACCCAGTCAATTTTTTTCGTACAATCAATCTATTGGGGTATAGTAATACAGAACCATTTCTTCCATCTGCTTGAAACAAAATATCATCCATGTCTTTAATCTTTTTATTGTCTTTAAATAGGTTTGTCTATCTTAATTTGTTGAAATTAAAACAACCGTTCGGTTGTTATATAACTTAATTTTTGCCCTGAAATTGTCCTTATGGAAAAAAAGGGCAATGAGCAACTACTTACTAACCTCGCTAAGAGGGTTAAAGAGTTACGAAAAAACAAGGGTGTAACCCAAGAAGATGCCCTTAATGATACTGGTATTCAATTCTCTCGAATAGAACAAGGAAAAAGAGATGTACAGCTATCTACGCTTCATAAAATTTGTGAATATTTTGAGATTTCATTGAAGGAATTTTTCGATACTTCTTTTTAAATCAAAGGTGGATTCACTCTAACTTGAAATTACCAAATAAATCATCGTTTTTATCAATCAAAGGATCAAGCCAATCCGCTTTATCCTCCGCCCACTTAAGCCATTCATTGACCTTGAGTGTCAAACTTTTTTCTTTTATCAATTTGTTCTTTTTTGCACAAAGAAATGCTCGAATCGATTCCGCCTTTTTATAATTCTCAACATCCTTGAGGAGAAGTTTAAATTTTTGAATTTCTTCCTCTGTTTTTTGCTCTTGCTTTTCCCTTAATTCTCTTTCCTTTTCTCTTATTATTCTTTCCGCTTCAACCTCTTTTCTCCATTCTATTTCTTTTAAAGCATCTGATTCCAGTCTAGCAACAATTTTGGACAACTTAGTTTCAATTGGGTTCTGTTTACTATCACGCCACTCCTTGGTTTTGGAATACTCATTTGTTTTTAATGCTAACACTCCTGTAGGCACATAGTCAGAAGTTCCATATATAGTTTTGGCAGGTATTCTTTTATCTACTTCTCTTAAGTAAAACTTAATCTTTATATCAAAAACTTTTGCATAAGTGCCAAACCTATCTGTCTCAATAGTGTGTCCTCTTACCTTCAACAATTTGATTAGCGCATTTACAAATCGTAATGATCTTGACCTGCAATTTTCACTGACCCTAATTGACAAGGATTTTTCTCTTAAACTATAATCTCTTTGCTTTAAGTTCTGCCAATGTAGCGCAGTCGTAGAGATTAGAGAATCTGGATGTCTTAGGCTCTTGGGTACGACCAATAAAGAAGTATTTTCAATTTCAATTTTTCTTGATAATTGATTTATTGCTGAATTATTTAAAACATTCACAAATTGAATTTCTTTATCCCAACTCATTTTATCAGGCAGTTCCACTTTATCAACTGATTTGCCAAATCTAATCTTTGACCAATATCCCCTTTCTGGTAATGGTATGTTATATTTTTTACAAATCTTTTTGATATCTGATATTGAAAGAAAATACTGTTTTATAATAATGGTTATAGGTGTTGACCATATTAGATCGTATACCTCTTTTCGTGATAAACTGCTGTTTTGATCCAAATTCATGGCATTAGTTTTGTCTTCAATTTGATTCAAAGATTAATATTATATGGAGCAGTAACAATCTTTTGTGCATTTTAAATTTCAATGATTATCAACATTAGATTCTGAACAAAAACATTTACTATTCTTCGTTAAGCTTTGGTTAATAAACTATTTTTACTTTAAACGGTATATTTTGACTTATTCAGGACATGACACCTTTCATTGCAGGCTTTTTTGGTTAAAAAAGGGATTCGATTATACATTGACAAAACAAAAATTTCAAGATGATTCCGGTGTATTTCTTGGGGTGGGTAAAAACATGGTTAATTCTATCCGATTTTGGTTGAAAGCTTTTGGGATTGTTAATGAGCAAAACCAATTATCAAAATTGTTTAGCAACTTGCTAGATGACGATGGATGGGATCCATATTTTGAAAATGAAGGTACACTATGGCTATTGCACTACAAACTTTGTGCAATCAATCATTCCTCCATCTATAATTTGATTTTTAGAGAATTGAGAAAACTAAAACCTGAATTCACTAAAACACATTTCATAGACCTTGTTAAGGAGAAAAAAACAGACCAAAGTGAAAATATTTTAAGTAAAGACTTTTCAGTTTTTACTAGGACATACAACGATAAACAGAATGACCTAAAAGAAGATAGTTTGTCAGGATTACTTTCGGAATTAAACTTACTAAAGGAAATTGGAAAGAACGAAAACAAGGAGCCGTTATATAGAATTGAAAATAATTCTTCTGATAGTCTTCCAATTAAAATATTGTTATACTGTATTTTAGAAAATGAGGCCTATGGTAATTCAATAAGTTTCAAATCTTTATACAGTGATTTGCGTGGAGTTGGAAATATTTTTGTTCTAACTCCAGAAGAGCTTGAAAATAAATTAATCGAACTGGCGTCACTTTATCCCAACATTACTTATAGTAACGAAGCGGGAGTGAAAGAGCTTCAAATCAGGGAGAAACCTAATTTAATTGGAATATTAGAAGAATATTATGCCGCATAAATATACTCCGTCTGTTAATATCCTTAGAGATAGCGATTTACAATTAAACTATGTAGTCACTCCAAATGCTGAGAGGATTGCATCAGAAATTTTTAGTGAATATAATAGAGGGTTTCACTCATTTACGCTGATAGGATCCTTTGGCACAGGAAAATCTTCCTTTCTATGGGCATTAGAGCAAACTTTACTTTCAAAGAATTCATTTTTTGACCTTGACTTATCCAAATTTAACGACTCAATTAATATTATAAATTTCGTCGGGGAATACACTTCAATCATTCAATCATTCAATGAAAAAATTGGAGTGCAAAAAGATTTTCCTGGAAATCAAATATTATTCGACGTTATATTTCAAGAATATGAAAAAGTTAAGGATGAAAATGGTTTATTGATAATCGCAATTGACGAGTTTGGTAAATTTTTGGAGTATGCAGCTAAAAATGATCCTAACAAAGAAATGTACTTCGTGCAAAAATTGGCCGAGTTTGTAAATAGTCCAGATAGAAATATATTACTGATAACCACATTGCATCAAAGCATTGAATCATATGGTTCAAGTTTAGAGTCCAATCAGATACAAGAATGGAAAAAAGTAAAAGGACGATTTAAAGAGCTTACATTTAACGAGCCTGTAGAACAGCTTTTGCACCTAGCAACTTCTCATTTCAAAAAAAATAATGTCAAAGGGAACTTTAAAAGAAGTATTGCACGGCTGATTGGTGATTTCAAACTCTTTACTATTCAGAGTGAATTCTTAGAAGAGATTGAAAATGATTTATACCCTTTGGATTCAATTTCAGCTTATGTATTAGCTACAAGTATTCAAAAGTATGGTCAAAACGAAAGGTCCCTATTCACGTTTCTTAATTCGATGGATTATGCACAAATTATTGAATCCAAATCCCGCTATGGCCTCCAAAATATTTATGATTATCTATTTAAAGAATTTTATAATTTTTTGACAAGTAAATCCAATCCAGATTATTCAAATTGGTATGCTATTAAAACCTCAATAGAGAGAGTTGAGGCTATTATCGAAAAAGATCAAGCTCCTATTCTAGATTTAGTAAAAGCTATTGGATTATTATCAATTTTTTGCAGTAAAGGGGCTAAACTTAATGGTGCTTTTTTTGAATCATATTTTTTCGAAAATTCGAGCAACATTCCAAAATATCTAGAAAAGCTTAGCTCTTTAAAGATTATTCGATTTAATCGATTTAATAATTCTTTCAAGTTATTTGAAGGAACAGATTTAGATATTGAGCATGCCCTAATTAAGGCAGAAAACCAAATAGATGATTCAATTGATATTCTGTCTAAACTGAAAAATTACTTTGAGTTTCCAATCATTACGGCTAAATCAGTTTCGTATACTACCGGTACTCCTAGACTATTTGAATTTATTTTGACCAATAAGCCCATTGATACTGAGGCTAATGGGGAAATAGACGGATTTATCAATTTGATTTTTGATAATCAATCGAACAAGAAAGATTATATAGACTACTCTAAAAATGGGGAAAACGCCGTCCTCTATGGTTTCTTCAACAATACAAACAAAATTTTTGAAACTCTATTTGAAATTCAAAAGTCTGAAAAAGTCCTTAAGGATATGGAAGACCAGAAGGATAGAGTAGCAATAAGAGAACTACTTTCCATTATTAGTAGTCAAAAGAATTTACTTAATCACTATGTGATGGACAGTCTCTATTCAGATAGAATTACTTGGTTTCGGAATGGACATGAAATCACCATTTCTAATAAAAGAGATTTTAACAAACAGTTATCCAAAATTTGTAGTGAAGTATATAATTTGACTCCAAGAGTTAATAATGAACTTTTCAATAAACATAAGATTTCAGGAGCGATTTCCGCCGCCAGAAAGTCCTTTTGGAAAGCATTAGTGCAATCATGGGACATAGAGGATATAGGTTTTCCAAAGGATAAATGGCCAGCTGAAAAGACAATCTATTATACCCTATTGAAGCAAACAGGAATTCATGTTATAGAAAATAGCAGCTACACCTTAAAAAAGCCTCAGAAGAAATCTGAAATTATTGAATTATGGAACGCCTGCGATAATTTCATGTTAAGTTCAAGGGAAAAAAGAACTGATATAACGGAATTAATAGATATTCTAAGTTCTAAACCATACAAATTAAAGCAAGGTGTAATTGATTTTTGGATTCCTATTTTTTTATTTATTAGACGTGGTGATTTTGCCTTGTTTAATATAGATACAGGTTTTGTTCCATATATAGATGAAACAACTTTGTACATGATTACAAGGAATCCTCAAGAGTATTCTTTAAAGAGTTTCGAACTAGATAACTTAAGGCTTACTTTATTTAATAAATATCGTGCATTCTTAAAACAAGAATCTGCTGCAATTATAAACAATGATTCATTTATTGAAAGTATTAGGCCTTTACTGGTTTTCTATAGAGATTTAGACGAATATAGCAAAATAACTAAAAATGTTTCAGAGGAAGCAATCAAATTACGACAAGCCATTGCCAAAGCTAAAGATCCAGAAGTTACTTTTTTTGAAGACTTTCCAAATGCTTTAGGTTATTCATTAAAGGAACTTTCAGGAGATAAAAAGGTTTTTGATGAATACATAATCGAGTTTCAAAATAAAATAGAAGAAATCAAATCTTCATATGGACATCTGAAAATCAGATTGGAGAGCTATATTAATCAAGAGATTCTGGGAGCTGATAGTAAGTTTCCACAGTATAAAGAGAAGTTAAAAAAACGATTTTCCTCACTCAAAGAACACCAAATTTTAAACAAGCATAAAGTTTTCTTAATGAGGATTAATTCTAACATCAATGATAGAGATAGCTGGTTAGTTTCAGTTTGTCAATCAATTATGGGAAAACCTCTCGATTCAATAAAGGATTCCGATGAAAAAGTATTAAAAGATCGTTTGTCTCTAATGGTTAAAGAACTTGATAATTTAACCGACCTGAATAGAATAGAACAACATGATGAAGAAACAGTTTTAAAGTTGGAGTTAACATCGATTGATGGTGGACTCAAAGAGCATCTTTTGAGAATTCCCAATAGTAAGCAAAAGATTATAGCTGATAAGATAAAAAATATAAAGAAAGAATTAGAAGACGATGAGAATATGAAAATTCCTATATTAGCTATGCTCCTAAAACAAGAATTAGATAGTGAATAGACCAAGACATATTTTAGGAATCTCCGGAGGCAAGGATAGTGCGGCACTCGCAATCTATTTGAATGACAAATACCCAGAACTTGATTTTGAGTATTATTTCTGTGATACGGGCAAGGAACTAGACGAAACTTATCAACTTATTGACAACCTTCAGTCTTATTTTGGAAAGCCGATTAAGAAATTAGAGAATGAAGAACTAAAAGGAACCAACGAAACTCCTTTCGATTTTTATTTCAAATCCTTTAGAGGTTATCTCCCATCCCCTCAGGCTAGGTGGTGTACTGCTTTAATGAAGTTAAAGCCATTTGAAAAATTCGTAAATGGAGAGCCTACCGTTTCTTATGTTGGGATTAGGGGCGATGAAGATAGAGAAGGCTACATTTCAAGGGAATCCAATATTCAATCCATCTTTCCATTTAGACGAAATATCTGGAGTAGCGATATTCTTTATAAATTCTTTAATCCAGAGAATAAAAGTCTGGTTTTAGATTTATATAGTAGTTTCTATCATGGTAAAAGATTGGACAAAATAATAGATATTCTATCACTACCTATAACTTTTGACAGAAATCAAAGAGTTGAAACTGAAAGAATTATTAAGCATAAAACTAATAGTGTCTTAGACTTAGGTATTCCTGAATTCAATAGAGCGGTTTTTCAATTTTCAAAAACAATAGGTTATCCTTTAGCCTTAGAAGATGATTATCCACTATTGGATAATGAAGACGTTTTGGTCAGGGATGACATTTTTAAAATTCTTAGAGATAGTGGTGTAGGAGTACCTGCATATTATGAAAAAGTACAATATGAAATTGATGGCCAGAAAGGAGAATATGCTAGAAGTAGATCAGGATGTTATTTCTGCTTTTTTCAGCAAAAAATAGAATGGGTTTGGCTATATGAGCAGCACACAGATTTGTTCAAAGAAGCTATGAAATATGAAAATACAGAGGAATCTTTCACTTGGGTGCCTAATGAGAGCTTAGAAGAATTAATACAGCCTGAACGTATAAAAGAAATTAAACAAAACCACTTAAAAAGATCCAATAAAGAAAAAGCTAAATCTTCCCCCTATCTATTGGACATTTTAGAAGGAACCGAAAGAGACGGTTGTAATACTTGTTTTTTATAAAATGAAATTCAAAATTGAACCTTTTAGTATAGCTGAATTAATTAGGCTTATAGATGAAGATTTAATCGATTTAAAGCCATACTATCAGAGAAATGACATATGGACTAGAAAAGATCAGGAGGAGTTGATAGATTCAATAAAAAAAGGATACCCACTACCCAGTTTTTTTCTTTATAAAAATCCCGAAGGAATTATTGAAATGGTGGATGGACAACAAAGAG
The DNA here is from genome assembly GCF_008040165.1 of Flagellimonas hymeniacidonis. Lineage (GTDB taxonomy): Bacteria > Bacteroidota > Bacteroidia > Flavobacteriales > Flavobacteriaceae > Flagellimonas > Flagellimonas hymeniacidonis. Next base: position 1,604,534 of record NZ_VRUR01000002.1, read on the forward strand.
CAAGAACCATATTTAGGTATTACAAAAGGCAGATAACAGATTCAGCAAAGAATATATTTAATTCTGAAGAGCAATTCCTTAATTATCAGCTTAGTATTACCAATATTTATGATGTAACTAAAAAAGAAGAAGTCGAAGAGTTTTATGTTTTGGTAAATAAAAAGGGGAAACATCTCAATATCCCTGAAATAAATAAGGCTGAATTTTCAGGAACGAATTTCCTGAGACTAGCGGAAACAGCTTTAACCTATCAAAACTTTATGAACTTAAATCTCTTTACTGAGGCCACTTCAAAAAGAATGAATGATAGAAATTTTTTAGAAGAACTTCTGGCCTATCTTATTCATGGAACTCAGGATAAAAAGAAAATCATATCAGATATTTATGAAAAGGATATAACAAACGACCAGTACATTGAAATAGAAAAAATATTTTACAAAATAATTGATAGAATCGCTGAACTAAATGAAGTGGTAAATATTAGTAAAACTAGATATAGGCAGAAGAACGATTTCTATACTTTATTCAGTTTCATTAATGAAAATATAGATGCCAGTTTAGAGTTGCATAAGAGACAATATCAAATCCTATTGGCAATTTCCGGATACATTTCTCCTTCAAATGAAGATTGTTTTTCTCTCAGAGAGTATGCCATTAATTGTGTATCACAGTCCAACTCCAAAAATGCGAGAAAATATAGACTAGATTTTTTCAACTCCATTCTTCTAAATAAATCAAAAGCAATCGGTGACAACAAAATTTTGGCAGATATAGCTGACTATATAGATAGCCATCAATTATTTGATGTGAAGTTCGAAGAATTTGAAGGGTATTATCTTATGAAGATTTAGTAGATGAAAAATGTTGATATTACATTTCCAAAAAGCATTTGTTTGGATAAAGGAAAATTTCAAATTGATTTAGAAACCCCAAAAGAAAATGCAATAACAATAGATGGCGTCTTTTACCTACCATATTTTTTGGATAATTTAAATCCTGGTAATTCAGGAGCGAATGGTTGTGTTCTAAAATTAATAGATTTAGAAAAATATAATGACATTAGAGATTATCCACTTATTCCTGATTTGGTCATAAAAGTCTGTAAGCATTCCATTCCAAAATGGAAAGAGGAATCACAAAGAAGTAAAAGATTTGAAATAGAAATAGAAGCTCTAGTTGATTGTAATGAGCATAATTTACCCAATTTAATGACGGTACATCATTACGGCCAAGCAAGTATTCGTTGGTCAGATATCGAAAGAAACAGAAATGCAAACTTTCGATTTTACACCATGGATTATGCGGATAGTCAATTGTCTAAATACTTGGAGGTAAACAATCTTAGTTTATTGGAAAGATTGGAACTCTGTATCGAAATATGTGAATCGCTTAAACAAATTTGGTCAAGAAATTATTACCATAGAGATATAAAACCAGATAACATTTTATTTATCGAAGATAAGTGGATGATATCAGATTTAGGGTTAGCTGAGCATAGAGATCAAACTATCGAAATAGATGATGATGGTGAGTGGATAGGACCAAGAGGCTGGATGAGCCCTGAGGCCATGAACAAGTTTTTAGCCGAATCTAAACCTTGGAACAGCTTACATAATTGTAAAATAAATCATCAGTCAGACATTTATCAGATTGGTAAGGTTCTATGGTATATTCTTCAGGGTAATTCGCCTGAAGGGGGTATTCGGAGATCAGATTTTCTTTGGAAGAATGAAAATATTTACCAGATTATTCGAACCATGCTAAACAATTCTAAAGAAAGAAGGGTTAAATCAATTGAAGAAGTAATAAGTGCATTAAAAAAAGAACAAAAACAACTGTTCAAAGTGGGTGTGATAGATATGTTATATTAACCCTCCTTTTTTTCATAAAAATATGCATTCCCCTTTTTGATATATCGTAGTTCACCTGTAACCCGTAAGTGCATTAATTCGCAAGCAGAAATCTTTAGTTTTTTCATAGTTTCCTTGCTAGTCGAATATTTGGTTTTATCTATTTCCATGCGACATCAATATTTAATCATTCTCCTAAACCATGCATCATCTCTTCCATACCACCAAAGTTCAGAATAAAGGTTGAATAAAAGTTGTCAAACAGATCTTTCAAATATTGGCCTAAATCTACATGTTCCAATTCCTCTCGATCCTCTACTTTTTGTTTGATTTCATAGCCCCTATTTTTACTTATAGTATAGAGAAAAAGGGTATGGAAGTATACTGAAGTAAAGTATTTTCTATTAGATAAGTCTAATTGGTCTTGGTTTGGGTTTTTATATTTAGATTTAAAAGATTTTAATACACTACTATCCATATTTATATAGATGCTTGTCAGTGTATCTCCTTCTGCTGCGGGAACCATTACAGTATGATAGTCGACGTGTAATCCAGTAGCTTCTTCTACCGCATCCCATGAAACCTGATTTTTCTCCTTTTTATTTGGTTCTTTATACATAAACACCAATTGAGGGAGACCTAATGGTTCACTATCATCCTCTGGTTTTGGTCTTTGGTCATCTTTCTTTTTTGCATCTACAATTTTAACCCAAAATATTTCATCAAAGCCTCCTGTTGGAGATGTCAATGAAACTTTCATTTGAGTTGTATCCCCAACTTTTAAAACATCTTTTGGATTTAGGCTAATTTTAATTGTTCCCTTGTTTGGACTGCTTTTAACTACATTAAATAATTCCGTAGGTGCTTTAGGTTCTCCAGGAAAATTGCCTCCATCTTCTTCATTGTTTACAATATTCAAAATTGAAATTTTCAACTCCCCTGGGTCATCAATTCTATCAAAATAGTCATTCTCCACATCTGTTGAGAATTTGATGGTTTTTTCCCCATTTAATGGAATTGATGCTACTTCTGTTTTCCCATCATTTTTTCTATTAAGTTTGAATTGTGAAGGATATCGTTGTGGGTCAAAAGGGGCTTCTTCTTTTTCCTTTTTAGAGAGTATTTTTTCTTTTTTAGGGTTCTTTTCTTTTTTCTTCAAGTCCAATTTAAAGGTCTGACTAAGTAATTTCATCAAGTCAGAGTCCAATGGTAAATTTTTAGTAAACTTCTTTAGTAGGTCATTTGTATTTGAAGACGTATCTATATCCACCCCTTGTCTTCTTTGTTTTTCTATATCTGCAAGCCGACCATCTTTTTTACTTAGTTGAGTTGCTATATAGGATCTTAAATATTGAGTCTCTTCACCATCTTTTAATCGATCGCGTGAGGCCATAAAAAGCTCTTTACGAAAGTTGTATTCCATCTCTGTACAATCAACGTGAATCAGCAAGTGATGCCTCAAAAGATTAAGTTTTAAAGACCGTGTTATAAATTCAGAAGTATAGTGCCCATGCACTTGACCATTTAATGAAAATATAACAGACATAGAATTTTTAAAATAACGATTTTGTATAATCTCTTTGGTTCGTTTTAAATCAAAGTCTCTTACTTTGGTTTTGAAGACAAAGCATGATATTTTCATTTTCCCAATTATCGCATCTTCAAACTCATTCGAAAATTTATCGTCTAAATAGTCCTGTTCCTCGCTCAACAATCTTCTATTTAGACCGTAAAGGTCATTCGTGAGGACTTTATTGTTTGGGTATCTTTCAGCAGTATCCTTTGTTAAAATTGGTAATGCAGGGTGGAATAAAAACTCATTTATGCTTTGATTTAAATCTTGAGCAAATCCAGAATATCCTTTGGGAAACTGATAGGAATACATTTTAATTATAGTTCCTGTTTTGAATTTCCTATTTTCCAAACCCAATTCTAACTGCTCAATTGGAAAAGAAGGTATTTTGCTATTTATCAATAGAAATTCATACCAAGTTTCCTTTGATTTATCTGTTTCCCTTTTTGGATGCTCCCTTATTAACGTAAATCCAAAATCACCATCATTTGTGTATCTTTTGGAAGCTATTAATTGATATCTTTTCTTTCCACAAAAAACAATTGCTCCACTCCCTCCCATATTATATTTACCTTGAACGAAGTGTATATTGTTTTTGTTTCCACTAACTAATGATAAAAATGTGCTTTCAAACTTATCTGGATGCTGACCTTCTCCATTGTCATAAACTATTACAGACGTAGGGTATTGTTTTCTTGGACTCCTTGGTCCTTTTCCATCTGCAATAATCTGAATCTCCTCAGCTTGTTTTTTTCTAAACTCCGTTAAGTCCCAATTGTTTTTAGGATAAAACAGTTTTATTGCTTCTTCCATAGAGAGCGGTGCATTTTCAGCGGTTGGTTTAATACCTGCTTCATAGCACTTTTTGGTCAACAAGGCATCTATTGAGTTGGTTGCCTTTTCAATCAAAGCGGCAATTGGGCTAGACTGCTGATTTTTCACTATTCCATAGTTGCTATCGTTACCGCCTAAAGGTTTCCAATTAGAATCTTTAAAAACTTCTGGATTGGATTCCATGACTTCTAGAAGTTCTATTTCATCCTTAGCAAAATATAAGGCTGCAAATAATTCGGATAGTTCTTTCTTTTCATTTGAGCTTGCAAACAGATCGGACATAAATCGGCATTGGTTTGATTGAATCAATACTACAAAATTTTCTTTACACTAGTATAAGTAAATTCATATTGAATAGTCGCTAACATATTAATAGTCAGCTAGTCAATTTTACAAATGTTAAAATTTTTACTATTGTTATTCTACTTACATAATAAGTAGCTAAAATATTTCATATTTGAAAGCTGTTTTTTAAATTTAAGCTCCCCCATTAAACTAATATTAATCTAAAGCATATTTAAAATGAGGGGGTTATCAACTATAATTGTAATCAGTACTGCTCTTTTGCTTCTGTCATGCGGGGGAGGTTTAAACGTCACAAGTCAAGCTTATAAAAAGCCGCAACCACAAACTACTTCGAATAGTCCAGTAGACACCACTAAGACTATTCCGCAAGGTATTATCTACTACTTGCCAAAGAATCTAGTAAAAGTAGATATAACTTACTCAATCAAAGAGTATACAAGAATTGTAAATGGCAGGAAAAATCCAGATAAATACGAAGTTCTTTTTTCAAAACCAATTGTCGTTTCAAGTGAACTCATTCCTGATGATTCAAGGGCCTTTGTAATTGATGGCAAAAGACTTAGTAATAGTTTTTGGTTAAAATCTGTTCTAGACTTTAACCTATTCCCTAATGGCCTGATTCAATCCGTTACGGCTGATATCGAAGATCAAAGCACTGAATTCGCAAAAAACGTTGTAATGACTTCTGGAGAGTTAGCAAAAACGTTCGTTTCGCCAATTGGTATTCCTGATGGTTTCAAAAATGTTGCCGAAGCAATTAGAACTGAGGAAACCATGGAGAATCAGGTAATAAACTCAATTCCTAGCAAAGAGTTAAGCAACCCAAGTCAAATTTCTTATTCTAATCTGGAAAAATTTACCGCCAAATCTCTTGATCCGTTGACTATGAATTCTAACTCTATATTCGCAAATCAAGTTTCGTCCGTTTTTAATTTTCAAGGGAAAAACCTAGAGCAGAAGGAAACCTTTTTTCAAAACATCATAGACAAGATTAAAGTCAAAGAACGAAATGAAAACTATTATATCGATGCAATTAATGGATTCAATGACAAAATCAAAAATGCCAAAAAGAAGGATGAAGTTGACTTTTTGAAATCTCAAATTGAGCATTTTAGAAAAGAATTAAAATGGTTCAATGATAATAATAAAGTTGATGAGAAATTATATGATATAAACTTTACCGTGGTCATTGACCCTTTCCATAAGTACGAGATAAGCACTGAAGGCAAGGGACTAATGACATGTATTGATGGAAACCTATATAGACACAAAATAAAACCAGTACATCTTTTTGACCATTTAAATTCAAAATTCAATAAATCTGTTTCAAATGGAGTTGGTAATGATGGAGATTCAGCAAAGACAACTTTTAAAAAATTTAAATTACCTACAATTGAGGTAGTAATAGAAAAGCCTGATTCCTCCTTAAGCAAGCTTAGACAGCTTAATTCATATAAATCGATGGATGGGCTTGTCATAAGACAACCTATACAGACTCAAATCAAACTATTGATTGATGGAAGTTTAATAACAAGTAATGCTATTAATATTGCTCAACTAGGTTATGAGTCTGTAATCCCACTAAATTCAGTTAAAGGAGGAAAAATACAGACTAATCTAAAATTTGATAACGCAACGGGTGCTTTGGTGAATCATAAAATAACCAATATAAAATCAAGCATTGAGCAATCAAATGACCTCTTAACGACAACTCAAACAAGTTTAACAGGAGCATACGACTACTTAAAATATGAAAAACCTACAAAGGAATTGCAGAAATTAATAGACCAAAAAGCCAAATTAGATGCCTTAATTCCGTCTGATAATACAACTATTCAAAATGAGATTACCTTAATCAGAAGTCAAATGGATCTCCTAAAATTAAAAGGCGAGTTGGATGACTTAATCCAAAGCTTAGAGCAAAAGAAAGAGGAGTTGGAAGAATCTGATGAGGAGTAACATGGGAGAAAAAGCAAAAAAGAGTACCCTAACAAGAGTAGCTGAAATAGTAGGTATTATAGCTGGGGTAATCGCTATAATAATTGGCATTAAGGAATTACCTAAGGTTATACTTCCCGGTCAAAAAATTAAAATGACAAAATCCGAGCTTTTATCTAAATCTATAAACGATATCAGCATAAGCAAAAGAGACACATTAAATCTAAAAGATAGTTTCAATATATCATGGAGTGGAGTAAGTAGCTGCGAAAAGAAAAGTCGAATTGATGAAGAATATTCCAATGCTTTCAATAGCTGGAAAATTGAAACGATCAAACAATTTGATTCTTTAGTCTATTTAGATTCCAATTTTGAAATAGGGGAAATATCCACGAATAACAGTGAAACTTGGGATAACAAAAAAAAATGCAACTCTACGGGCGAAATAATTTGTTGGATTGAATTTGTAAAAAAATAATGCAAGTTTTGTGCAAGTAAAAGGGCTCCAGAAACATTAAAATCTCTGAAGCCCTTATTTTACTCGTGATCGCAGCAGGATTCGAACCTGCGACCGTCTGCTTAGAAGGCAGATGCTCTATCCAGCTGAGCTATGCGACCTATTTTGCGGGTGCAAATATACAATTAACATTAATTAATGTCCAATTAAATAAAATGAATTATTCAATTCCATTCAAAAAAATAGTAGGGTGAATATTACTTAGAGCATTTAGAAATGCTAAAATGATTATCTTGAAAAAAAATGCTACTTCTCTTCTCTTTTTGCAAGATTTAAATCAGTAGACATTTGTGCCAACCATGTTAGAAATAATTACACTGAATAATACAAATGGAGCAGAACTTGTTATCTCAAACTATGGAGCGACCATATTATCACTAAAAGTTCCAGATAAAAAGAACAATCTGGTAAATGTTGTTGTAGGGTTAAAATCTCCGGAGGATTATTTGGAGTCTTATTACCAAAATCACAATTTACTCTTAGGAAGTAGTGTTGGGAGATATGCAGGCCGAATTTCTGGAAAAGAGCTAAACATTGAAGGTAAAACCTATCCTTTATATCATAAAAATGGAGTACATCTACATGGAGGAAAACAGGGCTTTGACAAAAAGTTTTGGAATATTGATACATCCTTAAAGTCCAGTGTAAAACTTTCCTATTTAAGTAGGCACCTAGAGGAGAACTATCCAGGAAACCTTCAAGTATCTGTTCTTTATGAGTTATTGGAATCCAATTCGCTCAGGATAACCTATGAAGCCTACACGGATAGGACCACAGTGCTAAATTTGACCAATCATGCTTATTTTAATCTGGATGGAAACGGCAGTGTTTTAGATCACCAGTTACAAATCCATAGTAATGGTTATTTAGATATGGATGACCAACTGATTCCTACGGGTCTTATTGTCCCATCGGAACAAACGCACTTCGATTATAATAACCTATCCCAAATCAAAAAACAAGGCTTTACAGGCCTTGACAATGTATTTGTTTTAAAACAAGAGGAGGCGGCCACGTTACAATCAAGCCGAAGCGGCATTAGTATGAGGGTGATTACCCAACAACCGGCAATGGTCGTTTATACTCCAAAATCTTTTCCAAATCTAAATTTCTCAAATAATGTAAAATTTGGAAGGTTTCCTGCTATTTGTTTTGAGGCACAGAACTTCTCTGATGCTCCCAACAAACCTCATTTTCCAACAAGTCTTTTGCAACCCGGACAGCTTTATGTTAATGAGAGTTTATTTGAATTTGGTGTAATGGATTCTTAAGCTTCTCCAAAACATTTTGAAATATTATCAAGCCTTGCGGTTTAAGCTCTTTCCAATTTGCTCACAATGGAATATTACCATGTTTTTTCTTGGGTAAAGTGGCTACTTTATTTTGAAGCAGCGCATATGCCTTAATTAGTTTCCTACGCGTGTTTTTGGGCAGAATCACCTCATCTATAAATCCTCTTTCAGCAGCGCTATAAGGATTAGCAAATTTTTCAGCATACTCGGCCTCTTTCTCAGCCAGTTTAGCAACTGGATCATCCGATGTACTGATTTCCTTTCTAAAAATGATCTCACTAGCTCCTTTCGCTCCCATTACCGCTATTTCTGCACCCGGCCATGCATAGTTAAAATCAGCTCCTATGTGTTTAGAATTCATTACATCATAGGCGCCACCATACGCCTTTCTGGTTATTACAGTCACTTTTGGCACTGTTGCCTCGCTTAAAGCATATAACAATTTGGCTCCATTGGTTATGATTCCGTTCCATTCTTGATCCGTTCCAGGTAAGAAACCAGGAACATCAACCAATACCAATAATGGAATATTGAAACAGTCGCAAAAACGGGTGAACCTAGCAGCTTTTTTGGAACTATCTACATCTAAAACTCCGGCAAGGCTCATAGGTTGATTCGCAACAATACCTATGCTTTTACCCGCCAACCTTGCGAAACCCACTACAATGTTATCTGCGTAATCTTTGTGAATCTCAAAAAAGGTGTCTGAATCAATAATCCCATTGACTACATCACGCATATCATAGGGCTGACTGGCATTTTCAGGAACTATACCATTCAATTTTTCTCGGGTTTCCTCACCTATTTCATAAAAAACATCGGTAGGGATGTCCTCACAGTTTTGAGGCATATAGCTAATCATCTGCTTAATTTGGGCAATACATGCTATATCATTGGCAGCAGTAACATGTGTAACCCCAGACTTTGTTGCATGGGTGGAAGCCCCTCCCAATTCTTCCGAAGTTACTTCCTCATTCGTCACCGTTTTCACCACATTGGGACCCGTCACAAACATATAGCTTGAATTTTCCACCATCAATGTAAAGTCAGTCATAGCTGGTGAATACACTGCTCCTCCAGCGCATGGCCCCATAATGGCAGATATTTGAGGGACTACTCCCGAAGCCATTACATTTCTGTGAAATATATCAGCATAACCACCTAATGAGCGTACTCCTTCCTGAATTCTGGCGCCACCACTATCATTTAACCCTATAACAGGTACACCGATTTTCATGGCCATATCCATAATCTTGCAGATTTTTTCCGCATGGGTCTCAGATAATGCTCCTCCAAACACCGTAAAATCCTGAGCAAAAACACATACTTGTCTTCCTTCTATGGTTCCATATCCTGTGACCACCCCATCCCCGTAAAAAATATGTTTATCCATCCCAAAGTCTTTGGTACGATGGGTGACCAAAGCACCTACTTCTTCAAAAGAACCCTCATCCAATAAGAAATGAATACGCTCTCTTGCGGTAAGCTTTCCTTTGGCATGTTGTTTATCAATACGTTCTTGTCCTCCGCCTAAGCGAGATTCCTTCAATTTATCTTTGAGTATTTGTACTTTATCTTTCATCTGTAGTTTAAACTCTATTTTTCTGCCATTCTGAGGTAAGAGGACTGGGCATTTTTAAATTTTTCTTATCGTCCATATATAGTTTGAGGGCAATTAAAGCTGCTATTTTCTTTTCCTCATTATAAGCAGCTTTCAATTGTTCTGGAGCATAGTGATTTTTTACAAAATGTGTATCAAAATTGCCAGAGGTAAATGCCTCATGCTCGCATACGTATTTGCCAAACGCAAGTGTTGTAGCAACCCCTTCTATCTTATATTGCTCAATGGCCCTTAGCATTAGCTGAATAGCTTCTTCCCTATTTCTTCCATACGTAATCAATTTTGATAGCATAGGGTCGTAATGAATGGGAACTTCCATCCCTTCTTCAAAGCCATCATCCAGTCGAATACCATTTCCTTTTGGTCTTTTGTATATAGATAAGGTTCCAATACTTGGCATAAAATTGTCCAATGAATCTTCTGCATATACACGTATTTCCACTGCATGGCCCTTGATTTGTAAATCATCTTGTGAGAATTCCAACTTTTCTCCCCTAGCAACCTTAATTTGTTGTTCAACCAAATCCACACCAGATATTAGTTCCGTGACTGGATGTTCTACTTGTAATCGAGTATTCATTTCCAAGAAGTAGAAGTTTTTATTCTCATCCAACAAAAACTCTACTGTACCTGCACCTACATAATCACAAGCCTTGGCAACTTTTACCGCAGCTTCTCCCATTGCCTGTCTTTTTTCTGGGGTCAAAACAGCAGATGGAGCTTCTTCCACTACTTTTTGATGACGACGCTGAATACTGCATTCTCGTTCAAAAAGGTGTACGATATTTCCATGAGTGTCTGCAAGTACTTGAATTTCTATATGACGGGGGGAGCTCACGTATTTTTCGATAAATACTGCACCATCACCAAATGCCGCTTCCGCTTCACTTATAGCTCGTTCCATTTGTTCTGGCAAGTCCTTAATGGAATCCACTATACGCATACCTTTTCCACCTCCACCCGCCGAAGCTTTTATTAAAATTGGGAATCCTATCTCAACTGCTATTTTTTTTGCCAATTTAACATCGGTAATAGCTTCTTCTATACCTGGGACCATAGGAATATTGTAGCTTTTGACGGCTTCCTTTGCAGCAAGTTTATTTCCCATTACTTCAATTGCATGGGGTTTTGGACCTATGAATGTGATGCCATTGTCCTCGACCATTTGGGCAAAGACTGCATTTTCACTTAAAAAGCCATAGCCAGGATGAATGCCCTCAGCTCCGGTAATTTTAGCGGCATCAATTACCTTTTCCATGGCCAGATATGATTCTGAAGAAGGAGCTTTCCCTAATAGTACTGCTTCATCTGCAAATTTAACATGTGGGGAATGCCTGTCTACATCAGAATACACTGCCACAGTTTTAATACCCATTTTATTGGCAGTCTTCATAATACGAAGTGCTATTTCCCCCCGATTGGCTATTAGTATTTTTTTCATCTTACCTGCCTTTATTCCATTTCTATTATGAGCTGTCCTTTTTCTACCGCATCGTCTTTTTTAACCTCGATGGATTTTATAATACCCTCGCCCTGTGATAAAATGATGTTCTCCATTTTCATAGCGGACAACACAAGCAAAGGTGTACCTTCAATAATTTCCTGACCAATTTCTACCATTATATTTAAAATTAAGCCAGGCATAGGTGCTTTTATTTCATTTACCTTTTGCAAAGAATTGATCAATAGTCCCATCTCTTTTACCATTTGATCATGAGCATCGGATATTTTCACTTTATAGGTATTTCCATTTACACTTACAGAGGCTGTTTTCTCCATATGATTGGAATGTAATACCTGAATATTATATGCTTGATTGTCTTTTAAAAGATGAAAGTAATTGTTACCTGTGGGTAATAAATCAAGATTGTCAATTTCTTGTTCCTCAATATCGAATTCTTCGTTGTCTACTGCAACAGTATAGTTTGTCATGTTTGGAATCATAAAACACTGTTATAAATCAAAATATATGGAAAAAGTAGTCATTTTTAGCTATTAAAAAAATGACTTAATTCATAATCCATTAGATTCAGTTAAAATACTAAAACAATATGGCAAAAGTGGAACGAAAACTGAATTTGTCAACAACAAATCTTATGTAAAAAGCTTCTATAGAACGATCTGTTTGATTGCTAAAACAAGCATTCTTATACTGTTTTTACAAGAATTCAAACATGTTATTATTTCACTTAAACGAAATACCAAATGAGCTAGAAAAAGTATGCCATGCATAATTACATTCGCAAATAAAATCCTGTCCAAAGTATTGTGGGTGAACATGAGAGATTTCTTAGATTAGCACACTCTAAGAAGAAATTCAAAAAAGAAATTATGACATCTAATCCACAGCTTAAAGAACAGAAGGGAACTACTTTGGAAAAGTTCTTTGGCAATTTTAAAGCAAATATTGTAGGCGATGATGTGAATTTTGATTCAGTTTATGGCCCAAAAAAACTAATATATGCCGATTGGATAGCAAGTGGTAGATTATATGGGCCAATAGAGGACACCATGAAGGGATTGATAGGCCCAATGATAGCCAATACACATTCATTTTCAAGTGAAACGGGGAAAGCTTCAACCTATGCCTATAAACATGCACGAGAAATTATTAAAAAGCATGTAAACGCAAATGAAAATGATGTGTTGGTAACGTCGGGCACAGGAATGACCGGGGTGCTTTCTAGACTTCAACGAATAATGGGGCTACGCTGGCCTGATGCCGTGAAGAATGAAATTACATTACGAGAAAATGAACGACCGGTCGTGTTTATTTCCCATATGGAGCATCACTCCAACCATGTACCCTGGATGGAGACCATTGCCGACGTTGTTATTGTACCTTGTGATGAAAATAACCTCATCTGTCCCACCAACCTTGAAAAAGAGGTGAAAAAATATGAAGATAGACCCCTAAAAATTGGTGCTTTTACAGCCTGTTCCAATGTAACTGGAATTATAGCTCCATATCACAAACTTGCCAAAGTAATGCATGAGAACAAAGGCATTTGTATTATGGATTTTGCCGCTTCAGCACCTTATGTGGATATCGATATGCATCCAGAAGACCCAACAGAACAGTTGGATGCCGTTTGCTTTTCCCCCCACAAATTTTTAGGAGGGCCTGGCACCTGTGGTGTTCTTGTTTTTAATAAATCACTTTACAATACCAGCTGCCCAGATGTTCCGGGGGGAGGTAATGTAAAATGGACCACTCCTAAAGGAGAGTTTGCGTATTATACAGATATAGAAACTAAAGAAGATGGGGGGACCCCCGGTTTCTTGCAGGTGATGCGGACTGCACTATCCATACGGCTAAAAGAAAAAATGGGAACGCACCGTATTGCAGAGCGTGAAGAGGAACTCCTAGAATTATGCTTTGGCCAATTAAGAGCAATTCCCAACCTTTTTATTCTAGGCGACAATGATGAAAAACGAATAGGATGTGTTTCCTTTGGTATAAAGGGCATACATTATAATCTTATCGTACGCTTGCTAAATGACAAATATGGGATACAGGTTCGCGGCGGTTGGTCCTGTGCAAGTACCTACGGACATTATTTGTTCAAGTTGGATGAAAATGCCTCTAAAAAAATTATTGCTGACATAGAGAACCAGAACTTAACGGATAAACCCGGATGGGTTCGGCTATCGTTACATCCAGTAACTACAAACCAAGAGCTGCTTTTTATTTGCGATGCCATAAATGAGGTGGCAAAAAACATTGAGGACTGGCAAAAAGACTATACCTATAATCCGCAAAGCAACGAATTCGATTTTAATGGTGCAGGAGATGAGAAAATCGTACGTACCATTAAAGAATGGTTTGTGATTTAATTCTTCTTGCTGAAAACAATAACTCCTATTTCAAACCTTTGTCGAAAGATTAATTTTAATGACCCAATCGTGTTTCTTTGTGAAACTCAAGATATACTCTGAATAAGGTTAGCTACTTACATGACGAATGGATGGATTTATTTTGATAAAAAACCCTTGACATTTTTTCCAATTTACGTTTGATAATAGGTTTACTTACAGATGAAAAACCCATTACCAAACCCTTTTCTTTCTTCTTTTTAATGAAATATTTACTGTATGGGAAGGATATTACTTCTTCATCAATTAGCGTTTTGGATATTTCTATATCGCACATTTCATCTGGAAGCTTGGCCATAAGATGTAATCCATGGTTTGCGGGTTGTATTTTAAAAGTGTCGTCAAAAACATTTTGAAACTGGTTCACAAAAAACTGTTTGCGCTCATTAACCACCTGCACTACTTTTCTTAAATGTTGATTGAGGTAATCCTTTTCTATAAAGTCCGACATTACCCTTTGGGTAATTGGCGATATAAACCTTAGAGATTGTTCAAACATGGCTTCAATGCTATCAATATAATGTGGAGGAACAATCAAATAACCCAATCTTATTGAAGGATGTAATATTTTATTAAAGGTTCCTTGATAAAAAACCCTGTTTCCTTTGTCCAAACCAAATATTGAAGTAATTGGGGAATCCCAGTTGCTAAATTCATTATCGTAATCATCTTCAACAATAATCATATTGTTTTCCTCGGCCCAATCTAAAAGCTCCAATCGTCTTTTTAGACTCATTTGAACCCCTGTGGGATATTGGTTTGAAGGTGTTGTAAAAACCAACTTTCCTCTTTTTAGTTTAACATGGCTAAGGCTTTCTAAAGACAATCCTTCGTTATCAATCTCCGCAGGAATAATTTTAGCTTTCAAACTTTTAAAAATAGCCAAAGCATTTGCATAGGTAGGGTTTTCAACAACTACTTCGTCCTTTTTGTTCAAAAGCAAATCTCCAATAATAGACAAGGAATGTAATGATCCCGTAACAATTATGATTTGTGAATAATCACATTCAATATTTCTATATAGCTTTAAATACTCTGCAATATTTCGTCTCAAACAATCCAAACCAAGTGTATGGCTATAGGACATATCTGAATACCTAACATCCCTCCAATAATTATTGGTTAAATTTTGCCACTGCCTTACCGGAAAAACATCCAACGGAGGTAACCCAGGCCTAAACGCAATGCCTTTGTTATGCCCCCTGTTCATGATAGTGATATTGGAAGTAAAATGTGTTGCCCTATCAGAAATTTCAGGATACTTGGTTGCTCCTTTTTGAGTTCTTAAACTGTACTTGATTTTCTTGTCTTTTATATCATTGACATAGTATCCAGAACCTTGTACGGAATAAACATAATTTTCCCAACAAAGTATTTCGTAAGCTTTTATAACTGTACTGCGTGATAAACCCATGTCTTGGGCCAGTAATCGGGTTGGAGGTAGTTGGTAACCCGTTACCAGTTTTTTTTTCTTTATAGCACTTATAAAAGCATTGGACAACTTCATATAAAGGCTAAGTGTTCCATTATCCGGATTAAAGCCGTGAGATATCAGTAAACTATTGAGTTTGGTCTTCAAAATTGAAACGTATTGAAAAAAAAAATTGGTATGGGAAAGGTAGAAAAACATTTCATAATATTGATTTATAAGTTATAAACGACTAAATATTAATTATTTAAACAAGCATGATAACAGTATTACAAATAGGATTGGGGCCTTTGGGGCAACAAATTGGTATGTACATTTCTGAAAAAACAAATATTTGTACAACTGCCGCTGTAGATATAAACAAACAACTGGAAGGAACTGATTTTGGAAAACTCCTTAATGGAAGTCCATCAAGCGTTTTGATAGAAAACTCTGTGGAAAAGGCATTGCAAAAACTGAAAGAGAAACCAGATGTCGCTATTATTACCACAGTTTCCAGTATAAAAAAATTAGAATCGCAAATTGAAGAAGTAGCCAAACATGGAATTCCTATAGTCTCTACTTGTGAAGAACTTTCATTTCCTTGGGAAGAGCATCCAGAGTCTAGCAAAAATATTGAGGCTATTTGCAAAAAATATAACGTGGCCTGTTTGGGCACTGGGGTAAACCCAGGGTTTTTAATGGATTACTTGCCATCTGTACTAAGTTCTGTTTGCAAGAATATTGATAGTATTTTGGTTGAGCGAATTCAGGATGCAACTCCAAGGCGAATTCCATTTCAGAAAAAAATAGGTGCTGGATTAGATTTGGAAGCATTTAAGACCAAGGAAGCCGAAGGTACCCTTAGACATGTTGGACTTAAAGAATCCGTATATTTCCTTGCAAAAAGTCTAGGTTTTGAACTTGATAAAGTAACAGAAGACCTTACTCCGGTAATTGCGGAAAGTGATTTAAAAACGCCTTCAATGGAGATTCAAAAAGGAGATGCTCGCGGAGTGCAGCAGATTTCACACGGATATCAAAATGGCGGATGTAAAATAGAAATGCATTTTAAGGCAGCTGTAGGTGAACCAAGGTCTTATGACAAAATAACGGTAAAGGGAATTCCGTCATTCACCTCAGAAATAGATACAGGAATAAATGGTGATATTGCCACTTGTGCTATTACAATTAACGCAGTTAAGAGTATTTTAAAAGCTACTCCTGGTCTACACACAATGGCAACCATAGGTGTACCTGGATATTTAAGTTAGTAAGAACATTTTAATTATTAATATGGCCAACTATCCAGAAAAGGTTTATATAAATGGAGAAATAGTTCCACATCAAGAAGCCCAAATCTCAGTTTTTGATAGGGGTTTTCTGTTTGGTGATGGGATTTATGAAGTAATGGTTCAAATTGGTGATGATTTTTTCTATGGTAAAGAACATTTGGATAGGCTTACAAGTTGTCTCAAAAAAATAAACCTGAACTTTGATGTCTCTATCTTACCTAAAGAGATTGAAAAGTTGCTTGAAGTATCCGAGTTAAAGGATAAGGATTGCTTGGTTTATATTCAAGTTACACGTGGGGTTGCCATAAGAAAACATGCATTTCCAAAGACCGCTACGCCAACAATTGTCATGTATGCCATTCCATTTACATTACCACAAATCAATCAAAACAGTATTGCAGCGATTACTATCGAAGATAATAGATGGCACAGATGCGATATAAAAGCAATCTCACTTTTGGGCAATGTAATGGCAAATGACCATGCTGCGGCACAAGGAATGTACGAGTCTATTTTTATAAGAAATGGGAGAATAACAGAAGCATCCCATTGCAACGTCTTTTTTGTAAAAAACAATATTGTTTATACCCACCCTGCTGATACCTACATATTAGATGGTATTACTAGGCAGATTGTAATCCAATTATGCAAAAAGCTCCAAATAGAAGTTAGAGAAGAAGCTATTCTTGAAGAACATCTGACTACAATGGATGAAGCCTTCTTAAGCGGTACAACAACCCAAATTGCCTCTATAAGTAAGATTGACCACCATGCTTATAGTGAAGATGGCAGTATCGGACCCATAGTCAAAAGATTACAACAAGCATTTTTGGAATTAAAAGAAAAACACAAGGGAAACACTATAAATATGTAACACTGTTTAAAATATCCATACAACATAAAAAATCAAACCTTAGATAATGAAAAGAGCAACTCAACTAGGCATTGTATTCCTATTGTCCTTAATCACTATAAATTTCATTTATGGACAAGAAGTACCCCAAGCAGCAAAAAATTATACCAAAGAAATCAAAAAACTTGGAGGACAAAAATCCGTTAAACATGCGCTTCAGGTAATTGATGATATAGAGAATGAAACCAATGACGATCTTATCATATTGACTGAAATCCCTGCCCCCCCGTTTAAGGAAATTGTTAGAGCGGAGAAATTTAAATCCATGTTGGAAGCTGCCGGTGCAGAAAAAGTATGGATCGATGAGGTAGGAAATGTTATTGGACTACGAAAAGGTACAGAAGATGGTAAAGTAGTTGTGTTAGATGCTCATTTAGATACCGTTTTTCCTGAAGGTACGGATGTTACCGTGCAAAAAAAAGGAGACACACTCTATGCTTCAGGAATTGGTGATGACACTCGAGGATTAGCCATGGTAATTGCAACGTTAAAAGCAATCAACACTGCCAAGATTAAAACAAAAGCAGATATTCTATTTATAGGTTCTGTAGGTGAGGAAGGGCTTGGAGATCTAGGAGGCGTTAAACATTTATTTCAAGAAGGGAAGGATAACATTGATTCATGGATATCAATTGATGGAGGACAAATTGGAAGGGTGAACAATGCTGCCTTGGGTTCAGTGCGGTACAAAGCTATTTTCACTGGAAAAGGAGGGCATTCATGGGGGGCATTTGGTTTGGCCAATCCCCATCATGCTCTGGGAGCAGCCATAAAAGAATTTACCCTACAAGCATCCGAATATACCTCCACAGGTCCAAAAACAAGTTTTAACATTGGTCGTATAGGAGGCGGTACTTCGGTCAACTCGATTCCTTTTGAATCTTGGATGGAGGTTGATATGAGGTCGGTAAGTGCTGATAGGCTTCAAGAAATTGACGTCATATTCCAAAAATCGATGAGAAAGGCTGTTGACGAGTACAATGCATCCGGAATCAGAGATGCAATATCACTGGAATTGGTTAAAATTGGTGATAGACCTTCTGGGAAAACAGCTGTTGAAAATCCATTGGTACAGCGGGCAATCGCAGTATCGCATTATTTTAATGCCACCCCAAAGCTTACCATTGGCTCTACAAATGCTAGTATCCCAATATCCAAAGGAATTCCAGCTATAACTATAGGTCGAGGTGGAAAAGGAGGTTCCGCACACGCCTTGGATGAATGGTGGATTAATGAAAATGGTGCAGCAGCAATAAAACTAGCCATGCTGTTAACGTTATCTGAAGCAGAAATCACCAAATAAATATAGACATTATGAAAAGTAAAGTACTATTTCAATTGATTTTAGGAGTGATGTGTTTTTTTGGTTGCAACAACCGAGATTACGACATTATCATTTTAAATGGTGAGGTTTACGATGGATCAGGTAATGCTCCATTTAATGCAGATATCGCCATTAAGGATTCAACCATTGTAAAGATTGGGGATCTGTCTGAAGGTAAAGCCACCAGAATAATCGATGCAAAAGGCATGGCCGTTGCTCCCGGCTTTATAGACATGCATGCGCATTTAGACCCCATTTTAACGCTGTCTGATTGTGAAAGCCATGTAAGACAAGGAGTCACTACCGCTTTAGGAGGGCCTGATGGTGGAAGTCCATGGCCCATAAAAGCACATCTGGATACTTTGAAACAAATCGGAGTTGGCATGAACATAGCCTATTTAGTTGGCCATAACCAAATACGTAAAAATATTATGGCTCTGGAAAACAGGGCTCCGACACAAGAAGAATTGGAAAAAATGAAAGCGCAAGTGAAACTCGCAATGGAAGAAGGCGCTTTTGGTATTTCAACAGGATTAAAATATTTACCCGGAGCTTTTTCTGAAGTGGACGAAGTTATCGAATTGTCAAAAGTTGCTTCTTCTATGGGTGGTATTTATACATCACACTTAAGAGAAGAAGGTTTGGGACTTTTTGGCGCCGTAGCGGAAGCAATAAGTATATCTGAGAAGGCTGATATTCCAGTAATATTAACACATCATAAGGCCATCGGAAAGCCCATGTGGGGGAAAAGTAATGTGACCTTGGCTATGGTAGACTCTGCAAGGACAGCAGGCTTGAACATTAAGATTGATCAATATCCTTACAGTGCAAGTCATACAGGTATTTCCGTTCTTATTCCTAGTTGGGCAAGAGCTGGGGGAACAGAGGCGTTTAAAGAAAGGGTGCAAAATGCGCAACTTCGGGATAGTATAAAAGCTGGAATAATTTTTAATATCCTAAATGATAGAGGTGGTAACGACTTGACACGTATTCAATTTGCCAAAGTGAAGTGGATGAAGGAATTGGAAGGAAAAACTTTGCAGTATTGGTGCGAGTTAAGAGGACTTGAACCAACTCTCGCAAATGGTGCTGACTTGGTCATTGAAGCTCAAGTTAATGGGGGAGCATCGTGTATATATCATGCCATGCACGAAGAAGATGTGGAACGCATAATGAAGCATCCGCAAACGATGATTGCCTCTGATGGTAGACTAGTAAGGCCTGGACAGGGGCATCCGCACCCAAGATGGTATGGCACATTCCCAAGAGTATTAGGACACTATGTTAGAGAAAGGGCTGTCATCACCTTACCAGAAGCGATCTATAAGATGACAAAACTGCCGGCCATTTCTTTAGGTCTGACCAATAGGGGAACTATCGCAGAAAATATGATGGCAGATATCGTGGTTTTTGACCCCAATACCATTATCGATAAAGCAACATTTGAAGAACCCCATCAATACCCTGAAGGTATTCATTTTGTATTGGTCAACGGACAAATTTCCATTGATGAATCAAAATTCGAAGATATAAAGGCAGGAAAGATATTGCGAAAAAACGAATAGTAATTTACTATAGTAATAGAAGAAAAAAGGGATGCAAATTGCATCCCTTTAAGCATGAGAAAACTAAGCTAACTCAAAACTAACTACTAAAACTTTCTCATTGGTTAACAGGTGTTGGCGTAAACAAATCCGGTATCGGATTTGGTAAATTACTGTTATTGTTAATTTCTTCCTGAGCATATAAAAAACGCTGAGGATTAACCGTCGTAGTTGCATTGTTTAAGGGAAAAGGCACTATCAAATCTGTCTCTGATCGTAGTCTTCTAACATCATTAAAAGGCATATAAGTACTGAATCCTGTAACATAGCGCTCTTCAATAATTTCACGTAATACCGCCCTATCTGTAGCAATGTTATCTAGATTTTCCATCCCTCCGGCTTCAAAATCTGCTAGCACATATGGGTCGTAATTAAAGGTCTCATCCCCGTTGATAAGGTTAAAGGCCGCTCCTGTATCTAAATATGTCCTAAGCTCATTCAATTTGTCTATAGCACCTTGCACATCATCATTTGCCCTTATCAAACATTCTGCCCAAATCAACAAGTTTTCCTCAAAACTTACCAACTTCATTGGTGTAGTGGCGTCATCTATTCCTCCAGTCTGGTCTCCGTCCCCACTTATATAAGAATAATTTCTTCTTGCGGTTTCATCAGTTTTAGCATTGTTTCTACCTCCAGCATTGGCAGGATCAATTAAATCTCTATAGAATGCTCCATCACCAGTCATATCGCCAGCCCTACTACTGTTTACAAAATTGAACAGGATATTGCTGTTTCCTGGAACATCACCTATTGGATTATACGACATTGTTCCAGCACTACTGTTGATTCCATTAACCACATTAGCCAATGCTTGAGCATACTGTTTTGTTTGTAAAAAATAACGTGCTTTTAAGGTATAGGCAGCAGCAACCCAACTGTCTGCATTTCCTCCAAAATAGTTGTCTTGGCTATTGGTTACACTTGTGGTTGACCCATTTTGTAATTTTGGAATGGCACCATCGAGCAAGGTTTGTAAAGCAACATAAATTTCAGCTTGTCCATCTAAAGTAGGATCTTCTGAATTCACCCCTGGATTATCAGGTGTAGCCGTTGAATATGGTATGTCTCCAAAAAGGGATGTAGCTGTACCTACAGCCAAAGCTTCATTAACATCTATGATACCTTGTAAAAGTCCTATATCCGGAGAAATTCTGCGAATTTCTTTGTTTTGGACTAATAATCCGTTGTAAAGATGTCCCCAAACAGCATTGGAATCACCAGGAGTGTAATCATAGTTGTATAAGGTTTGTTGCACCAGTTGTAGGCCTATTAAGCCCCCTGTATAGTACATACTTGTTCTAGCCAACTGCCCTTGTTGTACTTGGGCATTTGCCAATAATGTTCCTGCTAGCAATAAATCTCCAGAAGGAACTTCTACTAGTTGATTTGGATTATCATTTACATCTAAGTATTCATCACAGGCTGTTGCCGATGTTAGAAAAATCAATGATAACATTATTTTATATATAGATTTCATAATTTCCTACGTATTAAAAATTAAAATTGATTCCAAAAGCATATGTTCTTGCACCAGGGTTGGAGAAATAATCCAAACCACGTGCTCTACCAACTCCAAACTGATTAATATCAGGGTCAATACCAACAACATCAGTCCAGATAATTAAGTTACGTCCTGAAGCAGTAAATTCTACAGAACTTAAACCTGTTGCCTTTTTAAAATTTTCTGAGTCAAGCCTATATGATAATGATAACTCTCTCAGTCGAGTCCAGCTACCATCTTCTACCGCAAACTCATTTAGTTTTCCATCTCCAAATCCATATAAAGAGGTATAGTATTCCTCATCCAGCAGCACATTGCCGCCACCAAAATTGCCTACATTACCCCTAACAACAGAGCCCGCAGGAATTACATCACCATCAAAGTTTGTTAAATCTTCCGATAATGTAATGGTCTTACCGACATCAGCATGTGTTCCGAAGAAAGATAAAATAAATCTGGTGCGCTGTGCCAAATCATTTCCTTGACTGGTATCAAATGATGCCGCTAAGGACAAATTCTTATAGGATAGACCAAACTGTAAACCACCTCTCCAATCTGGATTGGGATCCCCAACAATCAAGTTTCCGCCGGTATCTACTTGCGGGAAACCATTGGCATCCAAAACAAAACTTCCATCAGCATTTCTTAGAGCACCTTGGGTGTACAATACTCCAAGTGGTTCGCCATCTATCGCTACGGATTCAATAGAAGTACCTTCAGAGAATTCTTGGATAAATTCTCCAGTACCATCTACACCTCTCACGATATTCTCATTGGTGCTATAGTTTAATGAAATCGAACCTTTCCAATCCTGTTTTCTAAGAAAATCATATCGCAACTCAATTTCAAGTCCATCATTTTCTATAGTGGCTCCATTGGCATATATCTCATCAAACCCAAGTGAAGGAACCAAAGCAAGATCTAATAATACATCCTCTGTTTTATTGGTATAGTACGTGGTCGATAAGGCCAATCTGTTTCTTAAGAATCGTAAATCCAAACCTACTTCGTACTCTGTTTTTATCTCAGGTTTTAAATTAGAGTTTCCTAAACGTTCATCCAACTGAAAACCTCCTCCAAAATTTTCAAGGGCAATTTCATCTGAGAAACTTGAAAACGTGCCCACTTCAAAAACTGTTTGCTCTCTGTGTGCTATTGGAACGTTTGCCACCTGACCATATGCCAATCTTATCTTACCAAACGATAAGGGTCCCGAATCTTTTAATGCTTTTGTAAATGTCCAGCCCAATTCAGCGCTAGGATAAAAGAAGCCGTTATCGGATGCTGGTAATACAGAATGCTTTTCGAATGCTCCCCCCAGTTGTAAAATCAGCTGGTCGGCGTAATCAAAATTTGCCGTACCATAAAAACGAATGTTTCTTCTACTCGTTCTGGTAGTTTCTGATCCAATATTTTCTTTGGCAGAAAGTTCGGCTGCATCTAATGGGCTTCTAAAGTTGGCAATGAAGTTATCCGCTTCCGTAAAAATTCTTTTACGTCTTCTATCATTAATACCAAAGCCAACAACAACATTGGTGTTCAGGTTCTTGCTTAATGCGTAGTTGAAATTGGTCAATAGGTCTCCATTGTATTCCTCATTATTAATAGTCTCATCGTTTAAAAGGCCAAATCTTCTGGCAGAACCTGCAGTATAATAAGGGAAAAAATAAACCCTTGTGTCCACATAAAAATCAACACCACCTCTTACAATGGTGCTAATATTGTCATTCCATTGATATACAACCTCACCAGTACCAATTAGTCTATTTACTTTAGCAGTACTTTCTTGCTCATTTACAGTCCACAATGGGTTATTGTAAATGACGTTATCGCTATTTCCCAAATATCTTCTATACCCTCTATGCCTGTTAGGTGTAATAGATCCAGAGCTACTATTGTAATTTCCTATATAATCTGTTTGATCAAAATCTGCAGGGGTACGAAGCAGTCCTAAATATAATCCAGCAGTGTTAGAACCTTGTTGCGTTCTATTGGAACCTGTATGCACATAATTGGCTTTAAAATTGGTTCGCAACTTGTCCGTTAGGTTTTGTGTTAAATTAACAGTAAAGTTGGTCTTTTTATAAAAACTACTTTTAATTATACCTTCCTGATTTACATGTGCAGCACTTATGTAATACGTTCCTTTCTCGTTACCACTGCTCACGGAAACCTTATTATCGTAAGTAATACCTGTTTGAAAAACCTGATCAAAGTTTCTGTTAGTGAAAATTTCTCTTGAATTCTTTTGAGTGATGGGGTAAATAATATTGCCTGTAGTCAAAGATTCGAAAAATTCACCGGAAGTATCAACGTCATCTGCTCCACCTGCTCTTTCAGAAATTCTATCTCCCCAAGATCTTTGTGCCGTTGGACTAAAACTACCGCCATTACCTTGACCAAAAGTGGTCTGCAATGGATGTTCATATGAAATTTTATCAATAGAAACACCTGTAGAGTAATTTACGTTAAATTTACCTGCCTTACCTTTTTTTGTGGTGATTACAATAACACCATTTAAAGCTCTTGATCCATACAAGGCACCAGCCGAAGCTCCTTTAAAAACCTGAAACGATTCAATGTCTTCTGGGTTAATATCGTTTAGTCTCGATTGTTGTGATACCCCTGCGGATTGGTCATCATCTCCTGAACCCGCTAAATTATCGTTGTTTAACGGAATACCATCTACAACTATTAAAGGTTGGCTTGAACCACTCAATGAACTGGTTCCCCTAATCTGAATATTGGATCCAGCACCTGGATCCCCTGAGGTTGCATTTATAGTTACACCAGCTGCCTTACCCGCTATACCATCAATAATTTTATTTTCTACAGGCTGTACCAGTTTATCTGCATCAATCTTAGAATAGGTAGATGCCAACTTATCTCGTTGCTCTACAAATCCTAAGGCAGTTACCACTACTTCTGACAAGCTTTCAGCATCTGGTTGTAGCTCAAAACTCATTGTGGTTTCAGAGCCAATAATTCGCTCTTCGGTTCTGTAACCAATAAAAGAAACCACTAATGTCTCTCCTTGATTAGCCTCAATCGTATAGTTTCCATCAAAATCTGTTGTAGTTCCATTGGTCGTTCCTTTAACAAAAACCGATGCTCCTGGCAATGGACCAGTATCATCTGAAACTGTACCGGAAATCGAAATCTGGGAATACCCAATCCCTACTGTAAAACATGCCAGTAAGAATGTTAAAATTGATTTTCTCATAAATTTAGTAATTAGATTGTTATTTAATTTAGTTGTTGTTTGTTAGTAATCTCATCATTTCATGGGCTGATATTTTTCCTTTTAGTGTTATAAAATCTCTTGGTGTCTCATCACCTATTTCGTAAGTAATTCCAACTGCGTTGAATCGCTTTAGAAACCACCCCTTTGATACTGGTCTGGTACTGTTAGCACTTTTCTCATTGACCTTGTAATTTGGGATGTTTGCTTCCAATTGGGTAAACCAATCTGATACAAAGCTTGGTAAATTGGTGTTTTCGCGTTCTACATTGGTATAGAATACATCATGCCAGGTCGAATGAAAATCTAAACCCAACAACACCTTAACCCCTTCTTCCTTTACAATTTGCTCTATTTGGTTGGTCACTGCATAAACTTCTGGTTGGCGATATTTACTCCAATCCCTGTTAAGGTCTACCCCACCAGCATTATGTCTCCAATGTCCCAAGTCCACCCCATCAGGGTTCATTAAAGGAAATGCCAATACTCTATATTTTTCAAGAAAAGTGTCCGTAAGTGTCCCACTTTCCAAAACAGTTTCCAAAAAACTTTGGAATGCCAAATAACCGGTTACTTCTGGAGGGTGCTGCCGCGTTAGCAATACAATAATATCCTTCTTACTTTTTGAACCGCTATAGATATCCATCATGGGAATG
The DNA here is from genome assembly GCF_008040165.1 of Flagellimonas hymeniacidonis. GTDB lineage: Bacteria > Bacteroidota > Bacteroidia > Flavobacteriales > Flavobacteriaceae > Flagellimonas > Flagellimonas hymeniacidonis. Next base: position 1,630,286 of record NZ_VRUR01000002.1, read on the forward strand.
TCTCTGCCCAAATGTGTTTTTCCTATAATTTTTAATTTGGTTACAGCATTGTTTTTTTGGGATAAAGCAGTATACCAATCCTTAACCTCTTTTGTAGTCCTTAGTTCTTGTGCCGCTATAAGTGCGGTATCCTTGGAAACATTAAACTTGAGTATAGCAATACTATCTTTCATAGAGAACATCAAAGAATCTGCCTCTTGCCATGCTTCATCGCCTATTTGGTATTTGGGAATATATCTATGCTCATATCCCTTGGGATATTCGAAATGGAAGTAAATTGCTTTGGAATAATCCCCCCAAGTTTTAAAGGCAAAATAAGCACTGTTGTTTATTGGCTCATTTTCGGGATGTATTTTCAATAGTAAAGTGCTATCATTTTTAACACTCACTTTGTTAAGTCTTGCGCTTGCAAAATCATTGCTGATGTAAATTCCAATATCAGATACAAATTCAACACCTTTATCCTGAAAAACTATTGGTTTGTCCTTGGTATCAACTTTTTTTGGAAATTTTATGATACGTGAGCTGTTGCAGGAGAATGCTAAAACAATAAGGACTATTGCTATAATAGAATAATAAAATCGCATGTGGCTCACCATGGATTTATTAGGTTTGAGGTTTAGTTAGTTATCATAAAATAAAGTTAAATTCCAAAGCAGCCTACAGACCAATTCATGGTTTAAAAGCATACCAATTTAGATAGGAACATGCCAAAAAGGTATCTCCCGATGTAAGTTAACCTTCTTTAGTGTAGCCCACTCTTACCCAGAATGTTTAGTATTCCCCATTAAGGACTGTTTTGTTTATTATTTTATATAGATCATACAAACTATACAAAAAATAACTTGCCACTTAGCTTTAGATTAATTCAACGTAAAGTTTTATTACCTTACGTAAATGAGAGCAGTAATAACATTAATTTCATATCTGTTTTTTGCAGTATGTTTCGGTCAAAGTTTGGAAAAAACAAAAATCGATTATTGGGCGGATGAATATTTTTTGGAAGGGGTATCCAGCTTGGCGGAGTTTTTGACTATTCCCAACTATGGCGGACTAAAAGACAATATTGATCTTAATTTGACATGGTGTGAGAGGGAATTCCAAACTGTCGGTTTTGAAACTCAACCACTTATTGCCCAAGGAACTAAGCATCTTCTTGCCCAGCGGATATTTAAAAAGAAAGCTCCGACCATTCTTTTCTATCTTCAAATTGATGGACAACCTGTTGATTCCACCAAATGGTTCCAAGAAAGCCCGTACATTCCGGTGCTAAAAGAATGTGTTTCTGGTGATTGTCAGAGAATACCCTGGGATAAACTAACCAAAGAGTTTAATCCGAATTGGAGAATCTTTGCGCGGTCAGCCTCTGATTCTAAAGGTCCGGCTGTCGCCTTTTTACAAGCTCTTCGTATTCTCCATAAAGAGAATATAAATCCAAATTTCAACATTAAAGTAATCATGGATTTCCAGGAAGAATTGGGTTCCCCCTCCTTACCTACTTTGGTTGAGGCGAATCAAGAAAAATTCGCTGCTGATGCCATGCTTATCATGGATGGTACTCGCCCTCCTTCAAATCTTCCTACGCTTATGTTCGGAGCCCGTGGTATAGCTACAATGAAGTTAACAGTGTATGGAGCAAGTAAAAACTTGCATTCCGGTCAGTATGGAAATTACGCACCAAATCCTGTTTTTCATCTCTCGAGATTGTTAGGATCGATGAAAGATGAGCATGGTCGGGTTCTTATTCCTGGCTATTATGATGGAGTCTATCTAAATGATGATAAAAAGAAACTTATCAATTCAGTACCTGAAAATAGAGCTGAACTATTGGCTACCCTAGGAATATCGGAGCCTGAAACTGTAGGGGAAACATACCAAGAAGCGCTTCAATATCCTTCTCTGAATGTACGAGGATTGCGCGCTGCGTGGGTAGAAAAAGAGGCCCGTACTATTATTCCCTCCACGGTGTTGGCCGAGATTGACATGCGATTGGTACCAGAAACCCCAGCTGAGCGACAAATCAAACTAGTTACAGAATACATTCGTTCAAAAGGGTTTTATGTGCTTGATAGGGAACCTTCGAAAGACGAAAGACGAAAATATGCAAAGTTGATCAAGGTAGAATCACGGATTGGATCACAACCATTTAGAACAGATTTAGACTCTCCTTTGGGGGATTGGTTGGGATTCTCCATGGAACATGTCTTTGGAAAAGGAAAATATATTCGAATGCAATCCACGGGAGGGTCACAACCGATTGCACCTTTTATTTCTAAACTTGGGATTCCTGCCATTTCTATACGCATTCCCAATCCCGATAACAATATACATGCACCAAACGAAAATCTAAGATTAGGAAATTTTCATGAAGGATTGAAAATGTGCTTGGGTATTTTAACTCAGAAATACGAGTGATTTAGGCTTACTTTTCCGCGTTTTCCCCTATCCTTGTTTTTAGTCGAATCTTATTGTGCTCGTCGTTCGCCTCTTTTTAATGGTTTTTTGGTATCAAAAAAAATGTGTAAAAATCAAAAAAAACTGAAAATCAAATGATTAATAGTGTTTTGTTATTTAAGGTCTTAATTCAGTAATGAAAGTATACTTTTTATGTTCCGTAAAAGGTTAATATGGAGACTATTAAAAAGGACCAGAAATGGGACACTCCGACGGAAGATTTCATACTCCAGGAAAAGAGTCATGTAAAACGGCCGTTTTTGAAACCATATATAGCGAATAAAATTGTAGATTACTAGTGGTTTTATCAAGACTATATTTTCAAGACTTATTAGGCTTTGTTGCGTAACATTTAAAAAAAAATCAGTGACTTTAAAAGAAAAAATAAGAATCCTGATCAGTAGCTTCGAAATACTGAACAAGGAAGAAGTTGAAATTATAGTTGAGAAAACTATTGTAGGTAAATTTAAAAAAGGGACGCTTTTATTGAAAGAGGGGCAAATTCCAACAAAGTGCTATATGGTGGTAGAAGGCTGCGTAAGAGAATATTTAATAAAAGATGGCGAAGAAAAATCAACGGCCTTCTTCATGGAAGGTGATACATTTACACCTCATTCTCAAGATAGTAAACCCTCAAAACATTATTGGGAATGTGTGGAAGATTGTATACTTACTATTAGTGATTCGTCATTTGAAGAAAAGATACGTGCAGCACTTCCCAGACTTGATGCTGTCTTTCAAAAAATAGCTATTGAAAAAATAAACAAGGCAAAGGAGGAGTGGAGCCAATTTATCACTTCTTCACCGGAAGAAAGATATCTCAATTTGCTCGAAACAAAGCCGGTTCTTCTAAATAGAATTCCCCAGCACCAGATTGCCAGTTATCTCGGTATGAAGCCACAATCGTTGAGCCGGATCCGTAAAAGGTTGCTAAGCAACAAATCCTAAGCGGCTCTCTACTACCAATACGATTTTAACTTAAGTGAACGACAGGGTTTCCGTTGTGACATAATTTTGTCCAGCTAAAACTTCTGTTAATATGAATAATAAGAGTATATCTACTCCTTGCTTCAATTTTGTCCTTTTTGCCATGCTTATAGTTATCAGCTTACAAAGCTGTGTGTCACCAAGGGATGCAAGCATTAGGGAATGGGAAAAACATGAATGGCAGTTGGTCAAAGTAGACAAAAACGACGAACCTACCTGGACGATTTACAAGCGAAAACTTGTCGGCACAAATTTCTTGGAGTACAAGATTGAAGGAGATATAAAATCATCCCCACAAGCTTGTATTTCTGCTTTTAGGCGGGATATCCATAATCAAGCTGATAATTTAAAAAATAAAAAGTATCCTACATATGAAATTGTAGATGAGTCAAAAGATAGTCTTCTGACTTATGCCATTCACAATGAACCTTTTCCTTTTAAAGACACTGAAATGAGCGTCCGTTACCATTTCTCTCGAGACATTGAAAGTAAGGTAGAAGAAGTGAAGTGGAAAGAAGCTTGGGATGAAAATTCAGTTCCGCCTCTGTCTAAAAAGCTTTCTCGAGTTCAGACTTTTAGGGGTGCTTGGAATTTCTCACCAGTATCCATCAATCACTGCAAAGCAGTCAATATTATCCAATTCAATCCAAAAAAGATGCCCAATTGGCTAGTTCAGCCTATGGTGGCAAATTTTCTAAAAAAAGGGTTGGAGGACATTAGAGAAATGACCTCTGAGTAAAATTAAAGCCAAAATTATGATAAATGATAGAATTAAACCACAAACTCTCCTGTCAACCTTATGGGCATTTGTTCTGTTCAATATGATTTTTAGAGACCTCCATCAATTAGGCAAAAAGAGTTTTATTGAAGAAATAATGGCCGGAGTAGTTAACGGCATAAAGATTACAGACGAATTGATGTTGTTTGGTGGGTTCTTAGTGGAAATACCAATTTTGATGATGCTCCTCTCCAGAGTATTGCGTGATAATGCGAACAAATGGGCAAACACAGTAGCCAGTGTAATCACGTTGCTGGTACTAGTTAGTGCTCTACCCACGGCAGACATGGATGATATATTTTTTATGATTATTGAAATCATGGCCTTTTTATCAATTATCTGGATTGCATGGAAATTTTCAACTCCTGATACAATCCAAGCTCGGTCTTAATGGTGCAAAAAATGAAGGCAGTTGTTTGTACCAAATACGGGCCACCAGAGGTTCTTAAAATAACGGAAGTTAAAAAACCTTCTCCGAAAGAAAATGAAGTACTTGTGAGAATCTATGCAACTACGGTAACCGCTGCCGATTTTAGAGTTAGGAGCTTTACTATTCCAGCTTTATTCTGGCTTCCTGCACGATTAATGTTAGGACTAAGGAAGCCTAGAAAATCTATTTTGGGCATGGAACTTTCCGGTGAAATCGAATCTATCGGGAAAAATGTTAAATCGTTCAAAGAAGGAGATAAAGTTTTTGCAGCTACACTACAGACTTTTGGAGCCTATGCTGAATACATATGTTTACCAGAAGATGGGCCAATTGCCTTGAAACCAAACAATGTAACATATGAGGAAGCTTCGGCTATACCTATTGGCGCCCGAACTGCATTTCATCATCTAAAAAGAATAGCAGAGGTCAAGCCGGGGCAAAAAGTACTTATATATGGAGCTTCCGGAAGTGTAGGCACATATGCCGTACAACTTGCCAAATACTTTGGTGCGGAAGTAACAGGTGTATGTAGTACATCTAATTTAGAATTGGTGAAATCTTTGGGAGCTGATAAAGTGATAGATTATAAAAAACCCGATTTCACGAAAAATTTTGAAACCTATGACATCATATTTATAACCATAGATAAATGCCCTTTTCTAGCCTGTAAAAAAGCGCTAAGCAAAAAAGGCACCTATCTAAATATTGGTAGACCAATGAAAAGTCTAAAAATGATATGGACCTCCTTAACAACTAGCAAAAAAATTGTTGTGGGAAAGAATTCACCTGAAACCGCTGAGGCACTTGTCATTCTGAAAAGGATTATTGAAAAAGAACAACTTAAACCAGTTATTGATCGAGTTTATTTATTTGATCAGATAGTGAAAGCACATCGATATGTTGACAAAGGACATAAAATAGGGAATGTTGTAATCACTTTAAATAGAGATGTATATAATCGAAAATGGTCAAAAGAAGTATAACAACGCGCATGAAAAAAGCACTTCAGGGGCTCATAATACCCCTAACAACTCTACTATATTGTAATTTGGGACTGTCACAAAATAAATTGTTAGCAGAACATAAACTATCAACTAGTGATAACGCAAATGATATAACTTGGATTGAATCCCATAGGAATATTGAATTACGAAAGAATAAAGAGATACCTTTTTTTTATCCATATGATTTCCCTGATGCCAAACGGGACGCATTAGCTCTTTTCAGAACTTATAGTACACCGTTAAATAATGGTTTTGCCATAATTAGAGTAGCTAGTAAAGGTTGGGCTCCAAGAAAACTTATGGGTCGGGCAAAGTTTTCGGGATCGGATATTGATCAAACCAAAGACACCCTGATTATTGCTGCGTACTATTCAAAAATAGATTCGTTATCAATAGCCAATTTAAATAAAGGACTAATTCCCGATAAAGCAGATGTCATAAAACTGAGTGAACCTTTGGCTCAATTTGAACCCTTTTACATTCCTTTGTCAGAACCCATCAAGGCAGTGGAAAAAAAGTATTTAATTATACAGCTAATTATTAAATCTGGTAGCGACGACAACTACTATTACGGCACTTCAAATGCCGTTGTAGACAATATTCATTTCAATGAAGAGAATACAAAATAATAAAACCATGTTCTTGGTAACGTTCTGCACAACATGCTAAAACAGGTATAGAATAAAAAAAGTACAACCAATATAATTACTTCCAAAAAAATATGAAAACAATAAACGTCAAAGAGAAGCTAAGTTTAATACATGACTTATGGAAACCAAAAGTCATAGCCGAATTAAATGGACAGCAAGTCAAAATATCAAAAGTAAAAGGAGAATTTGTTTGGCATGACCACAAAGACGAGGATGAGCTTTTTTTCATCTTAAAAGGCACAATGATTATGGAGTTTAGAGACAAAAAAGCAGAAGTAGGTCCTGGAGAACTAATTGTTGTCCCGAAAGGAGTCGAACATAGACCTATTGCAAAAGAAGAAGTTTGGATGATGCTCTTTGAACCCCAGAATATAAAACACTCAGGAGATGTGATTTCTGATTTAACCGTTGATAAATATGAAAAAATATAGTGCTTATCAAAGTATATAAAGACAATATATATGAAAAAAATTGGATTAGTCGGAGGCATAAGCTGGACGTCTACCTTAGATTATTATAAAGGTATTAATGAAGGAATCAATCGAAAATTAGGCGGACTGGATGCTGCTGAATGTGTCATCTATTCATTAAATTTTGGAGATATCCAAAGGAAAACATGGGTAAACTCATTTGATCTCATTTTAAATGCCTGTAAAACAGTTGAATCAATTGGGGTTGACGCCATAGTCTTATGTGCCAATACAGCCCATTTATTCGCCGATACCATTCAAAGGGAAATTGATATTCCAATCATTCATATTGTTAAAGCAGCAGCAAGTGAAATTCAGAAATCTGGTTTACAAAAAGTCGGGTTACTAGGAACGCAATTTACTATGGAAATGAATTTCTACCATGATAAACTCAATGAATATGATATACAAATCCTCATTCCAGAAAGTCAAGAAGAAATAGCCGAGATACAACATATTATTAAAAATGAGTTGGGCAAAGGTATTATTACTTCAGAATCAAAAAAGAAGTTCATTCAATATGCCGAGAAGTTAATTAGTCGCGGTGCTGAAGGTATTATGTTAGGTTGCACGGAAATCCCAATGCTGATTGAACAAAAGGACTTTAACTTTCCTGTATTCGATACCACAAAGATTCATGTTGAGCATATCGTAAACTTCGCTTTGGACACTGAAAATCCGGCTGTCAACACTATATAAAATACCTTGCCCATACTGAAGAAAAACTAAATGATATATTTAATTGTTGGAAATACGGGCTCAGGAAAAACCACATATTCAAATGAATAGGAACTGGAAAACGGAACTATAATTTCAAAATAACTTACATTGATGAATAGAACCATGAAGTAAGAATACTATTATCACTAAAATCCTACTCATCTATATCTTTTAAGGTTTATTGATTTACAAATCCCCCCTTGACAATCTTACCATCCTCCATCTCTATTATTCTGTCTGTTCGCCTGGCAAAATCCATATCATGCGTCACCACTAACAAAGAAAGTCCTTAATCATAATATAAAATAGCACTGTAGTAACCTAAAAGGTTGTCATAAGACAATAGTAACGTGACTACCACTTCTTACCTTCGCAACAAATATTCATTAAATCCACAAATTAAAAGTGTATCAAGAGCTAGAGCAATATATAAAAGGTCGCGGAAAAATAGGACAAAAAGAACTACAGGAAATAACTGCTTGTTTTAAACCTATAAAAACAACCCGGAATGAGATGTTATGCAATATTGGTCAAGTATGTAAACATTTCTATTTTATCAAAAAAGGTTGTTTAAGACTCTATGAAATAGATGCTAAAGGCAATGACGTTACCGGTTACTTTGCTTTGGAGCATTTCATTATGTCTGCAATTACAAGTTTTATTCTTCAAAAACCATCAAAAGATTGCTTGGTTTCTTTAGAGCCTTCGGAATTGTTGATTATTCATAGAGATGATTTTTATAAGTTAGTTGATACCGTACCACAATTTGCGAACGTGTACCATAAATTTATGGAATTTGCCTTTATCCATTCACAAATGCGAATTTATAGTTTTTTAGGAATGGAAGGAATTGATAAACTTCGTTGGGTTATGGAACACGAACCCAAATTACTATCCCGTATATCAAGTAAAGCGGTTGCATCGTATTTAGGAATGACTAATTCTACGTTGAGTAAATTACGAGCAAAATTGTAGTCCGTTGTTTATGAAAGCGATATTCTATTTAATTATTGACACTATATTTTTAGGATTAAACTTCCATTTAGCCAAAGTAATATTAAAAGAAGTTAATTTTATTGAAGCTGGGTTTTGGCGTTTCTTATTTGGAGTTGTGACATTGATGGTTTTAGGAGTCAAAAAACTCCCCTCATTTAAAATTATTCGAAAGAACCTAAAAGGTATTTCGCTTATAGGATTTATTGGTCTTTTCGGGTTTAATTTATTTTTCTTTCTAGGATTACTAAATACCTCAGCAGTAAACGCAGCTCTTATTGTCAGCTTAAATCCTGCATTAACACTACTCTTCTCTTTTAAAATATTAAAAACCCCAATCAATAAAATTCAAATAACAGGTATTATCATTGCTTTCTTTGGAGTAAGTTATTTAATCTTAAAAGGGAATGTAACCAACTTTAGCAACATCCAATTTAATTATGGAGATATTCTTATACTACTAGCCAATGTATTTTTTGCATTGCATCATGTTTGGGTAAAAAAATATAACACAACAATATCGAATTTAAATTTTACACTTTTAACAAGTTTATGTTGTCTAATAGGTTTCTTCATCTTATTGCCAATTAGCGGAATGGAAATCGTTATCACACATACACGCAATTTTTGGATGGCTGTATTTGGAATTGGATGTTTAGGCACAGCACTAGCCTATTTTTATGGCAAAAAGGAGTTCAGATTACGGGAGCAGATAAAGCAGGAATTTATATGAATATTGTTCCACTATCTGCAGCACTATTTGCCATTCTTTTTAAGGAATATATACATACCTACCACCTAATAGGAGGTGTTTGTATTGTTGTAGGTTTATTTATTAGTAAAAGTAGTACCTCAAAATTCTTCAAAGCATTGTCATAAGACAACTTTTAAACTTTCCAATCGTAAGATATTTGTACTGTTGTTGAACAACAAAGTTCACAATTCAAAACATATATAGTATGCCTTTAACTTTAACATTAACCGAAGGTGTTTTACCTGTCGGAAAGGAAAAAGAAGCTGTTCAATTAATAACGGACTCCTTCTTAAAAAATCACGGCTTAACCGGTAATAACGTAATGACGCCAAACATAACAGCCAATGTACACATAGTGTCAAAAGGCTTATCCTTCTCTGGAGGAGAGGAGTTTTCAGGTGCATGGGCAGAATGGAAAGTACCTTCGTTTGCTCTAGCAGATAAAGCTGTTATTAAACAACATTTTAATGAAGTGACGGAAATTATTCGGCAATTATCTAGCGGAAAACAACCTATAGACAACATCTATGTAAACGTTGTACATACTGTAGATGGTGGATGGAATCTTGATGGAATAGCTATGACTAATGAAGAATTGGGCGAAGCTATTTCTAAAGGATAACTAAAACCACCTAACAATAAAAAATTATACAATGAAACACTCGAATAAACATTTATTATTAATCCATGGAGCATGGGAAGGTGCTTGGTCATGGAAAGAAACAATATCCCATTTAGAAAGCAATGGGCACACTGTAAAAGCTATTGATCTACCAGGGCATGGAGATGATAAAACGCCAACTTCCGAAATCAATATGGCACTTTATGCCAACCGGGTCAAGGAAGAATTGATAAAAACAAAAGGTCAGGTTATACTAGTAGGACACAGTTTTGGTGGATTTGTAATTTCACAAGTAGCTGAAGAAATGCCAGAAAAAATTGAAAAGCTGGTTTATGTTGCATCTGCAATGCCTTACGAAGGAAAAACAGCTGTTGAAGTATTTGAAGAAGACGAAGAAAGTGAATTCCTAGAAAACTTAATTTTTTCGGATGATAAAAGTACTGCTACAATGACTAGAGAAACAATTAAAGATATAGTCTTTACAGGTGCTACGGATGCGCAAATTGATGAAGTACTCCCTATGCTAGTTGTACAGGCAACAGCTCCTTTTTTTGAAAAGGTAATAACAACGGAAGAACGTTTTGGAAGAGTTCCGAAAGCCTTTATTGAAACAACATTGGATAGAGTTATTTCATTAAAAGCACAAAGACATGGGCAAAAAATGTTAGGGATTGAAGAGTCAGTGACCTTAGAGTATGGTCATGTCCCTTTAGAAACTGCGCCTAAAAAACTTGCTAATGCATTACATAAAGTAGGTATTTCTGGAAATACAGTATTAGCCTAAAAACAAATTCAAACTAAAGGAAACTTAATATTGCTTCCTTTAGTTTGAATTATTAATAAACAAAACAATGAAACATATATTATTTATTGTTACCAGTGCAAGCGTTACTGGAACAGGTAAACATCCAGCGGGTTATGAATTTTCGGAAATTGCAGACCCTTATTACGAATTTATTAATAAAGGATATACAGTAGACTTTGCCAGTATACTTGGTGGTATTCCGCCACATGTTGGTTACAATTCATCTGAAAAAATTAGTAAGAAGTTTATAGAAAGTAACGGATTCAAAAGACTCAATTTTAGTCATAAACTAGATGACGTTAACATAGATGCTTATGATGCAATTTTCTTCCCAGGAGGTTTAGGATTAATGACCGATATGGTCGATAATCCATTGGTTAAAGAAATCATTAAAATCACATATGAAAACGAGAAAGTCATTGGTGCTGTTTGCCATGGACCGGCAGCTTTACTTAATGTTAAATTGTCTGATGAAAAAAATTTACTAAAAGGAAAAAAAATCAATTCATTTACAAAAGCAGAGGAAGAAAAAGATAAACATATTCTTGGAGATGTAATCCCATTTATGCTTGATGAAGAACTTATAAAACAAGGAGCAATTTTTTCGCATACCCTTCCTTTTGAATCGTATGTTATAAACGATGGTAACATTATCACTGGTCAAAACCCAGCGTCTGCCAGTAGAATTGCAATTGAAATGATAAAATCATTGGAATAAAATTATAAACAAGCATGAAAAGAGTACTATTTATTACAACATCACATAATGATCTGGGTGAGTCCGGGCTGAAAACCGGAGTTTGGTTAGAAGAAGTCGCGACACCCTACTATAGACTAAGGGAAGAAAGCATACATGTTGAAATTGCTTCTGTCCATGGAGGAAATATTCCTATAGATCCAGTAAGCGAGTCAAGGGATTGGATGACGGAAGACACTATTAGATTTAAAGGCGATAAAACGGCTATGATTCTAATGAATACTAGTTTAAGGTTAGACGAAATAAATCCATCGGAGTATGATTTAGTATATTTTCCAGGAGGTCACGGGCCGATGTGGGATTTTGTAAATAATCCATTATTAAACAATACTCTACAACATTCTATACAAGAAGAAAAGGTGATTGCGGCAATGTGTCACGGAGTCTCGGTTCTTGTGGATGCTTTTGATGCTGATGGCAATGTATTTGTTAAGGGAAGGAAGATTACATCCTTTGCAGATTCGGAAGAAATAAGTGTTGGAGCTGAGAAATTGGTTCCTTTTCTTTTGGAATCCAAATTAACAGCGCTAGGAGGGATATATAGCAAAGGAAATGATTTTTCTTCTTATACTGTTGTGGACAGAAATCTCATAACTGGTCAAAACCCAGCATCTTCGTCAAGCGTTTCCATTAAAATGATAGATTTATTAACGGATTGACTACTTAAACTAATGAGATAAAAAGAACTTTCAATAGCTCTAAATATATTGAGTAATACTCATTAATACTATTTGTAACTTTAACACGTCAAAAAAGATCAAATTATATCTTCAAAGTTCTTTTTTCGGTTTTAGTGTGCAACTAGGTGTCCATATTTTGAAAAACGAAGTAAAACACTAAATATCAGTGATGTACAAGAAAGTGATTAAATCTGCCATGGCACAAAAACAGATTACTTTTAAGCTGTTAGATAAATCAACTAAAAGTTTTATCCTCTTTCAAACTTGTCTTCCAGCTTACACATATCCTCACTTACCTTTCTTTCCAATACCTTGGCATAAATCTGGGTGGTCGTGATTTTTGAATGTCCCAAAAGCTTGGATACTGTTTCTATGGGTAAACCATTGAAGAGTGTTACCGTTGTGGCAAAAGTGTGTCTTGCAGTATGGAAGGAAATATTCTTATAGATTCCACAGGATTTAGCTATTTCCTTTAAATAGCTATTGGTCTTTTGGTTGGAACTTATCGGCAGCAAACCAGTTGTTAATCTCTCGTTTTGAAGAGTTTTATATTTTTCAAGTAAAATCCATGCTTTGGGTAGGATGGGGACTTTTACAAGCTCGTCCGTTTTTTCCCGTTTGGTATATATCCAGTTATTGTTGTCAATTCCCTTTACTATGTTATCCTCTGTGAGTTCTTTTACATCTGTGTATGACAGTCCCGTATAGCATGAAAAAACAAAGCAATCTTTTACTTTTTGTAACCGTTCGTTTTTAAATTCTGTTTGTTCCAATAGTTCAAGTTCTCTTTCCATTAAAAATACCCTATCGTATTTATTGTATTTCAATTGGAAACGTTCAAACGGGTTTTTATCCATCCATTCCAGTTTAATCGCCAAGTTTATTATTTTCTTGAACCGTTCCAGATGTTTCATCACTCCATTGTTTCCCATGGAAAGTTGTTTCTTGGAATCTTTATAATCACGTAGGTAATGTTCAAAATCTGTGATAAACCTATAATTTACCTGTTTCAGGTACATGTCCTTTACTTTTATTTTTTTGTCCAAAAATTGGTAAAGGTACTTTTCCGTGCTATAATAGTTCTTTCTGGTTCCAGCCTTGATGGAGGTGTGCATTGTTCCGTTGTGATAGCCAATAAGGTCCTTTAGGGTCTTACCATTCTCCCCAATATGCATATAACGTGATTTAATGGCCAATGGTGTGACCCTCTGCCCTTCCCTAAGCAATTCCCGATGCGCCTCAAGGAGCCCAAAATACACTTGGTCCAAATAGCTGTTCAGGGATGTAACAAGGGGTGAATGCCCCATTCCCCTTTTACGGGCATTGTTCCATAGATGGCATTGAAGTTTCCTCTGGAGGCTAAACTCCAAACGTTCCCCATTTACGGTGATTCGACAATAAACAGTGGATTTCTCGGAATCTTTTTCCCGCTTTCTTGGAAAGAAATTTATTGATAATGTGGCTCGGCTGCTCATATATTTTGTTTTACAGACGAAAGCCAAATAGCTGCTTAAATTCCTACACAATATACACCAAAAAAAATCTTCCTGAAAGGACTCCCGATTTGGACACCTTCAATCTTGGATTTAGTGCTAAATGGTGCTAAATAGTGCCAAATGGAATCTTTTTGTGATGTAATCAAAAAATAAACCCTTGATAAATAATTGATTATCAAGGGTTTATAAATTTGGTCGGGGTGGCAGAACTAATCCCATCATCACAACGTGTTAACTATCAGATTTTTAAAGCCTCCTTTTTGAACGATTAACCGAAAACTAAACTAGGTTCAAAATTGTACAAATCGATGTAAATAAAATGTCGTCTTGCAATAATAAAAATACGATTTTCACTTTACATTCAAATACTTTTTTTTTACAAAATGAAATCAACTCCATAAAAACTATCCAAGCACACTGCCCAGTTTAAACATGGGCAAGTACATTGCCACCAAAATTACACCCACGCAAACGCCAACCACAAGAATTATCATAGGTTCCAACAATGTACTCAACAGTTTGGACTTTTGTTGCACTTCAACGCTATATTGTTGATTTAATCGCTCAAACATAAATTCCGTTTGATTGGTTTCTTCAGCTACCTTGACCATGGATATCATCTTATTGCTGAACACCTTGTTTCCCTTTAGGCTGTTGCTCAAACTTTCGCCTTGCAAAATTTTACCGCTTACGCTTTCCAAAGCATCACGCAGTGGATAAAAATCAATCATTTTTCCGGCAAGCTCTATACTGTTCAATACTGGAACCTTGGAAGCCGTGAGCAAACTAATGGCTCTGGTAAACTGTGCCAAATAAACGGCTTTGAGAAAATTTCCCAGATAGGGAATCCTTAGCAACAAATAATCCATCTTTTTTTTGAACCAATCATTGCCAAAGAGCATTTTTCTTAAAAGCAAAGAACCAATTATCAACAGTACAACCCACCATCCGTAGTCTTTGATAAAATCTGATACAGCTACAATAAACCGTGTAATCCACGGTAACTCTATATTGTTTTGCTTAAAAATGTCTTGGAACATGGGCACCACCAATCTCAGCATAAAGATGACCACCAATACTGCCGTCACCAAAATAATAACGGGATAGGTCAACGCATTGACCAAGCTTCTTTGCTGTTCATTTTTTTTGGCAAAAAAAGACCCCAGTTCATTTGTAATCGTGGTCAGTGTTCCAGACTCTTCACCAATTTTTAGAGAATAATATTCGTATTCCGTAAACTCCTTTTTATCTTTTATCGCCTCAGAAAAGCTACTTCCAGAAAGCAGACTTTCACCCAAATGATGGAACAGCGCTTTTTGCTTCTCTTTTTTCTGTCCCTCTTCAATCAGGTGCAGCGATTCTTTAAGGGTTATCCCTGCCTTTAAAAGCACACTTAACTCCGTATAAAAATCCTCTTTTTTCTTGTTGGAAAAAGATTTTCCAAACAACGTTATTTCCCTTTCAAGAATTGATGGTTTACGCTCTTTTTGTGCACCATTTGTTTTGGATACCTGATCGACCAATATGTTTTCCAATTTAAAGCCCATATCAATTCATAAAATCGGTTGCAGTATTCTTTTTATGGACAAAAAGTGTTTTGGGCACTTCTCCAGGTTTTGTGAGCTCTAGGGCATCTATAACACCATTGCTCACCTCTTCTCCCATATAAAACACTTTTGAAATAGTATAATCAGTATAAAGTGTGTCTGTACCTTTTATAATGTAACCCTTATAAAACTCATATCTTTTACCATTGACCTCATTGCTAAGGAACAGTGTTTGCCCTTTGGAGGAAAACTCAATTTGGGCATTTGAATTAAAATCGACCCACAGTGCTTGTTGCAAAAGGTTATCATTAGTTTTTTCTTCATAATTATTCTGAATATCCCACATTTGCCCCTGTACCAAACCCAAAACTGAAAAAGCCAGTCCAACCACAATGATGGTGAGCAATAGCACGACCAACATTTCGCTCAAGGTGAACGCTGCTATCTTTTTAGAGATTCTGGACATAATGTATTTTTCGTTTTATGGTTCTTGACCCCGAATCCTGTTTTTCAACCGCTTCAATCTGCACTGCGTTTTGAGAAGTGTTGATAGTGATATCCCAAGTCTTCCATTCCTCATAGTAGGGAAGATTTATCTTTTGATTGATATATTGATATTCAAGTTGGTGTAAATGCGATTTTATTGGCTGCAGATTACCTTTTACCTGAGCGGAAAAAAGGGAATTTAAAATAAGGCTGGAGAACATAAAAATGACCACAATGAGTACAGTGGCCACCATGGTTTCCATTAAGGTCGAAGCTTTCAGTTTTTTTAGTACAACCATTTTGCCACTGCTTTTTCTTTAAGGAACAACAACCCTGCATATTGAGTGGGCAATAGACCCGAGTTTATAGTTCCATTAAACAAATGGTTCTGATATACACTTCCATTCTCCATCGCCATAAAGGCATCTGTGGTGACATTCCCTATAACATCCCCTTTAAGTTCCAAGTTTTTCTCGCAATAAATCTCACCAAGAACAGAGGCATTTTCAGCAACAGCTATTTGTGGAAAATAGATACCCTCTTCTGAATTTTCAAAATACGCCACGATTCCCTTGACCGTTGCTCCTTCCTCAATACTGATATTTGCTTCTCTATGATCTTTTGGATTTGTTGCGTTCCCTCTTTCCACTATAAGGGCAGATGGATAATCCAATATCACTTTTTTCCCAGCTTGGATTTTCCTGCCGGCAATTGCCTGAAGGGTTCCTCTAAATCCATTTTCAATGGTAATTTTTGGAGCCACAAGTACAACGTCCTTTAAAGTACAATCTGCACTAATGATAATTTGTCGGGTAGCTTTTACAATGATATTTCCACGTAGGTCAACACCAGATAATCTAAGCACATCGCCATGAATGTATTGTGTGTGGGATTCAAATGAATTAGCATGTTTTAGGTTTCTGGAAAATCGCACCGCGTTTTGCCCAAAGCCACTTACTTCTTCAAGCAATAACCGTTTTAAGTGATTTTCAAGTCCAGGGTGTAACGGAGGCAAGGTGGTGGAACTGTTTTTTGAATTTCCGTACACTGGTGATGCAAATTGATAAAATCGACCACCAATGGTTCCCGGTCGTATGCCTTGTTTTGGAAGGTAGGCATTTCCTGTTATTTTGGACTTTCCAGCAATGATCATCGGTCTATTGTTATCCTTTAGATACAAGGCTGAAAAATCATTGTCCAGCCCCCCACCTACTAGTGCAGTCTTTACAAACCTTGTTTTTTTAAATTGAGATACTGTGGTGTACTTTTCAAAAACACCCCAATATGATTTTATTGCGGATACCTTAATCTCATCTTCCAGTTCTACATTCAGCTGTACCGAATCATTGATGGCCATCTCTTGTTGTATGGCATATTGAAGCCCTAAATCCGCTTTTTTGATGACCTCAACCGTATTGGAACTCTTTTTGTCAAAAAATGAATGGCTATGGTGCAACAACACAAAGGTCATTAAGAGTACTGCTATAACAGTGCCTATAAACAGTACAAACTGCAATGCTCCCGCCCTTATTTTTTTAATTCGTGGCATTTTGAAGTTGTATCGTTTTTGCAATGCCCTTATAACGCACCCTAATGTTCTTAGAAGTGCCACTTACTAAGGTTACGCCATTGTTCTCACCTCTCTTTTGCATTAAATATTGAGTCCCATTTATAGTTACAAAAAAGATGTTGTCCTTGTTCTGTTGACCAGTAATTAGACCTGTGTAGTTGATGTTGGGAAACTGTACCACTGGTCGCTTGGTCTTTTTAATGGTATTTTTTTTTGATGTACTCATCGTCCCCAAAAAGGGATCTCTATAATCCGAAACAATACTAAAGGTGTCTCTTTGGATGATTTCCTTGGGCTTAAAATTTACATTTTCCGCAAACACAGATATTTCCGGTTCTGGGGAAAGAACTCCAAAGACTTTAACCGCAATAATGCCCCATATCATTAATACAGCGCCCAACAATATATATGTCTTTACATTTTTGCTCAATTGTTGATGGTAAAATTAAACGTTGAACTGACTTCACTTTCATTACCGGCCGCATCGTAAGCGCGTACAATCCAATAAAAAGTTCCGGCAGCTACGTTAGCGGTAAAAGCCTTGTTGGCACCTAAGGCCTTGGTTGTTAAATTTTGTAGGTTCTCATCTGAAAAGATGAAAATACTGTCCCGTTCCGCCGTTCCTGGAACATCTTCCCTTGTCCATGAAAAATTTACTGAAGCCTCTGTCTGCGAGGCCCCATTTGCAGGAGTTACCAATTGGGGTGTATTGGGCGGGGTTATATCCAGATTCTCATCTCCATCTACTTGAAAATTACGCAACGTATATACTGTTTCATAATCACTATTAAGGGCTTTTACTCGCCAGGCATAATTGCCATTAAACAGGTTTTGGTCAATACGGGTGTTTACCCTCCCTAAAGTATCCTCCGTTATAATGCTATCCAACATAATCTGGGTGGTGTTTTCAAAATCGGGGGTAGCAATTTGAACCCTGTAAGTTGTGGCATCATCTATGGTCTGCCAATTAAACCCTACCGCATTGGTGTTTAATATACTACCTTCACCTGGAGCCAAGATAGGTACGGTCTGGTTGGAAATATCTGGCACTTCCAAAATATCCTCACACCCCCAAACCACCATCAAAACAATACATATTGTCAATATCCTTTTCTTCATGCTGCTAAAATTTGAGGTACGATCTATCGCCATTTACTTTGGAAGCTTTTAAAAAGGTTCCCTTAGGACATTTTTGACCTTCGGAAATCAAGTTTTCTATAATCACATTATGGTATTGATCCTCTCCCCAACAGATATTGGAATACTGATAATCGAATACATGAAGCTCCGAGAAGAAGTAATGCTTTTCCAACTCTCCACTGATGACCACCAGGATAATGTTTTCATAACTGTCTTTTTGTAGTTGAATGGCCTCTGCTTGTAAAAAACTGGGCATCTCTGTCTCCGGAACGGTGATGTTCAATCCAGTCACCAATTTGTATCCATCATCGTTGGAAACATAGGATCGAAGTTCTTTATGCGTTTCTGCATTCAGTAAATTGGTAAGTCCCAATTTATCCAAAAGTTGTAGGCGTAAATATTTTGGTTTGTAGGGAAGCGAATCGTTATACGATATACTATTGATTTTCCCCGCTTGCTCCATATACTTGGCATAGGAGTAATAGCTCGTTCTATTAAATGGAAGCTGTTTTACATCTACTTTAAGAACTGACCAGTTGGGAACTCCAATTTGTTCCGCAGCACTGTACCACATATCCCCTTTGGTCTTTATCAAGGTGCCCAATTCTGGAAAGCTTAATAGGGATTCTTGTTTTTGGGCCTTGTACACATTACATCCTATTAGAAAAAGTGCTCCATAGACGACCAATCCCCATGTAATAAACTGCTTCATATTATATTTTCGTTTCCTAGTTCAAGGTACAGAAAATATAGTTTTTCTTGAAAGTAAATTCTTATAATTTTATCGTTTTAACGCGAAGTGTCCTGTAAAGACTTCACCCTCACCATATTCGAACATAAACCAGTAATCTGAAGAGGGCAACGGTCTGCCCAAATAACTACCATCCCAACCTGGCCCTTGTGGTGAAATTTGCCTCAATAGCTTGCCATATCGATCATATATATACAATCTAGCCTCTGGGAAAAGTTCTGTTCCGATAACATTCCAGTTTTCGTGGATTCCATCACCATTGGGAGTGAAAAATTTTTCGTAACCCATAGCTACAATATCTTGCGATAAGGTCCTGCATTCAAAGGGGTCACGAACATACACGGTATAGCTTCCTGGAAAGACTTCAAATTGATTATCGGTTTGGTAATTTTCGCCATCAATGGAATATTCAAAATCCCCTATTCCTACCGCATCTATGATAAGTGTGATCCTATCTGACAAACCACTGGTGTCAACCGTAAAACTATCGGGTGCTCCTGAGGACACTACTTCAAAAGCAACTGTTTTTTCACAGACAACACCATTTGTGGTTTGGGTAACCGCTAATGTATAAGTCCCAAGTTCAACAATATTTTGCGCTTGTTGATTGCCTATTACACTTCCTTCATTATTTCTCCATTCCCAAGATTCAAAAACCCCACCATCAATTTGCAAATCTGGACTATCTGGGCATATCACATAAATTTCTTCCAAACCTGGATCTGGCAAGGGGTTTATAAACAATGAAAAATGATTTACCGCATAGCAATCCGTTAGTTGACTATGCTGCACTCGAGCATAAACGACTTCATTCATTTGTATATTACTGTAATTAGTGCTGGACAACGCATTGCCATTGTTCATGGCATCCAATTCTGAGGCATGGTAACTTACCTCATAAATGGCAGTGTCTTGTCCATTTAATACTTCACTATCTTTTTCGGATAAGTCAAATTGGTAACGTCCCGTTTCATTGGTGTCACAAATAATAATATCTGATGGCTGGGAAGCCGTTGGTTCATCAAAAACCTGAATAGCAAAACTTCCGGTATCCGAGCAAGTGGTATTGCTGTTGTTTTCTATTCGAAAATAAATGGTCTGCGGGTTACTGGTGTTTTGGTAAGTTCCTGCTATCGCATTTACCCCTGTATCTGCATCGGTTTGATTTTCATGGTATGAAATCATGTAATCAGTGGCGGTTAGAGTACCTAATATCTCTACATCCTTCAAACCAAAATCAAAATTATAAAGCCCATCATTATTATCATCACAAATTAACCAATCGGAAATATCTGTAAGCATCGGAGTATCAAAAACCAAAACATCAAAATTGGAAGTATCATAACACGACGCGTCCGATGTATTGGAAACCCTCACATAAATAGTTTCTTGATAGCTGGTTGTATTAGTATAGTTCCCGGCATTTAACGCATTGGTATTGGCATCTGCATCCGTTTGGGAGGGATGAAAACTTATTACTATGGAGGAAGTGGTTTGTGCTCCGATAATCTGCGCTTCCTGGGCGGTTAAATCAAAGGTGAAGATACCATCGTTATTATCATCACAGGCTTGCATGTTATTGGGTTGATTTGCCACAACCTGACCAATAACCTCCACTCCAAAACTACCCGTCTCAAAACAATCTGGATAGGTGCTGTTCTGCACCCGATAAAAAATAGTCTCTGCCGCCAAGGTGTTTGTATAATTGGTTGGCAAGGCATTGGTTGCTGCATCCGCATCTGCCTGAGTTGGAAAATATGCTAAATCAAACACCAAGGGGTCTTCTCCATTTAACACTTCGGCATTTTTTGTAGCAAGGTCAAAGGTGTACAAGCCATCTGCATCATCATCACAAACCACCCAATCTGTAACAGTTCCTAATTCCGGAGCTTCTTTTACGATAACATCAAAACTTGTGGTATCGTAACAAAGGTTATTTTGGGTATTGCTTATTCGTGCATAAACGGTAGTTGTTCCATTATTAAATGTTGTTGTCTGCGCCAGTGCATTGGTGTTGGAATCTGCATCTGCCTGAGAGGCAAAATAGTTTATGCTAAAATCCGTTGCTGGTTGCGCTCCCAAAACTTGGGTATCCAAACTTGATAAATCCAAATCATAGGTAGTTTCGGGTTGGCAAACTTCCATATTGGCAACAATATTTGCCACTGGAACCGCTGAAATGGTAATTTGTTCTATTTCCGTTTTGGTTTCTGATGCTGTGGTCACGGTAACACTTACCGTATAATCGCCAGGTGTTGCATAGGTATGCGTAGCATTTTCAATAGTAGAAGTGTTACCATCGCCAAAATCCCAAAGAATGCTAATAATAGGTTCACTGGCGTTAATATTAAATTGTGTTACATCTCCAAGGCAAAAATGTTGCGCAGTAAAAGAAACCAAAAAGTAAGATTGTATAAACGGCGGCAAACCAAACCTTGAAATTTGGCCCGCTAAACCGATAGCATTGTAATTTACATTACAGCCAATCCCCAAAACATCTGGGTCTTCAATGACACTTAAGGTGGGCACATTGCCATCTGAAATATAAATTTTACCATCAATTGCCAATTGTAACGCCCCATGAAGTTCTGTGTTGGATGGTAATTGTATTTTTGAACCTTTTACATCTGCCGCCAAGGTATCATACTGGAATAAATCCCCATCTAAATTGGTGACATAGACAAATCTGCCAGATGGCGAAAATTCCACTCCGTAATATCCAAATAAGTCACCATCCCCTATTTCTCTTACATTGCTAAACTGACCGGTAGCAGTATTAAAATCCATGAGCTCTACTTCTAGATCACTATATACCAAAGCGGCCTTTGTACCATCTGGGGACACTTTAAAATATCCAAGAGAATCTGGCCCATCGTTAAGCACTACGCCCAGATTACTTATTATTGGTGTTGTAATCCCCGCAGGTGTTATTCTGTAAGCATAAAACCTATTGCCTATGCTACGTCTGGTAAGCAACCAAATATCTGTTCCATTGGCATGTTCTACTGCCGTTAGTTTTTCTGCACTTGGATCAAATAGAAATGTATTTTTTTGCACCACATCTCCCAAGCCCCCATCTAAGGTTAAATCCACAATGGAATATCTAACATCATGTGTACCCCATTCTATAGCGCCCGATGTAAAAACATAAAACTGGTCTGGGTTGCCCGGGGTAGGAACAATAAGTCCAGATTGTGTACTGGACGGGTTTCCCATTAACCCATTTCCATTGGGCATGGGGATATGGTTGCGGTTCCAAACGGTGATGCCATCTGTATAAAAAAGCAGGTTACCGCTAAAGTCTGAAATAGTGGAACATCCTTCATTTGTGTTTAATGCACCATTTGTTAAGGGTACCGGTGCTCCGCTCCTAAAGTCCAAGCCTGCATTTTCGCCAAAATACCAAATGGCCGCCTCTTGCTGTGCGCAGAGTTTCCCAGTAAATAAAATGGTTAACAGCAGTAAAAAAAAACGTAGGTACAAGCAGGTGAAGGGTTTAGGTTGTTTAACCTCTAAAATAAGATTTTTCGTGCATTTTTAAAAGCATATTCTTTAAAAAGAATATATCCAAGATTAACTACATTTTTTCTTAGTACAAAGACCTTATTAGATTCTATATTGAAAAAGAGGAAAAGCTTATTCCTCAAACAAAAATAGGGTATGTAAAGGGACTTCTAGCGCGCCTGCTATACGGTTAAGTGTGACCAAGCTGGTGTTGCGTTCTGCCCGCTCTATCCTACCAATCTGGTTTTTGGTTAGATCAGCTTCAATGGAAAGTTGAAATTGAGATAATTGTTTCTCCTTTCGAAGTTGGCGTATTCTCAAACCAACTTTCTTCATTGATTCTTTATCTCTTTGGGTATATTCTTTTAGCACATGCCAATTTGAATATAGTTTGAAAAATAAAAGACATCCTCATTGGGGTATTTTTAATTAATTTTTACTATTATTGAAATGAAATTTTTGCATAACCCCATTCACTCCAAAACCTGGGTTATGGCAGTTTCTTCTATTTTAACTGAAATTAATACGCTTCTTGATGATAAAAGTCCCAAATCTTGTGAACTTACCTTTGCCTTATTGGACATTGATACTTACCACAATGGTACATTTTTAAAAAGGGTGCAACGACCCTATCCCAAAATTATCATCCATAAGCCAGTGAATAGTACTTCTGCCCAAATGGAAGTGCAGAACAATTTGGTGTTCTCTTTTTCTTTTTGGTTTGAAAAACCTACTTGCCATTTTAACTATAAAAGCAAAATGCTACAACTACCCAGACCTCTCACCGAAGGCGCTTTGGAAATGGATGCAGAAAAACTAGTACTACGTTTTACCATTGATGCACCAGATAAGGTATTACAAGTAAGAATACAACATACCTATACCCAACTATTGTAGTTGTTCAAAAAATAATTGATTAGGTTAAAAAAACAAAAGCCACAACTAAAATAGCCATGGCTTTCTTATTATTTAATTTTACTTACTCTTACCGCCACTAGTCATAGACTAGCGGGAGCGGGGGGGTTATGTCCAAGTTTGGGGTATTGCCTATTTTTGTTATTCTAAAATTCTTTATCAAATGGAACCTATAATATTAAATGGAAGAAGAGTTCACAATCTAAATTCATTTGAAGTAGAAGAGATAGCCAAACTAATACTCGAAGAAAAACTGGATAGAGACTATTTCGTTCAAAAAACGCGAGCCTTCTATCCAGATATTTTAATTTCCGATCCTTTAGTTCAAAAAATAGATTTTGCTTTTAACAGAATAACCAAACCTTTAAGTATTGAAGAAAAAATAACTTTTATAATCATTCCTTTTGGTATTGTTCATCGATTATATAAAAACGAGTTGTTCGATTCATATGAAGAGCAACAAATGGGATTTAAAAAAAGAATTAACGATTATTATTTATTCTCATTAATCGGTCTAGTCATGTATTTAGCAATCGGAATTTCAATCTCCTATTTTTTTTAAATAAATAAGCCCCCCCATAAGTTTTTCTTCCTTTATAACCAATTGTGATTTTGAAACTTCAACAATGGAATAAGTAAAATAGGACACCTTAAGTGTATCTCCCTTTACGGAATAAGTGGTCTTCACCTTCCCAGCGGGATTTTCAAAAGTAGCGCGCTCATCATCATGAAATATTAACTTCAATTCTATGGTAAATGGCTCTCCGTCTAATGTCAAATCACTACCATCTTCCCCATCTAAAGTGGTTTTATTATATGCTTCCCATATTCCCAACAATTCATTTTTAAAATTTTTGGTTTGACAAAAAGACATATTTAATGTGAAAAATATAAAAATGACTAAATGTAATATTCTATTTCCCTTCATTTTTTTTCTGTTTTTCTAGTTTTCTATTTTGATGTTGTATAAATTGAATAAACTGAGCTACTAAATTTCCATTTTCGCTCAAAAATTTATTTGCATCAGTAGTACCTTCATCAGTAGTCAAATCAAAACTTTGTGTAAGTATTGAAATTCCAAGATAAATGGAATTCAATGAACTTTCAAGACCTTCAACAGACATATTCGATTCAGGTGTAACCTGCAAAAGCCCTGGATTAGAACCACTTTGATGACTAAATCCAATTAAAGCATCAGCAAAAGCAAATGTATATGATTCCAGTTTTTCTTGAACCGAGGCATCATAATTTAATATATTTGCTCCTATTTCAACTGCATCAATGCCTTTAGCTATTCCAGAAAATACGCTTTTTACATTAGGCCCAACAGCAGGTTTGATTTTTGGCAAATCCAAAAGATTGTCAAATCCTTCAACCCCACCTCCGAGTAATGCTGTCGCTCTTTCATTTGCCCGAGTTACCCAATCCGGTTCTGAACTATAATGGGCAGAAATTAATCCTGCAACAGCGCCATATAATCCTGTTGCCGCACTTGCTATTGAACCTTCCAAATCTAAAATATATCTTTGTTGCGCAGTGATGCGAAAAGCCCTAAGGGTTCCATATTTATCAATTATTACTCTACCAGTGAATGGTCCAGGTATTGGCTCATTTCCATCAGGGTCAACAAAAAATATTGGGTTATTTCTAGCATATACATAGGGAGAATTATCAAAAAATTTCTCCGCCAACGGATCCAAATTCATCCATCTACCCAAGTCTGGGTTATAGTTTCGTGCGCCAAAGTCATAGGTCTCCAAGCCAAGGCTTTCATCATATTCCTTACCACCAAACTTCCATTGCTGTGCCTTATCGTTACCCAAAGAACTTAACATGCCATCGTTATAGCCTTTATGTTGTAGCCCAAAGGGGTAGTAGTTATTTTCTTCTACCATCTCGTTGGTAGTTGGGTTGGTGGTTACATCAATATCTCCATCGCCATTACCATCTGCATAGCTTAACCGTACATTGCCCAAATGGTCCTTATATTGGTATACATAACTATACCCACCTTGGCCATCTGGCTTTACATACCCTTCTGGTTGGTTAAAAAACTGTATGGTGGTAATTGCATTCCCACCAGAATATACATAGTTGCCCGCGTATTCTGTCACAGAACTTCCCACGGTTTTTTTTAATTTGGTTCCCGTGGCATTGTAAATATAGTCAATAGTACCATTGCCACCAGTACCATTTATAGCAATATTGGTGGGCAGGTTTAAATGGTTATAGTCTATACCGGTAATGCCCTTATTGGCATCGGTCTTCATATTGCCATTGCCATCATAGGTATATTCCGTGGCCTGCTCTACCCCATCTACAAAACCTGTAAGGGCACTGGAAAGAGGGGCGTCATCCACTGCTTGCAATTGGTTGCCTGTATAGGTGTATGTTAAATCGTCCATTAGCCCAAAAGAAGTGGCATTTGCATCTGTATGCCCATTCCGGGTAAGGCGTTCTATATTTCCGTTCTTGTCATATTGTACCAAGCCCAAATTGTAATTGGAGCTGGAACCTGTGGCATTGGTAATTCTATTTAAAGCATCATAACCATAGGTATACCACCGTAAGGTATTGTCATTACTGGTTTCCCATTCTGTTTCGGAGATGTTACCATTAAATAAGGGCGTGCCGCCATGGGCCACAGTATTGTAGTTGATCCCAAAATTAAACAGATCATTGTCCGCATTGGCATCTTGGTTAATACTCTTGAGCCAGCCCCTTACATTATAGGTATAATCTACCGTCTGCAAACCTGCCGTATTTGCATAGGTAGTGCCCGGAGCACCTCCCACTTTTTTCTGGTCCATTTGCCCTAGTTCGTCATACTGGTTATACACAATAAGTTCTTCTGGGCCGCCACTGCCACCCAAAGATGGGTTGACCTCAAGGGTCACATCTCCACTTATAGTGGTAACCGGACTTATGGTAATGCTATTGGTTGCCAATTGGTCTGTGGTAACGGTTGTGTTTTCCAACACAAGGTTTACATCTACCGCCGTACCACTACAATCGTACCCCAAATTTTCATTGCCAAGGCATTGGGTCTGCTTCAGCAATCTGCCTACATGGTCGTACTCAAAATTGTCCAAGGTGGCAATGGTACTACTGGAGCGGGTATGCGCTGTACGTACTTTTAAGGGCTTGCCCACAAAGTCCAAATCACTCTCTATAATGTCCACGGTGCTTAGGTAATCGTTCTCACTATACACATATATTGGTCTGGCCTTATCATCATATCGGCTAACGATTGTGATCCATTTGGATTGCGCTGAACCAATGGCAGGGTCCAATACCTTTACCTTACTTCCTGTGGACAAGCCTTTGGTGCGATCATCTATGCTCTCACCAAAAACCAAGGCCGGGGGAGCGGATTCATTGGCGCGGTCAAAATTATAATCATCGTAATAATTTACAGTCAGCACTTCTGTAAGCGTAGTAGTTGGGTATGCCGTGTTCCCATAACCCACCGTAATATTGTCCATAGCAAAGCCACTATCGCGGACTACCCAAAGGTCCGTTGTTAAAGCATCTACATCTGTTGTTTGAATTACATCACGAGCTCTGGCATCTGTTGCCTTACCAGTGTAAGCCACTCTTCCAAAAACATCATATTTAGTAAAGAGCCATTCGTTAGTTGTGCGCTGGACAGCATCCTGTGTCATAATAGGTTGGTCCAGTTTGTTATAGATAATATGTTCCCAACCTTTGCCCGGAATCTTTTTCTCTACCAAACGGTTGCGATGATCGTAGGTATATTGATATCCCAAATCATCCAAATCCGCCTGCAAATTTGCAATGGTCCTTGCTGCATCACTAGCGTTCATTAATGGAGGTAGCACGTATGCAAGATTCCCATGGTCATCATACACATAATAGGTATCATGGGCTATGTCTGCATTATAGGTGCGTTTTAGCACTACCCTGCCTCGCATATTAATATATTCCTCTGTACTGTGATCATTACCAGAGGTATAATTTTCATCTCTGGTAACATTCTTATGCAATTGCTTGTTACCGTATATAGGGTTTAGTGCATTCTCTATTAGGGTAGGCGCATAGGTGTCCCCGGTCTGGACCAAACTTACTTCAAAATGGCGAACATTGTCCGTAAGACTGCTGAACCCGTAGGTGAACCCAATCTCATGTCCTTGCCCCAAGGCCCAATCATTACCTGGTGCTGCTTGTTTTAGCACACGGTTTGCTGGGGAAGATTCAAAATCCTTTTGGGAAAACGGATTTAGTGTGTTTTCATATTTTGTTGTGTTGTAATAGGACAATGTTGCACTTTTAGCGTCTATATTAAATTGCCCTAATACATCATTTACAGAATATGGCAAATACTCTTCCTGCTGCCTTCCATATTTGTCATAACCTATATAAGACACCACATCATCCTTATCTGGTGATTGGTCTATACCCAATTGTTGGAGCGGTCTACCCAAACCATCAAAAAATGAAAGTTGTTGTATTAACGCATCATTTTCTGTGAAAAAAGGCAGGTCTGTTGAAGTGGTTATGCCCATTTCCTCTGCACTTTTTTGATAAGTGCGGGTATATATATAATTGTAATCTTGCGGATCGCTACTTGGCGGCAAAATAGTACATGCATTACTTGGGTCATTTATGTTTGGACAATTATCCGTTGCATTCAAGACATACCCCATTGGTTGTTCGCATTGATTTGTTGAAATTGCTGGGTCACCAAGACCATCATTATCCGCATCTAGATAGTAGGTGGTCAATGATACCATATTCACATCTACACGTGTTCGTGTTGCAGACTCACAACCTTGCTCAGTATTATAACTAACTGCATAATAGCTTGTATTGATACTTAATTCTGGAGTTGAAAAAATTGTGCCAATAGCCAAGTGGGTACCCCCAGATGCTACATCATACCAACGAATACTGTTGGCATTAGTGTCTGGTGTTAGCACCAAGGAAGCAGATTCTCCAGTACAGACATCTACATTTGTGGTGCCTGTAGGGTTTTGCAATTGTGGTTCAACCATTACGGAAACAATAGTTGGTGTATATAAAATAAAGTCACACGAGTTAACCCCCCGTCTATAATATTTGGTTGCTGTTTGGTTTGCTGGCGGATTGTACGTAGCGGAGATTGCACCATTAATTGTGGTCCAATTGTTAATTCCGTCTGGTGAAGATTGCCAGCTATAGACATAAACTCCTTTACCACCGCTAGGCGCAACAGCATTATTTATAACCGTTGGGTCTTCTCCATAGCAAATGGTTTGATTGCCCGAAATATCACCGCCGAAGAGTTCTGGCCAGACTTCAACAAGCACTGATGCTGTTTGGGCAGTTTGCCCACATGAGGATACAACTCTTCGATACCAGCGCTCTTGTATAAAATTAGGAGGAAGGTCATAGCTGTTTTGGGTAGCTCCAGAAATATTGGTCCAATTCTGATTGTCTGTGGAAGTTTGCCATTGGTAGCTATAACTCCCATCTCCATTGTAAGCACTTCCAGCGTTAGTTAAAGCAGGTGGGTCTCCGCCATAACAGGTTTTAGCTATACCATTGATACTCCCTGGCTCTAAAGGATCATCTATAGAGATGTGGATTGCGTCTGTCACTAGGCTTTGCCCACATGAGGTTACTTCACGGCGATACCACCGATCTGAAGTAAGGTTTGTAGTTTGATTATAACTGGTTCCTGTTGCTCCAGGAATATTGGTCCACGTACTATTGTTTGTAGATTCCTGCCATTGATATGCATAGGAGCCATCTCCATTTGTGGCCGAATTAAAATTACGTAAGTTACCTGCCGTTGTATTATAGCATATTGTTCTGGTAAGAAAAATACCTCCTGCTGTAACGGAGATATCTCCTTCATCTAAATTATTGACTGTTACAGCTATACTGCCAGAACCAGAGCTCCATTCTCCACCGCAGCTACGGGCCCTAATATAATAGGTTCCATTACCTTCAGTGACGGTATAGGTTGCGGCACTTCCATTTGATGTACTTGTTCCATTCGCATTTTTCCCCTGCCAATACCATTTATCTCCCGTATCCAATGATAAGCCAACCCGCTGCAAAACAGGTTCCCCACAGGTATTTGTCAATATTTGAGGAGCATTAGGGGTCTGCGGATTACCACCACAAACCGAAATATGAAAAGATAGATTATACAAGGTAGCACCAAAATTCAATATAGTGGCTCGCAATGTAACACTGCCACTTTCATCAAAACGCACTCTTGCCGCATTTTGGTTGCTTTGCGTAATCACAGCTGCACTGCTTCCTCCAGCTATAAACCATTGTGTGTCCGTTCCAGCAGAACTTGATAGACTAAAGCTCTTTAAATCTCCAACAGTGGCTGTTGAAGCTCCTGTAATACTAATCTGACCATAGGCAGTAAAACAAAAGAAAAACGCAAAAAACAAACTGGTAATAATACTATTACGATATAAATAATTAGAGTTAATGTTCATTTTTTTTGATCTAGTTGCTATGAATGTTGATTTAGGCAAACTTTTCTGACTAGATATAAGCTGAGTATTTTTAAGTTTTTTCATAATACCTAGTTTTATTGTTGGTTCTTATAGTGATATTCATAATCAGTTACCTTATTATCATCCTCATCTCGAACTTCCTTAAGCCTGTTGAACTCATCATATATGTAATGCATGACATAGCCTCTGGGGTCAGTAACAGTATCTAGACCAACCATAGGGTTATAGGTATACGTGGTTACCATAGCTTGGTCCATAGTGGCATGGGTTCGTAATGAATTTTCTTGATTTGCTGTCAATCCATCTGAACCTAAACTGAAGTTAGGACCGAAATTGGGGAGATTCTCTATTTGGGAGTAGGTGGCATTATCTATTTTGGCAACAGGATACCTGTCATCATAACCCCATAAGTATACGGTTGTAGAACCTTCTTCTGGGTATGAAACTTTTAAATTTCCATTAGGGTAATATTCAAAATGAGCCCTATTCTCAAAACTTGAACTGCTTCCTTTTTTGGTTTTTATTGTAGATGGTGCTATCACATCTCCCTGAACATAGTATTCATTTTCTCTAGTGAAAACAACATTGTCATTTTCTAAGGTTTCTACTTTGACTACTTCGTTTAATCTATTCTGTGTATTAAGACTTGAATAGGCTATTGGATCATCCTCAGGATAATACAGTTGCGTAGTCATTGTTTCTCCATCGCTGCCTGTTAGTGTAGACTTGCGTAATTGCCAACTTACCGCTGGATCGTACTCCATATCAGTAACTGTAGTA
The DNA here is from genome assembly GCF_008040165.1 of Flagellimonas hymeniacidonis. Lineage (GTDB taxonomy): Bacteria > Bacteroidota > Bacteroidia > Flavobacteriales > Flavobacteriaceae > Flagellimonas > Flagellimonas hymeniacidonis. Next base: position 1,661,061 of record NZ_VRUR01000002.1, read on the forward strand.
ACAGCTACATTGCTATTGTACTCTTGTCTTGTCATTTGTATAGTATTGCCTATCCTTCCTCCCGCGGTTGTAATATTCATTTTGTTGCGAGCCAAATCGGGATCATTAATACATCCAGGGTAAAGGTCTGTATCACAAGGTTGGGCAGTCATCTGATTCCAACAATCTCCAATTCCAAAATTGCTGCTTTGTAGACAACGGAACTCAACATCAACATATTGGTAAGTATACTTGCCATTTGATGTTGGTACTTTATTTACATATTTAAAGGTATTCCCAGATTCATGCCCTAAGAATATTCCTTTATTGATGTAATATAGGTGGTCCTCATAGACATATCGAGAAGCTCCAACTGCAGCTCCGTTTGTGGTTCTCGTTTCCACATCTTTTTCTTTACCTACCTCATGATTTTGAATAAAATAAGTTCCAAAAGGAGGTAACCCAGTAGTATAGATGCCAGATCCTGAGTTGGGGCCATTGCCATCATTATAAAAAGTATATTCGGTATATCCGTTGCGTTGTTGCTCTTCTGGGGTATTTGGGTCAATGGAATTGGATTTTAATATCTCAAATACTTTTGAATACCCAATATGTGGCCTATTTCCCCCTGATGAATGCCCCACCCTATTGAGTATTTTAAGTGAGAATACGCCAGGATTACCATTATTTGCAGAAGTTTGTAGATAAACCTGACTATCTGTAAAGTATGATAAATACGGATTATGGATAATCTTACCAGAAGAGTCATTGCCGTCTAATGCAGTGGTGTACTGGTATTCTTTATGGGTTGCCAGTGCTAAATCTGCACTATAATCCTTTATGGATTTTACCCGAAGTCCAGCTCTTGGTTCTTGTCCAGTTCCTATTAAAGGATTGCCTCCCAGTATTATCTCTCCCCAAACACTAAAGGTGCTCGTATTTCCTATGGTTCCATTAATCATGGATATTTGGTAACAACCAGCCTCCAAATATATCGTCCCTTCATAGCTTCCGTTTGCCGATAGTTTAAAACTATCTGGGTCTAAAGGCATCCCATTGGTCAAATCTAACACTTGATTTAGTGGGAGCGCAGTGTAATTTGAACATGATGTTCCACCGTTTGAAGCACTACCCCTGTAGAAAAGATACCCAAGTTTTGGGAATTGTGTTGTTCCCCCAGTACTTTGATAAACCACTCTGTACAAACCATCTTCACTAATATTAAATAAACCCTGTGATACATTGGGTGGTTTTGGATATTGATCTTGGCACCAAATTCCTGAGCAATCGGCTGGGTTAGGCTCATAAAAATCTGCTTGTTGTTCACCTCCTTGTAGTGATATCCCTGAAGCAAAGTCAACCTCAACAATCGTTTCATTTTGCAAATCCTCGCTATTATAGGGGGAAGTATGCAATTCGTATTCAAACTCTGTAAATCCGCCTGTTGGGTAAATCAGTTTTTTCAATATACCTACCTGAGCAAAACCAACATCAGGGGTACGATCAGCTCCGTCATAGGTATCATCTCCTACCTTCAGTCTTGGGTATAATACAGTATTAGGTTTATCATTAAAATAACCCAAATAATCCTGTCCAGAAAGGGCATCTCTTGAGGGGACAAGCTGCGGGCTTTCATATTCAAAGCTATAAGTTTGATACTGGTTGTTGTTTTTGGAAAAAATGGTAAGTGCATCTAATTTAAGACGCTTATCAATATTGAATGTGCTTTGCGAATCTCCAAAAATACTGTAGTCAAAATCAAAATATTTGTGGAGTGTTTCACCAATATCTGGAAGATGAATATCAATTCTTTCTATTGCCGAATCCAAACTACTATCTGCTCTAGCACCCAACGTAATGGACACTAATTTTTTTGTATTGTGTCTAATTTCCGAAAGGAATATTTGGTCAATGGAATAAGAGGATTGATAAATTGCTGGATTACCATACCCTATACCATAAAAGTCCGGTCCAATATTGCCATCATCTGAGTTATTGGTAATCTGTTGTACAGGTGCTGCCACATTATCGCCTGCCCATGACCCCAGGTTTACATAGTCAAATTCATAAACATCCTTTTTATTAGGGGATTCCACCTTGGTCAATAGCCAAGAAGAATAATAATCTCTCACCAAGCCATAAAATAAATCTGGCCCCACAATATAATCATCTCCTTGAAATTTTGTTAGTTCCTTATCATTATCATCATTATTATTATCATCATTAGCAAAATGAAATTTGGTGCCATCCTCATGAGTTACGATCCACCCAGTTATGAATGTTGGGGATCCACTTTGAATAATTTCAACCTTAATTCTTGGGTTTTCTAAGGCTTTTGCTTCTAAATTTGCGACATCTATTACAATATAATCATTGATTCCCAATACATTGAGACTAAAATAATCTGGTTGGGTCTCGTACTCACCGGTGCTAACCCTTTTAATAAAATCAAAATAAGCTTGGACATTATCATCAGTAGGTCCATCAAAGATTTGGTTTTCTTCAATATAATCAATCATTTGAGCTTGGACACTGGTATTATTAAAAAAGCTCTGATAAAGGGGGTTTGCATTGCTATAATCATCTGGGAAACCATTGACAATTCTAGATATTCTTCCTCCCACATTTAAGTTCCAGCCCAAACCAACTTGAGATGCCATTTGTTCTACTTTTATACCACTTGCATCATAGGTAAGTCCCATAGGTAAGTCTAATTCCCTTCCTTTATGGGTGTAGAGCGGTACTGAAATATTTGGTGTACCTGTATAAAGAGAAACTGAAGTATTTCCATACTTGGTAAAAGCTTCAGCCTCTGGTGAGTTTGGTATCTGTACCATTTTTGCCAGCTCGTCCAGATTGCTATATTGTTCCTGAGCAACTGCTGTGTATTCGCTCAGAAATATTAGGGCGAGCAATGCAATTTTTATTTCAGCTTTCATAAATATTATATTTTTTAAAAGGGTTGTTTTCTACTTATTAAATTAAAATCCACTTATTACTTTTTTAGAAGGAGGGCTTTGTTGAAGTGACTCCAACTTTGTTATTCTTTCTTCTTGCTCAAGAATATATAAGGTCAACTCCTCAATCTTCTCTATCAGCAATCTGTTCATTTCTCCAATCTCAATGCCATTAGCTTCTGCTTCCTTAGCAGATGGAATATTGGGCAAGTGTCCTTTTTCCTTAATATGTTTTTGGACATCTTCAAGGGATGACAAATCGTAATCTTTGGCAAAGACATAATCTGGCCAGTTGCCAGATAATTGCACTTTTACCTCTTCTGTAATAAGTTTGCCATCTATGGCCATTCTGTAGCCATTGGGAACAGTACTGGTTCCTACAGCAACATCACCGGTATAACTTGCCACCGAGCTAGATTCGGACCAAACCGAGCTTCCTCCTCCAGAAGAACCACCACCAGAACTATTGGTTGTTACGGACACAGCGTTACTCACGACACTTTCATTGTTGGCAGCATCAAGAGCGGTTACGGTAAAGTTGTATGCGGTGCTCGCAGTAAGTCCGGTAGCTTGATAGGTGTTCACATTACCCAAGGTGGCTTCTAGAACTCCATCTTTAAATATTTTATATCCCGTAACGCCAATATTGTCAGTTGCTCCGCTCCATGAAAAGTCGGCTGTGGTATCTGATTGTCCCGTGCTTGAAAGAGTTGGAGCAGTTGGAGATTGGGTATCTGTTGAACTTTGAGGGATAATAGAGACTCTGTCAATAAAGATCTCATCTCCAGTCGAACCTGACCCTGACCCTGTAAAAACTCTTATTACCGGAGCCGACGAAGTTGCAGTCACGGTAAAAGTATATTCTGTCCAAGCAGTACTACTTATTAAGGTGGTGGAAAAACCAGAGAGACCATCCCAAACCGCAAAGGCGGGATCATTAGCTTGGGACCCTACCTTTGCCCAAACACTTATATCATAAGTTTCCCCATTGGTTGCAGTAAAACTATACTCGGCCCTCCGGTTTTGGGTATTTGTAGAGGTAGAAACAATCTTCATGGCATAAGTTCCATGATAGGGGTCAGTAGTATCTGCAGTCATTGTGGATCCTCCAGTCCATCCAGTAACGGAATTGCTTTCGTTGTTTACACTCACAGCATTGCTAGGGGTATGAAGTTCTTGTGCATATATGCTTATTGTTCCAAGTATTGCCAAAAAGTGCATAATAGTTTTTCTCATTACTTAAGTTTTAATTGTTCTATCTCTTTTTGTTGATTTTGGTTTTCTTTTTTTAATTCTAACAGGTATAATGTCAACTCCTCTATCTTTTCTAAAAGCAACCGGTTCATTTCCCCAAGTTGGATTCCATTTTCTTCCACTTCTTTGGCCGATGGTATGTTGGGCAGATGTCCTTTTTCTTTGATATGTTTTTGGATTTCTTCAAGGGAAGGCAGGTTATAATCTTCGGCAAAGACGTAATCAGGCCAGTTTCCTGATAACTGCACTTTGACTTCTTCTGTAATCAGTTTGCCATCTATCGCCATTTTATAGCCAGTGGGCACAGTACTGGTTCCTACAGCAATATCACCGGTATAGCTTGCCACCGAACCGGCCTCTGACCAAACCGAGCTTCCCCCTCCTGAAGAACCTCCTCCCGAACTATTGGTAGTTATGGACACGGCATTGCTCACAACGCTTTCATTGCCCGCTGCATCCAAGGCAGTTGCCGTAAAATTATAAGCTGTGCTGGCCACAAGACCAGTAACTTGGTAGGTATTCACATTGCTCAAGGTGGCTTCGAGAGCGCCGTCTTTAAAGATTTTATATCCTGTAACGCCAATATTGTCCGTGGCACCGCTCCAGGAAAGGTCGGCTATGGTTTCGGTCTGGCTAGTGCTTGAAAGAGTTGGAGCTGTTGGAGGTTGGGTATCTCCTGACGGATTCGTCAGATCATTATAGATGGCCTGTATCTCGGATGATGAAAGTGCTTTGCTGAATATTCCTATGTTTCTAATATGGTCTGAATATTCCCAGTTAAATCCAGAGTTTCCAGAACTTCGATGTGCTCCAATTAAAATGTCAATACTATCCGTAAAAGTTCCAATGCTATTACTATTTCTAGTTTCAATGAGTTGACCATTTATGTATAGAAGAGATTCTGTTGTTTTGACCACAAGGACAAAGTGTATGTTTTCATCTACAAGTCCGCTGCTTAAATCAAAAAAGCGTGCCGATGAGTTTGCGTTGCCAATATCAGTCCAGAACTTACTGCTGGTAATATCAATCCCATATTGCCAATCATCATCACCTTTGGCAACCAAAACGCCTTGACTTGGAACACCGGTTCCCATAAAACCCATAATGGTAAACTCATCAGTACCCGGAACAAAGTTTAGTGCACTAGGTTGGCCCAAGTTGATTGCATTGCTGGAACCAGCAAAACTGAACTCTTTTTTACCGTCATTGCGAATATTCAAAGTGATAGACCCTTCCAATGTAATTCCAGAAATAATCTGAGCTTGGTCTGTTATAGTGGTAACAAGTGAGCCGTCCACTCCTGTCTGTTCCTCAGCATCTATCCATGCCTTCAATTCCGGTATCCTAGCACTAGGGGGTACTAAACTAGTTTGCGAATGTGAAATGAGGGCGAATCCTAAAAATAATAGGGTTATAATTTTTTTCATCTTTTCTGCTTTATTTGTTTTCTATCTTATTTAGCCGTTTTTCAATAGTTTGATTTTTCTGCTCCAATTGTAGAATGTACAAGGTCAACTCCTCTATCTTTTCTATAAGCAACCGGTTCATTTCCCCAAGTTCAAATCCATTTTGTTCTACTTCTTTGGCCGATGGTATGTTGGGCAGATGTCCTTTTTCTTTGATATGTTTTTGGATTTCTTCAAGGGAAGGCAAGTCATAATCCTTAGCAAACACATAATCTGGCCAGTTTCCAGATAACTGCACCTTTACTTCTTCCGTAATCAGCTTACCATCTATGGCCATTTTATAACCATTAGGCACAGAGTTAGTCCCAACAGCCACATCTCCTGTATAACTTGCCACGGAGTTGGCCTCGGACCAAACTGAGCCACCTGAGGAACCTCCCCCTGAACTATTGGTTGTTATGGGCACAGTATTGCTTACTGCACTTTCATTACCTGCCCCATCCAAGGCCGTTGCCGTAAAATTGTATGCGGTATCTGCTGTAAGCCCTGTAACTTGATGTGCACTCACATTGCCCAAAGTGGCTTCGAGAGCGCCGTCCTTAAATATTTTATATCCCGTAACACCAATATTGTCAGTTGCTCCGCTCCAAGAAAGGTCGGCCGTTGTTTCTGATTGTCCTGTACTTGCCAGTGTAGGTGCTGTTGGAGGTTGGGTATCTCCTGACGGATTCGTCAGATCATTATAGATGGCCTGTATCTCGGATGAGGATAAAGCTTTATTAAAGAATCCTATGTTCTTTATCGTTCCATCAAATTCAAATCCAGTTCCTGTGTTATTCGATGCATCCCTCCTAGCACCTATCAAAACATCAAGATCTACAGTTGATGTTCCAATATTATCAGAACTTTGAAGCAAGCCATTAACATATAAAGATTGCTGCGTTGTTGTTACTACTAAAGTCCAAACCTCATCTTCATCAAACATAGATTGTTGTGCAAAAGTTTCTATTGTTGAGCCAATAGTTGATGAGTAACTTCCAGGAGACCCTGATAATCTTGCCATTCCATAACTTGAATTACTTCCAGAAGAAGCTTTTGCTACTAAAAACCCTTGTGTTCCATTATTTTCTCCAAAAGTTGACATAATCGTAAACTCATCTGTTCCAGGGATAAAATTCAATGATGCAGGCTTACCCAAGTTGATGGCGCTGTTAGACCCAGAAAAACCAAACTCCTTTTTCCCATCCCCAGTAATGTTAAGGGTCACGGTTCCCTCAACCACTATTCCTGAAAGAACACCTGCTTGGTCTATGACCGATGTAACCTGTGAGCCATCCGCTCCAGTCTGCTCTTCCGCATCGATCCAGGTAACCAATTCAGGAATTCTAGCACTTTGTGGCACCAAACTCGTTGGGTTTTGGGCGAATACCATCATTGGCATCGCCAACACTATAATCAATATTACTCTCACTGTTTTTGTTTTAATTGTTCTATTTCCCTTTGTTGTTGAAGAATATAAAGTGTCAACTCCTCTATCTTTTCTAAAAGCAACCGGTTCATTTCCCCAAGTTGGATTCCATTTTCTTCTACTTCTTTGGCTGAGGGAATGTCGGGAAGGTGCCCTTTTTCTTTAATGTATTTTTGGATTTCTTCAAGGGTTGGTAATTCATAATCTTTGGCAAACACATAATCTGGCCAGTTGCCTGATAGCTGTACTTTTACTTCTTCCGTGATCAGTTTGCCATCTATAGCCATTTTGTAGCCAGTGGGCACAGTACTGGTTCCAACAGCAACATCACCAGTATAACTTGCCACCGAGCTGGTCTCTGTCCAAACCGAGTTTCCACCTCCAGAAGATCCTCCTCCCGAACTATCAGTTGTTACGGACACAGCGTTACTCACGACACTTTCATTGGTGGCAGCATCCAAGGCTGTTGCCGTAAAACTGTAGGCTGTGCTTGCTGTCAAACCAGTAACTTGGTGGGTGTTCACATTGCCCAAGGTGGCTTCGAGGGCGCCATCTTTAAAGATTTTATATCCCGTAACACCTGTATTGTCTGTGGCCTCACTCCATGAAAGGTCAACGGTAGTGTCCGTTTGAGCCGTACTCGATAATGTTGGAGCAGTTGGAGCCTGAGAATCTGTTGTAGTATTTACAAAAGTAATGGTGAAATTATCAACTGCGAATACATTTAAACTACTATCCAAATATTCAACTGTGAATGATAGGTCTCCTACACTTGGAGACCAACTATGTGCTAAATCATAATCACCGCTTGAATCGCCGCGGTAAGCATAAGGGATTGCGCCCTCAGTTTTAGTATACTCAGAGGTAGTAAAACGTACCTGATATGCAATTCCGCTAGTAGTTAGATTAGACGCTACATTCAAGATACTTGCTTCGTTTAAATTCCAAGTGAAATTATTGTTGAAAGAAGGAACTAAAACACTGTTATTGGCAGCATCTATCAACTGATAAGTATATGTGTTTTGTGCAACTGACTTAAATGGTAATATACATAGAATCAGTATGGGGAATATTGAAAATACATTTTTCATACTAGGATTTGTTTTCTTTATTTATAACTTTTGCTTCTATTTTTTTAATTTTTTCATTACTCTCTCTTTTCAATTGATTTATCTCCTTTTTCAATTCAATGATATAAAGCATCTGCTCCTCAATCTTCTCTAGCAGCAATCTGTTCATTTCTCCGATGTCAATACCATTGGCTTCGGTTTCTCTAGCTGATGGAATATTTGGCAGATGTCCTTTTTCTTTGATATGCTTTTGAACTTCTTCAAGGGAAGGCAGATTATAGTTTTTGGCAAACACATAATCTGGCCAGTTGCCAGATAGCTGCACCTTTACTTCTTCTGTGATTAGTTTGCCATCTATCGCCATTTTATAACCAGTGGGCACAGTTCCAGTCCCAACAGCAACATCACCGGTATAGCTTGCCACCGAACTGGCCTCGGACCACACCGAGCTTCCCCCTCCTGAAGAACCTCCTCCCGAACCATTGGTTGTTACAGACACAGCATTGCTCACAACACTTTCATTGCCCGCTGCATCCAAGGCAGTTACCGTGAAATTGTATACGGTATCTGCTGTAAGACCTGTAGCTTGATAAGTAATCACATTGCCCAAGGTGGCTTCTAGAGCGCTATCTTTAAAGATTTTATATCCGGTAACACCAACATTGTCCGTGGCACCGCTCCAGGAAAGGTCGGCTGTAATATCTGATTGTCCTGTACTTGAAAGGGTTGGAGCTGTTGGAGGTTGGGTGTCTGATGTGTTAACCGTTCCTTGATAAATTGACAGTTCATCCAATAATAAATAATCTGTTGTAGGAGTTCCACTACTTCCATATACTTGAAGAATAAACGTTGAACCAGTAGCTTCACCAGTAAATTTAAAAGGCGCATAAGATGTAGTTGGACTGGTACCTATGTCCACCGATATGTTCGTAAAATGAATGAAGTCCATACCTTGAGTATTAATGGTATTGACTTTTACATAGCCCTCTATAGTGTAGGTTTCACCTGGAATAGAACTTATTGTTAACCCAGAAAGTTCATATGCACCTGCATTTTTGCCTCCTACCTTTAAGGCATAATTCCCAGCATAAACATCGGCAGATTCTACCGTGAGCCAATAATCATTACTCCATGACGCTCCTATTTCAGCACTTTCGTTTGTTTTAGATGCAGCAGATGGTTCAGTATAAAGGATTGATCCCTGTTGGTTAACTGGCTGTACAGAAACACTGCTTATATATATTTTGTTATTCAGGCCGCTATCTAAAGTCGCGTAAGAAGTAATCACAAAATCATTTCCATCTGATGTTACCGTGAAGGTATAATCCTGATAGACATTCGATATAACTGATGTATTAATGCTCTCTTGTATCCCAAACCAGGCAAAGAAGGATCCATTGCTTGTATTACCGGCATCATTTCTTGCACGAATCACTACATTATACTGAGCTCCATTGGTAAGTCCGGTAATCGTGGTTCTCGCGGCATTAAAGCCAGTTCCACTATTTCCTGTAACGACAATGGAATGATTACTTGAACCATCGGTCTCTGAAATCGTGGTTACTGTGGTTACTCCATACGCCGTCCAACCAGTGGTTGAATTATTCTCATCACCTATGTTGGTCGCATTGCTGTGCGTATATAATTCTTGAGCTAATCCATTGGTGATAGAAAACAGAATTCCACAAATGCAGGGAATAAAAATTCTTGCCCTTCTCATGTTAGGTTGATTTAGATTAAAAGGAATGTTTGGCTATAGAAAAGTAGTAAATAATTAGTAGGAATTTTACTTCATTTTTTGAGGAAAGTTAACTTCACATAAGAGTGGGTATTAAAAGTTTTCTCAAACAACTGAAAATTAAAAGCTTACAATATTTATTCGTTGTTGATAATTTTTCTGATTTTTTAATCTTTAAAAATTTATTGAAAATTCTATAGAATATTGTATTAAAAAAACTACATTTCGAGTAGGATGCAATTCTATACTTACGTGAGTAACAAACAATTCATTATTGACCAATAATCCAATGAAAAGTATATTCAAAAAATGGTCCAGTGACTTCCATATGAAAAGGCTATACGCGATTAATTTGCAAGAAACCCTAATTGTATTGGCCATTATAGGCATTCTGCTCTTATTGGCCCTTCCCAACCTTATGCCCTTGATATCCAAGGCAAAGAGTGTTGAGGCACAGGTGCAATTAAAGGCTATTTACAATGCCCAGACCACCTACAGGTATATGCACAGCAAATATTCCAATGGGATGGGCGAACTGGACTTTGAGGCACCAAGGACCGTAAAGGAAAATGGAACGGCCAATTATATATATGAAATACTTAGTGCGGACAATGCCACTTTTAAAGCTAGGGCATCTGCCATCACCGATTTTGACGGGGATGGAATCTTCAATGTGTGGGAAGTTGATGAAAATGGTAATCCAAAACAGCTAATAAAAGATTGATTTTTACTTTAAAACTATTGCTAATGGGGTGTCTTGGGTTTATAGCCTTTCAGGATTTTAAGGAACGTAAAGTTCTTTGGTTCTTGTTTCCATTTGCCATGGTTTTATTTGGGCTTGTACATTTCCTACAAATTGATGGGCTAAACCTCTTCTCCCATTATATCCTTATCAATTCTGTGCTCATCACCAGTATTATTGGAATACTCTTTATATACACCAAGTTCATTTTAAAGAAAAAATTCCTTGACCATAGTTTAGGCCTAGGGGATATTCTCTTTTTCTATGCCTTTGGGTTGGGATTTCCCTCTGTCACATTTATAATTCTCTTCGCCAGCGCGGTCATATTTTCATTATTGGTTTTCTTATTGCTTAACAAACGGTTAGGGCTTGATACCGTTCCGTTGGCAGGCTTAATGGGCCTTTTTCTTGTATTCGTGGTTTTAGTCAATCTTATTTCCAAATCCCCTTCGCTATATGCCTATTGATACAAAGAAGAATTTACTTATAGCACCGAGCTTGGTACAGCGAATTACTGCGGAGCAGGCATTTTTTTATAGGATTGTTCCAAAAGAAATAATAGATGATGTTTTGATATTTTGGACCGATGCCCCGTCACCTGACAGTTTGCTTTCTGAACTCAGAATAGTCTTGGACTGTGCCCTAGAGCTGGCACCCCTGCCCACTGATGAGTTACAGGATTTTTTGGCGGCCAATTATCGAAAAGCGCAAACTGTACAAAACAGTGAATTGCATTACACTCCCGATTTTTTGGAAAAAATATTGGTCGATGCCAAAACTATCGGTAGCAGTGATATCCATTTTGAACCTTATGAGACTTTATGTAGGGTTAGGTTTCGGTTGGATGGAAAATTGGTGGAGCAATTCAGTATTCCCATTCAGGAATACCCGACCATAATCAATAAAATAAAGATTAGGGCAGATCTTGATATTGCAGAAAAACGTTTGCCACAAGATGGACGGATAACCATGAAATCCAACGGGAGTGAATTTGACATTCGTGTCTCTTCCCTACCCACATTGTTTGGAGAAAAAATTGTGCTACGTATTCTGAACAAGGATACAAAATCAGTAAGCCTAGTAGATCTAGGGTTTAATGAAATTGAACTTCGTAGGTACAAAGAAGGGATTAAAATCCCCAACGGAATCATCCTTATATCGGGTCCTACCGGTTCAGGTAAAACTACAACCCTATATGCCACCTTAAAATTGCTCAATGATTCCAAGACCAACATTCTGACCATAGAGGATCCTATAGAATATACATTGGAAGGAGTGAATCAAGTTCAGTTAAAAGAAAACATTGGGCTGGACTTTGCCAGTGCGTTACGGACATTTTTACGACAAGATCCAGATATTATAATGGTTGGGGAAATACGTGATGTTAAGACCGCGAACATGGCCATTAGAGCTGCCTTGACCGGGCACTTGGTTTTATCAACAATACATACCAATTCGGCCTGGGCCACCATTTCAAGACTTATTGATATGGGCATTCCTCCATTTCTCATTGCCAGTACCTTGAACATTAGTGTCGCACAGCGTTTAGTAAGACAGTTATGTTCGCACTGTAAACAAAAAGATAAGGTGAAATCTGAACTTTTTCCAGAAGGTTTCAACCCACCAAAAGACCTTACCCACCATTATGCCCCAATGGGATGTCAGACATGTCATCATACTGGTTACAGTGGAAGAAAGGCCATTTATGAAATAATACCCATCACCAGTTCCCTAACTCCTTTAATAAAAAACAATGCATTGGACATAAATGATTATTTGAAAGAAAATAATATACGTAGCCTTAAGGATAATGCGCTTTTATTGATAAAGGAGGGCGCAACATCCATTGAAGAAATATACCCTTTGTTAACCAATTGATTTGATGAAAAAGAACCTATTGTTGATTTTTTTGTTGCTCTCTTTTTTCTCCTATGGACAGGAAGAAACCAGAATACAGAATATAAAGAACAATCTGGAAGTCCTTTCCGTGGATAACCCAGGGCTTTCCGAGAATTTAAAACTTGATATCAATGTAAACAGTGTCTCGCTTTCCAATTTTTTATTAGCGGTATCCCAAGTGCATAAAGTAAACATCAATATAGATCCTGGGCTGCAAGGCATTAATATTGTAAATAATTTTTCAAATGTCACCGTTGCTGATTTACTGGTGTTCCTCTGTAAACAATACAGTTTGGACATCAACTTTACAGGTAACATTCTTTCTATCCAAAAATTTCAACCCCCTCCAGAAATCGTTCCAGAAAAAGAAGTTTCTGTGGGTTTTGACGCTTTGAACAATCTCCTTTCTATGGATTTAAATGGAGATATGCTCGAAAAAACATTTCGGAAAATTATTGATGTTTCGGGACAGAATCTATTATACAACAGCGGAATGGAAAATATTCCTTTGAACCTATATATTAAAGATGTGCCCATTGACGTGGCGATGGAAAAACTGGCTGAGACCAACAATTTAAAATACTCAAAATCTAGGGATGGTTTTTATCTTTTTGATCAGATCAACCAAAATGTTTCAAATCCTGGTGCTCCAAATTCAGGAAATAGGGGAATTGGTAATAACAATTTCCATTATCAGGTATTGGACACCATCAATAGGGTGCTAAATGTGGATTTTAACAATGTTCCCATTGCTGATATCGTAAGAGAAATAAGTTTGGACCTGGACTTGGATGTTTATGTTGCCACTCCCTTGACCGAGGCAGGAAACGTCAGTTTTAAGGCAAAACAAATTTACTATGATGAATTGTTGACCAAAATATTTGAAAGCAAAGCAACTTACACAGATAATCCAGTCAATAATACTTCTTCCCAATACGCGACTGGTCAATCTCAAAATAGAAATCAAAACAGAGCGGCTCTTAATCCGGCACCAAGCACCAATACTTCCCGTTTTACATTTAAGAAAGAAAACGACCGCTATTTTTTTGGAACAGCGGACCAATTGAGTGTAAGAAAATTGGAAATTGTGCAAATGATGCATCGTTCGGTGGAGTTGCTGGGAGACCCCATGCAGTCCGGGGGTTTTGGTAGATCTGCCGGGAGAACAGTAGGTGGTGGAGTCAATTATTTAGGCAATGGGTTTCAAAATAACAATAATGGGTTTGGTAACAATCAGGGCAACTTTGGTCAAAATACCAACAATGCAAGAAGAATCAATACTCAAGCCAGTCCATTTAACGAACGTGCTTCCAATGCCGAGGCCATAGTTAATATTTTGCCAGATGATGTCATTGCCGACCTCGACATAAAAATAGATTATGAGCTGAACAGCTTCTTGATCAGTGGTCCTGCAGCGAACATTAACCGGTTTAAAAAATTCATAAAGCAAATTGATAAGCCCGTCCCGGTAATACTTATTGAAGTTATGTTGATCGAGGTCAGAAAATCCGCTACCATTGAGACCGGTATTAGTTGGGGAATCGGCGATGAACCTGTAAAAACCTCCGGAGGTATATTTCCTGAAGCCGATTTGACACTGGGAGCTAAGACTGTCAATAAGATCATTGGTGGTTTTGATGGGTTTGGCTCCTTTAATATTGGTAGGGTGGTCCCAGAGTTTTTTGCAACTATCAAAGCGATGGAATCCAACGGAAACATAAAGATCAGATCGACGCCCAAGCTTTCTACCTTAAACGGACACCGTGCCAATCTTTCTATTGGGGAGACTACCTATTATGTGGTTACAAGCCAGAATTTTTTTGGGTCACAGATACCCACTACTTCTGAGGTTCGAAATTTTCAACCCATAGATGCACAACTTGCCGTAAGTATAAAGCCATTGGTTTCCGGAAATGGTCAAGTAACCTTGGATATTAATGTAATACAGTCAGACTTTAGCTCTGAGCGCATAGATGAAGACGCCCCGCCAGGACTTACCTCAAGGGAATTTAGTTCGATCATCAGAATGCAAAATCAAGATTTGGCTATTTTGGGGGGATTGGAAGAAAAAGTAAAAAATGACTCAGGTAGCGGTGTTCCCTTTCTAGCAAGAATCCCAGTGATCAAATGGCTATTTAGCAAAAGGAAAAGAGAGGATAGCAAACAAAAGCTTACCATTTTAATTAAACCAACAGTTATCTACTAGTGCTGGACATCGTAAGGACATATTTTACCAAAGGGAACGCCTTCTATGGATTGGAAGTCTATCAAATAGGGAACAATATTAAGTTCCATCTTCTGGAAGTAGTTAAAAAGAAAGGGGAACTAGTCATTACAAACAGCCAAAGTTTTGAAGAATTACAATTGCTCGTTGATTTTGCCAAACCTTCAGTTCCCATTTGTCTTATTTATAATACGGACAGTGTAATAACAAAACAAACAGGAGCTGAACCCAATTTTGAGGATAAGGGGGCCGTAGAACAACTTTTTCCAGGCTTGAATTTTGAAAACTTCTTTTACCAAATTTCAAATCTCGGCGACCTTTCCTATATCAGTGTGGTCAAAAAACAAGATGTGGAAACGTACTTGGTTCGATTAAAAGAAATGAAGTTTAAAATTGGTGGTTTATCTCTGGGAGCTAGCTCGTTAAGTCGTATTGCAAACTACTTGAACAACGATTTTATTCTCACAAACCGAGGTAAGGTTGTTCTAAACAATATTTCCGATACCAATTTATCTGCTTCAACAGAAAAGAGCAGTTCATCATCATATGACATCAATGGATTAAATGTTAAGCATACCGAAATTCTTGCTTTTTCTGAAATATTGGACTTCTTGACCCGTAACGTCAAAGACACGTCCAACTTTGTTGACGTTGTCGAAAATTTACAAAACGAATTTGCCAACAGCAGAACATTTGGTATACTTCTGCACTCATCTTTGGTTTTTATATTGTTGCTTTTACTTTCAAATTTTTTCCTTTTCAACTTTTATTTTGATGGAGTCCAATTGTCAAAAGAAAACTTGGCCTTTGAAAACGAGAACAAAAAGAATCTCATGGCGCTAACAGATAAAGTTGCAGAAAAAGAAAGAAAAGTGGATGCCGTCCTATCGGTTTCAAATTCAAGGACTTCTTATTACTTGGATGAATTGGGAGCTTCTATTCCCAAAAGTATATTATTGGATGGATTACAGTACCAACCGTTAACAAAGCCTGTACAATCATTAAAACCTATCGAATTGAATATAGATGAACTCCTTGTGATGGGAAATTGCATCAATAGTGAAGACTTTTCATCTTGGTTGATACATCTGGAAGGGTTAGAATGGGTACAATCCGTAGAAACTATGGATTACGATTATAAAAACAAGAATACCTCAAATTTTAAGATAAAGATCAGTGCAACAACTCCTTAAAAATAAAGTAGTTCTCTTACTGTTACTCTTGTTACTAACGTTGCTTATGTGCTATAAATTCGCAATATCCAATACATTGGCCTTAAGAAAAGAATACCGCTCCTTAAAAGTGGAAGAACAGTTGTTCAACGATATTCCGCAACAACTGGTATTTCTCTCCAAAAAAGAAAAGTATTTGGACTCGTTGCTCCAAAAACTGAATTTGAACAATACCTCAATGGAAAATAACCTAATACGTGTTGTAAACAGTGAAGCTGCCAAGAACAATTTAAAGGTCATGGATTTTAATCCGCCCCATAGAGTGATGACGGATAACAATTCGGTTACTACCTACGAATTTGTTTTGAGAGGTGGTTTTGGCCCTATTTTGAAAACTATTTACACCATAGAGAATCAATCTACCTTTGGAGAGGTCATACATTTAAATTTTGCCAAAGAGAAAAATTATAGGACGAACAAAAAGTATTTGGAGGTTAAAGTATTGATGCAACATATTGAGTAGAAATTTAAATAGTGGAAAGAGAATTTATAATATTAAATGTCCCAAATCCTTACCTCTAACTTTGCGCACGGATCCTGTTTCGATTTTATAGTGTTCCGATAGATAAGCGTTGAATAAAATCGAAAAAGGGCGCATTCTACTATTGCAAAAGGTAACTTGAATTTTATTTTCTATCTAGTTCTTGTCTAACGCTTTCCAATTCAGCTGAATCCATTTCCACTTTAAAATAAGGCTTGCCAAAAGTTGGTTCTACCTTTTTTATTTTATCAAGGATTTTAAAAAAGGCTCTTCGGTCTCTACCCAGAGTCTCAACAACTTCATTATATTCTTCGAAAGAAACTTTTCCCTCCTCCATATTCCATTCCTCTCTGGTCATTCTCATGCTCTTTTCGTCCACGAGTAAGGGTTGCTCTTTTTTCTTTAATGACATTCCAGTGAAGAGGCTTTTAAGCATGTCATGGGTCGGTTTTAGCTGCTCACGCTCCATCCTACGCAATACTTCTTCTATATAATCAAACCGTCCTGTCAAGTAATTTTGGAACTTGATAAAACGGATCATCACTTCACTTTTTGGATCTATCCTAGCTTTTTCAAAAAAATCGATCATGGCATCGATAGTCTCCGAATGTGATCTTGAAACGGTCTTGGAATATGCCCGAAATCGCTCCGCTGTAATCCGATTTATACTTATGGCCGAAAAAGTGCTTTTTCTTTTATTTTTTACATCCATTACTGTAAATTTTATTAATGTTTTTAGGTGTTCCCAGAGGATTTTACGCAAATTTGCCCTAGTGGAAAGTTTATTAGTACTTCAAATTTTTTTATAATCAACTGAAGGACAGCATTTTATTCATTGAACGGTTTATATCATAAAAATGGGTTACTGTAAATTTCACCAATGTTTTCAGGGCTTTTCAGGACATTTGACACAAATTTAGCCTAAACTCCATAACTAAAATATTTTCAATTAATTGAAAATCAATGGTTTAAATATCGTAACGTCGCTTTAGCGCGTTACCCTCTTGCTATTCAAACCTTCTCCGCTTCGCTACGAATTTTTGAATACCTCTAAAGGGTTTGTCCCATTTTAAAATCAATCATTGACTTTGGAAAGTCTTCGTTGCTTTTTGGACTCAAATTGGGCAATCAAATTTTGCATATCCTCCCCTACTTTCTTCTCTAACACCCGTGCATAAATTTGTGTAGTGGTCAATTTTGCGTGGCCCAACATTTTTGACACCGTTTCAATAGGTACACCATTGGAAAGTGTCACCGTGGTTGCGAAAGTATGTCTTGCGGAATGAAAAGTGATTTTTTTATGGATTCCGCAAGTCTTCGTTATCACTTTCAAATAGCTGTTCATCTTTTGATTGCTGAAAACAGGAAGCAACTTACCCTCTGGATGTTGGCACATTTCTTCAGCATAATTTTCAATGATGGCTTTTGCTTTTGGCAACAATGGAATCTTGACGATTTCGTTCGTCTTTTCCCTTTTGGTATGCAACCAATAATTCCCATCGATACCCAAAACCATTTGCTCGGCCAATAACTGCTTTACGTCTATATAGGCCAAACCTGTATAACAGGAAAATAGAAATACATTCCGAACCTTTTCGTAACCTGCACTTTTAAAAGTAGTTTCCTCAATTAATTCTAATTCCCGTTCGGATAGATAGCTCCGATTATGCTTTTGAAAATTCAACTTGAATTGGTGAAAGGGGTCTTTCTCCAACCATTCCAACTTGACCGCAAGGTTGGTCATTTTCATTAAGCGTTCCAGATGCTTCATCACACCATTGTTGGTACAAGTCCGTCTTGCTTTGTCAGGCTGATAATTTCTTAGATATTGTTCAAAATCCGTAATGAACCTGTAGTTCAATTGTTTTAAGTAGATGTCGGGGGTCTTGAATTTATCCCTGATGAACTTGTGGAGATATCGTTCCGTCGAATAGTAATTTTTCATCGTGCCATATTTTAGCACGGAATCCATGTTCGTGTTGTGATAGACAACCAATTCCTTTAAGGTCTTATGCTGGTCGTCTTGCCCCAAATAACGGGCTTTAATGGCCTGAGCGGTAATAAACTTACCTTCCGAAAGCAGTTGCTTATGTGCCTCCATAATTTGCACGTAAACCTCATCTAAATAGCTATTGAGTTTCCGGGCTCTTTGGGTAGTTCCGATCACCCTTCCCTTGGAAACGTCCCAAACATTCACCGAGGTATAGCGTTTAAGACTGATTTCGGCACGCCTTCCGTCCACGGTAATTCGGGCATAAACCGTAAGTTTTTCGGGATTGTAAGTAATGTCCCGAGTGAAAATAAGTACTGCTAAAGTGCTGTTGTTGCGCATGATATACGTCTTTTGAATTAAACAAACCTTGTTTGCAAAGACGACCTTAAATAGCCCTAAATACTACCTAAAATTACAACAACTTGTATAACAATCCATTCACCGAACTCTACACCTTTTATATGATATCAAATGGATTCATTTGAGTTCATTAAAAATGAAAAGCACTGTCAACCAGTCAGTTAACAGTGCTTTGATACCACTTTAAAAGTGGTTCGTCGGGGTGGCAGGATTCGAACCTGCGACCTCCGCGTCCCAAACGCGGCGCGATAACCGGGCTACGCTACACCCCGATAAGGTTATCTTAATATTTCCAAGAAAATTGCGGAGAGAATGGGACTCGAACCCATGCGACACTTACGCGTCGACAGATTAGCAATCTGCTCCGTTACCACTCCGGCACCTCTCCTTACATTTATTATGAACGTGCACTCTAAAAATGCGGATGCAAATGTACCTTTTCATCCATTAGATTGCAACTATTTTTTAGTTTTTTTAAAGGGAACTTGGTTTGGGAATGAATTACTCCGGGTACTCTACTCTTAAGTGATAAATATTTGTCAGTTTTCGTTTAAGAACCTTCTTTACCATTTCAATTTCTTTTAATGTGATATTGGCATTTAAAAACTGATTAGCCTGCATTTGTCCTTTCACTATTTTTTCCACAAACTCATCTATTATCCCAAATGTGGGGTTCTTTAAACTCTTGGAAGCCGCTTCTACAGCGTCGGCCATCATTAATATGGCTGTTTCTTTAGAAAATGGGATAGGTCCTGGATATCTAAAATCTTTATCACTTGTATTCTCTTCCAATTCCTGCTGTTTCTTAAAAAAGTAATATACCAACGTGGTTCCATGATGTGTACGTAAAAAATCAATGATTCTGTCTGGAAGGTTATTCTTTCTTGCTATCTCGATTCCCTTAATAACATGATCTATAATAATCTTTGCACTCTCCTTTGGAGGAAGGTCATCATGTGGATTTACATTGGTTATCTGATTTTCAGTGAAGAATGTGGGTTTGTCCATCTTACCAATATCATGATACAGCGCCCCTACTCTAACCAACATAGCATTTGCCCCAATTTCATTGGCCGCAGCTTCTGCCAGATTTGCTACTTGAAGGGAATGATGAAATGTACCTGGTGCCGTATCAGACATTTCCTTTAACAATTTTGAATTTGTATCGGAAAGTTCCAGTAAGGAAACATCAGATATCAGTCCGAATATTTTCTCATACATATAAATTAAGGGCTGCGCAAAAAGCGTTAATAGCCCATTTAAAATGAAAACCCCAAACAGTATCCATTCAATATTCTCCAAATTTCCCTCATGTATCGCATGAAAAGCAAAATACCCTATGATATAAATTAATGTAATCTGCCCTACAGAGATAAAAAGGTTGGCACGCTTGTATAGCTCAGATGCAGTTAAAATAGTCACGATTCCTGCTATAATCTGCAAAAAGATATACTCAAAGCTATTGGGTACTACAAAACCCAGAATAAGCACTGTAAGTACATGCACAAATAGTCCTAACCTAGCATCAAAAAAGTTTTTTAGAATCAAAGGAAGGATACAAAGCGGAACAACATAAACATAACTCTCATTGTTTTTCACCATCAATGTGGTGGCCAAAACCATAAGTAGAATATTTACAAATATGAAAGTAACTTTATTGTTATTGCCAAATATTTCGCTTCTATATCGTTTTAAGAATAGCAACAACATACCCAAAACCAAAGCCACTAAAATAGTATACCCTAAAAGGATAAAATAAAAATTATCCCCCCGCCATAATTCCGATTCGTATTCTCCCTTTAAAGAATTGAGTATTTTGAAATTCTCGGCTTCTACTACCTCGCCCTTGGCTATAATCAGCCTGCCTTCGGAAATCTCACCCCTTGTAAAAGAAATTTTAGAAAGTTCTTCATCCAAAGCTTTTTCTGTGAGTGCTTCGTCGTAAAAAACATTCGCCTGAATCACATTACTGATAGGGTTTTTTAAAGTAGTTCGAACAAGAAAACTCTTGTTTGCCAAAATTTCTGAAGCGAGTTGTTTGGCTCTTTGAAGATTCGTAAAATTGTTGGATCCCAATGGTCTTGCCTCATTATTTTTAACCAGCAAAACAGTATTGGAAGATGGCAGCTCTTGAAAAACACCTAAAGCATATACACTATCCATTATCGCTATTCCAGAGGTTAAAATACTTCTCTGCTGTATAGAACTATAACTGTTTGACGCAAATAAGGTCTCAAGGGATTGTTGTAAACTCTTTTTGACATTCGAGGGGATTGTGGCATCAAACGCGTAGTAATCTGATTTATTTTCTCTGAGTGACCTTTGCTCTTCTGCAATATCTTCATCAGTCTTTTTTATTGAAAAATCTATAGGGGCGTATAAATTCTCATATTGCCAAGGCTTGCCTTTTTGGAACTCGTACTTAAACTTGCCTCCTTTAGGAAAAAAGAATACAATCAGCGCGATGGAAACAAAATACAAAACGTACTTGTAAGCAAGTGATTGATGCTTGTAAACATTATCCAAAGTTTTTCCCATTCGGTGTGCTGTTAAGGTCAAAAATAGAAAATATAAATAAGAAGTGAGGCTCCCCTTACCCGCTAGAGCTTTGCATTTAAATTTAGTATTTTCGCATCAGTAAAAACGCATAAATGAATAAAGTTGTAATTGTATCAGCCGCTAGAACTCCAATTGGAAGTTTTATGGGCTCATTATCCAGTGTTCCAGCTCCTAAATTAGGTGCTGTAGCTATAAAAGGTGCATTGGAAAAGATAGGGTTAAAACCTGAACAAGTAGAAGAAGTGCTAATGGGCAATGTTGTTCAAGCTGGAACGGGTCAAGCTCCTGCTAGACAAGCTGCCATATTTGCTGGAATCCCCAACACAGTTCCTTGCACTACCATAAATAAAGTTTGTGCTTCTGGGATGAAAGCTATAATGCAAGGTGCACAATCCATTGCCTTAGGTGAGAATTCCATAGTAGTTGCCGGTGGTATGGAAAATATGAGTCTTATACCACATTATGCATATATGAGAAGTAGCGTAAAGTTTGGTCCGGCCACTTTAGTGGATGGAATGCAAAAGGACGGGTTGGTAGATGTTTATGATCAGAATGCCATGGGAGTTTGTGCTGATGCCTGTGCTGCAGAACATGACTTTAGTAGAGAAGATCAGGATGCCTATGCAATTCAGTCTTACCAACGATCAGCAGAAGCATGGAAAGCTGGAAAATTTAATGATGAAGTGGTCCCAGTAGAAGTACCCCAACGAAGAGGCGAACCTGTCATAGTAAGTGAAGATGAAGAGTATAAAAACGTGAAAATGGAAAAAATTCCAGCTTTGCGACCTGCATTTACCAAAGAAGGCACCGTTACTGCGGCAAATGCCTCTACCATAAATGATGGTGCTGCTGCCGTTGTCTTAATGAGTGAAGAAAAAGCTTCAGCATTAAATTTAACCCCATTAGCCACAATAAAAGGATATGCTGATGCCGCTCACGAGCCAGAATGGTTTACAACAGCACCTGCCAAAGCATTACCCAAGGCATTAGATCGTGCTGGTATAAACATAGATGATGTTGACTTTTTTGAGTTTAATGAAGCCTTTTCTGTTGTTGGACTTGCCAACATGAAACTGCTTGGATTAAACGATTCCAATGTGAATGTAAATGGTGGTGCCGTATCACTTGGACATCCACTGGGTTGTTCCGGTGCAAGAATTACCATTACCTTGCTTAATGTTCTTAAACAGCAAAATGCAAAACTTGGTGCCGCGGCAATTTGCAATGGTGGGGGTGGAGCTTCTGCACTAGTTTTAGAAAGAAATTAATTTATCCAAGTTCAAGAATAGATGCAATATGGAGTTTGCCACCTAAGCATTGTTCCTATAAGAGCACTCCCGGATGATAGTACCGAAATGGTTTCCCAACTTTTATATGGAGACCATTTTAAGGTTTTAGAACAAAGGAGGAAATGGAGCAAAATTCGAGTTGTTTTTGACAGCTACGAAGGCTGGGTGGCCAATAATCAAATAACTTTGGTTGAAGAGCCAGTGTTTGATAAATTAAACGCTGATAAAAAACCAAAGTTTTCGGCTGACATCATCTCACACATTTGTACTGAAGAGGGAGTACTTCTTCCCATTCTTTTAGGCTCTGTTATCTATACAACTGATATTCTAAAGCATACTTTTGAAGGGAATATAGTGCAAGGAAAGAATCCAAAAACGGCTTTGGTGGAAACTTCGTTATTATATCTTAAAACACCATATCTATGGGGAGGAAAGACACCTTTTGGGATTGACTCTTCTGGTTTTACCCAAATGGTTTACAAAATAAACGGGTATATGCTAAAGCGAAATGCGGAGCAACAATCCAAACAAGGAGAGGCATTGAGTTTTATTGAAGAAAGCGAACCTGGGGATTTGGCTTTTTTTGATAACAATGAAGGTGTCATTGATCATGTAGGAATCATTTTAAAGGATAATTACATTATTCATGCGCATGGCCATGTACGAATTGACCGTTTAGATCATACGGGGATTTTTAATACTCAGGAAAAATTATACACCCACAAATTGAGGGTCATTAAAAAAATTATATAAAAAAGCTCCAGCAAACGCTGGAGCTTTTTTTAATATCACTTTGGAAGAAAGTTTACTCTCCCAATAGTTTTTTAACTCTCATAAAGTTTTCAGTGTCGCCAAGAGCACCGTAAATATTCTTCAATTGAGATAACACACTTTGATTATCTGGATTTGATTTTAATGCGTCTTCCAAAATTTTAGAGCCTTCAAGGAATAAATCATCCTTTTGCTTTTTCAATTCGTCATAACGAGCGATATCTTTTCTTGAACTTCCAAGGGTGTTCATTTCATCAATGAGTCCATTCCCCTCATTCACATAGGTTGTCGAAAGATTCAACAAAGCGTTTATGTAACCTGGGTCTACTGCTAAGGTCTTTTTATAAGCTTCTCTGGCTTCTTCCAAGTTTCCTTGCTCCATATTAATAACACCAATGTTATACAATAAATCAGCATTATCTGGTGCCATATCCGAGGCTTCTGCCATCAATACTTTGAACTTATCTTTATCACCCATGGCGTAGTACAAATTCGCTTCACCTAAAACCAAGTTCACATCATCTGGGTCCGCTACTCTAGCATCTGCATAGGCCGCCAAAGCTTTATCATTGTCACCCAATTGTTGGTAAATCAAAGCAATATTTTTAACAATTTCTGTACTTTTAGATGGTGTTTTCTCTTCTGCCGGGTCTTTATGAGTACCCGCTTTTACGTAGAGATCACGGGTGTTTTTATCCATAGCTTCCACCTCACCAGTTTCAATATTCACCGCAGAGTAATTTACCTCACTACCATCATATCCAACATCTTTCAATTCGTTATAATAGACAAGGGCCTTTTCATAGTTTTGTCCATTTACAGCACTACTTGCCGCATAATACAGATAAAGGGTATCTGTTGGACTTAACTTATAACTCATGTACAATTTGTCAGCAGCAGCATCAAATTCTTTATTGTTGTTGTCTTCTACCGCTGCATTTACCAAGTCAGCCGTTAATTGAGCCAGTTTTTGTCTTGAAACAGTGGTGTACTTCTCTTTTCCTGCGGTTTCTTCTACAGAAATAACCTTGTTGAGTGCATCTATTGCAGGTTGGAAGGCAGTATCATCGCCCTTTTTAGCTAAATCTGCGTAGACATTACCTTTTACTGCATAGTACTGCGCTTGTGTTTTGGCATCTGCCGCGTCTATTAGCGATGCAGCCCCTTCTAAGGCAGTTTTCGCACTCTCTGAATCTCCATTTTTAAGTGCCTTTTCTGCTGCCTTTATCTCATTCTTCTGGGAAAAGCCCATAGCCGAAATTCCCAGGGCAACTAGTATTAGAACTTTAGTTTTCATCTTAAATGTAATTATAATTATTAGTGTTTATTTATTATTCCTTTGTTTCATCAGAGTTGTTATCAATTGCTGTGCCATCTTCTCCATTTACCTCAATATCAAGGATATCCGCTTCTTCAACAGCATCTTCATCTTTCATTACTTTGGCAACTGCCGCAATGGAGTCATTATCCTTTAAGTTGATAAGTTTTACACCTTGTGTTGCTCTTCCCATAACTCTTAAATCTTCCACACTCATGCGTATGGCAATTCCAGATTTGTTTATTATCATCAAGTCATCCGTATCCGAGACATTCTTAATGGCAACCAATCCTCCTGTTTTATCAGTAATGGAAATTGTTTTCACTCCTTTTCCACCTCTGTTGGTTACTCGGTAATCATCTATAGTGGAACGTTTTCCATATCCATTCTCCGAAACCACTAAGATATCATCTTCAAAATTATGAACGGAAACCATGCCAATAACCTCATCTTTATCATTGGCTAAGGTAATACCTCTAACTCCAGAAGCATTTCTGCCCATAGGTCTCGTCTTACCTTCCTCAAAACGAATAGCCTTACCAGATTTTAAGCCTAAGAAAATTTGACTTGTTCCAGTTGTCAACTTAGCTTCCAACAGTTCATCTTCTTCTCTAATGGTAATTGCATTAATACCATTTTGTCTTGGTCTGGAATACTGTTCCAAAGAAGTCTTCTTAACAGTTCCCTTCTTGGTAGCCATAATTACATAATGACTGTTTACGTAATCTTCATCCTTCAAATCCAAGGTACAGATAAAGGCCTTGACCTTATCTTCCTTATCTATATTAATAAGGTTTTGAATTGCCCTTCCCTTGGATGTTCTACTTCCTTCAGGAATTTCATATACCCGCATCCAGAAACACTTTCCTTTTTGCGTGAAGAACAACATATATTGGTGGTTGGTTCCAACAAAAAGATGCTCCAAGAAATCTTCATTTCTAGTTGATGAAGCTTTTTGACCAACTCCTCCTCTATTCTGTGTTTTGTATTCGGTAAGTGGAGTTCTTTTAATGTAGCCAGCATGGGAAATAGTAATTACCACTTGCTCATCTGGAATCATGTCCTCAATACTCAAATCACCACCTGCAAAATTTATTTCGGACCTTCTTTCATCCCCGTATTTATCCTTTACCTCTTGCAATTCATCTTTAATGATTTGCATTCTTCTTTCTTTCTTGTCAAGAATGTCTTTTAGGTCTTCTATGGTCTTCAAAAGGGCATCATACTCCTCTCTCAACTTATCTTGCTCCAGGCCTGTAAGCTGGCGTAAGCGCATTTCAACAATGGCCTTTGCCTGGACTTCGGTAAGTTTGAAGCGCTCCATTAAACTATTTCGTGCTTCATCAACATTTGAAGATGCTCTGATTATCGCAATGACCTCATCAATATTATCAGAAGCTATGATAAGACCTTCTAGGATGTGAGCGCGGTCTTCTGCTTTTTTAAGCTCGAACTTGGTTCTGCGAACCACTACTTCGTGTCTATGCTCAACAAAATGATGAATTATCTCTTTTAAATTGAGTAATTGTGGTCTTCCGTTTACAAGAGCAATATTATTAACACTGAAAGATGATTGTAGTGCCGTGTACTTGTACAGCATGTTCAGAACTATGTTAGGAATGGCGTCACGTTTTAAAATGTAAACGATACGCATACCTTTTCTATCTGATTCATCACGAATTGTAGAAATTCCTTCAATCTTTTTATCATTGACAAGGTCGGCAGTCTTTTTAATCATGTCTGCCTTATTGACCTGATATGGAATCTCTGTCACAATGATACATTCCCTACCCTGAACTTCTTCAAAGGTAGCTTTGGCACGCATAACTACGCGTCCCCTACCAGTATGAAAAGCCTCCTTTACGCCATCATAGCCATAAATAATACCTCCTGTTGGAAAATCCGGGGCTTTAATATGTGTGATCAGCTCATCTATTTCAATATCCTTATTTTCAATGTATGCAACTGTTCCGTCAACTACTTCCGTAAGGTTATGTGGAGGCATGTTTGTTGCCATACCAACAGCGATACCAGATGCTCCATTCACCAACAAATTGGGAATTCGAGCAGGAAGTACTGTAGGTTCTTTTAAAGAATCATCAAAATTTAACTGATGGTCAACGGTATCTTTGTCTATATCTGCCAACATATCATCGGCAATCTTGCGCATTCTTGCTTCTGTATAACGCATTGCCGCTGGGCTATCACCATCTACAGAACCAAAGTTCCCCTGTCCATCTACCAACATATAGCGTAAGCTCCATTCCTGGGCCATACGTACCATGGAATCATAAACCGAGGTATCTCCGTGCGGATGATACTTACCCAATACTTCCCCTACAATACGAGCAGATTTCTTATGTGCACTTGTGGATCTAACCCCAAGTTCATACATACCAAATAGCACTCTCCTGTGTACTGGTTTAAGTCCGTCCCTAACATCTGGCAGGGCACGTGACACAATGACCGACATTGAATAATCAATGTAGGCAGATTTCATCTCATCTTCAATGTTGATAGGAATTAACTTTTCTCCTTCAGCCATGCTAAAATCTTGTTGTTTTTTGTGGTTAAAATATCATGCCAATATACGCAAAATCACACCTTTCAAAACGATTGGCGCTTACTTTATTAAAAAAATTATCAACAGCATTACTTTCAATCAAACAATACCCATAAACCTTTGTTAAACTATACGAAAAGTGCACTTTATTTCGACTTTAACTACTAGTTTATCGAATATGGGTACGGTATTTGACTACGGTAAGGATACTTTTATTAATTTTAATTGCTGAAAAGGAAGCGTATGGATGATAATTTTTCCCCAAGAGTAAAAGACGTTATAGCTTATAGCAAGGAAGAAGCTCTTAGATTAGGGCATGATTTTATAGGAACTGAGCATTTAATGCTAGGTCTTTTAAGAGATGGAAATGGCAAAGCCATTAACATTTTAGATGCCTTGGATGTTGATTTGGACCACTTAAGAAGAAAAGTGGAAATTCTTAGTCCGGCAAATCCAAATACGGGAACAATACAAAAAGACAAAAAGAACCTTCATTTAACAAGACAAGCGGAACGCGCACTTAAAACAACTTTTTTGGAGGCGAAGCTTTTTCAAAGCTCCTCAATCAATACTGCACATCTTTTACTTTGCATACTCAGAAATGAAAATGACCCCACCACAAAATTATTGCATAAACTTAAGGTGGATTACGATAATGTAAAAGAGCAGTTCAAATCCATGATCACCAGTGATGATGATTATTTAGATACACCGCAAGCGGAATCTTTTCCAAGTGATCCAGATGAAGGTGGGGATTCCAAGGAGGGAACCTTTGGTTCAAGTTCCTCACAAAAAGGCACCAAAAAATCCAAAACACCCGTTTTGGACAATTTCGGTCGTGATTTGACCAAATTGGCAGAAGAAAATAAATTGGACCCTGTTGTCGGAAGAGAAAAAGAGATTGAACGGGTATCCCAAATCCTAAGCCGAAGAAAAAAGAATAACCCTTTACTTATTGGCGAACCCGGTGTTGGTAAAAGTGCAATAGCCGAAGGACTGGCTTTGAGAATTATCAACAAAAAGGTTTCTAGGATTCTTTATAATAAAAGAGTTGTAACGCTGGATTTAGCATCATTAGTGGCTGGCACAAAATATCGTGGTCAGTTTGAAGAACGCATGAAAGCTGTGATGAACGAACTGGAGAAGAATGATGATATCATTTTATTCATTGATGAAATACATACTATAGTAGGTGCTGGTGGTGCCACAGGAAGTTTAGATGCTTCAAATATGTTCAAGCCTGCCCTTGCAAGAGGTGAAATTCAATGTATAGGTGCAACCACCCTTGATGAATATCGCCAGTATATCGAGAAAGATGGCGCCCTTGAGAGAAGATTTCAAAAAGTAATTGTGGAGCCCACAACGGTGGAAGAGACAATTGAAATTTTAATGAACATCAAAGGCAAATACGAAGACCATCATAACGTTACGTATACCGACGATGCGATTAAAGCCTGCGTGAAATTGACTAACCGTTACATGACGGATAGATTTTTACCAGACAAGGCAATTGATGCTTTAGATGAGGCAGGTTCAAGAGTACACATTGTAAATATGGATGTTCCAAAACAGATTTTGGAGCTTGAAGGTCAATTAGAGGATGTTCGTGAACTAAAGAATAGCGTAGTTAAAAAGCAGAAATATGAAGAGGCCGCTAAACTAAGGGATGACGAAAAGCGATTAGAAAAAGAACTGGCCTCTGCACAAGAAAGATGGGAAGAAGATAGTAAACTAAATCGTGAGACGGTTTCTGAAGATAACGTTGCTGATGTGGTTTCAATGATGAGCGGTATTCCCGTTAATAGGATAGCACAAACGGAAAGCAATAAACTTGCTGAATTACCTGAGTTAATAAAAGGTTTTGTAATTGGGCAAGATGAAGCAGTAGCCAAAGTAGCTAAGGCGATTCAACGTAACAGAGCTGGATTAAAAGACCCTAACAAACCTATTGGTTCCTTTATTTTCTTGGGACAAACTGGAGTTGGAAAAACCCAATTGGCCAAGATTCTTGCAAAAGAACTTTTTGATTCTGAAGATGCCCTTATCCGAATTGACATGAGTGAATACATGGAAAAATTCGCCATTTCTAGATTGGTAGGCGCACCTCCAGGATATGTGGGTTATGAAGAAGGTGGTCAGCTAACGGAAAAAGTGAGGCGCAAGCCCTATTCTGTTATTCTTTTAGATGAAGTTGAAAAAGCGCATCCAGATGTTTTCAATATGTTGTTGCAGGTTTTGGATGATGGATTTCTTACTGATAGTCTTGGTAGAAAAATCGATTTCAGAAACAGTATCATTATCATGACCTCCAATATTGGAGCACGTCAGTTAAAAGATTTTGGACAAGGTGTTGGATTTGGCACTGCAGCCAAGAAAGCACAAGCAGATACGCACCAGAAAAGCGTTATTGAAAGTGCATTGAAAAAAGCATTTGCGCCAGAGTTCTTAAATAGAATTGATGATGTCGTTGTCTTTAACTCACTAGAACGTGAAGACATTCATAAGATTATAGATATTGAATTGGACAAGTTATTTGGCAGAATTAAAGATATAGGGTACGACCTTAATCTTACCAAAAAAGCAAAAGACTATATTGCCGAAAAAGGATTTGATAAGCAGTATGGAGCACGGCCTCTTAAAAGAGCAATTCAAAAATACATTGAAGATGCCCTTGCAGAGGAAATAGTAAACTCCAAGCTTGATGAAGGAGATAGCATTTTTATGGATTTGGATGAGAAAAAAGATGAGCTCACCATCAAAATAAAAAAGCCTGAAAAAACGCCCAAGGCAGAATAGTCAGGTACATTATATCATACTAAGAGCCGGATTAATGCCGGCTCTTTTGTTTACCAATATTACCGTACACACGATATTTACGTCTTTAATCTAATATTTTTCGGGTGATTTAACATTCGGTATATTTTCGTTCACGAGACACTATAATTACTTGGAGAATGAAAATTGCTTCTACGAAGAAAGCTATTGTTGTACGTGAATATCAATTGGATATTGGAAGTGTTCAAGTTTTCGACAACTACATGGTTTCTACTTTTGAGGAAGGTGCTACCCTAACTTTGGAACGCGCTTATCAAATTATTGGAATTTCAGAAATACACTTTAGAGATAAAAGCTTTGGCTATATCAGTCTTCGTAAAAATTCCTATGCAGTGGACCCGACCATCTACAATTACCTACGTGGCATGGAAAACCTAAAAGCTTTTGCCATTGTTTCCAAGAAGGAGATAGACATGCACAATTTTAAAATAGAGAAGCTATTTTATAAAAAGAATATGGAATTCTTTATTGAGTATGATAATGCGTTGGCTTGGGTGAAAAAAAGACTTAAAAAGAACAAAAAGAACACTTAAGCTTTAAGCCTCCTTATTATTTTCAATTTCAGGTGGTCTTAATAATTCCATATAGGCCTTTCCAATATTTTCGATTATTCCCGATGCTTTTAATGCTTCATATCCATTATGGGATACTCCCATATCCCCTGCCAACCCATGCAGGTATACGCCAAAAACCGCTGCATTTAAAGATGAATATCCCTGAGCAATCAGGCCAGTAATCATTCCCGTAAGCACATCGCCACTGCCTGCGGTTGCCATTCCGGGGTTTCCCGTTGTATTTACAAAGCCTATAGTATTATAGATGGTAATGGAGTGTGCCCCCTTAATCAATAAAATACAATCATGCTTAGTAGCAAAAGTTTTTGCTTTTTCAAGTTTATCAAAATCATCTTCCCACTCACCTATCAAACGCTCTAGTTCTTTTGGATGCGGCGTTAAAACAGATTGTTTAGGGACATCTTTCATGAATTTAGGATGCTTGGCCAAAATATTCAGCCCATCAGCATCTATGACCATTGGCGTTTCAATATTTTTCAACAATGCGGAAAAAGCCTTAACAGTATCCTCCTCAGTACCCATTCCCATACCTATTCCAACTACTGAAGGTTTGAATGGAATATCAATTTTTGTGATGGTATTATCCTCTTCATCGGTAAGTACCATGATTTCGGGAATCGCTGTTTGCAGGGAATGATATCCACATTCTGGCACAAAAGCGGTTACTAAACCACTACCAACGGTTAAACAAGCATTGCTTGCCAGTTGCACCGCACCAATCTTACCATAACTTCCGCCTACTATAACGGCATGACCATAAGTCCCTTTATGCGAAAATTTAAGTCTTGGCCTATACATGGGCAAAACTTCTGGTTTTCCAATAAGTTCATAGGCAGTTGCTGTTTTTCCCAAAAATTCTGAGTCCAGACCAATATCCAATAGTTCCCATTGGTTTTGATAGATTCCTGTTTCTGGAAGAAAGAAAATCAGTTTGGGGACTTGAAAACTGAGCACATAACTCGCACGCACCACATGTTCTTTATTCCACGGAGCTTTATCTGATGGCAATCCAGAAGGAACATCAACCGCCAAAACAAAAGCCCTTGAGTCATTTATATGTTTAATTAAATCGCCCACCCAAGATTCTGGAGGTCTATTTAACCCAATGCCGAAAATCGCATCTACGATAATGTCATTTGGAGATAATTCTGGCAATCCGCTATCATGGTTAATAAATTCGGGCCATATTTTGCGATCTTTTAGACGTTCTAGATTCAAAAGAAAATCCTTGGAACGTTTATCGCTATAATTTACCACATGTACTTGAATGGCATATCCATGCTCTTGTAAGTGCCTTGCAAGAGCAATCCCATCGCCTCCATTATTTCCAATTCCACAAAACAATTGAATGGTCACCTCGGCGCCTTGCAATCTGGAATGTATCCATTTAAACAATTCCGTAGCAGCTTTTTCCATAAGGACATCACTACTAATTTGCTGTTTCTCTATTGTGAATTTATCAGCTTCATAGATTTGATCGGCGGTAAAAATTTTCATTCAATAAGAAAAATTGATTATTACTATAGATTTCGCAAAAATTTTAGAATGATTTGAGGAAGCACTCAAAAGTACTACTTTTGACCTTGAATATTGTATTATGCAATTTAAAGAAACAGGTAATAATTTTTCTATGATGAATTCTTCTTCATCTATCTTCACTATTGTTACTACAACCCCTTTGGGGTAATCTGTACTTTATTTCCGTCCGTCTTTAAATCTATTTCAATTTCTTACAACACAATTTAATCATGAAAGTCTTAAAATTTGGTGGTACTTCAGTCGCCAATCCAGAAAACATAAATCGCGTTAAAGCCATAGTTCAAAAGGAAAATGACAAAAAAATAGCCTTAGTGGTATCTGCATTTGGAGGGATTACGGACTTGTTACTCCAAACATCCCAACTTGCCTCAAACCAAAACTTAGCATACAAAGAGGTCTTGACCGAAATTGAGAACAAACATATTGCAGTTGTCAAAGACCTTATTCCAGTACAAATACAAAGTACTGTTTTGAGTAAGGTAAAAAGTGATTTAAATGTTCTTGAGACCTTACTGGAAGGGGCTTTTTTAATTGGAGAGCTTACACCAAAACTATCCGATAAAATAGTGAGCTATGGAGAGTTGCTCTCATCATTCATTATAAGTGAATTTTTTAAATCTGAAAGACTCGATGCCGTTTTTAAAGATAGTCGTGCTTTAATTACCACTGATGAAACTTATGGGAAGGCCAATGTGAATTTTAAAGTCACAAATAAGAATTGTCAAGATTATTTTAAAACCAATACGTATCAAATTAATATACTTCCAGGGTTTGTAGCAGCAAGTAGCAATGGTGATTCTACAACGCTGGGAAGAGGTGGTTCTGATTATACTGCTGCTATTATTGCAGCCGCGGTTGGAGCTGAAATCCTTGAAATTTGGACCGATGTAAGTGGTATGTATACCGCAAATCCAAAATTGGTAAAGCAAGCAAAATGCGTTTCCCATATTAGCTACGAAGAAGCAATGGAGCTCTCTCATTTTGGAGCCAAGGTATTATACCCTCCTACCATTCAACCAGTATTGAACAAAGAGATTCCCATTGTTATCAAAAACACCTTTAAACCAGAAGACCCTGGAACGCTAATAACCAAGAACAACAACAAACAGGGGAAAACCGTAAGGGGTATCAGCCATGTAGGCAATATAAGCCTGCTATCGCTGGAAGGGCCTGGTATGATTGGAATTCCAGGAATTTCTAAACGCTTTTTTGAAACGCTTTCTTTAGAAGGCATCAGTGTCGTTCTTATTACGCAGGCATCTTCTGAACATTCTATCTGTGTTGGCATTTCCGATGATGATGTTGATAGCGCAGTGAATGCTTTAAATGAAGCTTTTGCCTATGAAATAGAAAGCAGAAAGATTAAACCTATTATTGTAGAAAAAGACCTCACCATAGTGGCTTTGGTTGGCGATAATATGAAAAGTCACCAAGGATTGAGCGGTAAGATGTTCAGTACATTGGGGAAAAACAATGTAAACATCAGGGCCATTGCTCAAGGCGCATCTGAAAGAAATATTTCTGCTGTAATTAAAAAGACTGATGTTAAAAAAGCACTGAATTCATTACACGAAGAGTTTTTTGAAGAGAACATCAAGCAACTCAATCTGTTTGTAATGGGCGTTGGGAATGTTGGGTCAAAATTCCTTAATCAAATTGGCAAGCAAACAAAATATTTAAAGGAAGAGCTTAAACTAAACGTAAGAGTAATCGGAATAAGCAATTCAAGAACCATGACTTTTAATGAAAATGGAATTTCATTGTCAGATTGGGAAACTGAATTGGCCAATGGTGAAAAAGCTGATAAGGAGGTGTTCTTTAATACTGTTAATGCACTGAATTATCGGAACAGTGTCTTTGTAGACAATACAGCCAGTGAAGCAGTTGCAGAAAGTTATACAAAGTATCTTAAAAACAGTATTTCTGTGGTTACATGCAACAAAATTGCCTGCTCTTCAGATTATGAGTATTATAAAGAGCTTAAACAATTGGCCAAGAAATACAATGCTCCATTTTTATTTGAAACCAATGTGGGCGCTGGACTTCCAATCATCGACACCTTAAAGCATCTTATTGCCTCTGGAGATAAAATAAACAAGATACAGGCAGTGCTATCTGGGAGTTTAAACTTTGTTTTTAACAACTTTAATGATACCGTTACCTTTCATGATATTGTGAAGCAAGCACAAGAAGAAGGATATACTGAACCTGACCCTACCATAGACCTAAGTGGTATTGATGTGATGCGTAAAATTCTTATCCTAACTCGTGAAAGTGGTCATCAATTAGATATACAACAAATTGAAAATGATGCTTTCCTTCCAAAGGAAAGTCTGGAAACAAATTCCAATGATTCCTTTTTCGCTTCTCTGAAAAAACATGAGAGCTCCTTTCAGGAACTCTATAAAAATGCAAATGATGTAGAAAGCAAACTCAAATATGTAGCGCAATTTGAAAATGGAAAAGCCAAGGTTGGCCTTCAGCAAATACCTAAAGGACATGATTTTTACAATCTGGAGGGAAGTGATAATATCGTACTTTTCTATACAGAACGCTATCCAAATCAGCCCATGATTATAAAAGGGGCAGGTGCTGGAGCAGAAGTAACTGCTTCCGGTATCTTTGCGGATATAATTAGAATTGGAAACTTCTAAATTATGGAAGAAATAAAGGTTTTTTGTCCTGCAACCATAGCCAATGTTTCTTGTGGGTTTGATGTTTTAGGGCTTGCTTTGGATTCAGTTGGTGATGAGATGACGGTCCGTAAAACAAATGAAAAAGGGATTAGCATCACCAAAATTATAGGTCAGGATTTACCTCTTGAAACTACAAAAAATGTTTCTGGAGTAGCGGGTTTGGCTTTTCTTGAGAAAAGTGATTATCAAGGAGGGTTCTTGATTGAAATCAATAAAAAAATTAAACCCGGTAGTGGTATCGGAAGTAGTGCTGCTAGTTCTGCAGGTGCAGTATGGGCCATGAATGAGCTCTTAGGAAAACCTTTTTCCAATCTGGAATTGGTGCAATTTGCAATGCAAGGAGAGAAATTAGCAAGTGATGTAGCTCATGCAGATAATGTGGCACCAGCTATTTATGGTGGTTTTACTTTGGTTAGGAGCTACGCTCCTTTGGATATCGTTCCTATACCTACTCCGAGTGAGCTTTTTGCCACCGTAATTCACCCTCAAATAGAAATTAAAACCTCCGATTCCAGGAAAATATTAAAAACCAATATTACCTTAGAAAAAGGGATACAACAATGGGGCAATGTTGGTGGACTCATCGCTGGGCTTTTCAAAACTGATTATGAATTGATTGGACGCTCCTTACAAGATCATATTGTTGAACCAATAAGGTCGATCTTAATCCCTGGGTTTGATGCCATTAAAACAAATGCCATCGAAGCAGGTGCTTTGGGATGTGGGATTTCAGGGTCGGGGCCATCAATTTTTGCATTGAGTAAGGGTAGAGATATTGCTGAAAGAGTTGCTGAATCCATGAAAGCCACCTATAGTTCTATCGGTCTTCCATTTGATATCCATGTGTCCAAAGTAAACACTGAAGGAGTAAAAAGAATAGCATAAATCCATGAACTTTTACAGTTTAAACAACGCTAACAACCAGGCTTCATTTAGGGAAGCAGTTATTGCGGGAATAGCGCCCGACAAAGGATTATACTTTCCTGAACGTATAAGCCCGCTTGCTGATGCTTTTTTCAACAACATTGAATCATTTTCTAACCACGAGATAGCCTTTAAGGCCATTCATCAATTTGTTTCTGATGATATTCCTGATGCAGTTCTCAAGGAAATTATTGAGAATGTATTGGACTTCGATTTTCCAGTAGTGGAACTAGAAGAAAATGTTGCCACGCTTGAACTTTTTCATGGTCCAACCATGGCATTCAAAGATGTGGGCGCTCGATTTATGGCCAATTGTTTAGGCTATTTTTCAAGAGGTGAACATACTGAAGTTACTGTGCTGGTAGCCACCTCAGGAGATACTGGAGGTGCAGTGGCCAATGGTTTTTTAGGGGTTGATGGTGTGAACGTGGTCATTCTTTATCCCAGCGGTAAGGTAAGCGACATTCAAGAAAAACAATTGACCACTTTGGGGCAGAACATTGTTGCCATAGAAGTCAATGGCACCTTTGATGATTGCCAAAGCATGGTGAAAACTGCTTTCCTTGATACTGATATTACTAATCAAAAAAAGCTGACATCTGCAAATAGTATTAATATAGCTAGATGGTTACCTCAATTATTCTACTTTTTATTTGCCTATAAACAGACAAAAACTAAAGGAAAAGAAATTATATTCTCTGTTCCATCAGGCAATTTTGGTAATATCTGCGCTGGAATGGTAGCTCAAAAGCTGGGTATGCCGGTAAAGCACTTTATAGCAGCAACCAATGCCAATGCAGTAGTCCCAAAGTTTATGGAAAATGGCACTTACAATCCTATACCTTCTGTAGCCACAATTTCAAACGCTATGGATGTTGGCGATCCAAGTAATTTTATAAGAATCAGGCATCTGTATCAAGATAACTTTGCAAAGCTTAAAGAAAATCTTTCTTCTTTTTCTTTTGCTGATGACACCACACGAGCCGCAATGAAAGCTATTCATTCAGAATCTGGTTATGTGACAGATCCCCACGGTGCAGTAGGCTATCTAGGCTTAAAAAAATATCAAAAATCAAATTCAGATACCTACGGTATTTTCCTTGAAACTGCCCATCCTGTAAAGTTTTTAGATGTTGTAGAGGATACTTTGGGCTTGTCCCCAGAATTACCTCCACAAATACAAAAGGTGATGGGGAAAGAGAAAAAATCAATTAAAATAAATACTTACGAGGGGCTAAAATCCTATTTACTGGATAGTTAACCGATTCTAGATTTCAATTAACAAAAGTTTGTTTAAAATATTTATGGAGATAAAGATTCATTTTAAGTGAATTCAATACATTTATCCCCATAAAATTGAAGTCATGAAGAACATTGCATTAAATGATACCCATGTAGCTTTGGGTGCAAAAATGGTTCCTTTTGCAGGCTACAATATGCCTGTTTCCTACGAAGGTGTCAATATAGAACACGAAACAGTGAGAAATGCTGTCGGTGTTTTTGATGTTTCCCATATGGGAGAATTCTTAATTGAAGGTCCAAAGGCATTGGAACTTATTCAAAAAGTTACTTCAAATGACGCTTCAAAACTTAGTATTGGCAAAGCACAATACAGTTGTTTTCCTAACGAAACTGGAGGTATTGTTGATGACCTCATCGTGTATCAAATCAAAGAAGAAACCTATCTGCTAGTAGTCAACGCTTCCAATATTGACAAAGATTGGAATCACATTTCAAAATACAATGAATCCGTAGGAGCGGAAATGCGAAATATTTCTGATGACTATTCCCTGTTGGCCATACAAGGCCCCAAGGCAGTTGAAGCAATGCAGTCGCTATCTTCAATTGATCTTTCGTCCATTAAGTTTTACAATTTTGTGGTAGGTGATTTCGCAGGAATTGAGCATGCAATTATTTCCGCCACTGGATATACCGGTTCAGGAGGGTTTGAAATCTATTGTAAAAATTCCGAGGTACAACAAATTTGGGATAAAGTAATAGAAGCCGGAGCCAAACCCATTGGACTTGCCGCCCGTGATACCCTCCGTCTGGAAATGGGATATTGCCTTTATGGCAATGATATTGATGATACTACCTCTCCCTTTGAAGCAGGATTGGGATGGATCACCAAATTCACCAAGGATTTTGTGAACAGTGAAGCTTTGGCAAAAGAAAAAGAAGAAGGCGTAAAACGGAAATTGGTTGCTTTTCAATTGGAAGAGAGAGGGATTCCAAGAAGTGGATATCCTATTTTAGATGCAGATGGAAATGAAATTGGCAAAGTAACATCAGGAACCATGTCCCCTTCCCTTTCAAAGGGAATTGGATTGGGCTATGTTTCAATAGAAAATTCCAAAATAGACAGCAAAATACAAATCCAGGTAAGAAAAAACCAGATTCCAGCTACCATTGTAAAACTCCCATTCTATAAAGCCTAATGCAGCATTATCAGCCTATAATAGATAGCATTGTTAAGGAAGCTGGGCAGCAAGCTGATAAAGGTCAAGTAGCAAACTATATTCCGGAACTTTCCAGCATAGACCCCAATAAATTTGGCATATCCATATTGGACAAGCAAGGGAACATATTCAATGCGGGGGATTCCAGCGAACAGTTTTCCATTCAAAGTATTTCCAAAGTGTTGCTATTGGCTATGGCATTTTCACATATTGGCGATGATCTTTGGAAACGTGTTGATGTAGAACCTTCAGGGGATCCTTTTAACCATTTATCCCTCTTGGAAATGGAAAATGGCATTCCAAGAAATCCGCTTATAAATGCCGGAGCCATT
This sequence comes from Flagellimonas hymeniacidonis, assembly GCF_008040165.1. GTDB lineage: Bacteria > Bacteroidota > Bacteroidia > Flavobacteriales > Flavobacteriaceae > Flagellimonas > Flagellimonas hymeniacidonis. Next base: position 1,699,724 of record NZ_VRUR01000002.1, read on the forward strand.
GTTGTTTGTGATATCCTGATTTCCATATTAAAAGACCCAAAATCAGAATTTTTGGCATATGTCCAGAACATTTCTGGTGACGCTACCATACGTTTTGATGAGCAAGTTGCATTATCAGAAAAAAAGACTGGGTTTAGAAATTATGCAGCGGCCTATTTAATAAAATCCTTCAAAAACCTAAAGAATGATGTAGAGACCGTTTTAGATTTTTACTTCTATTCTTGCTCCCTTAGCATGTCTTGTGAACAATTGGTTAAGGTGTTTTACATTTTCATGAACAGGGGCACTTGTCTTAAAAACAATAATTACCTGAAACTATCACAAGTAAAACGAATAAATGCTATCATGCTTACCTGCGGTTTTTATGATGAGGCAGGTGAATTCGCATTTGAAGTGGGCTTGCCTGGCAAAAGTGGTGTTGGAGGAGGTATTGTAGCCTTATTGCCAAACCAGTTCTGTGTGGCTACCTGGTCTCCTGGTTTAAACAAAAAAGGAAACTCCAAGCTGGGAATGCTGGCCTTGGAAAAACTTACAACCGAAACGGGGTTGTCAATCTTTTAATATTTGGATAAAAAAAAGATACTCATACTTGGAGGAAGTGGTTTTATAGGCAATGCTATCTACAAGGAACTCTGTTCCTATTTTGATACCTATGGCACCTATTGCTCTAATCGCATATTTTCACAGAATCAGCAGTTTTATAAGTACGATTTAGAGGAGGACGATATTTTCCAAGTACTGGAAAAAGTGAATCCTGATTTTATTATTTCTGCTTTGCGCGGAAATTTTGGAGCTCAAATACAGGCGCATCAGCATTTGATGGAATATCTTAATCAACATAAGTGCAAGCTGTATTTTATTTCTTCTGCCAATGTTTTTGATGCTTACAGTAAATTTCCGTCCTACGAAACGGATAAAACACTTTCGGAAAGTGTTTATGGCAGGCTAAAAATCAAAATAGAAAATATGATGATGCGGTTGCCCAAAAATAAGACCGCTATTTTAAGAATTCCAATGGTTTTTGGGAATAATTCACCCAGAGTTAAGGACATTAAGAATCATTTGGAAAATAATGAACCTATTGAGGTATTTCCCAATCTAATTATCAATGTCACTAATGACGATAGACTTACCCAGCAAATCCACTACCTAATAAACAGGGATAAAACAGGGATTTATCATTTGGGAAGCTCTGATTTAATTCAACATGAAGAATTTGTAAAAGAGATCATCAAACGAATAGGTAACTTTCATCCACTCCTTAAAAGAGTTTTTACCACCAATGAAGACCGCTATTTAGCCGCATTACCGAAAGACAATAAACTTCCAAAAAACCTTAGGGTTTCTTATCAAGATATTATAGACCATCATATTACCGTAGAATGATATTTTGAGTGTTGTCTTTTGCAATTTTCCGCTAACTTTAGAAAAAATCATAACACATGGAAAAGTTAAGTCTAGAGCAAATTGAAGCATCTTTAAAGCATTTGAATGGATGGAGCTATGCAAATGGCATGATTTCAAAATCATATACATTTCAAGATTTTACAGAAACCTTCGCTGTTATGACGCATATTGCTTTTGAGTGCGAAAAACAAAATCACCATCCCAATTGGGAAAATGTCTACAATAACTTAACGATAAGACTTAATACCCATGATGTTGGTGGTATTACCCAAAATGATTTTGATCTTGCCCAAAGCATTGAACGTATTGTAGGCAACAAATAATTCTAGGCTCTAAAAACACATTTGACCAGGGGTCTTTTTTTGCTAAATTTGCCCCTTATTCATAATCATAACATATTCAATGGGAAGAGCATTTGAATTTAGGAAAGCACGAAAAATGAAGCGTTGGGCGGCCATGTCCAAAGCATTTACTAGAATTGGCAAGGACATTGTAATGGCAGTTAAAGAGGGCGGCCCTGATCCAGATTCCAATTCCAGACTTCGTGCGGTAATTCAAAATGCGAAATCGGTCAATATGCCCAAGGATAATATTGAACGAGCTATTAAAAGGGCATCAGATAAAAACCATGGGGATTATAAAGAAGTTCTGTTTGAAGGGTATGCACCACATGGCATTGCCATACTTGTAGAAACTGCAACTGATAATAATACCCGTACCGTAGCAAACATTAGAAGTTATTTTAATAAATGTAACGGAAGTTTAGGAACATCAGGTTCTGTGGAATTTATGTTCGACCACACCTGCAATTTCCGTATTCCAGCAGATGGAATAGACCCCGAAGAGCTTGAGTTGGAAATGATTGATTTTGGAGCTGAGGAAGTTTTTGTTGATGAAGATGGCATATTGATCTATGCCCCTTTTGAAAGTTTTGGCTCTATCCAAAAGGAATTGGAATCTCGTGAAATTGAAATTTTATCTTCTGGTTTTGAACGCATTCCCCAAGTTACCAAAGAACTTAATGAGGAACAGGTTACCGATGTGGAGAAATTATTGGAAAAAATTGAGGAGGATGACGATGTACAGAACGTATATCACACCATGCAAGAGTAATTCTTTGTAAAGTAAGCTATGGTATGTCGACAAAATAACAAACGCTACCACCATGCGAAGTATTTTCTCTAGTATTTTTCTTTTTCTAAGCATTCTCACTTTAAGTGCCCAAGAAATGACATCTGCCAAACTTCTTGAAATTATAGAGCAAGAAGCCGATACGGTTAGCGCAAGTGGAAATTCTATACGCTTTTTATTGAAAGAGACGATGCTGTTTTGTATTTATGACGAGAATGCCAATAGAATGCGTATTATCTCCCCTATTGTAAAACGAGAAGAAATTGGTAAAGAAGAGCTTTTGAATGCCTTTGTGGCCAACTTTCATTCCGCATTAGATGTTAAATATGCGTTGAGCGATGAGATTATCTGGTCCGTTTTCACACATCCGTTAATGGAACTTTCGGATCATCAGGTTGTAGATGCTATACATCAAGTCTATTCTGCAGCCGTTACTTTTGGTAGCTCTTATTCAAGTACCAACATGGTATTTCCAGGGAATACACAAAAAAAGGAGAAACCCAAGCCAAAAATCTTGAATAAAATCTAGAAGCTATATTCTGGGATTTTACCTTGAACGCCTTTAAAAAATTTGTGGATTTTTTTAAAGTCCTCTTCCCTATCACCGGTTGGATGCATTTCCTTTGAAATTTTAATCTGTTTTTTTCCAAAGTCAAAAGCGACCATAACAATGGGAACTTGGGCCATTACTGCTATATGGTAAAAGCCGGTCTTTAATTCCGTTACTTTTTTGCGGGTACCTTCTGGAGCCAAGGCAAATCTGAACACCTCCCTTTCTCTAAAAATATTGACCACACTTTCCACGGTATTAGAATTTTTACTACGATCAATAGGCGCGCCTCCTGTCCATCTAAAAAACCAACCAAAAGGTGGTTTAAAAAGGCTTTTTTTACCAATATAATTGATTTCTATATCGATTACCTTTCGAATCAACAGTCCTAGAAAAAAATCCACCCAATGTGTATGAGGGACTACAATGACCACACATTCCTTCACTTCTGGAAATGACCCGACAAGCTTCCAACCTAAAATTTTAAAATATAAAAACTTGGATAGCTTGTGCATGATCACAATATAGTTTTACTTCAGAAAAATGAAGTAGCATTTAAATTTTCTGATATATGGCTTGTAACCTCTCTGGGGTCATGATTTTTTTCCATTCCTTGCCCAACGCATTTTCCCAAAGTGCTTCCATACCTAAAGCAACATTCACCAAGATATCAAAATCATTTTGGGTGAGATGAGCACAAACTTCTTTTGGAAGGTCAATCTTATGTTTCTCCAGCATTTTTTGAAAGAGCTCAACACCTTTTGGATAAAACTCATCTAGATGTTGAAAAACCAGACAGTTTCCTATACCGTGCTTTATTCCCAGTAAATAAGAAAGTCCATAACTCATTGCATGTGCAATTCCCACTTGAGAGTAGGCAATGCTCATACCGCCATGCCATGAGGCCATCATTAATTTATCTCTCGACTCATCTTCTGGGATATCTTCTAAAAAAACATCTTTGCAAAGCTCAAGGGCTTTCTCTCCATAACTTTCACTAAAGGCATTTAAATAGGTTCCATTCAATGACTCAATGCAATGGATAAAACAGTCCATTCCTGTATAAAACCATTGTTCTTTGGGTACCGTTTTGGTTAAATCTGGATCCAACACTACCTGATCGTATGTGGTATAGTCCGAATTAATTCCCAATTTTTTCTCTGGACCTAATAAAACGGTGGTTCTAGAAACTTCTGCTCCTGTTCCGCTAATGGTAGGGATACCAACATGGTATAGAGATGGCTTGCTCACCAAATCCCACCCTTGATACTCTTGGGCAAGTCCATTATTATTAAGAAGTATGGCAACGGCCTTGGCCAAGTCTAATAGTGTTCCTCCACCTATGCCCACTATTCCAGAGGGTTGCTCTTCATATCTTTCCTTTATTCTAGATACCAAGATATCTACCTGCTCTGTTTTAGGTTCTTCTTCAGCTGAAACAAAAATGAGCTCATCATTAAACATTAATGGTATTCGCTGGGCAAACTCCCGATTTTCGAAAAAATCGTCTACCAAAAAAATAAAGGGTGCATCAGAATTTCTGCGTTTGGGCAATAAAATCTCGCCCAACTGATCAAAGCTACCCTGCCCAAAAATAACTCTTGGCACCATGGGGAAATTACGGTACGAAGTCTTTTTGCTTGTTGTTGTTTCTTTATTCCTCAAATTGTTTTCTGTATTCACTAGTTGTCCAAATACTTTAAAATATCCTTTAGACTGTTCAATTTCAAATGATTGTTCACTTGCTCTGAATCAGTAACCATCTCATGTGCCCATGTTGTATGAAATGGTACATGCACTGCCTTTGCCCCAATATTTAATATTGGCAATACATCAGATTTCAATGAATTGCCTATCATTAGAAACTCATCAACATTTATCTCTAAATGCTCCAATAAGTTACTATAATTGCTTTCTTTTTTATCACTGAGCACCTCCACATGATGAAAATACCTAGAAATTCCTGATTTTTCCAGTTTTCTTTCTTGATCTAGTAAGTCGCCTTTGGTGAGTACAATTAATCTGTATTTATTTTCCAGCCTGCTCAACACCTCTTCTACTCCATCCAATAGTTCCACAGGATGTGAAATCATCTTTTTTCCAAGGTTTAAAATTTCAGAAATAGTTTCTTGTGGGATTTTATTGTTTGATAAATCCAGTGCCGACTCTATCATAGAAAGCATAAATCCTTTTACTCCATATCCATAAAGCTCCAGATTTTCCATCTCCATTTTAAATAGCTCTTGATCCACCTTATTTTTGGTCTCATAGCCTTCCAACAATTCAGCAAAACGTTCTTCCGTTTCCCTAAAATAGGTTTCATTTACCCAAAGGGTATCATCGGCATCAAAACCTATTACTTTTATGTTTTTGAAATCTATTTCCATGCTTTTTTGGCGCGTTCTAAATCTTCGGGAGTGTCTATCTCAATACCGGTGACATGTGTTTCCACCATTTTAATTTTCTTGCCGTATTCCAAAAACCGAATGGCTTCTATTTTTTCTTTGGCTTCCAAAGGCAACATGGGCAATCTTTGAAAATCTAAAAGGGCTCTTTTTCTAAAAGCATAGATGCCTTTATGTTTATAATACTTGGCATCTACTTGCTGGTCTCTTGGATACGGAATTGGAGATCGAGAAAAATACAGTGCAAAATCCTGATTGTCAACAATCACCTTTACGGTATTGGGGTTTGAAATTTCATCCCAATCAGTAATTGGCGTCATTAAAGAAGCTAAATCAATTTCTTTCTTTTCATCATTCTTGAAAACCTCTATGACCTTTGTTAGGCTTTCCTTGTCTATAAAGGGTTCATCTCCTTGCACATTAATTACAATATCAACATCCATTTCCTCCACAGCCTCCGCAATTCTATCGCTACCGCTTTCATGAGTCTTTTTGCTCATTATAGTTCGACCATCTATCCCAGAAATTGTATCAAAAATGATATCGCTATCCGTTACCACATAAACCTCATCAAACAAACCTGTTTGTACTGCTGCTTCATACGTTCTTACAATAACTGGTTTTCCACCTAGGTCCTGCATTAATTTTGCAGGAAATCTTGAGGCTTGGTATCTCGCCGGTATCATGGAAATGATTTTCACTTTAAAGGATTATAGCTTGATGAAATTATTTTTTGGGCCGCAACTTACGGTAAATTCTAAAAATGATAAACAAAATTATAATAACCAAAATGGCGGCTATTGGGGGTACTAATATTGAGGCTGTTGATACGGCTACGGCAGTCCCAGTTTCAATGGTTGATACTACCGGATTTGCAATTCCGCCGGTAGTTGCTGTAGAGGTTAACCTACCCGCGGCATTGGCACCTTTTATTGCTGTGGCTGTGCCTCCTCCTGCTATTATTGCCAAAGACCAGGTTACAACCGGGTCTAAATTGGCGACTGTGGATACCATTACAGCGGTACCAGCAATAGCAGCTAATGGCACCGCTATACTATCCAATGCATTATCTACCCAGGGTATGAAATAAGCGAAAATTTCGATAAAAGTGGCCACCCCTAAGGTGACTAAAGCTGCAAGACTTCCTATCCATTGCCAACTTTCGTTAAGCTGCCAAATATCAAGATAGGCTGCCAAGCTTAAAGCGAAAAGAGGTAGAAATACTCTAAACCCAACAGAAGCAGCTAAGCCTATGCCTAAAAAAATACTTATTATTGTTTCTGGTGCCATACCCATGGTGATGTCTAAAATAGCGTATTCCTAGTCAAGAAAAAAATCATCCTTAAATCCTATGAGAAATAGATTTTGTTTGGCCCTAGTGACCGCTGTGTATAACCAGCGTAAATAATCCTTATCCACCCCATTAGGCAAGTAAGGTTGTTCAACAAAAACGGTATTCCATTGTCCCCCCTGCGATTTATGACAGGTAATGGCATAAGAGAACTTTACTTGAAGTGCGTTGAAATACTTATTGTTCTTCACTCCTAAAAACTTTTTGTACTTCGATTTTTCGTGTGCATAATCCTTGGAAACCTCTTGGTACAGCCTGTTACCTTCTTCATAAGGCAATGATGGGGTTTCGGCACTTATCGTATCCAACAAAAGAACTGTTTCAAAAGGCCGTTGGTTTGGATAATCCACCATTTTTACCTTTACCTCAGCAAATGAGAATCCGTACAGTTCCTTTATAGAAAATAGTTCAAGAATCTCTATAATATCGCCGTTGGCAATGAATCCTGCCTCTGAGTTTGGTCTAAGCCAAAAATAATTGTTCTTCACCACCATCATATAATCTCCAACCGCTATCTGATGCTCTAAAAAAAGGATTCGCTCCCGTATATTTTGATTATATAAGTTGGCGCGTTTGTTTGAACGAACTATAATAGCGGTCTCTTCTTTTCCATTTTGATTGTAAGAATTATCAATAGCTTCCTGAATCTCGGTTCCTTCTATTAATCTTATAATGTCTTTAAATGGGCTAACTTCAAATTTAAAATCATCAAAAAAGTGCGATTGCAATTGCTCCCTTAGATTTGTAGCATTATACAATATTCCAGAATCACTGGTTTGACGCATCACTTCATCCAGTTCCAAACATTCCACTTCCTTATTATAATTCAATGAAAGCCTTTCTTCTTCCAAGGCCGGACTTAAATCCAACTTTACAGGGGGGAGTTGTGCAGTATCGCCAATCAAAAGCAGCTTACAATTATGTCCGGAATACACATAAAACATAAGGTCATCCAACAATGATCCATTTTCAAAAAGTTTGGAATCTGCCGGAGTATCCGGAATCATGGATGCCTCATCTACAATAAAAAGCGTGTTTCTATGCTTATTTGGGGCCAGAACAAATTGAATACCACCCCCAGTTTGTTTTTTAGGGTAATATATTTTTTTATGGATGGTCAGCGCAGCGTTACCAGAATAAACGGACATTACCTTGGCTGCCCTGCCCGTAGGAGCCATCAGCACGGCGCTTCTTTTAATCCTCCATAGATTATTTACTATGGTTCCGACAATTGTGGTCTTTCCCGTACCGGCAAACCCTTTTAACAGAAAAACCTCCTCACTTTTACCCTCCAACAGAAAACTGGATATTTTTTTCAGGGCAAGGGTTTGTTTTAGTGTAGGGTCGTGGGGGAATTTATCGGTTAGGATCTCTAAAAATCCAGTAGGCGTGGGCTCATTCATAGGGTTCTAAAGATAGCATGGATTTTTAAAGCAAAAAGTTTCGTGATTAAAAAAAAATTGTAGATTTGTCTGTAACCGCTAAATTAACTCAGAAAGACAATATTAGTATGTTAAACTTAATTCTCATCGTTTTAGTTATATGCCTATTGACCCTAGGCCTTGTATTCTTAATTGATAGATATTTACCACAAAAGATAAAGCCAGTTCTTGTCATTGTTTTTGGGCTTTTAAGTATTTTCTTAGGATACAAAATTTACCAATCCATCAATGCACCCATTGAATTTAACAAAACCAGAAAAGAGAGATTTACTCAGGTAATTGATAAGCTTAAAGACATAAGAGATTCGCAAGAAGCTTACAAAACTGTTAATGGACAGTTTGCAGGCAACTTTCCAAGCTTAATTAAATTTGTGGATACTGGAAGTTATACCATTACGCAGCAAAGAGATTCTTCTTTTATGCGATTTGATAAGACATATGGGATAGAACTTCAAAAAGATACCATTATAATAGACACCTTGGGCTTTGTTAAAGTAAAGGATTCTTTGTTTAAAAATGATGATCGTTATAAAACAATGATGAATGTACCTCTAGCACAAGGAGGTGAAAAATTTGAAATGAAGGCTGCTATTATTGATAAGCAGGGATATAAAGCCCCTGTTTTTGAAGCTAAGGTTAAAAAGAATGTTGTCCTATTTGATCAACCAGCAGACTTGTTGGCAAGAGAGAATGCACATCAAAGTGTGGAAGAAGTCAATGGAACGGAAATTAAAGTGGGCTCTCTTACAGATGTAAGTTCAAATGGAAATTGGCCACCAATTTATGACAGAAAAAAGAAGAATTAATACAGAAGATTCAAATACAGATAATTCTACTTTCAAAAAATTGTCCATTCAAGTTGGCTTGAATGGACTTTCTTTTTGTGTGTTGGATACCATCTCCAACAAAATATTGACTTTTGAAAAAATAGTTTTCAAAATTACCTCTACGCCTTATTTAGTTCTTAAGGAGCTGAAAAAACTTCTCAATAATCATGAAATATCGAACAAGGAGTTTTCAGAGGTGGTGGTCATACATAAAAACAGCCTTTTTAGTTTGGTCCCAAAAGTTCTTTTTAATAAGGAGGAACTTCCGAACTACCTGAAATTCAATGCCAAAATTATGGCTAACGACCATATTGTGTATGACGAAATACCTAATCAAGAAATGGTCAATGTTTACATTCCTTTCACCAATGTCAACAATTACATTTTTGATTTATTTGGTGAGTTTGAATTTAAGCACAACGGAACGATTATGGTTTCAACATTATTAGGACAAAGTAAGACCTCACAAGAGCCTATCTGTTATGTACAAGTAGCCGAAAAAGAAATGGAAGTTGTAGTCTTTTCAGAAAAAAAACTACTTTTTTACAACCATTTTGAATACAATACCAAAGAAGACTTCCTTTATTACTTGCTTTTTAGTCTGGAGCAATTACAACTTAATTTGGAAAACGTACAATTAAAGCTCTTTGGACTTGTTGAAGAGGGAGACGCGATATATGAGTTATGCTACCGCTATATAAAACATATTTCCGTTTTTGCACCCTCCAATTCATCTTATCCGATTGAAGAATTGGAGAATAAGGCGATTGATTTTACAGTGTTAAGTGCTTTGTAATGCGAATTATCTCTGGAAAGCACAAAGGCAGAAGACTTACGGCACCAAAAAAACTTCCAGTAAGGCCTACCACCGATATGGCGAAAGAAGGCCTTTTTAATATTTTAAATAACAGATTATACTTTGATGAATTAAAAGTACTGGACCTATTCGCCGGAACGGGAAACATAAGCTTCGAGTTTGGCTCAAGAGATTCCCATGAGATTATAGCAGTGGATAGTTATGCTGGATGCGTGCAATACATTTCCAAAATTGCTCGTGAGCTGAATTTTCCCATTACAGCCATAAAATCGGACGTCTTCAAATATTTAGAACGAACCAGAGAAAAAGCGAATATCATTTTTGCAGATCCGCCCTATAACTTTAAAGATGAGCTGTTTTCAAATATTATAGCTCTTGTATTTGATAGGGATTTGCTCTTGGAAGATGGTCTTTTGGTTATTGAACACTCTGATCAAACTGACCTTTCTGAGAATCCATATTTCTCTGAGAATCGCAAATATGGAGGAAGTGTCTTCAGTTTTTTTGAAAAAAAAGCAGGCCATAAGCCGGATTCTGTCTAGCCTTATCATTTATCTAGGCCTTAAATTGCTCTAAGGCTCCAACCGCCTACCCTCCAATTTGGGCGTGCAGCCCTCAAACATTGGTTTACATGACGTTTCACCGCATAGAGTTTACCTGATTTCACTACAGCCTAACTGTACTTGCTTTCTGTTGCACTGGTCCTCGTCTTTCAACGGACGGGTGTTACCCGCTATGCTGCACTATGGTGTCCGGACTTTCCTCTTTAATCCCAATTGCTCAGAATTACAGCGATAAGATGGCCTGCTGGCGGCAAAGGTAAAGTAATTGTTAATAAAAAAAAGCGTACTCTGCAAAGCTTAAGCGGCATTGCAGATTCCAATTTTTATATTTGTACTAATGCAAAATTTTTCCTGATTTGGAACCCTTTGTAGTATCAGCCAGAAAGTATCGTCCGCAAACCTTTAAAGATGTTGTGGGACAAGCTTCTATTACCAATACCTTGCTCAATGCCATTGATCATAATCACTTGGCGCAAGCTCTTTTGTTTTGCGGTCCAAGAGGTGTTGGAAAGACCACCTGTGCTAGAATTTTGGCTAAACAAATCAACCAAGATGGAACCGAGTTGGAAGATGAAGATTTTGCATTCAATATTTTTGAGTTGGATGCGGCATCCAATAATTCTGTAGATGATATTAGAAGCCTTATAGATCAAGTTCGTATTCCCCCGCAGGTTGGAAAGTACAAGGTGTATATTATTGACGAGGTACATATGCTCTCGCAATCGGCTTTCAATGCCTTTTTAAAAACTTTGGAAGAGCCTCCAAAGCATGCCATTTTTATCTTGGCTACTACGGAAAAGCATAAAATAATTCCAACCATTCTTTCCCGTTGTCAAATTTTTGATTTTAAGCGCATTACAGTAAAAGATGCCGCAGAATATTTAAAATATATAGCCGAACAGCAAGGTATTGAAGCAGAAGAAAGTGCTTTACATATTATAGCTCAAAAAGCTGATGGAGCTATGCGGGATGCCCTTTCTATCTTTGATAGAGTAGTTAGTTTCTCTGGAAAACAACTGACCAGAAAAGCCGTTACGGAGAACTTGAATGTGTTAGATTATGATACTTACTTTTCTACTACCGATTTAATCTTGGCAAACAACATTCCCGAAGTATTGGTTCTTTTCAATAAAACATTGTCCTTAGGGTTTGATGGACATCATTTTATCACAGGATTGGCATCGCATTTTAGAGACTTAATAGTCTGCCAACATCCCGAAACGCTTGCATTATTGGAAGTAGGAGAAGATGTAAAGCAACATTATCAGGAACAGGCACAGAAAGCTACAAAACCATTTTTACTGGAAGCCCTTGAAAAAGCCAATGATTGCGATTTAAAATACAAAACAAGTAAAAATCAACGCCTACTTGTTGAACTTACTTTGATGAAATTGGCCTCTATCACTTTTGATGGAGAAAAAAAAAAGCCTGACTTCATAATTCCAGCTTCCTTCTTTGCTTCCAAAACGAATGATAGTGAATCATTCAAAACTGAAGTTGTTCCTGCAACGCCTGCTGAAAAACAAGAAATACCAGCACCGGCAGAAAAGATACCTGCTCAGATTGAGCAAACTATAGTTCCTGAACCAATCAAAAAAATTCAAATCAAGGCACCTGAAAAAAGAGTCTCAGGACTATCGCTGTCTAGCATAAAAGCGAAGAAAGCCCATGAAAATATAAAGGTGCCCGCCGTTGCCCAAGAAAAACTACCCAAAGAATCCTTTACAGAAGAAGACATGCAAGGTCACTGGAATGATTTTGTGCAGCACTTAGAGGATAAGGGGCGAAAAATATTGGCGAGTAACCTCCAAACAGACGTGCCAAAGCTAAAAAATGACCATGTCATTTGGATTGAATTACCCAATAGTACCATGAAAAAAGAGGTGGAAAGGGAACAAAGCCTTATGCTGGACTATCTAAAAGAACAATTGAATAATTATTCCATTACCCTCCATATCACTGTTAATGAATTGGTAGCGAAAAAATTTGCATTCACACCAGAAGAAAAGTATCAGAAACTAGTAGAAAAAAATCCTGCACTGGAGAAGCTTCGCAAGGAATTTGATTTAGATTTTTAATTTTTTGCAGTACCAAAGTCTACACCCGTAAATAAGCATTGCAAAAGCAGAAATTCCAAGTCCCAGGGCTTCTCTTCCTCTTTCTATATTATTAATATCTCCTTCCCCAATGGACACTCCTTCAAATTTATCTGGCCATGTCCAATACATTTTAAATAAAAAGAAAAAGAACAATAACAAAGCCCATATAAGCTTTAATCTGTTAAAAACGAACAAAATCGAAGCCATTGCAGCCGCTCCATAATATACTATCCATTGTATTGGGTCAGGGTCATTGTATTGTAATATGGCTGACCATGTAAATAATATAGAAAATAGTACTCCCAGAACTTTAAAAAATAGCGTCATGATTCAAATCTATACATAAAAAACCCAATCTTAAAAATTCCATAGCTATTCATTAAATGGAATACTTTTATCTTTATCCAGTAAAATGTAATAGATAAAAATGATGTTAGGGCTAAAATTACCAACTGATCCCAGATGGGTGAATATCGTAGAAAAGAATATTGAAGAAATCTTGACAGATCACGCCTACTGTGAGCAAAAAGCGGCCAGTATGGCCATATCCCTCATCATTGGTTTTCCTGAAAAATCTGAATTGGTCAAAGAGATGACCGCTCTGGCAAGAGAGGAAATGGGCCATTTTAATATGGTGCACGATAAAATCTTAAAAAGAGGTTGGGTGTTAGGTCGTGAGCGCAAAGATGAATATGTCATCGAGCTGATGAAATTCTTCCCCAAAGGAGGTAGCCGCACTACGCACTTGGTACATAAATTATTATACGCTGCACTAATCGAGGCAAGAAGTTGTGAACGTTTCAGACTACTTTCCGAAGAAATGAACGATAAAGAACTAGCTGATTTTTACCGAAGCCTTATGGTTAGCGAAGCAAATCATTATACCATGTTTCTGAAATTTGCCCGTACATATGGTGATCGCGAAATTGTTGATGAAAAATGGCAGCAGTTGTTGGATTACGAAGCAGGATTAATGCAAAAACTCGGAAAAAAGGAAACCATGCACGGTTAAATCCAAATTACTGGTAATAAAGAGTTTTAATCATCCCATCGGCCAACCCAATTTTTGGGACATGGATTTTCTTAGCTCCACTCCATTTGGAAGCTGATAAAAATATTTTTGCAGCTGGTATGATCACATCAGCTCTATCTTGATTGAGTCCCAATTCTGAAATTCTATCATCATATCCCATGCTATTTAAAAAATGATACTGCGCATTCAGCCAAATAAAAGATAGAGGCTGTCCTATTTTCCTCCCGGACATTTTATGAAGTTTGTTAATGTTCCCTCCGGAGCCTATGATCTCAACCTTATTATTCTCGTTAAATTGAGATGTTATCCATTGCTGAACCGCATTCCAAACAGCTTCGTCCACAAGATTGTTCAAAATACGTAGCGTACCTATTTTAAATGATTTTGAAGCTAACAATTCACCTTGTTTAAAAACCGTAAATTCAGTGCTTCCTCCACCTACATCAACATACAGGTATGATCTATCGTTTTTAATTAATTCCTTCAAATCTGTCGATGCAATAATCGAAGCTTCTTGTTTGCCATCGATAATTTCAATGCCTACACCTGTTGCGTTTCGAACTTTTTCTACAACTTCTTTGCCATTTTTCGCCTCTCTTAGGGCAGATGTGGCGCATGCCATATACTTTTCAACCCCATAAACTTGCATTAAAAGATCAAACGATTGCATGGTTTTGATCAAGCGTTGTAAATTTTCTTCTGAAATCGCTCCCTTAGTAAATGAATCTTCTCCTAAACGCACTGGAACACGAATCAATGCGCTTTTTTTAAAAGATGCGGCTTTGTCTTCTTGTTCTATCACATTGTTTACCAATAACCTAACTGCGTTGGATCCAATGTCTATAGCAGCGTACTTTCGTATTTTCAACTTGGAAATTTTAAGATTCTAGCTTCCTTTGATAGTACTCATAAAGTTCAAACTGAGATCTAATAGCTGTCTCATTTGCATCCTTTTCTCTGTAGGCATTATCCTGTTTTTCAGAAAAAACCCTAGCCTTCTGGTTATCACGCCAAGAAATATCAAAAGTATCCAGTAGTTCTTGTTTGATATCCGAATCGTATATAGGGCACCCAACTTCAACTCTAAAATCGAGATTTCTTGTCATCCAATCTGCCGATGAGATATAAATTTTGGTATCACCTCCATTCCCAAAAATAAACAACCTCGGATGCTCTAAAAACTTATCAACTATACTAATGGCCTCGATGTTCTCGCTCATTCCCTGCACCCCTGGCACAAGGCAACAAATACCTCTAATAATTAGCTGAATTTTTACTCCTGCCCTACTCGCCTCATATAGCTTATCCACCATTTTATATGATGTAAAACTATTCATCTTGATTTTTATATACGCTTCTTTGCCCGCCTGGGCATTTTCAATCTCATTATCAATTAATTTGATGAATGTAGATTTTGTATAATGCGGAGAAACGATAAGGTGCTTGTATTTGTTTATTTTATAGTTGGTTTCAAAAAACTCGAAGACTTTGTCCATTTCTTTTAGGATTCCATCGTGAGCAGTAAACAAAGTATAGTCCGTGTAAATTTTGGCTGTGGACTCGTTAAAGTTTCCAGTACTTACAAAACCATACCTCTTCATTCCTTCGGCTTCTTCGCGATCTACTAAGCAAATTTTGCTATGTACTTTTAGCCCAGGTACACCAAAAATCAGGTTGATGCCTTCTGCTTGCAGTTGATTGGCATATTCAATGTTGGCCTGTTCATCAAAACGGGCTTGCAGCTCTATTTGGACGGTTACCTGTTTACCATTTTTAACAGCATTAATCAAAGCCGAAGCTATTTGACTAGCACTGGCAAGACGGTATACCGTAATTTTTATGGAACGTACTTTTGGGTCTAAGGCTGCTTCTCTTAAAAACTTGGTGACGTAAGCAAATGTGTGGTAAGGTGTATAAATTAAGTGATCCTTTTGAGCTATTTTCTCTAAAAGACTCCCTTCCATACTTAAACCTTTGATGGGAAGTGCTTCAATCTTCTCGTACATTAAATCCTGTCTTCCTAAACTTGGAAAACCCATATAATCACGGCGGTTATGGTACCTACCTCCGGGGATAACACTATCCGTATCAACAATATTCATTTTTTCCTTTAAGAATTGAAGGGTGTCCTTGTCAATACCTTTGTCATAAACAAAACGAACTGGATCGCTTATTTTTCTATGCTCAACACTTGAAGAAATTTTCTCAATAAAACTTTTCGTCAGATCATTATCAATATCTAGCTCCGCATCACGAGTAATTTTTATCATGTGGGCAGTAATAGACTCAAATTCGAACATGGTAAATACACTATCCAAACAAAACCTAATTAGATCATCAAGAATAATGATGTAGTTTTTTTCGCCTTCTTTAGGAAGCACGATAAAGCGATCAATTCCTTTGGGAATTTCTATTAATGCATACCTATTTCGGCCATTGGCACCTGCGTTTTCATCGTTGGTCATGACCATTTTTACTGCGAGGTAAGCTGCTGTATCCTTCAATAATGGAAATTCCGTGAGATCATTTAAAATGATCGTCATCAACTCCTGATTCACCATTTTAAAGAAATATTCCCTTACAAATTCGGCTTGGTTTTCACTGATTTCATTTTCATCAATAATGAAAATATTCTCTGCCTTTAATTCTTCTTCAATACTGCTTAAAATTTCAAGACTGCCTGCCTGTTGTGCAATCACAATTTTTGTGATTTCTTCCAACAAATCTTTCGCCTTTTCGCCGCCCAAAACACTTTTTCCTTTTTTTCCTGCATCAACAATACGCTTTACCGTAGCATATCTTACTTTAAAAAATTCATCGAGATTATTACTGAAAATACCCAAGAATCTAAGTCGGTCAATAAGCGGTACTCTTTTGTCGGCACTTTCTTGAAGAACTCTTGCGTTAAAGTGCAACCAACTGATTTCTCTGTTAACGTACTCGTTTTTTATTTTAATCATTTATTGCTTTAGATGTTTTGGAAAAATTAGCTGTTGTGTGGTTCCCTTTGAAACTTTAGACCATTCGGATACATCAAATTCAATCTGTACAAGTCCAGATGTTGGAACGTTTTCAATATACTGATCTCCCAAAGCATTTGCAAGGTTTGTGTACGCATAATTGTGCCCAAAAAGTGCTACGGTATCTAATTTGTTGTCCAAGTTTTGAATAAAGCGCTTTACATCTTGTCCTGAAAAATCATAAAGCTCCTCAGTCACTTGAAAGTCATTCAAATTGAATCCAATATTTCTCAGAAAAATCATACTGGTATGCAATGCTCTATTTGCCGGGCTTGAATATGCAAAATCGATTTGAATACCATTCTTCATAAATGTTTTGCCAACCATATGGGCATCGTTGATACCTCTTTCTTTTAATGGTCTATCCTTATCGGAAACATCATAATCCCACGAGGATTTTCCATGTCGCATTAAAATTACCGTCTTCATCTTTCAATTTTATCTGGTTTTAAACAATTTCCTATGGCTGCAACCGCTCCACTTTCCAATTATAATCTTCTTGAAGTGTATACCTAATTCGGTCATGTAATCTATTTGGGCGTCCCTGCCAAAATTCAATGGATACCGGTCTTACTAAATACCCTCCCCAATGTTCGGGTCTTTCAATTTCTTTGCCTTCACTTTCCCTTTCCAACTCTTTAAGTTTGGTTTCCAATTTCTCTCTGGATTCAATTACATCGCTTTGGTCAGACACCATAGCACCCAATTGACTGCCAAGTGGTCTGGATTCAAAATAACCATCTGAAAGGTTTTCTGCTATTTTCTCTGCTTTTCCTTTAATGATTACCTGACGCTCTAGGTTGGGCCAGAAAAAAGAAAGACAGGTTGATGGGTCATTCGTTATAGCCTTTCCTTTTTCACTGTTATAGTTTGTATAAAAAATGAACCCTTCATGTGTGTATTTCTTCATTAAAACCACTCGATTTTTTGGGTAGCCATCCAAACCAATGGTGGAAATTGTCATCGCATTGGGTTCATCCAGTCCATCCGTTGCTTCCACCTCATAAAACCACTTTTGAAATTGTTCCAGAGGGTTTTCTTTGATGGTTTCTTCCGTTAAAGCACTCTTTTCATAGGACTTCCTATAATTGCTCAAGTCATTTTGCATGGCATCACAGTATAATTACCTTCAAATTTCAGTAAAAGAATGGAGATTAGGAAAATTGGAAGCCTTTTGTTTTGCCTTCTGGGTAATTATATGGTAAAAGATTTACCATCGTCTGCCAGTTCCACATTAGGAAACACTTCTAACGCTTCTTCTTTGAAAAGGTCGATGGACTTGTATCGTGTTGAGTAATGTCCTAAAATAAGACCGCCTACGTCTGCTTTTTGGGCTATTAAAGCTGCTTGCTTGGCTGTGGAGTGTTTTGTTTTTTTACAAAGCTTGGATTCTGTTTCCAAAAATGTGGATTCGTGATACAGCATATCTGCATTTGCGATTATTGGCACAATGGTTTCATTATAGATAGTATCACTGCAAAATGCATAACTCTTTGGTTTCGGGGGATCTAGGGTTAAATCTGCATTGGAAATGGATACTCCATTCTCTGTAACGCCACTTGCTCCATTTTTTATATTATTGAATTGACTCCTATCTATTTCATGCTCCTCAACAGCATCAATATTTAGTTTACGAGGGTACGGTTTCTCTTTGAATAAAAAGCCATTGGTGTAAACTCGATGTTCCAATGGTATAGTATGAACGCTTACTTGTTCGTCTTCAAAAACAAGTTCGGAATCTTTAGCGTTTAATTCGTGAAAAATCAAGGGGTAGTTGGTCCAAGAGTCGCCAAGTTTAAGAAATAAGGTGATGGCTTCTTTGATTCCCTTTGGGCCATATATATGGAGTTCCGATTCTCTTCCTAAAAGCCGAAATGTAGATATTAATCCAGGGAGTCCAAAGAAATGATCTCCATGTAAATGAGATATGAAAATATGTTTAATTCTAGAAAACTTGACCTTGTATTTTCTGAGCTGTACCTGTGTACCTTCTCCACAATCAATCAAAAAAAGATGATTCCGTATTTCTAAAACTTGGGAAGTCGGGTTCGTAAAGGTTCTTGGAGTAGCTGAATAACAGCCGAGAATAGTCAGTTTCACAATGAATGGAAAATTGAGAATGAAAAATGAAAAATTACTGGGATTCGGAGAGTTTTTACTACTGTTAAAAACATTTAAATTTTCTGTTTTGATGATTTCACAATAGAAGCCAAGAGTTTTATCAACTGAGTAACTTCATCATTTAAAGTATTGTAAGGCATATTTGAAATATAGTCAGATTTAAAAAGTATATCAAGCCAATATCTTGTTTCATTGGCCTCCTTGAGTGCAATACTCATTTTGTGGATAAAATCTTTTTTGCTTTCGGCGTGTTCCGCTTCTCTAACTAATGCACCAATAGCAGTTCCTGAACGTATTAATTGTTTTGAAAGAATATATTCTTTATCCTCTTTCTACAATTTCTTTACAAGTCTAACAACCCTAAGTGCAAAACTGAAACTTTTCTCCCTAACAATATTCTCTTTTTGCAAACTTGAAATTTTCAATTACCCACTTTTTCCATTTAACATTAAATTCCTAAATCCCGTTCTATCTCTTCCATTTCTATTAAATCTTTTGCTTCTTGTATGGTTGGAACCACATTTATTTCCTCGGGTGCTTCATCATACGATACCTTGCTAGTGACCAAAACAAAAGATTTATTTGCTGCCTTATGTTTGTTTGAAATCTCAAAAAACTCCAAAATATCCCCAGCCGTTAACTTGCTAAAAGAAAACAGGTTGACAATAATATTATCATGTTTTATTTTGGGGTAGGCTTTTGTTAAATTTCCCAAGAAGGTGGCAATCGAGGTTTTTTCCTGGAAAACAATGGTTGTTGTTCCTTCTTTATTGAAAATCATTTTATTTAATTTTTGAGGCCAGTAGATAAATTACCGCCATACGAATTGCCACTCCATTCTCCACTTGTTCCAAGATTATGGACTGGTTAGAATCTGCTACATCACTTGTAATCTCCACCCCCCTATTAATAGGTCCTGGGTGCATGATTACAATTTGTTTATCCAAACTGTTCAACAGTTTTTTATTTACGCCAAATTGCTGGGTATACTCTCTGGTCGTTGGGAAATAGCTAATATCCATGCGCTCATTTTGAACTCGAAGCATATTAGCTACATCGCACCATTCCAATGCTTTTTTAAGGTTTGTTTCTACCTGAACCCCTAGTGATTCAATATGTTTGGGAATCAAGGTTTTTGGTCCACAAACTTTTACATTGGCTCCTTGAAGTTTTAGGGCAAAAATATTGGACAATGCCACTCTTGAATGTAAAATATCGCCCACAATGACCACATTTTTACCTCCCACATCTCCTAATTTCTCTCTAATGGAATACGAATCCAGCAAAGCCTGGGTAGGATGTTCATGTGCTCCATCACCTGCATTTATTATGGAAGCATTCACATGTTCAGAAAGAAAAATTCCTGCTCCTGGGTTAGGATGACGCATCACTACCATATCCACTTTCATGGACAGGATATTATTGACGGTATCAATAAGCGTTTCTCCCTTTTTTACGGATGATTGCGAAGCTGAAAAATTAATCACATCTGCCGATAATCGTTTTTCCGCAAGTTCAAAGGAAAGTTTGGTACGGGTACTGTTTTCAAAAAAAATGTTGGCAATGGTAATATCCCGCAGCGTAGGGACCTTTTTAATAGATCTATTGATAACTTCCTTAAAATGATCCGCTGTTTCAAAAATGAGTCCAATATCCTTCTTGTCAAGATATTTTATTCCCAGTAAGTGATTTACACTTAATTCACTCATTCTATCTTATTTGTTTACTAAATACACAATATCCTTTCCATCATTTTCTTCCCACATCACCTTTACTTTTTCTTCGTTAATGGCATCTACTTGTCTGCCACGATAGTTAGGTTGAATGGGTAAATGTCTGCTGAATCTTCTATCAATCAATGTCAATAATTCAATGTCTATAGGTCTTCCAAAAGATTGAATTGCAGTGAGTGCCGCACGTATGCTCCTCCCTGTATATAACACATCATCTATAAAAACAATGTTTCTGTTCTCCACCAGAAAGTCCATTTTTGTGGTATTTGCCTTTAGTGTTTTATCACTACGTCCAAAATCATCCCTATAGAAAGTAATATCCAAAAATCCTAAATCTATATGCTTGACCTTGTAGTCCTCTTTAAGGATTTTCGTTAACCGCTCGGCAAGATAAACCCCTCTGGGTTGAATGCCAATAAGCGCGGTATTACTAAAATCTAAATGGTTTTCTAAAAGTTGGCAAGCCAAACGGTGCAGTATGATGTTAATTTCTTTGGAGGTAAGAAGTACTTTTTGACTCATTTGCTATGCGACCGACTCAGTTGTATGCAAAAGTAAACAATTCTTTAAAAAGGTTAATGACATAAAAAAAGCCCCGCTGTTTCCAGCTGGGCTTTTTATACATCTATGAAGTTTTTATTACTTCTTCTTAGTATCTGCTTCCATTTTCTCCTTTAGTGCCTGTAACTGAGAGTTAGCATCACCTAAAGTTGTTTTGGCTTCTTCCGCAGCAACAGCAGCTTTTCTTTTTGCTGTACTTACATTGCGTTCTTCTTGCTCTCTAAAGATAGCTGTATGACTTGCTACTACTCGTTTGAAGTCTTTGTTGAACTCAATAATCTTGAATTCTACTTCTTCACCTTTTCCTAGCTTCTTACCATCTTCTTTTTCCATGTGTCTTGAAGGCACAAAACCAACAATATCCTCATTGAAATTAACAGTGGCTCCTTTGTCTACAACCTCAAAGATTGCAGCTTTATGAACGGTACCTTCTGCAAATTCAGCAGCGTACTTGTCCCAAGGATTTTCTGTTGTTTGCTTATGGCCCAAGCTAAGCTTACGTCCTTCAACATCCAATTCCAATACTTCTACTTCTAAATTGTCGCCAACGGCCACAAACTCAGATGGGTGCTTGATTTTCTTCGTCCATGAAAGGTCAGAGATGTAAATTAAACCATCTATTCCTTCTTCCATTTCTACAAACACACCAAAGTTGGTAAAGTTTCTAACAATTCCTTTGTGTCTTGAACCTACAGGATATTTAGAAGTAATATCAGTCCATGGGTCTGGCGTTAATTGCTTAATACCCAAAGACATTTTACGATCTTCTCTATCTAAGGTCAATACCACAGCTTCAACCTCATCACCTACTTTTACAAAGTCTTGTGCAGACCTTAAGTGTGTAGACCATGACATTTCGGAAACGTGAATCAATCCTTCAACACCTTCGGCAACTTCAATAAAGGCACCGTAATCTGCAATTACAACTACCTTACCTTTTACTTTGTCGCCAATTTTTATTTCATCACCCAATGCATCCCATGGGTGCTTCTCTAATTGTTTAAGACCTAATTGGATTCTAGATTTGTTATCATCAAAATCAAGAATTACCACATTCATTTTCTGGTCTAGCTCAACAACCTCATTTGGATGGTTGATTCTACTCCAAGAAAGGTCTGTAATATGAATTAATCCGTCAACCCCACCAAGATCAATAAAGACACCGTAAGAAGTAACGTTCTTAACAATACCTTCCAGTACTTGACCTTTTTCAAGCTGACCGATGATTTCTTTTTTCTGTTCTTCAATATCAGCCTCAATCAACGCTTTGTGTGAAACTACCACGTTCTTGAACTCATGGTTGATCTTAACCACTTTGAACTCCATGGTCTTACCAACGTACTGATCGTAATCACGAATAGGCTTCACATCGATTTGAGAACCTGGCAAGAACGCCTCAATTCCAAATACATCTACGATCATACCACCTTTGGTTCTGCATTTTACAAAACCTTGAACAATCTCTTCTTTGTCATGGGCAGCATTAACTCTGTCCCAAGCCATGATCGTTCTTGCTTTTCTGTGAGACAATACCAGTTGACCTGTCTTGTCTTCACGAATATCTATAAGTACCTCTACTTTGTCACCAACCTTAAGATCAGGATTGTAACGGAATTCGTTCAATGAGATAACACCTTCAGACTTTGCATTGATATCAATGATTGCCTCACGGTCGGTCATGTGAACAACTTTTCCCTGTACCACTTCTTCATCTGCGGTATCTACAAAGTTTTCCTCTACAAGTGCTTCAAATTCTTTGAGCTTTGTATCATCTACGCGCTCAATTCCTTCCTCGTACTTTTCCCAATCAAAATTTTCGAGATACTCTTTTGGGTCCTGTTGTGTTTGAACCTCTTCTTTTACTTCTTGAACTGCTTCAGTAGTTTCTTCTACCTCAACGCTTGCTTTTTCTTCAGCCATGTGCTGATTTAAATTTGTATTCTACAGTTTTACAAGAGTTAAACAATTACTGTAGAAGTTGTTATTGATTTTTCTGTTCCCTTTTTCTCTTGTCTATTTGTTAAAAAGGAGTGCAAAAATACAATTAATTCCTTGTTTTACAAACCCTTATTGCATGCATATCTTATTGAAACAATAATTAATGAAAAATTAAGCTGAAATGTGACTTTTATACATATCTTGTTTCTTAGTATTAACCATTAAAACAATTGAACTATTATGAGTGCAAAAGCGAAATATCAAGCAGTTTTAGATTTAGGCCAAGAATTAGGCATAAAAGACGGCGACGTATCTGAAGATGGAGGCGTTCTAAAGATAAAGGGAGTAGCCAATACACCTTACGAGAAAAATGCTATTTGGGATAAAATAAAGCAAATTGGCGGGGAAAGCCCTTCTGATGTTAAGGCAAACATTTCTGTTGCCGATGATTCTGTGTATCACAGACATACGGTAAAAAGTGGTGAGTCTTTAAGCAAAATTGCAAAGCATTACTATGGAGATGCCATGAAGTACAACAAAATATTTGATGCAAATACCAATATCTTGAAGAATCCGGATATGATACACCCAGATCAGGTTTTGGTTATTCCAAATATCTAAGAAATAAATTCTTTGCATAAAAAAAGGCGCCTTTTAGGCGCCTTTTTTATCTTTTAATTTCATCTGGATTTTTAAAGTAAAAATTCCGAACTTCAGGTATCGGTTAGATATAAATCATTAAAACGGATTTATATCCTTTTAGTTGGCAAACATTTAAAAAACTCAATAAATAAGGCAACCATTATTCGAAATTTTACGTCTTCCATAAAGAAAACTAAAATAAGTCACTAATGAGAAAATTATTAGCCATTCTCTTTGTTATAATTTTATTCTCTTGTCAAGAGAATAAAGAACAATTGAATCTTACTGAAGGTGTCTACATATCGAATGTTACCATAATCTCAACAGAAGATGGCACTTACAGCCCTTATATAGGTCATTTAGTGGTTGAAAAAGATAAAATCGTTTATGTGGGTAAAGATGAGCCAAGCATAAGCGGAACATTTGAACAGATCGATGGAACTGGAAAATTCATAATTCCAGGGTTAATCGATAGTCATGTCCATCTTCCAGGAGTGCAAGGAATGCTTCCCAATCATATAGAAAAATACCCTGAACTGGCCACTAAGTTTAAAAGCCAAATGCCGCGAAGCTATTTATACTATGGTTTTACCACTTTAATTGATCTTGGAGGCATATATGAAGAAGATATCACTTCTTTTAACATGGAAAAAGCAAAACCCGATTTATATCATATAGGATATTCAGGGGCTGCGGTTGCAAATGGCTACCCAATGAATAATATACCTATAGAATATCGATTTGAAGCCCTGCCAAATTTCATATATATGGAAAGTCAGGCAGAAAACATACCAGATAAGTATGACCCTACCAATCATACCCCCAAAGCAGTTGTCAAGCGTATCAAAAATTCTGGTGCTATTGCTGTAAAAGCGTATTATGAATCAGGTTTTGGTCACATGAAGGGGTTGCCCTTGCCAACCAAAGATATTATGGAGGAATTGCTTACGGAAGCACATTCCAATGGGCTTGTCCTAACAGTTCACGCTAATTCATTTGAAGGACATTCATTTTTAACAGATATAGGAGTTGATATCATATCTCACGGGCTTTGGAACTGGGAAGAATATAAAGATGTGCCCTCTGATTCTCTTCCAATAGAGATAAAAAACATGTTGGATCTACAAATTAAAAAGCAAATAGGCTATACCCCTACATTGACTGTTATTGAAGGAGAGAAAGCACTGGTTGATACCGAATTTCTTAATCAGCCTGGCTTAAAAAAAGTGGTTCCCAAAAATTTACTTGAATGGTATAAAACGGAAGAAGCACAATGGTTTGGCAAAAAAATTTTTAGTGAACTTACTGTAGAGGAGATCCATACAATGTATGACAATGTGCAAGGTCATGCAATGCTAGCTTTAAAGTACCTTTCTGATAATAATGGTCTGATTCTATTTGGCTCAGATACTCCATCTGGCCCAATTTATAGCAATCAACCGGGTCATAATGGTAATTGGGAGCTTAAATTGATGAAAGAAGCGGGAGTCTCCTTAAATAAAATACTTGCGTCCGCTACATTTAATAATGCCAAAGCTTTTCATTTAGATTCTTCTCTTGGCTCATTGGCTATCGGAAAAAAAGCAAATATAATTATGATGGCTAAAAACCCATTAACGGATATTGAAGCATATGATGCTATTGAGAAAGTTGTTATTGGAGGCAAGGTCATAAAAAGAGAAGATTTGGAGGTTAAAGAATAACTGGCTACAACATTGGCTACAAGTGAACTTGAAATATTTATTCGAAAATGAAAACCATTACTTGGAAATTACATTTAAAAGCTAACCCAAATAAGGTTTTTGATTTGCTCACCACCGCTGAGGGAATAACAAAGTTCAGGTCCGAAAAAGCAAATGAAGATGGCGATGTAATTCACTTCTTGTTTCCGAATGGCCAAACCTACAACAGTCAAATTATAAAGAGCATTCCCAATGAAGAATTCCATTTGGACTATTTTAATAGTTTGGTGAAATTTGAATTAAAGCAAGCGGAAAACGGTGGAACAGACCTTACTTTAAGGAATGAAAATGTACCTGAAAGTGATTTTTATGAGGTGCATGCTGGGTGGATATCTGTACTGATGAACCTTAAGGCAGTAGCGGACTTTCAATGCGATTTGAGGAATCATGACCCCAAAAAAACATGGGACCAGGGTTATGTAGATAATTAATAAAAAGAGTTCGATTTTCTAGGCTTTTAAAATAACCCTTTGGGCAAAATTATGCATCCGTTCAAATTGTTCCTCAATCCCCATATCGCTATTATCAAATTCAATGGCATCATCAGCCTTGCGTAAAGGGGATGTTTCTCGAGTAGAATCTATAAAATCCCTTTTTTGAACATTCTCAAGGACTTCTTCGAAGGAAACAGCCTCACCTCTATCCAATAGTTCCTTATAGCGTCTGGTCGCGCGGGTTTCTGGAGAAGCGGTCATGAATATCTTTAGTTCCGCATTGGGGAAAACCACGGTACCAATATCTCTACCGTCCATTACAATGCCTTTTTCATCCCCCATTTTTTGTTGCATTTCTACTAACTTGGTTCTCACCTCGGGAATAGCAGCCACCTTACTCACCTGCTCTGATACTTTCATGGTTCTAATCTCCTTTTCTACATTTAGGCCATTGAGGTGCATTTCTGATAATCCCAACGTTTTATTGGGCACAAACTTTAATTGTATATTGGGCAGTGCTGCAATTAAGGATGGGATATCTTCAGTAGCACCAACATAATTATGGTTCAATGCAAAAAGGGTCACTGCACGGTACATGGCCCCTGTATCTACATACACATAGTTTAATGCCGAAGCCAGTCGCTTTGCCAAGGTACTTTTTCCTGTGGATGAATACCCATCTATCGCAATGGTGATTTTTCCCATGGGTCAAAAATAAGGAGAAGGAAACAAAAGATTCCAAAAAAGCATTTTTAAAGTTTCTACAGAATCTCATTGGCTTGACCTTGCAAATAAGTATCATTTCAAAAGGTCGTTACATCAATTCAGACCTGACTTGATGATTGGAATTCCCGAACTTCACTTATCGCAAAATATAAAACGGAGACATATTAATATGAGTTAGCGGTCATTGATAAAAAATGGAAACCTTTAAAAGGATTAATTTATCTACTTAATAAAATGCATTGATACTATAATGAAAAACAAAAACAGGGTACTAAATTTTATATCAATACTAATACTGTTGCTATTGATGCAAGCTATTTCATATATTATTATTGGAGATGACCGTATTTGGAAACTTTTCCCGGGTGATTATGCGCTATTACTCCCTTTATTATTTTTTATTCCGTTAATACTCTCCATATTATCCTTGAAAAACAGAAAAAATGTATTAGCTAAAATACTACTGAGTATTTCCATACTATTATTAATTATAATGGGTATTTTGTCTATTTATGTATTTGCCTTGGGATCAGCTTGGAAAAATTAAGAGCTAACAATGTTTAACAAATCATAGTTACGAGTATTATACGGGACAATAAGTACAATCTCAAAAAACCTCTGTTCTTTTCTAAAGCTTTTTGGCATTTTTAACCTTCCTATCCGTAACGGCAATATCAATAACTTCACTCATATCCGAAACATAGTGAAATGTAAGTCCCTTTAAATAGTCTTCCTTTACTTCCTGAATGTCTTTTCTATTGTCTTCACACAAGATAATTTCCTTGATCCTGGCCCTTTTGGCAGCCAAAATCTTTTCTTTGATACCACCAACAGGCAATACCTTACCCCTAAGGGTAATTTCACCGGTCATGGCCAAACTCTTTTTCACTTTACGTTGTGTAAAAAGCGAGACCAGTGACGTTAGCATCGTGATTCCCGCACTAGGACCGTCTTTTGGGGTAGCACCTTCAGGCACATGAATATGGACGTTGTATTTATCAAATACCTCTGAATTTATGCCAAAAGTCTCCGCATTGGATTTGATATACTCCATGGCAATGGTGGCGGATTCCTTCATTACTTTTCCAAGGTTTCCAGTAATGTTCAAAGTTCCTTTTCCTTTGGACAAAATGGATTCTATAAAAAGGATATCTCCTCCAACACTGGTCCATGCCAAGCCCGTAACCACACCTGCAACATCATTATTCTCATATTTGTCCCGTTCTAAACGTGCCGGACCCAATATTTTTTCTACATCATCATTAGAAATTTTAATGTTGTACTCTTCTTCTATGGCAATGGATTTGGCAGCATAACGCACCATTTTTGCAATTTGTTTTTCCAAACTACGCACTCCCGATTCCCGGGTATAGCCTTCCACAATTTTTTCAAGCTGTGGTTTGCCAATTTTTAAGTCTTTTGCAATAAGTCCGTGCTCTTTTAGCTGCTTAGGAAGTAAATGCTTTTTGGCAATTTCTACCTTTTCCTCTATGGTATAACCCGTTACATTGATGATTTCCATTCGGTCGCGAAGTGCTGGTTGAATGGTTCCCAAATTATTAGCTGTGGCAATAAACATTACTTTGGATAGGTCATAGCCCATTTCCAAAAAGTTATCATAGAAATCACTGTTCTGCTCAGGGTCCAAAACTTCAAGCATAGCGGATGAAGGATCACCTTGATGACTGTTCGAGAGTTTATCTATCTCATCCAATATAAAAACGGGATTGGATTTACCTGCTTTCTTCAAACTCTGAACGATTCGTCCAGGCATTGCTCCAATATAGGTTTTTCTATGCCCTCTAATTTCTGCTTCGTCCCGTAAACCGCCGAGTGATATCCGAACATATTCCCTACCTAAGGCCTCAGCAACAGACTTGCCTAAAGATGTTTTACCAACTCCTGGAGGTCCGTACAAGCAAAGAATGGGCGATTTCATGTCGTTTCGCAGCTTAAGCACAGCCAAATATTCAATAATTCTTCGTTTTACATCCTCCAGGCCATAGTGATCACGGTCCAGAATCTGTTGGGCGCGTTTTAAATCAAATTTGTCTTTAGAGAATTCGTTCCAAGGTAAATCCAAGAATAGGTCCAAATAGTTGCGTTGTATGGAATATTCCGCCACCTGAGGATTCATACGTTGTATTTTGGAAAGTTCCTTTTCAAAATGTTCCTTTACTTTTTTACTCCACTTCTTCTTTTTTGCTTTTGCACGCATTTCATCAACTTCTTCCTCATAAGAAATACCTCCAAGTTCTTCTTGAATGGTCTTCATTTGTTGATGTAAAAAATACTCGCGTTGTTGCTGGTCCATATCATTACGAACCTTGGATTGAATATCGTTCTTGAGCTCCAATTTTTGAAGCTCTGTATTCATATACTTTAGGGTTGTAAGGGCTCTATCCTGTAAATTTGGGATTTCCAAAAGATTTTGCTTGTCCGCAACACTTAAATTAAGGTTGGAGGACACAAAATTGATCAGGAATGAATTACTCTGAATATTTTTGATAGCAAATGTGGCTTCACTAGGAATATTGGGGTTGTCTTTTATGATCTTAAAAGCCAACTCTTTTATAGAATCTATGATTGCCTCAAACTCCTCACTCTTTTCATTAGGTCGTTCCTCTTGTGCTTCTTTAACCGTTGCGGTCAAATACGGTTTCTCAGAAACCACCTGGTTGATTTCAAAACGTTTTTTACCTTGAATGATAACCGTAGTGTTTCCATCTGGCATTTGCAACACGCGAAGAATTCTGGCAACGGTTCCCAGCCTATTAATATCATCGACCCCAGGGTTTTCAGTTTCCTCATCTTTTTGTGAAACCACCCCAATGGTTTTTGTGCCATTGTTGGCGTCCTTAATCAGGTTGATTGATTTATCCCGCCCCGCGGTAATTGGAATTACTACGCCAGGAAAGAGCACCGTGTTTCGCAATGGCAAAACCGGCAAGGTTTCTGGCAATTCCTCCTTATTCATCTCCTCTTCATCTTCCGGTGTCAATAACGGAATTAATTCTGCATCCTCATCAAGCCCTTGCATTGATATATTGTCAAAAGTTGAAATTTTTATTTCTCCCATATCATATTTTCGGTCATTTTGTCACAAATGACACAAATCTTCAGTTTATACTAGAACCGATTTCCGCTATAATACCATAAAAGTAGGTATTACCATGGGTGTTAGGTTCTTTTCCACTTGTATAACGGCAATTCTTATGCCATTAAAAACTAAAAAAATGGAAAAAACTGTAACAATTGATAAATTCACCTATCTATAAGACAAACCATTCATTTTTTGAGCCACCAAAATGAACATACTGATGCGCTGCTCCAATCGTGCCTAAGGGGAAAACAAAGTGCGCAATTGGAAATTTACAATCGGTACTACAAAGCCATGTACAACATAGCTTTTAGGATTGTAAAGGACTCGGCCGAAGCTGAAGATGTAATGCAGGAATCGTTCTTGAACGCGTTTACGAAACTGCACACATTTAAAGGGGATGTCGCCTTTGGGGCATGGTTAAAGCGAATTGTGATAAACAACAGTATCTATCATTACAAAAAACAGCAAAAAACACGAGCTGTGGATTTGGATGAGGTAATGTACAAGGTCGAAGACAATGATGAAGTTGCTTTGAATCACAATGGTTATACTGAACTGAAGGCTCAAAAAGTGATGGAAACCATGAAAAGTTTAAAAGACAATTACAGAATTTCTTTGACCTTACATTTAATCGAGGGGTACGATTACGAAGAAATAAGCGATATCATGAACATTAGCTATGCTAATTGTAGAACAACAATTTCGAGGGCCAAGGAAAGTCTAAGAAAAAAATTGACAGTAAATGCTTGATTATGAGTAAAGATAATTTAGATCAGCTATTTGAAAGGCTAGAAGGCAATTTTGACTTTGAAGAACCAAGGAATGGGCATCAAGAACGTTTTTTGAAAAAGCTGAACAGGGATAACGGAGTAGTTCAACTCCAAAGAAAAAAGACAAGCTGGTGGAAACCATTATCTATTGCCGCTTCCATAGCCATACTATGTATGTTGGGGATACAAGTCTTTACTGCGCAACCAAGCATTAAAGAACAGGTTGTGGAAATTGCACCAGAGGTGTCGAAAACAGAGTTTTATTTTGCCAGCCTAATTGAGGAGCAGGTACAACTATTAAAAGATGAAAAATCCCCTGAAACGGCAAAACTGGTAGATGATACTTTGTTACAACTTGACAAATTGGAATCCAATTATCAAACCTTGGAGCAAGAACTTGTTAATGGGGGAAACAGTAAAATTATACTGAATGCCATGATAACCAACTTTCAAACTAGAATTGATCTTTTAAAAGAAGTATTGACCAATATTGAAAACATTAAAAATTTAAAAGCATATAATGATGAAAACATTACTATATAAATATGTCTTTTTGACATTAGCCCTTATCCCTTTGGCCTTAGTTGCCAATACTGGAAAATTAAAGGGCAAGTATACCAAGGAAAAGACCATTAAAAAGGAATTTACCGTAAATTCTGATGCACTTTTCAAAGTAAAGAACAGCTATGGCAATCTAAACATTACTTCATGGAATGAAGACAGGGTTGTAATAGAAGTTCATATTAAAACAAATGGAAACAATGAAGAGAAAGTCCAAAATCGATTAAATGAAATTGATGTAGACTTTGAAAATAGCGCCAGTTTAGTGTCGGCCCGCACCATGTTCGGAGACCGTAACAATAACTGGGGATGGAAATGGGGTAAAAGAAATAATGTGAATGTGCAAGTGAACTACACCGTTAAAATTCCAGTTAAAAACAACATCAACCTGAATAATGATTATGGGAACATTTACTTGGATCGCATAGATGGCCATGCCAAAATAAATTGTGATTATGGAAAAATAGATGTTGGGGAATTGAGAGGCAGAAATAATGAGTTGCGTTTTGATTATACATCCCGTTCCACTTTCGACTTTATTAATAGTGGGGAAATTATTGCGGATTACTCAGGGTTTACCATTGAAAAAGCAGGGAATCTTACGGTTAAGGCTGATTATACCAATGCTGTTATCAATGAAATGGGCGATTTGGAATATTCCAGTGATTATGGCTCTATACAAGTAAATGAGGTGGAAAACGTAAATGGAAATGGGGATTATATTGGTGTAAAGTTAGGAACTGTTCATGGAAATGTTTCAGTAACATCGGATTATGGCTCATTAAGAATTAGTGAGATGGCCTCGGATGCAGGGGATGTCAATATTAAAACAGATTATACTGGAGTTAAAATTGGCTATGATCCTTCTTATTATTTTGATTTTGAAATCACAACCGAATATGCGGGTGTAAGTGGAAAAGATGATTTTGAAATCAATATCAGTAAGGAAAAGTCCAGCGAAAAATATTATAAGGGCTATTACGGAAAAGAAAACTCTGGAAATACAGTCACCATTACAAGTGATTATGGTGGGGTTACTTTTTATAAAAACTAGGGGTTCGCTAAGACATTTGATAATATAAAAGGTTTATGAGCAGCAAATCAGGTATAGCACTACTCTCTTTAATCGTAGCTTTTTATAGTTGCAAAACAAAGGCTGAGCAAGAGAAAAATAACACTGTTCAAGATGCCTTCACTGAAATTACCGAGCAAAGGTATGTTGAAGGGACCCGGATTATTTCAAAAGAATATCCAAACATAGAAATTGAGGTGAACGATGAGTTTACCTATGTTGGCAAGTTTGATTTTGAGATAATCGCATCTTCAGATGAATATCCTGAGGATATTAGAGGTAAAGCTTTAGCAGCTGGTGAAAGGCTTGTTTTTGCCGTAACCGATGAACATCAAAATGTAGAGAAATTATTCATTGCTCAATTTGAAGGCTTTTTGGACAATAATGACTTTACCTATAATTACAATTTTGATAATGCAGCTTTTATCGGAAATAATAAGTATCGTCAAAACACTTGGTTTTACAATAGCAAAAAGCTTGCACAGGAAAGTCCAAGGAATGAAGGAGCGCTTACCCGTGCCTTTTTAGAAAAAAAAGGATATGTATTGGAAGATGAATTTATGATGTCTAGATATGTTGGTTTGGCAAGCGAGGATAGAAAAAAGGAAGTTATATTTTTCTATTTGGAAATGTTGAAAGGTGTTACCGGATACAATCTAAATGAATACCAAAATACACTAAGTAAAGAGAAAACAACTGAAATTGAACGTTCACTTGTTGAACGCTCAAAACAAAGTTTTTCAATAGTAAAAGGATAAAAAAATAATCAAAAAACACAATCATGAAAAAAATTATCACACTAGGATTAGCGCTATCGATGGTAGCAATTACACATGCCCAATGGGGCAAAAGAATCAAAGGAAATGGCAATGTTGTAACCGTTGAACGTTCTGTAGGCGATTATGATGCCGTTGCACTGGCGGGTTGGTTTGATGTTGAGTTGGTAGACGGAAATGAAGGGGAAATAACCCTCAAGGGTGAGTCTAATCTATTGGACTACATTAAAACTGAGGTAAAAAATGGCAAATTGATCGTTAAGGTTGAAAAAGGAGTGAATCTTAGGCCTTCCAATTGGAATTCAGGAATTTATATTACCGTTCCTGTAGAACAAATCAATGCCGTAGCCTTGTCTGGTTCTGGGGACATTGTTAGCAAAACCACATTAAAGTCGGATAATTTTAGCGCCAGAATGTCTGGTTCTGGAGACATTACTTTAGCAATAGAAGCAGAAACCGTTGAAACCTCACTGTCTGGTTCAGGTGATATTAACTTGGAAGGGAAAGCTACAAATTTGGACATTCAAGTTTCCGGTTCTGGAGATGTAAAAGCATATGAGCTTGAAGCAGAGTTTGTTACAGCACAAGTTTCCGGTTCTGCCGATATAAGAGTTACCGCAAACCAAGCTATTGATGCCAGAGTATCTGGTTCCGGTGATATTAGCTATCGCGGAAATCCAAAAAAGATTAAGAGTAAATCTTCTGGTTCAGGAGACATATCGAAAGGATAGTACGGAGTTTATTACCAATCAAAAACAATCTTCCGAGTTATCGGAACCATCAATCAAAAACAGAAAGCCCAAACTTTTAAGTTTGGGCTTTTTATTGCTTAATCCAGTTATTGGAATTCTTCCTTTTGTTGTAATCAATCAGATTTGAAGGGTAATTGATCCAATCTATATGTTTAATTATTTTCCCAGATTCGTTAAAAGTCAGTATCGTAACAAAATGCATGGCTTCTAATTTGGTTTCTCCCCAAAGAAATTCGGTAAAATAACCTCGTGTTACAACTTTATTATCTTCAATAATCTGTTCATAAATGACCAATGCTTCATTACCAACCTTTTGAAAGCTTGGGTTGTTCCAGTCCAAAAATTCTTTAAGAGCTTTTTTTCCAACAATACTATCAGCATTAACAATATCTTCCAGCACTATATTATCATCATAAAAACTTAGGAACTTTTCAAAATCATTTCTTTCTTGATACGTTTTATAGTATTCTTTTGCAATATCCGAGGTATTGTGACTATTGGGTGTACATGAAACTATAGCTATCAAAATGCAGCTGTAAAACCATACATTTAGTTTCATAATGAATTAAATTCTTGATGAAAATCTGGTTAACTAATTACTTTTCCGATTTACTCTAACCAATAAGAGCGCTCCAATTAAAAAGAATACTCCCAAGAAAATGGTACTGTTTCGCATACTTCCAGTTAGCTGGGCCACAGCGCCATATAAAAAAGTACCTATGACAATCCCTATTTTTTCCGCCACATCATAAAAACTGAAAAAAGAAGTGGTATCGGTAGTTTCTGGCAGAAACTTGGAATAAGTGGAACGGGATAATGCCTGAATGCCTCCCATCACCACACCTACCAAGCCGGCTGCAATGTAAAAATCCATTGGGGTCTGTAAAAAGTATGCATATATGCATAAAAGAATCCAAATGATATTGATAACAATAAGTGTTTTAATATTTCCAAAGGCTTTAGAAGCGTATGCGGTTACGGTGGCTCCAAAAATTGCTACAATTTGAATCACCAAAATACTAATGATAAGTCCGGTAGTGCGTTCACTA
Source organism: Flagellimonas hymeniacidonis (assembly GCF_008040165.1). Taxonomy (GTDB): domain Bacteria; phylum Bacteroidota; class Bacteroidia; order Flavobacteriales; family Flavobacteriaceae; genus Flagellimonas; species Flagellimonas hymeniacidonis. The sequence continues at coordinate 1,734,349 of NZ_VRUR01000002.1, forward strand.
TCTGTGCCCCAACCAATCTCTTCTTCTCCAAAATACGTAGCAATCAACATAATGGTCTGCACAGCCATACTATACACAAAAAAAGCTCCTAAATAGCGTTTAAGTCTAGTTTCGGTGCCCAATTGTTTCCAAACGCTCTTTAATTCCTTGAATCCGTTGAGAACAATATTGGTTCGCTGTCCTTCTCTTTTATATCCTTTTGGTAGGTGTAAAAAAGTATATTGACTGAAAAGAATCCACCAAATTCCTACGGAAATAAATGAGTATTTCATAGCTTTTACTTCGGCTACTTCTCCTCCAATATCAGTAATTCCGAATATGGCCGGTTGCATCACCATTGCTAAATTGAATACCAATAAAATGACACTTCCTATATAGCCCAAAGAGAAACCCTTGGCACTTACCCTGTCTTGTTGTTCTGGAAAGGCAATATCTGGCAAATAGGAATTGTTGATGGCAAAACTGACCCAAAACCCAACCAAACCAAAGAAGTAACAAACCAATCCAAAATAGATGTTTTCTAAAGAAAACCAGTAGAGACCAATACAGGAAGCAGCGCCTAAATAGCAGAAAAACTTGAGAAAAATCTTTTTGTTCCCCAAATAATCCGCAATACCCGAAACCAAGGGAGTCACAATAGCAATAAACACAAAGGCTAGGGAGGTCACATAACTAATCAAAGGAGCACGGGCAATTTCACCACCAAATACGGTCACTTTTTCTATTTCCGCGACTCGAAACAAGGCTCCATAAAAAATGGGGAAAATAGCAGAAGAAATGACCAAACTATACACTGAGTTCGCCCAATCATAAAATGCCCAAGCATTCAACAGTTTTTTACTTCCTTTCAATGCGATTGCTCGTGCCATAGTCTTTCAAATAAAAATGCCACTTAATGCCAAGGGAGAAAATCTAAAGGACTTCTCACTTAACGCTAAATGGCATTAAAGATTGGTTAGTCAATTGGTTATTTAAATGATGTTACTCCGTATTTTGCGGCCTCTTGCTTTGCAGCTGGCGCCCACACCGTTAAGTTATTTATTCTTGTGTCGTTTGATGGGTGGGTGCTTAAAAATTCTGGTGGCGCCTGTCCGCCAGCCTTCGCTTTCATTCTTTTCCATAAACTTGCTGCCTCATCTGGATTGTAGCCCGCAATTGCCATAATCTGAAGCCCTATTCTATCTGCTTCGGTTTCATGCCCTCTACTAAAAGGCAACATCACTCCAACAGTAGATCCCAGACCATACGCCTGATTGAACATATTTCTTTTTTCTGGGTCTTGAATGGCGACATTCCCAGCTACTGCACCAATTTGCTGTACCATTCCTGCGCTCATTCGTTGTGCACCATGATCGGCCAAGGCATGTGCTACTTCATGTCCCATTACCACAGCTACGCCTGTTTCTGTTTGTGTGATGGGCAAAATTCCTGTGTAGAATACAATTTTCCCCCCTGGCATGCACCATGCATTCACGGTGTCATCATTCACCAAATTATATTCCCATTTGTAGTCTTTTAAATACCCTGGGTATCCATTTGCATCTAACCACCTTTCGGCAGCTGTTGCTATTCGTTGCCCTACCTTGGTTATCATCTGCGCATCTGATGTTCCAGTGATAACCTTGTTTTCTGTCAAGAAGCTATCATACTGCGCAAACGCCATAGGGAAAATTTGACTATTTGGATAAAAATTAAGCGTACTTTTCCCTGTAAATGGATTTGTTTTACAAGCGGCAACAGCCAAAAAAACCACTGCCGTAATTATACATTTCTTCATTTTTTTATAGTGTTTAGTCTAGGTAAATTACAAAAAATTATTTTCCAATAATATGAAGTTCTGTAAAATCCTTACTTATTTCAATAGAGTTATTCCCGTTTAATTTTATGTCTTTTGGATTAACCACTTCATTATCCAATTCTACCGTCCCGATTGTAAAAGGCAGACCGTGGAAGGTTAATTTGAATTTTTCATACGGGGTGATAAAATTACCGTCTTTAAACTGTTGTATGATCAATTCTTTTTCCTTACCGCGTAACCTAAATTTTCTAAGGCTGTAACGTCCTTTTTTATAATCGTAACCATCTTGTTGGTCTTCATAAACACTGGAGATTTCAATTCCATTTTTATAATATACATCTATTCCCAGTTCTTTAATTTCCTTTTCCCCAACATATTGTTGCACGGGATACTTTGGAATCATGGAACCCTCTTTCACAAACCAGGGAATGATATGAATTTCCGCTGAGACCCATTTTTCCACACCTCCAGTTACAACCTCATCAGTCCAATAATTATACCAATTCCCTTTTGGGAAATACATCCGTCTCCCTTGTGCATTAGGTTCTTGCACTGGACATACCAACATTTTCTCCCCGAATAGAAACTCATCTGTTCTAAAATGGGTTTGGGTATCTTCTTGATCATAAAAAACCAAGGATTGCAGCATGGGCAGTCCATCCTTAATGTATTTATAGAACATGGTGTACAAATAAGGCAATAGCTCGTACCTTAATTCCACAAATTTTCTTACGATATCTGTGATTTCTTCCCCAAAAGACCAAGGTTCTTGTTCGCCATGGTCTCCGCTGGAATGTACTCTACAGAATGGATGAAAAATTGCCAACTGCATCCATCTGGCAAATAACTCACCGTTAGGCTGCTCCGCAAAACCACCAATATCTGATCCTACAAAGGAATATCCGCTCATACACATGCGCTGCATCTGAACATTGGCTATCCAAAGATGTTCCCAAGTGGCTACGTTGTCGCCTGTCCAAGTGGCACAATATCTTTGCGTACCTGCGTATGCCGCTCGGGTTAGCACAAAAGGTCTGCGCGGGAACATGAATTTTTTAACGCCTTCATAGGTCGCACGCACCATTTGCATGCCATACACGTTGTGTGCCTTTCTATGACTGCATGGATTGCCGTCATAATCATGTCGTACATCAAGGTTTGCTGTTTTGGACGGAACTTCCATTATAGCAGGTTCGTTCATATCGTTCCAAACGCCTTTTACTCCCATATCAGCAATCATCTCCTTGTATAATCCTGCCCACCATTCACGTACCTCTGGGTCCGTGAAGTCTGGGAATTTGCATTCTCCCGGCCACACTTTTCCCTTAAAGTGGGGGCCATCCGCTCTTCTACAGAAATAACCATTGTCCATGGCTTGTTGGTATACCCAATAATCCCGATCTATTTTAATCCCAGGGTCTATCATGGTAATGGTTTTAAAACCATCATTTTCCAACTCCTCTATCATTTTCTTAGGATTTGGAAAGTGTTTGTTATCCCAGGTGAAACAACGGAATCCTTCCATATAATCAATATCCAGATAAATGGCGTCACATGGAATTTTAAGCTTTCTAAAAGTTGAGGCAATATCTTTTACCTTCTTCTCTGGGTAATAGCTCCATTTTGATTGATGAAATCCGAGCGCCCACAAGGGTGGTAATTCAGGAACTCCGGTTAAATTTGTGTAAGCTTCTACCACTTGACCCATTTTTGGACCATAGAAGAAATAGTAATTCATTTCACCCCCGTCTGCCCAAAAGCTAGTGACGTTTCTTTTTTCATTGGCAAAATCAAAATAGGTGCTAAAAGAGTTGTCAAAGAAGACGCCATAGGCAATATTCTCCTTGAGTCCTACATAAAATGGAATCGATTTGTAAAGGGGTTCTTGGTCTTTTCCGTAGGCATAGGAATCCGTAGCCCAGTTGTTTACCCGTTTGCCTTTTAGGTTGGTATGGGAAGCCTTATCCCCCATGCCATAGTAGCTTTCACCTGAATGACATACTTTACTCATCTTTACGATGTTACCACCATAATCATAATTTTCTTCCCAATGAAAGCCCAGCTCGTCTTCCATTAAGACAACATCTTCTAAATCTGAAATCTGAATCTTAAGATTGGATTTATTGATGTATAATTTGATTTTTGAAGTAGTGATAACATACTCTGGTACTTCTTCTTTTACTGTAAGCTCATTGTAGCCGTGACTTACATCATCACTTATGGCATATGAAAAATCAGGTTCAAAAACATGTTCTGTGGCATACCTAAATCTAATGGCACTATCCCGCAATACGGTCAGTTCTAAAATAACGCCATTTTGAGTGGTAAAATAAAGTTTGTCGTTTTCTTGCTTGAAATCGACTATATGGTTTGGGTGGAGATTACCTCTCTTTTCTATTTCTGTGTTGGTGATCATTGTCAGTTCGTTAAGACTAACAAAAGAAACACTTTAGGGTGAGATATTAAAAAGATGTTTTAAACAAGTTAACTATAACGTTTTAGTGAATCCATTATCTGTAAATTAATACACTTAATGGTGGCAAATTCATTAAAACGGATTGTTTATGTCCATTCCATTCCGTGGCGGAAGGTTTTATTGTTTTTTTGCCCACTCCACTGCCAGAGTATTTTTTCTCATCACTATTAAAAAGTAATTTCAATTGTGTGGTTTTAGGAATACCAACCCTATAATTCTCTCGTGGTACCGGTGTAAAATTACAAGCTATAATTAAATCATCTTTGGGGTCCTCTCCTTTTCTGATGTAGGTAAGTACCGTATTTTCTTGATCATTGTGCTCAATCCATTCAAAACCATCTGGACTGAATTGTTTTTGATATAAGGCTGGATTATTTTTATACACCTTATTTAAATCTTTGATAACTTCTTGAATTCCTGAATGAAAGTCGTATTGGGTTAAATGCCAATCTAAGCTTTCTTGAAAATTCCATTCGGACGATTGTCCAAACTCTGCACCCATAAATAACAAGTTTGCGCCTGGATGGGTAAACATATAACCAAAAAGTAACCTTAAGTTGGCAAAGCGTTGCCACTCGTCCCCTGGCATTCGGTATAACAATGACTGTTTTCCATAAACAACCTCATCGTGCGAGAATGGTAACATAAAATTCTCTGTGAACGCATAGGTCATACTAAAAGTGACCCCATTTAAATCGTATGATCTATAAATGGGTTCTTTTTTAAAGAATTCCAGGGTATCGTGCATCCAACCCATCATCCATTTCATGCCAAAACCTAGACCACCAAACTCCACAGGCTTGGATACTCCAGAAAATGCTGTGGATTCTTCTGCTATGGTTTGTACTCCTTTGAAGCTGGCATATACCTCTGTATTCATATCCCTAAGAAAAGACATGGCTTCTAAATTTTCATTATTGCCGTACATATTTGGCTCCCACTCGCCGTCTTCTCTGGAATAATCCAAGTATAACATGGAAGCGACCGCATCTACCCGTAGTCCATCTACATGAAATTTATCCAACCAAAAAATTGCATTACTAATCAAGAAAGCACGTACTTCATTTCTTCCATAATTAAAAATTAGGCTTTTCCAGTCAGGGTGATAGCCTCTTCGCCTATCTGGATGCTCGTATAAATTGGATCCATCAAAAAAGCCCAATCCATGGGCATCTTCTGGAAAATGTGAAGGTACCCAGTCTAAAATGACCCCAATTCCTTTTTGGTGGAACTTGTCAACCAATACTTTAAAGTCTTCTGGTTTTCCAAAGCGTGATGTTGGCGCAAAGTACCCTGTTAGCTGATAACCCCAAGAAGGATCATACGGATACTCCATAATCGGCATAAACTCTACATGGGTAAAGCCCATTTCCTCTACATAATTAACAAGCTCATCCGCCAGTTCTATATAGGACATGAATTCCCAGCCATTTTTTTTCTTCCATGACCCCAAATGGACTTCGTAAACAGAATAGGGTTTGTCCAAGCCGTTTTTGGATTCACGGGTATCCATCCATTTTTTGTCTTTCCAGCTATGTTGATCATCCCAAACTACGGAAGCTGTATTTGGCGGATGCTCACAGTACCTTCCGAAGGGGTCTGCTTTTTCCGTCCAGATATCATTGTTATGGGAATTTATCTTGTATTTGTACTTGGTTCCCTTGTCCACACCCGGCACAAAACCTTCCCAGATACCACTTTCATCCCATCTCACATTAAGTTCATGCTCTCCGGCATTCCAAAAATTAAAGTCGCCTACAACCGAGACAGATTTTGCGGATGGTGCCCATACAGCAAAGTAGGTGCCTTTAACCCCATCTACCTCTACTAAATGAGAACCTAATTTTTCGTATAATCTATAATGCTTTCCAGATTTAAATAGATTGATATCGAAGTCTGAAAAAAGACTATGTGCAATTACTTTTGCCATATTTATTTTTTATTTATTATGCTCATAATTCCTCGTAGCGGAATTACTGCCCAAAGGGGTCTAGAATTCATTTCATACCCCAATTCGTATACTGCTTTTTCCAACATACAATATTCTAACAAGAAAATACGCTCTTGGGTATAGCCAATATTAATATTGTTTTCTTGTATTAAATCAACATAGGTGCCCAAAAACACTCCTATAAAATAGGCATATAGTATTTCTCCTGCATAAAAAAGCTCTTCTTGGGTATAAGGATATTTGCCATCGTTATTAAAAATACATGCATAAACGGCATAGTGAAAGGATCTAAAAATGCCTGCGACATCTTTTAGCGGGGGTTGCTTTACCTTTCTATCCCTAATGGTGCTTTCCGGTTCTCCTTCAAAATCCAACAAATAGAAGTCATCATCTTTTACCAATACCTGCCCCAAATGATAATCTCCATGAACTCGAAGTCGTTCCCCTTTTAATTTAGTCCAATCAAAACTTATAAAGCGTTTTCTTATTTCATTTTTTCGTTCCAAAAATTCCTTCGCCAACTCTGCAGACATTCCTGATAGACGACTAATGTTATTTTCAACAGTGTTAAGTCGGTTTTGAAACTGATAAAGCAATCTGTTTTTTAGCCAGACCTCATAGTCTCCATTAAAATGTTCTGGGGTAAAGGCGGTATCTTCAAATTCTGAGCCCAGAGCCACGTGCATTTCTGCTGTTCTCTTGGCCATGGTCTGTAGTTTTAGAAATATGCTTAATCCTGCCCAATCAATTATTTGAGGAGGGACGTCTGGAATCTGAAGCCTTTTGAACAACTCTACATTTGGAAGGCTATAAACATCTATTTTTTTTCGTTCTAAACATTGAAAAATTCCATCAACCTCTTTAAGCATAAAATCCCAGGCATCACCATCATTGGGAACCAATTGCTGCATAAGGGCAATGGTGATATTCGCATTGTCGGAGTCTATAATGCTAAGACTCCCTCTATATGCCGGAGTATTTTTGTATTCCTTCTTTTCTGATAGAAAACGACTCATTTCATAATCGGGATTCTTATCCGCATAAATACGCCTAAAGAATTTGATGACATAATTGTCGTTCATTATGATGCTAGTATTGCTTTGTTCCAGCCCCATAAAACGTGAAGATACGTATTCAGTATCCGTAAGGTCTATACTTTTATGATACCTTACCCTAGTGGTATCGTTGGGCTCGGCATGTAACAATCTTTCAAAAACAAGCTTTCTAAAGGCATCTAAATTTAGCGCATCAATTATGAATCCGTCCTGCCCATTTAACTTAAGCGGTAATATTCTATCCTTTTTGGCAAAATTCTCATCGGAAACAAAAGCAATAGGAAGAAAATAGTGCTGATAAAAAGCTTCTTCAAAGTTTACCTCCAGAATTAAACCATAATATACTTCGCCCTGTTGCTGAATCTTAAAATGCTCCTGTAATTCAATATACTTTAGCTTGCTAGATTTTCCACCGTACCATCTTTGTCTAATGATATAGTCTTCCAGCACCGTAGACAAAAATGCTTCTGTGAAGTTTTCATCTTCCAATAACTGTTCCCATGCAATATTAAACTCGTACGGTGGCTTCAAAATTGATTCTTATTTATGTTCTTACTTTTTAATATGAAATAGATGAAAAGGCAAATTTGGATGCAATTCCACAAAATTCCATTCCTCATGCCAATGGTACTCATTTTGCGTAATCTCATCTTTAATTGCAATTGCGCCTCCTTGATTGCCATTTAGTTCCTGTAAAGGGAGTTGAACGGTGCCTTGCTGCATATATTGAGAATCTAAGCTAATAATAATTAGCATTTCATCTGTTCTATCATCATTCCATTTATAAAAGGCAATTAAATTATCATTGGCTATTTGGCAGAATTGTATGTTATTGGTCTGCTGCAATGCAGGATGATCATGTCTTACCTGATTTATTTTTGTAATCAGTCGGGTAATCACATTTTCTTGGGACCAGTCCCAATGTCTTACTTCGTATTTTTCACAATCCAGATATTCTTCCTTCCCTGGCATGGCAGCCGTTTCCATATATTCGAATACAGGGCCATAAATCCCTAGGTTTCCACTTAAGGTAGCAGCAAGGGCATAACGGATAATATGTGTGGATTCATTTGCTCCTTGCAGGTGATACGGGTTAATATCTGGTGTATTGGGCCAAAAATTTGGGCGATAATACTCCCGCATGTCAGTTTGGGTAAGCTCCGTTACATATTCTATAAGCTCATGCTTGCTTACTCTCCATGTAAAGTAAGTATACGATTGTGAAAAGCCCTGCTTTGCTAGTTGTTGCATTACTTTCGGTCTAGAAAAGGCCTCTGCTAAAAACAGCACATCTGGATGGTCTTTTTTTACCTCAGTGATAAGCCAATTCCAAAAATAATAGGGTTTTGTATGTGGATTATCTACTCTAAAAATAGTCACGCCAAAGTCAACCCAATGTAGCGTTACACTGAGCAGTTCTTTCCATAATGCCTTATAATCCTTGGTTTCAAAATAAAAGTTTACTATATCTTGATATTTTTTAGGAGGATTTTCAGCATATTGTATGGTTCCATCGGGTCTTTTTCTAAACCACTCCGGATGTTCGGTAACATAAGGATGATCAGGAGCTGCCTGAAAAGCTAAATCCATGGCCACCTCAATCCCTAAATCACTCGCTTTCTTTATTAACTTCCTAAAATCTTTTTCGCTACCCAACTCTGGGTGTATTGCTTTATGTCCACCATGTTTAGAACCGATTCCCCAAGGTACACCCGAATCTCCATCCAAAGCATTTACGGTGTTGTTTTTCCCTTTTCTATTAACCTCACCAATGGGATGAACTGGAGGGAAATAAAGGGTGTCAAAACCCATTTTGGCAATTCTAGGCAGTAGCTTTTCGCAATCTTTAAATGTCCCGTGTTTGTTAGGCTCTGGAGAAGAAGATCTGGGAAAAAACTCGTACCATGTACTAAAATTTGCCTTTTTACGGTCCACGTACACTTGAAGCTCTTTGCTTTCATTGGCCAAAAGACGCTGCGGATGCGCCACAAACCAATTTTTTAATTGTAATGAAACCGCGTTTTCAACGGCTTCTTCGTACCTGCTTTCATCTTCAAACTGAGAAATCCAATCCTTAAGAACTGTTTTCTCTTTTTCAGTAACCTTTTTGGTTAAAAATTTCAGGTATTGAATACCATCCAAAAGCTCGCTCTTAAGTTGTTGTCCATCACCCAACTTAGCATCAGTACCATGTTGCCAGTTAAGCGCATAATCCACCCATCCCCTAACTTTATAATTATAAAACCCTTTTTTGTTTACTTTAAATTCGGCGCCGTAAACATCGTTTCCAAGATGCTCCATCCGTACCTCAGCATATTTTTTATCTCCTTCATGCTTATAAAGAAGTTCAGCTTGAATTACATCGTGTCCATCTGGTAAAACCTCGGCCGTTACCGAAACGCTTTCTCCTTCCGTTCGTTTAATAAAAAAGTTACCAGATTCTAATTGTGGCTGAATATTATCAATTACAACACGCTGTTGCTTAAACATAATTTGGTTTTAGTTGGTCACTGTCATAAATATAGAAATTAAACCAACAATTTAATGTGTGCGAAGAGATATTTATTTTCTGAAATTTTGGAGATTTAAAATTTATGGAATGCTTTTTGATTTCACTAGGAAAACAAATGAAATGAACACAAATCAAAAATCAAAAACCATGAATAAATTCAGTACTATTTTAGGAATATTCCTTGTATTATTTACCGTTTCCTGTGAAGGTCCTGCAGGCCCTCCTGGGTTTGACGGATTTGATGGGCAAGATGGCTTGAACGGACAAGATGGAATACAAGGGCAAGTTGTTGAAGTAGATGGTGTTAATTTTGACTATGACGTTGATGGCAATATCTACACTTCCTTAATTACATTTGAAGATGTTACCGATTTTGAAGTATTTGAGGCAGATGCAGTTCTGGTATACCTACTTGACGGCACCGTTGACCTTGAAGGTGGTAGCACAGCAGATGCATGGAGTCAAATTCCGCAAAGTTTCTTCTTACCCGAAGGAACCATACAATATGTTATGGCCCACACCTTTGTAGATGTAGAGTTGTTCATAGATGGTAATTTTGACTTATCTGCTTTAGATACCAGTTTTACGGACAATCAATCCTTTAGATTGGTATTTGTTCCCAGTGTATTTGCCAATTCATCCAAAATGGACACTTCCAATATTGGAAACGTAATGTCCTCTTTGGGAATTAATGAAGGTCAGGTCAGAAAAATTGATATCAATTAACAGCTATAGCGAAGTAATCCAAAAGTCCTACTCCAAACGATTAGGGCTTTTTTTATGTCTAATATGAAGAAATCATATTTTTGAAAGGATTTACGCAAAAAACCGTCTATTAAAGAAAAAATAAAAAATGGGGAAAAATTTGCTTTTCATCGCTCTCATCATACTATCCGGGTGCAAGGGTATTTCACAAGAAGAGAAAAAAGAAGATAAGGATACAAAAGAGATAGCCTACGCAGTTAGTAAAACTGATGCAGAATGGCGTGCGGAGCTAACCGATATGGAATACTATGTTTTGCGTAAAGCCGCCACTGAAAATGCCTTTACCAGTGATTTGTTGGATAATAAAGAAAAAGGCACTTATGTGTGCGCAGCCTGCGCAACTCCCCTGTTCCGAAGTGAAAATAAGTTTAAATCTGGTACAGGATGGCCAAGTTTTGACAAAGAAATTGAAGGCAATGTCGCTTATGACGTGGATTATAAAATAGGGTATCCACGAACCGAAGAGCATTGTGCTACTTGCGGAGGGCATTTAGGCCATGTTTTTAATGATGGACCTAGAGAAACTACCGGAAAAAGACATTGCATTAATGGTGTGGCTTTGGATTTTATTCCAGATAGCAAATAAACATCAATTTAGATTTAGGCAACCATTTACAAACTAAAGGGTTAAAATTTTAGCCCATTTTTCCTTATTTTGAGTGTATGGACAAAAAACATAGTGTACAAAAATCAGAAGAAGACTGGAAAAGGGAGCTTTCTCCAGAAGAATATCATGTACTAAGACAAAAAGGGACGGAAAGACCTCATACAGGACAATACAACCTACATTTTGAAAACGGCGATTATCACTGTAAGGCTTGCAACGCCAAGCTTTTTGAAAGTGAACATAAGTTTGAGAGCGGATGTGGCTGGCCATCTTTTGATCAGGCCGTAGAAGGTGCCATAGAATACATTCGGGACACCACACATGGTATGATTAGAACAGAGACCGTTTGTTCCAATTGTGGTGGACATTTAGGTCATGTTTTTAACGATGGACCAAGAGAGACCACAGGGCAGCGGTATTGCATCAATTCTGTAAGTATTGGCTTTGATCCTACTGAAAAATAATGGCCTTTCAAGAAAACTATTTAAAAAGCGTCCGTTTTGAATTTCATCGGTATAAAACGATGGGAGAAAAGACTTTTGCGCAACTTTCCGATACCGATATACATTGGACACATAAAGAAACAGACAACTCCATAGCCATTATTGTAAAACACATAGTAGGCAATATGCTGAGCAGATGGACAAATTTTTTAACGGAAGATGGTGAAAAAACCTGGCGTAACCGTGAAATGGAATTTGAAGCACCTTATGCCAACAAAAAAGAAATGTTTCTAGCTTGGGAAAAAGGATGGAAATGTCTTTTTGATGCATTGGAGGAGATCAATGCTTCAAATTTTGATACCAAAATTAGGATTAGAGAAGAAGAGCATACCATTGTCGAAGCCATAAACAGACAATTGGCCCATTATCCTAGTCATATTGGTCAAATAGCCTTCATAGGAAAAATGATAAAAGGCTCCAACTGGATATCCCTATCCATTCCTAAAGGAGGGTCTAACGCATTCAATAAAAAGATGTTCCAAAAAGATAACACTTCAAATTAAAGTGCTCTTTATTTTGGTATTTCCGAGCTTGGGAATTGGGAATTGAATTCCGTACTTTTGCACTTCATTTTTAACAACTAAAATCTAAATATAATGAGCAACTTCGATGTAATTGTTTTGGGTAGTGGTCCTGGAGGATATGTAACGGCCATACGGGCTTCACAACTTGGATTCAAAACAGCCATTGTAGAAAAGGAAAGTTTAGGAGGTGTATGTCTTAATTGGGGTTGTATACCAACCAAAGCCTTGTTAAAGTCTGCTCAGGTTTTTGAATACTTAAAACATGCTGAGGATTATGGTTTAAGTGCAAAAAAGGTAGAACATGATTTTGATGCCGTTGTTAAAAGAAGTCGTGGTGTAGCGGATGGAATGAGCAAAGGTGTTCAATTTCTTATGAAAAAGAACAAAATTGAGATTCTTAATGGTTACGGAAAAGTACAGCCAGGAAAAAAAGTTGTGGTAAAAGGAGAACATGGCGACCCTGCTGAGTATTCCGCGGACCATATTATTATAGCAACAGGTGCCAGAAGTAGAGAACTGCCCAGTTTACCACAAGATGGAAAAAAGGTTATTGGGTATAGAGAAGCAATGTCTTTGGAAACGCAGCCCAAGAAAATGATTGTTGTGGGAAGTGGCGCCATAGGTGTTGAGTTTGCCTACTTCTATAATTCTATGGGAACTGAGGTAACCGTTGTAGAGTACCTTCCTACCATTGTGCCAGTTGAAGATGAGGATGTTTCCAAACAATTGGAACGAAGCTTTAAAAAAGCAGGTATCAAAATAAAAACTTCAACAGAAGTTACCCATGTGGACACTTCAGGTGATGGTGTTAAAGCCACTATCAAAACAGCTAAAGGCGAAGAGGTTTTAGAAGCAGATATTGTTCTTTCGGCAGTTGGTATTAAAACCAATATTGAAAATATAGGATTGGAAGATGTAGGAATTGCCGTGGATCGAGATAAAATCTTGGTCAATGACTACTACCAAACCAACATTCCTGGGTATTATGCCATCGGTGATGTTACCCCTGGACAAGCATTGGCCCATGTTGCCTCAGCTGAAGGAATTTTATGCGTGGAAAAGATTGCAGGAATGCATGTAGAAGCCTTGGATTATGGAAACATTCCTGGATGTACCTATTGTATACCGGAAGTTGCATCAGTAGGGCTAACGGAAAAGCAGGCGAAAGAGCAAAACTATGACATAAAAGTTGGGAAGTTTCCTTTCTCCGCAAGTGGTAAGGCAAAAGCCTCCGGTACTCCAGATGGTTTTGTAAAAGTTATTTTTGATGCCAAATATGGGGAATGGCTTGGTTGCCATATGATTGGCGTTGGTGTTACGGATATGATCGCTGAAGCTGTGGTAGCTAGAAAATTGGAAACCACTGGCCATGAAATACTAAAAGCCGTACACCCTCACCCAACCATGAGTGAAGCCGTTATGGAAGCTGTTGCCGCAGCTTATGATGAAGTAATCCATTTGTAATTCAGACTGTGCTAAAATTCTTTAGACTTACCGCAATTCTAGAAGGGATTTCCTATCTATTGCTTTTTGGGATGACCATGCCTTTAAAATATTGGGCGGGTATTCTTGAACCTAACAAAGTAGTAGGGTATGCACATGGTGGACTGTTTATTGCCTATGTAATAGTTGCTTTGGCTTTCTGTTGGACTCGTAAATGGAGCATTAAGCGGTTTATTGTCCTTTTTATGGCCTCTTTATTGCCTTTTGGAACCTTTTATGCTGATAAAAAATATTTGAAGGGTTTGAGTAATTAGTTTTCTTCTACAAGTCTGTAGATAGATCCATCAAAAGCGCAAAAGTAGAGTTCATTATCGTTGTCTACCCCAAAGGAAGAAATGTTCAGACTACTATTTAACAATAGTGTATTACCAGGATTATTTTGTGTAGCATCCAATGCCCAGATACGACCATCTATAAAATCTGCATAGATATATTTTCCTGCCAAGGACGGCGTTTGGCTACCCCGATAAACATGACCTCCTGTAATGGATTGATCGTTGCCGTTATGGTTATATTCAAAAGCTGGTTCAATTAACCCTGAGTCATTGCAATCTCCTGAAAAACAAAAAGTGCCTTCAAAAAGTTTCCAGCCATAATTTCCGCCAGCAGTTATGACATTGATTTCTTCGCGTTCATCCTGCCCAACATCACCAGACCAAAGACTACCGGTTTGCGTATCAAAACTCATTCGCCAAGGGTTTCGAAAACCATAGGCGTAAATCTCCTCCCTTGCATTGGCCTGACCTACAAAAGGATTAGCTGTTGGTATGGCATAATTTAATCCATTGGAAACTCCATCCACATCAATTCGCAGCACAGCACCTAAAAGATTGGATAAGTTTTGAGCGTTATTGCCAGGGTCGCCTCCAGAACCACCATCACCTGATGCGATATAAAGATACCCATCAGGACCAAATGCCAGTTGTCCTCCATTGTGATTGGTAAACGGTTGTGGAATTTCCAATAAAATAAGTTCAGAATTGGGGGCAGCTTGATCTGGATTAGCCGTTGAAACCTGAAATCGTGAAGTCACCGATAGCCCTGTGTTTGGCGTATAGTTGACGTAAAAGTATCCGTTTGATGGGAAATCAGGGTGAAATGCCAGTCCTAACAATCCTTGCTCATTGGCCTCTGTGTTGATGTTTCCACTGACATCAAGAAAGGTTTCAGCGTTGCTGGAATTTTCATCATTCGGAAAAACCTTAATGGTTCCCCCCTGCTCCACAACAAAAATTCGATTGCTTGAATCTTCAGGGCTTTGGAAATCCACAGGTCTGGAAAAGGACAGGTTGGGAAAAGCATTTTCCAATATAAATGTCTCATCGGGCGGATTGTTATCATCTGAAGTTCCATTTCCATTGTCACTGTTACATGAAAAAAGCAACAAAAAAATGATAATCGGGGGAGAAATCTTTTTCATATCTACGGTATGGGGATATTTAAGATACGAAAAAAATAGTGCCTTGGATTTAGAGGATAATTCTTATCAGGCTATAAAACTCTTAATAGCCAAGTCATAGCTCTGTAGTCCAAAACCAAGAATTACGCCCTTCGCTCCTGAAGAAATATAGGAAACATGCCTAAAGTCCTCGCGTTTGTGCGTGTTGGAGATATGGACTTCTACTACTGGGGCTTCTACAGCTTTTACCGCATCGCCAATTCCAACAGAAGTGTGTGTGTAAGAGGCTGCATTTAAGACAATGCCATCATAAGTAAAACCGACTTCTTGAATTTTACCAATCAACTCTCCTTCAATATTGGATTGAAAGTATTCCAATTCAATTTCTGGGAACTTTTGTTGCAGTTGAGAAAAATAATCTTCAAAAGTTGTGCTACCGTATACTTCTGGCTCTCTCTTGCCCAACAAATTCAAATTGGGTCCGTTGATTATTATTAATTTCATGGGATAAATGTACCAATATTTTTAAGGCATAAAAAAGAGGAAGCGACAACTTCCTCTTTTTAAACCTATTTATTATTAGCGCTTTAATTAAATCTATATCCAGCTCCTACAGTTAAAGTGTTTATATCCACCGCATCTCCAAAATCCCCACCTCTTGAAATCTGAATGCCATAACGGGCTTCAACAAACCAATTGTCATCTATTTGGTAACCGCCTCCAAATGCAATGTCAAGTCCAAATTCACCATCTGGAAGGTCTTCCAATAGGTAATTGATCTGCGGCCCTGCTTGCACATTGAACTGATCAGTAATTCTGTACTTACCCATAATAGGAAGATACAAGGATGTTAAATCATCCACAAAGCTAAAAAGTAAAGATGGCTCAATATCAAAGCTTTCGCATACTTCAAAATTATAGCCCCCACCAACATAAAACCCAAGCTCACTATCACTAGCATCTCCAAAAAATCCGCCAGTATCAACACTGATAGATACATTATTAAAACCTGCTTTCACCGCAAAACCTTCTTGGCCATACGTTACAGCTACAATACTAATAAAGAGTACAATTAAAATGAATGATTTCTTCATGATATGTCATTTAGTTATGAGTTACAAATATATTAAACGCTCTGTTCTTTAACAGTCTTAAAACTTCAAAATATCAATCTTTTACTTAAATAAAATATGGCACTTTTAGTACAAAAAATACCAAAGTGCCATACTCGTCTTTTACAAACAAAAAACCAACAGTTGGTTGCATGTTGATGGAAGGAAAACTTCCACCTAAAAATACATTTCTGTTTTTTTATTAATTAAAGGCATATTGAATACCGAAGCCAAAGGCTCCTGCCTCTCCGTCACCACTATCACTAAGGACGATAGCTGGCCTCCAATCAAAATTAATCACAATCGGAACACCATCTATTTTAAAATCAAGTCCAGCATGGGGACGTAACGAGAAAATATTATCAAAATCATCAATAAGTATTATACTTGGACCTATACCGGCATACCACCTAAGTCCAGGCGCACCCACAAACTGTTTGTGGTATGAATAGAGGAACGTGAGTATGGTAGCATTATCCTCAAAACCTAGATCTGCTTGCCCAACATGATTGTCCGAGAAAAAATACTTTCCACTGGGCCCCACAAAAGTGGCGCTATCATACAGGTCAATACCAAGTCCCACAGCCGCTTTATAGCTCGTCTGTGCCTTACTGTTGACTGCGAATAAAAGTGTTAGTGTAAAAACAAACAATAATTTTTTCATTTTACTTTATTTATGGTTATTACTTACTTCTCTTAGCTGTTCTAAAGCTCTAATTAAAATAAAAACAGAAGTCCTACCATAGCAATGGAAAATGTTGCCCCATCGTTATCCACTGCAACGTAAGAAACGTTTAGTTCCGTATTTCCAGTGATATTATACCCAATTAACGGTCTATAATAAAGTCCTCCTTCATTTCCAGCATTTACGCCAACCGCATAGCCAACATCTCCTCCAAACTTGAATTGATAGGTTGGATAAATTCTTACTGAGGCTGCTAATGGTAAAAACTGAAAATCTTCAAATTCTGTTTCTATCGATAAACCACCTCCAGATAACGTTGTAGTATCACCAAAAGCATTTATAAATCCTGATGCCAAACCGACATCAAATAATTCAGAAACACCCCAATGGTATGCTGCATCCAAACCTAATGCAAAACTTGATACATCTGCTGCATCACCTACGGGTATACCTCCAATTAAACCTGCCTTAAAACTACTTCTGTCTTGGGCACTTGCGGTAAAACCCGCTATACATACGGTTAGGATAAGTAAAAAAGTTTTCTTCATGATTGTTAAAATTTAGTAAAAGCTTAAACGTGCCCTTCTTGATTATAGTATGAACAATGGCCAAAATGTATAGTTCTTTCAACCCCTACAATCGCAATTAAATTTTAAACTATCATAGTGAAAACAAGGGATGAAAGTATTAATCTTGGCATGATTTGTATTCTTTATTTGACTATTGCCGCATATGAATTGACCTGTACCAATCATTGAAGCATACGCTCAAAAAATATGTAACTATCTTTAAACAATGAATTGGGGACAAGCATTACGGGACTATGAAAGCTATCTCAAAATAGAGCGCGGGCTTTCCGAAAATTCCATTGCCAGTTATCTCCTTGATCTACAAAAACTAACCGATTACCTCAACCAACATGAAATAAATGTTTCACCCGTTCAAATTGAGCAGGAAACAGTTCAAAAATTTATTTACGACATTGCCAAAACCATAAATCCACGTTCCCAAGCGCGTATCATTTCTGGATTAAAAGGGTTTTTTAATTACCTCATTTTTGAGGATTACAGAACAGACAATCCAATGGATTTGATTGAATCCCCAAAAATTGGTAGAAAACTACCAGACACCTTATCCACAGACGAAATTAACGCCCTTATCGCGGCAATTGACCTTTCTAAACCTGAAGGTGAGCGCAATAGGGCAATTCTGGAAACCTTATACGGATGCGGCCTTCGAGTATCCGAATTAATCCATTTGAAGCTTTCTGACCTTTATTTTGATGAAGATTTTATAAAAGTAACCGGCAAAGGCAACAAACAACGTTTTGTGCCCATTAGTTCTGTAAACAAAAAATACATCAACATCTATAGAAACGAGATAAGGAACCATCTACAAATTCAAAAAGACCACAAAGATTATCTGTTTTTGAACAGACGAGGAAAACAACTTACCAGAGCCATGATCTTCACTATTATAAAACAGCTTGCGATTAAAATTGGAATGGAAAAGAATATTAGCCCGCATACTTTTAGACATTCCTTTGCCACGCATCTTTTGGAAAACGGAGCGGACCTAAGGGCAATTCAGCAAATGCTGGGGCACGAAAGCATTACCACAACGGAGGTGTACATGCATGTAAATCGGGTTCATTTGGTAAAAGTCTTAAGCAAATTTCATCCTAGAAAATAATATCCTTTTAGAATTTCAGTTTAGTTCCAACTTCCAGCCTTGTTCTAACCCCTTCAAGCCCTACTTTATAGAAATCTTTCTTGCTTATAGGTTGGACCATTTTAGCTTCCATGAACCAATTTGGTCGAATATCATTGCCTATTCCAAAAAAAACTTCTTGCATAGGTTTTGGATTGGGGCGTCCACGGCCTCGGTTGAGCAAATCCCACTCCTGTTGATACCCTCCTATTAGATAGGATTTTTCGTTAAAATATTTCTTAAACTGAATAGGAATTGTAAATCTATCGGCCATATAATTTCTATAATGCTCACCCCCTACACTAAATTCCGTTGTTGTGGTTAGTGGAAAATGAATCTTGAAAAAAGCATAATTGGAGATTGGGTCAAAACTTGGGTAATCGAATCCTTCAATGTAGATTGGCGTTTCTTTGGATAAAGGTGGATTTCCAACCGTTTGGGAATACCCATTTTGCAAAAACAAAACACACATTATTATTGAAAATTTAAAAATGTGCTTTAACATGGTTTGTTGTTTTACAACAAGTTACACATCAACACATATCCATACAATCATTTAATTAAATTTTAACCTTAGTTACTTTCAAAAAAAATCTTACCTGCCTTTAAAAAAGAACTTAAATTTGGAAATCAAAATTTTGAGCTAATGGATATAGAAAACAGAAAATGGTGGAAAGAAGGTGTAGTATACCAGATTTACCCAAGAAGTTTTCAAGATACCACAGGAAATGGTGTAGGCGATTTACAAGGAATAATCAAAAGGCTGGATTACATCAAAAGTCTTGGTATCGACATTATTTGGCTCTGCCCTGTATACAAATCTCCAAATGACGATAATGGTTATGATATTAGCGATTACCGCAATATTATGGAGGAATTTGGAACCATGTCAGATTTTGATGAGTTGTTGGCAGAAATGCATACCCGTGGCTTAAAATTGGTGATGGATTTGGTAGTCAACCATACCAGTGATGAACACCAATGGTTTGAAGAATCCAGAAAATCCAGGGATAATGCATACCGTGATTATTATCATTGGTGGCCGGCAGAAAAAGGAACTCCTCCAAAACGCTTTAGCTATTTTGATGTGGACGGCGATGCATGGAAATATGATGAACCAACAGATAGCTACTACTTACACTACTTTTCAGTAAAACAGCCAGATCTTAAGTGGGAAAATCCCAAAGTGCGTCAGGAGATTTATGATATGATGCATTTTTGGTTTAAAAAAGGGGTGGATGGCTTCCGGATGGATGTGATTCCTTTTATTTCCAAAGACATCAACTACCCAGAATTACCGGAAGAATTTAACGGAAACTTTATCCCGTTTTATGCCAATGGCCCAAAATTGCATGAGTATTTGCATGAAATGAACCAAGAAGTTCTTAGTAAGTATGATATTATGACCGTGGGAGAAACTCCCGGGGTGGCAAGGGACCAAGCCTTATTATTTGTGGACGAGGAAAGAGAAGAACTCAATATGTTTTTCCATTTTGAATTGATGTCCCTTGACCGTGATGGGGATGAAGTCTTCTGGATGCGAGAGGACAAATGGAAACTCACCGAGTTCAAAAAAATACATTCTGATTGGGATGAGACCTTTGCCGAAAAAGGCTGGGGCAGTATGTTTTTGAGCAACCATGACAACCCAAGAACCGTGAGCCGATGGGGCAACGATTCCCCTGAACATTGGCATAATTCTGCTACTATGCTTCACACTTTCCTATTGACCATGAAAGGTACTCCATATTTTTACTATGGTGATGAAATAGGAATGTCCAATATTCGATTTGATACTATTGATGATTATCAAGATATCAATACCCTCAACAGATACGAGTTGCTAAAACAGCAAGGGGTGGATTTGGATACGTTTATCGAAAATGAAAAAGAAGCCAGTCGCGATAACGGAAGAACACCAATGCAATGGGATGCATCTGAACATGCAGGTTTTTCCAAAGGAACGCCGTGGTTAAAAGTGCACCCAAACCATAAAAAAGGACTCAACGTTGCTGAACAGGAAAAGGAACGGGACTCTGTATTAAACTATTTCAAGAAAATGGTTCAGCTACGCAAAGACCATTTGGGGTTAGTGTACGGAGATTACCAATTATTATTGGAGGATAATGAACAGGTTTATGCGTATACCAGGAGTTTGGATGATGAGAATTATCTGGTACTGCTTAGTTTTTCTGAAGAAAAAGTAAGTTTAGAATTGGGTGATTTGGCAAGTTCAACGGTACAACTGCTTATCTCCAACGATTCCAACGTAGTGCTGAAAAGCAGTACTATTTTTGAGCTAAATCCGTACCAGGCTTGTGTTTATAAAATTGACTAAATCAACTTTTGTTGAATTTAAAAGAATGCCCCAAAACTCGGATAACACTTATTGGTCTCGTATAATCGTCAGTTACGGGTTAATATACGTTAATTTTCGGTTAGGAACTGACGTTAGCAATTCCGAGTGGATTCGGACGTAGTCGAATCCGCCGTAATTAGGGGTTATACATTGTTGTACAACGTACTTTATTTTTCATTATCGATAAGCCAAGGTTGTTCAAATTCCGTTGTTTTTTTCAATTCCCTTTTTAATTTTTCTCGGTCTAATTCCAATTCAGAATATTCTGCTCGTTCATAGAGTAGGTTATAAGCTGATTGATGAAGTCCGTATTTCTTTAATGTATAAAAATCCGATTTCAATTTTTCCGAATTCAGATTGTAATTATCAAATTCAATTTTCAATAAGTCAACTAAAGTGTCATTAACAAACTGATTTTCAAAATTCAGTCGTTTATTATCCGATTTTAAAGAGTTAAATTCTCGGATTATTTCATAAACGATTGAGTCGTTTTTCTCCGCTTTTCTACGATTCCAGAATTCAGCGTAATATTTGGTTTGTATTTCAGGTTTATCATAAGTCAGTTCCAAACTGTCCATTAAATTCTCGAAATTCCGTTTTATATAAATCCCTTGAATTAAAAATTCGTTCTCGCTTTTGAAAATCAGGTTTTCAAGTTTGTCGTAACCAAATTTTTTAAATGATTCGTGAACCATTTTAAGATTTTCAGGTTTCCTAATCCACGAGTTTTTTGTCCAGTTTCCATTTCTCAAATCAAAAAATGAAGTTTGGTTTTCTGCATAAAATTCCAATTCAGATTTTTTGTCATTTTTACAAGACAGAAATAAGAAAATCAAAAGTGAAATTGTCAGCAGTTTGTTCATTTTGGGTATGTTGCACAACGTCAAGCTAAAAATCGTTTCAATGATTCTTTAGCAACAGATACCTGAAGTTCGGGAATTTTTAGCAAAGAAGCCAGTATAAATGGATCACCAAATCTTTTAATCTGATCAACCTATTTAGCCCTTACTTTTTTAAACGGCCTAATGATCAAACGTGCTTCGCGATCAAATCGGATGTAGTTGTATACCCAGTTAATAAAGACCACTACTCTATTCCGAAACCCAATTAAGAAGTACAGGTGCACAAACATCCAAACAAACCAGGCAAAAACACCTTGAAACTTAAACCTTGGCAAATCCACAACAGCTTTATTTCTGCCTACCGTGGCCATAGTTCCCTTATCCTTATACACAAAAGGCTTTAAAGGTTTGTTTTCAACAATCCGCACCAAGTTCTCCCCTAAATTCTCACCTTGCTGCATAGCAGGCTGTGCCATCATGGGGTGTCCATGCGGAAAAGCTTCGGTTTCCATTTGTGCTACATCGCCAATGGCAAAAATTTCTTTGAATCCATCAACTTGGTGAAATTGGTTTACTGGTAATCGGCCTCCACGGCACAACAACTCTTTAGCATCCAAACCTTCAATACGCACCGCCTGTACTCCTGCTGCCCACACCAAGGTAGCACAATCAAAAGAGGTATCGGTATCTGTTGAAACATGCACGCCATCATAATCTGTAACGCGAATATCCTTCCAGACATTAACCCCAAGACTTTCTAAAAAGCGTTCCGCTTTGCTCGAAGCTATTTCACTCATTGCAGGAAGAATTCTATCGCTCCCTTGCACCAGATTGATTTGTGCCCTACGGGTATCCAAATCTGGATAATCCTTTGGTAAAATTCCTTTCTTAATTTCGGCAAGTGCGCCTGCCAACTCCACACCCGTTGGTCCACCTCCAACGATAACAAAATTCATTAAGGCGTCGCGCTCGTGAAGGTCATCCGTTAATAAAGCTTGTTCAAAATTCTCCAAAATTAGACTCCGAAGATTCAAGGACTGTGGAATGGATTTCATGGCCATCCCCATAGCTTCAATATTTTTATTTCCAAAGAAATTCGTTTCAGAACCTGTGGCTACTACCAAATAATCATACTGAATTTCTCCAATATTAGTTTGTAGCATTCTTCCGTTAGTATCGATTCGCTCTACCTCAGCCAATCTAAAGTAAAAATTAGAATATCCTTGTAGCACTTTACGAATAGGATATGCAATGGAATCTGGCTCCAACCCGCCTGTTGAAACTTGATATAAAAGTGGTTGAAAAGTATGGTAGTTATTTTTATCAATCAAAACCACCTGCACTTCTTTTTTACAGAGTTTTTTAGCTAATGCTATACCTCCAAAGCCACCGCCGATAATAATAATTCTTGGAAAACTGGATTGTGGAATATTCATAGTTGACATGGGCGCAAATTTACGTAATCCCAAGACCTTAAAATCAATTTAAGATGGGTTTTTTAGTATCTTTAAAGTCTGACTAATTCAAATAACCTTCCAATGAAAAAAGCACTTCTATTTAGTATTGCAAGCCTCTCTTTTGTATTCACTTCTTTTGCCCAAGAAGATAGAAACAACGCCTTAAAAAATTTAGACAGCAAAACTCAAAAATATGGGGATATCGCCCACGAAATTTGGGAACTTGCTGAAATGGGGTATTTAGAAAATAAGAGTTCTGCCCTGTTGCAAAAAACGCTTTCAGATGAAGGTTTTTCCATAAATAAAGGCGTCGCAGGAATTCCTACTGCTTTTATAGCCGAATATGGGTCGGGGTATCCAGTAATTGCAATTTTGGGAGAGTATGACGCACTCCCAGGTTTATCCCAACAAGCCGTAGCTGAAAAAAAATCCGCAAACAAAGCTGCAGGTCACGCATGCGGACATCACCTTTTCGGAACAGCTTCCACTGCAGCCGCAATTGCTGTAAAAGATTGGTTAAAGAAAAGTAAAACACAGGGTACTATCCGCTTTTATGGTTGTCCGGCAGAAGAAGGAGGTTCTGGTAAGGTATATATGGTGAGAGAAGGGCTCTTTAATGATGTGGATGCCGCAATTCATTGGCACCCTGGAGCTCAAAACGCCGCAAGTGCAGGTGCTGCCCTTGCCAATAAATCAGCCAAATTCCGGTTTCATGGTACTTCGGCCCATGCCGCTGGAGCTCCAGATAGGGGTCGTTCCGCTTTGGATGGGGTTGAAGCCATGAACAATATGGTTAACATGATGCGTGAACATATTCCGCAAGAAGCGCGCATACATTATGTAATTACAGATGGTGGTAAAGCACCCAATGTGGTTCCAAATTTTGCAGAAGTCTATTACTACGCAAGACATAATAAAAGAGATGTTGTCATTGATATTTTTGACCGTATTGTTAAAGCAGCGGAAGGAGCGGCTTTGGGAACGGGTACCACCATGGACTATGAAATGATTGGAGGTACGCACGAATTGTTGCCAAACCTTACCCTTCAAAAATTAATGCATGATAACTTAACCACTGTTGGCGGGGTTTCTTATTCTGATGAAGAAAAAGCTTTTGCCAATAAAATCTCAGTTAGTTTGGGCTATGAGGAATTAGATATCCAAAGAGCAAACTCCATCCAACCTTACAAAGAAGAGGCCAGAGCATATGGGTCTACAGATGTGGGTGATGTAAGTTTTACCATACCCACTGTAGGTATGGGTGCCGCTACTTGGGTGCCCGGCACCCCAGCACATAGTTGGCAAGCTGTTGCGGCAGGGGGTACTTCTATTGGAACAAAAGGAATGATGGTTGCTGCCAAAACACTTACCCTTACCGCTATGGATCTATTTAAAACACCGAGCACAATTGACAAGGCAAAAGCCGAATTAGAGGAAAGAAGAGGTAAAGATTTTAAATATATACCGCTGCTTGGCGACAGACCACCTGCTTTGGACTATAGAAAATAATTTCTCTTTTCTTCTCGTGCAATTGTAACAAATGTCCTTTTATACATACTTATAAGGCAAACTTACCAACCCTTTGAATAAAGAACTGGAACATCGATTTGTAACAGAACTTGAGAACAATCAGAACATTGTTCACAAGGTGTGCAGTCTGTATACCAACAATAGGGATGCTCATAACGATTTGTTTCAGGAAATTACAATCCAGTTATGGAAAGCCTATCCCAAGTTTAGAGGAGATGCCAAATTCAGCACATGGATGTACCGTGTGGCATTAAATACGGCCATAACACTTTATAGAAAATCTAAAAAACGGGTGCAAACCCAAGATTATGATTCGGTAATTTTTAAAATTAAGACCGACGAATATGATGATACGGAAGAAAAACAATTAAAATTAATGTACAATGCCGTAAGGCAGTTGGGGGACATTGATAAGGCTTTGGTTTTTCTGTATCTAGAGGATAAAGATTATGCTGAAATATCAGAAACTTTGGGGATTACCGAAGTAAATGCAAGGGTAAAAATGAATAGAGTAAAAAATAAATTAAGAACCATATTAAATCCTTAGGTTATGATGGATGAACTGGAGCTCTTAAAAAAAGACTGGCAGAAAAAGGATGATCATCTTCCTAAGCTGTCCTATGATCAGATATATAAGATGATTTGGAAAAAATCATCATCTATTGTGAAGTGGATTTTTTATATCAGTTTGATAGAATTTGTCTTTTGGGCAGGAATAAATATCATATTTAGCGATCCCGAATCTATGCAAGAGCTCAAAGCCATGCATATTTACAATACTATGATGGTGTTGAATTTTGTGAACTACGCGGTGATACTGTACTTCATTTATAAATTCTACAAAAATTATAGAAAGATTTCCTTCACAGACTCTTCTAAAAAGTTGATGAAAACCATACTCGATGTCAAAAAAACAGTGACGCAATATGTGTGGTTCAATCTTATCATTTTTACCATCACTTTGGTTATTAGCATCTATGGTGTTTTTATCTATGGTCCCGAAGGAAGACAAATTATAGAAGCAGCCACACAAGAGGGTAGCGAAACTACATTTTGGATCATGATCATCATCGTTTCGATAGTATTTACTGCAGTCTTACTACTATTGATATGGTTGTTTTACAAATTGCTTTATGGAATTCTATTAAAAAGACTCAAGGAAAATTACAATGAGCTAAAAAAATTGGAGGTTTAATCACCTTTATAGCTATACCTTCTTTTTCGATGCTCAGCCTCGTATGCAGCAAGTTCTTCCTTGGAAATCACCTTTAAAAAAGAGGGGTGTTGTTCAATGGCATACTCCAACTTTTCCATAATAGAGTCAATGGACTCGTTATCGTAGTCAATTTCAAGGGGTGTTTTTATATGCATGGATTGAAGAATTCCTTTCTTTTTTACACGCAATCCCTTTTTATCAAAAGAACGTCTAAAACCATCTATAACCACGGGAACTACCACTGGTTTATACCTCTTAATAATATGTGCCGTTCCCTTACGAAGCGGTTTCCATGGGGTGGTGGTCCCTTGAGGGAAAGTAATTACCCATCCGTCTTCCAAAGCCATGGCAATATTGCTGATATCACTAAATTTTACCTGCCGGTTTACATCCTGTCCGTCTGCTCTCCATGTTCTTTCAATACTTATGGAACCCGCATAGGCCAGTATTTTGGCTATTAAGCTTTGCTTCATGGTTTCCTTGGCAGCTACATAGTAGATATTAAGCTTAGGGTTCCAGAGATAGCCAAGGTTCCTAATAGAATCGTCCCTGCCTTTTAGGCTGGCATTAAAAACATGGAACATGGCCACAACATCCGCAAAATAGGTCTGGTGATTACTCACAAATAGAACATTGGTATCTGGTAATTCCCGTATTATTTGGGAGCCTTCAATCTCTAAAGTATTAAATCCCTTATATCGCTGATGCGTCATCATTCCAGCAATACGAATTAACCATCGCTTTAAAAATAGAATATGACCAAAAGGATTTTCTTTAAATAGCCCCATGCGGAATATGTTGAGGGCTAATTTACAAAATAGCGGTCAAAGGACTTGTTCTAAAAGTTCCTTGATTTCGCTCATCATCATTGCTGTAGCGCCCCAAACAGTATAACCGTTTAGTTTATAAGCAGGTACATTAATATTTTTGGCATAGGAGGTGCTTAAATTTTCTTCAATATGATTGGCTTTGTCCATAAAATCCTTCAAATAAACCTCAACTAAGGCTTCAACCTCGCTCTCTTGGATTACAAAAGGCTCCGGTTTAGCATACACCCCAATAAAAGGATGAACCATAAAATTACTCGGTGGTATATACACCTCACTCAATTCTTTTAGCACCTCAACCGCATGGGTTGGAACCCCAACTTCTTCATGAGTTTCGCGTAAAGCGGTACTTATCATATCCGTATCATGCTTTTCCACTTTACCGCCTGGGAATCCTATTTGATTGGAATGAACACCCTTATATGTTTTCCGTAAAATGAGAAGCATACGGGTTTCCAAAGCTGCATCTGGGTAAAAAAGAGCCATAACTCCTGCCCTTTTGGGGTTTCGTTTTTCTATTTTATTTGAGTTCAACCACTGAATCCGCATTAAAGGTGACATTTTATGATGGGATTCTGCACCGGGGAGAGGTAGATTTTTTATTTTTAGAACCTGTTGATAAAATTCTTTAAAATTCATGTTGCTAAAACAATCGGCATTGGTTACAAGTATACTATTAATTTTTCTAGTTTCTTGTGGCGAATCTCCTAAAAAAAACATTCCTAGTACAGAAGAATCCGTTGTAAAAAGCGATTCAATTGCTGTCGAAATACAAGAACCTCAAATACAAGAAAAAGAGGAAGAAGAATTTGTATTGGATGAAGAAAATGCTATTGATTTCTTTTTCAATTATGCAAAGGAGCATGAGGAAAATAAGGTAAAATTGACCACAAGCATGGGCAGCTTTACGGTGCAACTTTATAACAATGTCCCATATCATAAGGCTAATTTTATCTATTTGGCCAAAAAAGGATATTTCAACGACACCCAATTTCATCGTGTGGTCAAAGATTTTATCATACAAGGTGGGAACTCAGATGATAGGGAAACCGCTAAAAAAAGGAGGGAAATTGGTCGATATCTGTTACCTCCGGATGCAAAAAAAGGTCATAAACACCATAGGGGCACCATTTCCATGCCCAGCAGTGAACGAGACAATCCGCACAAACTGGCTTCACCATACGAATTTTTTATTGTGGTGACCAAACCAGGTTCTTATCATCTGGATGGCTCCTATACGCCCTTTGGAAAAGTAATTGAAGGCATGGATGTAGTGGATGCCATTAACAATGTTGCCGTTGGCGACGGGGATTGGCCTTGGAAGAATATATATATTCTTAAAGCTGAAGTGCTTTAATCAAGCTTTTTTCTGTAAATACTAGGTAGTCGTATGTCAAATTTCACGGCCAAGAGTCTCAATACAATTACTATAGTAATTGCCAGAACATAGGCATAGCTTTCCTGAATAGGGAACTGGGTAAAAAGAAAGTAACTGGCTCCTCCTAAAATACAGGCTGTGGCATAAATTTCTTTTCTAAAGATTACCGGAATCTCATTGCATAAAATATCTCGGATAACACCACCAAAACTAGCTGTTATGGTACCTAGTGCAATACACATAATTGGTGATAGTTCTGCTTGAAGGCCCTTTTCTATTCCCACCATAGTATACAACCCAATACCAATGGTATCAAACAAAAAAAGGGATTTTCTTAAATATTTAAGTTGTTTTACAAAGAGTATTCCAAAAACCACAGTGATGAAAATAGTAGAAACATAGGTCAAATCACGCATCCATACGACAGGAGTATTCCCAATGAGCAAATCGCGTAAAGTTCCCCCTCCAATGGCTGTCACAAATGCAATGATGAGCACTCCAAACATATCCAATCGCTTTTCCATCGCGACAAGTACTCCAGAAAGAGCAAAGGCAACGGTTCCTAAAATATCTATGGTTTGATAAAACATGCCTACATTTTTTGGGTGTAATAGTTATAGTCTTTGATGACTAGATCCACAAAATCGATTGGTTTTAGTTGTGTGCTTATGCCTGTCACCTCCTTTATTCGTTTGTCCAAGGATACAATAACATTGTGGTCCCCATTTAATTTCGATTTATCATACAGTTCTTTTATTGTCTGCATTTCTGGGTCTTTAAATACCGTAACCTGCGGAAATTGAGGTTTATAATCTTCAGGCAACTCGCGCAGTAAGGTATCTCTAAGTGTGATTCGCTTTTTTTCACTGATAACCGTTGTTCCTGCAGCAATATCTCCAATACGTTGCCCCTTTCCACGTATCAAAATGGTTAAAACCGCTCCTCCTCCAGAGGTCAAACTAACATCGATAATTCTTAAGGCCCATCGCACAAAATAATTCGCAAAGCTAGGTTTAGAACCGTCCAGTTTTACAACACGGAGTGACATGAGTCCTTTCCCAATTGTCTTTCCATCGGAAAAGGTTTCAAACAGCAGGTAATATAGAAAAGCAGGCAAGCTCAAAACCAAATAATAAGCCCATTGGTCGGCTAAATCTATATCCAAAGAAATCAACAGAATAAAAACCAAAATGGTATAAACTGTAATTACAAAGCTATCTATAAGATAGGCCAACATACGCTCACCTAGGTTAGAGGTGTTTTGATTGATACTTATATTTTGAGCCGTTTCTATTTGAAATTGATTCATATTTTAGTTTCTTTACTACTAAACCATATCATTTAATGCGCGAGGCTGCTTTTGTGAAGCAAAATAAGGATAAATGGGCCGCTTTTGAAAATGTCCTGAATAATAAAGGCACGCTGCAACCTGATGAGCTTTCTGACCTCTATATTGAAATCACCGATCATCTTAGCTACGCAAAAACCTTTTATGGGGGAAGTAATACCGAATTCTACTTAAATTCTTTGGCTTCCCAAGCGCATCAAAAAATCTATAAGACTAAACGGGAATCCAGGAATCGTATTGTTACGTTTTGGAAAACAGAGTTTCCAAACATGTTCCATGCCCATCACAAAGAATTACTGATATCCTTTTTGGTTTTCTTGTTTTTTGCCACGGTTGGTGCATTTTCTTCTGCAAATGAAGGTGATTTTGTACGGTCCATTTTGGGAGATGGATATGTGAACATGACTTTGGAAAATATTGAAAAAGGAGATCCCATGGCCGTGTACAAGCAACAGGGTGAATTTAATATGTTTTTGGGCATAACCATTAATAATATAAAGGTTGCCGTATACGCTTTCATCTTCGGTATTTTTCTTGGTATTGGAACGCTTATGATTATGTTACAAAATGGCATTATGTTAGGCAGTTTTCAGTACTTCTTTTATGAAAAAGGATTGCTTTGGGAGTCCGTCCGTACCATTTGGATTCACGGCACTATTGAAATCTCTGTTATCATCATAGCGGGTTGTGCCGGGCTTGTTTTGGCCAACGGAATTCTTTTTCCTGGCACGTATACCCGATTGGAATCTTTTAAAAGGGGTATGAAAAACGGGCTCAAAATTATGGTGAGCACTGTTCCTTTTTTCATTATCGCTGGCTTTTTGGAGGGCTTTGTAACCAGACATACCGAAATGCCCGACTGGCTCGCCATTCTAATTATATCGGGGTCTTTATTCCTCATTATTTTTTACTACATCATTTATCCAAACCAACTAAAAAAACGAATGCAACATGCAACAACAGCAATACATTGAATTTAAAAAGCAACGGGAATTGGGGGAAATACTCTCCGATTCTTTTGGTTTTATTCGAAGCCAGTTTAAACCCTTCTTTGGAACCATCTTAAGAATTGTTGGCCCCTATATACTCGTAATGCTGATTTCTATGGGTTTCTACATGTACACCATAGGCGATATTTTTAACCTTAGTGCCATTGGCAGTTCGGGAAATAGCTACTCCCCTGCCATCATGATCATTGCCATTCTAGCATTATTTGCAAGTTCAATTACGGCCTATGTTTTGGCACAAGGAACTGTTTTGCACTATATAAAATCCTATATCGACAACAATGGAAAAACTGTTTTTGAAGATATTAGAGGAGGGGTTTACGGTTCTTTTTGGTCTTTTATTGGACTAGGGTTTTTGGTAGGTTTATCGGTTGGAGCCGGATTAATGCTTTGTTTTATACCCGGTATTTATCTTGCAATTCCATTATCCATCTCTTTTGCCATCTTGGTATTTCTAAAAAAAGATACCATGGATTCCTATCAGTATAGTTTTACATTGATTAAAGAAAATTGGTGGATTACTTTCGCTACACTTATGGTAGTTTACATTATTGTAATTATCGCCACGTACGCCTTCAGCCTCCCAGGGGTTATTTACATGTGGGCAAAAATGGGTGTTTTCTCTGGTGAGATGGATGCAGAGAATTTAAACGTATTTAACGACCCTGTTTATCTATTATTAAATGCGGTAAGTACGTTGATTCAATTTTTAATGAATATTATTCTCTTGGTCACTACCTCATTTATTTTCTTTAACCTCAACGAAAAGAAAAATTTTACCGGAACATTCGAACGTATAGATAACATAGGAAAATCAACCGAGGATTAAATGCAGAAACTACTGCTTTTAGGATTTTTGCTTTTGTTTTGGACAAGTGGTTTTTCTCAAAACGATACCATTGTCCAATATGATCAATCAAAAATTACACCTCTTAAGATTGGGCAAGAGGACTTAAAAGCTTATTTGGATGATGACAAATTTGACTACGTAGTCATAAAAACAGAAAATACTTGGTGGGATGGAGTTACCAACTGGTTTTACAATCTCTTCAGGCAATTTTTTGAATGGCTTTTTGGGGTAGATCAAGCTGTTGGAAATCTAGCTGTTTTTTTAGAGATCTTACCTTACATTCTTCTAGCTATTTTGTTGTTTCTTATCATTCGTTTTTTTATAAAAGCTAATACCCGTTCTCTAGTATATAGCCAAAAAAACCCAAATATGGTTTCCCTTTCCGAAGAGGAACGCATTATTAAAACCGAGGACATTCAACAACTCATAAAAGATGCTTTAGAGGACAACAATTATCGCCTCGCCATACGGTATTATTATCTTTTTATCCTGAAATTACTATCAGAAAGGGAACTCATAGATTGGCAATTGCAAAAAACAAATGACGATTACATCCATGAGCTATCTGCTAGCACCCTAAAAAAGACCTTTAGCAGGGCTACTTTATTGTACGATTATATCTGGTATGGGGAATTTGATATTGACCATGAACGATATGCAAAAGCAGAGGCTGTTTTTGTTTCACTGAAAAAATCCATCGCGACAGATGCTTAAAAAGGGGCGGATATATATCGTAATTGGAATTATAACCTTAGGACTCATATTCCTAATGGAATATAACAAGCCAAAAAAAGTCAATTGGTTTGAATCCTATGTTTCGCATCATAAAATACCCTATGGCACCTACGTTTTAAACGATTTAATCACCAACTATTTTCCGTCAAAAGTAAAACAGGTTCGCATACCGCCTTTTGAATTCTTAATGAGAAATGATACGGTAAAAGGCACTTACTTTTTTGTAAACAGGTCTGTCTCCTTTGGTGAAACCGAACTTGATGTACTGTTAGATTGGGTGAGCATGGGCAATACGCTATTTGTTGCCTCAGATAATTTTGAAGCACAATTATTGGACACCTTAAAACTCGACCATAGCAGCATTTACAACGGAAATCAAATACATCCCTCTTTTTATCACCAATTGGTAAATCCTAACCTTAAATCTGATGCTGTTCCGTTTGAAAAAGATTATTACACACAAGCTTTCCATAAAATTGACACCTTAAATACCATTGCTTTAGGTGAAGTTTATGCCAAAGCCGATAGCACTGATACTATCACTAAGAGCATAAATGTGATTAAACAACCTTTCGGCCAAGGGCAAATTATGCTTTCGACCTTCCCCAAGGCATTCACCAATTATTTTATCCTAAAGGATAAAAATCTTAGCTATACATCAGGACTATTATCCTATTTAGATGGGAATGATACCATTTTAATAGATAATTACCATAAATCAGGAAAGTCCTTCTATACCTCTCCCATGTACCTCTTTTTAAATACCAAAGAGTTTAAATGGGCCTACTATTTGGTACTGATTGGAGCCTTGGTCTATGTTATTTTTGAAGGGAAGCGCAAACAAAGGGCAATTCCTGTCGTAACACCTTTAAAAAATCAAACACTGTCATTTACAAGAACTATAGCCGATATGTATTTTGAAAATGGGGAACAGCAGCAAATCACAGAACATAAAATAGCATATTTCTTAGAATACATACGCTCAAAACTAAACATGTCTACTCAGCATGTTGATGAAGCCTTCCTAAAAAGATTGGCCATACGAAGCAATAACAATATAGAAGAAGTAATTGAGCTGTTTGACTTGATGAAAAACGTTCAATCCAAACAACAAATTACAGATATAGAACTACAAAAATTGAACAAAAAAATAGAAGCATTTAAAGCACAGGTGGATGGAAAATAACGATTTAAACTTTGACAACAGAGTTCCATTGGAAGAATTAAAAAGCACTGTTGAACTCATTAAAAAGGAATTGGCAAGTGTCATTATAGGTCAAAAACATTTTATGGACCTTCTCATTGTTTCCCTATTGGTAGATGGGCATGCCTTAATAGAAGGTGTTCCTGGTATTGCCAAAACGGTAACAGCAAAACTATTTGCGAAAACGCTGAAAACCAATTTTAGTCGTATTCAATTTACGCCAGATTTAATGCCCAGTGATATTTTGGGAACGTCCATTTTTAATGTGAAGAGTTCTGAATTTGAATTTAAAAAGGGGCCTATCTTTTCCAACATCATTTTAATTGATGAAATTAATAGAGCACCTGCCAAAACTCAAGCGGCACTCTTTGAAACCATGGAGGAAAGACAGGCCACCATTGATGGAACCACCTATAAAATGGCAGAGCCTTTTATGGTTTTGGCAACACAAAATCCCATTGAGCAAGAAGGAACTTACGCCTTACCCGAAGCACAATTGGATCGTTTTCTTTTTAAAATCAAAGTGGATTACCCCTCTGTTGATGAGGAAATTCAAATTATTCAAAGTCACCACGAAAGAAAAGGTGAAAAACCTCAAGATAAAATCAAATCGGTGCTCACACCTAAAAAGTTGGAAGAATTCAAAAAGAACATTCACGATGTTATTGTTGAAGAGAAAATCATGACATACATCGCAAATATCATTACCAATACTAGAAATCATCCCCATCTGTATTTAGGAGCTTCTCCAAGAGCGTCTATTGCCACACTCACCTCGGCTAAGGCATTTGCCGCTATCTCTGGGAGAGATTTTGTAATTCCAGAAGATGTAAAAAAAGCGTTAGTACCTGTTCTTAACCACAGAGTAATTCTTACACCTGAACGAGAAATGGAAGGAATGACCACCGAAACTGTAGTGACCATGATTATGGAATCTGTTGAAATTCCAAGATAAGGATGCGCTTTCTAAAATCGTTTTACATACACAATAGGTTCTTCAGATACATCGCTTTTTTGGCGGCATGTTTTGTACTATCCTATTGGGTGCCTATCCTCTACCCTATAGGTTGGGTCTTGGTTTTCATTTTAATGGCCTTGTTTGTGTTCGATTGTTATCTTCTTTACACCACCCCAAATGCAATTCAATGTGAGCGGAATCTTCCACAGAAGCTTTCCAACAGTGACCACAATACCCTTACCATAAAACTTTCTTCAAAATATCCTTTTAAAACAGGAATAAGTGTCATTGATGAATTACCGGTGCAATTTCAAAAAAGGGATTTTGAACACAACATACATCTTCAAAAAGGCATCCCTTACCAATTTGATTATTCCGTTAGGCCTGTAGAACGGGGAGAATATATATTTGGCAATTTGAATATCTATGCTTCTTCTCCTTTTAGAATTGTTAAGAGGAGGTTCGTGTTTCAAAAAGACCAGATGGTTCCTGTATACCCTTCTATAATACAAATGCAACAATATGATTTTTTAGCCATCAACAATCGCCTAAGTGAATTCGGTTTAAAAAAAATACGGCGCATTGGACATACCCAGGAATTTGAACAAATAAAAGAATACATAAAAGGAGATGATATCCGAACTATAAATTGGAAGGCAACCGCAAAGAAGAACCAATTAATGGTGAACCAATATCAGGATGAAAAATCTCAGCCTATTTATTCCATTATTGATACAGGTAGAGTGATGAAAATGCCCTTCAATGGATTAAAACTATTGGATTATGCCATAAACGCAACCTTGGCTTTTTCCAATGTAGCCTTAAAGCGGAACGATAAAACCGGGATGATTACCTTTTCCAAAAACATAGAGACTTTTGTGCCCGCTGTGCAGAAAATTTCACACCTGAATACCATATTAGAAAAACTGTATAATATTACCACCGAGTTTACCGATTCAGATTTTGGCCTTTTGTATGCTCATATTAAACGTAAGGTCAACCAACGCAGTTTACTGCTTTTATACACCAACTTTGAACATATTTCAGCTTTAAAAAGGCAACTCCCCTATTTGCTGGCCATTGCCAAGAAGCATGTTTTAGTTGTTATTTTCTTTGAAAACACAGAATTGGAATCACTAATTGGCACAGATGCAGAAGATCTACAAACCATTTACCATAAAACCATTGCAGAAAAGTTTTCTTTGGAAAAAAGACTGATGCAAAGGGAATTGCAGCAATATGGAATTCAGACCATCTTGACCAAACCGGAAAGCTTGACCATAAACACGATTAATAAGTATTTGGAAATTAAGGCAAGAGGGCTACTTTGATAGCCTTTTCTAACGGGAAGAATTCATTAAGAATTTGGATGAGAATCCAAACGAAGTTAAGGTAGGTAACTTGTCTTGTTGAACCAATACATCCATGTCACTGTAATTAGTCCGAAAATTTATGGGTTCTAAGTACTCCGTAGTAAGACTTCCTCTAGGGCCTTGTTTGTTTCGTTTTTTGGAGAACACCTCAATGGCAACCCCTACGGTAATGCCACCTAAAATGGTTGCCGCCAAATCATCGTTATCCCACTGATTACCGTCCTGGCCTGCATCAATAGATTCTTTTGCTATTCCCGCCAGAGCACTTCCGACAACCGCTCCAACAAAAGTCCATGTTCTATTTCCATCAGAGATTTGTTTGGCAACACCAGCTCCTGCCAAACCAAATAATGCTCCCCCAGTAAAATGAAGTACTTTATCTCGTTCTACCTGTCCGTAGGACTGCATTAAAAACGCGAGGAGAAGTACTGTTGAGGTTAGTGTTTTCATCGACTAGTAAATGTAGAGAAAATCAATGAATTAAGTACTTCAGAAATTTCTGACCTCTTTTTTTGCTTTGTTGTATTCGTTGACCAAATCTTCCATTATTTGTGCAGTTGTTTTTATCTCATTGATCAATCCTGAAACTTGTCCTATTTCCAGTTCACCTTCAGTTAAATCTCCTTCAAACATACCCCGTTTTGCTCTTGCCCTACCCAATAAATCTTTTAAATCTTCAATAGTCGCTCCTCTGGCATACGCTTTTTGAATGTCCTCATAGAATTTGTTTTTCAGTAATCGGACTGGAGCTAATTCTTTAAGTGTTAAATGTGTATCTCCCTCTTTTGCAGCTATAATCTGTGCCTTAAATAAATCATGCGAAGAGCCCTCAGTGCTCGCGGCAAATCTACTTCCTATTTGAACACCATCTGCGCCTAAAACCCTAGCTGCCAACATCGCCTGGCCAGTAGCAATCCCTCCTGCCGCAATTAATGGAATGCTTATTTTTTCTCTTACGGAAGGAATCAAAACCATGGTGGTAGTTTCATCTCTTCCATTATGTCCTCCAGCTTCAAAACCTTCAGCAACAATGGCATCAACACCGGCATCCTGTGCCTTCAGGGCAAATTTTACACTACTAACTACATGTACTACCGTTATATCATGTTTTTTTAAATGATTGGTCCATGTTTTAGGATTTCCAGCAGAGGTAAAAACAATCTTAATTCCATTGGCAATTATAATCTCCATTAACTCCTCAATATTGGGATATAACATGGGAATATTTACACCAAAAGGTTTGGCGGTTGCTTTTTTACATTTCTCAATATGCTCCAAAAGGACATTGGGATACATGCTACCCGCTCCTAGAAGACCAAGACCGCCCGCATTGGAAACGGCAGAGGCCAATCGCCAGCCACTGGACCAAACCATTCCACCTTGAACTATGGGGTATTGGATTCCGAAAAGTTGCGTGATTTTATTTTGACCCATATTTAAGAAATAACTCCTGAGCCAATAAGTTCATCATTAGTATACCATGCCACAAACTGACCTTCAGTAATGGCGGATTGCTTTTCTTTGAAATCTACATACAAACCAAAGTCTGTTTTATACAAAGTGGCTTGCTGCAGTGGTTGTCTGTATCGAATCCTAGCCATCACCTCCATGCTCTCATCTATTTTTAAAGCCAAATCTTCCCTTACCCAATGCAACTCCTTATCATGTACAAAAAGTGTATGCCTCAATAAACCGGGGTGTGATTTCCCCTGACCGGTGTAGATAATATTTTTATCAACATCGGTTTCAATTACAAATAGCGGTTCCTTTGTTCCTCCGACGTTTAAACCCTTACGTTGGCCTATTGTAAAGTAGTGGGCTCCTTGATGTTCACCAACTACTTTTCCATCAGCTTCTGAATAAGATGGCTTTTCAGCATGAAAGGCTAGTTCCGCAGTTTTAGTATCGAACTTGGGGACACTTATATTAAACTGCTGGGCATCGTTAGGAACTTCAACAATTACACCTTTTTTCGGCTTCAATTTTTGTTGCAAGAATTCAGGTAAATGCACTTTTCCGATAAAGCATAGTCCCTGTGAATCTTTTTTATCCGCCGTTATCAAATCATTTTCTGTTGCAATCCTTCTTACCTCAGGTTTTGTGAGTTCACCAATTGGAAACAGCGTTTTTGAAAGTTGTGCTTGCGATAATTGACATAAAAAATAAGACTGATCTTTATTACCGTCCACACCAGCTAAAAGCTGGTACGTTTCTTCTCCATCATCATCTACCAACGTTCCTTTTCTACAGTAATGACCTGTTGCAACGTAATCGGCACCCAATTGCAACGCTATTTTTAAGAAAACATCAAATTTTATCTCGCGATTGCACAATACATCAGGATTTGGTGTTCTTCCCTTTTCATACTCGTTGAACATATAATCAACAATACGCTCTTTGTATTCTGTGCTTAAATCCACCGTTTGAAATGGGATTCCCAATTTCTCAGCAACAATAAGCGCATCATTGCTATCCTCTACCCACGGACATTCATCAGAAATAATCACAGAATCATCGTGCCAATTTTTCATAAACAGCCCAATGACCTCGTACCCCTGCTCTTTTAACAGATAAGCAGAAACACTTGAATCCACACCCCCAGAAAGTCCAATGACAACTTTTTTCATCATGCTCATTTAGCCCTGCAAAAGTACAAAAAGGTCACGGTTTATACTACCAGAGTCATAACCGTATTATTTAGAATCACGCCGGTAAAGTCCCAAGAAAAGATTAGTTCCATTTAATCTGAAAAAGCGGCATAAAAACAGAAAAATATTTGTCCATTCTGATTAAATAATTTTACAAAACACTAAACAAAGTAAAAAGATATGAAAATCTAATAAACGAATCTAAATTATAGGCTGCTTCAAATCCATAAACTGTTTTTCGAATAAAATGCATACTACACAAGCGTTCATAAAGGCTTTTCTGATTAATATTCATGAATAACATGTATTATCATGGATGCTAAACGCCAAAATTGTTAAACTTTTTATAAAAATAGTTAAACAGAAAGCAACCTATTTTGTTTAATAACATCTTTACAGCATTAAACAACATAAAATCATTTATACCCATGAAAGCACTAATGAAATTATCCCGATTAACCTTATTGGTTTTTACCCTGATTCTTACATCCTGTTCGGATGATGACGACAATTCAACACCAGTTGTACCATCAAGTAACATCGTAGAAGCTGCTATTGCTACTGCAGACTTAAGCAGCTTGGTAAGTGCCCTTCAAAAAGCTGATGAAAGCGCCGACAATGATCTAGTTAGTGCTTTAAGTGGAAATGGCCCTTTCACGGTCTTCGCGCCTACCAATGCTGCATTTGCAGACTTGTTTGCTCAATTAGATGGATTTGATTCCTTGGGTGACTTTAACAGCCAAGAGCTCCAAAACCTACTAGCTACCATTCTAACATACCACGTCATTCCTGGTACAGGTGCGCTTTCTTCTGATTTAAGTGATGGTCAAACTTTGACGACACTTCAAGGAGGTACTCTAGATGTTTCCACGCAAGGCGGTGTCTTTATTGGTGATGCTACAGATGTAGATGCAGAAGTGACCACCGCAAATGTTGAAACCACAAACGGTGTGGTACACATTATTAACAAAGTACTGTTGCCACAGCCTATTTTGGATGAATTGGCCGACATCATTTTGATTCCTATTACAGATTTAGCCCTTGGAAATGAAAATCTCGAAAGTTTAGTCGCAGCTTTAACCGCAGCTAATGGAGACTTGCCAACAGTATTAAGAGGAGATGGTCCTTTTACAGTATTGGCACCATCAGATGATGCTTTTACAGCTTTCTTGGATGGAGCAGAACTTGGAGATATCCCTGTTGATATTTTGACAAATGTATTATTGAATCACGTGATTGAAGGAGCTTTAATGAGTACCGATTTGGAAGGCTTAGGTTCTGGATATACAAACACATTGGCAACAGGTGCTGGTGACCAAAACATGAGTATTTTCTTTAATACTGCAGACGGGGTTGAATTCAATGCCGTTTCCTCCGTTGAAACACCAAATGTAAAAGCATTGAATGGTGTAATCCACATTGTAGATGCCGTAATTGGATTGCCAAACATTGTTGACCATGCCGTGGCAAATCCAAATTTAACCTCTTTGGTTGGCGCACTTACGGACGGTGGTAACACCACATTTACAGATTTACTTTCAACTGCTGATGAAGACTTTACCGTATTTGCTCCTATAAATGCTGCCTTTGATGCATTTACGAACCCAAGTTCCAACGATATCAATGATATACTTTCAAACCATGTTATTGTTGGTGCTGCCGCATTCTCTTCGGGATTGACCAACTCTTATGTCAATACCGCAGCGGAATTTGATACTGATGAGAATTTCAGTCTTTATATCAATACAGATGATGGAGTTACTTTAAATGGAGTAAGTAATGTGGCCATAGCAGATATCGTTGCTACTAATGGAGTGATTCATGCAGTGGATGCTGTAATAGACTTACCCAATGTAGTAAACTTTGTAGTAGCAGATCCAAATTTTGATTCCTTGGAAGCTGCTTTAACTACAGACGGACAACCTGATTTCATCCTTACATTGCTTGCCGATGGCCCATTTACCATTTTTGCACCAACAAATGAGGCCTTCCAATCTTTGTTGGATAGCAATGATATGTGGAACGGATTACCCGATATCGACTCTGGTTTATT
Source organism: Flagellimonas hymeniacidonis (assembly GCF_008040165.1). Lineage (GTDB taxonomy): Bacteria > Bacteroidota > Bacteroidia > Flavobacteriales > Flavobacteriaceae > Flagellimonas > Flagellimonas hymeniacidonis. The sequence goes on from NZ_VRUR01000002.1 coordinate 1,774,734, forward strand.
GACCAGTGTTTTACAACATCATGTGATTTCCGGAGCCAATATACGTTCGGGAGACTTAACTCCTGATGGCGATACTGTCACTCCTGCAACCTTGGAAGGGGACAGCTTTACCATAACATTACCTGGCACGGATGGTAATATTGCCAATGTTACCGATGGTGCTGGCAATATGGGTATTGGTATTGATGCCGTGGATGTTCAAGCCGTAAATGGTGTTATTCATGTATTGGATGCTGTATTACTTCCAGATACTACAAATTAATTTTAAAAAGAGGGCCATTTTGAGAACAATGGCCCTCTTTTTTCACTTCAACAATTAACCCTTAACCCTTTTTGAAAATGAAAAAGACACTACAACTAAAGAGCCATTTTTTATTGATGGTTCTAGCGGTATTCACATTCTCATCATGCGATGACGAAGAAGACCAAACCGCATTCAACACGCTTAACGATGTTCGAAGTACTATTGTACAAACTGCACAAGCTACTGATGCACTAAGCTCCTTGGTAGCTGCATTGACAAAAGCAGATGAAAATGAAGAATCAGATTTAATTGGAGCCTTAAGTGGCAATGGCCCTTTTACCGTATTTGCCCCTACAAATGATGCCTTTACAGCCTTACTATCTGGTTTAGATGGTTTCGAATCCTTAGAGGATTTTGACACTCCTGAAGAAAAAGCATTATTGGCTACAATCCTAAAATATCATGTTGTTTCTGGTATTGCAGCAGCCTCAACCGACCTTAGCGATGGTCAAACCATTACTACTTTACAAGGAGAAGATGTTACTATAAGCCTAGATGGAGGAGTTTTTGTTTCGGATGTTACAGATATAGATGCTGAGGTAGTAATCCCCAATGTAAATGCTTCCAACGGAATAGTGCATGTAATTAACAAAGTGCTATTGCCACAAGAAATTATTGATGCACTTAATGGTGGAGAAGAAGGAAAGACTTTGGTTGAAATTGTGGTTGAAACAGAAGCTTTATCACTTTTAGAAGCGGCTGTTATCAAAGCTGGTTTGGTTGATACACTAAACAGCGAAGGCCCCTTTACTGTATTTGCTCCAACAGATGATGCTTTTGTAGCGTTATTGGATATTTTAGGTGATGATTATACTTCTTTGGAGGATTTTAATACCGATGAGGAGCTAGCGCTTCTTACAAATATATTACTGTATCATGTGGTTCCTGCCAAAGTTTTAGAAGCTGATTTGGCAGCTGGTGATGTGCCCACTGCCTTTACGGGCAATTCAATAGCTGTTATTGAAAAAGATGGAGGTTTTGTTATCGGTGATGCTTCTGATGTGGATGCTACCATTACGGGAACGGATATTATGGCCTCCAACGGAGTAGCACATACCATCAACAAGGTATTACTTCCTCAAGCCGCTTTGGATTTTGTTGCGCAATTACAATTGAAGAACATTGTAGAAATTGCAATAGAAACCGAAGACTTAAGTCTTCTAGTTGAAGCGTTGCAAACTGCGAATGCCGGTCTTGTTGAAACACTGAGCGGAAGTGGTCCTTTTACGGTCTTTGCGCCAACCAATGCCGCTTTTGTTGAATTATTGGGTATTCTAGGAGATAACTACAATAGTTTGGCCGATTTTGATACGCAAGAAGAGATTGATTTATTAATTGCCATTTTGACCTATCACGTAGTTCCAGATATTGCAGCACTTTCAACAGACTTATCTGATGGACAGCATATCCCAACCGTTTTGGGTGACAACTTAGGAATCAACATAAAAAATGGTAACGTTCATGTAGTCGATGCTACAGATACGAATGCTACCGTAGTTCTTCCAAATGTTGAAGCAAGTAATGGGGTTGTACATGTTATAAATAAGGTCTTACTGCCACAAGTTGCTTTGGATTTTGTTGCGCAACTACAATTGAAGAACATTGTAGAAATTGCAATAGAGACTAACGACCTAAGCCTGTTGGTAAAGGCATTGCAAACAGCCAACGCGGGACTTGTAGAAACCTTGAGCGGAGTTGGGCCATTTACTGTTTTTGCCCCAACAAATGCAGCTTTTGAAGAGCTTTTGGATATTCTGGGAGATGACTTTCATAGCTTAGAAGATTTTGATACCCCCGAAGAGATTGATATTTTAGTAAAAGTGTTAACCTATCATGTTGTGGTAGGTACAGCTGCCTTCTCAACAGATTTGTCCAACGGTCAACAAATTGAAACTTTCCAAGGCGAAAATGTTGGAATCAATATAAAAAATGGAACTGTGCATATTGAAGATGCCACAGATACCAATGCAACGGTTGTTTTGCCAGACGTAGAAGCAAGTAATGGTGTAGTACATGTAATTAACAAAGTACTATTACCTCAGGAAGTTTTGGATATTCTCTTTCCGCCAACACCTAATATTGTGCAGCTAGCCCAATCCGTGGACGACCTTAGTCTTTTAGTGGATGCATTGGTTCAGGCTGATGCAGGTCTTGTCAATGTATTGAGCGGCGATGGTCCTTTCACGGTTTTCGCTCCTACAAATAAAGCATTCCAAAACTTGCTTCATGCATTGGGAAATCAATACAACAGTCTTGAAGATTTTGATACAGACGAAGAAAAAGCCTTATTGGCCAAAATATTAACGTATCATGTTGTTGCTGGTAGTGCTGTAGCTTCTTCCGATTTATACAATCATCAAAGATTAAACACCTTTCAGGGGGAGTCCCTATTTGCAATTATCAATCATGGAATTTTCATTAGAGACAAAACCCATGTGGATGCCAAGGTAGTTGGTGCAGATAATGTTGCGAGCAATGGTATTGTCCATGTTATTGATAAAGTACTTTTGCCTGAAGAAGTTCTAAATGCACTACATTGATCTATATAATCTGAATATATAATTTGTAGGTTTTAATATTACTAAAAGCTCCGTTGATTAAAATCAACGGAGCTTTTTATCTATATGTCTTTACCGTTTATCGATGACACATCAAAAGAGGTCTCTTTACCATACAAAAACACCGTCTTTGACAACTATTAATTTTTTAGGCGAGTATTATGTCACATCTTTGAAGTCCCAAATCTTTCCAAACTATACCTAATCAATGGTGAAAGCTCCCCCAAATTCTGGGGGAGTTTTTGTTTTGTAGAAAAGTGTTTTAGCGTTTTCCCGTTTTCTTTTGGGCTTCAGCCTGCTCCATCATTTCACGCATCTTTTTCTGGAACTTGTTTTCCTTTTTAGGCTTTTTCTTGTTCTCCTGAATCTGCGCATGGATTTTATCCTCGTTCAAGATGTATTTTTTGATAGCCAACATAATAAAGATGGTAATCAAATTGGAAACAAAATAATACAAACTCAAACCACTTGCATAGTTGTTAAAGAAGAACAACATCATTACAGGAGATAGGTACATGATAAACTTCATGTTTGGCATACCTGGTTGTTGTTGCATTTGCATACTCTGCCCTGTGGTCATCGTCATATAGAAGAAGATAGCAACCGATGCCAAAATTGGAAAAAGACTTACGTGGTCTCCATAAAACGGAATGGCAAAGGGTAAATTGAAAATAGTATCATAAGAAGATAAATCTTCCGCCCATAAAAATGACTTTTGTCTCAACGCAAAGGACGTTGGGAAAAACATGAACAGTGAGTAAAAAATGGGCAACTGTAACAATGCCGGTATACAACCACTCATGGGACTTACCCCTGCCTTATTGTACAGCTTCATGGTTTCTTGCTGCTTTTTCATCGCGTTATCCTTCAACCGCTCATTGATTTCTGTAATCTCTGGTTTTAATACTTTCATCTTCGCCTGTGAGAGGTAAGATTTATAAGTAACCGGAGATAATGCCAAGCGCACCACAATGGTCATCACAATAATGGCAATTCCAAATGGTAGGAAAGAGCTCAAAAAAGTATAAAAGGGAGTAAACACATGCCTATTTATCCATCCAAAAATTCCCCATCCAAAAGGAATCGATTCTACCAATCCTAAATCTTTATAGTCATCTAAAACCTTTACGTCTGTTGGACCATAATACCAATGCATACTTTGGGAAAGTTCTCCCGCTTGTAATTCCAAAGCTGTCTTGGTAGTATAGGCTTTTGTAAATAATGTCTCTTTACTTTCTTCCTCAACTAAATTTGTGGAACTAAGTGCTGCACTCTTAAAGTGGGTATCTGTTGCCAAAATAGAACTGAAAAAATGCTGTCGGTAAGACAACCATTTCACATCTGTTTCGGTCTCTTCGTCTAAATCGCTACTCTCTGAAAGCTTGCTGATTTTATCTCCATCATGATTATACGTTAAACGGGTATAGCGATTTTCGTATAGAACACTTTTGTCATGTCTGATTCCTTTAAGATTCCATTCCAAATCAATGGGCCGAGTTGAATTAATGACACCGTTCAATCCTTGAGATCGAATAGTAAAATCCACCAAATAATCATTTGGTTTCATCTCATATCGATATTCTAAAAATTGATTTTGCGAAATCTTGGCTTTCATGGAAAGCACTTGATTATCTCCGTTGTTTGAAAATGAAGGTTCAAAAAACAAATCTAAAGTGTTCAACACCCTATTATCCGAAGTAGAAAAATTTATCCCAAATTCAGCATTTCCATCTTTAACCAAATATATTGGAATAGAGTCATGGTCAACAAAATTCTTCATTCTGGCTTCTACAATCTGGCCACCTTTGTTGTCCACCTCCAAATAAAGCACCTCATTTTCTAATTTTGTAGTTCCCTCCGAGGCCTTGGTAAAACCAAACGCTCCAACAGCACTCTTGTAGCTTGCTACTGCGGTAGAATCTTGTAAATTAATTGATGTAGGTTCATTATCTTGAACAGATTCAACAACAGTTTCAGATTCCGTAACTGCTGCTTCAATCTTTTCTTGCTCTGCTTTTTGGGCCTCTAATTCTTCAGGGGTAGGCTGATTTTGGTAAAACATAAAAATGAGTATCCCAAAAATCAATACAAAACCAATAATGGAATTGATATCCAACTTCTTTTCTTCCATGAAAGTTATTTAGTGAAAATCTCTATCTCAGGTTTTCAGGTGGCAAATATATGTCCAAAAACGGAGTTTATGCCAAACTGGCATTAGTTTGTTGCTGCTTTTGCACTAAAACCGCTTTTACAAACCCTACAAACAAAGGATGAGGACTTGCTACTGTACTTCGATACTCTGGATGGTATTGCACACCTACAAACCATGGATGCGAAGGAATCTCAATGACCTCTACCAAGCCTGTTTTTTGGTTTAGCCCTGTTGCAACTAATCCAGCCGCTTCCATTTGAGCTTTATAGTCATTATTATATTCAAAGCGATGGCGATGGCGTTCTTTAATATCGGTTTTTCCATAGACTCCATGTACCAAACTATCTTCTTTTAGCTGGCAATCCCATGCACCTAAACGCATAGTCCCACCCATGTCGGTCACCAACTTCTGTTCTTCCATTAAGCTAATGACAGGATTGGATGTTTTTTCATCCATCTCGGTTGAATTTGCATCGCTTAATCCTAACACATTACGAGCAAATTCTATTACGGCCATTTGCATCCCTAAACAAATTCCTAAAAAAGGGATGTTGTTTTCACGGGCATATTGAACGGCTAAGATTTTACCTTCAATACCTCTTTCGCCAAATCCGGGAGCGACTAAAATACCGTCTAATCCCATCATTTTTTTATCAATATTCGCTTCGGTAATATGCTCAGAATGTATGGATTGTATTTCTACCTTTACCTCATTTGCAGCTCCAGCATGTATAAACGACTCCAAAATGGATTTATAGGAATCTTGAAGCTCAACATATTTACCAATAAGCCCAATGGTTACTTGGTTCTTTGGATTCTTGTGCTTATTTAAAAATTGTTTCCATTGCTCAAGATTTGGTTCTGTTTCTTGTGGAAGTGCCAATTTTTCCAAAGCCACTTTGTCCAATCCCTCCTCTTGCATGAGCATGGGAACATCGTAAATGGTGGACGCATCGATAGATTGAATTACCGCTTCTTGTTTTACATTACAGAAGAGCGCAAGCTTTTCCTTAATATCATCAGAAATCTCATGTTCTGTTCTACAAACCAAAATATCAGCTTTTATTCCACTTTCCATTAAGGTTTTTACAGAATGCTGGGTAGGTTTGGTTTTTAATTCACCTGCTGCAGAAAGAAACGGAACCAAGGTCAAATGAACCACCATTCCATTGTTATCTCCCAATTCCCATAAAAGTTGTCTAACGGCTTCTATGTATGGTAAAGATTCTATATCACCGACAGTACCACCAATTTCTGTGATTACAATATCATAATCCCCACTATTTCCCAATATCTGGATGCGCTGCTTTATCTCATTGGTAATGTGTGGAACAACCTGTACCGTTTTTCCTAAAAACTCCCCTCTGCGTTCCTTTTCAATAACACTTTGGTAAATCCTTCCGGTGGTAACATTGTTTGCCTGTGAAGTGCGAACATTTAAAAAACGCTCATAATGTCCCAAATCCAAATCGGTCTCAGCACCATCATCGGTCACATAGCATTCGCCATGCTCATAAGGATTTAATGTCCCTGGATCAACATTGATATAGGGATCTAACTTTTGTATGGTCGTCCGGTAACCTCTGGCTTGTAGTAACTTGGCCAAAGATGCAGCGATAATTCCTTTTCCTAAAGAGGAGGTAACGCCACCCGTAACGAAAATGTACTTGGTCTGTGACATATTGGGATTTCTATTACGGGGTGTAAAGTTACAAATTGCCAGCAGAAAACCAGATCATTACTTAGGAAATTCTTTTTGAATTTGTCTTATGAGAGGTTCCAGCCCATTGTCCTTAACATCTAACATCGTATTTAAGTGTTCTCCCAAGGTTCCTCTTGGAAATCCTTTCCGCCTGAACCATACCAAATAAGCCAAAGGCAAATCCACCAAATAACGGTCTTTGTACTTGCCAAAAGGCATTTTGTAATGCGCAAGTTCCAATAGTTTAGCTTTGTCAGGTCGGATTTCCATTTGTATTTCTAAAATACTATCTTTCTAGGTATAAACATCTCATCATGAAGAGAAGAAATTTCATAGCAACCGCTGCCGTTGGTTCTGCCGGTATGGTAACTACCTCATCTTTAGCACAGAGTCAGCAACACAAGGATTTTGAGTTGAAGAACAATATTAACCATAGTGTATGCCAATGGTGCTTTAATCATTTACCTCTAGAAGAATTTCTTCAAATATTAAATGGATTAGGGATTAAAGCCATTGATCTTATCGGTCCCAAAGATTGGCCGCTTTTAAAAAAATATGATATTTATTGCTCCATGTGCAATGGCGCGGAAATTAGTTTGACAGAGGGATGGAACGACCCCAAATATCATGAAGAGCTTATTCAAAATTATACAACTATTATTCCCCAAGTAGCAGAAGCTGGTTACACCAATCTTATCTGCTTTAGTGGAAACAGAAGAGGAATTAACGACTATGTTGGGCTTCAAAATTGTGTTGATGGGCTTTCCAAAATAATGCCCTTGGCCGAGAAGCACGGCGTTGTTATTCAAATGGAACTTTTTAATCAGGTAAACCATCCAGACTATATGTGTGACAGTTCAATTTGGGGGGTCGAGCTCTGTAAACATTTGGGTAGTGACAATTTTAAACTATTATATGATATCTACCATATGCAAATTCAAGAGGGAGATATTATTCGAAGTATTCAAAACTACCATCCCTATTTTGGGCATTACCATACAGCAGGTGTGCCGGGTAGACATGAAATTGATGAAACCCAAGAATTGTATTATCCAGCCATTATGAATGCTATTTTAGATACTGGGTTTAAAGGCTATGTCGCCCAAGAGTTTATTACCACTTGGGATGATAAGATTGCAGCACTCAAAGATGCTTTTTTACGATGTGATGTGTAAACTACAAATAACAGGTGTTTTGAAAAACATAATTCTAATCCTCACATCGGCATTACTTATATCTTCTTGTAACTTAAATATTTCGAAAAAAGAAAATAAGCTTCCTAAAATTGCCATCGCGGGCATCGCAATAGAATCCAGTACCTTCTCACCCGCATTGAGTCATATAGAAGCTTTTCACCCAGTAACCGGAGATGTCATCTTTGATTCCTATCCCTTTTTTAATGTGGATTCCATTAATCGAAAACGTGCATATTGGATTCCTACTTTAAGAGGAAGGTCCCTGCCAGGAGGTATTGTTACAAGAGAAGCTTATGAGACCATGGTAAACAAGACATTGGACATGCTAAAAGAAAACGTTCCCTATGACGGGTTGTTTTTTGATATTCATGGTGCAATGAGTGTTGTAGGATTGGATGATCCCGAAGGAGATTTCATTAAAAGGATTAGAGAGGTGATTGGCACCAAAACTCTAATTTCAACCTCAATGGATCTTCATGGTAATGTTTCACAACTACTGGCAAAACACACAGATTTAATTACCTGCTATCGTATGGCACCACATGAAGATGCCCTAGAATCTAAAAAAAGAGCTGTAGATAATCTTTTGGATAGAATTGAAAGTGGTAAGGGAAAACCTAAATACAAAGCATGGGTTCCTGTACCAATTTTACTTCCCGGTGAAAAAACAAGCACTAGAATTGAACCTGGGAAAAGTTTATACGCAAAGGTAGCACCAGTCGCCTCACAAGAAGGAATTGTTGATGCGGCTATATGGATAGGTTATGCATGGGCAGATGAACCAAGAAACCATGCAGTCGTCATGGTAACCGGAGATAAAAAAGAAATAGTGATCGATTCCGCAGAAAAATTGGCCTCCAGTTTTTGGGAAGAGCGCAATAATTTTGAGTTTGTTGCCCCAACTGCTTCTTTAAAAGAAAGTCTTGACATGGCCATTTTGAGTGACAAACATCCATTCATTATTAGCGATATGGGTGATAATCCAACAGCTGGAGGAGCTGGTGATGTAACGTGGACACTGCATAGAATAATGGAACGACCAGAATTTCAATCCTCAAATGGCCCCTCACTTATTTATGCATCCATTCCAGGACCTGAATTTGTAGAAAAAGCTGTTGAGCTTGGAGTTGGGGGAAAGATAGATGCTTTAGCAGGAGCTGATATTGACGATAGATATGCTCCACCTATTCGTCTTGCAGGAACTATTTCCGCCATTAAGCATGGTGATAAACATGCCGAAACCGAAGTTGTGGTTAATGTGGGCAGTATTAATGTGATTGTAACCAAAAAACGCAAACCTTATCATAAGGAATCGGATTTCACTCATTTGGGTTTAAATCCTAGAGAAACGGACATTGTAGTGGTAAAAATAGGCTATCTGGTTCCAGAATTATACGATATGAGGGCAGATTGGATAATGGCACTCACGCCTGGTGGCGTAGATCAAGATTTAGAACGTTTAGAGTACAAAAGAATCCAAAGACCCATGTTTCCTTTTGATAAAGACATGGAAGAACCAGATTTATCGGCAAGGTTAATACCAGCTTCTAATAAATAATAGTAAGCATTACAATCCCGAGAGCCTTTTTAGAAATTCTTCTTTTCTTCTTACCGCAATTTCAACACGACTGCCATCTGTCATCAGTGCATATCCTCCTTTGCCTTTGATATACTTTTCCACCATTTTAAGATTTACTAGATGGGAATGATGTGTTCTAAAAAAGTGATGGGATTCCAACAACGCTTCAAAGTATTTTAAAGTTTTGGCTACAGTAGCCTTTGTTTTATTGGTTAAAAAAAGGTGTGTATAGTTAGTATCTGATTGACATCTAACAATTTTATCAATAGAATGGAATGAAATACCATCAATTGTTGGGACAGCTATTTTTTTTAATCCGGATTGCTCTTTAAAGTTATGAAGGAGCACTTCTAACCTTTTTGACGTGTCCTTAAGGCCTGCTTTTTCCTTGATTTTAGCCAATGCCCGCTCAAAGTCATCTTGGGCAACAGGTTTTAACAGGTAATCAATAGCTGAAAACTTAAAGGCATCAACCGCATATGCATCAAAAGCCGTGGTAAATACAATTTCAAAATCTATGGTTGTCAGTTGTTCCAATAAATCAAATGCGGTTTCCTCATTTAGGTGAACATCTAGAAAAACAACATCGGGCTTTGTTGTTGGTATGGTTTTAAGTGCCTCATGAACAGTTCTGCACTGAGAAATTATCTGAATATCATCTTCCACAGATTCTATCAACCTTATGATGTGGTCAATACAGTGTTGTTCATCGTCAACAATAATGGCTTTTAGCATACCCTATAATTAAAAACGAAGTTCTAATGGCAATTTTAACTCCACTCGAAGCCCCTGCTCTTTATCAAACATTTCAATACTTCCCTTGACTTTTTTAAGCTCACTGATGATATCCAACCTATTCTTAGTGATTTTTAGCCCCATCGAGTTTTTATCCGATTGGACATCCAATGTTTTCCTTCTCCCCACTCCATTATCATCCACAATACAAACCACCATATCCTCTTCTTTTTTTATATGGATATCTATTTCGCCAGGATGCTTTCCATTAGCAATGCCATGCCATATGCTGTTTTCAATAAATGGTTGTAACATTAATGGAGGCACTAAGGTATTCTCAGCATCAATAATTTCATCCACTTTAATGGTGTGACTTAATTTGTTTTGAAGGCGAAGAGACTCAATTTGAATATACAATTCGATTAGTTCCAAATCCTCTTGAAGGGTAATCCACTTTTTTTCTGAGTTTTCAAGAATTGCCCTCGTAAGTTTGGCAAATTTCAACAGGTAAGTGTTTGCCATTTCCACATCATTTTTAACCACATAATCGCTGATAGAGTTCAAGGCATTAAAAATAAAATGGGGATTCATTTGAGAACGAAGTGCCTTTAATTCGGTTTCCGCAACTTTAGTATGGAAATCAGCAAGCTTCTTTTGATCCAAAGCATCGCGCCGGCGCTTATAAAGCATATAACCAATCATAGAAGCTAGTAACAATAGGATACCTCCTATAATTGCTACATTTTTAACAAGACGTTGTCTGCTTATTTCCTCATCTGCTTCGACCTGCTGTTTCTCCAACTGAAACTGCATTTCCTTCTTGGTAAGTTCTGCTTTCTTTTCTTCATTTAGAACACTATCCCTAAGTTGAATATGATTTTTATAGGCGGTAAGTGCTTCTTCCATATTTCCCTGCTGCTCATTCACAGTACTCAACAGTTCCCAGGAATCTGCCTGCCATTCTACAGCATTAATTTCTTTGGACATCGCCAAACCTTCTTCAGCTTTTGATTTAGCCTCGTCCAAGTTTCCCAAAGCAAGATTCACTTTCCCTAGACTATTCAATGCCGAAGCTTCTATATATTTAATTTGGGATTCTTTTGCTAAATCCGCTGCTTGTTGATAATATTCCAAGGACGTGTTATAGGCTTTTTTATCCTTATACATAATCCCAAGGTTATTAATGATTCCGGCAATGAAATATGGATTCTTCTCCTCTTTTGCCAAGACCAGTGCAGAATCTAAATACGCTATTCCCACGTCCTGATTTCCCAAATCACCATACACCAATCCAATATTGGTCAATGCTCTAGCCTCATCTGGTCTTTGCTGAAGTGTTCTTGCTGTTTTTAAATACAGAAAATAATTCTCCAGTGCTTTCTGATTTTGTTTTAAATCTGCGTGTATGTTCCCGATGTTACCATACAGACTGGCTTCAAGCATTTTATGGTCTGATGTCTGCGCAATTTTTAGTCCTTCCTGAAAAGCATCCATGGCATTTAAATTATCTGCCATTACATAATACAGGTTTCCTTTTTGCCTCCATGCGCTAATGCTCCCCCTTGGCCAATTTAACTGGTTGGAAATTTCTATGGCTTCATCTACATATTTAAAAGCATCTTTTGGATTGGTATGCGTCATATTCCAAGCGGCATTCACCAAATATCCGACTCTAATGGTATCCTTTTGCGTATGTTGGGCTAACTGATTAAGTAGAGAGTCCAATATTTTGGTTTGAGCAAATGCATTACAGGAAAATAGTAATGCGAAAAATAGAGGTAAGCCTATTTTAAAGGTTTGGTGGGGTTTTGGTTGCTTCATACATTTCAAATGTAATGGATTTCCATTTTCAAAAACATACTCTTTTCAGAAATAGCAGCTATTTCAAAATAAATCAAGAAAAAGGATGCCTACGTCTTTCACAGTTATCATCAATTACACCACAGTTAACACTAAAGCATTCACATATAATAAATACCGATGGCAAATAGCAACTGTAACGCTTAAATTTCATGTTTTCATTTATTAAAACATGGCACTATGGGCATTACAAAGAAAATTATACTTGGCATCTGCTTATTCTCTCTTAACCAAATTATCTGTCAAGGGAAAAAAAAGGACGACAACCAAGTAAAGGAAGTTTCAAAAGTGGATAAAACCACAGAAGAGATAAAAGAAACTACAGAGAATACCAACGATGCCATTAACAGCACGGTAAAAAATTCAAAGGAAACACTTAAGACGATAGGCTCCATTTTTAGTTCTGGAAAAAAGAACAAAACAAAAACCAAAGGAACTGTTGTAGTTGATATTCAACAAATTACTTACAACGATCAGCGATTGGGCAAATTATATAGTTATCTTACAGATGCCAAAGGCGTTAAAAAAGCGTCACGAAGTTTTACCGATGGAAATGCATCCATAACCATAACTTTTAAGGAAAGTGCTGACCATTTATGGCAAGCTGTACCTATTGAAATTCAGAGTATGTTTAAAATGGTTGAAATGAGCGAAAACCGAATGCTTTTACAATTGGCGCAAAACAAAGTTGACGGAAAGTAATGCTTGCAACGCTATACATTTTACTGAATAAGCTACAATACCTAAACGAAACAGTAAGTACCATGAAAATCACCAACCTCAATCTATTGCATTGGGCTTTTATACTTCTATTGTCCATGCCCACTTTAGCAGTTGCCCAATCCGAGGAAGAACTAAAAGCAACAGCCGAAAAGGCATATGAAAACATCATTTCGTTTGCTCCGACATCCAAAAAATTCTTGACCATCCATTTGCAAACCAACAATGGTTTGTTGCGCTTTGGCGAACCAGATAACTATTTTACTTTACCAGATGGCAGCTACGTAAACCATAAATCGCAAGCGGTATACCAAGAGGCTGATAAAAAATCTTGGCAAGTAGGGCTGGGCCAAAGAGCATATTATGAGCTTTTACGGTTTAAATACATGTCAGACATTTATAAGGACATCGACAAGGAGTTGTTTACAAAATACTCCAGTAGTATGTACAAGGAAGATAAGAATTCTTGGATGGCGCAGACCAATTTATTAAAACTGGCCAATGCGGTCACCCATGTCACCGAGATGCCTCGTTTTTTTTGCAATCCTAAGGAAAAATGCCACTATGATGTTACTGGAGAGAAGTACTACCATAGAAATGTTGGAGATGTTATGCCGTGGGGAGGTAGGGGTGCCAGTGAGTTTAAGCAATTAGGCGCTTACACGGCTTACGTAAATGAAAATCTTTCTGCTTTACAGCAATGGAAAAATGATTTTTTTCAAAATGATACAGAGGAAGGTTATTTGGTGGTAAAAGCATATATAAGGAACTACGATTTTTCAAACAAAGGATATTGGTTATCACCCAGAACCAATTTGGTCACTGGAAAAATATTCAAGCGTATGGAACTACAACCCCAAAATTCCAACGAGCGAAAGTTTGTTTCTCCAAGAGGTATCAACATTTTATATGAAATGTCTCCTGAGAAAGCCGAAAAGTTTTCCGAAGAGGTTAAACAACTATATATGGTGTTTAAAATTGAAATCACAATAAAAGGAATGGAAGCCAATTATGAATATGTAGATGCCGATTATGCATTTAAAAGCCCCATCATAGCGCTTTACACCGACGATAGCCTTACCAAAAAGGTTGGCGAAATATCCATGGAAACCATGACCACAAAATAACTTCCTAAATGCAAAAAATACATCAATCTTTTACTATCATATTGGCCGCTATGCTGCTTCTGAGTTCTTGGTGGTCATTTGCCCAGGAATCCAAAGAAGACTTGATTACCTATGCTGCTCCCAACAGCAAATTTGTGGACATCAACATACAATCCCATAAGGGTCTTCCTAGGTTTGGGGACCTCTATTTTGTACGTGGGGTGACCCCACCGACTAATCCGCAAGCCTATAATCAACTTTTGAAAATGAAATACTTGGTCGATGCGTATAACGATATGAATAAAGAGATGCTAACGGACTATGATCAAAGTAGGTCTGGCGACAAAAAATTGGAGAACTCTTTTATGACTCAGTCTCAATTATTGCTGCTGGCCAGTAAAATTTGCACCGAAAATGAGCTTAAAAAATACTTCTGCCCTGAAAAATCTTCCAAACCTTGCACTTTTATAAATACATATGGGCAAAGAAGCAATATAGGTCATTGGGGTGGTGATAGAGGGAACAAATTTGCTCAAATTAGAAGCTACAAAGCTTTTATCAAAGAAAACCTCTCAGATCTACAAAACTGGAGCACTACCCTATTTAAAAATGATATGGAATTGGCCTATATGGTAAGTCGCACATTTGTCGCCGACGCCTATGATTTTCAACATAAGGGCTATTGGATAAAAGGGAATGTGGGAGGCCCATCGCCATTAATTAGTAACATCCGCTTTGCGCCTTATGGGCAAGATCAGCAAAACATGGGTCGAGTAAAATTTCTATTGCCTATTACCCCAGAAAAAGCCAAAAGTTTACGGTTCCAGCAAAGGTCTCCAATATTTATTGTAGCCAAAGTAAAAATCTATCCAGATAAAGAAATTAGCTCACCTGGTAATAGCACCCCTTTTGCGTATGAATTGGAAAACACTACCCTTGAAGTGTATAAAGACAATGCGTTAACCGAAAAAATTGGTGAAATTTCTATTGAAAATGCCACTACAAAATATTGATAACCGCTTTAACCGTATCATGAGAACAAGATCCCAAAAGAACATTCAGACAGCATTAATGCTATTAGCACTAGGAGTTTTTTCCAATATCCTCTTTTCACAAACGGCCAATGAATCGGTTGATATGAGCGATATTACCACCATAACATCTCCATCACCTAAATTCAAGCATATTTATCTGCAATCCCATAAAGGCTTACCTCGGTTTGGTGCGCAAAACATGTATCACAAATTGAATGAGCGAGGGGGTGTTATAGGAATAGACAGAGTGAAAAATGACCTTGTTAAGCAGAGCTATCAGAATTACTTTAATCTGCTATTCATGAAATTCTTATCCACGGAATATGATGATATCGACCGTGAATACTTGACCGAAGTAACTTATGAAAACAGAGATAATAAAAAAGACATTAATTCCAAAGTGGTTCAAGCAAACCTCCATGCGTTGGCACTTGGGTTAGGTTCCAAAAGTCAAGTCACACAGTATTTTTGTGACCAAGAAGATGGTAATTGTAGGTTTAAAAGAAATTGGAGTGGTACACGCGATGATTTCGAAATTCAAGAAAAATATGCTGCTTATGTAAAAGAGAATCTGGATGATTTAAGAGCTTGGAGCAAAACGCTGTTTAAAGACAATAGGCTAAATGCCTATTGGGTACACAAATATGAGTTCAATCCATATGGCAATCCAGTATTACAGTACGATTTTGAGAAAAATGGCTATTGGGTTGATGTTTACCCTAGCGGAAGGAACCATCATCAAAAGGGATTTCAATACCATGGTGATGAGGCCTTTTTCTTTGAATTCCTTCCTGAAACCGCCTATGGAAATAACCATTTGAATATCATGAATGATGGTAACAACTTTTGGCCCAAGATGCTCTTAAAACTCTCTCCTTCTGATGCCGAAGCACTTGTTGACCGAAAGACAAGAAATTTGTATGCTACTTTTCATGTAAATATCATTTTTAAAGAAGTGAATAATTCCCATGCTGGTTTGCCTCAATTAACGTATACTTTTCACCTGACAGACCCAATCATAACCTTTTATGAGGATGTTGAATTAACCCAAAAATTAGCAGAAATTTCTTTGGAGCAACCTATTTATAAGGAGAATTAATAGATTTTGGAGCGGCTTAGCTATGCTCTTTTAATGCCATGGCAATTTTTTTGTTCCACTCCAATTGTTTTTTGGGGTTTCTGGAAAAGCTGGTTTCCCAATCGTACTGATCCTGAAAATCTTGAAGTTCTTGTAAAATCTCTTTATATATCTTACGTATCTCTGCTTTTACATTGTCAGAAAATGAAGTACGTTTTAACCTATTTCGCATCTTACGCGCAAAAAGTTCAGAGATATCAAAGTGAAGTTGTTCATGACTTAAAATTAGGTCATCACAAATTTCAGGTTTGTACCACGATTCATTTGGATAGAAATAAGTATTCACTTCAAAATCCAGTTCTACTTCATGATGAATTAGATTTGCCGAATATTTATAACTTATTCCACTAGCTGTAGTAGCGGCAGGTACTGCCGCTGGTGGCACTTTACCTTTAAAATCTTTCCATGTAAGCCTAGTATCCTTATCCCATAAAACACCCTCTTCAATCTCTTGGGCATATCCCAAAAAACATAATTGTAAAAGGCATGTTATGACAATTATTTTACCCAACGAAATTCTATTACTTTTTCAATATCAGGATGCAAGCTATAGTGCACTGGGCAAGTATTCGCCGTGTTTTCCAAGATTTTACGATGCTTACCAGAAACATTGGAAGGAAATTCCATTTTCACTTCAATTTTTGAAATACGTCTTGGATTGGCTGCCATATGCTTGGTGACTTCTGCAGTGGAACCCGTTAAATCTACCTCCAAATCCCTTGCTTTTATACCCATCATCGTCAACATACAACTTGCTAATCCAGTTGCTACGGTATCTGTGGGTGAAAACGCTTGCCCCAATCCATTGTTGTCAACTGGAGCATCTGTAATAAACTCATTGTTAGACCTTAAATGTAAACATGTAGTCCGTAATTCTCCTGTATAAGTAACTTTAGAGGTCATCTAGTTTTATTTCTTTAATTCGTAAACCATCGTATTCCATTAAATAACAAGCCCTGTTGTAATATCCAGACGACCAGTCATTAAAATAGTTAAAACTATTACCGGTATACTCTGTCAATCCAATGATACTCGATGTCTCAAAAAAATTGTTTTTATGGGCAAGTTTTAACAAAACATCAAAGGTTACATCGAAACCACGTACTGCATAGCGATCTGCTTTTAACCCTCTATAACGTTTTCTATACGCTTTTGTAAACGCATCACTTACGGTTTCTCTATAAAAAGAAGGGTAACTAAACCTAAGGTTTGATAAATGTGTGCTGGAGACAGCGTCATTTTCAAAGGCACTATTGAAATTGGTTGTGAACATTCTCACAGAAATCTCTTCGGTATTTGTAGAATTTAAAATAGAACTCACACTGGAGACCATATTGGGTTGATCGGTTTCTACAAAAACCCAGTTTTCTTTTTCTTCGGAAAGCATGATTAAAAACTCATCCAAATGCAAGGATTTGTTATCGATTATCTTGGCAATTTGGGCAGCCGGAAATTTCGTTAAAATAGAATCATGTGCCGCTTGATGGGTTGAATCAGCAATAATGACCACATTCTGATCTTCATAATTTTTTTCTAAATAGGACAGCATTTTTATCCTAAGTACATTATCCGTAGGAACTGAAAAATACACATTGCTATGACTCAATTTACTGTCCGAAGTAATTGGTGCAATCACCGGGATATTTTTTGCCGCAGCTTGAACCGCGACCTCATCCAAAGCATCGGAAGATACCGGGCCAATAATGGCATTTACGCCTTGTAGATTCTCCCTAAAAAGAATTTCCTTCACCTTTGCCTGGCTTAATTCCGTATCAAACGTTTTAACATCTACGGAAACACCCATTTTTTTAATGGAATCCAGAGCCACCATAGCCCCTGAATAAAATCCTGCACTTAGGCTAATATCTCTACGTGTTTTTATTTGGCTCACCGTTTTCTTGCGATCATTAAAATTGACTCGATCTAATCTAAAAGGGAGCATAAACAGCACTTTGGGCCTGTTTTGAACGTTGATACTGTCTATTAGATTAATTTTATCCAAAACCAACGCATTTTTGACCTCTAGTCCTTCTGCGCTTGCTTTTGGAAGCTTTAGCACCATTCCAGCCTTTAAACCATTTTCCAAACTTGGATTAAGTAGAAAAAGTTCATCCCGGGTGATTTTTAGATTTTGGGTTAGCCTAAAAATGTTTTGCTTTGGTTTAACTTCATAAAAAATGAAGTTCTCTGTATTTACTTCACCCGAGGTATCCTTTTTCTTGGGAAGCCTCAAGACCATCCCTTCCTTAAGTCCTCCAGCGGCCATAATCTCTGGATTCAACTTAACTATAGAATCCGAAGGAATGCCGTATTCTTTTCCTAAACTGTACAATGTCTGCTTTGGCGGAACGGTGAACGAAGTATACAAGTCCACCTCTTGGCTTTCAAGACTATCTCCTTTGGGTCTGGGTAACTTTAATTCCTGCCCTATAGCCAAATGGTCGGGGCTACTTCTCAAATCGGGATTTAGCACCACCAAACTATCTACAGTAATCCCATATTTATGGGCAATACTCCATCTTGTTTCTTTGGGCTGAACGACATAGGTTTCAAAATCCAGTTCTCGCTCATCATTTGGGTCCGGTTCCGGAAATTTAGGTATTTGCAATACCATTCCCTTTTTAAGAGGTTCTGAATATAGTTGTCTGTTATATCTTTTTAATTGTTCTTCTGTTATTTTGTAGCGTTGTGTAAGACCAAACAGCGTTTCTCTTTTTCTAACCCTGTGTCTGGAAAAGCTCAAGGGTTTGTCTTGCTCCTCAACTTTTTCTTCTTTGGGTTTTTCTTCTTGGGTTATTACAGAGCCATCCAAAGGAATAATTAAAATGGTATTGGCTTTTATATCTGCCGCCGTTTTAATCTCCTTATTGGATTGTAAAATGGTATATGGGGTTACACGATACTTTTGCGAAATACTTTGCAAAGTCTCCCCTTCCTTAACCGCATGTGTAGTATACTTTTGGGCAGAAACCTGAATTGAAGCCAAGAAAAAGACAACAATGCCCAGTCTTAAAATATGTTTTTTCATTCCCATTCTATAGTTGCAGGTGGCTTTGAGCTAATGTCATACACTACTCTATTAACGCCTTTGACCTTATTTATTATATCATTGGAGGTTTTTTGTAAAAATTCATAGGGTAAATTCACCCAATCTGCTGTCATGCCATCTGTACTTTCCACGGCACGAAGGGCAACACATTTTTCATAGGTACGTTCATCTCCCATAACTCCTACACTATTTACGGGCAAAAGCATAGCTCCGGCCTGCCAAACCTTATCATAAAGGCCCCATTTTTTCAATCCATCAATAAAAATGGCATCAACATCTTGTAAAATTGACACCTTTTCAGCAGTAATGTCACCTAAAATACGAATTCCCAAACCAGGGCCTGGAAAAGGGTGACGCCCAAGAATTGATGGGTCCATTCCTAAATTTCTGCCTACTCTACGCACCTCATCTTTAAATAACAACTGTAGCGGTTCTACAATCTTCAATTTCATATAATCGGGTAATCCTCCTACATTATGATGACTTTTAATAACGGCAGAAGGACCTCCACTAGCTGATACAGATTCTATTCGATCAGGATAAATGGTTCCCTGTGCCAACCACTTAGCATTTTCCACTAGATGCGCTTCATCATCAAAAACCTCAATAAAGACCCTGCCAATAATCTTTCTTTTACCTTCCGGATCAGATTCTCCTTTCAATGCATCCAAAAAACGTGCCGAAGCATCCACACCTTTAACATTGAGACCCATATGCTTATACTGGTCCAAAACGCTTTCAAACTCATTTTTGCGCAACAATCCGTTGTTTACAAAAATGCAATGTAAATGACTTCCAATGGTTTTATGCAATAACATAGCTGCAACACTGGAATCTACACCTCCAGAAAGTCCTAGAATCACTTTGTCATTTCCAATTTTCTCCTTGAGTTCGGCTACCGTGGTTTCTACAAAGGCATCTGGAGTCCAATCTTGTTGAAGCCCTGCAATTTTTACCAAAAAGTTTTCCAGCAATTTTTTACCATCCGTGGTATGGTATACTTCGGGATGAAACTGAATTCCATAGGTTTTTTCCCCCTCAATTCTAAAGGCTGCATTTTCAACATCGTGGGTACTGGCCAAACGAACTGCCGCTGTTGGCAATTGTTTGATGGTGTCACTATGGCTCATCCAAACCTGACTTCCTTCTTGTAAACCCTCCAAAAATGCCTCATCATCTTTGGTAAAGGACAAATTTGCCCTTCCGTACTCTCTAGTTGCAGACGGTGCTACATTTCCCCCATCAAAATGAGATAAATACTGTGCCCCATAACAAATACCAAGCAAGGGCTTTTTTCCCTTTATTTCAGATAAATCTGGATGTGGAACATTTTCACCTCTTACTGAATGGGGAGAACCCGAAAGTATAACGGCTTTATAGATGGATAAGTCCTCTGGAGGATTGTTGTATGGTTTAATGTCTGAGTAAATATTGAGTTCCCTAACGCGTCTTGCGATCAACTGAGTGTACTGAGAACCAAAATCTAGAATAAGTACGTTGTTCTGCATGGGCAAAAATAGCAATTTGCTTTAGTTGAAAAAGTATCTTTTGAGGATATTTGCAACAACTTATTTAAGGGGTTATCAACACAGTCATATCATCATTGTTTTCACACTTTAAGCATCCACTTTTTAACCCAAAACCACTGGAATATAACGTCAAGTAGTTTTTTTCTTAACATTTTTCATCATTACTTTGCTTTCCTAAACACATTTAACCATGATCAAAGGATTTATCTTCGATTTAGATGGGGTGATCACAGATACTGCAGAATCACATTACATGGCATGGAAAAAATTATCCGATGAAATGGGCTGGGCGTTTGACCATGAGGTCAACGATAAACTCCGTGGTATTTCCCGTATGGATTCCATCCAGGTCATTTTAGATCATAACAGCGCCACTTTGGATGAAGCTGCCATGGCCCAACTTGCAGCTAAAAAAAATGACATCTACGTCGCCAGTCTAGAAACCATGACTCCAGAAGATTATCTGCCAGGAGCCAAAGAGCTTTTGACCCATTTAAGAACAGAAGGATTTAGTGTAGCGTTGGGAAGTGCCAGTAAAAATGCCATAAAAGTGTTGGAACAATTGAATGCTGCAGCATATTTTGATGTTATTGGCGATGGCAATAGCGTCTCTAAAAGCAAACCTGAACCAGATATTTTTCTCCATGGTGCGGAGAGATTAAATCTGCAGCCTGATGAATGCATTGTTTTTGAAGATGCAGAAAGTGGCATTGATGCGGCAAAAGCCGGCGGATTCCATAGTGTGGGTATTGGGCCTAAAGACAGAGTAGGTCATGCAGATTTACGTTTTGACACTATGAAAGAAGCTACTTTATTCGAAATAAAATCATACTTTAAAGACTTGTTTTAAAAGTCTTTAAAAATGAAAAACACATGTTGCATTTTATTTACCCTCTTAATGGGTGTTTCTATTCTTGCCCAAGAAGATGGATGGAGCATTTCCTCTAAAAAAGTTGAAAAATATACTGGGATTGTAACCGCAAATGGCAGAATTGGGATCTTGCCCGAGGACAAACCTTTCCAAACCAAATCCATAATTCTTAATAATGTATACGATAAAGAATCTCCTTTAGGGGTAAGTCGTATTCTATTGGGAATGAACTTTGCCAATTTAGAGGTCGAAATTGATGGTGAAAAAGTCACTGAAGAACATGTATCTAATTGGCAACAAACATTAAATATGAAGACTGCTGGTTTCACCACCAGTTTTACATTTAAAGACAAAGCAAAAGTTTCTTATACCATTTACGCTCTGCGCAATGTTCAGTATTCGGGTTATATAGATGTTCAAATAGAACCATTAAAGAATATCGATGTAAAAGCAACAGGAATCATTAGTACTCCAGACGAATACCACAGCCCCAATAGTACTTTTAGGGTACTTCAAGATTTAGAAACTACAATGCCCATTCTTCAAACAGTGGCTGAAAGTAGGTTGGGAAAACACCTAGTGGGTACTTCGGCCACATTTATTTGGCATGCAATTAATTCAACTAGAGAGCACCAACGACCTCAGCTTGTCCATGAACAAGTTTCAGCCTATGATAATCGACTGTCTTTTGAGAAAACATTGAAAAAAGGAGAAGCATTTGAATTTGCATGGACCGGAGCTGTATGCTCCACCCAAGATTTTGATGACCCACAAACAGAGTCTGAACGATTTGTAATTTTTAATTTATTGACCCCACGAGCTGATTTGTTAGATCAACACAAAAAATTATGGGAGGAACTATGGGAAGGAGATATTGTTATTGAGGGAAATCTTCAAGATCAATTGGATGTACGTTTGGCGCTCTACCATTTATATGCATTTTCAAGAGGTGACTCTGATTTGAGCATTGCTCCAATGGGGCTGTCCTCCCAAAACTATAATGGCCATATTTTCTGGGATACGGAGCTATGGATGTTCCCTCCTTTACTCATGTTGAATCAAGACATAGCGCGTTCCTTGGTCAATTACCGTTCGGACCGACTAGGCAAAGCGAAAGAAAAAGCTATCAACTTTGGCTATAAAGGTGCCATGTTCCCCTGGGAAAGCGATGATACTGGAGAAGAGGCCACACCTGCATGGGCCTTGACGGGAACTTTTGAACACCACATCACTGCAGATGTTTCAATCGCTTTTTGGAACTATTATCGTGTTTCTCAAAATCTGGATTGGCTAAAATCCAAAGGATATCCATTAATGAAGGAAGTTGCTGATTACTGGGTGAGTCGTTCTACAAAAAATGATGATGGCAGTTACAGCATTAAAAATGTGGTTGGCGCTAATGAGTTTGCTCCCAATGTAGATGATAATGCATTTACAAATGGCTCCGCAATCACTGCATTGCAGTTTGCGACAAAGGCAGCGGGCGTATTGGGAGAAACTGCAAATCCAAAATGGAACCAAGTGGCATCCAAAATCAGGATATTAAAATTCCCGGATGGAACAACAAAGGAACATGCCACTTATGAAGGTGAAATCATTAAACAAGCAGACGTTAACCTACTCACCTATCCTTTGAATGTAGTCAGTGATGACGCTACAGTTCTAAAAGATTTAAAATATTATGAGCCAAAATTATCTCCAGAAGGCCCAGCCATGGGGCAATCTGTGTTTGCGGTCATCTATGCGCGTTTGGGGAACACCAAAGAAGCCTATCGTTTGTTCCGAAGAAGTTTTGAACCAAATAAACGTCCACCCTTTGGAGCATTGGCTGAAGCGGCCACTAGTGACAATCCCTATTTCGCTACGGGTGCAGGAGGTATGTTACAGGTTGTGCTATTTGGTTTTGGAGGTTTGAACATCACCAATGAAGGAATCATTCAGAAAAATCCCGTTCTCCCTAAAGAATGGAAATCGTTGACCCTAAAGGGTATTGGGCCTAAGAAGGATACGTATCGAATCGAGTAGTCCTTAAAGGGCTATTTTAAAATTCTTGATTTTAAATACCTATTTTTAATAGGTAAACCAACCTCAATGAAATCCCCTAAACTTCTCTTCTTTCTTTTATTCAACTTTTATTTGTGCATTAATGCACAGGAAAATAAAAGATTGGACAGCTTATTAAAAGTATATCAGCTTTATCCAGAAAATGAAGAAAGGATAAGTACCGCAAAGGAAATATTTCTTCTAACCAAAAAATCAAATCCTGAAATAGCTCTAAATTACCTGCACAATGGACTTGCAATCTCCCAAAGTATAAAATTTCATAAAGGGGAGGCGGAAGCCTTTAAGAATCTAGGATTTTATTATCATTACCATTACCTACCAGATTCTGTTCCATTTTATTTGGAAAAGGCCATAACGGCCTTCAAAGCTCTTGACAATGGAAAAGAAGTATTTGCGTCTCTTCATGAATGGACTCGGTTTGAAAATCTCGAAGGCAATTTTTCAAAGGCCGAAAAACTTTCTGATAGTACAATAAGTATAGCAAAGCATTTAGGCAATGGAAAAATGTTGACAGATGCTTTTCAAAGAAGGTCCACTATTTATTTGGACAAAGGGGAATTCAAATTAGCCATTGAGCAATTAATAAATGCATCCCGAGTGTTGGATACGTTAACACCCAAAGATCCGATTAAACAAGCCATTGTTGATGTTGGCATTGGGAGGACAGAGATGTTGAGGAACAACAGTGAAGCTTCATTGAATTACCTAAATAAAGGTCTTGAAACTTTCAAAACTTATGATGATACTTATTGGTTAGCTATAACTTTTATGGAAATAGGATCAGCATATTATCATCTTGAAAATTATGACAAAGCGTTCGAGAATTATGGCGCCAGTTTAAAGGAAAGCCACAAAATGGAACGGGATGATTTTGTAGGGGCCAATCTTGGTAACATAGGAGCTGTCTTGATGGAACAAGGTGAATACAAAAAGGCTCTTGAATACCATTTTAAATCCAATGAGATTTCACTAAAAAGGGGGTCGGTCAACAACCAAATAATTGCATACAACGATATAGCTTCAACTTACTTTCTGATGGAAGATTATCCAAAATCAATCGAAAATTTTACCAACGCCATAAAACTGGCCGATTCTATCGGTTCTTTAGACAATTTATTGGATGCCTACGAGGAAAGAGCTGAAGTATATGAAAAAATAGGTGATACTAAAAAGGCCCTAAACGATTACAAGTTGTTTCAAAAACTAAATGATTCTGTTTTCAATCTTTCTAAATCCAAGCAAATCGAGGAACTTAAAACACAGTACGAAACTGAAAAAAAGGAACAGCAAATCGCTCTTCAAGAAAAAGAAATTACCGTGTTGGAACAACAAGCTGAAATCAGTACCCTTCAAAAAATACTCCTGGGTGGTTTATTGGTATTATCTCTGATTGGATTCTATGGAATCCGCCAAAAACTAAAACGCAACAAGCTCGAAAAAGAAAAGGTGGATGCTGAACTCGCCTTCAAAAAGAAAGAATTGACCACCCACGCCCTTCATCTAGCCAAAAAGAACGAAGTTTTGGAAGGTCTAAAACAAAAGGCCCAAGAACTCAAAGAAAAGGAGGAGTCCAAAAAAGGGTACCAACAACTCATCAGAACCATCAATTTTGATTTACAAGATGATAACAATTGGGAAAATTTTGCCCGCTACTTTGAAGAAGTTCATAAAGACTTCAACAGTAATGTAAAATCAAAATACCCGGAAGTAACTTCAAACGAACTTCGTTTGCTGGCTCTTTTAAAGATGAACCTATCTTCTAAAGAGATTGCCAATATCCTTAATATATCTCCTGAAGGCATCAAAAAAGCGCGTTATCGACTTCGCAAAAAGTTGGATATTACTACGGAAGACTCTTTACAAGATTTAGTGTTATCCCTTTAAAAACAAGCGTTCTCAAGCCTGTCCACTCATTGTCCCATACATATGCTTAAGGTGTCCACCTGTTGTCCACCCTAGTTTTTTCATTCCTCAAAACCAGCATTTTAGGTTTGTGGTGTTATGCATTTTGAACATAACAAGTTTTGTGGTCTTGCTCGGCTAAGGGCTGCAGACCGTTTCCCGGGCAGGTCACACAAAACAACAAATCCAGTTTAACCCACAAAACAAAAACGTGATGAAAACAACAAATCTAGTATTCAATCGAATTTTTACACTACTCCTGCTTATTACTGTAGTAGCATGCAGCAAAGATGACCCTGGGACAACCATGCCACCTGGACCCAATTCGGAATTGGAAACTACCCAGTCCAATGTTGACACCAATGAATATGAAATAGACGAGGGGCAATTGGGCCTTAGCATTAGTGCAAGAAGTTTAAAACGAAAGGGATACGCTCCAACTAAGGCTATTATTACCCTATCCGAAGGAGCAAAAGCCGGTGATTATGACGTCAACATAGGCCAAGATACTTTTTTAGCCAGCTTTTCATTTGAAAATAAAGACCTATCGGAAACGGAAAGGAATGAGCTTGAAGATGGTGTGGCCATGAGTATCACTGTTGAAAATGATCTTGGTGAAGTCCTAGCTGTGTTTACCAGCACTAAAAAGTCTTTCACCTCCAGTCCTTCGGAAACCGAGGTAGACGACCCGAACAAAATCGATATCAACCCTATAGTTTTAAACCCCGAAGTGGACTATTACCTACAAATTTTGGATGCCAGCATTACTTCGGTTTTTGGAGCACCCTCAGCAACTTTGCGCACATCCACAACTGATCTTGATACTGAAGTTAGGGTGCGTCGAGCTTCAGATTTGGACTATATAAACGATACACAACAGACTATTCCGTTTACCAAATTTAGATTTGAAACTGTAGATGCTGAAAACAATATCTTCAACATTTTTAACCCCAACGGAAGTAAAAAACATTATCTGTACATGGATGCCAACAATAGATTAAACGTGCAATCTGAGGCGAACTATACCACAAATGGCGGCAACACTCCAGATGCTGCTTCACGGACCAACTATCAATTTAAGATACAAAAAATAGACACTGGTAAATTTTTTATCATTCCACAAACAACGAACATCCCCTTAATTGCTTCAGCAAGTTTGGAATCCATTACTTCCCAAACTGTAGAAACCCCCTCACATTTTAGAATTTTAAATTTTGAAATTGACTGGAACTTCGAATCACGTAACACCAGTTTTCTAGCCCCAATACTTCCTCCATCAAAAACTATCGCTGCTTATAATACAGCTCTTAAAAATTGTAGTAGCGGCCCATTGACCGATGAGGTTGGGGTAGTAAAAACTTTGACCAGAACGGATACTTACACATGGTCTGAATCCATTCAGGTAGCGACTTCCGTGGAGGCTAGTTTGTCCACAACAATTTCTTCTACGGTAGAAACTAGCGTGAACACACAATTTTTTGGAGCCTCCAATTCAACGACAGCCTCTGTAACGGCAGGTTTAAGTGTGGGTCATACCACAACAGAAACCAGAACCGAAACTGCTGAGACCAGCACTTCAGAAACTTTAGAACTTTCATCTAAAAGAACCATTACTGTTCCGGCTGGAAGGGGAACTACCGCGGCAGACATTTATCAAGAGTATGAAAACATCCGTGTACCCTATGTCCAAGAATATCGTATTCGTGGGGATTATCAAAATGGAAACTTTTTGACTGGACTAGAAATTATGTCTCAATTCAACTTTAATGGGTTTTCAGGTGTAATAAATGAGATTGGTTCCGACTTTATCGATATAACACTTAGGGGCACCACCGTAATAAGTCATTTAATATCAAAAGAAATAGTGACAAGGGATATTCCAGATGCCTGTACCAATTAAACATTCAGAGTTAAGTTAGTTAAAAACAAAAGCCTCGGGAACCACTCCGAGGCTTTTAAAATAAAATCAAAACCAACCTAAACATATGAGTTAACCTACTCATATCTTTGAAAATTTCATAGCAATTTTCACTAGTAAAACAACTACCTCTTTAAATACCCTACTTAAAATCTATACTTTTTTTGAAAAAAACTTCAAAAGTCTCTAAAACATGGGTATTGTTCCCGTTTTAAGGACTTTGAGGAAAAAATGGAATTTCGGCTGAATTGCCTTCAAAAAAGTAGAAATGCTCCTTCTCTGGACCATACTGTAGCAAACTGTCCTTTATGTTTAAGTTGTCGAAAAAGTCATTCAATGGTGAAACAACCACTTGCTTTTTAATCTTCTTGTTGGCATGCTGAATAGAGAAATCATCCAATGTAAATAGTTCCTTATTTGGATTAAGCAATCGTATTTGCCCCCCGTATGTAACATTTGGCAAGACCCAAACAGCATCTGAATGCGCCGCATTAAGCTTACGGGACAGCTTGGAATAGTCAAAATGAATGTCCGAGGGAATCCCCAATAATCGCTCTGCCGGAGTTCTTAAAATTTGAAAGCATATTACCAATAAAAAGATGAAAATACCCCACTTTCTTATGCTTTTGGCGGTAAAATCCAATCCGTTTATGAGTAGTATCAGAAACGGTAATAGCATCGGAAGTAACCAACGTGAATGTATCTCCTGAACATCTAAAAACACAAAAAACAACAGAAAAACGGCTATTTGTACCAGCCCCATAGTAACTAACCATTTTAGTTGGTTTTCAGTCTTCCAACGGGCTCTCTTCAATAAAATTAATACTACGGAAATCAATATAATGGGCCAATAAATTTCTAAAAGTGCTTTTACTATTTCCAACATTGGCGTTAGTATTAAAATTCCCTGGGTATCGGTTTCCAGCTTTACTCGGAGGCTGTTATTGATAAAACTAACGTAGTCAGCTTTTAGTAACCAATAAAAATGTGGTGAGAAAAGAAGTAATGCAATTAAGGAAGACATCAAAATTTTTCTGTTCCAAACCACCTGTTTCAGGGAAACATCAAAAAAAGAAGCTGCTAACAATGCTAATAAGAACAAAGAATAATTGTATTTCGTGAGCATTCCCAAACCGAAACAGATTCCAAGTAGGGCATAATTTCGCATGGACTTTTTATCAATCAGTTTCCGAATAACGAAATACGTCAACAAAACAATCAAGCAAAGTAGCAATGTATGGGACAATCTTCTATAGGTGAAATCGATAAAAACCGGAATCAAGACTGTGCCAAGCACAACCATTTCAGCCCTAAACTTGTCCGACAAAGTTCTTTTGGCAGTAGCATATAACAGTAATAATGTTGTTCCAAATAACAGTCCCCGAAAAAAGGAAAAAGAGAATTTGGATACGCCGAAAAGAGAATTAACAAGTTTCTGAATCCAAGTATACAAAGGTGGCTGATCATCGTAACCTAATCTCCACCATTGCGAATAATAGGCTTGTTCCGCATCTTCCAGTTCCAAGGAGGCTTTTAAATAACTAATTACGACTATGGAAACTAAGGATACGGATGCCAATAACCATACTAATTGTATCTTTTTTCCATTCCCAAACACACCTAAGTAGTTTTTAAAAGTGTGAAGCTATTTGAGAGTGGGCTTAAACTTTTCATTAATGCTGGAATAAGGCCAGGTCCCAATTCTAAATATAGTTCTGAAAAATTAAGTTGTCTTTCTTGTAGGGATTGATTGGGAAAAAGCTCGTTTTGCATGTCGGTCATTCGGATTACATGATCTTTCAACTTTCGTTTTTGCGCCTGCAACAATCTTTTTTCCAATGCATCCAGTCCCTTTTTCTGTTTTACTTCCTGCGCTTTTACAGCGCCCAAAAAGGTTTTATCTGTTTCTTCGGCTAGTTGATAAAGGTTCAGAAACTGTTCTTCCAGAAGCTGTTTCTGTGGTGAAAAATCGATGTCGATATTGGAAATTTCCCTGATTTTTTTGTTGATAAAACTGTGTTGACCTAAAAAAAGGTCAGTTATTTTTAAGTCCAGATTTTCAATTTTTTTAGCCTGTTTTTTGCTCATTATAAGTGCTGAATTCCTTAACAGTAGACATGGAAATGCAATATTCATTGCTTCAAAATAGGATTTCAGCTCTAACCAATAAGCCAACTCTCCACCTCCTCCAATATAGCAGAGGTTTGGCAAAATAACTTCTTGATATAAGGGACGAGCTATAACATTTGGCGAAAACCGTTCAGGATGTGCGTCAAGCTCTTGTTGTAAATCCTGCTGGGAAAATCTTATCTCTGTATTATTTACCTCGAAAACCCCGTCTTTCTCAATAATTCGTTCCCGTAGACCATCCTGTAGATAGAAGTAATTTATCTCCCGCGGATTTACTTGGATAGTATAATCTGAAGACACCCTAGCCAAATTATCAATAGACTCTGATACTTTTTTAAATGGAAGGTTTTCAAAAATATCTTGCTTCGCAAAAGGAACCAATAGTTTTTTTAGTGCTGCATCGTCACCATCTACAATAACCAAACCGTATGCCCCAAAGAGTTCATTTGCCAAATATCTTGTTGCATCCGCAAGATTGCTATGCCCCAAATACGCCTTTTTAAACAAGCTTTTTAGTTCGTTTGCGAAACCTGTATTGCCCAATGAAGCAGAAAAGGTTTCAAAGACATCATCCAGTTTTTTTGTATCAAATCGTCCAACTGCACCCGAAGCTTCCTTTGTCCACTGAACTTTTTGGCCTTTAAAATTGAAGTAATTTATCTCATCAAAATCATGATCTTCCGTGGCCATCCAGTAAATGGGAACAAACTCATACTCCTTATACCGTTCCTTTAATTGCTTTGTTAAGTTGATGGTGGAAATAATCTTGTACAAAAAGTACAAAGGCCCCGTAAAAAGATTCAATTGATGCCCTGTAACTACAGTAAACGTTTTTTTATCAGCCAGTTGTTGAATATGATTTGCCGTTGATTCGGAAACCTCAAAACCATTATACTGTGCGGTAAGCGCATTTACCAGAATGGCTCTGTTGGTTTCTGGATAATTGGCTTCTTTCTCTTTTATTTGATCCCTAAAATTTTCTAATTCGGGAAATCTGTTAAAAAATGGTCCCAGGTCTTCTCGTTGGTCGAGATAATCACAAATTAGTTTAGAAAAATAACCTGTGTCCTTAAAGGGTATACAATCTACTTCCATTAAAGCTTTAATCTGGCGTTAAAGATAAACCTCTTCTTTTTTTCAGTTCCTAAAAATACGTTAATTACGTTTTCTGTTTTTACCACATGCTATGGTTACAAAAGTGGCAATTCTGGAATTTATTGTTAGATTTGAGTCTCACTAATTGACCTGTACATGACAAGATTTCTACTTTTATTATTTGTTCTTATTTCGTTTTCGACAATAGCACAACTAAAATCCCCATCGGAGTTTTTGGGATACGAACTTGGCACCCAATTTACAAGACATCATGAGGTGGTGGACTATTATGAATATTTGGCCAAGGAAGCCTCGGATAAGGTTAAACTGACCATTTACGGGCAAACCAACGAGCGTAGACCTTTGCTATTGGCGTATGTTTCTTCTGCCGATAACATTTCCAACCTGGAGAGCATAAGACAAGAGCACTTAAAAGATACTGAAGGAACAGGAAATTCATCCAAAGCGATAGTCTGGCTGAGCTATAATGTACATGGCAATGAAAGTGTGAGTACGGAGGCTTCCATGCAAACTATTTATGATTTATTAACGACCAAAAGTGCTTATCTCGAAAATACGGTGATCATTATGGACCCATGTATAAATCCTGATGGTAGAGATCGTTATAGCAATTGGTACAATCAATATAAAAATTCACCTCACCAGGTAGACCCAAACAGTAAAGAACACAATGAAGGCTGGTGGAACGGAAGGAGCAACCACTATATGTTCGATTTAAACCGTGATTGGGCATGGTTGACACAGATAGAAAGCCAACAGCGATTAAAAGTATATAATGAATGGTTACCGCATGTGCATGTTGATTTTCATGAGCAAGGGGTGGACAATCCGTACTTTTTTGCCCCGGCTGCGGAGCCATATCACGAAGTGGTTACCAATTTTCAAAGAGATTTTCAGGTTACCCTAGGAAAAAACCATGCGAAATATTTTGATGCCAAGGGCTGGTTCTATTTTACTAAAGAAATGTTTGATCTTTTCTATCCCAGTTACGGAGACACTTACCCTACCTATAATGGCGCAATTGGAATGACATATGAACAAGGTGGAAGTGGCCGTGGAGGTCTAGGGGTAATCACAAGAATTGGAGACACCCTAACTTTAAAAGATCGTCTTGCCCATCACTATACTACAGGGCTATCCACAATAGAGGTCTCATCAAAAAATGCAGATAAACTAAACAGCGAGTTTAGAAAATTCTATCAAAACAAAAACTTCAAGTATAAGAGCTATGTGCTCAGTGGGGAAAATGACAAAATTGATGCTTTGACCCAATTACTTTCAAAACATAATATCCATTTTGGAAGGGCTTCCAAGGGTTCAGTTAAAGGATTACGCTATAATTCCGGTGCTAATGGAAGTATGCCAACAAATGAAAATAGTCTTGTGGTGTCCACAAATCAACCCAAAGGAACTTTGGTTAAGGTGTTGTTTGAACCCAATGCCAAGCTCAGTGATTCTCTTACGTATGACATCACGGCTTGGTCGTTGCCCTATGCCTATGGACTTAATGCAGTTGCTTCCACTGCTGCTGTAAATTCACAACCTGCAGGAGGATGGACTGTTTTACCTCCTAAAGGTGCTAACATTAGTTCTGATGCATATGCGTATGTGTCACATTGGAGAAGTATGAAAGATGCCCGCTTTTTAGCGGATTTATTAAAGAATGGCATCCGTGTACGCAAAACCGATCATCCTTTTTCCATTGATGGAACATCATACAAAAGAGGTAGCTTAATTATTACCAAAGGGGATAACCAGCATAAAGAAGATTTCATTTCAATGCTTACGGAAATAGCCTTCAAGCACAAAATTCTTTTAAACTCCACCTCTACTGGTTTTGTGGATTCTGGTAAAGATTTTGGTTCCGCCTATGTTCAAATGATTACCAAGCCAAAAATCGCAGTATTGTCCGGGAAACCCACTTCAACATATCGTTTTGGTGAAATATGGCACTTTTTTGAGCAACAATTGCATTATCCGCTTTCCGTTTTGGATGCTGACTATATAGATCGTGTGGATTTGAATGACTACCACGTTTTAGTGCTTCCAGGAGGTCGTTACAGTGATTTCTTCAACGAAAAGCAACTAAAAAAGTTGAAAACTTGGGTTAAAAGTGGTGGAAAGCTTATCGCTATGGGAGGAGCAATTGACGGCCTTGCTAGTGAAAAAGGGTTCAACATCAAAAAGAAAGAGGTTGCCAAAGATTCAGCAGAGAGCAAACCAAAACCACATAAAAGTACGCAAAGGGAACGTATGAAAAATGCTATTACAGGAGCCATTTTTAAAACGAAAGTGGATACTAGCCACCCATTGGCATACGGATATGCGACGGACTATTTTACCCTTAAATTAGGCAGTGCCAGCTATAACTACTTAAAAAACGGTAATGCCGTTTACCTCGAAAGCAATACTGCACCGGTTTCTGGATTTGCAGGCAGTGATGCCCAGAAAAAAGTTGCCAAATCCTTAGTTTTTGGTGTTGAACAACATGGGCAAGGTCAAGTAGTTTATATGGTGGACAACCCCCTATTTAGAGGTTTTTGGGAAAACGGAAAGCTGTTTTTTGCCAATGCACTTTTTATGGTAGACTAAGAAATATCTGTTTTAAAAAAGATTATACGTTTTTGGCGTAAGGCCATATAATTACCCACGACTAGGAACGCGCTTTTCATAGCGAAGTCCCATGCATCATCTGCCGCTATTTAAGCTAAAAAATTGAAATAGGTTTCGTTTAGTAAATGAAACGTGCAATCAACCCTTTATATCATTAAAAATCATTAATTTAGAGTAGTTGTTTTTAACTCAAAAACCGCGGAAGTTATGTACAGGACATATTCAGGAATTCAGAAAAAGACCCTTACAATAGTATGCTCAATATTATATGTTTTGGCGTTTGGAACGACAAGTGCGTTCGCATTTCAGGAACAAAATAAGGCTGAAAACTATAAACAATACAAAGGAGAAGTAATTGATGGATCGTCTAGCAAACCTTTAGTTTTTGCGACACTTTCGGTAGAAGGCACCAATATTAGTACAATTACCAATACTGAAGGGGGCTTTCTTTTAAAAATCCCGGAAAGTATTACAGATGGCACCGTGGTCGTTTCCTTTTTAGGCTATAAAAGCAAAACCATACCATTATCTCAATTAAAATCAAACAAAAACAAAATTTCTCTTATAGTTTCTGTTACAGAGCTTTCAGAAGTAAATATTAATGCCCCAAAGGATGCGGCGGCATTGGTTAGGGAAACATTGTCCAGAAAAGGGGACAATTATTTTGAAGATCCCACTTTAATGACAGCATTTTACCGGGAAACTATCAAAAAGAGAAGAAAAAACGTATCCCTATCAGAAGCCGTGGTCAATATTTATAAAACGCCCTATAATTCGCTTCGCAAGGATGCAGTAGAGCTATACAAGGCAAGAAAAAGTACAGATTACAGTAAATTGGATACGGTGGCCCTCAAACTGCAAGGAGGTCCTTTTAATGCGTTATATGTTGATATCATAAAGTACCCAGAGTATATTTTCTCCGAAGGATCTATTTCTGACTATAAATTTACGTTTAGTCGTTCTACCAGAATCAATGACAAGCTAATTTATGTGATTAAATTCAATCAATTGGAAACCATTTTAGAACCACTGTATGCAGGGGAGTTATTTATTGATGTGGAGAACAAGACCCTTACAAGTGCCATATATACCTTAAACATTACTGATAAAGAAAAAGCGGCCCGACTTTTTGTTCGAAGAAAACCAGCAAAAGTGGATGTATGGCCTACCGAAGTAGCTTACCGTGTAGATTACAGGGAAAAAGGCGGAAAATGGTATTATGGCTATAGCAATGTTCTTTTGGAATTTAAAGTGGATTGGAAAGATAAATTGTTCAACTCTGTTTACAGTATGACAGCAGAAATGGCCGTTACGGACTGGGAAAAGAACATTACCGGACAGTTACCAAAAAATAGGGAACGTATTAAAAAGTCAATAATTTTAAGCGATGAAGCTCTTGGTTTTTCTGATCCAGATTTTTGGGGTGAATACAATATTATTGAACCTGAAAAATCTATAGAATCTGCAATAAAAAAAATACAGCGCCAATTGCGTAGATCAAAATCAAAAGGGGGAACTTCGGCTCCTTAATTAACTTAAGTTTTAATATTGAAAAAGCCCCTTTTAAGGGGCTTTTTTTATTTTTCAAATTCTTGTAGTGTTCTTATAATAATGGATACACAATCCATTAGTTGCTCGTGGTTCATCACCAATGGGGGTGCAAACCTAATAATGTTACCATGGGTTGGTTTTGCCAAAAGACCATTTTCTTTTAATGCCAAGCAAATATTCCAAGCAGTTGAACTATCTTCTGTGTCATTAATTAAAATTGCATTTAACAACCCTTTACCACGAACTTTTACAACCAAGTCACAGGTATCTATAAACTTGTTAAGTTCATTTCTAAAGAGCTCTCCCAATTCAAAGGCATTTTGGGCCAGTGCCTCATCTTTAACCACTTCAAGAGCGGCAATAGCAACTGCTGCGGCAACTGGATTGCCTCCAAACGTACTTCCATGGCTTCCTGGAGTAATAACGTCCATGATATCATCATTTGCCAAAACAGCAGAAACAGGATATGCTCCCCCAGAAAGGGCTTTACCTAAAATCAACATATCTGGTTTCACATTTTCATGATCAACTGCCAACATTTTGCCTGTTCTTGCAATTCCAGTTTGAACTTCATCTGCAATAAAAAGCACGTTGTATTCTTCGCATAATGCTTTTGCTTTTGATAAGTATCCTTCGGATGGCACATAAACTCCTGCTTCACCCTGAATAGGCTCTACTAAAAATCCTGCAACATTTGGATTGTTCTCTAAGGCGTTTTTTAAGGCTGATAAATTATCATACTCAATTTTTATGAAACCCTCTGTATAAGGCCCATAGTTTTCCCTTGCAACTGGGTCATTGGAAAACGAAATGATTGTAGTGGTTCTCCCGTGAAAATTGTTCTCACAAACAATAAGCTGCGCTTGATTCTCTGGAATCCCTTTTTTCTGGTACGCCCATCGTCTGCATATCTTTAATGCGGTTTCCACAGCCTCCGCTCCAGTATTCATTGGCAAAAGCTTGTCAAAATCAAATACGGACGTAGCATACTCCTCATACCTCCCCAACATATCATTATGAAATGCTCTTGAGGTCAATGTTAACGTCTTTGCTTGCTCTGTCATTGCTCCAACAATTTTTGGGTGACAATGTCCTTGGTTCACTGCGGAGTAGGCGGATAAAAAGTCATAATACTTTTTGCCTTCAACATCCCACACAAATACACCTTCTCCCCTGCTTAATACAACAGGTAGTGGATGGTAATTGTGTGCTCCGTGCTTGTTTTCTAAATCTATCGCTTGCTGCGATGTTAAATGTTCTAAAACAGCCATTTTAAATGTGTTTAATTAATAAAATAACCATTCCTGCAATACCTTTATCCTTTCGAAGTCTCGAAAATTCAGCGTGGGAGAGAAATCATCCCTGAAGAGCCGCTAAATTATTAAAAATTGTTCAATTTTCATGAATTTATCCGCTGTACCCATTATTTTTTATGGGCCAAAGCGGAAATTTGTAACTCCAATCGTTTAAGCTCCCGTAAAATATCGTTTTTGTCCATTTGCATCCAAAAGTAAAGCTTTAGCATACTCATCATCAACATACTGGTAAACATACCCGCCCCCCATTTGATGAGCTCATTTGTGGCTTCTGCGTTTAAAAATTGGATTAAACAGTACACCAGCAACCCAAAAAATACGAGCACCATAATATTCATTATAATGGCCAACCAGCCCATTTTTCCTTTAAAAATGCCACCAAATTTTTCCAATACATTTTGTTCTCCAAGCTCATCATAAAACTTTGCTTCCTCCTGTGTTAAGGCCTCCTTTATCAATTCATCTATTTTTTCAATATCCTTTTTCATTTTTTCTTGTTTTTAAAATTGTTTTTAATCGTTCTCGAGCGTGGAACAATCTAGATTTTGTAGTTCCAACGGAAATGTCAAGTATCTCACCAATCTCTTTTAGCGAATATTCTTCCAGATAGAATAACCTTAGTACCATACGTTGGTTCTCTGGTAATTCTTTTATGACTGAAAGAAGTAGTTTCAAATCCGATTCCCTTGTGTCATCAGCAACATCCACTTCGTACTCTCTAGAATAGTCGTTAATTTTTGCCTTGTCTCGTTTTACCTTACTTATGTAATCCAAAGACTTTCGTGTCACAATTTTGGTAGCCCAACTTCCGAAACTATTGGGCTCTTTTAGGGTATGCAATTTGTTCATAATGACCTTCCATGAATCTTGCACGATGTCTTTTGAGGCCTCAATATCCATGGTATATCTATAGGACTGTTTGCATAATCTTAAGTGATGTCGGTTGACCAGAATAGGGAAGGATTTTTTATTCCCAGATTGGTATTCCAACACTACCAGTCCATCAAACACTTTTTCAGTTGTTTTCATAATATCTTCTACCCTATAGACCGTGTAATTTTGAAAAGGTTCAAAAAAAATATCTTTTCCTCAATTCATTTATACAAGATACTTGTTCTTTATAAAAACCTATTCTTACTTTTGCCCCATGCGCAAAAAAAACAGGCGACAAACGTTTGAACATGTCGAAGTAATAGATGCCGGAGCAAAAGGGAAATCAGTAGGCAAAGCTCCAGATGGCAGAATAATATTTCTTTCCAATGCAGTACCTGGAGATGTGGTTGATGTTATGACAACCAAAAAAAGGAAGGCCTATTTTGAAGGTGTCGCTACAAACTTCCATACACTTTCTGAAAAAAGAACTGACCCAAAATGCGAACATTTTGGCGTTTGTGGAGGGTGCAAATGGCAACATATGGGTTATGAGCACCAGCTTCATTTTAAACAGAAAGAGGTAGAAAATAACTTAAAACGTATTGGAAATCTGGAGCTGCCAGAAATGACTCCGATTTTAGGGTCTAAAAAACAATATTTCTATCGTAACAAGATGGAATTTTCATTTTCCAATAGTCGTTGGTTGACTCAGGAGGAAATTAATTCAAAAGCGCAAATTGAAGATAGAAATGCTTTAGGATTCCATATTCCAGGAATGTGGGATAAAATTCTGGACATAAAAAAATGTCATTTGCAAGAAGATCCATCAAACACGATTCGATTGGAGATTCGCAATTTTGCCACCGAGAATGGGCTTTCATTTTTTAATCCGAGACAACAACAGGGTTTGTTAAGAACTATGCTATTGAGGACTTCCTCTACTGGAGAAATTATGCTACTCATCCAATTTTTTGAAGACAATCAGCAGAAGCGGGAGTTACTTCTGAATCATATTAGCCAAAAATTCCCAGATATCACCTCCCTGCTTTATGTCATTAACCAAAAACAAAATGATACCATTTATGATCAAGACGTAGTATGTTTTGCTGGTCGTGATCATATTTTTGAGGAAATGGAAGGGCTTCAATTCAAAATAAATGCAAAATCTTTTTACCAAACAAATTCCCAACAAGCATACGAGCTGTACAAAGTTACTCGCGATTTTGCAGGTCTAACTGGAGATGAACTGGTGTATGACTTGTACACAGGAACAGGAACCATAGCTCAGTTTATATCTAAAAAAGCTAAAAAAGTAGTCGGTGTGGAATCTGTTCCAGAAGCCATTGAAGATGCAAAAACCAATGCAAGTAATAATGCTATTTCCAATGTTGAATTTGTTGTCGGAGATATGAAAAACGTCTTTAATGATGCTTTTATAGCTGAACATGGTCAACCTGACATTATTATTACGGACCCCCCTAGAGACGGAATGCATAAAGCTGTGGTAGCACAACTTTTACAGGTGGCTCCTAAAAAAATTGTGTATGTAAGCTGCAACAGTGCCACCCAGGCAAGGGATTTGGCCTTGTTGGATGAAAAATACAAGGTCACAAAAGTTCAACCGGTAGATATGTTTCCACAAACTTTCCACGTTGAAAATGTTGTACTTTTGGAGAAACGGGTATAGTTTTTGATGAAATCTGTTTTTAGTTTTAGCATGAAAAAAATACTTTCCATCTTTCTTATCCTTTCCTTCCTTATCTATGTTACTTCTTGTGAAAAAGATGACATCTGTGTTGATGGAGATACACCACTTTTGGTTATTGGCTTTTTTGATGTAACAGATACAACTCTGGCAAAAGAAGTTCCATTACTTAGAATCCGAGAGACCATTTTAGATACTACTGTCAATACCATTGATGACCGTTCCAGTAGTTTGGATTCAATAGCCATTCCGTTGCGTATAGATGCTACCAGCACCAGTTTTGCTTTTATTACAGATTCTGCTGATGATGACACTACAGGAGAAGAAACTGGAAACATAGATACACTAACTATTGCATATTCAACCCAAGAAGCCTTTATTTCAAGGGCATGTGGTTTTGTTGCCAATTATGGAGATTTAACCATTACACTCCCAGAAAGCGCTACCAATTGGGTGCAAGACATCACTGTGGTGCAACAAACCATTGAAAATTCCAACAACATCCATGTCAAGATATTTCACTAGCATATTCTTTATTCTGTTTTGCTTTATTGCTAAGGGGCAGAGCGAACCCATAGATCTTCAACAAAAGGATACTGTAGAATATAAACAAGAATACGGTTTAAGAGTTGGTGCCGACATAAGTAGGTTAGTGTTTTCATTTATTGATGAGGACTACACCGGTCTTGAGCTAGTAGGGGATTATAGATTAACCGAAAAATTATACTTGGCAGCTGAACTAGGAAATGAAGAAAAGACCCAAACCGAAGGATTGGGAAATACCCCATTGTACAATTTTACCACCTCTGGAAGCTATATAAAATTAGGGGTGGACATGAATACGTATGAAAACTGGTTTGGAATGAACAACTCCATTTTTATTGGGGGGAGGTATGCCATTGCCAGTTATAGTCAAACCCTAAATGAGTACAGCATTTTTGATAGCAATCGTTTCTTTAACCCAGATGGATTCTTAGCAGGAGCGCAACCCGGAGAAGAATTCAGCGGCCTTAGTGCATCATGGTTAGAGTTTATTTTCGGTATAAAAGCAGAACTTTTTGCCAATATTTATGTTGGAATGAGTGCCAGACTGGGTTTTTTAGTGACTAAAGAAGATGATCGTTTTCTAAATCTTTGGGTTCCCGGTTTTAACAAAGTAACCGATGGGAGTAATTTTGGAGTGAGTTACAATTATTCCATATCCTATTTTCTTCCATTTTATAAAAAAGCCAAAAAGAAAAAGGAGAAATTACCCCAAGAAGAAGAAAACTGAGCAAACACGCTTATCTTTATAGTTCCATAGCATAACCCCAGCTAATCTTATTTAAAAACGTAACATGAAACTTTATCTGGTGTTCTTGTTTCCGCTAACATTGTTGTGCATTAGCATATACTGGATGCGTAAATGGAGTATGATTTGGCCTTTTGCTATTGTAAATTCTGCCCTGATAATCCTGTATGAGTTATTTTTCTGGAAAGGTGACCTTTCCTTTTTAAATAGCAACCAATATGGTTTTGAAAGATTGCTTTTATTTGTGCTAATCCCCTTGATTCATGGTATCTTCATTTTTGCATTTGCATTTTTTATGAAAGAGAACTTGCGTAAATAATAACATTCAAAAAATCTCACATATGAAAACTAAAAGCACCCCTATAAATTACGTTGAATTCAAGACAAAAAACCTTGAAGAAACAAAGACATTCTATTCCAACTGTTTTGGGTGGGTTTTTACGGATTACGGACCAACCTATACGGCGTTTTCAGAAAGTGGTTTGGAAGGCGGATTTGAAACAACTGAGGAAGATATTGTTAATGGGGCACTGATTGTATTATATCACGAAAATCTTGAAATTATCAAAGAAAAAATTATAGCAGCGGGCGGGAAAATATCTAAGGCAATTTTTTCGTTTCCCGGTGGAAGTAGATTTCATTTTACTGACCCATCAA
Source organism: Flagellimonas hymeniacidonis (assembly GCF_008040165.1). GTDB lineage: Bacteria > Bacteroidota > Bacteroidia > Flavobacteriales > Flavobacteriaceae > Flagellimonas > Flagellimonas hymeniacidonis. The sequence continues at coordinate 1,815,403 of NZ_VRUR01000002.1, forward strand.
ATAATGAGCTTGCCGTATGGTCTGACAAATAGTATAAAACGTTAAACCTCCCGCGCCCCTTTGATGAAAATCCATTTCATCATTACTTTTTTGCCTCCCTGGGTATTAACAGCTCCAAATTTAGGAGCAAAAACAGTGGCAGTTATTGCCGAGATTACTGCTAAAAAAATGGGACTCATGGGCACATAATGCCCCAAGGTCAAACGGGTAATCAGAAAAAGTGCCATAAAGGCAATAAAATTAAGCAACAAGGCCTTATGTTTTGGTTTCATTTACTATCGGCATTATGTTTTGCTTTCTTGCTCCCTTCGTACATTTCATATTTGACCAGTCTGGATTCAAGCTTTCCATTGAACGCCTTTATTTTACGCGAAGGTCTAAGACCAACAAATTTTAATGCTTCCAGATTCGAAGTTATTAACCAGGCATTTGTACCAGGGTAATTTTGTTTTAGGGTATCTCCAATCTTACTGTAAAAATCTTCAACATCAATTTGAAGTCGCTCCCCATAAGGTGGGTTAAATACCATATGCAGCTTTGATTCTGTGGGCTTTTCTGTTCTGAAAAAATCCTTTCTTTCTATAGTAATGTATTCCGCCAGATTGGCATTATCTACATTTTCTTGAGCCTTTCGTGTTGCCGAAGGCGCTTTATCATACCCAATAATTTTATGATGAAACTCACGTGTTTTATTCAAACTAGCTGTTACAATTTTTTCATGGAGTGCTGCATCATAGTCATTCCAATGCATAAATGCATAAGATGCTCTATTGATATTGGCCGGAATATTGCGGGCTATCATGCCTGCCTCGATTAAAAAAGTACCACTACCACACATCGGGTCTAAAAAATCGGTATTTCCATCCCATCCGCTACTAAGCAATAAGCCAGCTGCCAAGACCTCATTAATAGGTGCTATGTTTGTTGCTATCCGATACCCTCGCTGATGGAGAGAGCTCCCTGAACTGTCCAACGAAACGGTACAACTGTTTTTATAAATATGAATATTTATACGCACATCTGGGTCGTTTGTATTAACGCTAGGCCTTTGTCTTTTAACAGCCCTAAACTTGTCCACTATGGCATCCTTAGCGCGTTGTGAAACAAACATAGAATTGTTGAACACCTCAGAGTGCATGGTGGTGTCAATTGCAAAAGTTTTATCACAGTTAAAATAATTTGCCCAATCAATATCGTACACTTGCTGGTACAATTCCTTTTCATTGTTTATTCTAAAACGGGCAATAGGCTTCATTACCTTTAAAGCAGTGCGCAGACAAAGGTTTGCCTTATATAAAAAACCAGTATCTCCCTCAAAAGAAACATTCCTAACCCCTTCTTCCACATGGCCAGCTCCCAAGTTTCTCAATTCTTTGGCTAAAATAGGTTCAAAACCGTATAAAGTTTTGGCTAACATTTTAAAGTTTTCGGCCATCTTAAATAAAAATCTTTCGGTAAAAATAGGCTATTTTTATCCCTTCAACCTGGCTAATGAATTTTCCCTTTTTAATGATTTATTTAATTCCAATTTTAGCTGTCTGGATGAGTTTTGCTTTTGTATGGATTGCAAAGCCTAAGGACAAAAAAAATGTAAAGCTTTTATTGGCTTTTAGCGGTGCATTTTTATTGGCACTAACGTTTTTTGAATTATTACCTGAAGTATACGAAGGCAATAACCCCAAAACTATTGCAGTATTAATTTTAGCTGGAATATTACTTCAAGTCTTTTTGGAATTCTTTTCTAAGGGAGCTGAACATGGCCATATGCATATTGAACTTCAAGAAAATAAGTTCCCCTTACTTCTTTTTTTAAGTTTAGCTGTACATGCCCTTATCGAAGGGGTTCCGGTAGACGGAAACAACTCTATTTTGTATGGAATTGTCATTCATAAAATTCCAGTAGCAATCATTTTAAGCATCTTTTTAATTAACTCCAAAATGAAAAGGCAAGCAATGCTCTTGTTTATAGGAGTTTTTTCATTAATGACTCCTTTAGGAACTTATATAGCCATGCAATCTCAATGGATGGAACATTATGGGCACCTAATGACCGCCTTGGCCATTGGAGTATTTCTTCATATTTCTACCGTAATCCTGTTTGAAAGCTCTCAAGGACACTCTTTTAATCTTCGTAAACTTGTTGTAATTATTCTAGGTATTGGGATTGCGTATTTTTTATAAAATAATTTGTCCGCTTAGGGAATCACCTCCGAACAAATAAGTAACCAATGACTTACAGCACCTCCTAGCACAAAAAAGTGCCAAATCAAGTGATTATAAGGTATTTTTTTAAGAGCATAGAAGGCAATGCCTATCGTATAAAAAGCACCTCCTAAACTAAGAAAAAGCAGTCCCTTCGTAGATATGTTTTCTGAAAGAAAAGGAACATCAATAACAATCAACCATCCCATTATTCCATAAAGCACCAACGAAAAAACCTCAAATCTTCCAGTAAAAAGTAGTTTTAGAATAGTTCCGAAGAGTGCTATACCCCATACGAGATAAAAGAGCAACCACCCTTTTGAATCCGAAAGAACAGTTAAACAAACTGGCGTATATGTACCAGCAATCAAATAATAGATGCTTATATGATCTAGTGTTCGAAGTTTCTTTTTAAGTTTTGGATTCTGCACAGCATGATAAACCGTTGAAGCAGTAAAAAGAAGAATTAACGATACACTATAAACCAGAATACTTTCAAAAAGAAATGGCTCTCCTGTCATATCCTTCTGAAAGAAAAATACAATACCCAAAATGGAAAGCACAATGCCCAAGGCGTGAGAATATGCATTCCATTTTTCTTCTATTAAAACAGATTTGAGGGCAGAAGTCAAGAAAATCTATTTGTAACGTTTACCGTGTTTAATAACCATATCCACATCTTGAAGCAAACTAATGTAACGTAGCACATCTCCTTTAACTGCGATGATATCAGCATATTTCCCAGGTGTAATGGTACCAACTTCGTCAGCAACTCCCATCCAAAGTGCTGGCCAATAGGTAGCTCCGCGAATGGCATACATGGGATCTATACCAAACTCATTTACCCAAACGTCTAATTCATGCCAAGTCGATTGACTGTGGAATTTCATTGGAATGCCACTGTCTGTTCCAATCATTAAAACAACACCTGCATCCAACAATTGGTTGATTTTAGTTTCCAAAGTAGGCTTTCTTGAAGGCATTAATTGGAAGTAAGGAAGCCTATCTGGATGCTGAACACTATTTTTGATATCCACAATAACACTATCTGGCAATCCTAAATGCCATGAATCATCATCAATAAATTCCAAGTTATCCCTATTATATTCAAAATTGTATAGCACTTCAACCGTTGGGCACCAAAACAAGGGTCCTTGACTCATATCTGCAGTACGCTCTTTTATCATTGTCATAACATCATCAGGGTATCTTGGTGCAGATGAAAGTCCCGTATGTTCAAAGCAATCTACACCCACTTCCAATCCTCTTCTAATTTCCTCAGGTCGATGACTATGGGCAACAACTTTTAAATTATTCTTATGTGCTTCATCCACCACTGCTCTGAGTTCATCCATCGTCATTTGATCATGATCAATCAATTTAATGACATCCACTCCAGCAGTAGCTAATTTTTTAACTTTTCTTCTTCCATCTTCCGGGCTATCCACTCCCCATCTAGAGTTTTCAGTTCCGGGATATGGTTTATGTTGGATAAAAGGTCCAGAAACATATAATGTTGCACCTGGGATATCTCCATTATTTACAGCATCGCGTACAGCAATACTTGCCTCTAAAGGTGCACCCAAATCCCTAGCACTGGTAACTCCTGCCATTAATAGTTGATGCACAGATGCGGGCATGATTACATCTTTCCAAAGCGGCTGATAAACTTTATCCCAATACCCATAATCTGAATGACCTACTAGTTTTGTGTGAACATGCATATCCCAAAGACCAGGTAAAACCGACATGCCCTCAGTTGAAATTATCTCAGCATTACTGGGTATAGTAGTATTTTCCATACTCCCTACAGAAACTATTTTTTCTCCCTCAATAATGATGACACTATTTTTTATTGGGTTTGATCCAAAACCATCAATTAATGTTCCGCCAACAAGAGCTTTAAGATTGCTTTCCTGTGCGTTAATAATCAAAGAAAAGAGTATGCATGTAGTAGATAAAACTCGGTTGATCATAATGAAGTTTTAGATAAAAAATTATTCGAGTACGCTTCTTACTTGTATTGCTTCCCATGCTTTATAACCATGTCCACATCTTGAAGAAGGCTAATGTATCTAAGAACATCTCCGTCTACAGCAATAATATCCGCATATTTACCTGGTGTAATGGTCCCCACTTCATCTGCAACTCCCATCCAGAGTGCTGGCCAGTACGTTGCACCACGAATAGCGTACATAGGATCAATACCAAATTCATTTACCCAAACATCTAACTCATTCCAGGTAGATTGGCTATGGAATTTCATAGGAATGCCACTATCTGTTCCTACCAACAAAACCACTCCTGCATCCAACAATTGTTGAATCTTGGTTTTTAAAGTGGGTTTTCTTGATGGGGTCAGCTGAAAATAAGGTAGACGATCTGGGTGTTTTATACTGTTTTTAATATCCGTTATAACAGTATCTGGCAATCCTCTATGCCACGAATCGTTATCCAATTTTTCACGGTTATCGCGGACATATTCATAATTGTATAATCCCTCAACGGTAGGGCACCAAAATAAAGGTCCTTGACTCATATCTGCAGTACGTTCCTTTATCATGGTCATAACATCATCTGGATACCTTGGAGATGAAGAAAGCCCTGTGTGTTCAAAACAATCAGCACCTACAGCCAATCCTCGTCTAATTTCCTCAGGTCTATGGCCATGCGCTACAACCTTCAAGTTGTTTTTATGCGCTTCATCCACAATAGCGCGAAGCTCATCCATGGTCATTTGGTCTTGATCAATTAGTTTGATTACATCCACCCCAGCATTGGCCAACTTTTTTATCTTTCGTCTGCCATCTTCAGGACTGTTAACACCCCATCTAAAGTCCTCCGTTCCTGGATAAGGTTTTTTTTGGATAAATGGTCCAGAAACATATAACGTTGCCCCAGGAATCTCACCATTATTGATTGCGTCCCTAACAGCTATACTTTCCTCTAAAGGGGCTCCTAAGTCTCTGGCACTGGTAACTCCAGCCATAAGCAATTGATGGGCCGAAGAAGGCATGATAACATCTTTGAATAATGGCGGATACGTTTTATCCCAATATGCATAATCCGCATGACCATTGATCATGGTATGTACATGCATATCCCAAAGGCCAGGAAGAACACTCATACCTTCTGTGGATATTACTTCTGCATTAGCGGGTACAGGTAATGTTTCAACTGTTCCAACTGCTTTTATTCGTTCACCTTCTATTAAAATGACACTGTTCTTTATGGGATCAGAACCGAAACCATCTATTAGGGTTCCGCCTACCAAAGCTTTTAGGTTGTTTTCTTGGGAAAACATAAAAATTGTCATAAAAAAGATACAGGAGGTCAATCGAAGTTTAAGCATTGTTTTTTGTTTTTCTAAAGATAGCTAAAAACAAAAAAAACGCCCTTTACGTGATGTAAAGGGCGTTCAAGGAAGGCGGCGACCTACTCTCCCACTTGGTATAGCAGTACCATCGGCGCAAACGGGCTTAACTTCCCTGTTCGGAATGGAAA
>NZ_VRUR01000003.1 GCF_008040165.1 Flagellimonas hymeniacidonis
GAACGAGATACAGGACCTGGAGGATGTAATTGGTCAGGACGCGAGCGCGGGCAACAATGCGATCACGAATTTGGCAGATCCAACCAATGCACAGGACGCGGCGACGAAGGCCTATGTGGATGCTACCGCTGACGACGACATCACGGGAGTGAGCTTTGACGGCACGAGCGTGACGGTAGCGGAAGGGGCGACGAGTTTTTCAGCGGACATTTCTGCTTTAGACGATTCAGCTGGTGTAGCAGCTAATGCAGCAGCAATAGCGGCTCATAATACGGCAGATGGTGATTTAAGCGATACGAACGAGATACAAGATTTAGAAGATGTAATTGGTCAGGACGCGAGCGCGGGCAACAATGCGATCACGGACCTTGCTGACCCTACCAATGCACAGGACGCGGCGACGAAGGCCTATGTGGATGCAACTGCTGATGATGATATCACGGGAGTGAGCTTTGACGGCACGAGCGTGACGGTGGCGGAAGGGGCTACGAGCTTCTCGGCGAACCTCTCATCTTTGGAGGAATCGGCGGACATCACTGCGAACACGACCCTTATCAACAACCACATCGCGGCGGACGGTGACCTTAGCGATACGAACGAGATACAGGACCTGGAGGATGTGATCGGAGAGGACGCGAGCGCGGGCAACAATGCGATCACGAATTTGGCAGATCCAACCAATGCACAGGACGCGGCGACGAAGGCATATGTTGACAGTCAAATCACAGCTTCTAGTCAAACAATCGTCAGTGTAGATGCAGGCAATGAGATTACTGCAGGTGCTGATGGTGGAGCTTATTATAATCTATCGGATATAGATGTTGATGGTGATTTAGGTGTAGATCCTGATGGTCCAGGACCAGAAGTGGCAGGAATAAATGAAACAACAATTGAAGGAGCGATTCAAGCAATAGCTCCTATTACTTCAAAAGCTGCGAGAATATTTTACCCACCATCAATTGCTGTAGATGCTTCAACAATAGGTGTTGGGACACCTGTAGATTTGTATCAAGAATATTTAGATCAGTTTGGAACGCCTGCTGTTGCCAGTGCAAATGCACCAGCATCTATACCGACATATGGCAGAACGGAATTATATTATTATGTGACCTATGCAGATCCAGATGTTTTTGGGAATGGTACTGCAGTACAAAATATGTCAATAGACGCAAATGGAAATTTATCATTTGAAGTTTTTAATCTGCCAGCAGATTACAATTCATTGATTAATGTAGTATTCGTAGTAAAATAATAAAGACTAAGACAGATTTTGATATCATTTAACCTATATAAGTCTTTATCCTTAGGAATATTTTTCCTGATTTTTGGGATGTATTCCTCGAATGCCCAGTTTTTACTTCGAGCTCCTTCGAGTGGTGGAGAGAACAACTATCAATGGTTCGAGGCTTCCGATACAGCTACTGTGTTAAGTACCGTTTCTTTTTACGAAGCAACGCAGCCAGGAGTATATTTTGCAACCTATGATGGTACACTGTGTGGGTCTAATGCCACAGGGTATTTCATTTTAACAGATTGCACAGCTCCAAATAATCAAGTTACCTTGGATATTACAGCAAGTATTCCTTCAGGAGCCACGGTAAGTTGGAGCCCCATATTAGGAGGAGACCAAACACGCCCCACAGTAACGAGTACTTTAAGTGTGGAGAGATATACAGCTACGATATCCAAGGCAGGAAATACAAGTGAACTTCCTCGTTTTACAGTGGTATGTATGAGTCAAGCGGGAACTTTGGTTGATGATCTGGTAACTGTAAATGAAGATGATTCTGTTGTTGTTCCAGTATTTGCCAATGATACCGATGTAACTACAACAGGAAACCTTACCACTACAAATCCAGCTAATGGTACTGTTGGCATCAATGGCAATGGAACACCAAACGACCCAACTGATGATATTGTAACCTATACACCTGACCCCAATTTCAATGGTACAGATACATTTGACTATACGGTATGTAATACATCTGGAGCTTGTAGTACAGCAACTGTAACGGTTGATGTGCTTCCTATTGTAGATGCTTTTGACGATTCGGTGACAACGGAACAAGATATTTCAGTAGATATTGATGTTTTGGCAAATGACAATGACTTGCCTGTTTCTGGTACTTTAACTACTACTACGCCTACTAATGGGACCATTATAATTAATGAAAATGCTACGTTGGGTAATCCATCAGATGATTTTATAACCTATACGCCAAATCCAGGTTACTTAGGACCCGATGCTTTTGATTATACTATTTGTGATGGATCTGGGAATTGTAGTACAGCCACGGTTACCATATTGGTGAATCCTCCTGGAATTAATTTAGATAGTGATAATGACGGTATTGTTGATAGTTTTGAAGACTTAAATTCCGATGGAGATAATGACCCATCAACAAACCCAACAGATACAGATGGTGATACCATTCCTGATTACCTTGATATTGACAGCGATGATGATGGAATCCCCGATAATATTGAAGCACAGACAACAATAGGATATATAGCTCCTAGTTTAGTGGATGCCGATGATAATGGTTTGGACGATGCTTATGAAAATGGAGGTAATGTTGGATTGATTCCTGTTGATTCGGATGTGGATGGGATTCCTGATTATGTAGATGATGACAGTGATAATGACAATGTACCCGACAGCATAGAGGGACATGATCAAGACCAGGATGGAATTGCTGATGTAACATTCATTGGTTCAGATAAGGACAATGACGGTCTTGATGATGGTTTTGAGGGCGGTATAGCAATTGACATAGATGTAAATGATGAAATAAACGACCCAACTACTGATTTAATTGATACCGATTTTGATGGTGTTCCAGATTATAGGGATGCGGATGATGATGATGATGGTATTGAAACTATAGATGAAGATTTGGATCTGGATGGAAACTATGCCAATGATGACTCAGATGCAGATGGCATACCAAATTACCTTGATTCAGACCTAGATCAAAGCCAAGTAGACGATATTGATGTTATAAATGTAATAACTCCTAATGGAGATGGAATACACGATGTATTAACTATAAACAATTTAGAAAACTATCCAAACAACACAGTAAAAATTTATAACAGATGGGGTGTGCTGGTATACGTGACCAAAGCATACAACACAATTGGAAATGTCTTTGACGGGACTTCCGAAGGAAGGGTAACAGTTGATCAGGACAACAAGCTCCCTGTAGGTACATATTTCTATATTATAGATTATGAAGACCTTAATGGGAATATGAGACAACTCTCAGGTTACCTATACATTAATAGATAAAGTAAAGATTACTGTGGATAAGAATACGATAAAGAAAAAAACACTCTTACACGTTTTTATGGTGCTATTGTGCTTTATAGGAGTTGTTCATGCCCAACAAGATGCACAATACACGCAGTACATGTATAACACAGTTAGTGTTAACCCGGCATATGCTGGTTCCAGGGGACATTTAAGTATTGCAGCCCTTTATCGAAATCAATGGTTAGGGTTGGATGGCGCTCCAGAAACACAAACCCTTAATCTTCATACCCCAATGGGTTATAGAGGAGTAGGTTTGGGAATATCGATTGTCAATGATAAAATAGGACCTACCTCTGAAACCTATTTTGATGTTGATTTTTCATATACCATTCAAACATCATTCGATGCTAAATTGAGTTTTGGATTAAAGGCCAGTGCTCATATGTTGGATATTAGGTATTCAGAATTGGATGAATTTGAAATTGACCCTCAATTGCAATCACAGCAGGATATTCAAAATAAATTTTCTCCTAATATTGGCGCCGGAATTTATTATCATACTGAACGTTTTTATACCGGACTTTCAGTACCAAGGTTGTTAGAAACAACTCATTTTGACGAGTCTTCAATTTCTACGGCCACAGAACAAATTAATTTGTATTTCATTACCGGTTATGTGTGGGACTTAAACCCTTTTCTCAAATTTAAACCAACCCTTCTAACTAAGGCGGTACAAGGAGCACCGATCCAGGTAGACCTTTCTGCCAATTTTATGTTTAATGAAAAATTTATTGGAGGCATAGCCTATCGTTGGGATGCGGCTTTTAGTGGACTTTTCGGTTTTAGGGTTTCGGACGAAATGTTTATTGGGCTTGCTTACGATCGTGAAACCACGGATTTAGGTGCTGCTACTTTTAATGATGGATCCTTTGAGGTTATTTTAAGATACGATTTTATAAAGAACATCGGTAATCTTAAATCTCCACGCTTCTTTTAATTTTCCACAACTTTAGGAACATTTTAGACCAACGGTTTCTATATTTCATGACAAACGTCATATTTTTACCCTATGAAAGAGGAAAATGTGATATTGGTTAATGAGGCCGACGAGCCTATTGGACTAATGCCTAAAATGGAAGCCCACGAGAAAGCAGTTCTTCATAGGGCTTTTTCAGTTTTTATTCTAAATGATAAAGGAGAGGCCATGCTACAACAGCGCGCCAAAGACAAATATCATTCTCCCTTACTTTGGACGAATACCTGCTGCAGTCATCAAAGAGATGGGGAAAGCAATATTGAGGCAGGAAAACGGAGACTCATGGAAGAAATGGGTTTCATTACAGAACTTAATGAGTTGTTTTCATTTATTTATAAGGCCACTTTTGACAATGGACTAACAGAACATGAACTAGACCATGTTATGATTGGAACATTTAATGAAGCCCCAACCATAAATCCAGAAGAAGTTGAAGACTGGAAATGGATGCATCCTTCAGACATAAAAACTGATATTGCTAACAATCCAGATGAGTATACTGCGTGGTTCAAAATTATTTTTGAGCGATTTTATGATCACATTTCTGACAATAGCAATAAATCATGATGGTAAAAGTTAGCAGAAAAGCCAATTTCAATGCAGCGCATAGATTGTATCGACCCGATTGGAGCGATGAAAAAAATGATGCTGTTTTTGGTAAATGTAACAACCCAAACTACCATGGGCACAACTACGACCTAGTGGTAAGCGTGACTGGGGAGATTGATCAACAAACGGGCTTTGTAATGGACTTAAAAGTACTTAAAGGTCTTATAAAAGAACATGTTGAAGAAGCCTTAGATCATAAAAATCTTAATAAAGATGTTCCTGAATTTGAAGGTTTAAACCCTACTGCCGAAAACATTGCCGTAGTAATATGGAATAAGTTGAGACCACATATTGAAAAAACAAAAACATTGGAGATAGTACTTTACGAAACACCTCGTAACTTTGTAACTTATTCTGGATAAAATGGCTTTGTACCCACTAAAATTTAAACCAATCCTTAAAGAGCGTCTTTGGGGAGGAACAAAACTTAAAGACGTACTCGGAAAAGCCATTGATAGTGAAATCACAGGCGAGAGCTGGGAACTTTCAGGAGTAGAAGGAGCTATTTCTGAGGTTAGCAATGGTGCTTTACAAGGCACTTCGATTAACGATTTGATTCAGGAACAAGCAGTAACTTTGCTTGGAAAGAGTGTTGTGGACAGATTTGGAAAAGATTTTCCTATCCTTATCAAATTCATTGATGCCAAACAAGACCTTTCTATACAATTGCACCCCAATGATGAATTGGCAAGAGAACGCCATAATTCCTTTGGAAAAACGGAAATGTGGTATGTTATGGATGCCGACCCGGGTGCTCAACTTATTGTAGGTTTCAATAAAGATGTTGAAAAAGCTGAGTACGTTAAAAGTATTGAGACAGATACCCTTTTGGATTTAATGAACTATGAAGAAGTTACGGAAGGAGACACCTTTTTTATAAACACAGGGAAAATTCATGCTATTGGAGCTGGAGTGCTGTTGGCTGAGATTCAGCAAACATCAGATATCACCTATAGGGTTTTTGACTTTAATCGAAAAGACAAGAGCGGAAACCTAAGGGAATTGCATACCGAAATGGCTTTAGATGCTATAGATTATGCAAAAAAAGAGGATTTTAAAGTCAATTATTCAAAAGCTTCAGATTCGGTCAATACCATGGTAGATTGCCCATATTTTAAAACCAATTTCTTGGACTTGGCAAATGGGTTGAACCAAGATGTTTCTAGTAGGGATTCCTTCACTATTTATATGTGTGTGGGTGGTGAGGCTGAAATTGCAAATGATTGGGGAAGCACAAGAATAAAAAAAGGCGAAACTTTGTTGATAGCTGCTGAAAGTACATCAATCAGCATTACGACAAATGGAGCTAAACTTTTAGAAGTTACCATTTAATAGTACATTTGAAAAAATAGCAACATGGCAAATATTCGTGATTTAAAGAAAGATGTCAATTTTGTTTTAGGAGACATCATAGAGGCGGTTTACATATGGGAAGCTGGTTCCAATAACAAAGATTCAGAAGAGGGTTCGGTAATCATTGACAAGGCCATTGCTGTTTTTGATGAACTTATGAGCAAGATTCATTCAAAGAATGTGGATAATGCTAAGGCCCATTTTAAAACCATCCGCGTTCAACTTGAAGAAAAAGCGACCGAATTGGTTGAAGAGCTGAATAAATTGGGGAGCTAGTTTTTATTTCTCTAAAAATGCTTTAAAGGCTTCACCATATTTGGAAGAAGCAACTTCTGGAGACAATGCTTTATAAACAGAATCCAAATATTTAGGATTTGCTTCTTTTGCTTCGGTAATCATCAAATACGGAGTAGCATAAGAATCCCCATTGTTGAGGCCAAAATTGAGTGCATAACGATACCTGTTCAACAGGTTATGGTTAATCAATTTTTGAATGGAATCTATGACCAAAGAATCTTGTTGAACTTCTGATGATATAACATGATTTAAGAGCTCAAGTTCCCTAATATTGAAATTGGACATCATGGATTTGAATTCTTCCAACTTTTCTTGACTTTTTGAGCCACTTATTTCTGGACTCATATCAAAGGTATTCCATGCGGTATTAATGGAAATAGTATCCCCAGGTTCTCCAAAAAAGGTAATACGATCGTTTACCTCGTTATTGTCTTTTTTGTCCAGATATAGATAAAAAACCTCTGGATCTTCTAGTTCATGGGTAAATTCAAAACTACCATCTCCTTCAATTTTCAAGGAATCCAAAACCACCAAAGAGGAGTCTTTAAAATGCTGCAGGAACAGGCTTCCTTTTTTCAATCCCTTAATATTCCCCGAAACCGTCATCGTATTTTCAGTGTTGTCTACACATGAAAAAATGATCAATCCCAAAACCAATACAGATATTATCCTCTTCATCATTAAAATTTAGCGTGGCAAATATCAATAAACTTCTGAAATAATTAAACTTTAGAAGCCACTTCCATCAATAAAGCACATAAATAAGCTCCAGCAGTGCCTACCACATAACCAAAAACGGCCAAAAGAATACCAACAGATGTTAATGATGGATGAAACTCTGCAGCGACAACGGGAGCAGAAGCAGCACCACCAACATTGGCTTGACTACCCACGGCCAAGAAAAAGTAAGGTGCTTTAATTAGTTTAGCCACCAAAATCAAGAGGCCCGCATGTATGGAAATCCAAACCAAGCCGATTACAATTAATCCCGGATTCTCCAGTGCTCTGCTCAAATCCATTTTCATACCGATTGTGGCTACTAAGATATAGATGAAAATGCTCCCAATCTTACTGGCGCCCGCCCCTTCATAATTTTTGGCTTTGGTAAAGGAAAGCCCTATGCCAATTGCTGTGGCAAAAACTACCATCCAAAGGAATTTTGAGCTTAATGAAGAAAGTATTTTTTCTTTATTTCGGATAACCTCAAAATTGTTCTCTAGTAGTTCGGCAAAATGGTGCCCCAGAAAATGAGCAATTCCAACTCCGGCAAATGCATATAAAAGCATCATCATAAAATCATGCAAACTGGTTACCCGGGCAATTTTTGCTGTATGGGTAGATACTTTTTCTTTTAATTTTTCAATAGAAGAGGAATCTGCTTTTAGCCATTTGTCAATTTTTTTTGTTTTACCAACACCCAATAAAAGTATGGCCATCCATAAATTTGCAATTACAATGTCAACAATGACCATTTTGGTATATCCTTTTGGATTATATTGAAATACCTCAAGCATTGCCGCTTGATTGGCACTGCCACCAATCCAACTTCCCGCAATGGTAGCCAGACCTCTCCAGACAGCATCAAAATCATTGCCGCCAACCGTTTCCGGCGAAAAGATGGAAACAATTAAAATAGCCAAGGGCCCGCCTATTATTATTCCTGCACTACCAGTTAAAAACATGATCAATGCTTTGGAACCCAAATTCATGATTGCCTTTAAATCTATGCTCAACGTCATTAAAATAAGTGCAGCGGGTAATAAATACCTGCTTGCTACATAATATGTCTGAGATTGTTCTTCACTTACAATTCCCGTGCTAGCCAGAATTCCGGGCAGCAAATAGCACATGAGGACCGTTGGGACAATACCGTAGAATTTTTTCCAAAATCCAGTTTTAATGGATGAAGTATAAAAAACAAAACCTAAACAAAGACAGAGAAGACCAAAGATTACGGTATCTTCAGTAATGGGTAGTTGGTTCATAAAGTTTAATTCGCAGTGTTTTCAAATATAGGAAAATCAAAGATGGTCTTTGATAAATTGAGCTACACCATGTTCCTTGTTGCTCAATGTTACCTTGTTGGCAACGCTTTTAACCTCATCCCTAGCATTTGCTACGGCTATTCCCACCCCCACATTTTGAAGCATTTCAATATCATTGTAATTATCACCAAAAGCGATAACATCATTTAAGGATTCGTTGGGCTGTAGAAGTGCTTTTATTGCCTTTAATTTTGAAACGGATTTGGGTGCTACCTCAATCAAAGTATCATTGGAGCGGTAAAAACTCATTATTGAAGAAAAATCTTTTTGTAGTTCTGGGCTAATGGCATCTATGGTTGTTTTAGTGCCCATCAACATTACTTTATGTGGGCCTATTTTTGTTTTGCCCCATCGCTCCAAAGTTATGCTGGTAGGCTCCAAAATTGGATTTGCCTTTGTGTTGAATACTTCTTTTTCCACGCGTTCTGATGATTGGCCAACACACCATTCATCTTTATGGTAAAGTCCAAGTTTGATATCGTAAGATTCAGCAAGGGTATTTAATGCTTTTGTTTGCTCAGCAGAAATAATGGTAGAGCTTAATTCTTTATTTTTTTCCATGATTAAAGCTCCATTGTAACAGATAATGGGGTTTTCTTCAATCCCCATTCTCTTTTGTAGGTAGGTCATGGATTTTGGCATTCTTGCTGACACCAAAATAATTTTAAGCCGTTCTTTTATTCGATGTACTTCAGATATAGTAAAATCAGATACATTATTTTTTGTGGATAATAATGTGCCATCCAAATCGGAACAGAGTATTTTGAAATTCATCCTAAATATTAAGCCAATAGGTAAGCTTTAAATTTATAGATCTATTTCGTGGCATAAAACTATTTACAAAATAATTATCATTATATACAATGAATAAATCTGAGAGCGGGGCAAATCGCCACTGTAAACGTGAATTGAAACCTAAATTGTCTCGCTGGTTGCTATATTGAACCAAGGTTGACCAGAATACAGATTTATTGAAAGTAATGTTTACTCTGGGACTCACCAACCATAGGTCAGCACTCGGAAAAGGATCTGGGAGGTTGATGCTATCATAATTCAATTCCATGGAAAGAGATACTTTCGGTTGAAGTCGTAGACTTATATCCCCTTCAAAAGAAAACCGGTTGCCATTGAAGAAATCTCCGTACCCTGGTTCCAAAGAATAAGAAAACACTTTTCGTCTATCACTTTGAAATTCAACTTCATAACTAGTATAATAGTATCCTTGGTCAGCGGGAAGTTCAAGTGCGCCATCTGTATCTGTAGGATCAAAAGATTCGGTCAAGAAAGTGAATCTATTGAACATTCTGGCTGATATTTCTTCTTGGGTTTTAAATTGAGCTTGCCAGCTCGTAAAAATGGTATAATCAGTATTTTGATAGTCCAGAGTTGGTCTCCATATAGCGTTTGGACTAAAACGGAAGCCATGAGAATTGATTTTGCCCTTCTTTGGCCAAAAATTAAATTCAATAAAAGGTCTTGCTGCAATAATATCTTGTCTTCTTACAAAGCCTAAATCTGATCTAAAATCATTACCAACATAGTTACCGCGCAAGCCAAAATTAATAGTTCTTGAGTTATATTGAAGGTCAACTCCTCCAGAGCTGTCATCATCACCAATGTCATGTGCAAAAGATTTATGAAAGAAAAATTTACCCACCCAGGTGTTATCCGCCGATGCTAGATTATAATCTAATCCAACTACGCGGTTGTACCTTTCGGTTTCCTCTAAAAAATCATAATCCTTGAAAGTTTCACGGTTTACAAAAATGAAACTGAGGTTAGATCGAGAGAACAACTTTTTTTGAAGTGCAAAAACAGTGTTGTTGTTACTAGGGATTTCATTTTCAGTATCTTCTTCAGTTTGAATGTTCAATAGACCTAAACGCCAATCTTCATTAAGTTTTCCGCTGAGACGGACTCCTCCAATAATACCATTTTCAATGGTTTCTCCATCCAAATCTTCAGCAATTCCTATTCTTCTTGAAAAAAATGGGTTGGAGTCGCGTGAATTACCAAACGCTCCAAAAAGATCACTATTGTCAATAAAAAACTGCCTTCTTTCTGGGAGCGATATCTCGAACCTAGTAAGGTTGGTGAAAACATTGTCTACCTCCACATTGGAAAAATCAGGATTTACGGTAATATCCAAATTCATTCCGTTACCGATGGACACTTTGGCATCTCCACCAAAATTTAAATCGTTATTGGTGTCGTTGGTTTCAAAGTCTTTTGAAGAAATTCCATTGACATATGGAATAATCGCTAATGGGGTTCTTGACTTTCCCAAAGGTTTTTCAAAAACCATATCGCCCATAAATGCTAAACTAAAAATAAACTGATTCTGAGGAATCTCTATCCATGTGCTGGTCTCATTGGTCTGCATATCAAAACGATAGCTGTTAAATCGCCATTTAGTCTCACCCTGTTTAAATTTGAAAGAGGTTAGGGGAATAGCCATTTCGCAGATATAATAGCCATCATACATTTTGGATTCTCCTCGCCATTTTACATCCCAGGAGGTGGTAAATCCCCTCAGGTCGGTACCTCCATTGGAAATTAGAGCTTCTCTTCGCACTCCGTAGGGATTCATGCCAAATAGAAAAGCGTTTGTACCATCATTAAAAGTGTCAAACAGCAGACTAATATTATCATTCCCTCCAGCTCTATAATCTCTTTGTAAGGAGGGAATGACATAGTCATCACCTTCAGTATTTACTTTTATGCCAATGTACAATGTGGTTTCACTGTAGAGCATTTTTATGTCTGATTGTTGAACTGCCAAAATAGAATCCGAAGGAAAATACTGTTGAAAATCATGAGCGCTCTCAGCAGTTTGCCAAATAGACTCATCCAATATCCCATCTATTTTAATGGGTTCGGAAATATACTTTACGGTAAATTGTTTGGAATTGATTTGAGCGAAAAATACAATAGGGAAGAGCGTTGCAGCTAGTACAAAACGGAATTTCAACATTGGATAATTTAAGTTAGTCCGTCAAATTTACGGTTAAGCTTCGTTAAAAAAATCCCAAAAATTAATTATCGTCTTGACTCTTTTTCTTAGGCTCCCTTTTGACTTCTTTAAGACTTTTCATTAACATCCATTCTATCTGCCCATTAGTACTGCGAAATTCATCGGCAGCCCATTTTTCAATTGCTTTGAGCATATCTTCGTTGAGTCTTAGGGCAAATGCCTTTTTTTTACTCATTTATTCTAGTAATACCTAAATTATCTTTTGATGTACTCATATTCTCTTAAATATGAGTAAGTATCAATGGTTAAGAGTCCCCGTATTTACTATTGGCGAGGCATCTTTATCTGAGCACAGCACAACCATCAAATTACTTACCATGGCCGCTTTTCGCTCTTCGTCCAAATCTACTATTTGTTTTTCATTTAATTCTTCTAGAGCCATTTCTACCATACTTACCGCACCCTCAACAATTTTATGCCTAGCTGCAACAATTGCTGTAGCTTGTTGACGCTTTAGCATGGCATTAGCAATTTCTTGGGCATAGGCTAAATAGCCTATCCTGGCTTCTAATACTTCAATTCCGGCCATTCCAAGTCTTTCCTGTACCTCTTTTTCAAGGGCTTCACTTACTTCGTTTAAACTGGAACGTAAGGTGATGTCTTCTTCAATGCCTTCATCTGCAAAATTATCATATGGATACATACTTGCTAACTTTCGTACTGCAGCATCAGTTTGAACGCGAACAAAATTTTTATAATCATCAACATCAAAAGCTGCCTTGTAAGTATCGGTAACTCTCCAAACCAAAATGGTACTTATCATTACCGGATTCCCCAGTTTATCATTTACTTTAAGTCGTTCACTATCAAAATTACTGGCACGTAAAGAGATTTTCCGTTTGGAATATAAAGGGTTTACCCAGTAAAGACCATTCTTCTTTATGGTTCCTTTATATTTTCCAAATAGCACTAAAACCCGTGAATTATTCGGATTTACCAAAACCAACCCAAAAGCCATTACCAGCCCAATAAAAATACAAATGCCGAACCATCCGGATTTGATAGAAATAATAGCGGCGATTCCTCCAAAAAAAAGAACTAAGGAAACGAATAACATTAGGTATCCGTTTAATGGGGAGATTACTTTCTCATCTGTCATAATTATTGATTTAATGATATTAAATTGATATCATAAATATATTATATTAAATTCATTTTTACAAATGACGTCAACAATCTAATGAAAATGATTCCCTCAAAAACATTCTAATTAATCACAGTTTTTTACATTTGAAAAAATCATCAATCATGAGAAAAACCTTATTCCTCTTTTTATTAATACCCATGCTTGGATTTACAAATTATTGGGGAAAAACTGGACATAGAGTTACCGGGCATATAGCCGAGAATCACCTAACAGGAAAAGCAAAACGCGCATTAAAGGACCTTTTAGATGGGCACAGCTTGGCCTTTGTATCCACATTTGCAGATGAAATAAAAGCAGATCGGACATATTCTAAGTTTTCTGCTTGGCATTATGTTAATTATCCTTTGAACATGCGCTATGAAGATTCGGTCAAGAGCAAGTTTGGAGATTTGATCACTGCTATTGAGGAATGTTCCAGCATTGTGAAAGACAAGAATAGCTTAAGGGAGGACAGGGTTTTCTATCTTAAAATGCTAATTCATTTGATTGGAGATTTGCATCAACCTATGCATGCTAGCAGGGCAGAGGACAAGGGTGGCAATGATATACAATTACAATGGTTTGGAGAAGGAACAAATTTGCATAGGGTTTGGGACAAAAACCTTATTGTTTCTTACGGCATGACGTATACAGAGCTGGCCAATGAATTGAATCAAGTTTCTCGAAAAGAACGAAAAAAAATACAGGAAGGGACCATTTATGATTGGGTTGATGAATCCCATACATTGTGCGGAGAATTATATGAATCTGTAAAAGTAGGAGAGAAGCTGGGCTACCAATATGGCTACAAATACAATGATGTGTTGTTTAAACAGCTGCAAAGGGGAGGCCTAAGACTTGCCAAAGTATTGAACGATTTGTTCAAATAATTATTTAATTACCCTAAAGGTGAGGTTTATCCGCTCTCCAATTTTTTTGGAGGTTTTTGCAATTTGATGCTGCCAATGGTGTTGTGTTACTCCCTGCATTAATAACAAACTTCCATGTTCCAGTAGCATCTTATGTTTAACGGTTTTATCCTTTTTATATCTTAAATGAAAAAATCGCTCAGCTCCCAATGATATTGAAGCTATTATCGGGTTTTTTCCAAGCTCTTTTTCATCGTCGGAATGCCAACCATTGCTATCTTTTCCATCCCGATAGCAATTTAGCAAACAGGTCGAAAATGCTACTCCTACTTCTTTTTCAATTGTGGTTTTTATTTGGAGCAGTTCTGAGGTAAAGCCAAAAGGTTTCATGGTAATATTGGAGTACGAATAGGCCTTTCCATTATTTCCATATAAGGCGGTTAACCTTGGCTGGGGATATGTTTTTCCAAAAACGGTAATATCATCTTGTTGCCATGGAGTTTCATCCCGTAATGCTCTAAAATAAGCATTGGCATCTTCTTCTTTCAGAAAATTTGGATAGTAGCTAATATCACTATCCGGTAATCCCAAAACGATTTTTTCTGCAAATAGCCCCATACTATTTGAGAACTGTCTTCAGCTGGTTTCTATATTCTGAAGGGTTTTGACCTGTGAATGCTTTAAAAGACTTGTTGAAGTGGGAAAAATTATTAAATCCACAATCGTAGCAGACCTGCGTGATACTAATGGGTTGTTCGGCCAATAGCTTAGAGGCATGTACCAACCTATATTCATTTACAAACTGTGTAAAAGTCTTGTTAGTGATTTTTTTAAAGTATCTACAGAATGAAGGAACCGTCATGCTAACAATATTGGCAATCTCATCTAGACTTATGTCTTCTTTAAAATTGGCTTTAACATGGTTAAAGACAATATTGATTCTGTCGTTGTCCTTCACTTCAGTTTCCATAGAAAAACCTTCACCATTCAATACCTTTATTTCGTCTGATGTAGCAAGTTGGTTTAAGATGTTGAGTATGGAAAGCAGTCGTTGAAAATCTGTTTGATATTCCAATATTTCCATTTTTTCACCAACCTTGTTTTTGGTTTTACCCGAAAATGCTATTCCACCTTTTGCAACTTCAAACAGTTTTTGAATATTCTTCATTTCTGGGATATTAAAAAAGTCGCTCCCCAAAAAGTCAGCTTTCATATGCACTAAAGTCTCGCTTTTATTGCCTGTAAGTTTATCCGTAAAACCACAATGTGGTAAGTTGGAACCTATTAAAATAAGGTCTCCATTTCTAAAATAGGAAACGTGACTGCCAATTTGCCTCTTTCCCGAACCTCCTTTTATGTATACCAACTCCAACTCTGGGTGATAATGCCAACCATTGTTCTTATTTTCCTTGCTTTCATGAAACTTTTGGTACGTAAAAGAGTGACCAAAACTTGGCGCAATTGCTTCAAAAGCTGGTTTTTGATTTATCATAGTTATTCCTAATTCCTTATGTAAAGGTATTGCTGGTTTCCATTTACTTTCTATGCAAAATTACCAATAATATATTCTATTTTACCCTTAATACTAATTTAACATACTATGTATGGTAATATTCCATATAAATTGGAAAAAATGCTAGTGTTTTAAGGCAATATCCCATAGTACTTTTGTCTTGTAATCTTAAAAAACGAAACGTTATGAAATCAGTTTTAAATTATGTTACAGTAGCAGCATTCCTTTTAGTATCATCATTAGGGTTTGCAAATGGACCAGAAAACACTTTTGGTAAAAAAGGAATGGCTAAAAGTGAAGTAGAAAAGAAATTAATCAAAATTGAATTAGATCCTGTTTTTGTAAAAAAAGGAGAAAAATTATTATTGAACCTACTAAACCTTACACAAGGTACGGTTCTTCTTAAAGTATATGACAGCCAAGGTAGACTTGTATACAACGAATCTATTGATGGTAAAATGGTTATTGAAAAGGCTTTTAATTTTGAAAAAGCTTTTGAAGATGAATATACTGTAGTAGTGGTTGATAGGTTGGGTACCTACACAGAAACTATTGCGGTAAAATAAGTTTGTTTAGTTAATTTCAGTGCAAGGAGGCCCATTTATGGGCCTTTTTTTATACATACCTTTTTAGTCGTTCTCTTTTATAAAGTGGCAAGGCCTCATTGGCAATG
The DNA here is from genome assembly GCF_008040165.1 of Flagellimonas hymeniacidonis. Classification (GTDB taxonomy): domain Bacteria; phylum Bacteroidota; class Bacteroidia; order Flavobacteriales; family Flavobacteriaceae; genus Flagellimonas; species Flagellimonas hymeniacidonis. Next base: position 15,812 of record NZ_VRUR01000003.1, read on the forward strand.
GCCAATTTTACAAGGTCAATGTCTTTGGTTCTGGAAAACAATAATTTATAAAACTGTTGAACTGTCAAGGCGTTTTCAGATTCTTCTACCAGTTCTAGCGTATCTCCAGTATTGACTTCTCCCACCTCTAAAATTCTAACATAGGTACCTGGAAAACTGTGGTCAATAAATTCTCTTAAGATTTCCTGAGTGCCAAATTTTATGCCCAATTTAAAACAGGGTTCTCTGGGTTGCGTAACCTGAACCAATGCACTTCCAACTTTGTAAATATTACCTATGCGTATTTTAGCTTCATCAAGACCTTCAACAGTCAGATTTTCACCAAACATTCCCCAATTCCATTCTAGAGCTGGATATCTTTCTTTCCAATAGGGGTAGTGGTCTGCCGAAAATAGGTAACAAGCTTTAAAAACACCTCCGTGTACCTTTCTATCGCTAACAGTATCTTTTGCAACAGCTTCTTCTTCAAGAAGGAGAGGTTCATTTACTGGAAATTTAAAAATCCCCGTAGTGGTTTGCTGGCCATTCCATTGTATTGGAGTTGGGTTGCCTATGTTGGTTGAAATAATTTGCATAGGGTTAAGATAAAAAAACCACCATAAAAAATGGTGGTTTAAGCAAAATGATTTTGTTTGGATTCACTCTTCTTTCTCCAAACGCTTTGTCATACTAAAGCCAACCAAAAGACCTACTCCCGCCATAGTGAAGATTGTTCCGGGATAGGCAACATCAACATGCACGCCAAAACTGTATACTAAGATAGAGGCCAGAAAAATTGCAGTTCCAATACCTATTAAAAGAAGGGAGATGTTTAGGATAATGATTTTCCAAAAAGGGGCAGCGCCGGCTCTCCTTCCTTTAACAAAGATTGAAGCGTCCGCCCCTTTTTCAATTAATGCCAGACGTTCTTTATTTCTGGTTGAAAAATAGAGGTATGCTATTCCAAAGACAACCCCAAATAGTATTGGTATAATGATTAATTCAGATCCCATGACTGTTCGTTTTAAATGATGATTATTTTATTAGTTCATTGTATATGACGACGGTTTTTTGGTTGAGGTTACATTTTTATGATAAAAAAAGAAAATTATGTAACCTAGGAGTATGTTTTGGCGTCCAATGTGCAATGACAACCAATAAAGAAACTAACCTGATCCAGAAAATACGGGATGGTAATACCCATGCTTTTTCGGAGTTGGTTGATGCATATAAGAATTTGGTGTATACTTTAACGTATAGAATGCTGGGAAGCAGAGAAGAGGCTGAAGAAGTATCCCAAGATACTTTTATCAAGATTTTTAAATCACTGCCACATTTTAAAGGGGATTCTAAGCTTTCCACTTGGATTTATAAGGTTGCATACAATACTTGTTTAGATAGAATCAAACAAAATAAAAGGAATAAAACATTTGTAGATATAGACCATGTTAAAGATGTTGCATTTGTAAGCATGAACAATGCATTGGATAAAATGTTACAAGAGGAAAGAAAAGAGTTGATTAAAAGATGTTTGAATTTATTACCTAGCAATGATGTTGGGCTTCTTACACTTTTTTATTTTGAAGAACAAAATCTAGCAGAAATGGAAAAGACTTTAGATATTCCTGTTAGCACTATAAAAGTGCAACTCTTTAGGGCAAGAAAAAAGTTTGCCAAAGTGTTGGAGGAGAATTTAGAAAAAGAAATATTTCAGAACTATGGATAAGACTGACGAAAGGGAATTAGAGGATTTTGTGGACAAAATTATGGATGAAACGATCTTGGAATCTCCTTCATCCAATTTCACGGATACCATAATGTCTCAAATCGTTGAAACAGAAATGAAAGCTTCCATAGAATATAAACCTTTGATGCCTAAGAGTGTTTTGGTTTTCTTGTGTATTGTATTGGTTGGGCTAACTGGATATTTGGCTTCAGACTATAGCTTAGATAATGAGACATGGTTTGGAAACGGGCAGGTTGATTTATTTTTTGAAAGAATTTTAGCTTGGCCTCAAATACTGTCATCTTCAAAAATAACCATGTATGCAGTACTATTTTTCGGGCTGTTGTTTTTGATTCAAATTCCTTGGTTAAAAAGATACTTTGACAATAGTTGGATGTTAAGATGACAAGTAGAAGTATGCCCAATACATTAAGCCAAATTGTAATGGTATTCTAAGTAAGAGTATCCATTTTGGTATTCCTGCACCTTCTTTTTCACCAGATAGCATATAAAAGTGAACCAGTAAGAAAACAAGAAGCATTGCTATAATTGCATAGATGCTAAGGTTCCTAGTTTGCTCAAAGCAAAGTGCAATACCCAAAACAATCTCTACAAGGCCGCTTAGCAGAACCAATAGCTTATGATTTGGGAGATATCTGGGCATTATGCGCAGATAGGCCTTTGGATAACCAAAATGGGCAACACCCGCAATCATATACATGCCAGCCATTACATAAAGATGCCAAGGGTTTTCCATTGAGATAAAAATAAGAAAGGCAGGTGATACTACCTGCCCTTATCTAAGATTTATGAAATAGAGATTACTTTATCATCTCGTAACTCCGCGAAATAAAATTGGTAAGCTCTTCTCCTTTTAATAGTCCTTTGGACAAGCGTGCCAAATCTAGCGATTGATTGATCAATCGTTCACGTTTTTTGGCCGTTTTGGTATTCAAAATTTCGCCTACCAATTCATGATTGGTGTTTACGATAAGGTTGTACATTTCTGGCATATTGCCCATGCCAAACATTCCTCCACCGCCACCGGTTTGCTGCATCTCCTTCATCCTACGCATAAATTCTGGCTCTGTAATAATAAATGGCGAAGCAGCACTGTCCATAGCTTCCAGTTGGATAGTGTACCCTTTATCTGTTGTGACCTTTTCCAACTCAGCCTTTAGGCTGTCCTTTTCTTCATCAGAAAGCTTAGAAATGGCTGAATCCTCTTTTTTAATAAGGTTGTCCAAATGATCAGCATCTACTCTTGCAAAGGACAAATTCTCTTTAGAGGTCTCCAATTTTTGCATCAAGTGCGATATGATTGGTGAATCCATCAATAGTACCTCAAATCCTTTTGCTTTTGCAGCTTCAATATAGCTGTGTTGCGCTTCTTTGTCTGATGCGTATAATACAACCAACTTATCATCCTTATCCGTCTGGTTGTCCTTTATGTTGTTCTGTAGTTCCTCAAAAGTGAAGAATTTGCCATCCACCGTTGGGTACAATGCAAATTTGTCCGCTTTTTCAAAGAATTTATCTTCGGAAAGCATCCCGTATTCAATAACCACTTTAATATCGTTCCACTTTTGTTCAAAATCTTCACGATTGTTTTTGAAGAGCGAACTCAATTTATCAGCAACTTTTTTTGTGATGTAAGAAGAAATCTTTTTAACTGCACCATCTGCTTGTAAATAAGACCTTGAAACGTTCAATGGGATGTCTGGAGAATCTATAACACCGCGTAACATGGTTAAAAATTCGGGAACAATACCTTCCACATTGTCCGTTACAAAAACCTGGTTTTGATACAGTTGAATCCTATCCTTTTGGATATTCAAGTCATTAGTCAACTTTGGGAAATAAAGGATACCTGTTAAGTTGAAAGGATAATCCACATTTAAATGAATGTTGAACAAAGGCTCTTCAAATTGCATTGGGTACAATTCTCTATAGAAACTCTTGTAATCCTCATCCTTTAAATCAGCAGGCTTCTTTGTCCATGCCGGGTTAGGATTGTTGATGATATCGTCTACCTCTTGCGTAGGTGCTGGATCTTCTTCTTTTGCACCTTCTGGTTTTGGAAGTGTCTCCGTTTTCATTCCAAACTTAATTGGAATGGGCATAAACTTGTTGTATTTGGTCAACAGTTCACGAATCTTGGAATCTTCTAAAAACTCTGTTGAATCCTCCGCTATGTGAAGAATAATATCTGTTCCTCTGTCTTCTTTCTTGGCTTTTTTCAGTGTGAATTCCGGAGAACCGTCACAAGTCCAATATACCGCTGGCTCGTCCTTAAAACTTTTGGAAATAATCTCCACTTTGTCCGCTACCATAAAAGCGGAATAGAATCCTAGACCAAAATGACCAATAATGCCTGCATCTTTTCCGGCATCTTTGTATTTGTCCAAAAATTCCTCAGCACCTGAAAAAGCTACTTCGTTAATGTATTTTTTTACTTCATCTTCAGTCATCCCGATACCTTGATCGGTAATCTTAATCTGTTTTTTGTCCTTATCAATGCTAACTTCTATTCTAGGAGATCCGTACTCAACCTTAGCCTCACCAATAGAAGTAAGATGTTTAAGTTTTAGGGTTGCATCCGTAGCATTAGAAATAAGCTCTCGCAAAAAGATTTCGTGATCGCTGTAGAGAAATTTTTTAATTAGGGGAAATATGTTTTCTACTGAAACATTGATTTTACCTGTAGCCATTGTTTAATAGTTTTCTTTAATTCTTTATGGGATGTCAAAAAAAGTACCAGAGTGGTATATATGACAAACTGACACGGAAATGCGCTTTTAACAAGAATCAGTCAATTTTTAACATAGTTTGTTTATCTTTTAACCAAAAAGAATAAACAAAATGATTATATTTGTAGTGTTATAGAAAAATTGCTATGAAATAGTATCATGCTATAACAAGTTTGTTTATTTATTGGTTAGGTTGTTGAAAACGCACTTTCGCCCGAAAGTGCGTTTTCCTTTTGATTTCTTAAGAAATCTTAACTTAATTTCTGTTGCATAAATCGTATTTTTGATTAAACATAAAATGCTATGGCAAATACTTCAAATTCAAAAATTACAGAGGAAAAAATTATAAGTTGGTTCATGGATACTGTCTTGGAACATGAAGTGATACCAAAATCCATTTACAAGTTCTGCAAGGAGAATAAAATAAGAGAAGAAGAATTCTACAAGTACTTTGGTTCTTTTGATGGTTTACAACATGCTATTTGGCAAAAGTTCTTTCAGAATACAATATCCGTTATGCAAAAGAATAAAGGATATGCCGCAATGACCAATGAAGATAAGATGCTTACCTTTTTCTTTACCCTCTTTGAATCATTGACGTTGAATAGGAGCTATGTACTTTTTGTTTTGAAGGAACATAGGAACACCATGGAGAAATTAGGTCAACTAAAAGGCCTTAGAAACCATATCAAAGATTTTGCTTCTGAACTTATTGAGGAACGTAATAGCGAAAAGAATTTAAAAATTCTTAAGCATAGTCCGCAATTATTTTCAGAGGGGGCATGGCTGCAATTCTTGTTCCTCCTAAAATTTTGGATGGATGATAATTCCCCGGATTTTGAAAAGACAGACATTGCCATAGAAAAATCGGTCACCACAATTTTTCAAGTTTTTGAAAGTGCACCATTGGAGAAAATCATCGATTTTGGAAAATTCCTTTATAAAGAAAATTTTGCTTAGTTGCCTATGAAGACATTGGATAGTATTCCCACGGGAAAGATTGAAAGAGCAGGAAAACTTGTTAAAACAGGTGTAAAGATTGGAGGGAACTACGTAAAGTATTATGGCAAAAAATTAGTCAATTCAGAGACTGCAAAAGAAGAACTTGATCAAGATAATGCAGAAGATATTTATGACGGCTTAAAGAGCCTTAAGGGGAGTGCCCTTAAGGTGGCCCAAATGCTTAGTATGGAGAAAAATCTCTTGCCAAGTGCCTATGTAGAGAAATTTTCTCTTTCCCAATTTTCTGTGCCACCATTGTCAGCCCCCTTGGTCAGAAAAACATTTAAAAAGTATCTCAATAAATATCCTGAGGATATTTTTGACACCTTCGAAAAAGATTCTATTAATGCCGCCAGTATTGGTCAAGTGCATAAGGCAAGAAAGGATGGGAAGGAATTGGCAGTTAAAATTCAGTATCCCGGAGTTGCTGAAAGTATAAGTAGCGATTTGGCTATTGTAAAACCTATAGCGATTAGAATGTTCAACCTAAAAGGTAAAGATTCTGAGAAATATTTTAAAGAGGTTGAAAACAAGCTTGTAGAAGAAACCAACTACATTTTAGAGCTCAAGCAGAGCGAAGAAATTACCCAAGCATGTGCCAATATTCCAAACATGGAGTTTCCCAATTATTACCAAGGTTTATCCAGTGAACGTATCCTTACGATGGATTGGATGAAGGGAAAACACCTTAGCGAGTTTACCAATACCGATTTTGACCAAAACCTGGGCGATAAACTGGGGCAGGCCTTATGGAATTTTTATATGTTTCAAATCCATAGTTTACGAAAAGTACATGCAGACCCGCACCCAGGAAATTTTTTGGTCAGTGCCAATGAAACCCTTATCGCCATAGATTTTGGTTGTATAAAGGAGATTCCAGATGAGTTTTATGTACCCTATTTTGAATTGGCCAAGGAAGACAACATTAACAATGATGAGGTCTTTATGGAAAAACTGTACGAACTTGAAATTTTAACCTCCACTGATTCAGAAAAGGAGCTAGAATTTTTCAAGGCACTGTTTAAAGAAATGCTTACGCTTTTCACCTCCCCATTTCATCAAGAAGATTTCGATTTTGGCGCAGACACGTTTTGGAACAAAATTGCAGATTTAAGTGAACGTTATTCCAAAGATGAACACATTAGAAAAATGAATGGCAACAGAGGGTCTAAACATTTTTTATATATGAACCGAACTTTTTTCGGACTTTACAATTTACTTCACGACCTAAAGGCCAAAGTAAAAGTGAACGACTTTAAAAAGTACATGGACTAATTTTTCTAATATATTCCCACTTCTTTGAATATATTTTTTACTTTTCCGTGAAATAGCCTCAGGATTTTTCAATAATTTTTATCTAAGCATAGTAGTATGTACAATTCAAAAATATCTGGACTCGGGTTTTATGTGCCGGAAAATGTAGTGACCAATGATGACCTGTCCAAACTAATGGATACCAATGATGAATGGATACAGGAGAGAACTGGAATAAAAGAGAGAAGACATGTTGTGAAGGGTACAGATACCACCACCTCAATGGGGGTGAAAGCAGCCAAAATTGCCATTGATCGAGCTGGTATTGATAAAGATGAAATAGACTTCATTGTTTTTGCCACGCTTAGCCCAGATTATTATTTCCCTGGACCTGGAGTATTGGTGCAGCGCGATTTGGGCATTAAAACAGTGGGCGCATTAGATGTAAGAAATCAATGTTCTGGATTTGTCTATGGGGTTTCAGTGGCAGACCAATACATTAAAAGCGGGATGTACAAAAATGTACTGGTAATTGGTTCTGAATTACATTCCCATGGTTTGGATATGACTACAAGAGGTAGGGGAGTATCCGTAATTTTTGGAGATGGTGCTGGTGCTGCTGTTTTGACTAGGGAAGAAGATATTTCAAAAGGAATTCTTTCTTCACACTTACATTCAGAAGGGCAGCATGCTGAAGAATTATCATTGATTGCTCCTGGAATGGGTAAAAGATGGGTCACCGATATTATTGAAGATGAAGATCCAGAGGATACGTCGTATTTCCCATATATGAATGGACAATTTGTGTTTAAGAATGCAGTAGTTCGTTTTAGTGAAGTGATTATGGAGGGCTTACAGACCAATAATTTGACCCCACAGGATATCGATATGCTTATCCCACATCAAGCCAATCTGCGCATCGCACAGTTTATTCAAAAGAAGTTTGGTTTATCTAATGATCAGGTGTTTAACAACATCATGAAATACGGTAATACCACTGCAGCCTCCATCCCAATTGCTTTGACTGAAGCATGGGAAGCAGGTAAGGTAAAATCTGGAGATTTGGTGGTTTTAGCTGCTTTCGGAAGTGGATTTACATGGGGCAGTGTCATTATGAAATGGTAATTAGGTATGGGCAGAAAGCTGGATAAATTAACCCCCGCCCTGATTGATTTTATTAAAAATCAAAAACTATTTTTCGTTGCTACGGCTATGGATGAAGGTTTTATAAACCTTTCTCCAAAAGGATTGGATTCATTTCGGATTGTGAATGAAAATAACGTAATCTGGTTAAACCTGACGGGTAGTGGTAATGAAACAGCTGCTCATCTAAAAAATAATAGCCGAATAACCCTAATGTTTTGTGCTTTTGATGGTGATCCAATCATTTTAAGACTCTATGGAAATGCAGAGGTCTACCATAGAAATTCTCAATTTTGGAAAGAACACATAACATTATTCCCAAAATTGGCAGGGAGTAGGCAATTAGTCGATGTAAAGATTGATATGGTACAGATTTCCTGTGGTATGGGAGTTCCCATAATGGAATATAAGAATCAACGGCAAGCCTTGGTGGATTGGGCAGAAAACCAAGGAGAGGAAGGTTTAAAAAAGTATTGGGAAAAGAAAAATACTGTTAGTTTGGATGGGTTCGACACCCATATTTTGGATTAAAAAGCAAAACCCTGGTTTCATCCAATGGAAACCAGGGTTTTTATTGATAGCCCTTGAAAGATTAACCAACCAACACTCTTACAAGGAAAATCAAATACTGTTATAATATTCCCCCACTGGATTGTTTGGTATTACTATCTCTTCTTTTTCGTTGCTTGGCTCTGTTTTTACCACTACCGAAGCGATAAGATAAGCCAGCATATACGTTGTTGCTCTCCCAGTTAAATCCTCCAACCTGATCATATGGGCGATCTCCGTCAAAGCCAAATCGCATCGTGTTGAACATGTCGTTATAGTTTAGGCTAATGGTTCCTTTGCCCTGGGCGAAACTATAGCGCGCTCCCAGATTTACAAAGTACATTGGTTCAGCAGTAAATTGTATGGTTCTATTTTGACCTCTGTAAAACCCAAATAGTTGTAATGTCAATTCCTTGTTTACTTTAAAACTATTGTTCATTCGCAGGTTCCAAGCTGTGTTGTCTACCTCCACCCGTTCCACTATAATATCATTTTCTGTTGGGTTTGGACTATCCCCACTCAAACTTTCAGTAATACCTCTTTGGGTTTGAGAGTAAAAGTCGAAACTGCCATTAATGCTCCACCATTGTGCTACTTTATAATTGGTCGAAAGCTCAAAACCATAGGCCGAGGTGTTATCGAAATTGTCGAAAGTCAATATCAACTTATTGAAATCCAATCGGTCTACATAAACCGCTCTATTTATTTCATCAGAAATTGATCTGTAAAACACACCTCCGGTTACACTACCATTTTTAATGCGCTTGGTATAATTAGCCTCGTAGGAATTGGTGAATTGTGGCACAAGACTTGGGTTTCCAAAGGAAGAAATCAATGGGGTGGCCCATTCTCTAATTGGATTTACTTGTTGCAAGCCAGGCCTATCCACACGTCTGCTATAACTTATTTGCAATTGATCTTTATCGTTAGGGCTATAGGTTACAAATGCTGAAGGATATACCTGCGTATATTTATCGGTAAACGACCTAACTCTATTGGTATCGGCCTTAACCTCGACATCCTCTACACGAATTCCCGCCTGATAAGAGAATTTTCCTCTGGTCTGGCTAAAGGTTGCATAAGCAGAGTATATATCCATGTCATACGTAAAAGCTGTACTTGGGGTAGGGATAAGGTCTCCATTGGAATTAAATGATAATCCTGTTGACGAATAATCTACATCTGTACCAAAAATTCTGGATTCAAGACCAACTTCTAATTTAGAAATGCTGTCCAATGGGTTAACATAATCTAAATTGGCAATAGTCTGCGTACGTTCCGTGTCTACAAAATCCATATAGTCTGGAAACAGGGTTGCACCAGTTGAATCAAAATTGGCATCTTGGTTACTATCAAACCTATTGTAGTCCACTTCTAATTCTATATTATGGCCTTCCTTTTTAAAATCCAGCTTGTAATCGAAATTGTACTGTTCACTTTGGTTTTCACTATCATCCCTGAAAAACTGCGTTACGTTTCTCGAGAGATCATTGTTATAAGTAACTCGCGTTGTACCCAATCCATCTCCATCAAAAATGTTTTGATTAGTAAAAACTGAAATAGTGTTTTTATCGTTTAGGTAAAAATCTACGCCAACTTTATAGAGATGGGATTTGTTATTATTAAAGAAATCAAATGCTTGTAACGAATTTTCATCTATCCTTAAAATAGTCCCATCGTTTACGTATTTCCCTATATTATTGCCATAATTACCGTAAAAGTTAAATTTTCCCTGTCTGTAATTAAGGTCTATGGAGCTGTTGAACTTAGCCTCGATTCCTTTGGTTAAACCAGTTGTGATGTTACCGTTGAATCCTATATTGGCATTTTTGTGCAGCACAATATTAATGATACCGCTCATACCTTCGGGGTTGTATTTTGCCGAAGGATTGGTAATCAATTCAATGGATTTTATTGATGTTGATGGTATCTGACGCAACAATTGTGCAACAGGTACATTGGATAGTTTACCGTCAACCATCACTCGAACATTGGAGTTTCCACGCATGGTAATGTCACCAGTTTGAGAGTCTACATTTACAGAAGGAATATTATTCATGATGTCGGATGCCGTTGCGCCCGCCGTGGTAAGATCTTTACCAACATTTATAACTTTTCGATCTACACGTTGTTCAATTGTTGTGCGTTCCGCAACCACTTCCACTTCAGATAATTCTTCAGTCTCCTCCATTAACGTAATGGTTCCGACATCCACTTTTCTATTTTTCTTGGTGATAACCAATTTTTGGGAATGCGTCTTATATCCTATAAACTGAACCTCTAAGATAAAAGAACCTTCAGGTAATTTTTTTATTTCAAAAGTTCCATTTTCTGTGGTAATACCACCGGTGATGGTCTTACTGCCATCTTCAGATTTAATAACAATGGCCGCATAGGCTACGGGTTGATTTAACGCATTATCAATAATAGTACCCGATATGGAGCCTATTGGTGGTTCTGTATTGTTGTTTGCAAAAAGATTTGAAGCAAAAACACTGCACAAGAACAGTGTGAAAAGTAAAAGTACTCTTTTCATGAGTTTGTTCGTTTTTTGATTAGATTGATGTTGTCTACAAGACGACGTTAAATTAAAGATGTTACAGATGGAAGAGAGTTTAACATTTTTTTATAAAATAGATGATCCAAAGAAACTGCAAGGCAGCACAATTTTGGTGGACAAAATCACCTGGGAGAAGAAAAAATAAACCCTGACTCTCGATAGTAACCGAAACGCCAGGGCTTTTACATTGATAAGCTATACTAAACACTAACCATTAACTATAAAAAAATACAGTCTTACCAATGATTATTTTTCTATGTACAATAGACGAGTTTTTTTTTGATTAGTTACAATCTTTGATTTAGTTTAACATATAAATTAACAAATGAATAAAACTCTTGTTTTTGGAGCATCCTTAAATCCAAGCAGATATAGTAATCTGGCAATTCATCGTTTGGTTGACAATAAAATTGAAACAGTGGCATTTGGGATGAGGGAAGGGACTGTTTCTGGAGTACAAATTAAGAACAAGCTGGGTGATTTTCAAAATATTGATACTATAACCTTATACATGAACCCTTCCAGACAAAAGCAGTATTACGAGGATATCCTGTATTTACGGCCTCGGAGAGTTATTTTTAACCCAGGTACAGAAAACCCAGAATTTTACCAAATATTAAAAGAGAATGATATTATGGTAGAAGTGGCCTGCTCCTTGGTGCTACTAGCTACTGGTCAATATTAGGAGTTACAACACCTTTTTTCCTTATGAGCCAAAGTCCAAAGAAGGTCAATAATCCATTTAAGGGAAGCAACTCATACCCCACAACATATCCGCCTAGGTAGGCTGAAGGAATATTGGCTACTAGCGCAATAATAACTACAGAGAGTACTGCAACAATCCAAACGTAACTGTCCTTTATTTTGTGTTTGGTGAAAATGCCAAATGCAAAAAGACCCAATAATGGTCCATACGTATAGCCAGCTACAATAAGAAGGCTATCGATAACATTTCTGTTTAATATGTATTTAAAGGAAATAATTACGATGATCAGCATTACGCTCATAGCAATATGAGTTCGCTTACGAATCTTCTTTTGATTTGCCTCTTCTTGTTTTTCCACGTTTAAAAAATCAACACAAAAAGATGTGGTCAAAGAGGTTAAAGCACTATCGGCACTGCTATAAGCAGCAGCAATGAGTCCTAACATAAAGGTTATGGCCAATGTTTTGCCTAAACCACTATTCAATGCTATTTCTGGAAACAACAAGTCCGTTTTGGGTTGTCCATCCATTAACGGAACCGCAATACCATTTTTATTTGCATAAATAAATAACAATGCACCTAAAAGCATGAATAAAAAGGTAACAGCAACCAAGACTATACTGAAAGAAACCATATTTTTTTGAGCATCCTTTAATGACTTACAGGTAAGGTTCTTTTGCATCATATCCTGATCTAATCCCGTCATGCAAATGGTAACGAACATTCCTCCCACAAAAGACTTTATAAAATGGTTTCTATCTAGAAAACTATCCGTAAAAAGAAATTTGCTATATGGTTCGAGTTCTGCGGAACTTAGGAATTCACCAAATGTCCAGTTTAGCTCATCAAGGATGAAGAGTACAGAAAGTACTACGGCCAGAATCATAAAAAGTGTTTGTAAAGTATCCGTCCAGACAATCGTTTTTATACCACCTCTATTGGTATAAATCCATATCAATAAAATGGAGATAATTACCGTGAACTCAAATCGAATTCCTAAATCATCAAACACAAATTGCTGCAGGACGATGGCTACCAGATATAATCTGAACGCAGCGCCTAATACCCTTGAGACAAAAAAGAAAAAAGCACCCGTCTTATGACTTATAGTGCCAAACCTATCCAATAAATACTCGTAAATGGATGTGAGATTGAGCTTATAATACAACGGAAGCAAAACAAAAGCAACAACAAAATATCCGAACAGATAACCTAGCACCACCTGCATATAACCAAATTGCGAAGCCTCAATCCACCCGGGAACAGAGATAAAGGTAACCCCAGAGAGTGAGGCACCCACCATTCCAAACGCCACCAAATACCAAGGTGATTGCTTGCCTGCCTTAAAAAAATCTGAATTTGAATCGTTTTTTCCCGTGAAATAAGAGATAATCATCAGAACTAAAAAATAAGCACCAATGAGCAAAAGAATTTGTGTTGCGGACATAAAAGGAATTTGATTTGCAAAGTACAAAAGTAAATTGGTAATGGTAAAATCGTAATTTTGCCAGATAATTGAAAATATGGAGTTTTCATCAAAACTTTTAGAGAACGCAGTATATGAAATGTCTCAATTGCCCGGCATTGGCAAGCGAACGGCCCTAAGATTGGTTTTGCATCTGCTGAAACAGCCAGAAGAGCGTACCAATATGCTGTCTGATGCTCTAATGAGCTTAAGAAGCAACATAAATTTTTGTGCTACCTGTCATAACATATCAGATACGATCCTTTGTGAGATTTGCAGCAATACCAAAAGGGACGAGTCTTTGGTTTGTGTTGTAGAAGACATTAGAGATGTAATGGCAATCGAAAATACGTCCCAATATAATGGACTGTACCATGTTTTAGGTGGAAAAATATCACCTATGGAAGGTGTAGGGCCACAGGATTTGAATATTAACTCACTAATAAGACGAGTAAAAGAAGGTCAGGTGAGCGAGCTGATTTTTGCTTTAAGTTCCACCATGGAAGGAGATACCACAAATTTTTATATCTACAAGCAGTTGGAAGGTTTGGACGTAACCACTTCTACCATTGCCAGAGGAATATCTGTTGGGGATGAATTGGAATATGCAGATGAGGTAACTTTAGGAAGGAGTATTCTTAACCGAGTTCCCTTTGAAAGTTCTATTAAGGCAAATTAATAGATGGTTAAATAATGCACATAAATTAAGAATAAGGAGATTTCTTTATTATTTTTGCAAAATATAAGTCGATATTACTCCGTTAAATAAGAATATGTCAAAGTTTGAATTGAAATTACCGCAGATGGGAGAGAGTGTTGCCGAAGCAACATTAACTACATGGTTAAAGGACGTTGGAGATACCATTGAGTTGGATGAGGCAATTTTTGAAATTGCTACTGACAAGGTTGACTCTGAAGTTCCTAGTGAAGTGGAAGGTGTGCTGCTGGAAAAACGATTTGAAGTAGATGACATCATCAAAGTAGGTGAAGTTGTAGCGGTTATTCAAACGGATGGAGCTGTAGATGTATCTTCCAATGGAACGGACACTGTAGATGAAGCTGAAGATGTTGTAGAAGTGCCAGTTGCAGTAATTGAAAATCAAATGGCTGAGGTAAAAGAAACCATTTCCATACCCGCGCAGGATTTTTCAAGTTCAGAACGGTTTTATTCTCCATTGGTCAAAAATATTGCCAAGGAAGAAGGAATTTCCATGGATGAATTGGAAGCCATTATTGGAACAGGAAAAGAAGGAAGAGTGACCAAGAATGATATTAAAGCATTTTTGGATAATCGCTCTTCAAATGGGACTAAATCACCGGTGCCAGTTGCAAAGACTGAACAAGTAGTGACTTCTGCTCCTTCCGCGGAAATTAAAAAAGAAGCACGTCATGAAAAACCAAAAACTGCTCCAGTACCTGTGGCGGATGGTGATGAAATAATTCCACTCACGCGTATGGGTAAATTAATTGCGCATCATATGGTGGATAGTATTGCCACTTCTGCCCATGTACAAAGTTTTGTAGAGGTTGATGTGACCAATGTGGTTAACTGGAGAAATAACAATAAAAAAGCTTTTGAGGCACGCGAAGGTGAAAAATTGACCTTCACTCCAATTTTTATGGAAGCCGTGGCGATGGCTTTAAAAAAATATCCAATGATTAATATTTCCTTGGATGGAGATAAGGTTATTAAAAAGAAAAACATCAACTTGGGAATGGCTGCCGCATTGCCTGATGGTAATCTAATAGTTCCTGTTATTAAAAATGCAGACCAACTTAATTTGGTTGGTATGGCAAAAACAGTGAACGATCTTGCCAGTAGAGCAAGAAACAATCAGTTAAAACCAGATGAGGTAAAAGATGGTACTTATACGGTGACCAATGTGGGCTCTTTCGGAAGCATATTTGGAACGCCTATTATTAATCAGCCTCAAGTGGGAATCTTGGCTCTAGGTGCAATTAGAAAAATGCCTTCCGTTATCGAGACCGATCAAGGGGAGTACATAGGCATTAGAAGCAAAATGTTCCTTTCCCATAGCTATGACCATAGGGTTGTAAATGGCGCTCTTGGTGGAATGTTTGTTAAAACAGTAGCCGATTATCTCGAAGCTTGGGATATAAATAGAGAAATCTAGCCCTAAAAACATAGCTATTCCTTTCACTATTGTTAATTTAGAGGATTAATCAAATTCATTGATCAATGAGATTATTAATCACTTTAAATTTGGCCCTATTTTTACTATGTTCCACAAATATGGCCTCACAAGACCTTTCAGCTTATCAGAAAAAAGTTTATGAAAAGAAAGGCGATAGTCTTCCCTACCGACTGTTATTGCCAAAGAATTACGATGCGACCAAAAAGTATCCATTGGTGTTGTTTTTACATGGTTCGGGAGAACGTGGTAATAATAATGAAGCACAACTGGTGCATGGTTCGGGTTTGTTTTTGGGCGAAACCGTAATGGAAAAATACCCTTCCATTGTAGTTTTCCCTCAATGTGCTACTAATAGCTCTTGGGCGAAGATTGATGTAAAGGGAAATATCCCCAATAGAGAGTTCATCTATTATGAAGATGCGGAACCTACCAAAGACATGTTACTGCTAGAAGGACTTTTAAAAGAGCTAAAAAAGACCTACAAACTTGATAAATCCAAAATCTACGTTGGCGGGCTTTCAATGGGTGGAATGGGCACCTTTGAATTGGTTCGAAGAAACCCTAAAATGTTTGCGGCGGCCTTTCCTATCTGCAGTGGTGCAAATCCAAAAATAGCGAGCAAGCTTAAGCGTCTGGATTGGTGGGTGTTTCATGGTGAAGCGGATACCGTGGTTCCTGAAAAGTATTCGGCAGTGATGGTACAGGCCATGAAAAGTTTAGAAATCGATGTAAAATATTCGGTATACCCTGGTGTTGGTCACAATAGCTGGGATAATGCCTTTGCAGAGCCAGAATTGCTATCATGGCTATTTTCCAAATCAAAATAATATCAACCTATGCAACTACAGCTTACCAAACCTATTTGTTTTTTCGATTTAGAAACAACCGGTACCAATGTGGCCAAAGACAGAATTGTGGAGATTTCTATTCTCAAAATCCTTCCAAATGGAAATAAAGAGAGTAAAACCTGGCTTGTAAACCCAGAAATGCCCATTCCGCCAGAAGTGGTTGCTGTGCATGGCATTACCAATGAAAAAGTGGCCAATGAGCCTACGTTTAAACAACTATCCAAAGAAATTTATAAGATGATCAAGGATAGTGATCTTGGTGGTTTTAACTCAGATCGTTTTGATATTCCGCTCCTTGCCGAGGAAATGCTCCGGGCAGATGTGGATTTTGACATGAAGAATATGGTTTCGGTAGATGTACAGACCATTTTTCATAAAATGGAAAAAAGAACGTTAGGGGCTGCCTATAAGTTCTATTGTGATAAAAATTTAGATGATGCCCATAGTGCTGAAGCGGATACGTTAGCTACATATGAAGTCTTATTGTCACAATTGGACAGATATCCCGAATTGGAGAACGACGTAAAGAAGTTATCAGAATTCACCACAAGAAAACAATCCTTGGACTTTGCAGGATTTATTGGTGTTAATAAAGAAGAACAACCCATTTTTGCTTTCGGAAAGCACAAAGGTAAAACCGTAGATGAGGTTATGGAAACCGAACCAGGTTATTTCGGATGGATTTTGAATGCCGATTTTCCGTTGTATACTAAAAAGGTACTTACCCAAATTAAACTTAGCAAGCTGAACAATAAGCTGTCTTAAAAAATAAATTCAAATATTAGGAATATGAAACTGATATGCATCGGCAGAAACTATGCTGCCCATATTGAAGAATTGCAAAATGAAAGACCGGAGGAGCCAGTAGTTTTTATAAAACCAGATTCTTCCATTTTACCAAAAGAACAGGATTTTTATATTCCCGAATTTTCCAATGATATTCATTATGAGGTAGAGGTATTGGTAAAAATAAAAAAAGTTGGAAAACACATTTCAAAAGAGTTTGCACATAAGTATTATGATGAAGTTGGTTTAGGGATAGATTTCACCGCAAGAGACCTCCAGGCTAAACTTAAAGGCAAAGGTTTGCCATGGGAAAAAGCTAAAGGATTTGATGGCTCAGCTGTGGTGGGTAAGTGGATACCAAAAAGTATGTACGAAAACCTTGATAAACTGGGTTTTTCCTTGTTAAAAAATGGGGAAAATGTGCAAAATGGCAATACCTCCCTGATGCTGTGGAAGATAGACGAGTTAATAGCCCATGTATCCACCTATTTTACGCTTAAAAAGGGCGATATTCTGTTCACAGGTACCCCAGCGGGGGTTGGTAAAGTAAGCCCAAATGATTACCTTTCAGGTAGTCTCGAAGGAGAGAAGATGTTTGAAATTAATGTGAGATAATGATTTACAGCCTCGATAAGATTAATGAAATGGCAGAAGGAGATCAAGATTTTGTTACTTCTGTAGTTTCGGTGTTTTTAGAAGAAGTTCCTATTGATATGGAAGACTTGGAAAAAGCCATTGCCCAAAGGGACTATGAAAATGTATATAAACTGGCCCACAAAATAAAACCCAATGTGGATTTATTGGGAATGGAGCAAACAAGGGCCACGGCACTTGAAATTGAAACTTTGGGAAAGACTACCACCAATATCGATGAAATTGAGACAAAGTTTCCGCTCCTAAAAAAGGATGTGCTTCAGGTAATAGGGGAACTTAAAAAAGACTTCAATCTGTAAATGCAAGCTGAAATCATAACCATTGGGGATGAGATTCTCATTGGGCAGATTATAGATTCCAATTCTGCATTTATTTCCAAAGAACTAAATAAGATTGGTGTTTCGGTATATCAGATTACTTCGGTACAAGATGATCGTGACCATATTTTGGAAGCTTTAAAAGTTGCTGAGGATAGATCATCGGTAGTTATTATAACCGGAGGTTTGGGCCCTACCAAAGACGATATCACCAAACACACCCTATGTCATTTTTTTAACGATGATCTCATTCAAGATGATGGCGTTTTGGAATATATTGAAGAATTGTTCAAAAAATATATTTCCACTCCAATATCAGATTTAAATAGGAAACAGGCGTTGGTGCCTTCAAAAGCTACAGTGCTACACAATGCACACGGTACAGCTCCAGGACTTTGGATGAAAAAAGGGGATACTGCATTTATTTCCCTACCCGGAGTGCCTTTTGAGATGAAAAACTTGATGAAGAATGAGGTGCTTCCCAAAATTATAAAAGAATACAAACGCCCTCACATTTTTCACAAAACCATAATGACCTATGGTTTGGGTGAAAGTGCCATTGCCAATAAAATTGAGGAGTGGGAAAATAGCCTACCCCCATTTATAAAACTTGCATACTTGCCTAATCTGGGAAGGGTTCGCCTTCGTCTTAGCGCAAAGGGAAATAACAATGGAGAGATAATTGCAGCGATTGAAGCGGAAGTGAAAAAATTATATCCATTGATCGGCGATATCATCTATGGAGAGGAAGAAGAAGAGTCCATCGAATATCAAATTGCAAAGCTGCTTACAGAAAAAAAAATGACTTTGGCAACAGCTGAAAGTTTTACAGGAGGCAAAATTGCACAACAAATAACCACTATCCCTGGCGCATCATCCTATTTCAAGGGTAGTGTAGTGAGCTATGCCACCGAGGCGAAAATTAAAGTGTTGAGTGTCCCTGAAGACTTGGTAAAAAAACATTCCGTGGTGAGCGAAGAAGTAGCGATAGCCATGGCTAAAAATGTAAAAAAGATGCTGGGCACGGACTTCTCAATAGCTACAACAGGTAATGCGGGCCCCACAAAAGGGGATTCAGATGCTGAGGTGGGAACGACCTACATTGCGGTTAGCACTCCAGAACATACTTTTGCGCAGAAATTCACTATGGGGAATCATAGAGAACGCATTGTTCAGAAGTCTGTAAACAAGGCATTTGAATTATTACTAAAAGAAATTCTAAAATTCTAAAAAAGAATTTTGTGCGTCCCATTAAAATGCTATAAATTTGCAGCCTCAATAAAATCACTCAAAAGTTAGGGAGATGTCTAAGATTTGTGAAGTTACAGGAAAAAAGGTGATGTTTGGAAACAACGTTTCCTTTTCTATCAATAAAACCAAAAGGAGATTCGATGTAAATATTTCTAAAAAGAGATTTTACATTCCAGAAGAAGACCGTTGGGTAACCCTAAACGTTTCGTCTAGAGGTGTAAAGATTATCAATAAAAGAGGAATCTCTGCTGTTTTAAAGGAAATCAATTCCAAAAAATAGGTAGCATAAGATTTTAAGTACGATACAATGGCAAAGAAAGGAAATAGAATTCAGGTTATTTTAGAATGTACAGAGCACAAAGAATCTGGTATGCCAGGTACTTCTAGGTACATTACTACTAAAAATAAAAAGAACACGCCAGACAGAATGGAGATTAAAAAATTCAATCCTATTCTTAAGCGTATGACTGTTCATAAAGAAATTAAATAAGTTAGGTCATGGCAAAGAAGACAGTAGCAACACTACAGGGTAGTTCAAAAAGATTGACAAAGGCCATCAAAATGGTAAAGTCTCCAAAAACTGGGGCTTATACATTTGTTGAGTCAGTTATGTCTCCAGAATTGGTAAATGATTGGTTAAACAAGAAGTAACCCAAATCATAGCACAAAATTTAAAGCCGCTTTATAGCGGCTTTTTTATTTTATAAAATCTTTACGCTAAAAGGGGAAACCCAAAATGGATTTAACAAAACTCCTCTTACTTTCCTATCTTTGAAGATTGATGACGAACGCACATGAGCCTATTTAAAAAAATATTTTCTTCGGACAAAAAAGAGACGCTGGATAAAGGTCTCGAAAAGTCAAAAAGCAGTTTTTTTGGTAAGTTGAGCAAAGCCGTGGCCGGTAAATCTAAAGTGGATGATGAGGTCTTGGATAACCTTGAAGAGGTTTTGGTCTCTTCAGATGTTGGGGTTGATACCACCTTGAAGATTATTGACCGTATAGAAGAAAGGGTTTCTCGAGACAAATATATGGGTGCTGATGAACTCAATACCATTCTTCGTGAGGAAATTGCAGGACTCCTTTCAGAAACCCATGTAGGAGAAGATACCGAGTTTGTAATTCCTTCAGATAAAAAACCTTATGTCATTATGGTGGTTGGGGTAAATGGGGTAGGAAAGACGACTACAATCGGGAAACTGGCCTATCAATTTAAAAAACAAGGATTGAAAGTGGTTTTGGGAGCAGGTGATACCTTTAGGGCTGCTGCTATAGACCAATTGGAAGTTTGGGCAAAACGAGTAGATGTTCCCATCATAAAACAAAAAATGGGTAGTGATCCTGCATCAGTGGCTTTTGACACCCTAAATTCGGCGGTAGCAGACAATGCTGATGTGGTTTTAATTGATACAGCGGGTAGATTGCACAATAAGGTCAACCTTATGAATGAACTCTCCAAAGTGAAAAGAGTGATGCAAAAAGTAGTGTCAGATGCTCCCCATGAGGTGCTATTGGTATTGGATGGTTCTACCGGACAAAATGCTTTTGAACAAGCAAAGCAATTTACAAAAGCGACAGAGGTAAGCAGTTTAGCCGTGACCAAATTGGATGGAACTGCAAAAGGGGGAGTCGTGATTGGTATCTCTGACCAATTTCAAATACCAGTAAAATATATTGGCGTAGGGGAAGGAATCGAAGACCTTCAGGTCTTTAATAAGTATGAGTTTGTCGATTCGTTTTTTAAGGTCTAATACCCAGATTTTGATTACATTACATAATGTTCCCTTAAATTTATATTATGAATATATAGTATGGGAAGAATACACTTATTTGAATTCGAAGATCAAAAATGGTTTCCTAAGTTTCTAAGGGATTATGGCACTGATTTTTTACAATTTCTTTCCAACAAGACCAAACTCTATAAGCCAGTCATTTCAATTCTTGAAAAAGGCTTAATAGCGGAAGGGTCCAATACGATTATAGACTTAGGTTCTGGCGGTGGCGGTGGTTTACTGTGGTTAAATTCCGAATTGCTAAAAACTCATCCAGACCTAAAAATAGTGTTAACGGATTAT
Organism: Flagellimonas hymeniacidonis; assembly: GCF_008040165.1. Lineage (GTDB taxonomy): Bacteria > Bacteroidota > Bacteroidia > Flavobacteriales > Flavobacteriaceae > Flagellimonas > Flagellimonas hymeniacidonis. The sequence goes on from NZ_VRUR01000003.1 coordinate 37,033, forward strand.
TACCCAAACCTTAGTGCTTTTGAATATACTAAAAAACAAGCGGATAATTTTGAATTCATTACCGCATCCATTGATGCCAGAAAAGTACCGGAAAGTTTAAAAGGATTGCGAACGCAGTTTTTATCTCTGCATCATTTTAAGCCCAATGATGCACGGCAGATTCTACAAAATGCCGTGGATTCCAATAGCGCAATAGGCATTTTTGAAGCTCAAGAGCGAAGTATTCCCAGTATTTTGGCCATGCTTTTCTCTCCCATAAGTGTTTTGTTCACCGCACCATTTATAAGGCCTTTTAAATTTGGGCGACTCATTTTCACGTATTTAATTCCAATAGTGCCGCTGTTTGTGCTCTGGGATGGAGTTGTATCCTCCTTGCGGACCTATTCTGTAGAAGAAATGAGAGGTTTGGTAAATAGTTTGGAAAACGGTGAGACATACAATTGGGAAATTGACAAGGTAAAATCAGGTCCAGGAGTTATTTTATACCTTTTGGGAATAAAAAAGAATTGATATGGCTTCACGAATTTTAATTGTTTTCCTTTTGGTTTTTGGTATTAATGGGTATGCACAAATTAATCACCCAAAGGCAAGCCCATTAGCTATAGCAGAGCAAGAGGTAGGACTTTCTAAAATTTCAGTGAAGTATTCACGTCCAGCAACCAAAGGCAGAGAGATTTTTGGTGGATTAGTGCCTTACGGGCGTATATGGCGTGTGGGAGCTAACGAATCCACAAAAATTACGGTAGATACAGATATGACCGTAATGGGAAATACTTTGCCCAAGGGTACTTATGCCTTATACGCTTTTCCAGAAGCTTCAGCATGGCAGATTGTGTTTCATAAGAATATTTCACATTGGGGTGATGGACGCAGAAATTATGACCCAAAAGAAGATTTGTTTCGTGTAAACGTCAAACCACAAAATGTTCATCATCATCAAGAAAACTTTTTAATTGCCTTTGATTCCATTACCCATAACTCAACCAATATGAACTTGACTTGGGCAAAAACACAGGTCATCATTCCTTTTATTGTGGATACCCATGCCCAAATGGAGATTGAGATTGCAAAACAAATTACAGAAAATCCTAAGGCCCAAACGTATTATGAAGCTGCCCGCTATTTACAGGAACAAGAAAAGGATTATGAACGCTCGTTAGAGTACTTAAACAAAGCATTAGAATTGGGAGGGGATACCTATTACTTTCATCGCGTAAAATCCTTGGTAGAAGCAAAGCTTGGTGATTATAAATCTGCAATTGCATCAGCAGAAAAATCCTTGAAAATTGCTGATGAACTTGGAAAAGATGAGTTTGTTCGGATGAACCAGAAAAATATTTCGGCCTGGAAACAAGTGCTAAAAAAGTAGTGATAATGAGAAAAAACACCATCCGAGTTAGTTGGAGCCTATCCGTATTGTTCCTGATATTTCAATCTTGTCAATTTTTTAAAAAGGAAAATAAACAGGAGCAAATCCCTTCGGTAACTATTGAGGAAAAGAAGACTGAGAAAATAGGAAAGGAAGAATTACTTTGGACTCCATATAATGATGCCGCCGAAGTAACAGAGAATGTTGGACATGAAAACGAACGGATGCGTTACAAGTTCATTCAATCCAAAGTGTTGGATAAGAATGAAGTTTTTACACCATTATATACTAAGGTCGCCAAATTTCCAGAGGAAAAATACAATGAGATGCGATCATTGGTTTTGGAGCAGGATATCCCTACGCTTCAAAAGCATATTTCAAGGAAAAAGTTCAGTTATGTTGATTTAACATTGTTTTATCTACATCGCATTTATACATATGAGCTACCTAATGAAACAACATTAAACACAGTGTTGGCCTTGAATCCCAATGTTTTGGAAGAAGCTAGAAAGTTGGATGCTGATTCCGAAGGTCATCATCCTATTTATGGGATGCCGATATTGTTAAAGGACAACATTGGCATTCAAGGGATGAAAACAACCGCTGGGGCAATAGCATTAATGGAAAACGAAACGGATGATGCTTACATTGTGGAGCGTCTAAAAGAAAAAGGAGTATTAATTTTAGGAAAAGTAAACTTGAGTGAGTGGGCCAATTTTATTTGTGAATGCCCCAATGGTCAAAGTGCCGTAGGAGGTCAGACCTTAAACCCATATGGTCGTCGTGTTTTTGATACCGGAGGCTCAAGTGCTGGCAGTGGCACCTCTGTAGCAGCAAATTATGCAGTGGCAGCGGTAGGTACAGAGACCTCTGGCTCCATTCTATCGCCATCTGGTCAAAATTCTGTTGTAGGGATGAAACCCACTATTGGGCTTTTGAGCCGAACTGGCATTGTTCCTATTTCAAGTACTTTGGATACTCCTGGTCCAATGACCAAAAATGTAATTGATAATGGAATTTTATTGGATGCCATGCGTGGTTTTGACGACAATGACGAAAAATCTGTTCAAGCGGATTGGGAGGAAAGGTGGTATGCCAAAGAAGTAAGCCTTAAAGGCAAAAGATTTGGTGCGTTCAAAAATTACATCGAAAGTGATTCCATTTATCGGGCAACAATGGAAAAATTGAAAATTGCCGGAGCTACCATTATTGAATTCGAACCACCTGAGGTAAAATTTGATGGTTTTCTTTCAATTTTGAACATCGACATGAAAAATGATTTACCAGATTATATTGAAACTCATGTAAAGGATAGCAATAGTGTCCTTGTGCACGATGTGAAAGATGTTGTAGCATTTAATCTGAAAGATAGCTTGGTCAGAATTCCGTACGGACAGGCTCGATTAGATGGTATTTTGGCAGATACCACATCAATTGAAGGACTTAAGGCTATCAAACAAAGGTTGAAAGCCAATGGGCGCACCTATTTTAACGTTCCCATGAGTGAATATCGTTTAGATGCCGTGTTGTCCATCAATAATTATGATGCCGGCGTAGCTGCTGCCGCAGAATATCCGGCGCTGACAATACCTATGGGATATAAAAATTCTGGTGAACCTATCAATTTAACCTTCATTGCAAAACAATATCAGGAAGGGAAATTATATGCCTTGGGAGCCGCATTTGAATCTTTGACCAGAGCAAGGAAAATACCAGAAGCGTATATGGACTGAGCATATGATCCTAATGGTATTAACTTTTGTATTTTTGCACCCCATTTACAAAACATATGCGCACAAAATCGCTTAAAAAGAACAAAATCAATGTAGTTACCCTAGGTTGTAGCAAGAATGTCTACGATTCTGAGGTATTGATGGGTCAGCTGAGAGCCAATAACAAAGAAGTGGTTCATGAAGAAGAAGGCAACGTTGTTGTTATAAACACCTGCGGATTTATTGCCAATGCCAAAGAGGAAAGTGTAAATACCATTTTGGAATACGTTCAAAAGAAAGAAGCAGGGGATGTAGATAAGGTTTTTGTGACAGGATGTTTAAGCGAGCGCTACAAACCCGATTTGGAAAAGGAAATTCCAAATGTGGATGAATACTTTGGAACCAGTGATTTGCCCAATTTGTTGAAAGCTTTAGGGGCTGATTACAAGCATGAATTGATAGGGGAACGTTTGACCACAACTCCAAAAAATTATGCCTATTTAAAAATTGCCGAAGGTTGTGATAGACCATGTTCTTTTTGTGCTATTCCCATAATGCGGGGAAAACATAGGAGCAAACCTATTCAAGAATTGGTTTCAGAATCTGAGAAATTAGCAGCGAAAGGAGTCAAGGAACTTATTTTAATAGCCCAAGATTTAACGTATTATGGTCTTGATTTGTATAAAAAAAGAAATTTGGCCGAGTTGCTTCAAGCCTTGGTAAAGGTTGAAGGAATTGAATGGATTCGACTACACTACGCTTTTCCAACAGGATTTCCTATGGATGTATTGGAAGTGATGAAGAAAGAGCCTAAAATCTGCAATTACATTGATATACCACTACAGCACATCGCAGACCCTATTTTAAAAAGTATGCGCCGAGGGACAACTAAGGTGAAAACAACACAATTGCTTCAAGACTTTAGGGCAGCCGTTCCAGAAATGACCATAAGAACTACTTTGATTGTGGGGTACCCAGGGGAAACAGAGGAAGATTTTCAAACACTAAAAGACTGGGTGACAGAAATGCGTTTTGAGCGTTTGGGTTGTTTCACGTATAGCCATGAGGAAAATACCCATGCATACTCGCTAGAAGATGATGTCCCTGAGGAAGTAAAGCAACAGCGTGCCAATGAAATTATGGAGGTTCAATCACAAATCTCTTGGGAGTTGAATCAAGAAAGAATAGGGAAAACCTTTAAGTGTATCATTGACCGAAAAGAAGGAAACCATTTTGTTGGTCGCACAGAGTTCGATTCGCCAGATGTGGACAATGAAGTATTGATAGACGCTACAAAACACTATGTAAAAGTCGGGGATTTTGCCTCTGTCGAAATTACCGAAGCTTCAGATTTTGATTTGTATGGTATTCCATCCCATAAGAAATAGGCAAGTTTAATTGACTTCTGCAATAGGATGAACACCGAGGAAAAAGGAAGATTTATCTTGTTTTCCTTGAGCTATTACGATTTTATGATGTTCGGGAATAAAATCCAAGTCCCCAAAATAGCTGTTATTCTCTGCTAATTTTTCAACTTGTAGATTTTTATTGATATGCCAAAGTGCACTGTTTTCTACTGTTGTAACATAATATCCTCCTTCACCATCTAAGGCAATTCCATCGAAATCGGAAATATTTGGCTCTAAGTTGAGTTTTGTAATTTTTTTTGAATTGATATCAATGGACACCAAATGTGTTCCACCAATAGTTAATGTTTCTCCCTTAATTGCAATTCCATTCGCCCATGTAAGTAGGTTATCATCTTTTAAAAAAGATTGCATTTCCGCATTTTGTACTTTAAAAATGGTATGAATAAAAGAGGCAGTTACATAAATGAGTCCTTTTTTGCTTATAGCAACGTCATTGAGTCCCGATTTTTCTATTGGTTCAGTAATTCTTTGCAAGATTTCACCACTGGCTGTATTTATCACTACAAGGTTGTTAATGTCTGCGACATATAAATTGCCATCATGTATTGCCATTCCTGTAGGTCTATTGAGACCTGACACCCATTTTTGCTCTAGTAATTTGCCTTCTGCGGATATTTTTGCAATGAAACCTTGATTCCCAAGCTTGTAATCTTTTCCACAAGAGGCATAAAAAACTTGATGCTCAGCATCAAAAATTACACTCTCCACATTTAGGAGTTCTTTTCCCAAAACCCATTTTAGTTGATGGGTAGTTGGTTCTCTTTCAGAATCTTGGTCGCCAACTTTTTTATGCGCCTTTTTGCACGCAAATATGGTCAGCGCTGCAAAAAGAAGTATGATTTTTAATTTCATGTGTTTGAAGAAATGTATTGCCAAGGATTTCACACTCGCTAAACTACATGTTTACAAACTCAAATCCAGATAGCGGAATGTTTCTTAAATCATGTTCGGTTTCATTCAATAAAATTCCGTGCTCCAAATACGCTTTTAAATTTGCAAGCCAAAACGTCCAACCGTTACTGCACCCATGGTGAATGTTTAGTTTGCTTTCCTCATCAACGGGGATTTCATGCTGTTTTAGGATTACTAGAACTGCTTTTTCATGGTCTTCAAGGGTTACCGATACCTTGCTGTCTGCAAAAGAGACTTCCAAAAAATCCTTTCCGTTAGCTTTAAGTACAGTTCCTTCCTCTTTTCCATCCCAGTTGTGCCACTTCCACAGGTACGAATCCCCAGCTTGAATGTTTTCATCCACTTTTCGTTCCTCTCCGGTTGCCGAAGTATATATAGCTGTACTTAGAAACCAAGATGTGATACCCTCTGAGGTTCCCCAACACCAATATAATTTTTCAATGGGGGCTTTTATGAAGATTTTTTTGGTAAAACAATCGAAAGTAAGTTTGTTCATCGCTTGCGTTTTAGTTCATACTGATATAGTTCTCTACCTAATTGTGCTAAAAACGGAATGCCGACTTCATCGTACTCGTAAACATTGTCGTTAAATACGCCATCCTTGTTTACCAATATTGTGGCCGTAACCATGAAGTCTATATTGTTTTTAACATCCTGAATATAAGCACAATCGGTTAAAGTTCCATAGGCATAGCCTACTTTGTTGTAAATCTTAATATGCTCAGGGATTGGGTCTGTTGAATCACCGAACATTAAAAATTTCACGTAGCTATCATAATATTCCACTGGGTCGTATCCAAGAGATTTTGGAAGTGTATGCATTGCCTCTAACAAAAGCATACGCTGGTCTTCACTCAAATTAAATTGATTTTCTCTTGAAAAGGCTTTTGGAAAAATGATTCTTTTTAGCAGGCTATGCTGCGTCTCAATTGGGTAATAGTTTTTCAGCGAAAAATCGAAAGCACCCAAATGCAGAGAATCATCCTCATAGAACCCCGTTCCTTTCTCAATTTTTTGCACTTTCAATGGATTGGGAATTTTATTTACGATTGAACTGCTGGTTGCTGTAGTGGAATCATTTAAGTAAATGACTAAAGGTTTGGTGGTTATTTCATCTGCGTTGGGTGTAGAAAGTCGATGTGAAATTCGAATGGGTACAAGGCCATGCTGTTGCATTCTATTGTTTACACCATCCTGCCCCAAAAATTCAATTAATCTGTTATTAGCGGTATTATCAGATATGGCAAATATTTCAGAAACGGCTTTGGCAAAAGTGGTTTCTACGGTATCCCCCTCAATATAAAATCTGGTATTCACAGTTAGTGAATCCGTTTCATTGATTTTTTCAAGAGCAGTAACTACAGTGGGAAATTTAACTGTACTGGCAGGGTAGAAATAATTGTTTTTATCAACTTGAAAATCAAAATCGGTAAAAAATACAGCCTCACTTTTTCTATTTATTTGTGTATATCGTATTTGAACCTCATGCTGACTTAGGCTATCCATAACCCTTTTAATAAAGTGGTTTTCTGAGGAAAGTATGGTTTCCAATGGGTTTGCATCTACTCTTTTTGTGCAAGAGACGAGTGTTATGCTACCAATGAAAATTGAGATAAAAAGCTGTTTAAACATTAACCGAGTTTAGAGTTTTTATAGAGCGAGATTAATAACCCTCCAAATAAACCTCACCCCTTTGTGGTTTTAAAATTTCGCGAACTTCTTCCATTTCAAATTCTGCTACAACCAAATATGCAATACTATGGGTGTCACTAAAATGTTCAAAGCCGGTAATGTCAAATTTTAGCTCTTCAATTATTACAAATTCCGCCAAATGTTTTTGATAATGTTCCGCGGTATTGGCAGCTCTCGGGCCGCGAAAATCCCAAATCATTTTTATTTTTCTGTCCAATGCTTTTTCCATAATTACTGAGGGTTTAATACAGAGGTGCCATTTTCGGCAAATGCCTTAAAGTCTTTCAAATATTTCATAGATTGTTTTTTAAAAGCTCCCGGCATTAAAAAACCAATCAACTTCATACCTAAACCGGAGAATTGAAACTCACTTTCAGAAATCCAAAGGGTCTTGCCCTCTACGTCCTTAAAATAGTTTTTCTGAATATTGTGAATTCCTTTGGTGTCATAAGTAGTATGCAATTCATGCGGCAGATTACTCTTAATGATGGTTTCCACCATTTCAAACTCGCGTTTCCCCATTTTATATTTTAAGCTCATTTGTGCTCCCTCCGCGTTTGGTCTATCAGAAAGGAGTTGGTACTCTTGAAGTCCTTCTTGCCAATGCTTCATATGCTCTGGATTGTCCAGTTTTTTTATGAATTCGTCAAGAGGTAAATTAACGGTTATTTCTGTGGTATACTTCATTTTGGCAGGTTTTGTACTAATGTAATAAATTATCTGATTTCAATAACCTACTAAAAATCTGTTAATGAGTGCGAAACCTACTTGCGAGGCTTTAAGTAATTGTTATTTTTGCGAGATGCTTTCTCTTCAAAAAAATAAAGTCTTTCTCTTTGTATCCATAGGATTTTTGGTTTTGTCCTCTTGCGATTCCCTTTTTAAAGAGAAGGTTGAAAAGGAACCTTTGGCCAGAGTTGGGGATTCTTTTTTATACAAAGAGGATATAGCTTCTTTTATTAGAGATGATATGTCTGCCCAAGATAGCGCCCTGTTTGTGACCAATTATATTAATAATTGGGCGTCGAAACAGTTGTTGTTATCTAAGTCTCGGATTAATCTACCAGAAGAAAAACTTAATGAATTTGACCGTTTGGTCGCTGATTATCGTGCAGATTTGTATACTAGAGCCTACATAGAAGCTTTGGTGCTTCAGGCGCAAGATACCGCGGTAACCCGTTCACAACTTAGACAATACTACGAGAAAGAAAAAGAGAACTTTAAACTAAACGAAAAACTGGTCCAACTTAGATTTGTAGGATTGCCAGTGCAGTTTTTGGATAAGGATGAAGTGAGCAGAAAAATGAACAACTGGGAAACTACGGATAAGGATTATCTGGATTCCATAGCTGTTCAGTTTAAAAAAATACATTTTAATGATTCTATTTGGGTTGGAGTTTCTCGGGTTATTGAAGTAATACCACCGCTCACTTCGCTAAATGAAGAGAAGTACTTAAAAAAATCACAATTTTTTGAATTGCAGGATTCCTTAGGGGTATATTTGGGAAAAGTGACCGATGTATTGGAAATCAACGATACCGCCCCTTTTGACTACATAGCTCCAGATATTAGGCAGCTGATTTTAAATAGAAGACGGCTTAATTACGTAAGAAAACTGGAGACCGAGATTATTGATGAAGCTATAAAGAAGAACGAATTTGAGGTTTATGAAAACAATGAATAAAGGAATATTTGCAATACTATTTTTTGTTGCAGCTGGGCTGATACAAGCCCAGGATACGGATGAAGCCATAATGGTAAAAAAAGACACCACCAGTGCTTCTAAAAAAGTAAAGTTGGACGGTATTGCCGCTGTAATTGGTGATTATGTTATTTTGGATTCTGACATAGAGAAGACCTTAATAGATTTAAAAAGTCAAGGAGCATCAACGCAAGATATTACCAGGTGCAGTCTTTTGGGCAAATTGATGGAAGACAGATTATATGCCCATCAAGCAGTTCAAGATAGTTTGCTGGTATCAGATGATCAGGTGAACGCGCAAAGTGATAGACAAATTCAACAATTAGTTTCCCAAGTAGGATCTATGGAAAAAGTGTTGAAATTCTACAAAAAAACAGATATAGAAAGCTTTAGGACTGAACTTTTTGAGATTAACAAGCTTCGTATGCTTTCAGAAAAAATGCAAGGAAGCATTGTGGAAGAAATAGAAGTGACTCCGGAAGAAGTACGTCAGTTTTTCAATAAAATCCCAGAAGATGAAAGACCAGTTTTTGGTGCTGAACTAGAGATAGCCCAAATTGTAAAACAACCAACCGCACCTGAGGAGGAAAAACAAAAGGTTATTGATAGGTTAAACCAAATAAGACAGGATGTCGAAGATAATGACGCCAGTTTTAATGTTAAAGCAATTTTGTATTCACAAGATCCAGGCTCAAAATCTAAGGGAGGATTTTATAGCATGACTAGGGAAACACCTTTTGTGAAGGAATTTAAAGATGTTGCTTTTAGCTTGCAAGAAGGAGAAATTTCTGAACCCTTTGAAACAGATTTTGGGTATCACATCATTTATATTGAAAAAATTAGAGGACAGGAATTAGATCTACGACATATTCTGTTGATTCCCGAAATACCACAAAGTACTTTGGACAAGGCGGTAAAAGAGTTGGATAGCATCCGTCAGCAAATTTTGGATGGAAAATACACCTTTGCAGATGCTGCATTGAATTTTTCAGATGAAAAAGAAACCAAGTTTGATGGTGGACTTTTAAGAAACCCCATAAATTTTGATTCCCGTTTTGAATTGACCAAAATGGATCCTGCGCTATACAATCAAGTGCGTAACTTAAAAGATGAGGAAATTTCTGGTCCTTTAAGAGAGGACGATCAAAGAGGTGGGGCTCCCAAATTTAAAATCATGAAAATTTCCAACCGCTATGACGAGCATAAAGCGGATTTTGCCAAAGACTACCTAAAAATTCAAGAGTTGGCACTCAGAGAAAAACAGTTTAATGCCATCAAAGATTGGATGGATGAGCACATAGATGATACATACATCCACGTAAACACAGATAATAGGGGCTGCGATTTTGCAAACAAATGGGTAAAGGAATAAATACATGTCAGACGTTGTCGCGGTAGAAAACCTTGTCAAAAAACATCAAGACTTAAAAAATGAGATTGCCAAAATTATTGTTGGTCAAGAAAAGGTAATTGAGCAGATACTACTATCTATCTATACTGGAGGACACTCTCTTTTAATAGGAGTTCCTGGTTTGGCAAAAACATTGATGGTAAATACCATTGCCCAAACCTTGGGTCTGGACTTTAAGCGGATTCAGTTTACCCCAGATTTAATGCCAAGTGATATTTTAGGAAGTGAAGTATTAGATCAAAACAGGAATTTCAAATTTATAAAGGGTCCTGTATTTGGCAATATCATTTTGGCTGATGAAATTAATAGAACTCCCCCAAAGACTCAGGCAGCATTATTGGAAGCCATGCAAGAAAGGGCGGTAACTATTGCAGGTGTACAGCATAAGTTGGACATGCCATACTTTGTGCTTGCCACCCAAAACCCTATCGAACAAGAAGGAACATACCCGTTACCAGAGGCACAGTTGGACCGGTTTATGTTTGCCATTGAGTTAAAGTATCCCTCCATAGCTGAAGAAGTACAAGTGGTGAAATCGACCACTACGGATGAGGTAGCCCAAATAAATACCCTCTTCAATGCAGAGGAAATTATTGCCGTACAGCATTTAATTCGTAGAATTCCGGTTCCAGACAATGTCGTTGATTATGCTGTTAGGCTGGTTAATAAGACACGACCTGGTCTAGAAAATACTTCAGATTTTGTCAATAATTATGTGGATTGGGGAGCTGGACCAAGAGCTTCTCAAAACTTGGTGCTAGGCGCAAAGGCCCACGCCGCTGTCCATGGGAAGTTCTCTCCCGACATAGAAGATGTAAAAGCTGTTTCCATGGGAATTCTAAGACACAGGATTCTAAAAAACTACAAAGCGGAAGCGGAGAACATCAATGAAGAAAATATTATTTCAGAATTGTTATAAAAAGGACATCTTCACGACTTATTTAGGGTAATTCTAATTTCTAAATCGTACACATTTTAGTAAATTTACCGAATTACAAAAATCTTAAATCCAATTGTAGAATGGCATTTGACATTGACATGATAAAAGGGGTTTACGCCTCAATGGGAGAGCGAATAGAAAAAGCTCGTGAATTAGTAGGAAGACCTTTAACCCTTTCAGAGAAAATATTATACTCACATTTATGGGAAGGAACGCCTTCCAAACAATTTTCAAGAGGTAAGGATTATGTTGATTTCGCCCCTGATAGAGTCGCTTGTCAAGATGCTACCGCGCAAATGGCCTTGCTACAGTTTATGCATGCGGGAAAGCCAAAAGTGGCAGTCCCCACCACTGTACATTGTGATCACTTGATACAAGCTAAGGTCGATGCAAAAACAGATTTAAAACGTGCAAACGAAACAAGCAATGAGGTTTTTGATTTTCTAGAGTCAGTTTCGAATAAATATGGTATTGGTTTTTGGAAACCAGGTGCAGGAATTATTCACCAAGTGGTCCTTGAAAACTATGCATTCCCTGGTGGAATGATGATCGGTACCGATTCCCATACTGTAAATGCTGGTGGTTTAGGAATGGTCGCCATTGGAGTTGGTGGAGCAGATGCTGTTGATGTTATGGCCGGAATGGCTTGGGAATTAAAATTCCCCAAATTAATAGGCGTGAAGTTAACTGGAAAACTTTCTGGTTGGACTGCACCCAAGGATGTAATCTTAAAAGTGGCGGATATTCTCACAGCTAAAGGGGGGACTGGCGCTATTATTGAATATTTTGGAGAGGGAGCAATATCAATGTCCTGTACTGGAAAAGGTACAATATGTAATATGGGTGCTGAGGTAGGAGCTACCACATCTACATTTGGATATGACGAGTCTATGGACCGTTATTTGCGCGCTACAGATAGAGTAGATGTTGCTGATGCAGCCTTAGAGGTTAAAGAACACCTTACCGCTGATGAGGAAGTGTATGCAAACCCGGAAGAATATTTTGATCAGTTGATAGAGATTAATCTAGATACCTTGGAGCCCCATTTGAATGGACCTTTTACACCAGATTTATCTACCCCTATTTCTAAAATGAGCGAGGTGGCTAAAAAGAACGATTGGCCTTTGAATGTTGAAGTTGGTTTAATAGGATCTTGCACCAATTCTTCTTATGAAGATATCTCAAGAGCGGCTTCTTTGGCTAAGCAAGTTTCAGATAAAAACTTAAAAACAAAATCAAAATTCACGATAACTCCAGGTTCGGAGCAAGTGCGCTATACCATAGATAGAGATGGTTTTATTGACACTTTTAATTCCATTGGAGCTACGGTTTTTGCCAATGCATGTGGACCATGTATCGGAATGTGGGATCGTTATGGAGATAAAGCGGCAAATGGCCCAAGAAATACTATTGTTCATTCGTTTAATAGAAATTTTGCCAAACGTGCGGATGGAAACCCAAATACCCTGGCATTTGTAGGTTCCCCAGAGTTGGTAACAGCAATTGCTATTGCGGGTAGATTGGATTTTAATCCAGTTACAGATAAGTTAATTAATGAAGATGGTGAAGAAGTAATGCTGGATGAACCAAGAGGATATGAATTGCCACCTGAGGGATTTGCAGTGGAAGACGCTGGTTTTATCGCCCCTTCAGAAGATGGTAGTGGAGTACAAGTAGCGGTTTCTCCTACATCTGAACGGCTACAGCTTTTAGAGCCTTTTGTACCGATCACTACAGAAAGCCTTCAAGGCGTAAAATTATTGATTAAGGCATTTGGAAAATGTACCACAGATCATATTTCTATGGCTGGACCTTGGTTACGCTACAGAGGACATTTGGATAATATTGCCAACAATACCTTAATAGGAGCTGTAAATGCATTTAATAAGCAGACAAACTTTGTTAAAAATCAATTGACAGGGGAATACGGAGCCGTTCCAGATGCACAGCGTGCCTATAAAAAAGAAGGGATTAAGACCATTGTAATAGGCGATCATAATTATGGAGAAGGTTCTTCAAGAGAACATGCCGCAATGCAACCTAGACATTTGGGTGTTGCTGCTGTATTGGTGAAATCTTTTGCAAGAATTCATGAAACCAATTTAAAAAAGCAAGGAATGCTTGGTTTGACCTTTGCCAATGAAAATGATTATGACTTGATTCAGGAGGACGACACCTTCAATTTTATTGATATCGCTGACTTTGCCCCAGGGAAACAGTTGACTTTGGAAATTGTACATGCAGATGGCAGCACAGATACGATTATGGCGAACCATACCTATAATCAGTCGCAAATAGATTGGTTTAATGAAGGTTCTGCTTTAAACGTAATTAAGAAAGAGAATGCTTAACTAAGTTCCTAAAGAATTAAAAAACTCCTGATATTGCATCAGGAGTTTTTAGTTTAAACAAAATCAAAAGAAATGAAAGTGAATAAAAAGACCATTTTAAACATTGCGGTGATGCTTTTTATCCTTTCATTCTTTGTGACCCCAATGGGACATTATGGTAAAATTCTCTTGAATAAATTGTTTTCATTTTCACCACCAGTGATTGAGGAAGCAAATAGAGAAAAAATTACCGACTACGATTGGAAGCTAAAAGATGCCGAGTGGAACTTTTTCAATTTTGAAAAGTCTAAAGGAAAGGTGGTTTTTATCAATCTTTGGGCGTCTTGGAGATTGCCTTGCGAAGCAGAGCTAGCTAGCGTTCAAAAAATGTATGACAAGTACCAAGGGAAAATGGATTTCTATATCATTACCAATGAAAATAGACCGCCTGTAGAAGCATTTATGAAAAAACATGGGTTTACTTTTCCTGTAACGTATTTGATTATTGGCGAAAAAACACCGATTAATCCAGATGAAGTTCCGTCATCATATCTCATAGATAAATCTGGAAACATTGTGATTTACAAGCAAAAAATTGCTGATTGGGCTACGTCAAAGGTATATAATCTTCTTGATACACTAATTGTGGAGTAATACCATATGAAACTTTCCAAAGATCAAATCAACAGTGCCATTTGGATACTGGTCATTCTAATTATCTTGTTCACTCCAATTGGTTTTCACCTTAAAGTGTTTGTGGGAAAGCTGTTCGCAGGTAATGCTGATGTTGTGGAGTTAAGTGAACAAAAAACACTTAAGAATTACAATTGGAATCTCGTTGATTTGAAAGGAAACGAACTGAATTTTGAATCGCAAAAAGATAAAGTAGTATTTGTGAACTTTTGGGCTACTTGGTGCCCACCATGTATTGCAGAACTTCCAAGTTTAGTAAAATTACATAATGATTATGGCGATAAAGTGGCATTTTACTTTGTAGCGAATGATGAAAAGACCAAGGTGACTACATTGCTTGAGAAAAAGAACTATCAATTACCAGTTTATTTTGAAATTTCTGAGACTCCGACACAGTTACAATCTAAAAGTATCCCTGCTACTTATATCATAAATAAATCTGGTAACATTGTAGTTGCGGAAAAGGGAGCAGCCAACTGGAACTCAGAAAGTACCAGAAACTTATTGGATAAACTTCTGTTGGAATAAGAGCTGTACCGGTTTATTTTTTAAAATATTTGAACGGAACAAAAAGCATCCCAAAACATTCTCCATCCGCTTTTCCTAAATGTTTATGATGAATCTTGTGCGCACGTCGTACACCTCTTGCATACCAATTGTTGGCATTTCTAAATAGTTTAAAACGCTGGTGGATAAAAATATCATGAACAAAAAAATAGGCTATACCATAAGCTAAAATACCAAAGCCAAGAGGCCATCCGTACCAAAATTCTGTTTCGGCACCTAGATAAAAGCAGACCATACTAACAATAGCGTAGAAAATAAAAAAGGCATCGTTTCTTTCAAACCAAGATTCATGGTCTTTTTTATGATGGTCTTTATGCAGACTCCATAAAAACCCATGCATCACGTATTTATGCGTAAACCAGGCCATAAATTCCATTATGGAAAATGTTGCTAAAAAAATAAGAATCCAAAGGGCAATTTTCATTAGACCAACTGTAATTTATAGTTAAAATAGGATTGGGCCAAAAGTCCGAATTTTTGATAATTCGGTACTCGAATTCGAGAATTTTTTATTTCCAATGGTGGTGTGCTCTGCAATTTCTGAAGTAACTTATTATAATATTTATAAGCCGTGTAGACTCCAAACTTGGCTTGGTCGGGTAATTTCACTATTCCAGAATATCCCTTTGCAAAATCAGCTTTAATTTCATCCACAATTCTTTTCTTGGAGACTTCATCAAGTTCCATTAAGTTGGTATTGGGAAAATAGGTACGTTCCAGTACTTCGTAATCTGCCTTTAAGTCCCTAAGAAAATTTACCTTTTGGAAAGCTGATCCTAAAGCCATTGCCGATTCTTTCAAATCTTCATATTTCTCCTTGTCCCCATTTACGAATACACACAGACACATTAAGCCAACAACATCAGCTGAGCCGTAAATATATTCTTGGTATTCCTCATAGGTGTTGTACTTTTTCTTGGATAGATCCATTCGCATACTTTTCATAAACGATTCCACTAAATGATGTGGAATATCGTATTTATGATAGGTATATTGAAAAGAGTTCAAAATTGGGTTAAGACTTATTTTATTGGCGATTGCATCTTCCATAGCCTTTTCAAAATTTTCAAAAAGCTCCTTTTTATTATAATCGTGAAAAGTATCCACGATTTCATCTGCAAACCGGACAAATCCATAAATATTATAAATATCCGCTCTTATGGAAGTGGCCAACATTTTTGTTGCCAACGAGAAAGAAGTACTGTAGGTTTCAGTAACAATTTTGCTACAGTTGTAGGATACGCTGTCAAAAATAGTTTTCATGGTTTTAAATTTTTTGAATTATCAAATCAGAAACCAATTTTCCAGAAATTAAAGATGGAGGAACACCTGGGCCTGGAACGGTTAGCTGACCGGTAAAAAACAAATTTTTTACTTTGCTACTCTTGAGGTTGGGTCGTAAAAAGGCAGTTTGCCTAAGCGTATTTGCCATACCATACGCATTGCCTTTGTATGAATTGTATTGTTCTATAAAGTCATTTACACAAAAGCTCTCTTTAAAGATAATAGAATTTTTGACATCTTGTTTAGTGCGTTTTACGAATCGGTCAATGACAATATCAAAATATTGGTCTCTTAATTCTGGGGTATCTTCAAGCCCAGGAGCTATAGGAACGAGAAAAAAACCTGTTTCAGCACCTTCTGGAGCCATTGAAGCATCTGTTACGGACGGAAAATTAGCATAAAACAATGGATTGCTTGGCCATTTTGGAGTGTCGTATATCTCCTGAGCGTGTTTTTCAAAATCGGTATCAAAAAAGAGATTGTGATGTTCTATGTTTTGCAGTTTCTTATTAAAGCCTACATAGAAGAGTAGAGAAGAAGGAGCGTATGTTTTCTTGCTCCAATAATTTTCTGAATATTGTCTGTTCTCGCTATCCAATAATGTTTCGGAGTGGTGATAGTCTGCACCACTGACCACAATATCCGCGAGATGAGTTTTTGAGTTACTGTTAATTCCAGCTACTTTTCCGTTCTGCACTAAAATCTTGTTTACCGGGCTGTCTGTATGGATTTTGACGTTTAGCTCTTCTGCTAACCCACGCATGGCCTTTATGATTTCATACATGCCTCCTTTTGGATGCCATGTCCCCAATCCAAAATCAGCAAAGTTCATAAAGCTGTAAAAAGATGGGGTTTTGCTAGGTTTGGCTCCCAAGAACAAGACAGGAAACTCTAGGGTTGATATTAATTTTGGGTTTTTGAATCGCTTTCGAACCTCATGACTTATGGTCTTAAAAAATTGATCTACTCTAAGAATGGTTTCTTTGGTGACCAATTCCATAGGAGACAGACCAGGACGTAATACCACTTTATTTATGGCAATATCATAGTTTTCCTGTGCTTTGTGTATAAAACTCTTTAGATGTGCAGCACTACCAGATTCAATTCGTTCAAATTCTTCACATATTTTTTCCATACAATCCCCAATGGTAATAATATCATCATCAAAAAAGATTTGATATGCGGGATTAAGCTTATCTAGTTGGTAGTAATCAGAGGTCTTTTTTCCAAAATCGGCAAAGAATTTATCAAAAATGTCGGGCATCCAGTACCAACTGGGCCCAATATCAAAGGTGAAACCATCTTTTATGAATTGTCTAGCTCTACCACCGACGGTATCATTTTTTTCAAAAATTTCTACATCAAAACCAGCTTTGGCCAAATAGCAAGAAGCAGATAGAGAGGAAAAACCTGAACCTATAATTATAATTTTTTTCATTTCGGTAAGTTGGGAGGGGATTAAAGTACTTCGATCAGTTGTTCAATAGAATTAAAGGTTTTTATGGTGTTGGGAAGTTCGTTTTCAGAAATATACTGTATTTGATGCCCCAAAACAAAAAGCTTTGATTCACCAGAAGTGTTCAAGGTTTTGGAGAATTTATTGAAATACGTGGTCAATTCATCCTTTGTGGGTGAAACCGTAAAGTAAGAGATGAAATGCACATTGCTATAATATTTGAGCAAATCCGCTAGACTTTCAATGGGCATTGTCTGACCAAGGTAAATGGATTTGTATCCTCTGAGGGTAATTTCATAGTTTAGATATAAGAGTCCTAATTCATGGATTTCATTTTCAGGAAGAAAAAGCGCAAAGACCTTGTCCTTTTGTGTAGGCTCCCTCATTTGCAATTTCTCCGTATTAATGTAAATTTTTTGCTTGATTAAGTGTGTGATAAAATGTTCATGTGCAGGACTAATGGTATCTGTTTGCCATAACAAACCCAGCTCATTCAGCAAAGGAATAAACACTTCGTTGAAAATATCCCTAAACGATCTTTCCGATAATAAACTGCTGTAAGTATTTAGGAATAGGGTCTGATCAAAATTGATCATGGCAAGTTTAAACGCGTTTATAGCGTGATTTTTTTCACTATTGTTGGATACAATTTCCCTAACCATAACCGGTATTAAGGATTCTTCCAGTTTGGCAATTTTGGAAATTTTGTAACCGTTGTTGTAGAGTAAGGTAATGTTAAGAAGCTTTTGTAGGCTTACCAAACTATAAGTCCTAATGTTGGTGCTGGTTCTTTCCGGTGTGAACAGGTTATATCTTTTTTCCCATATCCGTATGGTATGCGCCTTAATCCCGGAGAGGTTTTCCATATCCCGAATGCTGAAGGACTTCTTTACATTGTTCATCTTTTGTCTATAAACGTTAAACAAATTTACAATTTAAATCATGCCAGCCTAATATATGAACACAAAATTTGCTAAGGTTTTAAGGAAATGAATGAGTTTTTGAGGAAATTCAAGATAGTTTTTAACACTATCAATGAGGCACTGAATAGAAAAACCGCAAGTTAATGCGGTTTTGTGCCCACGAGAAGATTCGAACTTCCACGGGATTGCTCCCACTACCCCCTCAAGGTAGCGTGTCTACCAATTCCACCACGTGGGCATTTTTGGAATGTGCGGGCAAATATCGGTAAAAATTATATTGCAAACCAAGCAACTTTTGCAATGTATGATCAGGTCAACAAATTACCAGCATCGTCCCATTCGGCAACAGTTCCTCTTGTGCTTTGATCTACACATTTGGCCAACCATTCCTTATCATAAGAAACACCATGTTGCGCTAACACATCATCAGGAACACCGTTCCAAACATTAGGCATATTGCCTTTATACCCCAGTTCTTCAATACCTATTTTGGTAGTGTAGAATCCTGTTAGGGTAAGATTTCGCATCAAGGAAAAAAACTGGACTTCCAATGGTCTCTCTTCTTCAGGAACAGAGGTATCTGGATATGCAATGGTGTCCAGAATTGATTTTTGCTGCTCTTCAGTAGCAGATTTGAAAGCACTATTGAAATCCGTATTGCATTTATGATCGAGCCACATTAAACCCCCACGCAAAGGGACTTGTAGTTCGGGAATATCTTTTGACATAAATTCGATAAAATCTGGAACATTAGCATCTGTGGCAGCATTTAAGCCATCACCCGGGGGTAGGATTAAATCGCAGAGAACTGCTATGGTATCCATTTCATGCTCATTAAAAAATGTCTGGCTTAGTAATTCTTGATCTAATTTTTTCTCTTTTGGTGTTCTCCCGTAGGCATGTGCTTTTTCCTCAATAAGCGAAGTATCAGCTACTTCTGTTGGCTTTGGATTACATCCATGAACTGCCAATCCACTGGCTACACCACCAAGTAAAATTGATTTTAAACTTTTTCTTCTGTCCATGTTCTAGATGTTTTGTTGTTTTAATTGTTCTACGATATAATCAGAAGTTCGCCATGAAAGTGCTAAAATGGTCCATGTCGGGTTTTTGTCAGCTTGAGAAACAAAAGGTCCTGCGTCAACAATAAAAACGTTTTTGGTGTCATGTAGTTGTTGGTATTTATTGACAACAGATGTTTTCTTGTTATCCCCCATTCTCGTAGTTCCCACTTCGTGAATGATTTTTCCAGGAGCCAGAATGCCATAATCCACCTCTTTTCCGGGTTTATCACCAAGGGGTTCGGCACCAATATTATGCAGTATTTCCTCAAAGGTATCATGCATATGTTTTACCTGTTTTACCTCATGATCCGTCCATTGGTAGTTGAATTTTAACACTGGTATTCCAAATTCGTCAACCTTGGTATTGTCAATTTCACAATAATTGCTCTTCTGTGGAATGGACTCTCCTCTGCCAGAAAAACCAAGAACGGAGCCATAGTATTTCTTAACATCTTCTCGTAGCGTATTTCCATAGCCTCCAACTTTTACCCCAAAGAATTTATTAAACTCGTTGGCATTAAAACCAAATCCATAACCTGGCATTCCCATTCCACCCCAGATTTCAATATGATAGCCTCTTGGAAAATCAAGCTTTTTATTATCCAACCACCAAGGGGTATATATGTGCATACCACCAACGCCATCTTCATTATATGTTTTTCTGTTCATAAGATCTGGAACGAAACCTGCTCTGCCTGTTCCAGTGGAGTCGTGGAGGTATTTCCCTACAATATCACTACTATTGCCTAATCCGTTGGGATGTTGTTTACTCTTTGAGTTTAGCAAAATTCTTGCTGAACTACAGGCTGAGGCTGCCAAAACAACCACCTTGCCTTTAAGTTTGTATTCCTTTCTGTCATCTTTGTTTATATATGAAACGCCTGTTGCTTTGCCCTCCTCATCTGTGGTTACTTCCCTAACCATAGAATTGACAAAAAGGTCTATTTGACCTCCATTCTTTTGAGCCGGGAAGATTAAACAGGTTCCTGCCGAAAAGTCTGCATATACCTGGCAAGCTCTTGAACATTGTCCGCAATAAAAACATACCCCTCTATCTGTATTAATTTTTTTAGTGAGCATAGACATTCTTGAAGGGTAGACAGGAATGTTGGATTTTCTAGCACCTTTAATGTAGAAAAGCTCATGTAATCTTGGTTTAGGCGGGGGAAGAAAAAATCCATCAGGGTCATTTGGTAGCCCCTCATTGGTTCCAAAAACTCCAATTAATTTATCTACTTTGTCATAATAAGGTTTAACATCATCATAACCAATGGGCCAATTATCTCCCAGGCCATCTTGATCTTTTCTCTTAAAGTCTTTTGGTCCAAACCGAAGTGAAATTCTCCCCCAGTGGTTGGTTCTGCCCCCTAGCATTCTTGAACGAAACCAGCTAAATTCACTTCCTTTTTCATTGGTGTAGGGTTCACCTTCAATATCCCAACCTCCATATGCCGAATCAAAATCACCAAAAGGTCTTGTGGTGTTTGCCCCTCTTCTTGGTGACTCATAGGGCCATTTCATTTGTGTCATTTGTTCTGGATCGGCAGGATCAAAAAATGGGCCTGCTTCAACAACGGCAACCTTTAAACCTGCTTCTGAGAGAATTTTGGTAGCCATACCGCCACCGGCACCTGAACCAACAATAATTACATCGTAAACTTGGGAAGATTCAATTATTTGCATCTAATAGAAATTATAGCAGCAAATTATAAAATATTGTAAGAGTTGTAACTGTTTTTTAGCTTTTTAGCAGCAAAACACGTCTGAACAACAAAAAAAGGGAAAGTTGATAAAATAAAAAAAGTCCGAATATCATCGATTTTTCGGACTTTATCATAGTAATATTTGTTATTGGGTACATGTGGTTCAGGCTTAAAGCCACTTCGCTTTATTGGACCAATTAAAATTGAATTTAGCAAGTGGGAATTATTCTAATAAAATTGCCCGTTCTAGAAAAAGAGGAAAACTACTCTTCAAATGCATTAATTTTCCATAAAGGGGTAATTCATATATAAATAAAATATTTATACTTTTGAAGTAAATTCCTACGTTATGATTGGAGTATATGTTTTGACTAAATAAGAGCTTTTGACTACAATTAACAATTCTGCACACTTTCTTATTAAAGATAATCCTGCACCATTGGCGATATTGGATACAGAACTTAAACTCCTTAATCACTCGGATGAGTGGCTGAACGAGCACCATGCATCCACCGACTTGATTGATGGTCAATCATTTTTTGATGTTTTCCCAGAATTTCCAAAGGAATTGATTACAGTTGTTGAAAATTGTTTAAAAGGGAAATCCGATAATAATTCTGGCCGTAAATTCATTCTTCCGCAAGGTAAAATCTGCTGGTATCGCTGGAAAATCAATCCTTGGTACGACGATTATGGCAATGTACAGGGATTAATAGTGTTACTTGAAAATGTCACCGAGGAAAAAATAGAAGAGGAGTTGCTTCTCAAGGCAAAAAAAGTTGCAAGAATTGGGGGTTGGGAAGTCGATCTTATATCTAGCAAGGTTTATTGGACGGCCATAACCAGGGAAATCCATGAGGTTGATTCAGATTATATTCCAAATTTAGAAGAAGGGATAAGTTTCTATAAAGAGGGAGAAGATAGGGATAAAATAACTTTTTTGGTCAATGAGGCAATGCGTAATGGTAAATCCTGGGATACGGAATTACGTATAATAACAGATAAAGGCAATGAGGTTTGGGTAAGGGCCAAAGGTGAAGCCGAAATCATAAATGGGAAGTGTGTCCGTCTTTTTGGAACCTTCCAAGATATAGATAACACAAAGAAAACAGATTTAAAGTATCGAGAGGTATCACAAAGGTTGGCTATTGCAACCTCTGCGGCAGGTGTTGGCATTTGGGAGTATAACATTCCCGAAAATTCACTTATATGGGATGAAAACATGTACCTGCTGTATGGAATCAAAAAGAAAGATTTCAAGGGGGTTTACGAAGCCTGGGAAAAAGCTGTACACCCTGATGATAAGAGCCGTTGCCAAAAAGAAATAGAAATGGCAATAAGTGGGGAAAAGGAATTTGATACGGAGTTTAGGGTGGTATGGCCCAATCAAGATATCCACTTCATAAAAGCAAAATCCATTGTCCTAAGAGATTCGAAGGAGAACCCACTAAAAATGATTGGAATAAACTGGGACATTACTTCAATTAGGGAGGCCGAAGAAAAGCTTAAACGGCTTTTAAAGACCACAACGGACCAAAATGAGGGACTCTCCAATTTCGCCCATATTGTTTCCCATAATTTGAGGTCCCATTCCGCAAATCTATCCATGCTATCAGGGTACTTGTTAAAGTCCGAAGAAAGCGATGATTTTGCAGGATCAAATGAAGAAAAACGAGATGTAACCCGTATGCTGGGAGAAGCTTCTGAAAGTCTTAATGAAACAATCTTGCATCTGAACGAAGTGGTACAAATTCGGTCCGATATCAGTGAAAAGATTAAATTGGTCTCTTTGTCAGATGCTATTGACAGAGTGCTTAAGAACATAGGCAAACTATTAAAAGAAAATAACGCCAATTGCCAAATTAAGGTAAACAAAAAGCATATGGTGCTGGCGGTTCCAGCTTATTTGGACAGTATTTTATTAAACCTTTTTACCAACAGCTTAAAGTATTCACACCCTGATCGCAATCCGGAGATTAGTATTTCCGCCTCGAAAAGAAAAAACCTCATTATTGTAAAGTTTCGGGATAATGGTTTGGGTATTGATCTATCGAGATATGGCAAAAAATTGTTCGGAATGTATAAGACATTCCACAGACATAAAGATGCCAAGGGAATTGGGCTATTTATCACAAAAAATCAAATAGATGCCATGGGCGGAAGAATTGGGGTGGAAAGCATTGTAGGTGAAGGAACAGAGTTTTTGCTGTATTTTAAAACTTAAGAATAATAGATGAAAGCCCTAAAGAATACTTGTATTATTGATGATGATCCCCTTTTTGTTTTTGGAATGAAAATTCTAATTAAACAATTGGGAAACTTTGGTGATCTTATGATTTGTGAAAACGGGGAGGAAGCTATTGAGTGTTTGTCAGAACTTATCGATACAAAAAAAGACCTGCCCAATGTAATATTTTTGGATATTAATATGCCTATTATGGATGGATGGGAGTTTCTTGAAGGTTTTCAAAAAATCCCGTTTGAAGCCAGAAAAAATGTGGCCATTTATATTGTTAGCTCTTCAATTGACTCCCGTGACCTGGAAAGAACGAAAAAGATTGATTTGGTAAATGGCTATATATTAAAGCCAATAACACCGGAAGATCTTAGCTCTGTTTTAGAAGAAGTTGCTTAGTTCACAAAGAAGTTTCTTTTTAATAGTTGATAATAAATTGTTGAGTTATAAAAAACACTGTTTCCATATTTTTCTAAACTACCACAATCACTTATCGGTTTCTTTATTGTTGACTTGATTCTATGGCCTCGTATTTTTGTAGAATTTGAATATGATCGGAAATGTTGGACATTGCACCATTAAAATTGATTGCTATTGCACAGATATTCAGTTTGTGAAACCAGTAAAAACAATATTTTTGGACTAGAAGGCCAACAATAGCTTGAAGAACACCTCTCTTAAGTTTTCCTTATAATAAGGTCAATTGACCAAGCAATTTTATATAGTAGTATCTGTTCCTTAAAACAAACGTTTTAAGGAACTTTTCCATTATTAAGATGTAGAATGCATGAAATGTAAGACCCCTATAAAATGATGACTCCAGTTGATTCTTGAAATTATTTTATACCTATAATGCTTTCTGATCTGACAAATACTGGCCAAAGGATATTCGTACTGAATATTTAAAAAGAATAGATTTCATTACAATGCGCCATAATATAATTCTTTCTCAACTTATTTTTCTATTTTACTCACAAAATCAAGCACAAAAGCTTTAACAGCATTCCAATCCGTATATTCATGGTCTTGAGAAGTGTCGGTATTTCCGCCTTGTTTTTTAGCAATCATTCTCATGATTAGTCGTTTAAAATAATCATATTGTGTATACTTTAATGCTCCTGCAATATGATTGATTTCTCTTGCTTCCCATCCGGTTTGCTTTAAGAATTTTTCAGCTATGGTATTAGCCTCCTCATGCTCCTCATCAATATTGGATGCAACTGCCATAGAAACCGAAAAAAAAGCAGATGGCTTTTTATTAAGCTCATCTATACTTTCCAGAACATAATTATAGATAGAACTTTGATATTTATGCATATGTATCGAACTTCCAATTAAAGTGACATCAAAATCATCTGGTTTAAGAGGTTCTTCTGTAGCATCAGCAATAACTACTTTATGGTTTTCATCTTGAAGGATGTCTTCCATGAATCGAGCAATTTTACGAGTTTGCCCTTCACTTGTACCGTAAATAATAAGTATTTTCATTTTATAATCTTATTTAGTTTTAATAGTGAATTGTTCTTGATAAAAGCTACAAACATCCAAAATCCAATAGCAAGGAGGACATAATAAATAAAAAGATAGACACCTACCTGGGAAATATTGAAGAGGAAAGTGTGAATGCTGTAAGCGTTGCATGTAGAATTATGGGTGGAATTAAACTGAGTGACCTATCATAAAGCCAAACTATAAGTATCCGTACGGGTATTAAACCTGCGTAGTGAAAAAATAAACCAGGTAAAAAGGTTGATAAAACTAAGTTGCCCGAACTATCGCCAGACCCGCTAAAAATGGGAAGGAAATGCCATGCCCCCCAGAATATCCCAATAATTAAACCAGTCTTTAATACGCTATATTTTTCTCTTAGTTTAGGAATTGCATATCCTGACCATCCCAATTCCTCTAAAAGACCACCAACTATTATTCCATAAATCAGTCCACTTAGAATTAGGGTTGTTTTATCATCTTTTGTAACAATGTCTGGAATATATACTTCTGAAAATTGATATAGAATTAAAAGAGAAATAATTGAAAAGGTTGGTATGATAAATAAAGCTATTAGATAGATTGAGCTTCCTAAACACCACTTCAAAAGCTTTTTAAATAACTCGCTGACCCCCTTTTTGCCTTTAGTTAGACCAATCATAATAAAGCCAGCAATACTAGGCCCTAGTAAAAATGGAATCATTGAAATAGGAAGTAATTTATCAAATTGCCTTGCTGTTGCAGGTATTCCTGTTTGGTACGGCACAATCAAAATTCCACCCCATGAAATTATAAATGTTAGAAGGAAGAAGAGTGTAACAGGGCTATTTTTTATGTATTCTCTCATAAATTATTACCAGCATAGGAATACGATTAATGACCAATATATCCTTATATGAACAATACCGATTTAACATGTTTTGCATAATTATTGATCTACCGGTATTTGTTAAAAGATACCTTTAGTCTTTTTGCAATGTAGGATTGGTGGTACTAATTACCTATGACATTAATCAGTATTATGAAAAGACGGATTAGAAGAACGAAGTGGAGAAGAATACTGGTGTCCTGAAAAATGTTCGTATTATGGCACTATTGAATCTGTTGAATAATATTATTTACTTAAGGAGAGCATTTCAAACCCAATAGTTAAAGCATAGTAAGTTGCAATTCCTATAAATCTTAAAATATACTGCGATTAGCAAGCCATCCGTGAACCTGTCCAAGAAGTTCCTGTTTAAACACCTATAGTGCACCAGTAAACCGAAATGGCAAACACAAGTTCATCATAGTTATCAAGTATTTAATGAATGCTTCCTTTAGAATCATCCAATTGTTTTTTAAACTTATAGCCACCCCAATTTTGTCTTTTTAGGCTGTTTTACTATTTTATTGGTATTGTCCTTTAAATTTGAGCTACCTTATATGACAATGGTCATCATGTTGTTGTTTTTTGAGATTCTATTTTGTGTTCCCATCTCCACAGACCATTTGCTCCCTGCCCACCTTTATTCCCGAATCAATTGATGAAAAAACCCATATTCCAAATGATAGAAGGAGGCCCATAACATTACAATTCCCAATATGAAAGTATTAATATATGAAAAATACCTACCCATAAAAGAGGGGATTCCAAAAACTCAATGATAATTGCCAAAAAGGCAATTATCTAAGGTAAGCCCTAATGGGATTGCAAAATGCCTATTACGTTGCCAAAATCGACTATCTTCAAGCACCCAATTGAAAAGGACGGATATATTCCAAGGCCAACCTTATCACCATGGAAGCACCGTTATTGGAGGCGCTGTAGAATAGAAAATTATAGTATGAAGCTACATTTCTTGGATAGAACCATTATTGAAAATAATTCATTTGCAATAAAAGAAAACAGCTATCCCTATTTTTTGAGAATATGGCATTATCATCCTGAATTGGAACTTGTTTATATTAAAAAAAGTACGGGAACAAGGTTTATAGGCGACAGTATTGAGCGATTCTCCGAAGGTGAGGTTATTCTAATTGGCCCAAATCTGCCACATATGTGGTTAAATGATAAAAAATATTTTTCCGATTCGTCCAATTTAGTTGCCGAGGCATATGCGATTCATTTCAAAAAAGATTTCTTGGGAAAAGAATTTCTAAATGCGCCAGAGCTAAAAAATGTATCCGATTTGATCGAAACCTCTATTTTGGGGATAAAGTTTGTAGGCTTGGACCACAAAGTTATTGCGCTGATCAAAGAGTTGCCAAAAAAAAGATCTTTTGAAAAGTTGATACAATTTTTGGAGATACTAAACAGCCTTGCTAATCATACCGAAAGGGTTCTTTTGTCAAGCAAAGGTTATTTAAGCTTTTTTAAAAAGAGCTACAACATAAATAGGGATAGGGTATTGCAATACATCTTCAATAATTTTAATAGATCGATAACATTAGTGGAAGTTGCTGCCATTGCAAATATGAACCCTACCGCTTTTAGCAGGTATTTCAAAAAAACACATAGAAAAAGCTTTAAGGAATACCTAAATGAAATCAGGGTTGGTTATGCCTGCAAATTGTTAACAGAAAATGATTATAATATTACACGGATTTGCTATGAATCCGGATACAATAGTGTTTCAAATTTCAATCGCCAATTTAAAAAGATAATGGGAATTCCACCTTCTGAATATCTAAGACAGCATAGGATAATCTGACTTTTTCTGCAAAAAAAATACTGGTAGGTGCAATATAATGCATGATGGGATACATGCCCGACAATAACTTTGTCCAATAAAGTGATCCTATGCTGAATATTTCAATAACCAATATAAAAGTAAAGGACATTCGTTTCCCCACGAGTAAGAATTTGGACGGATCGGATGCAATGAATCCAGACCCAGATTATTCAGCAGCTTATGTAATACTAGAAACAGATCATGTAAAAGGTCTTGAAGGTCATGGACTTACTTTTACCATAGGTAGAGGTAACGAAATCTGTGTAAGCGCCATAAAATCTATGTCCCACCTTGTTGTGGGTAAGACCTTGGAAAGTTTTACCAGTGATATGGCGGGATTCTGGAAAATGATAACTGGTGATAGCCAATTACGTTGGTTGGGGCCAGATAAAGGAGTTATTCACCTGGCTACCGGCGCCTTGGTCAATGCCGTTTGGGATCTATATGCAAAAGTAGAAGGTAAACCACTTTGGCGGCTTTTGGCAGAAATGACAGCAGAAGAGCTGGTTTCCTGTGTTGACTTTACCTATATAACCGATGCAATTACCTCAGAAGAGGCATTACTGCTATTAAAAAAACAGGAGGCAAATAAAAAAGAACGAATAGAATACCTCCTTCAAAATGGATATCCTGCCTACACAACTTCTGCTGGTTGGCTAGGCTATTCCGATGAAAAAATGAGGCGTTTGTGCCAAGAGGCTAAATCAGCGGGCTTTAAACATTTGAAGATGAAGGTAGGCGCAGACTTGGCAGACGATATGCGTAGAGCGGCAATTATTAGGGAAGAAATTGGTGACGATCTTAAATTGATGATGGATGCCAATCAAAAATGGGATGTTCAGGAAGCCATTCAAAATATGGCCCAATTAAAAAAATTCAACCCATGGTGGATTGAAGAACCCACTAGTCCAGATGATATTTTAGGACATGCAAAAATAGCGGAAGCTGTGGCTCCCATAAAAGTTGCGACTGGCGAACATTGCCAGAACAGGGTTATTTTTAAGCAATTGATGCAAGCAAAAGCTTTAGAGGTTTGTCAGATTGATAGCTGTAGGGTTGGTGGTGTAAATGAAATATTGGCTATCTTACTAATGGCGGCAAAATTTAAAATACCTGTTTGTCCCCATGCGGGTGGAGTTGGCCTCTGTGAATATGTTCAGCACCTTTCCATGGTCGATTTCATCTCTATAAGCGGTACCATGGAAGACAGGATCATTGAATACGTTGATCATTTGCACGAACATTTTATTGACCCCGTTGTCATTGAAAATGGCGCATATATGCCTCCAAGCCTTCCGGGTTATAGTATTGAAATGAAGCCCGATTCAATGGAGCAATACACCTTTCCAGAAGGAGAAGTCTGGAGAAAAATGTCAAAACCAGAACTGTTATGAAAACTCACCTTAAGTTTCTTGTCATTTTGTTACTTTCCGGTACTATGACCTTTGGTCAAGGACAGGAAAATTATACTCCATCGCAATCAAATTTAGAAGCCAGGCAATGGTTTCAGAATGCTAAGTTTGGTATGTTTATTCACTGGGGGGTTTATAGCATATTGGGTGATGGTGAATGGGTTATGCAAACCCAAAAGATTCCTATAAAGGCCTATGAGAAACTGCCCACATTCTTTAACCCTATTGAATATGATGCTAAAGAATGGGTGAAAATGGCAAAAGATGCCGGAATGAAATACATTACCATTACAAGTAGGCACCATGACGGCTTTTCAATGTTTGATACCAAGGCTACTGACTATGACATTGTGGATGGAACACCTTATGGAAAAGATGTATTGAAAGATTTGGCTGATGCATGCAGGGCTGAGGGTATAAAACTATTTTTTTACTATTCACTGTTAGATTGGCGCGATGACAATTACTTTCCAAGGGGAAGAACGGGTGCTGAAATACCCGGAAGGTCAGAAACTGGGGAATGGGATAAGTACATAGCTTTTATGAAAGTTCAACTTACAGAGTTGTTGACCAATTATGGTGAAATAGCAGGCATTTGGTTTGATGGACACTGGGACCAGAAAGACTGGGATGGAAAAAAATTCGGCAAATTAAATGTTGATTGGCATTATGATGAAATCTATAAATTGATTCATGACCTACAACCGCAATGTTTGATTGGTAATAATCATCACTTAGCACCAATCGAAGGCGAGGATTTTCAAATGTTTGAAAAGGATTTGCCAGGAAAAAACACCACAGGCTGGGGCACTGATGCTTCCGATGTAGGAAATCTACCTTTCGAAGTTTGTGAAACCATCAACGGTTCATGGGGTTTTAATCTGCAGGACAGAAAGCATAAATCAAAAAAAGAGTTGGTTCAGTATGTTATCAAAGCCGCGGGACATGGAAGTAATCTTTTATTGAATGTTGGCCCAATGCCCAATGGTAAGATTCAAGAAGAACATAAGGAATCCTTAAAGGAAGTTGGAGAATGGATGCGGGTAAATGGGGAAACAATCTATGGAACCAAACAAGGGCCAATTCCTCCATCGGATAAAATGGCCTCTACCCAAAAGGGTAAGATAGTATTCCTTCATCTTTTGGATGCAAGTGAAACGGAGGTATTCCTAAAAGATTTCAATAAAAAGATAAAAGGAATAAAGTTTTATAAGGATGAAACCTCCGTAAACTATAAAAAGAATAAGAGCGGTTTATCAATCCAAATCCCTGAAGCCAGGTTGGATTCCATAGACACTATAATAGAAGTTACCCTTAAATAATGGCATCTTATAATTATAAAGACAAAACGGTAATAATCACTGGTGGAGGTAGTGGCATTGGAGAGTCCTTGTCCAAGAAGTTTGCTTCTTCGGGAGCTAACGTCCATATTTTGGATTTTCAATTGGAGAAAACCCAAGAGGTGGTCGATGAAATTCTTGAAAAGGGAGGTGAGGCACAAGCATATGAATGTGATGTCGCCAATCAAAGCCAAGTAAAGGAAACTGTTCAGGGTATCGCAGCTAAAAATTCCATTGATATATTGATCAACAATGCCGGGATTGCGCATGTGGGCAATATTGAAGGCACTTCAGAAAATGATATGGATAAACTATACCGGGTAAACATTAAGGGAGTCTATAACTGCATCTATGCATGTATTCCAAAAATGAAAAAACAGGGAACGGGGATTATTCTTAATATGGCGTCCATAGCTTCCACGGTTGGTATTTCAGATAGGTTTGCCTACTCCATGACTAAAGGAGCAGTATTGACAATGACATACTCCATTGCAATGGATTATATAGGTCACGGTATTCGCTGCAATAGTATTTCACCTGCTAGGGTACATACTCCTTTTGTAGATAATTTTATAGCTAAAAATTATCCAGGAGAAGAAAAAAAAATGTTTGAAAAACTTTCAAAGACACAACCTATTGGTCGAATGGCCAAACCTGATGAGGTAGCCTCTTTAGCGCTTTATCTGTGTTCTGAAGAAGCATCCTTTATCACTGGGACAGATTTCCCAATTGATGGAGGTTTTATAAAACTAAACGGTTAAGAATAAAATAATACCTATATGAAACTCATACGATTTGGTGCTAAGGACAATGAAAAACCGGGTGTTGAGCTTAATGATAAAACCAGACTGGATGTAAGCGGTTTTGTTAATGAGTATGACGAAGATTTTTTTGGAGGAGATGGCCTAGCACAACTTGAAGCTTGGCTGGGTAAAAATGGACATGAATGCCCTATTGTAAAAGAGGATGTAAGACTAGGCCCACCTATAAAAAGACCATCCAAAATTGTTTGTGTCGGACTTAACTACGCGCAACATGCAGCCGAAAGTGGTATGGATGTACCTAAAGAACCCGTTTTATTTTTCAAGGCCTCTTCTGCTATTGCTGGGCCAAATGATGATGTGATCATTCCAAAAGGAAGTCAAAAAACCGATTGGGAAGTGGAGCTGGCCTTTGTTATTGGTAAGAAAGCATCTTATGTGGATGAAGAAAATGCGATGGCCCATATAGCTGGTTACGTATTGCACAACGATTATAGTGAGCGGGAATACCAATTGGAGCGCGAAGGACAGTGGGTAAAAGGAAAGAGCTGTGATACATTTGCTCCCCTCGGTCCATATTTGGTCACAAAAGATGAAATAGAAGATCCCCATAACCTTGATCTATGGTTAAAATTGAATGGTGAGACCATGCAAGACAGCAATACCTCTGATTTTGTATTTAATATTCCAGAACTGGTGAGCTATATCAGCCAGTTTATGACGCTATTGCCAGGCGATATTGTATCCACCGGCACCCCTTTTGGTGTAGGATTGGGGTTGAACCCTCCTAAATATCTTAACCCAGGGGATGTAGTGGAACTGGGAATAGACGGGCTAGGAACCTCAAAACAACATGTAATAGCATTTGAATGATATGAGAGTTGATAGCCACCAGCACTTTTGGAATTATGATCCGGTTACCCATGCTTGGATCAATTCGCAAATGGAGGTTATCAAAAAAGACTTTTTACCTTCAAATCTGGCTCCAATACTTAAACATGCCCAGATGGATGGCTGTGTAGCGGTCCAAGCCGACCAATCTGAAAAAGAAACCGACTTCCTGCTACAATGTGCAAAAGAAAATCCTTTTGTTTTAGGCGTGGTTGGTTGGATGGATTTATGCTCCCAAGATATCGAGCAGAAACTCGACAGCTATTCAAAATACCCTAAATTAAAAGGGTTGCGACATATTGTGCAGGATGAGGCCGATGACCATTTCATGCTTAAGCCAAATTTCTTGCGGGGAATATCTAAACTTGAGACTTATGGATTCACCTATGACATTTTAATATATCCAAAACAACTGCCCGCTGCAGTTGAATTGGTCAAAATGTTTCCCAAACAACGTTTTGTACTTGATCACATTGCAAAACCTGTTATCAATGGAAATATTGATAGCAAGTGGGAGCATCGCATCCAGCAACTTGGTTCCTTTAAGAATGTCTATTGCAAAGCATCGGGTATGGTAACCGAGACTAGCCAGAATGCCTTTGACAATGAGGATTTTCATCCATATCTCGATGTCGTCTTCAAATCCTTCGCTACAAATAGAATCATGTTTGGGTCCGATTGGCCCGTTTGTTTGCTTTCTGCTTCATACCCAAGGGTATTGTCCATTCTCGATGCCTATTTAAAACAATTTTCAGAAGAGGTTCAAAACCGGGTTATGGGTCTGAATGCACAAGAATTCTATAATCTATAACATGGGAAACCTCATTCAAATAGTCAAAAAAATTAAAAACGTACGCACTCTAATTGCCGGTTTGATTATACTCGCATGCAGCAATGCGTTAGTTCGGGCCCAAGATGCCGAAGATTCCCAAAATGTACTTTGGTATTCAGAACCCGCAAAAGAATGGATGCAAGCCTTGCCCGTTGGAAATGGTCGTTTGGGAGCCATGGTGTTTGGCGACCCTCATAACGAGAGGATTCAACTGAATGAAGATTCCATGTGGGCCGGTGGTCCCGATTGGGAAAGCAGTAAGGGGAACAGTGCTGATCTTACTCTTTTGAGACAATTGTTGGAAGAGGGAAAAACGGAGCAAGTGGATAGCCTTATTGTAGAAAAATTCTCAAACAAAACCATTCTACGTTCCCATCAGACCATGGGAGATTTATATATTGATTTTGAAGAGGAGAGCGACATTTCCAATTATCGGCGAGAACTTGACCTTAACAAAGCACTAGTCACCACTTCATATACACTGAACCAAGCACAATACGTTCAAAAAGTATTCGCATCACATCCAGATGATGCTTTGGTAATTGAATTGACCACAACCGCTAAAGATGGATTGAATCTTGAATTGAGATTGGATCGACCTAAAGACCACGACCAGTCTACGGTCAAAATGGTCAACCCAACCCCTAGTGAAATTAGTATGAAGGGTATGGTAACCCAAAATGGTGGAAAAAGATTCTCAAAACCATTATCGATAGACTATGGGGTGCGTTTTGAAACGCGATTGAAAGTAATAAATAATTCAGGGACGGTTCTGACCAAGGATGGCAAAATAGTACTGAAGGGAGTGAAAAAAGCACTGCTTTTTATAGTCGCCAACACCTCTTTTTATCATGGTGAAAACTATGTGAAAAAGAATGATGAAACCCTATCGAAAATTCTGAGAAAACCCTTCGAATCGCTTTTGTCTGATCATATAGTGGATTATCAGGAACTGTATAAAAGGGTTTCTTTTGATTTGGAAGGCCATGAATTGGACAAAATACCAACTAACCAGCGATTGGAACGTATTAAAAAAGGAGAAAATGATAATGCGCTTGCAGCTACTCTTTTTCAATTTGGACGCTATCTTTTAATTGCCTGCTCACGCCCAAATACTAATCCTGCCAATCTACAGGGACTCTGGAATAATCATATTGAAGCTCCTTGGAATGCGGATTATCACTTGAACATTAACTTACAGATGAATTATTGGCCTGCAGAGGTCACCAATCTGAGTGAATTGCACCAACCATTTTTCGATTTGATTGACCGGGTGTTGGAAAGAGGAAAAACTACAGCTAAAGCACAATACGGAATCAATCGAGGAACAATGGCCCATCATACCACCGATCTTTGGGCCACCCCTTTTATGCGGGCAGAAAGAGCCTATTGGGGCTCATGGATTCATGGGGGAGGATGGTGTGCTCAACATTATTGGAAGCATTATCAATTTACGAAGGATGCTGTTTTTCTTAAGGAACGAGCTTATCCGGTGCTTAAAGATTTGGCAGCTTTCTATTTGGATTGGTTGATATGGGATAAGAAGAGCAAAAAATGGGTGTCAGCTCCGGAAACATCTCCGGAAAATTCATATCTAGCACCCAACGGAAAATCTGCAGCGGTTTCCTATGGAAGTGCTATGGGACATCAAATAATAGGAGAGGTATTTGATAACTTTTTGGAAGCTTCAAAAATTTTGGGAATCCAAGATTCGCTTGTAATAGAAGTGAGGGGAAAAAGACGAAACTTACATCCAGGTGTGTTAATAGGAGAGGATGGACGTATTTTGGAATGGAATGAACCCTATGACGAGCCGGAAAAAGGTCATCGGCATATGTCTCATCTATATGCACTGCATCCAGGTGATGATATTGTGGAAAGTAATCCAAAGGCATTTGCTGCTGCCCAGAGAACAATAGATTATCGTCTTGAACATGGAGGTGCGGGCACTGGTTGGAGCCGAGCTTGGATGATCAATATGAACGGCCGTTTACTGGATGGGCTCTCGGCTCAAGAAAATATTGATAAATTCTTACAAATTTCGTTGGCAGATAATTTGTTTGATATGCACCCACCTTTCCAAATTGATGGGAATTTTGGGTATACCGCTGGAGTGGCAGAGCTGTTACTTCAATCTCACGAAGGATTTTTAAGGTTATTGCCGGCATTACCCCCAAAATGGAAGAATGGGTCGATAACTGGTCTTAAAGCAAGAGGGAATATTACAGTCGATTTGGAATGGAAAGATGGTGAATTGACACAAGTGACACTTAAAGCGAATGAAAAAAAGGAGATTGCCATTCAATATGGTAACCAAAAAATATTGGTCAAAATACCCAAGAGTAAACAAATACAATTGAACAAAAACCTCAAATTAATTCCTTGAGCATGCAAAGCAGCCAAATACCTATAAGGGTTTTATTTACGATTATCTTGTCATCATTGTTCATGGTAACTGCCTTGAAAGCTCAAGAAAGTGATACCTATAAGGTTAACCATGAAAAAATGCAATGGTTTCAAGATGCAAAACTGGGCATTTTTATCCATTGGGGGCTATATGCTGTAAATGGGATTGATGAATCTTGGTCATTTTACAATGGTTACATCTCACATGATGATTATTTGAAACAAACCAAAGAGTTCACTGCCAAAAATTATAATCCGGAAGCTTGGGCTGAACTTATCAAAAAAAGCGGGGCTAAATATTCAGTGATTACATCAAAACATCATGATGGATTTGCGCTATGGAACTCTAAGTATGGGGATTTCAACGCGGTCAAGAGTTCAGCTGCCAAAAAAGATGTATTGGGTCCATTTGTAAAAGCCCTACGCAAAAACAACCTAAAGGTTGGGATTTATTACTCCCTTCCAGATTGGTCTTATGGAGATTATACTCACTTTTTAAGGGATTCTCTTAGATACAAGACAAAGGAAGACCCAAAACGATGGAATACATTCTTAAAATACTACCAAGGACAATTAAAGGAAATAGCAAACCTATATGACCCTGATCTTTATTGGTTTGATGGAGATTGGGAACATAGTTCTGAAGAATGGGAAGTGCCTAAAGTGAGAAGTATGCTCTTTGAGAAAAATCCCAATACAATTTTGAATTCCCGATTACAAGGAAGTGGGGATTATGCAACACCGGAACAGGGAATGCCAATAACAAAGCCCAAGGATAAATACTGGGAGTTGTGCATGACCATGAACAATTCATGGGGTTTTCAGAAAAACGATCATGACTATAAAACCCCAGATCAAATTATTGGAATTTTCTCCGATGTAATTTCCAATGGTGGAAATCTGCTATTGGACATAGGCCCTAAAGCCGACGGAACCATTCCAAAAGAACAGGTAAATATCCTTAGTGAGTTGGGAGACTGGACCGCTAAACACAAAGAGGCTATTTATGGATCAAGGGCGGGCATTCCCAAAGAGCACTTCTATGGACCTACAACCTTATCAAAAGATAAAAAAACATTGTACCTGTTTGTTAAGGGCAATCCCAATGGTGAAATTGTGGTTCGCGGACTTAAAAATAAGATCAATCGGATTTGGGTGGTGGGCAATGGAACAAAACTGTCCCATAAAGTAGTTGGTAAAGTGTATTGGAGCCATTACCCAGGAATCACCTATATAGATATTCCAGAACATGTTTTGGATGACCACATGACCGTACTTGCCTTATTATTGGACAAGGAGGTGGATTTATATCGTGAAGATGGAGCTGTAATAGAAAGTAATTAAATACTTAAAGATGAATCTCAAAAAAGAATCACTTGTTTTTATGCTCCTTGTTTTTGGCAGCGTTTTATGTTGTATTGGTCAAGAACAGGCAAAACCTTTGGCGAATCATGTAATATTGATCGGGTCTGATGGTTTTGGGGCTTATGCCTTCAAAAAAGCTAAGGTTCCCAATTTAAGAAAGATGATGAAAAATGGATCATATACCCTTGAGGCACGATCAGTTCTGCCGTCATCCAGTGCCGTAAATTGGGCATCCATGATCATGGGGTCTGGACCTGAGCTACATGGGTATACGGAATGGGGAAGTAAAACGCCAGAATTACCTTCAAAGGTTATTGGCGACGGGAACATATACCCCACTATTTTTAGCTTGGTGCACCAACAACTACCAGAAACAAAAAAAGGAGTTTCCTACTCTTGGGGAGGTATTGGTTATCTTTTTGAAAAGAATATGGTCGACATCGATTTCAATGGGAAAACCGATGAAGAGACTATGCAAAAGGCCATTGAATTTATCTTAAAAGAAAAACCTTCACTAACCTTTATACATTTTGACCAACCAGATGGAGCAGGGCATAATATTGGACATGATACCCCAGAGTATTATAAGGAAGTGGAAAAAATTGATGCTTTAATCGGAAAAATTTTAAGCACTCTTGAAGAAAATAACCTGATGGAGAACACTGTGATACTATTTAGTTCTGACCACGGCGGTGTTGGAAAAGGACATGGAGGTAAAACTTTGTTGGAAGTTGAAATTCCATGGATAATCTATGGCAAGAATATAAGTTCCAAAGGAAAATTGGAGAGCAGTGTTGTTACTTATGACACGGCGGCTACAATAGCGTATATACTGGGTTTAAAAACACCAGAATTTTGGAGAGGAAAACCAATCTTAGAAGCAATAAAAAATGCGGAGCATTAATTTTTGTGGATTCTTGTGTTTATTGATTATACTCTGCTCGTGCGGAGAAATTGAAAAACAAATTCCGCAACAACCAAACATTGTTCTTTTTTTGGTAGATGATATGGGTTGGCAGGATACCTCTGTTCCTTTTTGGAGCCAAAGAACTGAATATAATGACTTATATCATACCCCAAATATGGAACGTTTGGCGGCAGAAGGTATGAAATTCACGCAGGCCTACGCAACTCCTGTATGCTCTCCTACAAGGGTGAGCCTGATGACAGGAATGAATGCAGCTAGACATAGAGTGACCAATTGGACGCTTATGAAGGATGCCCTTCAACCCATGGAGACAAATCATCCTACCTTGAGTTTTCCAGAATGGAATGTGAACGGAATGAGTCCCATCAAAGGTGACTCCAAAGCGGTTCTCGCAACTCCGTTGCCCAAAATACTACAAGATGCAGGGTACTACACCATACATTCAGGCAAGGCCCATTTCGGGGCTATTGGGACACCGGGGGATGATCCTTTAAACCTGGGTTTTGATGTCAATATAGCTGGACACGCTGCTGGTGCTCCGGAAAGTTATCTTGGTGTGGAGAATTTTGGGAATGGCAAGGAAGGTAAGGAAGTTTGGGCTGTTCCTGGGCTCGAAAAATATCATGGAAAGGATATCTATCTTACTGAGGCACTTACTCAAGAATCTTTGAGTGCTTTGGATTCCGTTAAAGGCAAGAAACCTTTTTTCTTGTATATGTCACATTATGCGGTTCACACCCCACTTATGGGGGATAAAAGATACTTTCAGAAGTATGTGGAAGCAGGATTGGATTCTACAGAGGCAAAATATGCTTCTATGGTAGAAGGAATGGACAAAAGTTTAGGGGATATCATGGATTATCTAGAAAAAAACCGACTAGAGGACAATACAATCATCCTTTTCATGTCAGATAATGGTGGATTGAGCGCTGTTGCCCGAGGTGGTAAACCACACACCCATAATAGGCCTCTGGCCAGTGGGAAAGGTTCCATCTATGAAGGAGGCATAAGGGAACCAATGCTTGTGAAATGGCCAGGAACCATAAAACCAGGGTCATCAACTGATGACTATGTGATTATTGAAGATTTTTATCCCACCATTTTAGAAATGGCGGGTATTCTGGATAGCAATAAAGTTCAAACCATTGATGGAAAAAGCTTTACCTCAATCTTAAAAGGAGAAGCGGCCTTTGAAGAAGAACGACCATTGTTTTGGCACTACCCTAACGAATGGGGACCTGAAGGTCCCGGTATTGGAGCTTTTAGCGCCATAAGGTTGGGAGATTGGAAGTTGATTTATTTTCACCAAGATCAACACATGGAGTTGTATAATATCACCAACGATATTGGAGAAACCGAAAACATGGTACCAACTCAAGCAGAAAAGACAAAGGAAATGGCACAAATACTATCAGAATACCTCATTAAGGTAAACGCACAAATGCCTTCCGATAAGGAATCTGGACAAATGATTCCATTTCCCAACCAAAAAATAAACATAGGTAAGCAGTAGTTATGAAAAAAATACTCCAATTTGTTATAGCAGGAGCAATAATATTATCCGTATCGTGTAACAGTCAAATTCCTCCTGAGCCTGTTGGTCCTGTTCCTTCGGAACGCCAATTGGCGTGGCATGAGTTGGAGTATTACGCTTTTGTCCACTTTAACATGAATACTTTTACCGACATGGAATGGGGTACCGGAGGGGAGACACCAGCACAGTTTAATCCAACACAATTAGATACGCGCCAATGGGCCAAAGTGGGCAAAGAAGCTGGAATGAAAGGTATTATCCTTACCGCCAAACATCATGACGGTTTCTGCTTATGGCCAACCAAAACCACAGAACATTCCGTTAAAAATTCACCTTGGAAAAATGGTCAGGGTGATTTGGTTCAAGATTTGGCAGATGCTTGTAAAGAGTATGGCCTTAAATTGGGGCTTTACCTTTCTCCATGGGACCGTAATAATGAACATTACGGCAAGCCTGAATATGTGCAACTATTTCATGAACAACTGAGAGAGCTTTTGACCAATTATGGCGAGTTATTTGAAGTTTGGTTTGATGGTGCCAATGGAGGGTCGGGGTATTATGGAGGAGCAAATGAAACCCGTAAAATTGATAATAAAACCTATTACGAATGGCCCAAAACCACCCAAATGATTCGAGAATTACAACCTAACGCCGTCATATTTAGTGATGGTGGGCCAGATGTTAGATGGGTAGGAAATGAAGAAGGTTGGGCAAACGAAACCAACTGGAGTGTTATGCGTAGGGATGAGATACATCCTGGCTGGCCTAGATATGTAGAGTTGCGATCAGGGCATGAAGACGGCACACATTGGCTTCCAGCTGAAGTAAATACTTCAATTCGTCCAGGTTGGTATTACCATCCTGGTGAAGACCACCAAGTAAAGACGTTACCACGATTGGTGCAGACTTTTTATGAGTCCGTAGGAAGGAATGGCAATTTCTTATTAAACCTACCGGTAGATGATAGAGGCCTTGTTCATGAAAAGGACGTTGAGCAATTATTGGCTTTGAAACAACAAATTGACAAAGATTTTGCAAATGAATTGGCACAGGGACAGACTATTGTTGCTTCAGATGTACGTGGCAATGACTCCGCTTTTTCCGCGGAAAATGCTATCGATGGTGATAAGGAAAGCTATTGGGCCACCAATGATGGTAAAACCCAAGCGTCCATTACTGTTTCATTTGAAGAACCCACAGAGGTCAATCGTATTATTTTGCAGGAATATATTCCTTTGGGACAACGAGTTAAAAAATTTAAGGTTAGCGCAGAGGTGAGTGGTGAATGGAAAACCATTGATGAACAGACCACTATTGGCAATAAGCGTATTCTTCAATTTGAAACTGTAAAAGCGGACAAAATTCAGGTAGAAATACTTGATTCGAAAGGACCTGTAACTCTTTCAAATCTGGAACTATACAGAGCCCCGGTACTTTTGGTTGAACCGGTCTTTTCAAGAAATCGAGATGGAATGGTTTCCATTAGTGTGCCAGATGATAAGGTTGATATTTATTTTACAACGAATGGCAGTGACCCAACAACATCATCTTCAAAATATACAAAGCCCTTTTCTTTGACTGAACCAGCTATTGTAAAGGCCATAGCTGTTGATTCAGATAGCGGACAACAAACCCAACCGGCAAACCAAATTTTTGATATTGCTAAAAAGGAATGGCACGTAATAGCTGCCTCTTCAGGGAATTTGGAAGATGCAGAAAAACTAATGGATGGAAACCCCGATACATTTTGGGCAACGGACAAAGAAGACCAAAAGACACCGGAAATTACAATAGATTTGGGTAAATCCTTCGGGTTGACGGGGTTTACATATTGGCCCATACAAACACGCTATCCATTTGGCATAATAACCCATTATGAGTTTTTGGTCAGTGTGGATAACAAGAATTGGAAAACAGCTGCAAAAGGTGAGTTTGGGAATGTGGCCAACAATAGAATTGAACAAAAGGTATCTTTTGAAACAACGTCAGGGAGATATATTAAATTAAAGGCACTCAAAATTCATGGAGAAGACCCAAGAGTTTCTTTTGGCGAAATAGGAGTATTGACTAAATAAGTATTATGAATTTAGGATTACAGAATAAAGTAATAGTGGTTACAGGAGGAGACAAGGGCATTGGAAATGGCATTTGTAACGTGCTTGCAGATGAAGGGGCTGTCCCTGTAATTATTGGCCGAAAAGAACATGATGTACAAAAAGCCGTTGATGCAATTATACAAAAAGGAGGAAAGGCCTTTTATGCCCTAGCAGAGCTCACAAATCCTGAACAATGCAGGAACGCAATTGAAAAAGTAGTGAAAGAATTTGGGAGAATAGATGGGCTTGTCAACAATGCAGGTGTTAATGATGGGGTTGGATTGGAGCATGGCAATTATGAAGATTTTAAACGCTCTTTGGAGCGTAATGTAGGGCACTATTACCTGATGGCCCATCACGCGCTTCCAGAATTGAAAAAAAGTGGTGGAAGTATTGTAAATATTGGCTCTAAAACCTCGGTTACCGGTCAGGGAGGCACTTCTGGATATGCTGCTGCCAACGGGGCAAGAAACTCCCTTACCCGTGAGTGGGCAGTAGAATTGCTTCCGTACGCAATTAGGGTGAATGCAGTGATTGTTGCTGAGTGCTATACCCCATTATATGAACGATGGATCAAAACATTCGAAAATCCTGAGGAAAAATTGAAGGAAATTACAGATAAAATACCCTTGGAAAACCGGATGACCTCTGTGGAGGAGATTGCCAATACAGTGGTTTTTTTGCTTTCAGAAAAATCAAGCCATACAACAGGGCAGCTCATTTATGTTGATGGCGGCTACACCCATTTGGATAGAGCATTAACCAAACCAAGCAATTAAAATTATGAGTCGACCAAAAGTAGTATCCAAAGAAGTACTTTTTCCATTTATCCTAGTCACCTCCCTTTTTGCGCTTTGGGGTTTTGCAAATGCGGTCACTGATCCTATGGTACAAGCGTTCAAGAAGGTGCTGGAGCTCTCAAATTCACAAGCCGCTTGGGTGCAAATGGCGTTTTACGGGGGATATTTCTGTATGGCACTACCGGCTGCACTGTTTATGAGAAAGTACTCTTATAAAGTTGGCATTCTTATAGGTTTGGGTTTATACGCTGTTGGTGCACTTATGTTTTATCCAGCAGCCATAACCGAAAAATTCTGGTTTTTCTGTTTAGGTCTTTATATACTGACTTTTGGGTTGGCATTTTTGGAAACCGCTGCAAATCCATACGCATTGGCCATGGGAGCCAAGGAAACCGCTACGCAACGCTTAAACCTTGCACAGGCATTTAACCCTGTAGGTTTGATAGGGGGGCTCTTTGTTGCCCAGCAATTTGTGCTCAAAAATCTACAGTCAGATGATATAGAAGATTTTAGTGCGCTGGATGAGGCAGCCAAAACTTTAGTGAGAACCTCGGACTTATTGGTCATTCGGGATCCATATGTGATTTTGGGATTGGTCATATCCATAATTTTTGTTGTTTTTCTTGTTAGTAAAATGCCACAAGCCAGAGACAAGGATGGTATACCAAGTATTGGGATGATTTTTAAAACATTATCCAAAAACAAGAAATATGTAATGGGTGTATTGGCCCAAATTTTATATGTAGGGGCACAAATCATGTGCTGGACATACATCTACCAATATGCAGAAGCCATAGGAATGGATAGTGTAACCGCTGGATATTATCAAATGGCTGCTTTTGTTGTATTTGTAGTAGGCCGTGCTATAGGAACCTATCTATTAAGGTTTATGAGTCCAGGTAAATTGCTGAAATTATTTGCCATCATGGCTTTGTTGTGTACCCTTGGGGCTATTCTCGTAAAAGGAATTGTAGGGCTGTATTGTATTGTTGGAATTTCCATGTTCATGTCCCTCATGTTTCCCACCATTTACGGTATTGCTCTGGGTAATCTTACCGAAGATCAGTCCAAAGTGGGTTCTGCCGGTTTGATTATGGCCATCGTTGGTGGTGCTTTAATGCCTAAACTTCAGGGAATGATTATTGATCTTGGAGGAAATGGTGTTGCCGATATCAAAATTTTAGGGGTCTCAGAGGTAAACTTCTCTTTTATATTGCCCATGCTTTGCTTTGGATATATTAGTTGGTATGGGCACCATGTCTTTAAAAAATATGAATAGCTAATGAAAGACAATAAAAGATACTGCTTGGCCGTGGATTTGGTGGATGATGACAATCTTATCCATGAATATGAAGAACATCATAAAAAAGTCTGGCCGGAAATAATACAAAGTATCAAAGATTCTGGAATCCAAAACATGGAAATCTATAGAATAGCGAATAGACTGTTTATGATTATGGAGGTGGATTCTTCTTTTACTTTTGAGAGAAAACAACAAATGGATTCAACAAATCCAAAAGTTAAAGAATGGGAAGATTTAATGTGGACCTATCAAAAAGCATTACCAATGGCAAAGCCTAACGAAAAATGGGTGTTAATGAAGGAAGTTTTTCGATTAGAATCAGGTGCATAAGAAATAAAGTGATAAAGATTGATGAGATAACACTTACCGAATTAATTAAAACATGAAGCGAAGAAATTTTATGAACTTGATTGGTCCAGCATCGGCCGGGTCTTTTCTAATGCCGACGCTTTTATCATTTAAACCATCTATTAAAGAGAATAGCAAACCACTTAGGTTTGGTATTGTGGCCGATGTACACAAAGATTTGATGCCGGATGCTGATGCACGCTTGGAGAAATTTATTTCCAAAGCTATTGATAGACAGGTCGATTTTATTATCCAAATGGGTGATTTTTGTATGGCGGATCCAAGAAACCAAGAATTTCTAAAAATATGGGAAACCTTTAAAGGGCCTAAATATCATGTTTTAGGCAATCATGATATGGATAGAAATTCCAAGCAGGAAATGTTAGATTTCTGGGGCATGCCTAAAACGTATTACTCTTT
Source organism: Flagellimonas hymeniacidonis (assembly GCF_008040165.1). Taxonomy (GTDB): domain Bacteria; phylum Bacteroidota; class Bacteroidia; order Flavobacteriales; family Flavobacteriaceae; genus Flagellimonas; species Flagellimonas hymeniacidonis. The sequence continues at coordinate 81,095 of NZ_VRUR01000003.1, forward strand.
TGATTTTAATAATTATCACTTCATTGTTCTTGATGCGAATTTTTTGTATCAAGATGGAAAATTTATTGATTATGAAAAATCGAATTTCTATGTAAACAGTGATTACAGAACCTACATTAACAATGAACAAATAGAATGGTTTAAGGCAGATCTTGAAGCTACCCAATTACCAACCATTGTATTTTCGCATCAAAGTTTGTGGCATTACCAGTGGGGTGTAAAAAACCGATTGACCCTACAGAAAATCATGGAAGTCCATAAAGAAAAGATTATTTGCTGTATGAACGGCCATAATCACTTAGATTTCCATCATCATCAAAATGGAATCGATTACGTTGAAATCAACAGCATGTCATATCAATGGATGGAAGATAAATATAAGAATACTGAGCGCTATCCCAAAGAGATGTACGAGCAATACAAATGGCTGCCTAATATGGCCACTTACAAAGATCCATTATATGCCTTTGCTGATATGCAACCTGATGGAACATTGGCCATTGAAGGTGTCAAAAGTGAATGGACTGCACCATCTCCTTATGATGATGGATTACCTAAGGGTGTGTATGGAAACGAGTATTCAGCAAAAATTTCAGACTATACACTACGGTTTTAGTATTTAAAGTATAGATCGAGTTATTAGAATCAAAAAAATAAGAATTTGGAATACAATACAAAATATCCTACCATTGACGACTTAAGGAATAGGGCTAAAAAACGAATTCCTAGGTTTGCCTTTGAGTATTTGGATGGTGGATGTAATGAAGAGGTAAACTTAAAAAAAAACACAACTGAAATTAGAAAGGTTGAATTACTACCGCGTTATTTAAAAAAATTCAATGGCGCCAGTTTAACCACTGAACTTTTTGGAAAGAATTATAATGCTCCTTTTGGGGTTGCTCCTGTTGGGCTTCAAGGACTAATGTGGCCCAATTCATCCGAAATATTGGCCAAAGCAGCATTTGAAAACAATATTCCCTTTATTCTTAGCACGGTTACTACATCAAGCATTGAAAGAATCTCCGAAATAACGGAGGGCAACGCTTGGTTCCAATTATACCACCCAACCGAAGAACAAGTGCGTAACGACTTAATCAAACGGGCGGAGGCTGCAGGTTGTCCGGTTATGGTTTTGCTATGCGATACACCAACATTTGGGTTTCGTCCCAAGGAAATCAAAAATGGGCTTTCCATGCCACCTAAAATGTCAGTGGCCAATATTCTTCAAATATTGGGTAAACCAAAATGGGCTATGAATACGTTGCGTTATGGTCAGCCTAATTTTGAAGTTCTCAAACCCTATATGCCCAAAGACCTCAATCTGAAGCAGCTCGGTCAGTTTATGGACCGGACCTTCAGTAAACGTATGGATGTGGATAAAATAGCTGCAATCAGAGATCTTTGGAAAGGTAAATTGGTGCTTAAAGGGGTTGCTACGGAAGACGATGCAGAAAGAGCCATTGAATTGGGACTTGATGGCATTATTGTCTCAAACCATGGGGGTCGACAACTGGATGCAGGTGAATCATCCATTCGACCCTTGACTAGGATTGCTGGCAAGTATGGTGATAAAATCCCCGTGATGATGGACAGCGGTATCCGTTCAGGGCCTGATATTGCAAGATGTATGGCCAGTGGGGCAGCATTTACCTTTATGGGTCGCTCGTTCATGTATGGCGTGGCAGCTCTTGGCAAAAATGGTGGTAATCATACCATCTCCATTCTCAAAACACAGTTGCAACAGATAATGGAACAGATTAGTTGTGAAGGTACATCAGATTTCACAAGGTATTTAGTGGAAAAATAACTGTAAAAGAATATTTGACCCTTGGGAAGATTCGTCTCTGACCGCAATCCTAAACTGAGGCAACCTTTATAAAAAGTTTCTATTACCTCTAAACATTGTTCAGTTTTTTTCGATTTGAGCAGGTTTTCAGTTATCGTTAGAGGATTCATTCCCTTTTGTAGAATGGATTGTTACTAGGTGCCAACAATCCATGGTAAATATTGATGGAAATTCCTAATAGGCCATTACGTACCTAGGACCTGCATAAACGGCTTGAACAAAAGCCTTTTCTGCCTCAGTATATATAAGGGAATGGAGCAAAGAATAGCATGATTAAAGGACTCTCTTGTTTCGTAACTACAAGATTCTGAAAAATTGACATCACCAAATCGATTACTTTCACATAACTGGAAGGGTACCTCTTAATACATCCTAAGATACAAAACCTGATATCGGATTGTGGTCTTTACAATCAGATAAACATAGAAACAAAAACAGAAAAAGAGAAGATTTTACTGCTTTTTTAATTTCATAGTTTCAGGGTACCAAGGTGTTAAAGTATGACAAATTCCTGTTTGGGGGAGATGCTGAATAAAAATGGGAATCTAGATAAGTTGCTCATTAGTCATGGATGAAATGTGTATATGTCCATAAATACAGTATATAAACCAATAAGATTTTAATTAATCATTTGATTTTAAATTTTTTACAAGGAATTGCCAACTAATTTTTTAACGCTGATTCGGAACCTTTTTTTACGAATTTTAAAAGTACGCACCGTGAGAATTATCCTTAATTTGATTTCAAATGAAATCAGAAAAAACAAAAAAGTCTGTAAATCAGCGATTTACAGACTTTTTGAATGATTATGGACTCTCAAAAGTGACCTGACTGGGGCTCGAACCCAGGACCCTCTCCTTAAAAGGGAGATGCTCTACCAACTGAGCTATCAGGTCTTACTTGTTACAACATATATATTGCTCTAAGCGGCTGCAAATATAATATCATTAATTTATTTTGCAAGTTGATTTAATGATAAATTTGTGTTTTTTTGAAATCAGTTTTAATTCTAATAAATGAAAGTAGTTTTAGTCGGTTATATGGCAAGTGGTAAGTCTTCCATTGGGAAGTTGTTAGCCAAGGACTTAAATGTCGAATTCATTGATTTGGATGAATATATTGAGGAGGATTTGCAAAAATCAATAGCGACGATTTTTTCTGAAAAAGGTGAAATTTATTTTAGAAAGATTGAGCATGAAATGTTGCAGCGGGTACTGAATGAAAAAGAAGCGTTTGTTCTTTCCACAGGGGGAGGAACTCCGTGTTATGGAACCAATATGGACACAATCTTAGAAAAAGCCGATCACTCCATATACTTGCAGTTATCAGTTTCCACATTAGTAGATAGAATACAATCTGAAAAGCATACAAGACCTTTGGTCTCTGCAATCGATGATGAGGATATACCTGAATTTGTAGGGAAACATCTTTTTGAAAGGCGACAGTACTATTCAAAAGCACAACACAGTCTTGATTGCAATGAAAAATTAATCGACACACTGGTGACCCAAATAAAAGAGCTACTACTCTAAATAAACTGCGTTGTTTTTATTTTGAAATTCGACTCTAATATGTTCATTTAGAGAAGTGGAAAGGGAAATACCTTTATAATCTGCTTTTATAGGATATTTTTTATGGTTTCTGTTGACCAAAACAGCAGTTTTGAGCTGCTTTATTGGTGTTTTCAGAAAATGATGAACGCCATAAATTAAAGTTGTACCTGAATTTAAAACATCATCGACAAGAACAATGGATTTGTTCTTATAAGCTTCTTCAGTAATAGAGGGGTTTACTCCACTTCTCAGAGGGTTCTTCTTGTCCATATTCAATTTGCACAATACAATATGGGCCTCGGTAATTTTTTTTAGAACTGAGACAATTTTTTTTGCAAAGTGCAACCCACCACCGTCAATCCCAGCAACAATAATTTCTTTCTCATTTACATTGGTTTCATAAATCTGGTACGCAATACGCTTTACAATATGTTGTATTTGCTCGTGGGTAAGTATACGGTTCACCATAGATTAAAGATAAGAAGAATCAAAGATAAAGAAACCTACTCTTCAGATTCATCCAAATACCCATCAATATCCCTTCTGTCCTTTTTAGTAGGTCTCCCTAGTCCTTTTTTTCTATAATGCTCTTTTGCCGATTTCAGCAACTCCGTATGTGTAAAAGCCTCTTTTGGTGTGGTATCTTTTCTATAAATGTCCACTAATTTTGCTCCCATGCGGCTTTCTGGGATATCCAAAACAGTCAGCTGATAATCAATCTGGTTTTTTCTTACAACAACTTTATCCATAGGATAAACCTCTCTTGAAGGTTTAACGACACTATCGTTAATTCTAACATGGCCTTTTTTAACAGCATTGGTAGCAACGTTTCTTGTTTTATAGTATCTAATACACCAAAGGTATTTATCAATGCGCATAGCCTCTGCAAAACTTTGTTAATGCAATAAGCAAAAATAGCGGAAAATTGTATCTTGCGCAGCTAAATTATATACTTGATGAAGTACGGACTTTTTCTTTCTTTATTATTTACGGTGCTACTTATTTCCTGTAAAAATGATGATGATGTGGATGTGCAGTCGGTTCCACCCAGATTGTTGGCGGAAGTGTCTCCAGAAAATGATGCGGAAATAGTAGAATTTTTGGAAACGCATTTTTACAATTACGAGGAATTCGCATCACCTCCAGCGGATTTTGACTATAAAATTAAGATTGATACTATTGCTGGGGCAAATGCTGATAAAGCTCCATTGGCCAATTTTATCAAAGACACCACCATAAACGTCTCTTCATCTCAGCTTGCCTTATCGGAAGAAGAAAATGATATATCGCACAAGCTTTATTATCTAATAGCTAGGGAAGGCGAAGGAGTGCAACCAACAGTAGCGGATTCGACTTTGCTTCGTTATGAAGGAATGTTACTCGATGGCGAGAAATTTGATGCATCAACTAGCTTTTTATGGCAAGAACTACCTTTTTTCCTAAGAGGTTATGCCACTGGGATCACTAAACTTAAATCAGGGACCAGTGATGGTTTAGTTGTTAATGGCGATGGAACGGTTTCTTATACCAATAGTGGTGTTGGAATGGTCATAATGCCATCTGGACTAGGATATTTTTCTGGCACTGGACCCACTGGCGGAATACCTAGATATGCTAATCTTATTTTCAGTGTTGAAGTGGGTAGGGTCATTGTTGAAACTGATAGTGATAATGACGGAGTTCCATCAATATTAGAAGACCGCAATGGTAATGGTTTTATGTTCGATGACAATACCGATAGTGATGTTGAACCTGCCAATGGTGCATTTGCAGACTTTCAAGATGGGGACGATGATGGTGATGGTGTTTCCACAAGAAATGAAATCTCCGATGAAGATGGGAATATCATTCTTCCGTATCCAAGTACGGGAGGTATAGCAGATTATCTAAATCCAGATGTTCAACGAACACCGGGTAATAATTAAAATAAAAAAGGCCCGCTTTTAAGCGGGCTTTTTTCTATCCTTTTTTTCAAACTTATAATTTCACCGATAAGGCAAAAATTATTTGTGATGGCCTTGAATCCACCCGGCCCTCTATATTCGTAATGTTATTGGAAACAAATCGAGCTTCATTTTCGGAAAACCCACGCTCATAGCGTACGTCTACTCCAACTTTACCAAGATTAACGCCAACACCTGCATTAAGACCTACGGTAAAATCATTCTCTACGTCTTCTACCTCAATATCGCCTAGATCGTTTTTAAGCGTGTACTGAAAAGCTGGACCTGCAAAAATATGCAAGGGTCCAATAAGCTTATACCCTAATAGTACTGGAAGGTCCAATTTTGAAATATCATAATCATTGGAAGCACCATCCAAATCGTAGCTACTTTTTGTTTTTGAATATACTAGCTCTGGTCTAAGATAAATTTTAGGGAAATCAAGTTTGCCCCAAAAACCAATATGATAACCAGCTTTGCCTTCGGCTCCTTCTACAATGTTTTGTCCGGCGTCACCAACCGATCCAATTAAGTCTCCATTCTTGTTGTAACTCAGTCCGGCCTTAATACCAAATCCAGAACCGCTTTGTGCAAATACAGCAGACCCCATTAGGGTCAACACTGCCATTAGAAGTGTTTTTTTCATAAGTGTTTCGTTTTAATAGATTGATGAATATCAAAGATGATACCGAAAATTATTTTCGTTTCATCACTTTTAAAACGGCAGCTTCTATGGCTTTATTGTTTAATCCGTACTTATCCATAAGCTGATCTGGTGTTCCACTTTCACCAAAAGTATCTTGAGTTGCCACAAACTCCTGAGGTGTAGGATGATGGGTTGCCAATACTCTGGAAACACTTTCGCCAAGCCCTCCAAGATAGTTGTGCTCTTCGGCAGTAACAACGCAACCGGTCTTTTTCACAGAAGCCAAAATAGCTTCATTGTCAAGCGGTTTAATGGTGTGAATATTGATTACTTCCGCAGAAATCCCCTGATTTTCAAGATTTTCGGCAGCGATCAAAGATTGCCAAACCAAATGGCCTGTTGCTATGATGGTAACATCGGTCCCTTCATTGAGCATTAATGCTTTTCCAATCTCAAACTTTTGATCAGCAGGGGTAAAGTTGGCTACTTTTGGTCTTCCAAAACGTAAGTATACAGGGCCATGGTGCTCGGCTATGGCCAAAGTAGCTGCTTTCGTCTGATTAAAATCGCAAGGATTGATAACCGTCATGCCTGGAAGCATTTTCATTAAACCGATATCCTCTAAAATTTGATGCGTTGCTCCATCTTCTCCAAGTGTAATACCTGCATGGGAGGCACAGATTTTCACATTTTTATCCGAATATGCAATAGATTGGCGAATTTGATCATATACTCTACCGGTAGAAAAATTTGCAAACGTTCCAGTGAACGGAATTTTACCTCCAATAGTAAGTCCCGCTGCTATTCCCATCATGTTCGCTTCTGCAATTCCAATTTGAAAAAAACGTTCTGGATTCTCATCAATAAATGTTTGAATCTTTAAAGAACCTACCAAATCTGCACAGAGAGCAACTACATTGGGGTTAGTTCTACCAAGTTCTGTCATTCCTGCTCCAAAACCGCTTCGGGTATCTTGTTTGCCTTGATCTATATATTTTGTCATCTTCGTTTTCTTAAGAATTAATAGTCACCTAAAGTTTCTGGGTTTTGTGCCAATGCTGTTTCCAATTGTTCATCACTAGGAGCTTTTCCGTGCCAAGCATGTGTATGCATCATAAAATCAACCCCATTACCCATCATTGTAGTCATTACTATGCAAACTGGTTTTCCTTTTCCGGTTCTACTTTTTGCCTCTTTTAAACCAGCAATAACTTGTTCTAAGTCATTTCCATTTTCTATTTCTAAAACATCCCATCCAAAAACTCTAAATTTTTCAGCAACATCACCTAGTGGCAACACATCATCCGTAGATCCATCTATTTGTTGCCCATTTAAATCAATAGTGGCAATATAATTATCTACCTTATTTCCTGCGGCATACATAATGGCTTCCCAATTTTGACCTTCTTGTAATTCTCCATCACCATGTAAACTATAGATTAAATGATTATCGCCGTTTATTTTTTTTGCCAAGGCCGCTCCAATAGCCACAGACATTCCTTGTCCCAATGATCCAGATGCAATACGAACTCCTGGCAGACCTTCATGGGTAGTTGGGTGACCCTGTAGTCGCGAATCAATTAATCTAAAGGTGTTGAGTTCATCAATGGGGAAATATCCTCTTCTTGCCAAAACACTATAAAATACTGGAGATATATGGCCATTGGAAAGGAAGAAGAGATCTTCACCATTTCCATCCATATTAAAACCATCTTTTAGTTCCATAATTTCATTGTATAGTGCAACAAAAAATTCAGTACAGCCCAAAGAACCTCCTGGGTGTCCGGAATTTACTTTATGGACCATTCGTAAAATGTCTCTTCGGACCTGGATCACTAAATCTTGTAATTCTTGTGTGCTTGGCATTGTGTTAATTTTATGATGCCAAAAGTAACCGCATTCACTTTGTTAAACAAGCGACTAGGGATTATTTTACGAAACGGTTTGCGGAAACAAACTTTATTTTTTTGTTAAGGCTTTGTGGAAATGAGTTGGCTATATTTGCGGTTTTAAATACAACTATTGGAGTTTACCCTAGCACATAAAGATACCCAAAGCAAGGCAAGGGCCGGAGAATTATCTACAGATCACGGAGTCATACAGACGCCCATATTTATGCCCGTAGGAACCGTAGCATCTGTAAAAAGTGTACATCAGAGAGAGTTAAAAGATGATATTAACCCCGATGTAATACTTGGGAATACCTATCACTTATATCTTAGGCCGGGAACAGGGATTTTGGAACAAGCTGGAGGTTTGCACAAGTTTATGGGTTGGGATAGAAATATTTTGACCGATAGTGGTGGATATCAAGTGTATTCCTTATCTGGCAATAGAAAAATTAATGAAGAAGGGGTAAATTTCAAATCACATATTGATGGTTCCTCTCATTTTTTCACTCCTGAAAACGTGATGGAGATTCAAAGAACTATAGGAGCAGACATTATTATGGCATTTGATGAATGTACACCCTACCCTTGTGATTATGATTATGCAAAACGCTCCATGCACATGACCCATAGATGGTTGGATAGATGCATCACGCATTTGGAAAAGCTTCCTTTTAAGTATGATTATGCTCAAAGCTTTTTCCCTATTGTGCAAGGTTCTACCTATAAAGATTTAAGAAAACAGTCTGCAGAATATATTGCTTCCGTTGGTGCAGAAGGAAATGCAATTGGAGGATTATCCGTAGGAGAACCAGCTGAGGAAATGTACGAGATGGCAGAAATTGTCTGTGATATCCTTCCAGAAGATAAACCCAGATATTTGATGGGAGTAGGTACCCCAATTAACATTCTTGAGAATATAGCTTTGGGTGTTGATATGTTCGACTGTGTAATGCCTACCCGTAATGCTCGTAATGGTATGCTATTTACAGCACACGGTACCATCAATATTAAAAATAAGAAATGGGAGGCAGATTTCTCTCCTATTGATGAAATGGGAATAACCTTTGTGGATACCGAGTATTCCAAAGCATATTTGCGACATCTTTTTGTCGCCAAGGAGTATTTGGGCAAACAAATTGCTACCATTCACAACCTCGGTTTCTACCTATGGTTGGTGCGTACCGCCAGAGAGCGTATTTTAGCTGGGGATTTTCAGGAGTGGAAAACCAAAATGGTAAAACAAATGGATAAAAGATTATAATGCTTACCATACTAGATAAATACATCTTAAAACGCTATCTGGTTACCTTTTTGGGGATGCTCTTGCTATTTGTGCCTATTGGCATTATGGCCAATTTAGCGGAAAAAATAGGTAAGATTATCGACAATGAAGCTCCATTAAGTGAAGTCATTGTGTTCTATGGTAATTTTACTTTGGTGATTGGTAATTTATTACTTCCCATTTTTTTGTTTCTATCCATTATCTTCTTCACCTCTAAACTGGCAAGTAATACAGAAATTGTTGCCATTTTAAGCTCAGGAGTCTCTTATGGCCGCTTTTTAAGGCCTTATCTTATTGGTGCAACATTGGTTGCCTTGCTCATTTTTATGATGGGAATGTTTATTGTACCCTACGCTAGTATAGGCTACAATGAATTTGAGTACAAGTACTTTAAAAAAGGAAGGCAAGATCGGGTTACAAGTAATATATTTAATCAGTTGAATGAAGATGATTATATCTATGTTAGCAGTTTTGACCCAAACAGGAAAATAGGGTACAATTTCACCTATGAGCATTTTGATTCCATTAAAAAATTGGATTACAAAATTTCGGCCACAAACATTAGATGGATAGAAAAAGACAGTACTTATAGGTTGACCAATTATGTAAAGAGAAAACTCAGGAATGATGTGGAAGTCATGCAGACCAAACGAAGATTGGATACATTGTTTACTTTTAAAATAGAAGACCTTACTCCAGTATCTTATGTGGCGGAGACCAAAAACTTATTTGAGCTTAACGAGTTTATCGATGACCAAAAAAGCAAGGGAGCTTCCAATATTAATGCATACATATTAGTAAAATATAAGAGGTGGGCTTTACCCATTACAGCATTTGTTCTCACCATTATCGCCGTAGCGGTTTCTTCCGTAAAAAGGAGGGGGGGCATGGGCCTCAACCTGGCTTTTGGTATAGGAGTGGCGTTCATTTACATTTTTTTCGATAAGGTTTTTGGTACCCTTGCTGAACAATCTGGTTTCTCACCACTTTTAGCTGTCGTTGTTCCAAACCTTATTTTTGGCGCTTTTGCAGTCTATATGTTGATGAGAGCCAAACGATAAGATATTTCATCGTTAAATACCCTTTCAAGTTTTTAGGAGTGTCCTTTAAAGTTTTATATTTGTCCCCATTATATTTTTCTGAAACCAACTTCCAATGGAGTATTTAGATTTTGAACTTCCCATAAAAGAACTTGAAGACCAACTTCAAAAATGTATGGTAATTGGGGAGGAAAGTGACGTTGACGTTACTGAAACCTGCGCACAAATTGAAAAAAAACTGGGAGAAACCCGGAAGGATATTTATAAAAACTTGACCGCTTGGCAACGCGTTCAGCTATCGAGGCATCCTAATAGACCATATACTATGGACTATATTAATGCTATTTGTGGTGATACGTTTTTAGAACTTCATGGAGACAGAAACGTAAAGGATGACAAAGCCATGATTGGCGGTTTGGGTAAGATTGGTGACCAGAGCTATATGTTTGTTGGGCAACAAAAAGGATACAACACTAAAACACGCCAATACCGAAATTTTGGAATGGCGAACCCAGAAGGGTATAGAAAAGCATTACGCTTAATGAAATCGGCCGAGAAATTTGGTGTTCCTGTAGTATGTTTTATAGATACTCCTGGCGCTTACCCTGGAATAGAAGCTGAGGAAAGAGGACAAGGGGAGGCAATCGCCCGTAATATTCTTGAAATGACCCGCCTTAAAGTGCCAATTATTGTAGTGATTATAGGAGAGGGAGCATCAGGTGGAGCATTAGGCATAGGAGTAGGCGATAAGGTGCTTATGTTAGAAAATACATGGTATTCAGTGATTTCTCCAGAATCTTGTTCATCTATTCTTTGGAGAAGCTGGGAATACAAAGAACAAGCGGCAGAGGCATTAAAACTTACCGCTACGGATATGAAAAAACAAAAGCTTGTGGATGAAATAGTCCGTGAGCCTCTTGGTGGAGCACATACCAACAGAGAAAAAACTTTTGAGACCGTCAGAAACAAAATTTCTACTCATTTTGAAGAACTTCAAAAGTTATCACCAAAAGAATTGGTAAAATCCAGAATGGAAAAATATGCCGAAATGGGAGTATTTAACGGCTAATAGCTGTTTTCTAGACCTTCCTATTTTTTGTTAGTTTTTTTCTTCAAACATTTTAACGTTATTAACAACTTTTTTCAGTTATCAACATTAATTTTGTTGAACACCTGTGAACATCGCGGTGCATGAAATTAAAGTTAACTAAAGGTTAATTACCTACTTTCGCACTTATGGACAAGCCTAGCCCAATTATTGGACATAAAGTTGATAAGTCTACCCTCATTAACTTGGAAAGAGGGAAAATTCCCCCTCAAGCAGTTGATTTAGAGGAAGTTGTGCTTGGTGCAATGATGATTGATAGGAAGGGTGTGGATGAAGTAATAGATATCCTACATCCTGATGCTTTTTATAAGGATGCCCACAGATTTATTTACGAGGCAATCTTTAAATTGTTCGAATCTTCGGAACCAGTGGATTTATTAACCGTTTCTGCCCAATTAAAGAAGGATGGACACCTAGAGGCAATAGGAGGGGACTTTTACTTGATAAAACTGACCCAAAAAGTAGCTTCTTCAGCACATATTGAGTTTCACGCCCGTATTATTCTTCAAAAGTATATTCAGCGTAGTCTTATCAAAATTTCCAGTGAAATTATTGAAGATGCCTACAGCGATTCCAAAGACGTATTTGATCTTTTGGATAATGCTGAGGCTAAATTATATGAAGTAACACAAGGGAATCTAAAACGTTCGGCAGAGACAGCCCAGAATTTGGTAATTCAAGCTAAAAAGAAAATTGAGGAAATTTCCAATAAAGAAGGTTTAAGTGGAATTCCTTCCGGTTTTGATAAATTGGACAAGCTTACATCTGGGTGGCAACCTAGTGATTTGGTCATTGTAGCTGCAAGACCTGGTATGGGTAAAACGGCACTTACGTTGTCTATGGCTAGGAACATAGCAGTAAATTCGGAGATTCCAGTGGCTTTCTTCTCCTTGGAGATGTCGAGTGTACAGCTTATAACAAGATTGATTTCTTCGGAAACAGGACTTTCTTCGGAAAAGCTTAGGACTGGAAAATTAGAAAAGCATGAATGGGAGCAATTAAATGTAAAGGTGAAAACTTTGGAAAAGGCCCCGTTGTTTATAGATGATACGCCCTCTCTTTCCATTTTTGATTTACGGGCAAAAGCCAGACGTTTGGCTTCTCAGCATAAAATTAAGATGATTATTATTGACTACTTACAGCTTATGACCGCTGGTGGAAGTCAAAAAGGAGGGAACAGGGAACAAGAGATTTCCATGATTTCCCGAAACCTAAAGGCGTTGGCAAAAGAGCTCAATGTCCCCGTAATAGCATTATCACAGCTATCACGGGCCGTGGAAACTAGAGGAGGGAGTAAACGTCCTATTCTATCGGATTTAAGAGAATCTGGTGCCATTGAGCAAGATGCAGATATTGTTTCATTCATTTACCGTCCAGAATATTATAAAATTGATGAGTGGGATGATGAAGAAAGAACACCAACACAAGGACAAGCAGAGTTTATTGTAGCCAAGCACCGTAATGGTGGATTGGATAATATTAGGTTAAAGTTTGTGGGTGCACTGGGTAAATTTGATAACTTGGATGACTTTGATTCCCCATTCGAATTCCAATCGAAGATGAATGCGGATGAAGAAAATCCCTTTGCAACACCAAAACTCCCCAGCGCGGATGAGGCTTTTGGTAGTGCAATGAACAGTGACGATGACCCAGACAATGACGTACCTTTTTAAACATACTTTTCTAAGAGTACCCCAAAAACGGATGAGGGGCCTTATAGTACTTCTTTTTATTTCGTTTTCAATACCATCCTTTGCATCAGTCATTCTTATTCCTATGGATGCCGAGAGTCAGGAAAACCACTTAAAAGCCTATGGCATTACCTATTGGGTATTGACCAAACAACAAAAAGTACAATGGTTGCTGAACTATAGAGGAGGGGCATTTATGCTTCCAGATGGGGAATCCATTCGCAAAGAATGTCAAATAAGAGGGGTTTCCTTTGAGATTTTATCGGATGGCCAAGCCGAAGCAATTTTAGATGATATTAGTAGTCCATCGCAAAATCAAGAAGCTGTTATTTTAGAAAAAGCACCCAAGATAGCGGTGTATTCCCCTAAGGGAAATCAACCCTGGGATGATGCGGTTACCATGGTATTGACCTATGCTGAAATTCCATACATAACCATTTATGACGAAGAAGTATTGGGTGATAAATTAGTACTCTATGACTGGTTGCATCTACATCACGAAGATTTTACAGGGCAATATGGGAAATTTTATGGCGCCTATAGAGCCGCTCCTTGGTATATTGAAGCCAAAACAGAGGCCGAAAACTTGGCCCAAAAGCTTGGCTTTTCAAAAGTATCTGAAGAAAAAAGGGCTGTAGCCTTAAAAATTAGAAATTATGTTATTGGAGGTGGTTTCATGTTTGCCATGTGCTCCGCAACCGATAGTTTTGATATTGCCCTGGCAGCGGAGAGTGTAGACATCTGTGAGCCTATGTTCGATGGCGACCCTTCAGACGCCAACTATCAAGGACAGTTAAATTATGGCAATACCTTTGCCTTTACCAATTTTATTTTGGAGCGTAATCCGTTGCGATATGAGTTTTCTTCCATTGATATGACTAACAAGCGCAGAAATGTTCCTAAAGAATCCGATTACTTTTCTTTAATGGAATTTTCAGCAAAGTGGGATCCAGTGCCAACCATGTTGACGCAAAATCATACCGCTTTGGTAAAGGGATTTATGGGGCAAACAACTTCTTTTACCCGTGATGAGGTAAAACCTACGGTAATGATTTTGGGAGAAAATAAGATTAATGGAGAGGCCCGTTACTTACATGGCATAAAAGGAAAGGGTTTTTTTACTTTCTATGGCGGACATGATCCAGAGGATTATCAGCATCGGGTTGGCGACCCAAAAACCGAATTGGAATTGCACCCAACCTCTCCCGGATACCGACTTATCTTAAACAACGTATTGTTTCCTGCGGCTAAGAAGAAAAAACAGAAAACTTAGATTTGAGCTTGTTAAAGCGGGTATAAAGGTTCTATTGATTCCATTTTTACAGAAATAATTATATTTTTCGCAAAACCTTAACGGAGGCGCTTGGTCATTTTCAGATAGGTTATTTAATTTTGTCAGTACTAAAAGGAAATAATCAATTGGCAAATCAATCTCTGCAACTTTACGGTTGAATCCTAATACTTCGCTACTATGAAAAGGATAATTATTCTTTTTGTTTCTATGCTATATATTTCATGCAGTGATAATAGTGATGGAATACCGTCTGATGAGCCGGAACAGCCAGATCAGCCTATTTCAGAAATTTACCAATTGCCTCTTGTTGTACATGTGCTCCACGATGGTGAAAATATTGGCGAGGGTACAAATATTTCGGATGAGCGAATCCAAAGACAAATTGAAATTCTGAATGAAGATTTTCGACGCAAATCAGGTACAAGGGGTTTTAACGACCACCCAGATGGTGGAGATACGGAAATAGAATTTATTCTGCCCAAACAAGATCCAGAAGGAAATGCAACCACAGGTATTTTAAGGAAACAATTGATAATTGATGACATTCCGGATACTGTGCCGAATTTTGAATATGAAAAATATGCCTTTTTCAGCTATTGGAATTCTGAGGATTATATCAATGTTTGGGTAGTGTCTTATCCAGATGATTTAACCAATATTGTCCTTGGAAAGGCAACAGGACCTGATTCGGACCTTGGCGGAGATGATCTTTTTGAAAAACCTTTGCCTGGAGGGGCGGAGGGGATCATCATAAATTGGGCGCATTTTGGCGAATCTAACATTCATGGTAAACATGGTTTAGGGCGAACACTCACCCATGAAATGGGCCACTATCTAGGACTTTTGCATACCTGGGGTGGGGGTGACTGCGAAACCAATGACTTTTGCGACGATACCCCTGCAGTAGATGAAGTGGTAAATGCTGACGAACCTTATATAGGTTGTGGTGGAGAGCTTGTCTTGGTGACAAATTATATGAACTATTCCTCAGATGCCATTATGAATATTTTTACCAAAGATCAAATTGGGCGCATGCGCTATATACTTCAAAACAGCGCAAGGAGAAACTCCTTACTGTCCTCCAAGGGTCTGTTGGATCCAGAATAACCATTGGAAGTTCTTGAATGGGGGCTAAAACACGAATCATTTTATTCGTGTGAATTGAGTGATGAGGTCTTTGTGTTCTGGGAATTTTTGAATTAGCTCCAATCTGTTAGGAAGAATAAAATCATCAAAATCAAAGCCTGGCGAAACCGTGCACCCAACAAAGGAATACTCATTTTTGTTTAACGTTTTAGCAGCAAACCAATGGTTGCCAGGAACCACAAACTGGGGAACTTCACCTTTGGAGAAATTATTTCCGATGATTTGTTCCGAATACTCTCCTTCCTCAGAAATCATATATAACTTAATGGGCGAACCATCATAAAAATGCCAAATCTCATCTTGCTTTATTTTATGAAAAGCTGAAAAGGTATCTGAAGTCAATAAAAAATAAATGCAGGTTGAATAATTGCGCTTTCCTTCATATTCCGTAGGTAACGCGACATGTTCTATTGCACCGGTACTTCTATATGTTTCTTTAAAATAGCCACCTTCGGGGTGCGGACTTAACTCAAATTTTTTAATGAGCTCCTCGATTTTACTCATAGCAATTTTTCTAAAATATGTTCCACACCAAAATCATTATTACTCAATGTTTCATATTTGGCCACTTTTTTCACATTAGGATGGGCATTGGCCATTGCAAAACTGAAATTGGATAATTGTAGCATTTCCAAATCATTATTGTAGTCGCCAAAAACTAGAATTTCATCTGAAGAAACTCCATGTTGTCTCATAACTTTTTCAAGGGCGTATCCTTTATGCGCGTCGGCATGATTTAAATCTACCCAGTTTGGTCCAGATACTTTTACCTTTAATAGGTGTTCTAAACTTTTAACCGCGGGGTAAATGTACGTTTCTGCACTTTTGTTGTGGTACACCGCAATCTTTACGATTTCATCTGTTACATCATAAAGATTTTCATATACTTTATAGTTGGAATAATATTCCTTCAATTGGCCTAAAAATTCCGCCGATTTTCCATCAAAATGTGCGCTATACTTTCCACATAACATGGCATGGGCACCTTCAATCTTCCCCAATGCATCCAACAGCTCATCTTTTAAATCTTGCTGAATGGGAGTTACCAAAAGCTCTTGCTCTTTTTCTATTACCAAGGCGCCATTTTCTGCAATCACCAATATTTCATTCTTAATAGGCTCAAGTTTTTCTATAATACTGTGATATTGCCTACCGCTGGCCGCAACAAACTTGATGTCCTTCTTTTTAAGTGCATCATGAATTTCGAAAAAGCGATTGCTTACTTCATGCTTAGAGTTCAATAGGGTGCCATCCATATCGGTGACCACCATTTTTATCTTTGATAAATCCATTTTCTATTTTAAAAGTGCAAAGGTATGGGTTGATTAGGGAATGATGTAAAGTTTGTATTAATTTCACTCCCTATGAAGTGCTATCAATCTGAAATAAAACTTAAACCCCATAAGCGAGGTTTTCATTTAATAACAGACATCATCATTGATTCTTTTCCTGAAATTGGAAAGATACAGTCAGGAATATTACAGGTTTTTATAAAACATACTTCTGCAGGCTTGACCATAAATGAAAATGCAGACCCGACTGTTCGTGTTGATTTTGAAAGCCATTTTAATAAAATGGTGCCAGAAAATGCTCCTTATTACATTCACACCTATGAAGGGCCAGATGATATGCTTGCCCATATAAAAGCCTCTTTGTTGGGGAGTTCTGTTCAAGTTCCTATAACGAATGGACGGTTGAATCTGGGAACTTGGCAAGGAATTTATTTATGTGAGCATCGGAATCATGCTTCCAGTCGAAAACTGGTCTTAACGGCGTTTGGGTCATAATTGAATAAAATCATTCTTAGATGCTATTTGAAAAGCTTCTTGCTAATTTTCTTTGCCCATAATTTATACATTTTTTTAGACGGATGAAGACTGTCTGATGCAATCAGGGAAGGATTTACCGCTGCATTCTTGGAGGATTGTGTGATCTCTATAAAAAGCACATCTCTTTTTTTCGCTTCTTCTTCAATAATGGAATTGTAGTTATTTAATTCTTTTACAATCTTTTTTTTGTCTTTAAATCGAGCAAATGGAGTTACACTCCAATCCGGTATGGAGAGAACAAAAACATTTTTAGGGTCATTTTTGGCCAAAGCAATGCTGGTCTCTAAAAGCCTTGGAAACTCCCTTTTAAATATATCGATGTCTTTGTTTTTATATTGATTATTTACACCAATCAAAAGACCAACCAATCCAAAGGAATTTGATAGTTGTTGCTTCTCCATATTTTCTATAAGGTCTGTAGAGGTCCAACCAGCTTTTGCTAAAATTTCAGGAGAATTAATTTTAATTCCTTTCTTTTTTAAAATTTGAGCTAGTTGTACGGGCCAACTATTTACTTTTTTCTCACTTGTAGCTGCGGTATAACTATCCCCTAAAGCAAGAAATGGAATAGCATCATGCTGCCCAATCAACTTAGCGGGAATTGCCAAAAGAAAGCACAAAACTAAAATAAAAGTATACTTACACATAGCACCGTTTATGAGTTCTTTAAAATACAAAAATCCCGCTCAATTGAGCGGGATTTTAATAAGCGGGGTAAGTTTATATTAACTTTTATTTTACTCTTTCGACAACAGCTTTAAAAGCATCTGGGTGGTTCATTGCCAAATCGGCCAAAACTTTTCTATTAAGTTCTATACCGTTGGATTTTACCTTGCCCATGAATTGGGAGTAAGACATTCCGTGCATTCTTGCTCCAGCATTAATACGGGTAATCCAAAGTGCGCGGAAATTACGTTTTTTGTTTCTTCTATCACGGTATGCATAAAGCATTGCTTTTTCTACCGCATTTTTGGCTACTGTCCAAACGTTTTTACGTCTTCCGAAGTAACCTTTGGCTTGCTTCATTACTTTTTTTCTTCTAGCTCTTGAAGCAACTGAATTTACTGATCTTGGCATAATGTTTCATTTTTTTGTAGTAGGCGGTCAATTTTTGACACTTTTAAAGCCCAACTCCATGGTTAATACTAAATGTACCGAATGGCGAACAATTATTTTAAACGTAACTGTTCTTTAATACTGTTGACATCTGACTCATGTACTAATGTAGAGTGTGTCAACTTAAGCTTACGCTTTTTAGACTTTTTGGTCAAAATATGACTCTTAAAAGCGTGCTTTCTTTTGATTTTACCAGAACCAGTAAGCTTAAAACGCTTCTTGGCACTGGATTTTGTTTTCATTTTAGGCATTTTCTCCTCTTTATATATTACAGCTGAAAATATTCAGCATCCCGCTCAATTTTTCTGAACTAAAGTCCAGCGTATTATTTTTTTGTTTTAGGAGCAATGAACATCGTCATCCGCTTTCCTTCTAATCTTGGCATTTGCTCTACCTTACCCAACTCTTCCAGTTCTTGCGCCAATCTCAGTAACAAAATTTCACCTTGATCTTTGTAAACAATAGATCGTCCTTTAAAAAAGACATAAGCTTTAAGCTTAGCACCATCTTTTAAGAATTTTTCAGCATGTCGCTTCTTAAATTCATAATCATGGTCATCCGTTTGTGGACCAAATCGTATTTCTTTTACAATTACTTTAGTGGCCTTGGCCTTCATGGCCTTGTCCCGTTTCTTTTGCTCGTAAAGAAACTTTTTGTAATCGATAATTTTACAAACAGGAGGATTTGCTTTAGGAGAAATCTCCACTAAATCCAATTCAAGTTCGTTGGCTTTAATTATAGCCTGAGAAATTGGATATACTCCAACTTCTATATTATCCCCCACAAGTCTTACCTCTGGGGCTGTAATATTTTCATTGATATTGTGAGGGTTCTTATTTTCCCTCCTAGGTTGGGGCCTAAATCTTCTTCGTATTGCTATGACGTATACATTTTAATTAAACTAAATTTTTAGAACGACTTTAAGGTACTATTTATTTCAGTAGATACCAAGTCGGAAAATTCATTGATGCTAATGCTTCCAAAATCTTCTCCTCCATGTCTTCTAACCGAAATGGTTTCAGACATTTCTTCCTGCTCACCGACAATGAGCATAAACGGGATTTTTTTGAGCTCAGCTTCACGGATTTTCTTCCCTACCGTCTCATTCCTACTATCAATGAGCGCGCGAATTTCGTGATTTTCTAAAGAATTCAAAACTTTTTCCGCATATTTTTCATGTTTCTCGCTGACAGGCAATATAATAGCCTGAACAGGAATGAGCCACAATGGGAAGTTTCCACCCGTGTGTTCCAATAACAATGCCACAAAGCGTTCCAAGCTACCAAAGGGCGCACGGTGAATCATTACAGGTCTATGAAGCTCATTATCGCTGCCTTTATATGAAAGTTCAAAACGCTCAGGTAAATTATAATCTACCTGAATAGTTCCAAGTTGCCAGTTTCTACCCAGCGCATCTTTCACCATAAAATCTAGTTTTGGACCATAAAATGCAGCTTCTCCTGTTTCAATTACATAATTCAACCCTTTTTCGTCAGCGGCATTAATAATTGCCTGCTCTGCTTTTTCCCAATTATCTGGTTCTCCAATATATTTTTCTGGCTTATTTAAATCACGAACCGAAACCTGAGCTGTAAAATTTTCAAAGCCCAAGGATCCCAATACATATAAAGAAAGGTCAATTACTTTTTTAAACTCATCATTTAATTGGTCTGGAGTACAAAATATATGTGCATCATCTTGAGTAAAACCTCTCACCCGAGTTAGACCATGCAATTCTCCACTTTGCTCATATCTATATACGGTACCAAATTCTGCATACCGCTTAGGAAGATCTTTATAGCTAAAAGGACTACTATTATATATTTCACAATGATGCGGACAGTTCATAGGTTTTAAAAGAAATTCCTCATCCTCTTTTGGTGTGTGGATGGGTTGAAAGCTGTCCTCACCATACTTGGCATAATGACCAGAAGTTACGTAAAGCTCCTTCTGTCCAATATGAGGAGTCACCACCATTTCATAGCCTGCTTTCTTTTGAGCTTTTTTGAGGAAATCCTCCAATCGCTCTCGGAGCGCTGCTCCCTTTGGCAACCATAGAGGAAGTCCTTGACCAACTTTTTTTGAAAAAGTGAACAATTCCAATTCCTTCCCTAATTTTCTATGATCTCGTTTTTTTGCTTCCTCTAATAATTCAAGATATTCAGTGAGTTCTTTTTGTTTAGGAAATGAGATACCGTAAACTCTTGTTAATTGCTTGTTGTTTTCATCCCCTCTCCAATACGCTCCCGCAACACTCAATATTTTTATGGCTTTGATGATTCCCGTGTTTGGAATATGTCCGCCGCGGCATAAATCGGTAAAAGAGCTATGGTCACAAAAAGTGATGGTACCATCCTCAAGGTTTTCAATAAGCTCTACCTTGTACTCATTCCCTTGCTCTTTATAATATGATAGTGCCTCAGCTTTGGAGACGCTTCGCATTTTATAATCATGTTTGCCTCTGGCAATCTCTATGGCCTTCTTCTCAATAGCAGGAAAATCTTTTTCCGAAATAGATTGCTCACCAAAATCCACATCATAATAGAATCCATTTTCAATAGCAGGACCAATAGTAAGTTTTACACCTGGGTACAATTCTTCTATTGCTTGTGCAACAACATGAGAGGTTGAATGCCAAAAAGCTTTTTTCCCCTCATCATTGGTCCAGGTATATAAAGTAAGTGTGCCGTCTTTGGTAATAGGCGTAGTAATTTCAACAACAGTATCATTTAATTTTGCTGAAATAACGTTTCGGGCTAAGCCTTCGCTAATACCTTTGGCAACCTCCATTGGAGTAGTCCCTTCGGCAACTTTTTTTATTGCACCATCTGGTAATGTAATCTCGATCATTAGTTCTCCTTAATTTGGATAGAGCGCAAAGATACTATCTTGTGTTGATGCCTACAATAGCATATGACTTCAAATGGTAGGGAGCTTTCAATCAATTACTTATTTATTTAAATGAATGGCAAATGGTCATATATGTCACTTTTTTTGTTTTTAAAATATTGATTTACAGTAAATTGAAATTTTTTTCATTTTTTTTTCGATTTTGTTTTGTGGTATCATTTAAACCTCTTTATATTTGCACCCGCTTAGCAGGTAAAGCTGGGTTGTAAAAGGGTATAAGAGGGGTCGTTTCATAGTGGCCATTTTTTTTCTTTTTTAGATTTAAGAAGTTCATTTGACATATTGTATAGACAGCGTAAAAGAGAATAACAAAGAACCATTTTGATGCAG
>NZ_VRUR01000004.1 GCF_008040165.1 Flagellimonas hymeniacidonis
AAAAGGGTATAAGAGGGGTCGTTTCATAGTGGCCATTTTTTTTCTTTTTTAGATTTAAGAAGTTCATTTGACATATTGTATAGACAGCGTAAAAGAGAATAACAAAGAACCATTTTGATGCAGGGACTTGGGTATTGTTTAAGGGAGTTGAATAGATATTTAACGATAGACAATGAAGAGTTTGATCCTGGCTCAGGATGAACGCTAGCGGCAGGCCTAACACATGCAAGTCGAGGGGTAACGGGGAGTGCTTGCACTCTGCCGACGACCGGCGCACGGGTGCGGAACGCGTATGGAACCTGCCCCTGTCAGGGGAATAGCCCAGAGAAATTTGGATTAATGCCCCATGGTATCGGGACGACACATGTCGCCCCGATTAAAGATTTATCGGACAGGGATGGCCATGCGTACCATTAGTCAGATGGTGGGGTAACGGCTCACCATAACTACGATGGTTAGGGGCCCTGAGAGGGGGATCCCCCACACTGGTACTGAGACACGGACCAGACTCCTACGGGAGGCAGCAGTGAGGAATATTGGACAATGGGCGGGAGCCTGATCCAGCCATGCCGCGTGCAGGATGACTGCCCTATGGGTTGTAAACTGCTTTTATACGGGAAGAAACGCGCCTACGTGTAGGCGTTTGACGGTACCGTAAGAATAAGGACCGGCTAACTCCGTGCCAGCAGCCGCGGTAATACGGAGGGTCCGAGCGTTATCCGGAATCATTGGGTTTAAAGGGTCCGTAGGCGGGCCATTAAGTCAGGGGTGAAAGTCTGCAGCTCAACTGTAGAATTGCCTTTGATACTGGTGGTCTTGAGTCGTTGTGGAGTGGCCGGAACATGTGGTGTAGCGGTGAAATGCATAGATATCACATAGAACACCGATCGCGAAGGCAGGTCACTAACAACGTACTGACGCTGATGGACGAAAGCGTGGGTAGCGAACGGGATTAGATACCCCGGTAGTCCACGCCGTAAACGATGGATACTAGCTGTCGGGACCTCGGTCTCGGCGGCCAAGCGAAAGTGATAAGTATCCCACCTGGGGAGTACGTTCGCAAGAATGAAACTCAAAGGAATTGACGGGGGCCCGCACAAGCGGTGGAGCATGTGGTTTAATTCGATGATACGCGAGGAACCTTACCAGGGCTTAAATGTAGTATGACAGGTTTAGAGATAGACTTTTCTTCGGACATATTACAAGGTGCTGCATGGTTGTCGTCAGCTCGTGCCGTGAGGTGTCAGGTTAAGTCCTATAACGAGCGCAACCCCTACCGTTAGTTGCCAGCATGTAAAGATGGGGACTCTAACGGGACTGCCGGTGCAAACCGTGAGGAAGGTGGGGACGACGTCAAATCATCACGGCCCTTACGTCCTGGGCCACACACGTGCTACAATGGCCGGTACAGAGGGAAGCCACCACGCAAGTGGGCGCGGATCTATAAAGCCGGTCACAGTTCGGATCGGGGTCTGCAACTCGACCCCGTGAAGCTGGAATCGCTAGTAATCGGATATCAGCCATGATCCGGTGAATACGTTCCCGGGCCTTGTACACACCGCCCGTCAAGCCATGGAAGCCGGGAGTGCCTGAAGTCCGTCACCGTAAGGAGCGGCCTAGGGCAAAATCGGTAACTAGGGCTAAGTCGTAACAAGGTAGCCGTACCGGAAGGTGCGGCTGGAACACCTCCTTTCTAGAGAAAAGACGACCGGACAATGTCCCGTCCTTTCATCGGGGTGGTCCTTGTTTTTCTTTTATGCTGTCTTATAATATGTTCACCAAAGAGTCTCATAGCTCAGCTGGTTAGAGCGCTACACTGATAATGTAGAGGTCGGCAGTTCGAGTCTGCCTGAGACTACGAAGGGGCAGTCTTCTGGCTGTTGACGTTCATTAGATATTGAAGGAAATTCTGGAAGTTGGCGTTCACGTTAAGAATAGGAGTTAAGTTATAGTTTATACTGGCAACTATCAACTGGCGACTAGCGACTCAAACGGGGGATTAGCTCAGCTGGCTAGAGCGCCTGCCTTGCACGCAGGAGGTCATCGGTTCGACTCCGATATTCTCCACAAGGCCAATAAAGTAGGCCCGACGGGACATTTTTGTTTTTGTCGGTGCCGACTCGGCACAAGTTCATTGACATATTGGGACGGAGCGTGATGGTTTATACCATCATGGCGAAGTCAAATAAGAAACACGAAGTAGAATAGAATATAATAAAGGATTACGAGGGCATTTGTGCTTTATGCACAAGTGCGACAAGCAAAAGAAGGGCGTATGGGGGATGCCTGGGCTCTCAGAGGCGAAGAAGGACGTGATAAGCTGCGAAAAGCCGCGGGGATCTGCACACGAGAATTGATCCGCGGATATCCGAATGGGGCAACCCACTATGTTGAAGGCATAGTATCCGAAAGGAGGCAAACCCGCTGAACTGAAACATCTAAGTAGGCGGAGGAAGAGAAAACAAAAGTGATTCCGAGAGTAGTGGCGAGCGAAATCGGATTAGTCCAAACCAATGTTGTTCCGGCAACATTGGGGTTGTAGGACCACGACATTCTTTGCGTTGGCGAACTGGAACCCTTTGGAAAGAGGGGCCGTAGACGGTGATAGCCCGGTACAGGCAAGTTGCGTTAAAGATAGTGGTATCCTGAGTAGTGCGGGGCACGTGAAACCCTGTATGAATCCGGCGGGACCATCCGCCAAGACTAAATACTCCTGAGAGACCGATAGTGAACCAGTACCGTGAGGGAAAGGTGAAAAGAACCGTGAATAACGGAGTGAAAGAGACCCTGAAACCATACGCCTACAAGCGGTCGGAGCATGTTTACATGTGACGGCGTGCCTTTTGCATAATGAGCCTACGAGTTACTTTTACTGGCAAGGTTAAGCACTTCAGGTGCGCAGCCGTAGCGAAAGCGAGTCTGAACAGGGCGCCAGAGTCAGTAGTAGTAGACGCGAAACCGTGCGATCTACCCATGGGCAGGTTGAAGCTGTGGTAACACACAGTGGAGGACCGAACCCGTTGACGTTGAAAAGTCTTGGGATGACCTGTGGGTAGGGGTGAAAGGCCAATCAAGCTCGGAAATAGCTCGTACTCCCCGAAATGCATTTAGGTGCAGCGTTCTGATAGTTATATAGAGGTAGAGCTACTGATTGGATGCGGGGGCTTCACCGCCTACCAATTCCTGACAAACTCCGAATGCTATATAATGTTTCAGGGCAGTGAGGGCATGGGTGCTAAGGTCCATGTCCGAGAGGGAAAGAACCCGGACCATCAGCTAAGGTCCCCAAGTGTGTGCTAAGTTGACAAAACGCGGTGGAACTGCATAGACAGCCAGGATGTTGGCTTGGAAGCAGCCATTCATTTAAAGAGTGCGTAACAGCTCACTGGTCGAGCGGTTCCGCATGGATAATGATCGGGCATAAGCACACCACCGAAGCTATGGCTTTACAGTTTACTGTAAGGGGTAGGGGAGCATTCCATTCTGCGTTGAAGCGGGCCTGCGAGGTCCCGTGGAGCGTATGGAAACGAAAATGTAGGCATAAGTAACGATAATGTGGGCGAGAAACCCACACGCCGAAAGACCAAGGTTTCCCCGGCTATGCTAATCAGCCGGGGGTCAGTCGGGACCTAACACGAACCCGAAAGGGGCAGTGGATGGACAAGCGGTTAATATTCCGCTACCCGCAATACGATAAAAGTGACGGGGCACCGGAGTTGGTGCGTGCTGACGGAATAGCACGTTGAACCTTCGGGGATAGTACACCAAGGCCACGGCCGCGGTGATAATCCAGCGTAGGTGCCTCCAAGAAAAGCGAGTATTGCGGCCCGTACCGTAAACCGACACAGGTGGTCGGGATGAGTATTCTAAGGCGCTCGAGAGATTCATGGTTAAGGAACTAGGCAAAATAGACCCGTAACTTCGGGAGAAGGGTCGCCCCCTTTGGGGGGCCGCAGTGAATAGGTCCAGGCGACTGTTTATCAAAAACACAGGGCTCTGCCAAATCGAAAGATGAAGTATAGGGCCTGACACCTGCCCGGTGCCGGAAGGTTAAAGGGAGATGTTATCCGTAAGGTGAAGCATTGAACTGAAGCCCCGGTAAACGGCGGCCGTAACTATAACGGTCCTAAGGTAGCGAAATTCCTTGTCGGGTAAGTTCCGACCTGCACGAATGGTGCAACGATCTGGACACTGTCTCAACCATGAGCTCGGTGAAATTGTAGTATCGGTGAAGATGCCGGTTACCCGCAGTGGGACGAAAAGACCCCGTGCACCTTTACTATAGCTTCGTATTGACTTCGGTCAAGCAATGTGTAGGATAGCTGGGAGACTTTGAAGCTGCATCGCCAGGTGTGGTGGAGTCATTGTTGAAATACCAGCCTTTGCTTGTCTGAAGCCTAACCTTCTTTGGAAGGAACAGTGCGTGGTGGGTAGTTTGACTGGGGTGGTCGCCTCCAAAAGAGTAACGGAGGCTTCTAAAGGTGCCCTCAATACGGTTGGCAATCGTGTGCAGAGTGCAATGGCACAAGGGCGCTTGACTGAGAGACATACAGGTCGATCAGGTAGGAAACTAGAGCATAGTGATCCGGTGGTTCCGCATGGAAGGGCCATCGCTCAAAGGATAAAAGGTACGCCGGGGATAACAGGCTGATCTCCCCCAAGAGCTCATATCGACGGGGGGGTTTGGCACCTCGATGTCGGCTCGTCACATCCTGGGGCTGGAGAAGGTCCCAAGGGTTGGGCTGTTCGCCCATTAAAGTGGCACGCGAGCTGGGTTCAGAACGTCGTGAGACAGTTCGGTCTCTATCTACTGCGGGCGTTAGAGATTTGAGTGGCGCTGGCCCTAGTACGAGAGGACCGGGCCGGACTGACCGCTGGTGCACCAGTTGTTCCGCCAGGAGCACCGCTGGGTAGCTAAGTCGGGACGGGATAAGCGCTGAAAGCATATAAGCGCGAAACCCGCCACAAGATGGGATCTCTTTAAAGGGCCGTGGGAGATGACCACGTTGATAGGCCATAGGTGGAAGTGCAGCGATGTACGCAGCCGAGTGGTACTAATTGCCCGTATGCTTGCGCACTGCCCCTCGGCAGTTCTTTATGGTATCCAAGTACATTTTTTGTTTCTTTTTTGATCGGTCGCCAAGTGCACCGTCCCATTATTATGTCATACATGAACATTTAAGATATTGAAGATCTAGGTGGCCATGGCGACGGGGCCCACCCCTTTCCATTCCGAACAGGGAAGTTAAGCCCGTTTGCGCCGATGGTACTGCTATACCAAGTGGGAGAGTAGGTCGCCGCCTTCCTTGAACGCCCTTTACATCACGTAAAGGGCGTTTTTTTTGTT